>JAIESW010000045.1 GCA_019745565.1 Burkholderiales bacterium
GCGACTCGATCGCATCATGTCTGCAACCGCCTTCTTCCGTGATGACGTAGGTCGGATGGGTGCTGACCGCGCTGGCAACGGCACTGGGCGCATCGTTCCGGTTCGACCTGCTGGGGAAGTTGGTGAGCGACCGCCACGGCATGCGCATACCGGAGCGAAACCCGACGACCGGAAGTGAGCAACGTCCTGACGGATCTCCCGGAGATTGTCGACGAGATGGTCGAGGGGGTTTACGTGGACCCGGTGCCGCCCACCTTTCGCATCGCCAGGTGCGTGCGCTGGCGCACGAGATCGATGTGCTGACGGAAGCTGTATAGATTTTCCGAGTAGGCCAATGGTGTATCGATCCGGTGAACCGCGTCGTCGAGCGTCTCGAGGCGTGTCAGGATCTGCTCGAGCTGGGCGGCGTCGCGCCGTTCCTCCAGTTCCAGTTCGATCTCCTTGAGGGTCGCGTACCAGCGGTAGATGCGCGAGCGCACCCGCCATCGGTACAACTGCGGCAGCAGCCGGCCGGCGGGAATCAGAACCACCAGCGCGGGCACGACCAGCACGAGCAGCCGGTCCACGAGATTCGCACCCCAGTAGGGCAGGTAACGCTGCAGGAGCGGTGGCCCCGACTTGTAGAAGCGCGCCGCCTCGGGGCTGAGCGGCAGTTCCGTGTCGTTGGCCGCCGGGAACGCCCTCAGATCGGAGAATAGCGTCGGCTCGCCGTGCACCTCCGCGGCGGCGCGAAGGAGCAGGTATGCCAGGGCCGGATGCAGATCGTGCTTCACCACCAGATTGGCCGTCGTACCCAGCAGAGTGACGTCCTGCGCCGGAACGTTGTGCGCCAGGTCGAACACGCCCTGCGGCAGGACGAACTTCCGGAGATAGAAGAAGCGGCGCGTGTAGGCATCCGCCCGGGCGAAGCTCAGCAGATGGATGCCCTTGGTCGAGAGCAGGTCCCGGACGATGCCGGAGTTCGGGCTGGCGACGAAGAATGCCGCGTCGATGTTGCCCGAAGCCAGCAGGCCCTGGGCGGTCTTGCCGCCCACCTTCATGATCGTCGTGGGTGGCTTCGCGATTCCCGTCGCTTCGAGCATGGCCATGGCGAGGGCCGCCGTGCCGCTGTTTTCCTCACCGATTGCAATCATCTTGCCGTCGAGCGGCGGCAGCCGGTCCAATGGGCGATCGCCGCGGTGGAACACCCAGAGAACCTCGTTGTAGACGCTACCGAGCGAGGCCAGGTCCTTCGTGCTTTCGGGGGCGGCGCCGCTGACGATGCCGCCTTGCACCAAGGCAACGTCGACCTCGGCTGATGGATCCGACAGCCGTCGAAGATTCTCGACGGCGCCGCTGGAAGGCCACAAGCGCAGCGTGACGCCGTCGCGCGCCAGGATATCCCGGTACTTCATCGCGATCGCGTGGTAGGTCCCGTCGGCGACGCCGGTGGACATCACGATCTCGCTCGGCGGCGCCGGCCGCATCAGGAGCAGCGTGAGGCCGAACGCGACGACCACGACCAGCGCGGAGGGAACGGCGACCAGGAGGAGATCGCGGTCGATGCGGCGCTTGCCGATTGCCATGGATCGCGTGCGGCCCGGGTGCGGAGCGCTCGATTATAGAGGGCGGCTCCATGCAGCCGGCGGTTGCTCGTCCGGGCCGCCTATAAAGTCCTTCGTGGAACTGCCGTAAGGGGAGGGATAGGCTGCGCCAACAATACGAACAAGGCATCGAGAGCGACACCCATGACGGCCGCCCCGGAACAGAAGATCGGGCGCTTCCCCATTCTCAAGGTGCTCGGGCGGGGCGCCCAGGGTGCCGTGTACCTTGCGAAGGACCCGGATCTCGACCGGCTGGTGGCAGTGAAGCTGGTGGCGGAGGTTCTGTACGGCAACGACGAAGGCGCCGGTCCGTCGTCCCAGGCCCGCAATCTGGCGCAACTGCGCCACCCCAACATCGTGGCGCTGCACGAGGCAGGGAGGATCCACGGCTTCACCTACCTCGTCTTCGAGTACCTCGAGGGCACGGTGTTGCGGGAAGAACTCGCGCAGTCCGGCCCCATGGGCCTGCCTCAGGCCTACAGCACGATGATCCAGATCGTCGACGCGATGGCCTATGCCCACGCCAAGGGCATCCTGCATCTCGACCTCAACCCGAACAACATCATGCGCGACGAGGCAGGTCGGCCACGCATCGTGGATTTCGACCTGTCCCGCGCGGTGACCGGGGCAGCAGAACGGCCTGAGGTGATCGCGGGAACGGCGTCCTACATGGCACCCGAGTACCGGTCCGGTGACTGCGTGGATGCGCGCGCCGACGTGTATGCGCTCGGACGAATCTTCCACGATCTGCTGACGGGCAGGCGAGCGGATCCATCGAGGGCCGCTGAACTTCCGATCGGAGAGATCGATCCGGCACCGCTTCGCGCCATTGCGGGCGTGGAGCTGTTCCTCGACCTGCTCCGCCGGGCCACTGCGGCAGATCCCGAACGACGCTATCGCGATGCGCGACACCTGCACGAAGCGATGGTCGCGGCCTGGCGGAAGACCGAAGCGTCCGTCACGTCGGCGGGCGATGCGCTGCACGGGACCGTTGCGTACGTGATGCGGCGCATTGAACGCAAGGGCGACTTCCCCGCGGTGTCACGCACGCTCGCCGAAGTGAATCAGCTCACCAGCGGCGACCAGCCCTCGTCCATAGCGCGTCTCACGGACGTCGTCCTGCGCGACTACGCGCTCACCAGTCGCTTGCTCAAGCTCGCGAACTCCGCCGGATTCGCGCCTGCGTCCGGGTCGATCAAGACGGTGAGCGATGCCATCCGTGTGCTGGGCACGGAGCAGGTCCGTCTCACGTGCAACGGGCTCACCTGCTTCGGGCATTTCGCCGCGCGCAGGCAGGATCAGCGCTTGCGCGAAGAGTCCGTCTCCGCCTTCGTGACCGGGCTCATCGCCCGGTACCTGGCGCAGCAGGTCAAGTCGCGTGAGGTGGAGCAGGCGTTCCTCGCCGGCATGCTGTACACGCTCGGTCGGATGCTGGCCTTGTACTACTTCACCGAGGATTTCCAGGCGATTGAGGAACTCGTCGCCCGAGGTGCGAGCGAGGAAGAGGCCGCGCACTCCGTGCTGGGCCTCACCCTGAGCGAACTGGGTGTGGCAGTGGGGCGGGTCTGGGGTCTGCCCGAAGCCACGCTGGCCTGCATGGGGACGGCAGATGCACCCCGCGCGCAGCCGACGGAATCCTCCCTGAGTTCGATGGTTCGTCTGGCACATTGTCTGGTCGAGGTGGACGCGGATTCCGATCCGGAGAGTGCAAGATTGCTCGCGGCCACGGCGCGACTGCGACCAGCGGTGGATCTGGACCTGCCGACGCTGCATGCCCTCTTGGGCGCGGCGGTGGAAAAATTCCGGGTGTTCGCCCAGGTGCTCGAAGTGGACGTGGCGCGCAGCACCAGTGTGGCGAGAATCGCGCGCTGGCTGGACCGGACGCGGGAACGGATCGGCAAGGACGAAGCCCGCACCGCGGCCGCATAGTCCTCGCTCGCCCGTCGCATTGCGGGCGAATCCGCGGAGTGTCAGGCCTGCAGGGCCGGCTGCTTCCTATGCAGGAACCACTCGTCGATCACGAAGCTGCGCGTGAACCACTCGGTTCCCATCAAGTGGCCCGCCATAAGCTTCTTCAAGCCTTCCGGTAGCCGCTCCGTTAGCGACTTCGTCTGTCGTGCACCGAACCGGGCGATCATTCTGGTTTCGTACGCCGCCAGATTCTCGGGGCGATAGTCTCCCTTTGCGGCGATCAAGGTCTCGGCGGCGAACATCGCCGACTCCACCGCTGGCCGGATGCCTTCACCGCTTTGCGGGTACGCAAGCCCGGCAGCGTCGCCGATCAGCAGTACCTGATCGCCGAGGAACGGTCGCGGCGCGTGGTTGTAGAGCAGATAAGCGTGCCCGCCGAGTTTCTCGGGCGTGTCCTGCGGCACACGCCGCTCGGCCTTCAACCAGCGCACGAACTCGGCGACGTGCTCGGAGAGCTTGTGGTTGTCCTCGCGGCCCAGGCCGACGTTGAGGTAGTCGCCCTTGCGGAAGATCCAGCCGTAGCCCTTCAGGTCCGGACAGAAGTAGAGCTCGGGCGCTTCGCCGAGCGCGGCGCAATCCTGCTTCTGCGCTTCGGTCATCGGAAACTCGATTTCCTGGGCGGCGACCACGCTTTCGCTCTGGCCGAGCTGCGCACCGATGTGGCGGGCGACCGGACAGAAATGGCCGCCGGCGCCGACGACGAACTTCGCCTGGATGTTGCCGTTGGCGATCCAGCCTTCGGCGCTGCGCTCGAGCGTCTTCAGTTGTGCGGGCGGAGCCAGGCGGGCGCCGCAGCGCTCCAGCAGGTAGGCATCGAACTCGAAGCGGCGGATGCCGTAGCTGACGACCTCCGGGTACTTCGTGTTCACCACCTTGCCTTCGATCAGGCCGGTGCGGAACGCGGTGATCGGCTGGATGGTGCGGCCGGTGGCGCGATAGGCGTCCACGTCGAAGTCCAGCTCCTGCACGACGGCGGGCGTCACCCAGCCCGCGCAGATCTTGTCGCGCGGGAAGCTCTTCTTGTCCAGCACCATCACGTCGAGGCCGGCGCGCTTCAGCAATCGCGCGCAGGTGGAACCGGCGGGGCCGCCGCCGACGATCAGGATTTCGCAGGAGTCCATTCGGGGGAACGAGTCTTCAAGTAGGCGCTGTTTGCCCCCACCCTAACCCTCCCCCAGCGTAGCTGGGGGAGGGGATGGTTCGGGGAGGAATGATCAGCGGGGATACAGGTGTTCGCGGTTCATCGGGATCGTGTTGTCCTGGGGTCGGGCGAACACGATCTGGAACAGTTGCAGGGCGCCGGTCAGGAAGGAGGCCTGCGAGGCCGCGAGGTACATGCGCCACATCCGGACGAAGCGCTCGTCGTACATCTTGCGCACGTCGTCGATGTGGGCCTCGTAGCGGTTCAGCCACGCTTCCAGCGTGTGGGCGTAGTGCAGGCGGAGGTTCTCCACGTCCAGCACCGAGAACTGGTGGCCTTCGAGGATCCGCATCATCTCGGCCAGCGTCGCGGGATAGGCGCCGGGGAAGATGCGCTTCTCCGTCCAGGCGTTCATGGGTGCCGGCTTGTTGCGGCCGATGGAGTGGATGAGGCCACGACCGTGGGGCTTCAGCACCCGGTGGATCACGTCACCCAGCACCGGGTAGTTGTCCACGCCCACGTGCTCCAGCATGCCCACCGACACGAACACGTCGCACTCGCCCTGCATCGTGCGGTAGTCGTCCAGGATGTACTCGACCTTGCCGTCCAGGCCTTCCTGCTTGGCACGCTCGCGGGCGAACTTCACCTGCTCCTGCGAGATGTTGTACGCCTTGACCGTCACCCCGTAGTGCTGCGCGAAATGACGGGCCAGGCCACCCCAGCCGCAACCGGCCTCGAATACCACCTGGCCGGGCTTCAGCTCCAGCTTGCGCGCCACGTGATCGAGCTTGGCAATCTGCGCCTCCTCGATCGACATGCCCGGGTGCGGGTAGTACGCGCAGGTGTACTGCATGCGGGCGGTATCCAGCCACAGCCGGTAGAACTCGTTGCCGAGGTCGTAGTGGTGGTGGATGTTTTCCTTGGAGCCGGACAGCGTGTTCGCGCGCGGCTTGTTCATCCAGCGCAGGAAGCGCGCCTTGAGCGACTTGTCCGGGAGGTTGTCCAGGCCGCGGAAGACGTGCTCGAGGAAGGAAACCAGGTCGCCTTCGATTTCGATGCGCCCGTCGCTGTAGTCGTCCGCCGGATACACCTCGGGGTTCACCAGCATGCGCATCAGGGCGCCGCGGTCGCGGATCACCATCGTGGCAACGGGTGCAGCGGTTCCCGCCACGATCTCCTCGCCGCCCCAGAGGCGGATCCGGATGGGCGGATTGCCGGCGGTTTCGAGCAGGCTTTCGAGCAGCCGGCGTTCCACGACGGTTACGCCGCCCCGTGCGGCAGCGGCGGACGTCTGTTCCAACTGAAGGCGGCCTTCCTTGTGGTCCATGGTCTTCCTCCCGGGGGAGCAGCCCGCATTTTGGCGCAATGCGGCATGGACGCCAACCCGGGGTATGACGGACGGGAGGTCATCACTGGTGAAATGGTGCCCGGACTGCGTCAATGACGGCCTTGGTCACGTCCGCTGTGCGGGCCGATCCGCCGAGATCGGGCGTGAACACGCGTGCCCCCGTGGCCGTCTCGACGGCGCGCATGAGCCGTTTGGCGGCCCGGCCTTCGCCCAGGTGTTCCAGCAACATGACCGCGGTCCAGAACGTGGCCACGGGGTTGGCGACTCCCTTGCCCTCGATGTCCCAGGCCGAGCCGTGGATCGGTTCGAACATGCTCGGGAAGCGGCCCTCCGGGTTCAGATTCGCCGTCGGTGCAATGCCCAGGCTGCCGGACAAAGCGGCCGCGAGGTCAGACAGGATGTCGGCATGCAGGTTGGTGGCGACCATCACGTCCAGACTGGCCGGCTTCAGCACCATGCGCTGGGTGGCGGCGTCCACCAGCACCTTGTCGGTCTTCACGTCCGGGAAGTCGCGTGCGACCTCGGCGAAGATCTCGTCCCACATGACCAGGCCGTTGCGCTGGGCGTTGGACTTGGTGACCAGGGTCAGCAGCTTGCGCGGGCGCGACTGCGCCAGCCGGAAGGCGAAGCGATGGATGCGCTCGACGCCGGCTCGGGTGAAGATGGAGACCTCCGTGGCGACTTCTTCCGGGTGTCCGCGATGCGAACGCCCGCCCTGGCCGGAGTACTCGCCCTCGCTGTTCTCGCGGACGATGATCCAGTCCACGTCGCCGGGGCTCTTCAACTTGAGCGGCGGGTCGATGCCGGGAAGGATGCGCGTCGGACGGACGTTGGCGTACTGGTCGAAGCCCTGGCAGATCGCGAGGCGCAGACCCCACAGTGAGATGTGGTCCGGCACCTGGAGCGAACCGACGGCGCCGAAGAAGATGGCATCGAAGGGCTTCAAGTGCTCGAGGCCATCGTCGGCCATCATGCGGCCGTGCTTCAGGTAGTAATCACTGCCCCAGTCGAAGTGCTCGAAGTCGAGCGCGAAGGAGCCGTCGGCCTGGGCGAGAGCGTCGAGGACTTCGATGCCGGCGGCGATGACTTCCTTGCCGATGCCGTCGCCGGGGATGGCTGCGATCTTGTAGCGGTTCATGACGAAAGGATTCGCGAAGTGGCGTCGCGGGCCCCCACCCTAACCCTCCCCCGGCTAAGCCGGGGGAGGGGATGTACGCCCCTTCCCCCAGCTTTGCTGGGGGAAGGTTGGGATGGGGGCGCCGGAGGCATGACTAGAAGTTAACGTTGTTCCCGCCCTTCAACTTGAGGATCGCCCGCGCATCGTCCGGCGTCGCGATCTCCAGCCCCAGTTCCTCGAGGATCCGGCGGATCTTCGAGACCTGATCCGCATTGGTCTTGGCGAGCTGGCCCTTGCCGATCCACAGGCTGTCCTCCAGACCCACGCGCACGTTGCCGCCCATCACCGCGGACATGGAAGCGATGTACATCTGGTTGGCACCGGCGCCGAGCACCGACCATTGATATTGGTCGCCGAACAGGCGGTCCGCGGTGCGCTTCATGTGCATCACGTCTTCCGGATGCGGCCCGATGCCGCCGCGCAGGCCGAACACCGACTGGATGAAGAGCGGCGGCTTCACGATTCCGCGGTCCAGGAAGTGTGCCGCGGTGTACAGGTGGCCGATGTCGTAGCACTCGATCTCGAAGCGCGTGTTGTTCGCGCTGCAGGATTCGAGGATGTAGGCGATGTCCTTGAAGGTGTTCTTGAAGATGCGGTCGTCGGATCCGGCGAGGTAGGGACGCTCCCAGTCGTACTTGAAGTCCTTGTGCCGGTTCAGCATCTCGTACAGGCCGAAGTTCATCGAGCCCATGTTGAGCGATGCCACTTCGGGCTTCAGCTGCAGCGCCGGTTGCAGGCGCTCCTCGATCGCCATGGTCGGTGCGCCGCCCGTGGTGAGGTTGAGCACCACGTTGGAAGCGGCTTTGATCTTGGGCAGGAAGCGCCGGAACATGTCCGGGTCCTGGGTGGGCCGGACCGTCCTCCGGCATGCGCGCGTGCAGGTGCACGATGGCCGCGCCGGCCTTGGCGGCGCCGATGGCCGCTTCCGCGATCTCGTCGGGCGTGATCGGCAGGTACGGCGACATGGACGGCGTGTGGATCGCGCCGGTCACGGCGCAGGTGATGATGACTTTGCGTTGGGCTGCCATGGGTCTCTCCGGTAAGGCTATCGGTGTTTCTTGTCCTGGTCGCGCTTGTGCGCGATCAGCGCCATCAGGCGGCGGTCGCGCCACGCTTCGCGGGTGGCGTGTTCACTCTGGGGCATCACCTTGCGGCGCTCGGCTTCGATGCGGCCGGCCAGTTCGTCGTCCCACGGGCGGTAGGTGACGTCGCGCATCATCCCCTGCATCTTCGGACCGTAGCGCTTGGCGTAGTCGGTGATGCCGCCGGGGGCGTTGAGATCGATGGTCTCGAACGGCCCCATGAACGCCCAGCGCAGGCCGAGGCCGTCGCGGATGCACTTGTCGAGATCCTCCACGCTGACGAAACCTTCGTCCACGAGGCGCCACGATTCCTGCAGCAATGCGGCCTGCAAACGGTTGAGGATGAAGCCCTCGATCTCCTTCTTCACCAGCACGGGCACCTGACCGACCTTCTCGTGCAGTGCACGGGCACGCTCGACCACCTGTTGGTCGGTAAACGGCGCCGGCGAAATCTCCACCACCGGAATGACGTGCGGTGGATTCACCGGGTGTGCCACCAGGCAGCGATGGCGGCCGGGCACGTGGCCCGCGAAGCGCGAGGTCTCGATCGTGGAAGTGGACGAAGCGAGAATGCAGTCCGGGGCGGCGAGCGCGTCGAGGTCGCTGAACACCTGGCGTTTCACGTCTTCACGCTCGGACGTGTTCTCCTGCACGTAGGCCGTACCTTGCAGG
This sequence comes from Burkholderiales bacterium, assembly GCA_019745565.1. Taxonomy (GTDB): domain Bacteria; phylum Pseudomonadota; class Gammaproteobacteria; order Burkholderiales. The sequence continues at coordinate 8,975 of JAIESW010000045.1, forward strand.
GCCGCGGCGAGCGTCGGAGCGCCCGAGATGCGCGCGGCGACCACAGAAGGTGTTTCGCTCATCAATCCGAACGAGCGGTACTCGGCGAGACCCTCCTCGATCAGCTTGAGTGCATTGTCGACGGCCCCGGGCGCGCTGTCCCACAGCTTGACGGTGTGGCCGGCGCGCGCAAACACCATGGCCCATGCGCGGCCGATGAGGCCAGCGCCGATGATGGCGATCTGTTCCATGAACTCCGTGACTCGTGGCGGTTGGGTTAGCGCAGCACTTCGACGTTGCCGCAGACGGGCAGCGACTGGCCGCTCACGTGCTTGCCGGCGTCGGAAGCGAGAAACAGCGCCATGTTGGCGATGTCCTGGGCACTCACCATGAGGCGCATGGAGACGTCGGCGACCATGCGCTTCTTCTGTTCCTCGACGCTGATGCCGAAGGCCTGCGCCTTGGCCGCGGCCACACGGTCGATGCGATCGCCCTCGACGATGCCGGGCTGGATGCAGTTGACGCGCACGTGGTCCGGGCCCGCTTCCATCGCGAGGCTCTGGGTGAGACCCACGACGGCCCACTTGGCGGCGGCATAGGGCGAGCGCAGCGGAAAACCCAGGCGACCGGCCGTGGAGGAGAGGTTGATGATGCTGCCGCCACCGGCGGCCTTGATCATGGGCATGCCGAGCCGGGTGCAATAGAAGATGCCGTTCAGATCGATGGCGATGCAGCGCTCCCAGTCCGCGATGCTGATGTCCTCGATCTTCCCGGTAGGGCCGGCAATGCCGGCATTGTTGATCAGCACATCGAGACCGCCGAGGATGCGTTTCACGTCGGCGAACAGCGCATCCACCTGCTTCAGATCGGAGACGTCGCAGACCGTGCTGGTGATTGCGGGGCGCGCGGCGCGCAGCGAGTCGATGGCCTTGGTGTCCACGTCGCAGATGTGGACGCGGGCCCCGGCATCCGCGAACGTCTCGGCCATAGCCCGGCCGATGCCGCCGGCACCGGCCGTGATGAGCACGCGCTTGCCGGGCACCGCGAGATCCGGTTTCATGACTGTCTCCTCCCTCGTATCGTTCTGGTGAAACGCGAGATTCTAGATCAATAGCACCGGGAATCAGGCTCGCGCATGCGTGACACAGGGTTCGTCCCGGCACACGAACACTTCGATGGTCACGTGTTCCAGGCCGTCCATGCCGGCGAGCAGGCCCTTGTAGTGCTCGGCGGAGCGCGGCTCGTGCGTGACGATGGACAGGATCAGAGCGCGCTGATCGCCGCCGATGCGCCACAGCCGCAGGTCCGCCACGCGGTTGTCGGCGTCGGCTTCGATGCGCTTCACGATCTCGGTTTCGAGGCTGGTGTCGTCCGAAGCGTCCAGCAGCACCATGCCGGTGCTCTTCAACAAGCCCCAGGCCCACCAGCCGATCAATACCGAGCCGGCGATGGCAACCGTCGGGTCGAGCCATACCCAGCCGAGCCACTTGCCGGCCGCCAGGGCCACGATCGCGAGCACCGAAGTGAGGGCATCGGCGATCACGTGCAGGTAGGCCGCCCGCAGATTGTGGTCGTGGTGATGATCATGGTCATGGCCGTGGTGGTCGTGAGCATGATCGTGGTCCGCCGCTCGCCCGCCCGAGAGCAGCAGCGCGCTCGCGACGTTGACCGCGAGTCCCAGCGCCGCCACCACCATCGCCTCGGTGAAGTGCACGGAGATGGGCTGCACCAGCCGCTGCACGGATTCCACGGCCATCAGCACGGCCACACCGGCCAGCAGCAGGGCGCTGGCGAATCCGGCCAGGGCGCTCACCTTGCCGGTGCCGAAGGAGAAACGCTCGCTTTCGGCGTGCCGCCGTGCGAACGAATACGCGAAGGCGGCGATCCCCAGCGCGGCAGCGTGCGAACCCATGTGCCAGCCGTCCGCCAGCAGAGCCATCGAGCCGGTGAGCCAGCCGGCGATCAGCTCGACCACCATGGTTGCAATCGTGAGCGCAAAGACCAGCCGCGCCTTGCGTTCGGAGGCGTGGTGCTGAGCGGGCAGCGGCGCGCGTTCCTGGCGCCAGCGCTCGAGGGAAGCGTCGCGGTGCATGGGTTCGGGGAACCTCTTCAACCCCGATTCTATCGGGAGTCGGGTCGCGCTGCCGCCCGACGGGCCGATGTCAGCGGCGGGCCGTGACTCCGCGTCGACCGTTCAGGTGCGAATGCTTGCGCGGATCGTGTGCCTTGTTCGCCGGGGAACATTCGGCGCACAGCCCCTTCACCGTGAGGTCCATGCTCTGCGGCGTGAACCCGGCGGGCAGCACGGGCGTGTAGCCGGACCCGAGATCGTCCAGGCAGATGATGTTCTGGCAGCACATGCACTTGAAATGGGCATGGTTGTGCGAGTTCGCGTTGCCGGCGGCGTTGAAACGCCAGACGCGGTCGTCACCGCTGATCTTGTGCGCGAGATCCTGCGTGGTGAGCCAGTCGAGCACGCGATACACCGTCACGCGATCGATGCCCGACGCGGGCGACAGGCGGTTCTCGATTTCCGAGTGCGTGAGCGCCCCTTCGGCCTTCAGCAGGCTCGCGAGGATCTCGATGCGGGCATTGGTGACGCGGGCACCGGTGTTGCGGATCAGTTCTTCCGCGGTCACGCGATAGTTGACGGCCATGGAGGCGATCGCTCACGCGAAGCGAATTCGGGCGGGCAGATATTTAATCACGTCACATGCGCAGCCGACAACGGCGAATCGCGTGACGGATTGTTGCAGCCGGAGAAGCGCGTGCGATCGCGCACGCGCTTCTCGTTTCTTCTTCGATGCTTACTGCTTCTTGAAGCCGCCGCGGATCCAGTCGATGCTCTTCACGCCGTCGGGCGGGCTGATCTGCTCGGGCGGATAGAACTTCACGTTGGTGAGCGTCGCCTTGCCGTCGACGATGCGCACGGTCCCCATCGGAACACTCTGCACCGCCTGATGGCCCTTGCCGAGCGCCATGTCGACGATGCCGGCCACCGATTCGAACTTCAGGTATTCGAAGGCCTTGATGATCTCGTCATCGGACGGTGCCTTGCCGCCGTTGGTCTTCATCGCCTTTTCGTAGGCGGCCTTCGCGCCGAAGAAGGCCGTGGCCATGTGGTACGAGGAGTACACCGGCAGTGCCTTGTACTGCTCCTGATAGACCTTGCGGAACCAGAGATTCAGCTTGGTCGACGGTGCGAACGGGCCGTTCGGGCCCCGGGCGCCGATCATGGTGCCGTCGGGCAGCTGGGCCCCCAGGCGCTCGAGCACCGTCTCGCCGCAGATGATGACGTTGGGCGATTTCTTCAGCAGCCCGCGCGGGGCCGCCTGCAGGATGTAGGCCTCCAGGTCGCCGCCCCACAGGGAGTTCTGGATGATCTCGGCGTTGCTAGCGACCAATGCCGAGATCTCCGTGCCGTACTGGCCGGCACCGAGCTTCGGCGTCATGTTGGTCGCGATCTGCGCCTGCGGCTTCAGCATCTTCATCGACTCGGTGAAGTCCGACCACGCGTCCTGGCCCCAGGCATAGTTCGGATTGAGCCCCGAGAAGGTCTTGATGTTGGGGTACATCTCGGCCACGTAGCGCGCCACGGCGACATTCTCCTGCGTGGCCATGGTGGTCGTGCGGAAGACGTACTTGTACGTGTTCTCCTCAAAGATGCGGTTGGTGGCGCAGTCGAAGAGCACGGTGAGCTTCTTCATCTCCTCAGCCACCGGTGCGACGGCGAGGCAGTCGCCACTGGAGATGACACCGATGACCAGATCGACCTCCTGGCGGCTCACCAGGTTGCGGTATTCGGTGACCACCTTCGTCGGGCCGCCGGCTTCGTCGACGTAGACCACTTCGATCGGCCGGCCGCCGAAACCCTTCTGTTCGTAGCCGGGCACGATGCCGCCCTTGTTGAAGGCTTCTACCAGGGCGTCGGCCGCATTCTTCGCCGGGACGCCGAACGGACCCGCTGCCGGACCCGACAGGAAGGTGATGACGCCGATCTTGAGCGGCTTCGTGTCCTGGGCCTGGACCGGCGTGGTGAAACCGACGAGAGCGCCGAACAGCGCGGCGACGGACAGCAAAGCCCGAACCATGATGAATCTCCTCATATTGTTGGGACTGACGTTTCGATTCGGCGCGGCGGTCGTGCTGCGGAAATCGCGCCGGATTATACAAGCCGGGTTCCGCAGCTCATCCGATACAATCGGAAGCTTCCTGAACGGTCCCGCATGCCCACGCGTTGACCGCGCCGCCCGCTTGAAGATCCTCGCGCTCGACACGTCCACCGAGTACTGCTCCGCCGCCCTCCGGGTGGACGGCGAGGAATGGCAATGCCTCGAACACGCCGGCCAGCGGCATTCGCAGCTGCTGCTGCCGATGGTCGACCGGCTGTTGGGAGAGGCCGGCCTCACCGTGCGGCAGCTCGATGGCATAGCGGCCGCGGTTGGCCCCGGGTCGTTCACGGGGTTGCGCATTGCCACGGCCGTGGGCCAGGGCCTCGCGTTCGGTGCCGGTCTGCCGGTCGTGCCCGTGGGTACCCTGGCGGCCTTGGCCGAGGGCTGCGATGGCGGACAGATCGCAACGGCGCTCGATGCGCGCATGGGCGAGGTGTACTTCGCCGCATTCCGCCGCGGCGCCGCCGGTATCGAACCGGTCATCGAACCGACGCTCGCCGCGCCCGAAGCAGTGCCCCGGCTGCCCGTCGGTGAATGGGTGGCCTGCGGCGTGGGGTTCGACCGCTTCGGCGCCGCGCTGGCGGCGCGTCTCGGTCCGATCGAGATACTGCACGATCGCCATCCGGAAGCGCGCTTCGTTGCACGCATCGCAGCCCGGCGGCTGGCTGCCGGTGAGCGCCACGAGGCCGATGCGCTGGTCCCGCTGTACGTGCGCGACAAGGTCGCGCTCACCACGGCCGAACGATGAGTGCCTTGCCGCAGGCGCTCCCGCGCTATCGTCCCATGCGGACCACGGATCTCGACGCCGTCGTCGCGATCGAGGACGACATCTACACCCACCCCTGGACACTCGGCAATTTCCGCGACTCCCTTGCCGCGGGCTATTCGTGCTGGGTGCTGGAGTGCGGCGGCGTGTTGTGGGGCTACGGCGTGCTCATGATGGGCGTGGACGAAGCGCACCTGCTCAACCTGAGCATTGCCCGCACACGCCAGCGGGCCGGTCTCGGACGGCAACTGCTCGAGTTCTTCGTCGGACGGGCACGGGAGATGGGGGCACAGGTGATGTTCCTCGAAGTGCGGCCGTCCAATACCGCAGGGCGCGGCCTCTATGCGAGTGCCGGCTTCCGCGAGATGGCGGTGCGCAAGAACTACTACCCGGCCGATCGCGGACGCGAAGACGCGATCCTGATGGGCCGCGATCTGTGAAGATGAAACGGCCCCCACGCTCGCTTCGCTCCCTGCCCTCCGAGGGGGCGCGTCAGTGCCTTGGGGCGGCCCGGCGGCACCCACCTCACGATTCATCGGGAGAAGGCCTGTGCGGCCCGGCTGCGCCGGCCGCTGGCCCATCGCGACAGCGAGTACCGTACTGACATGCCCACCCGCTCCCAGGTGCTCGAGGAACTCGGCATCGGCCCCGAATGGGTCCGTCGCGATCGACCGGCGGAGGCGTCCGCGCGGCCTGCCGTCGAATCACCGCCGGTGGTGGACACGTCACCACTCGCACTCGAGGCCGGGTCCGGTCTCGACGCGCGCGCGGCCGCCGTGCTCGAGATGGATTGGCCCGCGCTCAAGGCCTGCGTGGCGGCGTGTACCTCGTGCCCGCTTGCACCCACGAGAACGCAGACGGTGTTCGGCGTCGGCGACGAAGCGGCGGACTGGCTCTTCGTCGGTGAAGGCCCGGGGGCGGAAGAGGACCAGCGCGGCGAACCGTTCGTGGGCCAGGCCGGCCGCCTGCTCGACAACATGCTTGCCGCCATCGGGCTGAAACGCGGCGACGACGTGTACATCGCCAACGTGGTGAAGTGCCGTCCGCCCAACAACCGCAACCCGGAACCGCTCGAAGCGGAACGCTGCCGGCCGTTCCTGCAGCGGCAGGTGGATCTTATCCGGCCGAAACTCATCGTCGCGCTGGGAAAGGTTCCCGCCACCAACCTGCTCGGACGCGACGCGACCATCGCCTCGCTGCGTGGCAGCCTCCACGAATATCGCGGCATTCCGCTCATCGTCACGTACCACCCGGCCTATCTGCTGCGCAACCTGCACGACAAGTCGAAGGCGTGGGAAGATCTCTGCTTCGCGCGCGATACGATGGCGAAACTGAAGGCTGCCGCTGCTTGAGATGTCCATCGTTTGCCCCCATTCATGGGGCAGCACTCACCCGAGGAGCCCGTCCATGTTGAAACGTCTCGCCGTCCTGTTCGCCCTGGCTGCCAGCGCGCTTCTGTCGGGCTGCGGCTATAACACCATCCAGTCGCAGGACGAGGAGGTGAAGGCTGCGTGGAGCGAGGTCGTGAACCAGTATCAGCGCCGTGCCGATCTGGTGCCGAACCTGGTGAACACGGTGAAGGGCTTTGCCGAACAGGAGAAGGAGATCCTGCTCGGCGTGACCGAGGCGCGTTCGAAGGTCGGCAGCATCCAGGCCACGCCGGAACTGGTGAACGATCCTGCCGCGCTCGACAAATTCATCAAGGCGCAGGGCGAGATGACCTCCGCGCTGTCGCGCCTGCTGGTGGTGGCGGAGAACTATCCGCAACTGAAGTCCGACCAGAATTTCCGCGATCTGCAGGCGCAGCTCGAGGGCACCGAGAATCGCATCACCGTGGCGCGCAACCGCTACATCAAATCGGTGCAGACCTACAACACCACCGTGCGGCAGTTCCCGGTCAACCTGACGGCCATGGTGTTCGGCTACAAGGAGAAGGCCAACTTCTCGGTCGAGAACGAAGCCGCCATCGCGAAGCCGCCCACGGTCGACTTCAGCAAACCCGCCGCGCCCGCACCGGCGAAGTAACGCGCAATGGGACTGCTGGTGCGCCTGTGTGCGCTCTGGCTGCTCGCGGTAGTAGCCTTCGGCGCTCGCGCGGAAGTACCGGTGCCGCCGCTCAAGTCACCGGTGACCGACCTCACCGGGACCCTGAGCGCCGCCGACGCCACCGCCCTCGAACAGAAGCTGCTCGCCTTCGAGCAGCGCAAGGGCAGCCAGATTTTCGTGCTGATCCTGCCCACCACGCAGCCGGAGACCATCGAGCAGTACGCGATCCGTGTGGCCGATACCTGGAAGCCCGGTCGCAAGGGTGTGGATGACGGCGCGCTTTTGGTGGTCGCGAAGGACGACCGCACGCTCCGCATCGACACCCGCTATGGCCTGGAGGGCGTGCTGAACGATGCGATCTCGAAGCGCATCGTCGACGACGTCATCGTGCCGCGCTTCAAGGCCGGCGACTTCGCCGGGGGCATCAATGCGGGTGTGGACTGGATGATCAAGCTGGTCGACGGTGAATCGCTGCCGGCGCCGCAGCCGAAGCGGCCAACGCCCGGCAACGCGGGCAACCTCGAGGCGTTGTTCGTCATCGGCTTCATCCTCGTGATCGTGGTGGGCGGCATCCTGCGGCAGATCATCGGTCGCGTGCCGGCGGCAGGCATCGTGGGCGGCGTCGCAGGCGTAGCGGCCTGGTTCATCGTCGGCGCGATCGCCGTGGGCGTGATCGCCGCCGTCGTCGCGTTCGTCTTCTCGCTGGCCGCGGGCAACAGCGGATTGCCGATGCGCGGCGGCCGCGGCGGAGGCTGGGGTGGCGGATTTCCCGGTGGCGGAGGCGGGTGGAGCAGCGGCGGTGGTTGGGGTGGCGGTGGCGGCGGCATGGGTGGCGGCGGCGGTGCCTCCGGGCGGTGGTGACATGGATCTCGGCCGCTTCTTCCGTCACATCTTCACCGGTCGCGCTGCGGTCTTAGCTGCGTTTCCCGCATCCACGCTCGATGCGATCGAGCGTGCCGTGCGCGAAGCGGAGGCAACCCACTCGGGACAGATCCGCGTGGTGATCGAGGCATCGCTCGACGGTCCGCGACTGTGGGCCAACGAGACTGCCCGCGAGCGCGCGATCGAAGTGTTCTCGCTGATGCGGGTGTGGGACACCGAGCACAACAACGGTGTGCTGATCTATCTACTGATGGCCGATCGTGACGTCGAGATCGTGGCCGACCGCGGTATCCACGGCCACTGCGGTGCCGAGACTTGGGAGACGGTTTGCCGGGAGATGGAGCGGCATTTCCGCGAAGGGCGTTTCGAAGCCGGTGCGCTCGCCGGCGTGCGCGCCGTCGGCGCTCATCTGGCGCGGCACTACCCGGGCACCGGTCCGCGGGCGAACGAACTGCCGGATCGGCCCGTGGTGATCTGAGATGGCAATCTCCGTGATCGCGCGGCGTCCGGCGCAGCGTGGACGCGAAGCATCGTGACTGCCCCCGATCTGTTGATCCTCGTGGGCAGTCCGCGGCGGGCAGGCAACTCCGCGACGCTGGCTGCAGCGGTGCAGCGCGGCGCCGAGGCGGCCGGGATCCGGGTGGCCCTGCGTCATCTCGACGACTACATTTCTTCGTTCCTGCGAGACTGCCGATCCTGTCGCGGACCCGACGGTGAATGTCGCATTGACGACCGCTTCCGCGAACTGCTGTTCGACGAATTCGTTCCGGCGAAGGGTGTCGTGTTCGCTTCACCCGTGTACTGGTACGGGTTGTCTGCCCAGACCAAGGCCTTCTTCGATCGGACGTTCTGCTTCTACGCGGCGTCCTCGCCGCATTCGGCGCGCGTCATCGCGGGCATGTCGGGCAAGCGGATCGGACTGGTGCTCGCCTCCGAAGAGACCTACCCCGGTGCGTCGCTCGGCATCGAGCACCAGATCCAGGAGTACACGCGCTACACGCACTCGGAACTCGTGGGCATCGTGCGTGGCGTGGGCAACAGCCGCGGCGAGGTGGCGCGCGACCCTGCTGCACCCGTCGTCGAGGCGGAGCGCTTCGGTCGCGAATTCTTCGAGCGTCGCTACACCGACTACCGGATCGATACGCCTCGCAGCGGCAAGGTGTGGCAGGCGTAGGTTGGCCGCGGTTTGCCCCCATCCCGACCTTCCCCCACGCTGACGTGCGAGGGAAGGAGAAAGAGGTGACGATCGATGGGGCCGATCGTCGAAGACTGGGTTTGCCCCCTTCCCAACCTTCCCCCACCGAAGGTGGGGGAAGGGGTGTACATCCCCTCCCTCAGCATGGCTGGGGGAGGGTCAGGGTGGGGGCCTCACGTGGTGCTTGATCGCGAAGAAGGCATCTTCCCCCGGCCCTCACGGGGGAGATTTGCTCCCTGAAGTCGCGTCCTGATCGTGTGCGTGCCGCCGCCAGATCACGGCCATGGTGCCGGCGAGGAAGAGTCCGAACAGCGCGATGATCGAATCGAGCGACATCTCGATCTTCAGCATCAGGGCGTAGACGCCGAGCATCGCGAGGATGCTGAGGTTCTCGTTGAAGTTCTGTACGGCGATGGAGTGGCCGGCCCCCATCAGCAGATGGCCCCGGTGCTGCAGCAACGCGTTCATGGGCACGACGAAATAGCCGCCCATCGCTCCGGCGGCCACCAGCAGCGCGATCGCCAGGCGCCAGTCGGAGACGAACACCATGCCGATCACGAGCACTCCCATGGCGATGCCCACCGGCAGCACGCGCACGGCATGATCGAGAGCGACGGTCTTGGCGGCCACGACCGAACCGAGTGCGATGCCGACGGCCACGACCGCCGTGAGCTGGGTGGCCTGCTCGAGCGAGAAGTTGAGCGACAGCGCCGCCCAGGAGAGCACGATGAGGCGCAGCGTCGCGCCGGCGCCCCAGAACAGCGTCGTCACGGCGAGCGATACGTGGCCGAGCGGATCGCGCCACAGCAGCCGGAAGCTGTGCCAGAAGTCGTGCAGCAGGAAGATCGGGTCGCGTCGCGGCAGCTTGTGGTCGAACGCCACCTTCGGGATGTAGAGGTTGACCAGCGCCGCCGCGAGGTAGAGCAGGAGGATGAGGAAGATCGCGACCTCGGGCGCCGAGTCGAGGCGCGGAATGTTCTCGAGGAAGCTGAAGCGGCCCAGCATCCAGTCGGAGAAGCGATCGCCCACCATGATGCCGCCGATGATGGCGCCCAGGATGATCGAGGCGACGGTGAGGCCCTCCATCCAGCCGTTGGCCAGCACGAGCTTGTGGGGCGGCAGGAACTCGGTGAGGATCCCGTACTTCGCCGGCGAGTACATGGCCGCCCCGATACCGACGATGCCGTAGGCGTACAGCGGCTGCAGGCCCGCCAGCATCGCCGCACAGCCGCCGATCTTCACGGCGTTGCTGATGAACATCACGCGCCCCTTGGGCAGCGAATCGGCGAACGGCCCGACGAACGGCGCGAGCACGATGTAGGCGAACACGAAGAACTGCTGCAGCACCGGCGTATGCCAATCGGCGGCGTGCAATTGCGCCAGCAGCGCGATGGCAGCGAACAACAGCGCGTTGTCCGCGAGGGCGGAGAGAAACTGCGCCGCGAGGATGGTGTAGAAACCGCGGGTCATTCGTCCGTCGTGACGGTGTTCTGCATCGTGTCGTGGCGCGTCGCGGCGATGCGCGGGCGCAGGCTTTATACCATGAATGTACGCAGCCACAGACCATCGATCCGGCGATGCGTTCGCAGTGCCGGCCACGTTAGAATCGGTTCGATGCACGACCTAGCGCGCTGCCGGTAACGCCATGTCCCGCCCGATCCGCGCCACCGTCGAACTCGCCGCCTTCGCGCACAACCTCGCGGTGGCTCGACGCCATGCAGGCACGGCGCGGATTCTCGCCGTGCTCAAGGCCAATGCCTACGGCCATGGCCTCGATCGGTTGCTGCCGGCAGCACGGTCGGCCGACGGACTCGGCGTGCTCGAGATGGAGGCCGCGGCGCGGCTGCGCGACCGGGGCTACGAGGGGACGATCGTGTTGCTCGAGGGGTGCTTCGACGCGCGCGAGATCGCGGACGCATTGAGGCTCGGGGTAACTCCGGTCGTGCACGGCGCCGATCAGCTCGAGTCGCTGCTCGGCCAGCGCATCGAGCGGCCCATCGATGTCTGGCTCAAGTTGAACACCGGCATGAACCGTCTGGGCTTCCGGCTGGCCGAGTTCAGGCAAGCCCGCCGGCGCCTCGAAGCATCGGGCAGCATCAGGGCCGTCACCCCGATGACCCATTTCGCGAATGCGGACGACGGCCGCGGTGTCGCGGAGCAGCTCGCCGTCGTGAAGGCTGCGGGGGACGGGCCATGGTCCCTCGCCAACTCCGCGGCGCTCGTGCGCTACCCCGATTCCCGCGCTGCCTGGGTGCGCCCCGGCATTCTTCTATATGGAGCGACGCCGTTCGCCGATGAGAGCGCGGCAGCGCTCGGACTGCAGCCGGTCATGACCCTCCGCTCCAGGGTGATCGCGGTGCAGACGCTGACTGCCGGCGAGGCGGTCGGCTATGGCTGGGCTTTCCGAGCCGAGCGGGCGATGCGGATCGGCATCGTCGCGTGCGGCTATGCCGACGGCTATCCGCGGCTTGCGCCGACCGGAACACCCGTGGCGGTGGCCGGTGTTCGCACGCGCACGCTGGGTCGGGTATCTATGGACATGCTGACCGTGGATCTCACCGCAGTCCCGGCTGCCGGGGTCGGTGCGGAGGTCGAGTTGTGGGGGGCGACGATTCCGGTGGACGAAGTGGCCGCCGCGGCCGGCACCGTAGGCTACGAACTGCTCTGCGCCTTGGCGCCGCGCGTGCCCGTGGACGTACGGGACAGTGGTGATTCGCCGGCGGCCGACTGACCCTTCTTCGGCGGCGGGGGGCCGGCGAGCTGCACCAGGAGATGCGACTCGCGCTTGTAGAAGCCCTCCGTGTGGAAAGTCTCGGGCAGCTTGTACAGCTCGTAGTCGAGGTGGTGGCACAACTCGTGGAGCACGGTCCGCAGAAACGTGCGCGGCGCCACCACCTTCTGTTTCTGAGCGGTGCGCATCCAGACCTCCACCACGGCGCGGTTGCCCTCGTCCTCCGGCAGATACATCCCGTGCAACTCGCCCCAGTCGCCGCTGGGGCGGGTGGCGTAGACCTTCACGCGCAGCGACGGCACCTTGAACCGCATGGTGAGGTCGTCCAGCAGCTGCTGGCAGGCGCGCTGCACCGCGGTCTCCCGGTCGGCTTCGAGTCCGGCGGCGATGGCGGCGATGACCGATCCCGTGTCCGGCCCAGGCGGCAGCGGCAGTTCGACGATGGCGTCGCTGCGGTCGTAGATGCGGCGGCGGCTCGCAGGGAGACGGTCGTAGTAGGCGAAGGGCAACGCAGACTCCGTCGTGCGGCGACGATGCAGTGTGCCGCGGCGCCTGCGGCCTGTGAAGGCGCAATGCGATAATCGGGCGTGGCCAAGCCCAAGACCATCTACACCTGCACCGAGTGCGGCGGCGAATCCCTCAAGTGGCAGGGCCAATGCCCGCACTGCGGACTCTGGAACACCCTGGTCGAAGGCGTGGCCGACAAGGCGCCGGCACGCTATCAGGGTCTCGCGGAAGCGAGCAAGGTGGCGCGGCTGGCGGAAGTGAGCGCGGAAGAGGCGCCGCGCCGCTCCACCGGCATCTCCGAACTCGATCGCGTCCTGGGGGGCGGACTGGTGCAGGGGGCGGTCGTGCTGTTGGGCGGCGATCCGGGCATCGGCAAGTCGACGCTGCTGCTCCAGGCGCTGACCGCCATGGCGCACGACGGCAAGGCGCTCTACGTGAGCGGTGAGGAATCGGCGCAGCAGGTGGCGCTGCGCACGCGCCGGTTGGCTCTGGCCGCGGGCGATCTCGACATGCTGGCCGAGATTCAGCTCGAACGCATCTTGTCGACCTTGGAGGCGCGCAAGCCGGACGTGGCGGTGATCGATTCGATCCAGACCGTCTACTCCGAGACGCTGCAATCCGCCCCCGGCAGCGTGGCGCAGGTGCGCGAGTGCGCTGCGCAACTCACGCGCTTCGCGAAGTCGAGCGGCACCGCGCTGCTGCTGGTCGGGCACGTCACCAAGGAAGGCGCGCTGGCCGGGCCGCGCGTGCTGGAACACATGGTGGACTGCGTGCTGTACTTCGAAGGCGACACCCATTCGAGTTTCCGGCTCGTGCGCGCTATCAAGAACCGCTTCGGCGCGGTCAACGAGCTGGGCGTGTTCGCGATGACCGACAAGGGGTTGAAGGGCGTTTCCAACCCTTCGGCCCTGTTCCTGTCGCAGCATGGCGGCGAGGTGCCGGGCTCGTGCGTGATGGTCACGCAGGAAGGCTCGCGGCCGCTGCTGGTGGAAGTGCAGGCGTTGGTGGACGAGGCCCATGCGCCGAACCCGCGCCGGTTGTCGGTGGGACTCGAGCAGAACCGGCTCGCGATGCTGCTCGCCGTGCTGCACCGGCATGCCGGCATCGCGGCCTTCGATCAGGACGTCTTCGTGAACGCGGTGGGGGGCGTGAAGATCGACGAGCCGGCGGCGGACCTGCCGGTGCTGCTCGCCATCGTTTCGTCGCTGCGTGGCAAGCCCTTGCCCGGAAAGCTCGTCGCCTTCGGGGAGATCGGTCTCGCGGGCGAAGTGCGCCCGGTGCAGCGTGGTCAGGAGCGGCTCAAGGAAGCCGCGAAGCTCGGCTTCACACGCGCGATCGTGCCGAAGGCGAACGCGCCGAAGGTATCGATCGACGGAATCGAGGTGATCCCGGTGGACCGCGTCGAGCAGGCGGTGGCGGCACTGCGGGGCGGTGAGATCTGAGCGATCTCAGCCACCGCGATCAGGCAGCGCCCGGCGAACTTGGGCCACACGGCCCCTCGGTGCTACCAGGGAGCTGGGTGGCGCTGAAGACTTTAGTGCAGCAGCAGCCAGACCGCGACGCTGGCCGAAGCCGCTGCCAGCGCCCACAGCCAGGGCGCCACATGGGTGGATCGCGTCGGCTGCACGACCGGAGACCGGGTACGGCTCGGTACAGCGTCGACGGACGCCTTGGTGGCCTTGGTCTTCGCGTCGAATTCGCTTGCCAGGCCTGACAGGGCGGCGAGCCGCAGCGTCGCCGCGCTCGAATCGAACGACTCCGAGACGGAGAAGCTGGGTGTCGTCGTCACTGCCTTGATCGGGATCTCTTCGGTGGTGTCGTCGCCACCGCCGGTCACCTTCGCGAGCTTGTCTTCGGTCCGCGTTCCGACTGCCTGGGTGTCGGCCGCCTGCCGGGCGGATTCGCGCAGGCGCGCGAGCATGCGCTTCTCCAGATCGCCCGAGTTGCCTGCGATGAGGCTCGCACGCAGATCGTCGGCGAGCTCGCGGGCGCTCTGATAGCGCGCTTCGGGCACCTTGGCGAGCGCCTTCGCGACGATGTAGTCGAGGATCTTGGGCAGGCCCGCCTTGATGCTGCTCGGTGCGGGTGCCGTGGCGTTCATGGTCTGGTACATCACGCCGTGCACGGTGTCGGCCTGGAACGGCGCCTGGCCGGTGAGCATTTCGTACAACACCACGCCGAGCGAGAAGATGTCGCTGCGCTGGTCGGCCCGCTTCCCGGCGACCTGCTCCGGCGACATGTACCGGGGCGAACCGAGGATCATCCCGGTCATGGTCTTCAGTTCCGAACTGCGCATGCGCGCGATGCCGAAGTCGGTGATCTTCGCGATGCCGTCGCGGTTCAGCATGATGTTGGTCGGCTTGATGTCGCGATGGATCACGCCGCGGCCATGGGCATAGGTGAGGCCCTCGGCCACCTGGGCGGCGATGTTCACCGCTTCATCCAGCGCGAGGCAACCGCGCTCGGAGAGGATGGAGCGCAGCTCGCGCCCTTCGAGGTACTCCATCGCCATGTAGGCGAGCCGGTCGGTCTTGCCGATGTCGTAGATGACGACGATGTTGGGATGGGAGAGCCCGCCGGCGGCCTTGGCTTCCTGATAGAAGCGTGCCTCGTATTCGGCCAGGTCTTCCTTGGGCAGGTTCAGGTTGACCGTCTTGATGGCCACGAGGCGGTCGAGCAGCGGGTCGTGCGCCTTGAACACCGTGCCCATGGCGCCTTCGCCGAGGCGCACCAGCACTTCGTACCGGCCGAGGTGCGTGGCCTTCGCTTCCGGCAGAGCCTGCGCGGTGCTCACGGCGCCCGCTCCTTCACGCTGCGGAAGACGGGACCCCAGATCGGATGGCCGGACTCGGCGGCCGTCAGGTCGAAGCGCGGATCGATCTCGATCGCCTGGCGGAATTCATCGCGGCACTGGATCTCGCGGTTGGACGCGCAGTTGATGAACGCAAGGTACTTGTGGGCCGTCACGCGGTCGGTCTTGGAGCGCAGCCCGTCGTCCAGGGCAGTCTTGATCTTGCGGCCGGCCTGGCGGTAATTGCCGTCCTCGTAGTCGCGCAGCCCGTCCTCGAGCAACCCCTTGCCGGCATCGCCGGTCAGGTAAGGCTTGGGGAAGTCCTTGAACGGCCCGCTGGCGCAGCCCGCTGCGAGCGTCACGAGCACGGCGAGACCCAGGCGGACGAGGAGGCGGGACAGGGTGGGCGCAAACCACCTCGATGCCCGGGGGGAGGTGGCTGGTGCGCCCCGGCGGCGCCGGCCGCTGATCCATCGTGGCAGCAGGTCTCTCACTATCACTAGAACTTGTGCTTGATGCGGAAATGCTGGCCGGGCGCCAGTTCCACGGTTTCGGTATACGAGGGGAAGCCCGGATTGCGCAGTTCGATCTCGGCCCGGCCGGCGTTCACTTCGACCACGTTGACGGGTGGGGTCACTCCGAGCTTTGCTCCGTTCACGTAAACCTCTCCCCAGGGGGTCACGGCGAGCGCGATGACAGCTTTTTCGGCAGGAACGCTCGCTGCTTGAGCGGCAGCGGGTGCGGGCTGGGCCTGCGGGGCCGGCGCGGGAGGCGGAGCTTCGGGTCGGCTCGAGATGCGAGCCACTTCGTGCGATGCGGCGTTGGTTACGCGCTTGTGCGCGGAACGCGGTTCCTTCGCATCGGGGGTCGGCTCCGCCGAGGGCGGTGCCGCGAGCAGTTCGTCCAGTTCCACCATCTTGCGCACGACCGGCTTGATCGGGGTCTGGGCGGCCGGGGCAGGGGCGGCCGCCTTCGATGCCGGCTCGGGATCGGCGGCAGCCGTCAGGTCGACGCGGTGATCCGAAACGAACACCGCTGCGGCCAGGGCCAGCACCGACACCAGCGCCGCCACGTAGGCGGCCCGGGCGTTGCGCCACCAGGGGCCGGCGTGGGCGACCGGACCGAGCGTGCGTTCCGGGTCGCGGCTGCTGCGCGGTACTTCATCGTTGCTGGCGGCCTGCGGACGGAACCCGCCGGACTTGGAGACGATGTGGTCGGGCACCTTCATGCCGACCTCGTAGATCTCGTGCTCGCGCACGTGCTTGTCGGTGCGCGATCCGCGATAGGAGAAGAGCTGGGCGTACCCCTCCGAGATGTGGGACACCACCTCGAAATAGGAACGCGACACCAGGACCTGACCCGGGTCGGCGAAGCTCATCACGCGTTGCGCCACGTTGATGCCGTCGCCGATGATGTTGGGCTGGCTGTTCAAGTCCTTGACCAGGCGTACCGGACCGAGGTTGAGCCCGATGCGCGTCTCCAGCACCAGTCCGCCGGGCACGGGCCGCTTGAAGCCTTCACGCAGGTTCATCGCGACGAACAGCGCGTCCTCCGGGTCGCCGAGGAAGTTGATGGCCGCGCCGTCGCCGGTATCGAGGATGATCCGGTCGTTCGGCGCGATGTCGCGGATCGACTCGGCGATCAACGCATTGAAGCGTTCCTTCAGCAGGATCTGCTCCGAGACCGGCTTGAGCGAGTACTCGACGATGTCGAGGAACAGCACGCTGCAGATGAACGTCCGGTTGGTCCGGTCGAGCATCGCCGCGCCGCTCTGGGGGCCGGAACTGGAGGTCTCGGTGGCGCGCGCCGTGGTGGCAACAGGTTTCACTTGGGTCGGGAGGTCGGGATCGTTGGGATGTGGTGTCCGGTCTGCGCCGGGGGCGTCCTGCAACTCGCGGGGTTCGTGGGACCTGCTCTATCATCCCGGGCCCGAAACGTCCGACGCTGACTCAGGCGGGCACGGCAAAGACGGTCGGACCCGCAGGATCAACCACGGAATCGAAGCGAATCAGGGCGTTATGAGCAACAAGCCGCAGGCAAACCCTTATCGGGACGAACTTCCGCGGAATTCAGCAAATTACGTGCCCCTGACTCCGGTCTCGTTCCTCGCGCGGGCGGCGGACGTGTTTCCGGATCGGATCGCGGCGATCCACGGCGAATGGCGCCTCACCTGGCGCGAGGTCTTCGACCGCAGCCGGCGCCTCGCCTCGGCGCTCGCAGCGCGCGGCATCGGTGACGGCGATACGGTCGCGGTGATGGCCGCCAATACGCCGCAGATGATCGAGGCGCACTTCGGAGTGCCGATGACCGGCGCGGTGTTGAACACGCTCAACACGCGCCTCGACGCCTCCGCCATCGCCTTCCAGCTCGGACACGGCGAGGCCAAGGTGCTGCTCACCGACCGCGAGTTTTCCGAGACCATCGTGGCCGCCCTCGGAATGCTCGAGACGAAGCCCCTGGTGATCGACATCGACGATCCGTTGGCCCAGGGCGGTCGGTTGATCGGGGCCACGGACTACGAGACCTTCCTCGCGGGCGGCGATCCGGATTACGTGCGGTCGGCGCCCAGGGACGAATGGGATGCGATCGCGTTGTCATACACCTCGGGCACCACGGGCAATCCGAAGGGTGTGGTGACCCATCATCGAGGAGCGTATCTCAACGCGGTCGGCAATGCGGTGACCTGGGCGATGCCGCATTTCCCCGTGTATCTGTGGACGCTGCCCATGTTCCACTGCAACGGGTGGTGCTTCCCGTGGACTCTGGCGCTGATGGCCGGTACCAACGTGTGCCTGCGGCGCGTGGACGCGAAGGCGATCCTGGACGCGATCCGCACTCATCGTGTGACTCACTACTGCGGTGCTCCGATCGTCCACAACATGCTGATCAACGCGCCCGAGGAATGGAAGCGCGGTATCGGGCACAAGGTGTCGGGCCTGGTCGCCGCAGCCTCGCCGCCGGCGTCGATGATCGAGGGCATGGAACGCATGGGCTTCGACATCACCCATGTGTACGGTCTCACCGAGGTCTACGGACCGGCTTCGGTCTGCGCCAAGCACCCCGAGTGGGACGAGCTTCCGCTGGAAGAGCGCGTGCGGCTGAACGGCCGCCAGGGTGTGCGCTATCCGCTGCAGGAAGGCATGGCGGTGTTCGATCCGGAGACGATGCAGCCCGTACCGCGCGACGGCGAGACCATGGGCGAGATCTTCTTCCGCGGCAACATCACGATGAAGGGTTACCTCAAGAATCCGGAGGCCACCGCGGAGGCCTTCGCCGGCGGCTGGTACCACACCGGCGATCTCGCCGTGGCCTACCCAGACGGCTACGTGAAGATCAAGGACCGCTCCAAGGACATCATCATTTCGGGCGGCGAGAACATCTCGTCGATCGAAGTCGAGGACATCCTCTACCGGCATCCCGCGGTGCTCGAAGCGGCCGTGGTGGCGCAGCCCGACGCGAAGTGGGGCGAGACGCCGTGCGCGTTCGTGACTCTGCGCGACGGGGTGGAGGTGACGGAGCAGGAGATCATCGCATTCTGCCGCGAGCGGCTCGCGCACTACAAGGCGCCGCGGCGCGTGGTGTTCGGGCCGCTGCCGAAGACCTCGACCGGGAAGATCCAGAAGAATCTGCTGCGGGACAGGCTTCAGTAGGCGATCGCCGTGCCTGCAACCTCGATCGGAGCTGGGATAAAATCCGCTCCCCATACCGATTCCCCCAAGAGACCTAACTCATGAAGATCCTCGTGCCCGTCAAACGGGTGGTGGACTACAACGTCAAGGTGCGCGTCAAGGCCGACGGCACCGGCGTCGAGACCGCCAACGTCAAGATGTCGATGAACCCGTTCGACGAGATCGCGGTGGAAGAGGCCGTGCGGCTCAAGGAGGCCGGTGCGGCCACCGAGATCGTGGCGATCTCGATCGGCGTGGCCCAGTGTCAGGAGACGTTGCGCACCGCGCTCGCCATCGGCGCCGACCGGGCGATCCTGGTGGAGACGACGCTCGAGACGCAGCCGCTCGGTGTCGCGAAAGTGCTGAAGGCCCTGGTCGACAAGGAACAGCCGAAGCTCGTGATCCTGGGCAAGCAGGCGATCGACGATGATTCCAACCAGACCGGCCAGATGCTGGCGGCATTGCTCGGCTGGTCGCAGGCCACCTTCGCCTCGAAGGTGAAGGTCGAGGGCGACGGCGCCCAGGTCACGCGCGAGATCGACGGCGGCCTCGAGACCATCGCCATCAAGCTGCCGGCCGTGGTCACCACGGACCTGCGCCTCAACGAACCGCGCTACGTCACGCTGCCGAACATCATGAAGGCGAAGAAGAAGCCGCTCGAGACGTTGACGCCGGAGGCGCTCGGCGTGGACTTTAAACCGCGCCTCACGACGCTGAAGGTGGTCGAGCCGCCCAAGCGTGGCGCCGGCAAGCAGGTGGCGAGCGTGGCCGAGCTGGTCGACAAGCTCAAGAACGAAGCGAAGGTGATCTGATCATGACCGTGCTCGTCATCGCGGAACACGACAACGCGAAACTCAAGTCCGCCACGCTCAACACGGTCGCCGCGGCCACCAAGATCGGTGGTGACATCCATGTGCTGGTCGCGGGCAGCCAATGCGGCGCGGCTGCGCAAGCTGCTGCTGCCGTTGCCGGTGTCGCCAAGGTGCTGGTCGCGGACAGCGGGATCTATGGTGACCAGCTCGCCGAGAACCTCGCCGCGCTGATGGTCCAGGTCGGCGGCAGTTATTCGCACATCCTGGCGCCGGCGACGGCGTTCGGCAAGAACGTGCTGCCGCGCGTCGCCGCTCTGCTCGACGTGGCGCAGATCTCCGACATCACCGCCGTCGAATCCGCCGACACGTTCGTGCGTCCCATCTACGCCGGCAATGCGATGGCCACGGTGCAGTCATCGGACAAGGTGAAGGTGATCACTGTCCGTACCACCGGTTTCGATGCCGTGCCGGCCAGCGGCGGATCGGCCACGACGGAATCGATCGGTGCAGCCGCGGATTCGGGGTTGTCGAAGCTGGTGGGGCAGGAACTCACCAAGTCGGCGCGTCCGGAACTGACCGCCGCGCGAGTCATCGTGTCCGGTGGCCGCGGCATGGGCAACGGCGAGAACTTCGCCATTCTCGAGAAGCTCGCGGACAAGCTCGGCGCTGCCGTGGGTGCATCGCGAGCGGCTGTGGACGCGGGCTTCGTCCCCAACGACTATCAGGTGGGCCAGACCGGCAAGATCGTCGCGCCCGAGCTGTACATCGCGGTGGGCATCTCCGGGGCGATCCAGCATCTGGCCGGCATGAAGGACAGCAAGGTCATCGTCGCCATCAACAAGGATGCCGAGGCTCCCATCACCCAGGTGGCGAACTACTGGCTCGTCGCCGATCTGTTCCAGGCCGTTCCCGAACTTACCGACGCGCTCGGCTGAAACGCACCGCCGCGCCGCACTCTCTCACGGAGCA
The DNA here is from genome assembly GCA_019745565.1 of Burkholderiales bacterium. Lineage (GTDB taxonomy): Bacteria > Pseudomonadota > Gammaproteobacteria > Burkholderiales. The sequence goes on from JAIESW010000045.1 coordinate 29,493, forward strand.
CACCATGTCCGCCTACAGCGCCCCGATCCGCGACATGCAGTTCGTGTTGAAGGAGCTGGTCGATCTCGACGCCATCGCCGCACTGCCCGGTTGCGAGGAAGTGTCGGCCGACCTGGTGGACGCGGTGCTGGAAGAAGCCGGCAAGTTCGCGGCAGGTGTGCTCGACCCGCTCAACTGGCCGGGCGACCAGACCGGGGCGCAATGGAAGGATTTCGTCGTCACCGCCGCGCCGGGTTTCAAGGAGGCCTATCGCCAGTTCGTGGATGCGGGCTGGGCCGCGGTCGGCGGTCTGCCGGAGTTCGGTGGGCAGGGTCTGCCGCACGTGCTGTCGCAGCAGCTCTCCGAGATGTGGAACTCGGCGAACATGTCGTTCTGCCTGTGTCCCATGCTCACCAACGGCGCGACGCTGGCGGTTGCGCGCCACGGCTCCGATGCGCTGAAGAACAAGTTCCTGCCCAAGCTGGTGACCGGCGAGTGGACCGGCACCATGAACCTGACCGAACCGCAGGCCGGCTCGGATCTGTCGGCGGTGCGGACCAAGGCGGTTCCGGAAGGCGACCACTACCGCATCTACGGCACCAAGATCTTCATCACGTGGGGCGAGCACGACATGACGGACAACATCGTCCATCTGGTGCTGGCACGCCTGCCCGATGCGCCCGAAGGCGTGAAGGGCATCTCGCTCTTCATCGTGCCCAAGTTCCTGGTGGGCGACGACGGCAGTCTGGGCGCGCGCAACGACGTGAAGTGCGTGTCGATCGAACACAAGCTGGGCATCCACGGCAGTCCGACGTCCGTGATGGCCTACGGCGACAAGGACGGTGCCATCGGCTACCTGGTGGGGGAGGAGAACCAGGGTCTCGCGTACATGTTCACGATGATGAACTTCGCGCGGCTCGAGGTGGGCGTCGAAGGCGTGGCGCTGGCCGAGCGCGCCTACCAGCGCGCGCGCGCATACGCGAAAGACCGCGTGCAGGGGCGCGAGATCGGCGTGAAGGCCGGCGATCGCGTTTCGATCATCCACCATCCCGACGTGCGCCGCATGCTGATGACGATGAAGGCGTACTCCGAGGCGATGCGGGCGGTGGCCGCCGCAGCCGCGGAAGCGCTCGATCATGCACTGGCGAGTCCCGATGCGGAGGCGAAGCGCCGTGGCCAGGCCAAGTTCGACCTGTTGACTCCGGTGGTGAAGGGCTGGTGTACCGAGATGAGCATCGAGATCGCATCCCTCGGCGTGCAGGTGCACGGCGGCATGGGTTTCGTTGAAGAGACCGGTGCGGCCCAGCATCTGCGTGATGCGCGCATCACTTCCATCTACGAGGGCACGACCGGCATCCAGGCGAATGACCTGATCGGCCGCAAGCTCGCGTTCGAGAAGGGCGTGACCGCCCGCGCCATCATCGACGAGATCCGTGCAATCGATGCCGACCTCGCACAGCATCCGTCGCACCCGGCCCTGTCAGTGCTGAGAAGCGCGCTGCGGTCCGGTGTCGATGCGCTGACCGAAGCTACGGAATGGCTGCTGGCAAATTACTCCGCAAACCCGAAGGGCGCTGCGGCCGGAGCCGTTCCCTACCTGAAACTGTGGGGGACGGTGGCCGGGGGTTGGCAGATGGCGCGCGCGGCGCTCATCGCGAAGCGGCAGCTCGATGGTGGTTCGGCGGAATACGACTTCTATCGCGCGAAGCTCGCGACGGCGCGCTTCTACGGCGAGCATATCCTGCCGCTCGCTCTGTCCTATCGCGCCGCCATCGTCACCGGCGCCGAGAGTGTCCTTGCGCTGGAAGAAGCGCAGTTCTGACCTGGCAGCGCTCGTCGTTGCCGCGTCTTTCTGCGCGGCAACGATGGCCCATGCGGCATTCACGGACGAAGAGAGCGCGACGCTGGATGCCGACGTAAAGCTGTACGCCGACGTCTACGCCTGCGATGAAGAGCCGCTCGCGGAACGGCTGCGTTCGACGGTGCTGCTGATCGTCGCCGGCTCCGGCAAGACCGCGGCCGACGTGGTCGTGGCGCGCCAGCGCTTCCTCGATGGATTGCGCGACCGCGCGCGGAAGGGCGGCAGACCGACGGCGGCCGGGTGCGCCCGGGCGTTGTCCGACGCCCGGGCGCGGCTGCAGGCGCTCGAGTCTGTCCGGCTGGAGCCACCGGCCAACCGCTGAGATTTCAGCTGTCGTGACTGGGCCACGCCGCCGCACGGTGGTTGAGCGGGACTTCCTCCCGTTTGAATTCGAGGGTGGTTGACAGCGCAGTGTTCGGCCAAGCATGATTCAAACACTCGTTTGAATCAGTCGTTGGAATCCTGTCGATGCCACCCGTAGACCGCGAACCCACCCGCGGCAGTCCCGACACCAAGGAACGCATCCTCGCGGCGGCCGAGGCCCTGTTCATGGAGCAGGGCTATGCGGCAACGTCCCTGCGCGCCATCACGGCCCAGGCCAACGTCAACCTGGCGGCGGTGAACTACCACTTCGGATCCAAGGAAGCCCTGATCCGCGAAGTGTTCGATCGCCGCCTCGGCCCGCTCAACCAGGCTCGCCTCGACTATCTCGCCCGGGTCGAGTTCGAGGCCGGCGGACGCCCGCTGACGCCGGAAAAGATTCTCGAGGCGATGATCACGCCGGTGGTGCAGCTCTCGAGAGATCCGTTGAAGCGCGGTGCCGTGTTCCTGCGTCTGCTGGGGCGGGCGCTCTCGGAACCGGCGGACACCATGAAGCAGGTGCTGCCGATCCACTACCGTGACGTGGTGCTCCGCTTCAAGGAAGCCCTGGTGCGCGCGCTACCCGATGTTCCGGAACAGGAACTGGTCTGGCGCATGCACTTCACTTTCGGGGCCATGGCCTACGCCATGGCCGGCAACGACGCGTTGCAGCTCATCACCACGTGCGAAGTGGAAGGTGCGGACGATGCCGAGGCGATCATCCGGCGCCTCGTCCCGTTCCTGGCGGCCGGCCTCAAGGCGCCGGTGCCGCTGCCGATGCGAACTTCGACCGCCCACCCGACGACCAACCGAGAAGCCGCTTGAAGGCGGTATTCGTGCAACCACGGAGGTTCCGATGCTGACATTCCTCATCTGCCTGGTCGCCGCTGCGGCGATCCTGCTCGGCGTCGCCCCGTTGCGACGACGCCTGCTGAGCGACCCGATGCTGGGCTGGTTCCGCAAGGTGCTGCCGCAGGTGTCGCAGACGGAACAGGAGGCGCTCGATGCCGGCACCGTCTGGTGGGACGGCGACCTGTTCAGCGGTCGTCCCGACTGGAAGCGGCTCCTCGCTTTTCCGAAGCCCACTCTGAGCGCCGAGGAACAGGCCTTCATGGATGGTCCGGTGGAAGAGTTCTGCGCGATGCTCGACGACTGGGAGGTTTCGCACGAGTTGAACGACCTGCCGCCCGATGCGTGGCAATACATCAAGGATCGCGGCTTCCTCGGCATGATCATCCCGAAGCAGTACGGCGGGCTCGGGTTCTCCGCGCTGGCGCACAGCGCCGTGGTCACGAAGCTCGCGACGCGCAGCGCCACCGGCACCGTGTCGGTGATGGTGCCCAACTCCCTCGGGCCTGCGGAACTGCTGCTGCACTACGGCACCGAGGCGCAGAAGAATCACTACCTGCCGCGGCTCGCGAAGGGACTGGAGATGCCGTGCTTCGCGCTCACCGGTCCGGACGCCGGTTCGGATGCGGGTTCCATTCCCGACTTCGGCATCGTGTGTCACGGCATGCACGAGGGGCGCGAGGTATTGGGCATGCGCGTGACCTGGGAGAAACGCTACATCACGCTGGGCCCGATCGCCACGCTGCTGGGTCTCGCGTTCAAGCTGTACGATCCCGACCATCTGCTGGGGCAGGACGAGGACGTCGGCATCACGCTCGCGCTGATTCCGACGAAGCATCCGGGCGTCAACATCGGCCGTCGCCATTTCCCGCTGAACGGTTCGTTCATGAACGGGCCGAACTCCGGCAAGGACGTGTTCATCCCGATGGACTGGGTGATCGGCGGCCGCGAACGGGTCGGCCAGGGGTGGCGCATGCTGATGGAGTGCCTGGCCGCGGGTCGTTCGATCTCGCTGCCCTCCTCGAGCACCGGTCTGCTCAAGCTCTGCGCTCGCGCCACCGGCGCGTACGGCCGGATCCGCAGCCAGTTCAAGACGCCGGTGGCACGCTTCGAGGGGGTGGAAGAGGCCATGGCGCGCATCGGCGGTCATACCTACGTGATCGATGCCGCGCGCGAGATGACGGCAGGTGCCGTCGACCTGGGTGAGAAACCTTCGGTCGTCTCCGCGATCATGAAGTACCACGCGACGGAGCGCGGACGCATCGCGATCAACGACGCGATGGATGTGCACGGCGGCAAGGGCATCTGCCTCGGGCCCAACAACTATCTCGGCCGCGCCTATCAGCAGATCCCCATCGGCATCACGGTGGAGGGGGCGAACATCCTGACGCGCAGCATGATCATCTTCGGACAGGGCGCGATCCGCTGCCATCCGTACGTGCTGCGCGAGATCGCCGCGACGCGGGAACCGGATGCCGCCAAGGCATCGGTCGAGTTCGATGCCGCACTGTGGGGGCACGTGCGTTTCGTGATCGCGAACTTCGTCCGCGCGGTAGGACACGGCATCACCGGTTCGGTCTTCGCCGGCAGCGCGGGCGATGCTCACACCGCCCGCTACTATCGTCAGCTGTCGCGCCTGTCTGCCGCACTGGCCTTTTCGGCGGATGTCGCGATGCTCGTGCTGGGTGGGTCGCTGAAGCGGCGCGAGAAACTGTCCGCCCGCCTCGGTGACGTGCTGTCGCAACTCTACCTTGCGTCGGCGACGCTCAAGCGCTACGAGGACGACGGTCGTCCGGAGGCGGACCTGCCACTGGTGCATTGGGGCCTGCAGGACTGCCTGCATCGGGCCGAGGAAGCGTTCGCAGGGTTGGTGGAGAATTTCCCGAGCCGGCCCATGGCGTGGTTGATCCGCCTGGCGGCATTCCCCCTCGGACGTGGCCTGCGCGCACCGGACGACCGTCTGGGCTCAGAGGTCACCCGCCTGCTGTCCGAACCATCCGCGGCGCGCGATCGGTTGACGCGCGGCATGTTCATCCGCAAGGACGAGGCCGATCCGGTCGGACGCCTGGAGGTGGCGCTCGACCTGGTGGTGCCCGCAGAAGCGGTCGAAGCCAAGCTGCGTGCCGCCGCGAAGGCCGGCGTGCTGCACGGCAGAACCAACGACGAACGTCGCGCGAGTGCGCTCTCGCAAGGGATCATCACCGCGGAAGAGGCGGCCCTGCTGGATCGCTTCAAGCGGGTGCAGCGCGCCTGCATCATGGTCGACGATTTCCCGCGCGACATCGGCAGGAACGTGGCGGCGACTTCGACCACCGAAACCAAGTGGCGCAGGGAGGCCGCGTGAAGCAACAGGTGCTGCTGGCAATCGACGGCGGGGTGGCAACCCTGTCGTTGAACCGTCCGGACGTGATGAACGCCATGGACGGCGAGCTGATGATCCAGCTGCGTGCCGCCTCCGAACTGGTGGCGAGCGATCCTGCGGTGCGGGTGATCGTGCTGCGCGGGGAGGGGCCGGCATTCTGCGCGGGTGGCGACGTCGCGCTGTTCCACAAGCGGCTCGACGATCTGCCGCAGCTCGTGCTGCAGATGGGACGCGAGTTCCACTTTGCCCTGTGGGCGCTGCGCCGGGCGGCCAAGCCCGTCCTTGGCGTGGTGCACGGCACGGTGGCAGGTGCGGGGTTCAGCCTGTTGTGTGCGACCGACCTGGCGATCGCCGCGGACGACACGCGCTTCACGCTCGCCTACACGAACATCGGCACGAGTCCGGACGGCGGCAGCAGCCATTTCCTGCCGCGGCTGGTCGGCTACAAGCGGGCGATGCAACTCACGTTGCTGCCCGACATGTTCGATGCCGCCACGGCGCTCGAATACGGTCTGGTCAACTGGATCGTGCCGGCGGCTGCGCTCGCCGACGAAGTCGCGAAACTGACGAAGCGCCTGGCCAAGGGGCCCACGATGGCGTATGGCGAGGCGAAGGCGTTGTTGAATGCAAGCCTCGGTCGCAGCATGGAAGCCCAGATGGAGGAGGAGCTGTTCGCCTTCGGGCGCTGCGCAACGAGCAGCGATCTCAAGGAAGGCGTCAGCGCGTTCGTGGAGAAGCGCAAGCCTGCATTCCGCGGCAGCTGACTCCGCTCGAAGTCACAACAACAATCGATCGATGGCCACTCTCAAGGGAAAGACTGTCTTCATCACGGGCGCCTCGCGCGGAATCGGGCGTTCCATCGCGTTGCGTGCCGCGGCGGACGGCGCCAACGTGGTGATCGCGGCAAAGACGGCCGAGCCTCATCCGAAACTGGAAGGCACCATCTTCACCGTTGCGGCGGAGGTGGAAAAGGCCGGCGGCAAGGCGTTGCCGATCCAGCTCGACATCCGCGACGAGGCGGCGGTCGAGGCCGCCGTCAAGAAGACGGCCGAGACCTTCGGCAGCATCGACATCCTCGTGAACAATGCGAGCGCCATCAGTCTGACCGACACGCTCGGCACCCCGGCGAAACGCTTCGACCTGATGCACCAGATCAACACCCGCGGCACTTACGTCTGCGCGCAGGCGTGCATTCCGTTCCTGAAGCGCAGTGCCAACCCGCACATCCTCACGCTGTCGCCGCCGCTCAACCTCAAGCCGAAATGGTTCAAGCCCCATCTCGCCTACACGCTGTCGAAGTACGGCATGAGCCTGTGCACGCTGGGCCTGGCGGCCGAATTCGCGTCCGACGGCATCGCCGTGAATTCCCTCTGGCCGCGGACGACCATCGCCACCGCAGCGGTCGCCACGTTCTTTCCGCAGGCCATGGCGGCCAGCCGCGTGCCCGAGATCATGTCCGACGCCGCCTACGCCATCGTGACCCGGCCGAGTCGCGAGTGCACCGGCAACTTCTTCGTCGACGAGGAAGTCCTGCGCTCCGCCGGCGTGACCGATTTCGATCGCTATGCCGTTACGCCTGGCCTGCCCCTGGCCGCCGATATCTTCGTGGACTGAGATCCAACGTGAATTCACCCTTGACCGAAGCCGCTTTGAAAGTGCCCCTGCCTGCCGACCGCGATCCCACGCTGCGCGTGGTGCCGATGCCGTCCGACGTCAATCCCTCCGGCGACATCTTCGGCGGATGGATCATGTCCCAGGTGGACATCGCCGGTTCGATCCCGGCGCTCCGGCTCGCGAAGGGGCGCATCGCCACCGTGGCGGTGAACTCGTTCGTGTTCAAACAGCCGGTGCTGATCGGCGATATCGTGAGCTTCTATGCCGAGGTGGCGCGCGTGGGCCGCACGTCCATCACGGTCAATGTCGAGGTTTACGCCGAGCGCGGACTCGAGCGCGAGGTGGTGAAGGTGACGGAGGCGACGCTCACCTACGTTGCAGTGGGGAGTGATCGGAAACCACGGCCGGTGCAGCCGGGACTAGGGTAGGAGTGCAGATGACCAACCGGGCCGGTCGGCCCGCATCGAAAGAGGACGCAATCATGAAAAGCAAATGGCGTTACGGTGCCCTCGCCGGGGCGGTGGCGGCGGTTCTGGGAGGGGGAGGGAGCACGGCGCAGGGAGCGGGATTCTTCCTGCCCTATCAGGGGGCCGCAGCAATCGGAAACTCGCTCGCCGGCACAGCAGCGCTGGGCGAGGATGCGAGCACCGCGTACTGGAATCCGGCCGCGATGTCGCGATTGCAAGAAGGTCAGGTGGCCTTCGCTGCCCACTACGCGGCGCCGATCGTCCAGTTCTCGAACAATGGGTCGACCGGGCCGGCCGCCATCGTACCCGCGACCGGGGGCAATGGCGGGGACGCAGGCGTGCCGACCATCCTGCCCAATCTGTTTGCCGTCGTTCCGTACGGTGCGTGGGCCTTCGGCGTCGCCGTATCCACCACGTTCGGCAACCGGACCGAGTACGACCCGACCTGGCGCGGGCGCTTCCAATCCACCGAGTCGGAGCTGATGGCGACCAATATCAACCCGTCGCTCTCGTACAAGTGGAACGACTGGTCCTTCGGCGTCGGTGTGAACTACACCCGCCTCGAAACGGAGTTCCATCAGCGTGTGGTGCTCGGGGTCAATACCGAGGGCAATGCCAAGCTGTCCGGTGACGACACCGCGTGGAGTGCCAACGCCGGTGTCCTGTGGGAGATGACTCCGAAGACCCGCATCGGCCTCAGCTACCGGTCGAAGATCGATTTCCAGCTTGCAGGAACGCAGCAGGTGGCGACACTCACCGGTGTGGCGGTGCCGGGCCAGAACTTCGATGTCCGCGCCGACCTGACGCTGCCCGCCATCACCACGCTCAGCGCCGTGCACGATTTCGACAGCGGATGGTCGATCCTCGGCGACATTTCCTACACCCAGTGGAGCGAGATCAACAACCTGTTGGTCAAGAACCTCGCGGGCACCACGGTCCAGACGCTCTCCTTCGACCTCAAGGATGCGCTGCGTGCGTCCGTGGCGGCGAACTACCGCTGGAACGATAACTGGCTGTTCCGGGCCGGCGTTGCCTTCGACCAGTCGTCCGTCAAGGGTTCGGTCGAGCGGAGCGCGAGCCTGCCGGACAGCGACCGCATCTGGCTATCGCTGGGGGCCCGGTGGGACATCGTGCCCAAGAAGCATCGGCTCGATTTCGCCTACGCGCACGTCTTTGTCGAGGCATCCGAGATCGGCCGCACCACCACCGGTTCGTCGGGGATGACGCTGAAGGGCAACTACGACAACTCGGCGGACATCCTGAGCGCGCAGTACACGTTCTCGTTCTAGCTCTCGCGGTTCCGGCCGGCGTGCGAGTCGCGCCGGCCGGCCGGTTTTCTTAATTGGAGCATGCCGTCATGGCATCGCAAGAAAGATTTTTCGTCCGTCGCGCCGCGGTGCTCGGCGCCGGCGTGATGGGTGCGCAGATCGCTGCACACCTGGTGAACGCGGGCGTCGAAGCCGTGCTGTTCGACCTGACCGCCAAGGAAGGCGACCCGAACGGGATCGCGCTGAAGGCCGTCGAGGGTCTGCGCAAGCTCGAACCGAGCCCGCTTGCAACGGCCGGTGTCGCAGATGCGATCGCAGTGGCCAATTACGACCAGCACCTCGACCGGCTCGCCGGCTGTGACCTGGTGATCGAAGCCATCGCCGAGCGGATGGATTGGAAGCGCCAGTTGTACGAGCGCATCGCGCCGCACATCGGTGCCGACGCGATCGTGGCCAGCAACACGTCGGGACTCTCCATCAACGCGCTGTCCCAGGCGCTTCCCGAGACATTGCGCGCCCGTTTCTGCGGCATCCACTTCTTCAATCCGCCGCGCTACATGCATCTGGTGGAGGTCATTCCGGCGCAGGACGGTAACGCCGCGATGCTCGATCGGCTCGAGACATTCCTCACCACGACTCTCGGCAAAGGTGTGATCCGTGCCAAGGACACACCCAACTTCATCGCGAATCGCGTCGGGGTCTTTTCCATCCTGGCGGCGTTCCATCACACCAAGGCCCTTGGTCTCGGGTTCGACGAGGTGGATGCGCTGACCGGCCCCCTGATCGGCCGGCCGAAGAGTGCCACGTATCGTACGGCCGACGTGGTGGGTCTCGACACGCTCGGTCATGTCATCGACACCATGAAGACCGGTCTGCCGGACGATCCCTGGGCCCGGTACTACGATGCACCCGACTGGTTCAAAGCTCTGGTGGAGCGCGGCGCGCTCGGCCAGAAGACCAAGGCCGGCGTGTACCGCAAGCAGGGGAAGGAGATCCAGGTGCTGGATCTCGCGAAGTCCGACTACCGCGCATCCGGCAAGGAGGCGGCAGAGGAAGTCGTCGCGATCCTGAAGAACAAGGATCCCGCGGCGCGGCTCGCCCAGTTGCGCGCGAGCCAGCACGCCGAAGCGAAGTTCATGTGGGCCGTGACGCGCGACATGCTGCACTACTGCGCGGTGCATCTCGAGACCATCGCCGACAACGCGCGCGACGTGGATCTCGCGATCCGCTGGGGCTTCGGCTGGCGTGAAGGTCCGTTCGAGCTGTGGCAGGCGGCCGGCTGGCAGCAGGTGGCCGGATGGATCGCGGAGGAGATCGCGGCGGGCAAGACCATGGCATCGGTGCCGCTGCCGGCATGGGTGACGGAAAGCGGTCGCGCCGGCGTCCACTCGGCCGCGGGCGCGTGGAGTCCCGCGCGCCGCGAGTATCGTCCGCGCTCGGCGCTGCCGGTCTATCGGCGGCAGGCCGTGCCGGACCGGGTGCTCGGTGAGGCGGCAAACCTCGGGACCACGGTCTTCGAGACCGACGCGGTGCGCACCTGGACCACGGGCGACGACATCGCCGTGGTGAGCTTCAAGAGCAAGATGCATTCGATCGGCGAGGACGTGCTGGATGGCGTGATGCAGGCGATCGACGAGGCGCAACGTCAGTTCCGCGGCTTGATCATCTGGCAGACCGAGCCGCCGTTCTCCATCGGCGCGAATCTCGCCGGTCCCTCGGCGCCGCGCCAGGATCGGCCGAAGCCGTCGGCGTTCGCGTCGATGGTGAAGAAGGTGAAGCGCAGCGCCGAGTCGGCGGTATTGAAGGCCGCGCACAAGCTGAACGTGGCCGATGCCCTGATGGCCGGCCGTCTGGAAAAGATCGAGGGCGTCGTGGAGCAATTCCAGGCGACGTCGCTGGCATTGCGCTACAGCAGCGTGCCGACGATCGCGGCCGTCGATGGTATGGCGTTGGGCGGTGGCTGCGAGTTCGTGATGCATTGCGACCGTGCCGTCGCGAGCCTCGAGAGCTATATCGGACTCGTGGAGGTCGGCGTGGGGTTGATCCCGGCGGGCGGTGGCTGCAAGGAGTTCGCCATGCGCGCGGCCGCCGAGGCCAAGGGCGGAGATATCTTTCCTTTCCTGCGCCGATACTTCGAGGCCGCGGCGACCGCCCAGGTGGCGCGGAGCGCCGAGAACGCCCGCGAGATCGGATTCCTGCGGGCCACCGATCGCGTCGTCATGAACCGCTTCGAACTGCTGCACGTGGCAAAGGCAGAGTTGGTCGCGCTGTCGGACGCCGGCTATCGACCGCCGCTGCCGGCCAGGCGCATTCCCGTGGCCGGGCGCAGCGCCGCCGCGACCATCAAGGCCCATCTCACCAATCTGCTGGCCGGCAATCACATCTCCGATCACGACTATCTGATCGGGTCCACGCTCGCTGCCGTCATGACCGGTGGCGACGTCGATCCGGGCAGCCTGGTGGACGAGGAGTGGCTGCTCGAACGCGAGCGCGAAGCCTTCATGGCATTGCTTGCTACCGAGAAGACCCAGGCTCGCATCGAACACACGCTGAAGACCGGCAAACCGCTGAGGAACTGAAAATGAGACGACCCCCACGCTCCCTATCGGTCGCTGCCCCCCGAGGGGGCGCGTCAGTGTCTTGGGACGGCCCGGCGACACTGACATGAGCAAACAGGTGCAGGACGCGTACATCGTATCTGCAGTGAGGACACCGGTCGGCAAGGCCCCTCGCGGCATGTTCCGCAACACCCGTCCCGACGATCTGCTGGCCCATGTGCTGGTGCAGGCCGCCAAGCGCGTGCCGTCGCTCGATCTGAAAGCCGTGGACGACGTCATCGTCGGCTGCGCGATCCCCGAGGCGGAACAGGGCATCAATGTCGCGCGTATCGGACTGCTGCTCGCCGGTTTTCCCGACACGATCGCGGGGCTCACCGTGAACCGCTTCTGCGCGTCGGGTCTGCAGGCCGTGGCTCTGGCGGCAGATCGCATCCGGCTCGGTGAGGCCGACGTGATGATCGCCGGCGGGACGGAGAGCATGAGCCTGATCCCTATGGGCGGGAACAAGCTCGCGTTCAACGAGGCGATCTTCGAGAAGGATGCGAATCTCGGCATCGCCTACGGCATGGGCATCACGGCCGAGAAGGTCGCGCAGCAATGGAAGGTGAGCCGCGAGGCCCAGGACGCGTTCGCCGTCGCGAGCCACGAGAAGGCGCTGGCCGGCACTGCGAGCGGCGAGTTCCGCGACGAGATCGCCCCCTACGAGATCGTCGACCACGTGCCCGATATGACCACTCATCAGGTGCAGGTGAAGAGGCGCGAAGCGAGCGTGGACGAGGGGCCGCGCGCGGGGACGAATCTCGAGACGCTGGCGAAGCTGCGTCCGGTGTTTGCGGCGAACGGATCGGTGACGGCCGGCAACAGTTCGCAGACGTCGGACGGGGCCGGAGCCGTGATCCTGGTGAGCGAAGCGGCCCTCAAGCGCTACTCGCTGACGCCGCTGGCGCGCTTCGCCGGCTTTGCGGTGGCCGGCGTGCCGCCCGAGATCATGGGCATCGGCCCGATCGCAGCCATACCGAAGGTCCTGAAGCAGACCGGGCTCAAGCAGGACGACCTCGCCTGGATCGAACTCAACGAGGCCTTCGCGGCCCAATCGCTCGCGGTGATCCGCGACCTCGGGCTCGATCCCACGAAGATCAATCCGCTGGGCGGAGCGATCGCGCTGGGTCACCCCCTCGGTGCCACCGGGGCGATCCGCACGGCGACGTTGGTGCACGGCCTGCGGCGTCGCAAGCAGAAGTACGGCATGGTGACGATGTGCGTGGGGACCGGCATGGGTGCGGCCGGGGTCTTCGAAGCACTCTGACCAAAACGACACGAAAACGCAGTCAACTTGTACAACGGATCGGAGGAAGCGTGATGACGAAACTGCTGCTGGGTGTGGCGACGCTGCTGTTCGCATTGACGGCCGTCGCGGCCGACCCGACCAGTCCCGCCGGTTTGTGGAAGACCATCGACGACAAGACGAAGCTGCCGCGTTCGCTGGTGCGCATCACCGAGGTCAACGGCGCCTACGAGGGGAAGATCGAACAGCTCCTCAACCGGCAGCCCGACGACGATCCGCAAGGCATCTGCCGCTCGTGTCCCGGCGACCGGAAGGACAAGCCGCTGGTGGGCATGACCATCCTGTCGGGACTCAAGAAGGACGGCGACGTCTACGCCGGTGGCGAAATCCTCGACCCGCAGAACGGGAAGAGCTACCGCTGCAAGATGGAAGTGATCGAGGGCGGCAAGAAGCTGAACGTGCGCGGGTTCATCGGCGTGTCGCTGATCGGACGGACGCAGACGTGGCTTCGGGAACAGTGACCTGAACGGACAACTGCCGGTCGACCGCTCTCAACAGGAAGGACACGAAGCGCACGAAGGAACACGAAGGACGCCACCTTCAGGGTTCCGGCCGAGAAAGATTCCCTTCTTGTTCCTTAGTGTCCTTCGCGTCCTTCGTGTTTCAAGGTTTTGCCCTTAGGCGGCGATCATCGATGAACGTTGGACCACCCCGGCTCGTGCCGATCCAGCAGCCGCTTCAGCGCATCGAAGTGTAGTGACGACTGCTGCCGCTCGCCTTCGATCTGGCGCGCGGCCTGTTCCACCAGGTGGATCGGAGCGCGCTTCAGTTTTCCGCCCGAGCCCTTCGCCAGTACCTGCACCATGCACGAGCGCTCCAGGTAGTACAGGTCGTCGAACGCATACGGCACGTTGTCGCCGCAGACGATGACGCCGTGGTGGGCGAGGAAGACGATGTCCTTGTCGCCCAGGGCGTTGCAGATGCGATCGCCCTCGGCCGTATCCAGGGCAACGCCGCCGTACTCGCCGTCGTAGCCGATGCGGTTCCAGAAGCGCATGGCGTTCTGGTTGGCGGCGCAGTCCAGTTCGCCGTCCTCCAGAAGACAGAGGGAAGTGGCGAACGGCATGTGCGTGTGCAGGACGCACTTCTTGCGCTTGCCGAGATGGATGCGGCCGTGGATGAAGAAGGCAGTGGGTTCCACCTTGTGCTTGCCCTCGACCACCTCGCCCTTCTCGTCGACGATCATCAGGTCCGCGGGCGTGAGTTCGGACCAGTGCAGGCCCTGGGGATTGATCAGGAACTTGTCCGGCGACCCGGGCAGCTCCAGGCTGAAGTGGTTGCAGACGCCTTCGTTCAGGCCCATGCGTGCAGCCGAGCGCAGGGCGGCGGTGAGGTCGATCCGGGCTTGGCGGATCGCTTCCTGGGTGGACATACGCGGGTCTCCTCCGACAAAGAGTTCGCATTGTAGGGCCAGCGGCGCGAGCCAAGCGGCGAGGACCCTGACCCGGCGCCGGTGATCGACGTTCGGGCGACGTCGGCCGGCGCGCTACCGTCGTTTCAGTGGCGTACGGCCGCAGCCCAGGTCTGTGCGGTCTGGAAGGCCTCGTCGACGGCCGGGGGCTCCAGTCCGAGGCGGCCTTCGATGCTGCCGCGCGAATCGTCGTTGCTTTCCTCGAGCGCTTCGGCCAGGGCGAGGAGTTCGCCGTAGGGTCCGGAGCGGTGGAGCAGCGCGTCGCGCATCTCGTCACTGATGCGGATCGCTTCCAGGATCGTCTCCATCGGCTGTTCGAGCAGCCGGTCGAGGCGGGAGAAGATGCCCACCACGAAGAGATCGTCTGCCTGGGCGCGCTGGAATCTCAGCTTGCCCAGCAGTTCCATGAAGCGGCCGCGGACGATGGAGGCCTTGACCACTTCGTTGTGGGCCGGATTCGGATCGGCCGTGAGCAGCAGCAGCGTGAGCCAGCGGTACAGTTCGTGGTACCCGAGGATCGTGACGGCCTGCCGGTAAGAGGTGATCTGGCTGGGGAATCCCATGCCAGCGGAATTGATGTAGCGCATCAGCCGATAGGAGAGCGCTATGTCCTGCTTGAGTTCGGCTTCCACTGCCGGCAACTCGGCCTCGTTGCGCACGAGGTTCAGGACGCGAATGATCAGGGCGTAGGACGGCGCGATCGGCTTGGTGGATCTGGTCTCGCCTGTTGCGGTGCGACTGCGGGCTTCGGCTTGCGTCATGTTCTGATCCCCGGGGCGATTCTCCTCGTCGCAGGCTTATCGGCGCCCGGCACCCGAACTTGAGGGCTCGCCGCTCGGGTACGCTCTAGTCCGACGGCTCGCGCGGCGGCCGCACGAAATCGAGGGGAGTGGCGAGGAATCGACGCCACAGCGCCGCGGCCAGCGGGCGTGTGTACCGGAATCGCACCCGACGAGCCTTGAACGCCACCAGCAGCGCCAGGGAAAAGCTGACGGTCAGGTTGACGATGCCTACCAGGGCGACTCCCGCAGCGCACCATGCAAAGGTCTGCCAGGGAATCTGCTGGTCGAGGCTCACGGTCGCCGTGGCGAGGTTGGCTGCGGAGAAGGTGATGTGGCGGATGTCGATCGGCAGGCCGAGGTTCATCCCGACCGTGGCGGTGAGACCCAGCAGCATGCCGAACCAGAAGTTGCCGGCAAGGCTGCCCAGGTTGCCTTCGATGTAGGTCGCGAGCTGATCGAGTCGCTTCGGACCGATGCGGCGTCCGAGCCATTTCAACTGCCGGACGCGTTCCGGGATGCGGTTGTACACCGCGATGTTGTCGTGATAGCCCGCGATCAAGCCCGACATGAACAGCCACACGCCGGCGATCGCCGCGTGGAACAGCGCCAGGCTCGCGAGCGGATCGAGACTGTGCAGCGTCTCGTGCGCCGCTTCCGGCGACATCACGTGCGTGCCGGTGGAAAGGTACAGGCTCGACGCCAGCACGTACGCGAGCGGAAAGGCGAGGGCGACGTTGCCGATCACCGCGATGAACTGGCTGCGGATCACGCGCACGATCAGTTCGACCATGAGCGCCACGTCCGGCCTGGCGCCCGGCGGATGGTCGAGCGCTGCGGCGATCCGCGAGGCGGTCATCGCGGGCTGCTTGGTCGCGACGGTGAAGTGCAGCACGTGAATCAGCATGAAGCCCAGCGAATAGTTGAGGCCGGACAGCAGCCCCTGGATCAAGGGGGCCGGATGCAGGCCGTGCAGGCCGATCTTGAGCAGCGCCATGAAGGGCACGATCAGGCCGGCGCCCAGCGCAGAACTGAGCATCGCCTTGTATTCCTTGCGCGTCGCCGTGATGTAGTGCTCGCCGGTGCGGCCGGAGTGTTCGGTGACCTCGCGCGCCAGCAGTTCGGTGTTCTTGGCGAAGTGCTCGCGCAGGTTGTTGCGTTTGTTGTCCGCTTCGACGAAGGCCTTGAACAGCGTCACGATCGCCGGGCGGCGATCCGCCTCCGGTGTGCGGTCGAGCAGGTCGAGGAGGTCGTCGAGACGATCGATGGTCTCGGTGAGGCGCTGCAGCAGGTAGGTGAGAGCGACGCTGATGCCGGTGTTGCCGGTGTTGCGCCGGATCCTGCCGATGACGTCGCGACACTGGTCGAGCAGCACGCGGATCTGCTTCTCGTCCTCGGCCGGCAGCTCGCCGTCGCCGAGGCCGTCGCGAAATTCCTGCACCCAGCGCTGCGCCTCGACGTTCTGCATGAGGAACGGCGATTCGTATTCGCGCAGGGGCGGATACACTTCGGCCAGTTCCGGTTCCACCCCCATGGCCGCGATGCGCGCGGACAGGATGTGCGCCGCATCCAGGAGCTGGACCACCGTGCGGTTGGTCTTCGCGACGGCGAAGAAGTCGATGCCCAGGGTGTCGAGCAGCCGCAGCCAGTGTTCGTCGGCGATACCGTTGACCCAGCGGTGATCCGTCA
This sequence comes from Burkholderiales bacterium, assembly GCA_019745565.1. Taxonomy (GTDB): domain Bacteria; phylum Pseudomonadota; class Gammaproteobacteria; order Burkholderiales. The sequence continues at coordinate 46,035 of JAIESW010000045.1, forward strand.
CGCGATGGAACGCCATGCCCAGCGCGTCCTTCAGCGCGGTCGGGTCGATGGCCGCCGGAAGGATCGTCTGGGCGATACGCCGCCACAGCTCGGAGAAGAAACCGGCGCCCGGGAGGATGCCCAGATCGGCGTACAGCGTGACCTGCTGGTGACTCGCGAACAGCTGCAGCAGGTAGTCGCGCAATCCGATGCGCAGCGCTGCGTCGCTGGACAGCAGGAACTGCAGTGCCTGCAGGTTCTTGAGCGCCTGCGGCGCGTCGTTCGGGTCGCGCGGACGAACATGGTCGACCACGCGGACGAGCAGTGCGGGATCGCTGCTGCCGGCCGTGGCGATCTCGCGCAGCAGCCCGTCGAGGCCGTCCTCGGTGCGCACTTCGGTCATGGGCATGTGCCGTTGGCGGCGGTCACATGTTCGGATAGTTCGGACCGCCGCCGCCTTCCGGCACGACCCAGCGGATGTTCTGCGTGGGATCCTTGATGTCGCAGGTCTTGCAGTGGACGCAGTTCTGCGCATTGATCTGCAGGCGCGGATTGCTGCCGTCGGCCTCCCTGACGATCTCGTACACGCCGGCCGGACAGTAGCGCTGCTCGGGCGCATCGTAGCGCGCGAGGTTCACGGCGACCGGTACGGCGGGGTCCTTGAGCGTCAGGTGGATGCGCTGATCTTCCTCGTGGTTCGTGTTGGAGATGAACACCGACGAGAGCTTGTCGAAGCTCACCTTGCCGTCGGGTTTCGGGTAGTCGATGGGAGTCGACTGAGCCGCCGGTTTGAGCTGCGTGTGGTCGGCGTGGTTGCGGAACGTCCACGGTGCCCTGCCGCGGAACACGTAGGTATCGAGCGCCGAGTAGCCGATGCCGCCGAAGAGGCCCCAGCGGAACGAAGGCCGGATGTTGCGCACTTGCGCGAGCTCGTCCCATAGCCAGGTGGCCTTGAGGCGCTCCGGATACGACGTCACTTCGGACGGCGGGGACTCCGCGCGCAAGGCATCGAAACAGGCCTCGGCGGCGGTCATGCCGCTTTTCATCGCGGTGTGAGTGCCCTTGATCTTGGGCACATTGAGGAAGCCGGCGGTGTCGCCGATCAGCAGACCGCCCGGGAAGGTGAGCTTAGGGATCGACTGCAGTCCGCCTTCGGAGAGTGCCCGCGCGCCGTAGGCGATGCGGCGGCCGCCTTCGAACGTCGGCCGGATCGCGGGATGGGTCTTGTAGCGCTGCATCTCGTCGAAGGGTGAGAGATACGGATTGGTGTAGTCGAGACCGATCACGAAACCCACCGCCACCTGATGGTTCTCGAGGTGGTACAGGAACGAGCCGCCGTAGGTGTCGGTCGACAGCGGCCAGCCGACCGTGTGCACGATCAGGCCGGGGGTGTGCTTTGCCGGGTCCACTTCCCACAGCTCCTTGATGCCGATGCCGTAGGTCTGCGGATCGACCCCGTCGCGCAGGTTGAAGCGCTCCAGGAGTTCGCGCGTGAGCGAGCCGCGGCAGCCTTCCGCGAAGATGGTCTGCTTCGCCCGCAGTTCCATGCCGGCCTGATACCGATCGGTGGGTTCGCCGTCACGCCCGATGCCCAGATCGCCGGTGGCCACGCCGGTCACCTTTCCGTCCGCGTCGTACAGCACTTCCGCCGCCGCGAAGCCGGGGTAGATCTCCACGCCGAGCGCTTCGGCCTGCTGGCCCAGCCAGCGACAGAGGTTGCCGAGGCTGATGATGTAATTGCCCTCGTTGTGCATCTGCGGCGGGGTGGGCAGCCGCCACGAACCCGACGCCGTGAGGAACAGGAAGCGGTCCTCCGTGGCCGGCGTGTTGAGCGGTGCGCCGAGTGCCTTCCAGTCGGGCAGCAGTTCGTTCAGTGCACGCGGCTCGATGACGGCACCGGAGAGGATGTGCGCGCCAACCTCGGAGCCCTTCTCGATGACGCACACGGAGAGCTCGTGGCCGTGCTCCGCGCACAGCTGGCGCAGGCGGATCGCACACGCGAGCCCGGACGGGCCGGCACCCACGATCACGACGTCGTACTCCATGAATTCCCGTTCGGCCACGACGACTCCTTACAATTCACATTTTTCCGATTGAGTACGCCGAATGATAAACCGATCGACCGAAAACGCCCCGATCCATGTGGAGCACATGCGCCTGCGCTGGGGCGAACTGGATGCCCTGCGGCACCTCAACAACGTGGCCTACTTCCGCTACTTCGAAGAAGCGCGCATCCACTGGTTCGCGACGCTGGGGATCGACTACGGCGACGAGGGCGAGGGGCCGATCCTCGCGAACATCGAGACGCGGTTCGTGAAGCCGGCGCTCTATCCGGAGGACGTGGCGATCGAACTGCGGATCGGAAAGGTGGGCAATTCGAGCTTCGTGCTCGAGCACACCATGCGATCGGAGAGCGATCCTTCGGTGGTGTACTCGACCGGGGAGGCGGTGCTGGTGTGGATCGACATCGCCTCGGGGAAGTCGAAGCCCTTGCCCGAACGGGTTCGGGGAATTCTGCAGCCTCAGTCGTAGAGGGGGGGGCGGAAAGGCGATCAACGCGGCGGACGCGGTGTAAATCAAAAGCCTCAGGCCGTACAGGTTTCCGCCGCGCCCGCCGCGTCCGCCGCGTCCGCCGCGTTCAGAGGTTTAGTTTTTAGCTCAGCAACCGGGAGCAGTCGAAGACCTGCCCGGACACGCCCCGACTCTCGGGACCCATCAGCCACAGATACGTCGGCAGAATCGACTCGGGCGGTGGCAAGGTCGCGGGCGATGCACCCGGATGCGTGAACGCGCGTGCCGGCGACGCCACCGGTCCGGGGACGACGGCGTTGATGCGCAGATGCGCATGCTGCGACCACTCGTCCGCCTGGGCCCGCATCGCGGCCATCAGCGCTGCCTTCGGCGCGGCGATGCCGGCCCAGTAGGCGGTGGGTGCTGCAACGTGACTGTCCGACGTGTAGATCACAGAAGCATCGGGGGCCCGTCGCAGCATCGGCAGGCAGGCCCGGGTCAGCGCGAGCGGGGCGGTGAAGTTCACGCGCAGCAGACGCGTCCAGGCCGCCTGGTCGATGGTTTCCGCCTGCGCCAGCCGTTCCATATGCACGGCGCTGTGCAGGATGCCGTCGAGACGACCGACGGCCCGATCGATGGCGCCGGCGAGTTCGTCGAACTCGCGCGGTCCGGCCGTTTCGAAGTCGAGCGGCACCGCCGCAGGCGAGGGGCCGTCGTTCGCTTCGATCTCGTCGTAGACGGCCGCAAGGCGATCCGTATCGCGACCGTGCAGGACGACGGTCGCGCCGTGCGCGGCAAACGAGAGCGCGGCCGCACGGCCGATGCCGCGCCCGGCACCGGTCACGAGGATCACCCGATCGCGCAGCAGGTCGGGTGTTGCAGCGTAGGTCCGCGGATCGATCATCGGTCCTCCAGCACCGCCTGCGCGCAGGCGATGCCGCTGCGCACGGCGGCTTCGAGCGTCGCCGGGTAGTCGCTCGCGGTGTAGTCGCCGGCCAGGTGGAATCGTGGCAATGGTGTCCTCTGAGGGGGGCGCGAGAGGCCCGGCACGCACGCGAACGTGGCGCGCCGCTCGGTGATGACGCGCTGCCATTCGGGTGGCGGCAGCCCGGGGATGTGCCGCCGCAATTGGCTGTCGACGGCTGCCGCCAACGAATCGGCCGACATGCGATCGATGTCGACCGCCGCGCTCGCGACGGCACCGATCAAGCCGTGTTGCCCGCACAAGGCGCCTCGATCGAAAGCCCATTGCGCCGGACCTTCGACGAAGCCGAGCATGGGCGACGACAGGCCGACGGTGCCGGCGTACTGCAGGTAGATCGACACGATCGGCAGGTAGCGGAACCGGTCGAGGGTCGCACCGAGCACCGCGAGTTCCGGCAGTTCGTTCCACACGGATCCGGCCCGGGCCGGATCCGTCGCGCAGATCACGTGCGTGCAAGACAGCGCATCGTCGCTGGTTCGAACCGTGAATCCATCCGGTCCGCGTACGACCGATTTCACCGTGCAGCCGGTGCGGATGGTTCCCGAGCGCGCGGTGACGTAGGCAGCCGCAGGGTCGGGCAACATCGCGCTGAAGTCGGTCGTGGGCAGCACCAGGTCGCTCGCGCCCCCCGAGCCATTCAACCCGTCGCGCACCACGTTCAGGAACACCTGCGCGTCCGCTTCCGCGGGCGGCGTGTTGAGGGCGGCGACGCACAGCGGCTCCCATAGGTATTCGCGGTTTCGGCGCGGCTGGCGCGTGCGCTGGAGCAGGGCTGCCACGGTTTCGCCGGCATGCGCGTGAAACCCTGCTGCGCGTTGAGCGACCATGAAGCGTGCGGCGGCGTATCGATCGCTCCAACTCAGCCCATGGGCGCGAGCGAGCCCCGCGACGAGATGAAACGGTGCCGGCAGTCTCGGGCAGGTCAGCCGGAACCGATCGGCGATCTCGAGCGTGAGGGGCAGCCGCCGGAACGGTTCGCTCCCCGGCGCCACCTTCCGTACCAGCGCGAGCGTCTCGCGATACGCACCGAGGAGAATGTGCAGGCCGTTGTCGAGAACGCGCCCGTCGATGTCGACGCGACGGGCCCGACCGCCGAGGGTCTTCGCGGCTTCGAACACCGTATGGGGAATGCCGGCATCCGCGAGCGTCACCGCGGCGGCCAGCCCGGCCCAACCTCCACCGACGATCGCGACTCTCACGAAGCCCGGATCCAGGTGCGCCAGGCGATCCAGAGTTTGCGCAGGGGCGTCAGCGTCACGCGCTCGTTCATCACGCGCCTTCCTTCGGCGGCGATCTCGTCGAGCAGCCGTTCGTAGATGGCGCCCATCACGATGCCGGCGCGCTGCGCCCTGCGATCCTCCTGCGGCAGCAGCGACCACGCTTTCGCGTAGTAGCCGCGCGCGCGCTCGACCTGTTCGGCCAGCAACCGCTCGAGCGCGTCGGTTTCGCGAAACAGGATGACGTCGTCCACCGCGACGCCATGCCGGGCCATCTCGTCGAGCGGCAGGTAGATGCGGTTGCGGCGCGCATCTTCCCCGACGTCGCGCACGATGTTGGTGAGCTGCAGGGCGAGCCCGAGGTTGCGCGCGTAGTCGAGCGTCGCGGGATTGCGGTAGCCGAAGATCTCGGCCGACAGCAGACCCACCACGCCGGCGACGCGGTAGCAATAGACCTCGAGGGTCGGGAAGTCCGGATAGCGGTTGTAGTCGAGGTCCATCTGCATGCCGTCGATGATCTCGAGGAACCGCTCCTGCGGAAGATTCGTGTCGCGCACGATCGGCTGCAATGCGCGCGCCACCGGATGCTGCGGTTCTCCCGCGAAGACCGCGGCGATCTCGGTACGCCACCAGTCGAGGCGTCGGCGCGCGACGATCGGGTCGCTCGTCTCGTCGACCGTGTCGTCCACCTCGCGGCAGAACGCATACAGCGCGGTGATCGCGCGTCGTTGAGGAGGCGGCAGGAACAGGAAGCTGTAGTAGAAGCTGGAGCCGCTCTGCGCGGCCTTGCGCTGGCAGTATTCGTCGGGCGTCATGGCGCAGCCTGCGCAGGGCCGCCCCAAGCGGGCTGGCCCCCTCGGGGGGAAGGGCCGCAGGCCCATCGGGGGGAAGTCATCCTACCGTAGCAGGGCGCGCATCAGCATGAGCGGCCAATCGGGCGCCCGCAGTACCGGACGACGGCGGAAGACGTCACCGTCGATGCGTGCCAGCTTCTCGAGAATGCGCTCGCCGCCGGCGACGATCAGGCGCAGTTCCAGCCCGAACCGGCCCTGCAACACGCGGCCGAGGGGCGCGCCGGCGAGCAGCATGTCGCGCGCCCGGGCGATCTGGGTGTGGATGAATTCGCGCCACGGCCCGCTCACGTCGCCGCGCGCAATGCGCGGCTCGTCGATGCCGAAGCGCTTCATGTCGTCGAGCGGCAGATAGATGCGATTCTTGCGGTAGTCGATTTCGATGTCCTGCAGGAAGTTGATGAGTTGCAGGCTGCTGCAGATGCAATCCGAATACTCGAGACTCTTCGGGGCGAGTTCGCCTTCGAGGTGCAGGAGCAGGCGGCCCACGGGGTTCGCGGAACGTCGGCAGTAATCCAGCACATCGGCGAACGTGGCGTAGCGCGTGGTCGTGACGTCCTGGGTGAACGCATCGAGCAGATCGCGGAAGAGCTGGATCGGCAAGCGATGCGCCCGGATGGTCGCGGCGACCCCGTGGTAGAGATCGAGGCGGGGTTCCTCGCCCCGCTCGATCCGGTCGAGGTCGGCGTTGCGGTCGGCCAGGGCGGTGAGGCGATGCTGCGGCGAAAGGTCGCCTTCGTCGGCGATGTCATCGGCTTCTCGGGCGAACCGGTAGATCCAGGTCACGGGCTCCCGGAGCCGTGCCGGCAGGATGATCGAAGCGACCGGGAAATTCTCGTAGTGGCCGACGCCCATGGGAACGATGCCCACCCCGAAAAGATGTTGCGGTTCAGAAGGTTGAAAGCGGTCGGCGAGGCTGCCGGGTGCGAGGGCGGGTGGAGTGTACTAGAATGCGGTCAGCGCGAAAGTGGCGGAATTGGCAGACGCACTGGATTTAGGTTCCAGCGCCGCAAGGCTTGGGGGTTCGAGTCCCCCCTTTCGCACCAGAGACTCCGGCGGACCGCTCCAACCCGCTGCTTCCTGCCAGGCATCGTTCCCTCGAATTCCGTTCGAGCCGGTCGTTGCCGCGGGTGGAGGTCCGCCGGGGTCTCTGGTGCGTGTAACCCTCCGATCGAAAAAAGAGTCCGCCGCATGCAAGCCAGTCTGGAAACCTTGAGTACCCTGGAACGCCGCCTGAAGGTCGCCGTTCCGGTCAATCAGATCAACAACGAAGTCGAGAACCGCCTGAAGCGCCTCCAGCGCACGGTCAAGCTGCACGGCTTCCGGCCCGGCAAGGTGCCGATGAAGGTGGTGGTGCAGCAGTTCGGCTCGCAGGTGCGCCAGGAAGTCCTGGGCGACACCGTGGAGCGCACCTTCGGCGAGGCGGTGCGCGAGAAGAACCTGCGCGTGGCCGGCTATCCGCGCATCGAGGCGCAGCCCGGCGGCGAGGCTGCCGCCGATTTCGAGTTCACGGCCACCTTCGAGATCTTCCCGGAAGTGAAGATCGGCGACCTCGCGGCGACCACCATCGAGCGGCCGGTGGTCACCGTGGACGAGCCGGAAGTGGACAAGACCATCGAGGTGCTGCGCAAGCAGCGCGTGAGCTATGCGGAAGTCGATCGCGCGGCCGCCGCAGGCGACGTCGTCGTGATCGACTACAAAGGCACCATCGACGGTGTGCCTTTCGACGGCGGCACTGCCGAGGGCCAGAGCGTCGTGCTCGGCGAAGGCCGGTTGCTGGCCGATTTCGAGACGGCGCTGATCGGAATGAGCGCCGGTGCGACCAAGTCGTTTGAACTCACTTTTCCCGCGGACTATCATGGGACCGAGGTCGCCGGCAAGAAGGCCGTCTTCGAGGTCACCCTGCACAAGGTCCAGGAACAGAAACTGCCCGCAGTAGATGCGGAATTCGCCAAGAGTCTGGGCGTAGAAGACGGCGATCTCGCCAAGATGCGCGCCGACGTGCGGTCCAACCTGGAGCGCGAGGTCAAGCGCCGGGTGCAAGCCAGAGTCAAGGATCAGGCGCTGAAGTCGTTACTGGAATCGGCGACCCTGGAAATCCCCAAGGCGCTGGTCGACATGGAGATCGAGCGGCTGATGGCGCAGATGGCGGACAACCTTCGCGGGCGCGGCATGAAGGAAGACGCGATGAACATGCCGCGCGAGGCCTTCGAGCCCGAGGCGCGTCGCCGCGTCAGCATCGGCCTGGTGCTGAACGAGCTGGTCAAGCAGAACGACATCAAGGCGCAACCCGATCAGGTGAAGGCCATGATCGAGGACTACGCTGAGAGCTACGAGCATCCGGAAGAGGTCGTCCGCTGGTACTACCAGTCCGGCGACCGCGTTCGCGAGGTCGAGGCGGTCGTGCTGGAGAACAACGTGGTGGACTGGGTGCTGAAACACGCCAAGGTGGTGGATCAGCCCACCGCCTTCGACCAACTGATGGGGAACGCGCAATGAACTGGGGCAATCCGATGAATTCCGATCCGATGGGCGCCCGCTCCCCGTGGGACCCGCAGGCGCTCGGCCTGATCCCCATGGTCATCGAGCAGAGCGGCCGGGGCGAACGGGCCTACGATATCTACTCGCGCCTGCTCAAGGAGCGGGTGGTGTTCCTGGTGGGGCCGGTCAACGACGTCACGGCCAACCTGATCGTGGCCCAGCTCCTGTTCCTGGAGTCGGAGAATCCCGACAAGGACATCTTCTTCTACATCAACTCGCCCGGCGGCTCGGTGTCGGCGGGGCTGGCGATCTACGACACGATGCAGTTCGTGAAGCCCGACGTGTCGACGCTCTGTATCGGGCAGGCGGCCAGCATGGGGGCCTTCCTGCTCGCTGCCGGGGCCAAGGGCAAGCGCTTCGTGCTGCCCAACTCGCGCGTGATGATCCACCAGCCCATGGGCGGTTTCCAGGGTCAGGCCTCGGACATCGAAATCCACGCCCGCGAGATCCTCTACCTGCGCGAGCGCCTCAATTCGCTGATGGCGAAGCACACTGGCCAGGATATTGCGACGATTGAAAAAGACACCGATCGTGACAACTTCCTGAGTGCGGACGAGTCGGTGAAGTACGGCCTGGTGGACAAAGTCCTCGCCAATCGGGCGGACGTTTGATGAACGGCGGGAACGGTACGCCCCTGTGGCGTTCTGAAGTAGTGATCTAGCGCGGGAGCAAGGCCCACGATGTCGGAAAAGTCTGCCGGAGAGAAACTCCTCTACTGCTCGTTCTGCGGCAAGAGCCAGCACGAGGTGCGCAAGCTGATCGCCGGTCCCTCGGTGTTCATCTGCGACGAGTGCATCGAGCTGTGCAACGACATCATCCGCGAGGAAACCCACGGCGACGCGGCCACCAAGGGCGCCAAGTCCGACCTGCCGGTGCCCACCGAGATCCGGGGCATCCTCGACCAGTACGTGATCGGCCAGGACCAGGCGAAGAAGATCCTGTCGGTGGCGGTCTACAACCACTACAAGCGGCTGAAGACGCTCTCCAAGAAGGACGACGTCGAGCTCGCCAAGAGCAACATCCTGCTGGTGGGCCCCACCGGTTCGGGCAAGACGCTGCTCGCCCAGACCCTGGCGCGCCTGCTCAACGTGCCGTTCGTGATGGCCGATGCGACGACGCTGACCGAAGCCGGCTACGTCGGCGAGGACGTCGAGAACATCATCCAGAAGCTGCTGCAGAAGTGCGACTACGACGTCGACAAGGCCCAGCGCGGCAT
>JAIESW010000087.1 GCA_019745565.1 Burkholderiales bacterium
TTCATCGCCGGCCGGACCGTGACTTACAGCACCCAGCGGTTGCCGAGTGGCGTGCCGCTCGCGAACACCAACGCGATCCGGTTGAGTGGTCCCGGCACGCTCGAGGTCATCGCCGGCGACGACGTCGATCTCGCCGCGTCCTCGGGGTTGATCACCCGCGGCAATCTCGACAATCCGTTCCTGCCTGAGGGCGGGGCCCGCATCGTCGTCGGTGCGGGATTTCCTGCCATGACCGGCGGCGTCACGTTGCCCGACTTTCGCACGCTCGTGGTGGAGTCCCGTGTCGACGCCTTTACGCGTGCCCTGGCGGAGACCGACCCCGCCGAGCGCCAGCGGCTCATCGCGGCGCGTCGGACCACCCTGCAATCGGAGGTCGATGCGCTCGCACCGGCACGCCGGGCCGAGAGTGCACGGCAAGTCTTCTTCGAGGAGCTTCGGGCATCCGGTCGCGAAGCCTCCGCCACGCGCGACTATTCGCGCGGCTATCTCGCCGTAGAGCGTCTGTTCCCGCCGAAGGACGTGGCCGGGCAGGCACTCGCCTACGGCGGCGACATCAATCTGTTCTTCAGCCAGATCAAGACCGAGGCTGGCGGCGACATCGAGATGTTCGCCCCGGGCGGCGTGATCAACGCCGGTCTCGCCAACACCGGACAGTTTCGCAAGGACGCCGCTCAGCTGGGCGTCATCACCATCGACGGCGGCAGCATCCGTGCCTACTCGCGCGGCGATTTCCTGGTCAACGCGTCGCGCGTCTTCACACTGGGCGGCGGCGACATCCTCATCTGGTCGTCCGAGGGCAACATCGACGCGGGCAAGGGCGCGAAGACGGCAGCGTCGACGCCGCCGCCGCAGCTCAAAGTGGATCGCGACGGCAAGTTCACGCTCGACATCACCCAGTCGATCCAGGGCAGCGGCATCGGGGTGCTGCTCGCCAAGGAGGGGGTGGTACCGGGTGACGTGGACCTGATCGCACCTCGCGGCGAGGTGAATGCGGGCGACGCCGGTATCCGAGTAGCGGGCAACCTCAACATCGCAGCGCTGCGTGTGGTCGGTGCCGACAACATCCGTGTCGGCGGTGTTTCGGTGGGGGTGCCGGTGGTGCAGACGTCGAGCCTTGCGGCCGGTCTTACAGGTGTCTCGAACGTTGCCTCCGACGCCACCAAGGCTGCAGAAAAGGTCATGCAGCAGACCTCGGACGACGTCGGCAAGAAAGCAACTTCGACGGCGCCGTCGTTCCTCACCGTCGAGGTGATCGGCCTCGGCGACGACGAGGAGGAGCGCCGGCGCAAGCGATGAGCCGGACGGAGTATGGGTGCGTCATGGAACGTTAACTCCCATGCAATACGGCGCCGCAAGAATTTCGTTCGGAGAGACCGCCGGACTACAACGGGCATTGACGAACGATGAAACGATTGCTGCTGCTGTGCGCGGCCGCCTGGGTGTTGGCTGTACCGTCGATGTCGTACGCCTGGTGGAACCAGGACTGGAACGCCCGCAAGAAGATCACGCTTGATACGTCGGCCGCGGGTGCGAACCTCGCCGCGGCCGCGACCAACGTTCCGGTGCTGGTTCGCCTGCACACCGGCAACTTCCCGTTCGCGGAAGCCGACATGGACGGGAAGGACCTGCGCTTCATCGACGGCGACGACAAGACGCCGCTCAAGTTCCACGTCGAACTGTTCGACGGCGTCAATGAACTCGCGCTGGTCTGGGTCACGGTTCCGAACCTCGTGCCCAACGCGACCACGAACACGATCTGGGTCTACTACGGCAACGAGAAGGCGGCACCGGCTTCCGACAGCAAGACCACGTACGACGGCAGCCAGACGGTGGTCGTGCACTTCGCCGACAAGGACGCTGCGTTCAAGGACTCCACGACCTATGGGCACTCGCCCGCGGTACGCAGCGTGGCCTACGGGCCTACTGGCCTGGCCGATGGTGCCGGTATCTTTAATGGTGCGGCCCGCCTCGTCTGGAGCGGCCAGCCCGGCCTCAAGCTCTCGTCCGGCGGATTCACGTTCAGTGCGTGGGTTAAGGCCGCCGACGCCGCGCAGAACGCGCTGTTGTATTCGCACCAGGAAGGCAACGGCGGCGTTCAGGTGGTCTACGAGCAGGGGCGTATCTTCGCCCGAGCCTTCGGGCAGGAAACGGCGAAGATCGATCTCGCGCCCGGCGTTTGGCGGCATGTTGCGGTGACGTTGTCGGATCGGCTCGTGCTGTACGTGGACGGCAAGGAAGCGGGCAGCGCGAATGCGAAGGCGGTCGATCTCGGGGGTGACGTCGTCGTCGGCACGAACTTCAAGGGCGAACTGGACGAACTGCAGTTCTCCAATATCGAGCGCCCTGGTGCGTGGCTTCAGGCACAGGCTGCTTCACAGGGCGAAGGCGCCAGGCTGGTCACGGTGGCGGCCGAGGGCGAGTCGGCCGACGGCGAAGGGGGGGCATCGTATTTCACCATCCTCCTCGGTGCGGTGACGCTCGACGGCTGGATCGTGATCGGCATCCTCATGGTGATGATGGTGATCAGCTTCTGGGTGATGCTCGTGAAGGGCGTGTTCCTCGCGCGCACCGACGGTGCCAACAAGAACTTCCTCACGCGGTTCCAGGGGCTCGCCGGCGATCTCACCAAGCTCGAGCAGGGTGGCGACCGCAAACTCGCGGGCTCGTCGATCTACCGTCTGTACCAGATCGGCATGCGCGAGCTGCACCATCGCTTCGAACTCTACGAGACCCGTAAGCTCGCGCGCAACCTGACCCCTCAGGCGATCGATGCGATCCGAGCGAGCCTCGATGCCGGCATCGTCCGCGAGAACGCGCGGCTGAACAGCCAGATGGTGCTGCTCACCATCGCCATCTCCGGCGGGCCGTTCCTCGGACTGCTCGGCACCGTGGTGGGCGTGATGATCACGTTCGCGGCCATCGCTGCGGTGGGCGACGTAAACGTGAACTCGATCGCTCCCGGCATTGCCGCAGCGCTGGTGGCCACGGTGGCCGGTCTCGGCGTGGCGATCCCGGCGCTGTTCGGCTACAACTATCTCGCGGCACGCGTGAAGAGCATCGTCGCCGACCAGCAGGTCTTCGCCGATGAACTGATCGCGAAGATCGCCGAGAACTACTCGGCCTAGAGAAATGGGACAGCCCCCGCGCTTCCGTTGGTCGCTGCCCCTCGAGGGGGCGCAGGCCACCCTCGGGGCGGCCCTGCGGGAGGCCTGACGCCATGTCGGCGAAGGTCTCCGATGGCAACGAACCGTACGACGAGATCAACGTCACGCCGATGCTCGATCTCGCGTACGTGCTGCTGGTCATCTTCATCATCATGACCACGGCATCGGTACAGGGCATCAAGGTCAACCTGCCCAAGGCGAGCAACACGCCGAGCCTCGCCAAGCCGACCACCAAGGCCATCACCATCACCGAGGACGGCCGCGTGTTCCTCGACACCTATCCGGTGACGATGGCCGAGCTCGAGCAGCGACTCACGCAGTTCAAGGCCGCGACGCCGAATTTTCCGGTCGTCATCAAGGGCGACTCGAAGGTCCAGTACGAGAAGGTCATCAACGTGCTCGACCTCTGCGGCCGCCTGGAAATCACCCAGCTCGGTCTCGTGACCGCGCGCATCGTCAAGTGAGGGGCCGACACGATGGGAAATGAACGCGCCAAGGGCTGGATGAAGTACACGATCATCGGAGTGGGGTTGCTCACCTCGGTGTCGGTGCTCGCGTTCGCGTTGAAGAGCCTGCTGTCGGACGACGGTAAACCGCGCAGGGCGCCGGTTCAGACCATCGCGGTGTTGCGTCCGCCTCCTCCGCCTCCGCCACCCAAGCCGGAGGAGAAGCCTCCGGAGCCGGAGATGAAGAAGGAGGAAGTAAAGCTGCCGGATCCCGAGCCGGAGCCGCAGCAGGCGCAGGGGGAGCCGCCGCCGGGCCAGCAGCTGGGGCTAGACGCCGAAGGCAGCGGCGCCGGCGACGGCTTCGGTCTTGCCGCGAACAAAGGCGGCCGCGACATCACCACGATCGGCGAGAGCGGTGGCGGGGGTGTGAATCGCGCGCAATTCGCGTTCTTCACCAACATGCTGCAGGCGCAGCTGCAGGAAGCGTTGCTCAAGAACGAGAAACTGAAAAGCGCGCAATACAAGGCCGTCGTGAAGGTGTGGCTCGACGCGGCCGGTGGCATCGACCGCGTCGAGATCGCCGGCGGCACGGGCAACGGCGAGATCGACGAGACCATCCGGCTGGCACTTGCCGACTCGCCGCGCCTCAAGTCGCCGCCGCCGCCGGAGATGCCGCAGCCGGTCAAGTTGCGCCTCACCTCGCGCAACGCGGGGTGACCTGTAGTCGCCGCGGATCCCGCGGCGTGTGTAGATGCGGGTGCCCGCAGGGACCCGTGCGACGAAAACGAGACCCATGAGACCGTTCCAGACTTTCATCGCAGCGACTTTTCTGCTGCTCGGTGCCGGCGCGCTGGCCCAGACGCCGCCGACGCCGCTGGCAGGCGGGGCACCGAAGAAGAAGCCCCCGGCCAAACCCGCTGCGGCCAAACCGGCACCGAACTCGGTTGCGCCGACGGCTGCCGCGCCGGGCGCACCTGCGCAGCCCCCGGCGGATGCCGCGGTGCAGGCGGCACAGGCGCAACTGCAGAAGGAGAAGGCCCAGCTGGAACAGGTGCGCTCGACCACGGTCAATCTGATCCGCGCGCTGGTGCAGGAGGGCGTGCTCACCAAGGAAAGGGCCGAAGCGATGCTGCCGGAGTCCGACCGGGGAGCTCTTGCCGACGTGATTCCGAGACCGAAGGCAGTGCCTCCGCCCCCGGCACCCGAGACGACCGCCGAGGGACCACCGCCCGACGTCGAAGACCCCTCGTCCACGTCTTCACGCCGGCGCCGCGGTCAGACCGTCCGCGTGCCCTATGTGCCGGAGACCGTGAAGTCCGAGATCAAGGAGCAGGTAAAGCAGGAAGTGCTGGCGCAGGCGAAGGCGGAACGCTGGGCCGAGCCCGGCGCGCTGCCCGAGTGGATCGACCGCATCGTGTGGGAGGGCGATCTGCGCTTGCGCTATCAAGGCGAGTACTACCAGCAGGGCAACGTTTCGCCGTTCGACTACAACGCGTTCACCGGCAGCAACATCCAGAACACGCAGCAGGACGTCGACCTCTGGCGCATCCGGGCGCGCCTGGGGATGCTCGCGAAGATCACGGAGACCCTGGGCGCCGGGTTCCGCCTTTCCACCGGCAACCTCAACAATCCCGTCTCCACCAACACGACGCTCGGTGGCAGTTTCAGCAGCCAGCAGATCGTCCTCGACCGCGCGTACCTCAAATGGGACCCGAGCGAGCGCTGGAGCGTGATGGCGGGGCGCACGCCCAACCCGTGGTTCTGGCCCACCGACCTCGTGTGGGACGAGGACCTCAACTTCGAAGGCATAGCGGGCACCTTCAAACCGCGGTTCTCTCCCACCACCACCGGATTCGTGACTCTGGGTGCGTTCCCCCTGCAGCAATTCTCGCCGACGACCACCACCCCCAATCCGCAGGACAAGTGGCTCTTCGGTGCGCAGGGCGGCGTCGACTGGAAGCCGGATGCGACGATGCGCGCGAAAGGAGCAGTCGCGCTGTTCGACTATCTGAACACATGGGGCAGGCCCAACACGATCCTGCAACCCACCGCGAACAACTGGACGCTGCCGGGTTTCACGCAGAAGGGCAACACGCTCTTCGACATCAATTTCGGGACGGGCAACCCGGCGGCGTTCGCACTGGCGCCCAAGTACCGGATCCTCAACATCGGCGGCGAGGTGGAACTCGGCCGCTTCGATCCTGTGTTCTTCAAGCTCGCCGCCGATTTCGCCAAGAACATCGGCTTCGACCGCGGCGAGATCCTCGCGCGCACCGGCGTCGACATCGAACCGCGTACGACGGGTTATCAGGCACGCCTCACGATCGGTGCCGATGCGATCCGCAAGCTGCATGACTGGCAGGTGTTCGTGGGCTATCGCTACCTCGAACGCGATGCCGTGCTCGATGCCTTCACCGATTCCGACTTCTACCTCGGCGGCACCGACACCAAGGGCTACTTCATCGGCGGCTTCTACGGGCTCGATCGCAACGTCTTCCTCCGATTGCGCTACCTGTCCGGCAACGAGATCACCGGTCCGGCCATCGGCAACGGCACGAGCGCGCGACTGCCCCTCGCCATCGACGTGTTCCAGGCCGACTTCAACGTCCGGTTCTAGCCATGAAGCGCATCGTCACCCTTGCGATCGCGGCGTTCGTGCTCGCCGGCAGCCCGGCGTTCGGCCAGCAGGAGCCGAACAAGCAGGCTGCGCGCGAGCGCGAACTGCTGCGCCGCGCTCAGGCCGCCCAGAAGCAGGCGGAAGACGCCAAGGCAGTTCTCGAACAGGAGAAGGCCAAGGCCGAGGCGGATGCCAAGGCGGCCCGGGCGCAGAGCGCCAAAGTCTCCGGTGCGATCGCGCGCGAGCGCAAGCGTGCCGACGACCTGCAGGCGGAGTTCGACGCCGCCGCGAAGGAACGCACAGCCTTGCAAAGGGACAAGGACGCTTTGACCACTCGTGCCGCCGATACCGAAAGCAGATTGAAGACTGCCCTCGCGGAACTGGCACGCACTCGTGATGCTCTGGCGGCAACGGAAAAGGACTTGGCGGCGGCGCGCCAGGTGGCGGCTCAGCAGTCGCGCTCGATCCGCGTGTGCGAAGACAAGAACCTGAAGCTCTACGGTGTCGCCACGGAACTCGTTGTGAAGTATCGGCATCAGGGCTTCTGGGACTCGGTCAAGCGCAAGGAGCCCTTCACCGGGTTACGGCAGGTGGAAGTGGAAAAGCTCCTCGAGGAATACCGCGACCGGGCCGACGAGGCCCGCGTGGAAGTCCCGTGCCGCCAGTGATGACCGGTCGCCGGCCTCTGCCATAATCCGGCGGTTCGCGCGCCCCCGGGCACGCTTCCGGCGTTCAAAGCTCATTCGTCATGGCCACCTTCCGGCTCGACCATCCCGCAGTGCCGCGCGTCGTCCCGTTCGCGCTCTATATCGTCTTCCTCGCGATAGGGCCGCTTGCCGATGGCCTCGACACGCGCTGGCTCTATCCCGTGCAGGTGGGGCTCGTGGCGGCCGCACTGGTGTACTTCTGGCGGCGCTACGAGGAACTCCCTCGCCTGCGCTCGTTGAGCGGCGGCCATTGGTCGCTCGCCTTCATCGTCGGGCTCATCGTCTTTGTGCTCTGGATCCATCTCGACGCGTCGTGGATGACCCTCGGCGAAGGCGGCAAGGGCTTCGATCCGCGCGACGACGGCCGGGTCAACGTGGCGCTCGCGCTGTTCCGCATTGCCGGTGCAGCGCTGGTGGTGCCGGTGATGGAGGAACTGTTCTGGCGCTCGTTCGTGATGCGCTGGATCGACAAGCCGGCGTTCCTCACGGTGTCGCCGACTGTGGTCAGTCTGAAAGCGCTGGCCCTGTCATCGATCGTCTTCGCCGTGGAACATCACCTGTGGTTTGCCGGCCTCATCGCCGGACTCGCCTACGGATGGCTGTACCGCCTCACCGGCAATCTCTGGGTGCCGATCATCGCGCACGCCATCACCAACGGCCTCCTGGGCGCATGGGTCCTCTATACTGGCAGTTGGCAGTTCTGGTAGACCGGGCGATCTAGACGATGACGAGCAGGACGGCGGTGCGCCGCGCGGCGGTGGTGGCAGGCGTGCTGTCGGTGGTGGCGCCCGGTCGGGCACCGGCCCTCGAAGGCGATCGCATCCGGCCCAGCGTAGGCCTCAACTACACCTACGTGTCGAACCTGTTCTACCTGGACGACCGCATCCCGGATTCGCAACTGCCCTTCCTCAAGAACGGCCAGCGCAGCGACAACATCCTCGGCCTGCGCGCGGGTCTCGACGCGGACATCCCGGTGAGCCGGCAGATGTTCACGATCCGTGCGAACGCGACCGACAACATGTACGCGACGTACGACAACCTCGACTACGTCTCGTACAACCTGCGCGGCACGTGGAACTGGGTGGTCGGGTCCGATTGGGATGGCGACGTCGGTATTGCTCACTACCAGGCGCTGGGCAGTTTCGCGGACGTGAACTTCAACGTGCGCAACATCCGCAACACCGACGAGTACTTCGCGAGCGGCATGTATCGCATCGCGTCGGACTGGAAGCTGCGGGCCGCCGTCCGTAACACCCAGTTGAGGAACAGCGCAGCTTCGTTCGCGACGACCGATCGCAACGACAACGTCTACGAATTCGGATCACGGCGCTACAGCAAGGGCGGGGACAACTTCCTCGGGGTCAACTTCCGGATGATCGATGGCCGGTTTCCGAATCGTCAGGTGGTGGCCGGCTCCACGGTCGACAACAGCTACCGCCAGTACACGCTCGAAGGCACGGTGGACTGGCGCTACAGCGGGCAGTCCAAACTGAGCGGTGCACTGGGTTGGACGAACCGCCTGCACGACCAGATCTCGCAGCGGAACTTCTCGGGTATCACGGGCCGCCTGACGGCGGTCTACAGTCCCTCGGGCATCGTCGGCCTCAATGCGGCGGTCTTCCGCGAGATCGGCGACTACCAGGACATCACGGCGAGCTACATCCTGACCCAGGGAGTCCGCATCGGTCCGAGCTACGCCGTGAGCGAGAAGCTCGCCCTGCAGGCGAATTACCAATACAGTGTCCGCGAGTTCCTCGGGGATCCGAACTTTCTCGTGAACCCGCAGCCGACCCGCAAGGACGACATCAATTCACTCTCGGGAACGGTGATCTGGTCGCCGCTGCGCAACGCCCAGATCAGCGCCACGCTGTCCTACGACATGCGGACGAGCAACCGGGTAAACCTGGACTACGACGTCACCACGTTCTTCGTCGGCGGTCAGATCACCTTCTGATCGCCGCTCGCGCCGCCCTCGGGCAGCGCGGGGCCGTGGCGACGACGACCGATCAGCAGTCAGCGGCGGGGCGCTGGTCGGCATGCTCCTCGCCCGCGTGCAACGGGTGACCCGCGAGCAACTCGTCCTTGGGGTGCAGGGTCCCCGAGGCCCGGCGCGCGCGCACCAGCCACTGCGGATTGAAGACGTGGAGCGAGTCGATGTAGTCGGCCCAATTCGGGGTGCGGGACGGATCGAAATCGGGCATGGTGAAGCTCCTTTCGGAAGGGCATGCTGCTGACGGGTCAGGCCGACCCGTCGGATTCTTCGATGAGGCGCAGCGGTGCCGCGCCACGAGCGGAGCTGTTTCGTCCTGCGTTGCGGGCTGCCATGAGACGCAGGGCACGGTCGATGCGTTCCCGCCAGGCACCGTCGGCCCTTGGGGCGATCTGTTCCAGCACTGTCTGGATCTTGCGCAGGTTACTCTTGCCCAGGCGGTAGAGTTGCAGCAACTCCTCCTGGTCGCGCGGCGCGAGATCGGCGACGCGGAAGCGCCCGCGCTTCTGCAGCAGATCGGTGAGGGCCAGGCCGAGATGCGGCCAGAGGTCGGTCACCGGGCGATCGGGGGCGACGGCCAGGGCGATCTGCTGCGGTTCCACCAGGCCGAGACGCCAGCGCTCGTAGTCGTTGTGCGGGCGCAGGGTGAGCCCCTGCAAGGCGAGCCGCTCCATGATGTCGTTGATGCCGTGGCGGCCGATGCTGCGCCAGAGGTCTTCCACCGGCGTTTCCAGGAGTTGGGCCAGGCGGACGATGCCGGCGCGGAACAGGCGGCTGATGGTCATCTGCTCCAGCCCCAGCACCGACACGGGCGTCGTGCCGTCCCAATCGCCCGCTGCCAGCCGGGCCGGGCGTTCCCGGTGCAACTGGTTGTCGCGATATAGTGCGTCGCGCTCCGCCACCAGCGAAGTCTCGCCGACCGGTGCAAAGAAGCCGTCGCCGCGCGGGTGGGACGCGGTCGGAACCGAATCGGGGAGAGGGTTGCTGTCACTGGCCATGGATGGGAGGAACGGGCTCGGTGCCGAGGTTTGCGCCCCTGTGGCGACCGATTTTGGCGCGCGATTGTTGCTGATCTGTTTCAAGCGGACCCGCCTGGATCTGGTCTTTTCGGCTCATGCGGTCATCCTGATGACGGCGCTGCACCGCTGTGGGTGAGTCGACCGGCATCCGGATCGGGGTCGACCTTGGCGGGACGAAGATCGAGGTCGTCGCGCTGGATCTGGCGGGCGAGACCCTGGCCCGCTGGCGGTGCGATGCTCCCCGCGACGACTATCAGGCCACGCTGCATGCAGTCCGGGATTGCGTGGCGCGGATCGAAGGCGAAGTGGGGACTCGCGGCAGCGTCGGCATCGGCACACCCGGTGCGTTGTCACGGGTGACGGGCCTGCTCAAGAACTCCAATTCCACTTGGCTCAACGGCAAGCCGATCGTCGCCGATCTCGAAGCCGTGCTCGGTCGCCCGGTGCGCATTGCCAACGATGCCGATTGCTTCGCGCTGTCGGAAGCGATCGACGGTGCCGCCGCCGGGGCCGCCGTCGTGTTCGGCGTCATCGTGGGTACGGGGACCGGGGCGGGCATCGTGGTCCACGGACGGCCCTTGAGCGGCCCGAACGGCATCGCCGGCGAGTGGGGACACAACCCGCTGCCCTGGTCCGAAGAATTCGAGATGCCGGGCCCGTCGTGCTGGTGCGGCAAACGCGGGTGCATCGAGACCTACCTGTCCGGCCCCGGCATGAGCGCGGATCACGAGCGGGCCACCGGCACTCGCATGGCTGCCCACGAGATCTCGGCGCGCGCGCTGGCGGGCGACGAGGTATGCCGCGAGACCCTCGACCGTTACGTAGACCGCATGGCGCGTTCGCTGGCGCACGTGATCAACATCCTGGACCCCGATGTGATCGTGCTGGGCGGCGGGATGTCGAACGTCGACGCGTTGTACGAGGCGGTGCCGCAGCGCTGGGGGCGGTTCGTGTTCTCCGATGCCGTGTCGACGCGGCTGGTGCGCAACCGACATGGGGATTCGAGCGGGGTGCGCGGAGCGGCGTGGCTCTGGAATTCGGTAGCTGGTGAACCGTGATTCGTGACTGGTGACCGTGCATGCGCTAACGTAAGTCGCTTGCCGTTGCCATCGAAGTGCGGTGCATCAGTCACGTATCACCAGTCACGGGTCACGGATCCATCCCATGCCGAAGTTCGCTGCCAACCTCCACTACCTGTTCGCCGAAGTCCCTTTCCTCGACCGTTTCGAAGCTGCTGCCAATGCCGGCTTCAAGGGTGTCGAGTTCCAGGTGCCCTACGATTTCCCCAAGGACGAGTTGCGCAGGCGACTCGACCAGTACGGCCTCGAGATGGTGCTGTTCGATGCGCCCATGGGGAACTGGAACGCGGGCGACCGCGGCATGACGTGCATCCCTGGGCGCGAAGC
Source organism: Burkholderiales bacterium (assembly GCA_019745565.1). Taxonomy (GTDB): domain Bacteria; phylum Pseudomonadota; class Gammaproteobacteria; order Burkholderiales. The sequence goes on from JAIESW010000087.1 coordinate 11,350, forward strand.
CGAGTTCCGCGCGAGCCTGGAGCGGGTCGTGGAGTACGGAAAGGCGCTCGGCTGCGAGACGGTGCACGTGATGGCCGGCGTGGTCGGGCCGGGGATGGACTACGAGACCTGCCGGCGGACGTACATCGCGAACCTGCGCCATGCCGCGCAGTTCCTGGAACCGCACGGCATCCACGTCGTGATCGAGCCGATCAACAAGCGCCTCGGCATCGTCACGAACGGGCCGTCGTACACGACGCAGGGCATGCACGGCTATTTCCTGAACCACACTGCAGATGCGCGGGCTGCCATCGACGCGGTCGCGCACCCGAACCTCTCACTGCATCTCGACTGCTACCACATGCAGATGCTCGAGGGGAATCTCGCCGACACACTGCGCGAGAACGTGGGCCGCATCCGGCATATCCAGATCGCGGGGGTGCCCGGTCGCCACGAGCCCGACGTGGGCGAGATCAACTATCCGTTCCTGTTCGACCTGCTGGATGAACTGGGTTACGAAGGCTGGGTCGGCTGCGAGTATCGGCCGAAGGGGAAGACGCTCGACGGTCTCAAGTGGGCGGGGCGGTACGGTATCCGTGCTGCCTAGCGCGGGCGACGGGGGGCTTTCATACACTGCTTGCCCCCATCCCAACCTTACCCCACCGAAGGTGGGGGAAGGGGTGTAAGGCTCCCTCGCCAGGCTTTGCCGGGGGAGGGTTGGAGGCAAGCAGCAAACTTTCGCTCGCTTGCTCGACCCCTCAAGGCAACCGCGGACCCAGATCCTTCGCTGCCTCCTGCGCCGCCATGCGCATGGTCACCGTCGACTCGCGCGTGGTCTCGAACGAGTAGGACAACTCGTCGATGCCCTCCCAGGCGACGCTGCCGTCCTGGCTGTCCCAGATCTGCAGGAACAGGCGCATGATCGCGTACTGCGTCTGGCTCACGTTGAGGCCGAAGATGCCGAAGCGCGACTTCGCGCCCTGCTCGAAGCGGGCGAGCTTGATCTGCGCGAGGTAACGGGCGCCCGTGGCTTCGGCCACGTGCTGCAGGATCGCGCGGTTGAACACACCGGTGAAGCGGTAGTCGGCGTACATGTGCTGATAGTCGTCGATCAGTTGCGCCTTGTTCACGGCGGAGAGCACTTCGGGTAGCGGCACTAAGCGCAGATCGGGCCGCTCCTTCGCCAGCGCTTCGGTGAACAGCAGCGCGAGGGTCTGCCGGTCCTCTTCCTGGCCGGTCACGGTGGAAGGCGTGAGGAACGCGAGTCCCCCCGCCTGCAGATCGCCCTTGCGCAGCGTGTTGATCCGCGTCTCGGGGGCGGAATAGCGCTGGATCACGCCGGTGCAGCCGGCCAGGGCCAACGTGGTTGCCGCAAGGATCACGCGGCGACGGTGGTTCACGGTCACGAGGTTGTTTCTTTCGGGAAGTGGGTTGGTCGGCGGATCAGGCGGCGATGCGAACGCCGGCTGCGACATAGCACGCTTCCATCAGCTCCAGAGTGTGGATGTTGTCGAGGCGGTCGGTGCCGAAGGGCTGCCCGGTGCGCAGGCCCTGCACGAAGTCCTGCACCGCGGCGGTGAAGCAGATCTGATAGTTCTTGGCGAGGTCGAACAGCGCCGGCGCTTCCTGCGAACCCTCGAAGTACAGGCGGTCGCGGTCGTAGACGAGCGAGCCCAGCGTACCCATCACTTCGAAGCGGTCCACGGGCAGGGGCGGATAGCCCGGTGCGGAGATATTGCCGTCCAGCACCACGGTCATGCCGTTGCGGCCGGCGAGCGTCACGACCGCCACGTCCTCCCCCGCGAGTTCGCGATTCACCTGCGCGATCCGCGCGCTCTGCACCTCGAGCGGCCCGAGGATCACGCGCATCGCGTCCAACTGGTGGATCAGCACCTCGAACAGCAGCAGCCGCTTGAACTGCCGCAGGTAGGGCTGGCGCTTCAGGAGGAAAGGTTCGGACCCGTCGGCGGTGAAGCACGAGGACGACCGGACCACCATGCGCGCATGCAGCACTTCGCCGATGCGGCCTTCGTCGACCCAGCGCCGCATCAGCGCATAGTGAGGGCGGTAGCGATAGTTCTCGTGCACCATGAAGCGCACGCGATCGCCCACGTAGTCGATCAGCGCGCGCGCTTCGGCCACGGTCGCGCACAGCGGTTTCTGGCAGCACACGTGCACGCCGGCATCCGCGGCCAGTCGCGTGAGCGGTGCGTGCGTGCCCACCGGCGTGATGATGTCCACGGCGTCCGGCTTCTCGACGGCGAGCATCTCGGCGAAGTCGGCGTAGGTCTTCGGGATGCCGAACTCGCGGGCCTTCGCCTGGGCCTTCTCGGGCACCGGATCGCACACCGCGACGAGGTCCACGCCTTCGGTCTGCTTCCAGCCGGTCAGATGGTACTGGCTGATCGCGCCTGCGCCCGCGATGGCGACCCGTAGCGGGCGATTCGAAATCGGTTCTGTCATCGTTGTCCGGCGGAACAGGGATAGAGATCGGTCAGGGCGTTGCGCACCGTGATGGCGGCGTTGTCGTCCCACTTGCCGAGGTTGCGGCGCATCCAGCCGCGGATCTCCATGAGCATCCGCTTGCCGCGCACGTTGTCCGGCGCACAGACCTCGGTGCCGTCCAGCAGATCGTTGACCGCCGCGACGTAGCCCAGCGCGATCGTGGTGTCCTTGAACGAGCCGGTGGTACTGGCGGCGGAGTCCAGCCAGTCCGACAGGGTCTTGGACGAAACGAACTCCGCCTGGGCGGCAGTCGCGGTGAGCGCGAGGGTGGCGCAGATGAACAGTCGACGCATGGGACCTCCCGTCGGCCAGTACGCTGGGGACCGGCGCACCGCGGGAGTGCCGCCGGTCGGCGACGGCTCGGTGACCTTTGGTGAAGCGCCGTTGTCGAAGCGGACCTCGACGTGAATGGGTTTCCGGATCATGGATTTGCGCGGGACTTCGCACGGGAGTTTACCGCACGGCCCCGAGCCGGCCCGGATGGGGCTCCCGGGACATGTCAAAAACTTGTACAGAAATTGCGGAATAGCCCTTGCGCGCCACGAAAAGACGCTTAACATCCGCCCTCGCGTTTCGCGGACCCCGGGGTCGCGATGCGTGTACGGAGCAACAACACGGGATAACCGATGGCAACCGCTACCAAGAAAGCGCTGACCGAAGCACAGCTCCTCGCCGCCCCGGCGAAGGACTATATGAACGAGGATCAGCTCGCGTTCTTCCGCCAGCGCCTCCTCGACCTCAAGCGGGAACTCTTGGAGAACGTGCGCGACACGAGCGAGCACCTGCGTGAAACCGAGGCCGCGAGCGACCCTTCGGACCGCGCGACCCAGGAAGAGGAGCAGGCGATCGAGCTGCGCACCCGCGATCGCGAGCGCAAGCTGCTCAAGAAGATCGACGAGGCGCTCGGCCGCATCGACGACGGCAGCTACGGCTTCTGCAGCGAGTCGGGCGAACCGATCGGTGTCCGCCGCCTGCTCGCCCGGCCCACCGCGACCCTGACCATCGAGGCCCAGGAACGTCGCGAGCGCATGCAGAAGATGTTCGGCGATTGAGGGCGGCACCTCCCGCCGTTTGACAGGCCAAGGCCTACCCTAGAAAATAAGAATAATTCCTATTTGTAGATCCACCGGCTGGCCGGCGAGCGCCGCTCCCGCCGGTACGGCGCCCGAACTGCCCGCCTGCCGGGTCCCGGCCCGCCGTTTCCCGGAGGAGAACCCGCATGCATGACCCCCAGCCGTTCGGCTTCAGTTCCTTCCTGCAGCAGACGGATGCGGTTGGCATCTTCGTGCTGGTGCTGTTGCTCTGCATGTCGGTCGCGAGCTGGGCGGTGATCGTCTTCAAGGGGCTGCGCGTGATGAGCGTCCGCAACAGCGCCCGCACCATCATGGACGACTTCTGGTCCGCGCCGAACGTCTCGCACGTCGTGTACGGACTGAAGGACAAGGCATCCAACCCGTTTGCAACGCTGGTCCTGTCCGGCGTCAATGCCGCCGCCCACCATCAGCGCCACCAGGGCGGCCGTCTCGGCGATGCCCTCACGCTGTCGGAATTCGTGACCCGGGCGCTGCGCCAGGGCATCAACACCGCCCAGTCGCGCCTCGAAACCGGCCTGTCGCTGCTCGCTTCGGTCGGGAGCACCGCGCCGTTCGTCGGCCTGTTCGGCACCGTCTGGGGCATCTATCACGCGCTGATCGCTATCGGCTCGAGCGGCCAGGCGACCATCGACAAGGTGGCCGGTCCGGTGGGCGAGGCGCTCATCATGACTGCGCTCGGCATCGCCGTGGCCGTGCCCGCCGTGTTGGGCTACAACGCGCTGACCCGCGTGAACCGCGTGATCCTGGCCCAACTGGACGCCTTCGCCCACGACCTGCACGGCTTCCTCGCGACCGGCGCCCGGGTCGACGTCGGTGCGGCACCGGAGGCGCCCCGTCCCGCGGCGACCCGCCCCCAGACCGCCTGACACGAATGAAACTGCCCCCACGCTCACTTCGTTCGCTCTGCCCCCCGGGGCGGCGCGTCAGTGGCCTGGGGCGCCCGTGAGGCACTGATACGACCATGGCTTTCGGCAGCTTCGATCAGCAGGGCGGCAACCAGCCCATGTCCGAGATCAACGTGACGCCGCTGGTGGACGTCATGCTGGTCCTGGTGATCATCTTCATCATCACGGCGCCGCTGCTCACCCACGGCATCAAGATCGACCTGCCCAAGGCCTCCAGCACCGCCAACCCGGAGAAGCCCGAGACCGTGACGCTGTCGCTCGACGCGAAGGGCAAGGTCTACTGGAACGACCAGCCGGTCGAGGATGCCCAGCTGTCCGCGAAGATGGCCGAAGCCGCCGCCAAGCAGCCGCAACCGGAACTGCACCTGCGTGCGGACCAGAACACGCGCTACCAGAAACTGGCCGAGATCATGTCCGCCGCACGCAACGCCGGCCTGACCAAACTCGGATTCGTCACGGATCCGTCGCCTGCCCCGGCCAGTCAGTAGGCTGGCCAAACCGGCGCGTGGTGCCGGCTAGAAGGAGAAACCCGCCCGGATACGGAATTCGTTGCGGGCGAAGCTTTCCTTGTAGAAGCGCCCATCGATCACGTTTTCCGCAGCGTCGGCGGTGTAACCCTTGGCGCCGGACAATTGGGGTAGCCAGCTCAACGTGACCCACCAGCGCTTGTCCGCGTAGTGCAGCGTGGGCCCGAGAAAATGGGCCGCGAACTCGCGGTTACTCGCCGACCACGTGTTGCCGAAATAGCCGCGCACATAGCGGTACTCCAGAGCCGCACTCCAGCGGGGTGCGAACCGGTAGGACAGCCCGGTGAGGACCTGGATCTCGGCCTCCTTCTCCCACTCGCCGGGATACTTCTCCTGTTCCTGGGCGGCCACCAGGTTCGCCGCCCACACGAGTTGGTCGTCGAGGAAATTCTTGTCGACGATCAGCTTGCCTTCGAGTTCCTTACGCTTCGGTCCGTAGGTCGGTTCCAGGTATAGCGCCAGCCCGAAAGCATCCTTGTAGGGGCTCATCAGGCGCCAGATGAATTCGAGCGAAGTGGAGTCGTAGAAGGAAGCCTTGTAGCGTGCGGCGGGATCCGCGTCGTCCGGCACGAACCGACCGCCGGTGGTTCCGTCCGGGTTGTTCGCGAACGCATTCACCGAGTTGTAATTGGCATAGATGGACGCCTGGAAATTGTCCGTCACCCCGTATTCGAGCTCCGTGCGGTATTGCATGTTGCTGTAGTCCCCACGGGATTGGCCGCGCTGCGTGGTGACCCACTGTTCCACTTCGAATCGCCCCTTGGGTTGGGTGTCGGTGGTGTAGATGTAACCGAACGGGTATTCGGCGGCGCGGAGGACCGGGCTGACCAGTATGGCGCCGAAGGCTGCAAGAGCTAGAAAGAAACCTCTGAAGTTCCGCGCTGCGCTGTGGCTTGATTGGCTCATTTTCGTCTTCTTGGTTGACCGAGCGGCGTGCCCAGAGAGGTCGGGACTGCGGCATCAAGTCGTGCGCACGTCCGTTAGTAGACGCAAATGAGGATATTTCTTATTCGCTGTTAGATCAAACTTCCGTAGGGTTACGACGTTGCCAGGGGCTCGCGGGGCGCGTCGATCTTGCGATGGAGGATAGTTAACTTATTGATGGAATGACCAGAAGTGCGCGCCCGGCCGGTGGTTGACGGTATCGGCCGGCTTCGCAATAATGCAAACGCAACTAGTTCTCAATTCAATCTTTGGCGCGCCACCCGCCTCCAAACCGTCGCGCGGAGCCTGCTCCATGCTTCCTTGCACCCAGGCATGACGATGAACGACCTGCCCCGCTGGCTCATCGCGCCGGCCATCACCATCGCAGCCTCCGGAGTTCACGCCGCCCAATACTTGTCGGTGGAGGAGGCCCAGCGGCTCATGTTTCCGGACGCCGTGCAGTTCGAATCCCGGCTGGTCAAGCTGAGCGCGGAACAGAAGGCGGCGATCGAGACTAAGTCGGGAGTTCGCGTTCGTCAGCCCGAGCAGAAGGTCTGGGCGGCGCGAGCGCCAGACCGCCTCCTGGGCTGGTTCATCGTGGACGAAGTCTTCGGTAAGCACGAGTTCATCACCTACGCGGTCGCGCTCGATTCTGAGGGGACCGTGCGGCAGATCGAGGTGATGAACTACCGTGAATCCTACGGCTACGAGATCCGCAAACCGGAATGGCGGAGTCAATTCACGGGCAAGACCGGTTCGGATCCGCTCAAGCTCGAGGCGGACATCAAGAACATCAGCGGCGCGACGCTTTCCTGCGTTCACATCACCGACGGCGTGCGTCGCCTCCTGGCGCTCCATGCCGTTGCCCTTCGCTGAGGTCCGGCGCGCGCGTCCACTGCTCGGAACGCTGGTCGAGGTCGCGGTGCGAGGTGCGGCCGATCCGGACGCGGCGGTCGAATCGGCGTTCCGCGTGGTGGCTCATGTGCAATCGCTGATGAGCTACCACGATCCGGCGAGCGATCTGTCGCGCCTGAATCGCCAGGCGCCGCGACGGCCAGTGGCGCTTCAGGCTGACACCCATGAGGTGCTGTGTGCCGCGCTAGCGCTTTCCGAACGCACTGCCGGCGCGTTCGACGTAACCGTGGCGCCGCAACTCGAACGGCAAGGTCTCCTGCCGCGGCATCTGCGTGGTGTCGCGCCCGGAACATGGCGTGATGTTGAGTGCCTGTCCGGCCGGCGCGTGCGTTTCCGCAGGCCACTTCGAATCGATCTCGGCGGCATCGCGAAAGGCTACGCCGTGGATCGTGCATGCGCCGCTCTGCGCGCGATCGGTGTCGACAGCGCTCTCGTGAACGCCGGCGGGGATCTGCGCGTGATAGGCGCCACGGCCTGGCCGATAGCCGTGCGTCATCCCGCCAACCCGGGCCAGCACATTCCGTTGTGCGATCTGGTCGACGGTGCCGTGGCCACTAGTGCCGGCTACTTCCTCGCTTGCGGGTCGTCCGCCAGATCGCAACGTGCCTTGGTCGATGGGCGCTCACGCCACACCCGCGACTGGCTCGGCAGCGTTTCCGTGAGTGCACCCACCTGCCTGAAGGCCGATGCGCTGACCAAAGTGGTCGGATTGCTGGGGGTGCGCGCCGAGTCCCTGCTGATTCACGAACGTGCCACGGCGTGCATCATCGATGCGAACGGCAAGCCGCGCATTCTGGGTGTCGGACGCTCGCGTGCACCCGCCGCCGACGGGCACGGCGCTGCTTGACCCGGGCCCGGACCGGGCTTCGCGTGCCGGCTCGATCCGTTACGATGTCCGGCACCTGTCCCCGATCACCATGCTGAACGCCTTCGAACTTACCGGTCGCGCCCGTACCCATATCGTGCAGCTGGAGCAGCCGCGCGTGGCGATCCATCGCGATGCCGTGGACGACTTCCAGGCACTGTGCGCCGCAGCCCGCACCGAGGGCATCGAGATCGCGGTGTTCAGCGGTTTCCGCGACTTCGATTCCCAGCTCGGCATCTGGAACCGCAAGTACCGCGGCGAGCGCGTGCTGCTCGACGAGAACGGTGAGGCGCTCGACTACGCGAGCCTGAACGAGGAGCAGATCGTCGGGCACATCCTGCGCTGGTCGGCATTGCCGGGGGCGAGCCGGCACCATTGGGGCAGCGAACTCGACCTGTACGACGCCGCGGCCTTGCCTGAAGGCTATAGGATCCAGCTGGTACCGGCGGAGTACGCGCCCGACGGCGTGTTCGCGAAGCTTTCCGCGTGGCTCGCGGACAACGCGACGCGCTACGGTTTCTTCCGACCCTACAGGGAGTTTCTCGGCGGCGTGTATCCGGAACCCTGGCACTGGAGCTACGCGCCAGTGTCGGTGCCGGCGCTGGCTGCGCTGACGCCCGATGTCATCGCCGAAGCGGTGAGGAGCAGCGAACTGCTCGGCAAGGAGCGCGTGCTGGCGCGGCTTGCCGACGTATACAGCCGCTACGTGCTGGCGGTCGCGCCCGCGCCCGCGGGCATCGCACTCGCCTGAACTGTTGCCGCGCCATCCAGGCGCGGCAGGAACGAATCCAGGCCCGCGGCGGCGGCCTTGGTGCGCAATGCCTGCAACTCGGCGCTCAGTTCCGGCGAGCGCTCGCCGTCGACGTGGCGCGCCAGCATCCGGCCCTCGTGCACCACGAGGTCGATCAGCGGGAGCGGTTCGCGCGACGCGTATTCCTCGAGCAGGCCGGCGTAACGTCGGGCGAGTGCCGCGTCGCCACTGTCGATCGCGATTTCGATGCCGATCTTGTAGAAGTGGAAATAGCAGTGGCTCACGCAGTCGCCGGCGAGCAGGCGTTCGCCTTCGGCGAGCGCCCAGGCGCGGCGCTCGGGATCGGCCGTCACCTGCGCCATGCACACGAGGATGGTGGGTCCGAAGTAGTTGACCGACGTGGCCTGGGCGATTTCCCAAGCGCGCTCCAGCAGCGGCAGCGCTGCGGCATCATGGCCGTGTGCGTGCAGGCAGATCGCCTTGAACATGAGGCCATCGGCCTCGAAGCGGCGTGAACCCATGCGGCGCGAGAGACTGATCGCGCGCTCGGCGGTGTCGAGCGCTTCGTTCCATTGCCCGGCGAGGACGTGGATCTCGGCGAGTGCCACGTCGGCGAGCGCATCCGCGCGGCGGTCGCCCAGGCTGCGCGCGATCGACTTGGCCTGCTCCGCCAGCGTGCGTGCGGCCGACACCTCGGCACGGGCGAGGTGCGTCAGTGCGAGCATCGGCAGGTTCGAGACCTCCACGCGCACCAGCCGGCGCTCGCGCGCGAGCGCCACGCAATCGGTGAACATGCGATGCGCAGTCTGCAGCCGGCCGCGCTGGTAGTGCGCGTCGCCGAGGCCGCCCAGCGCGCGGGCCTGCAGGTCGGCGGCACCGGCCCGCTCGGCGAGCTTGAGCGCGCGGTCGTACGCGTTGAGGCAATCGTCGAAGCGGCCGATGGGGAAGCATGCGCTGCCGCGCAGGATGTGCACCTGGGCCTGGGTGCGGACGTCCTCCATGCGCGCGGCGAGCGGCTCAGCCTCGGCCAGGACCTCGAGCGCTTCCAGTTGGCGGTCCAGCACACGCAATGCCGCGGCGAGGCCCAGCAAGCAGCGGCAGCGTGCGGCATCGGTGCGCGCGAGCGCCAGCGCCGACCGGTAGTGCTCCACCGATTCGCGCACCGAACCGGAGTCGGCCATGGCATCGGCGGACAGACACAGCAGATCCACGCGCAGCGTTTCATCGGGTGAACATTCGAGTCCGCGCTGGGCGAGCCGCAGCGCGCGCTCCATGTGATTGCGCGCGGCCTCGCGCTTCGCCGCTTCGAGAAACGCGCGGGCCGCGCCGGCATCACCCGCGGCAGCGAGATGTTCCGCGGCGAGCGCGCCGTCGCGCCCGGCGAAATGTTCCGCGGCCCGCAGATGCAGCGATACCCGCGCATCGCGCAACAAGGACGCGGCGACCGCTTCCTGGATGAGGGCGTGGGTGAAAGCATAGCCCTCCGGGTCTTCACGCAGCAGCGACTGCGCGATCAGCGAATCCGGACGGTACTCGGGATCGTTCAACAGCACGCAGAGAGCCGCGCCGGTGAAACGCTGGCCGAGCACCGCAGCGGCCTGTAACGCGCGGCGTTCATCGGCCGGCAGCGAATCGAGGCGTGCCAGCACCACGTTCTGGATCGAACCCGGGACCGCGTCGCCGCGTGCGCCGTAGCGCAACAGCTGATCGAGGAACAGCGGATGCCCCTGGGCGCGCTCGACGCAGTCTTGCAGGAACTCCACGTCGTCGACGCCGTAACCCCACGCGAGGCGCAGCGCCTCTTCCGGTGCCAGCGGCTGCAGGCGCAGGACCGTGTGGGCTTCGTCGCCCATCAGTTCACCCCACCGCGTCGCCGGATGTTCCGCCGACGGCCGGGTGCAGATCACCAGCAGGACCGGCTGATCGCGCGTGCCGCGCGCCACCGCTTCGAGGGTGCGGCGGGTACCGGCTTCGGCCCAGTGCAGATCGTCGACGGCCAGCACGATCGGCCGTTGGCGGGCCGCTGCGGCCACTGCCCGGATCACGGCGAGCTGGCGCGCGCGATCGCGAGCGGTGTCGTCCATCGCGTCCCACATGGCGGCGTCGCGTCCGCGCGGCGGCAGATCGAGCATGTCGCCGAGGGGCGCGTGCAGGGAGGGTGTGAGAACCAGCCGCTCGACGCCTTCCTCCAGGCGGCGCGCGCGCAGGATCGCATCGCCGCCGGCGGGTACGCCAAGGATGTCCGATATCAGCGCGCGCATCGGTTCCGCCGCGACGCCGCCGAAATCGAGCGTACGCGCGAGGTGCACGGCGAAGCCGCGCGCCGATGCCTGCTGCAGCAGATGCGCGAGCAGGCGGCTCTTGCCGATCCCGGCTTCGCCTTCGATCAGCAGCAGATGGCCGTTGCGGCGGTCGATCACGCGCGACAGCGCGGCCGCGGCGGTGCGCACCTCGGTGGACCGGCCGGTGAACGCGATCGCCCGCGCGCGGCTCACGTGACCGATGCCGCGTACGCGCCACAGTTGCAGCGGCCCGCCGAGCACCGCGATCCCCATGTCGGTGAGCGGTTCGGCCTCGACCCGCTCGCCCATGGCCTGCACCACCGGGTCCGCAACCCACACTTCGCCGGACGGTGTCTGCTCCATAATCCGGGCAGCGAGGCTGACCGGTGCGCCGGTAACGGTCACCTGACCCTCTTCGCGGCTCGCGATCACGCGGCCGCTCGCCACGCCGGCCTTCACGGCGAGGCTTACGTCGCCCGACGGGCGCGCACGGTCGAGTTCGGTGCCCAGCGCCAGCGCGGCGCGTAGCGCCCGCGAAGCATCGTTGCCGTGGGCGACCGGTGCTCCGAACACCATCATGACGCGTGCGCCGATGAAGTTCGTCAGCAGCCCACCGGCATCGCGCACCACACGGCGCACCCCATCACGATAGCGGACCAGAAACTCGTGAACGCTTTCGACGTCCTGGCTCGCGGCATAGGCGGTGAAGCCGGCCAGGTCGGCGATGACGACGACGGCCTCGCGCGCACCGGATGAAACCTCGGTGGGCTCCGCGCGCGGTGGCTCGATCGGTTCGGCCGGCATGCCGAGCGGTGCGGCCGCGGTGCCGCCCGACGGCGTGCCCGGCTGCCGCCGCTGTTCGACGATGGAGCGATGCAGGGCTTCCGTTTCCGGATCGGGCTGCACACCCAGTTCCTGAGCGAGCAGAGTGCGGCAGCGGCGGTACTGGCGCAGCGCGTCCGCCGGCCGCCCGAGGCGTACATACAACTGCATCAGGTGGCGGTGGATGTCCTCCCGCAACGGTTCCATGGCGAGCAGGCGGGCAGCGCTCTCGGCCGCGCGCGCGAACTCGCCGCGGTCGTTGAGCCGCCGCACCAGGACGGTGCCGGCGTTGGCAGCCACGCCGCGCAGACGTTCGGCCTCGGCGCTGCGCCAGTCATCGAACTCGGGCGCGTCCACACGGAGCCCGGCGAGCAACTCGCCCCGGTAGACGTCCAGCGCCCGCTCGAGCGCTTCGTCATCGCCCGACTTCGCGGCGAAGCCTTCCAGGTCCCAGACGTCCACCGAACTCACGCTCGGCGCGAGCAGCACGGTTTCGGTGTCGGCTTCCACCGCCGGCGCCGCGCGCCGGATGGCCGTCAATGCCTGACGCAGGCTCGCCCGGGCCTGCTCCTCCGCAGTGTCGGCCCACAGCAGGGTGGCGAGCTGTTCGCGCGGAACCGCCCGGCCGCGAGCGAGAGCGACGAACGCGAGCAGCGCCCGAGCCTTTTTCGGCAGCGGCGCCGCGGGCGCGCCGTCGGCGGTGAAGAGCTCGAAAGTGCCCAGCAGGTGGAGGCGCAGGGTGCTCAACGCGTGCTCTGGATGGTGCGAAGCAACAGATTCTAGGCAGGTCGCGCCGCCAAGGCCATCGGTGGCGGCAAGGATTTTCACGCTGCTTTCACGCTGGGCGCCACGAGCCGCTCACGCCGGGGGGCTTGAATGGCACCCATGCCGATCCGGCAAACCCAAAGAGGAGAGCAACGTGACCTTGCATGACAACCGCGGAAACCCGGTTTCCGCCACCCGCCGGCAGTCGGTCGACGGCTATGACGCCGCGCTCGAACTCCTGCACGGCTACTACGGCGACCCGCTGGGGGCCATCGATGCCGTGCTGGCCGAGGACCCCGAGTTCGTGATGGGACATTGTTTCCGGGCTGCATTGATGGTGATTTCCAGCGAAGCGGCCGCGGTTCCTGCCCTGCGCCAGTCGGTGGAAGCGGCCGAGCGCCTGATGGCCCGTGCCAACGACCGGGAACGCATCCACATCGCGGCGGCCCGGGCCTGGATCGAAGGCGACTTCGAGCGCGCCGTCTGGCTGTACGGCAGCGTGCTGACCGAGTACCCACGCGACGGCCTGGCCCTCCAGGTGGCGCACCTCGGGGACTTCTACCTCGGTCAGTCGCGCATGCTGCGCGATCGGATCGCGGCGGTGCTGCCGCGCTGGCACACCGATGTGCCGGGCTACGGCTTCGTGCTCGGCATGCACGCCTTCGGCCTGGAGGAGATGGGCGAGTACGGTCGCGCCGAAGAGAGCGGCCGCGCCGCGCTGGCGCTCAACCCGCGCGATCCGTGGGCGACCCACGCTGTGGCGCATGTCATGGAGATGCAGGGCCGCCAGCCCGAGGGCATCCGCTGGCTGGAGGACTCGAGCCGCGACTGGGCGCCGGACAACGGCTTCGCGTTCCACAACTGGTGGCATCTGGCGCTCCAGTACCTGGATCTGGGCGACCACCCGCGCGTGCTCAATCTGTATGACGAAGGCGTGCGGCCGTACGGGTCCAACGTGGTGCTGGAACTGATCGATGCTTCCGCGCTGCTGTGGCGTCTGCACCTGCGCGGCGCGTCCGTGGGCAAACGGTGGGGGCCGCTCGCCGACATCTGGGCCGGCCGGATCGACGAGTCCTACTACGCGTTCAACGACGTGCACGCGATGATGGCGCTGGTGGCCGATGGCCGCGAGTCCGATGCCGAACGGCTGCTCGCCAACCTCGAGCGGCGTGCGACCCAGGGCGGCACCAACGGGAGGATGTCCGGCGAAGTGGGCATCGCCCTCGCACGGGCGCTGCGCGCTTTCGGCCGTGAGGACTACAGGACCTGCGCGCAACTGCTGCTGCCGGTGCGCTTCATTGCGCATCGCTTCGGCGGCAGTCACGCGCAGCGCGACCTGATCCATCTCACGCTCACCGAGGCCGCGACGCGTGCCGGCATGGCACCGCTCGCGCAGGCGCTGGCCGAGGAGCGTGTGGAGATCAAGCCCACCAGCCCGCACAACTGGGCGCTGCTGCAGCGCGCCCGGATGGTGTCCATCAACCGCCGCGGCGCCGAGGAAGCGCAGTTGCATTCGGTCCGCGCACAGCACACCGCCATTTCGGCCCTGCGGGCACTCACGCCCGCAGCCGCCTGAACCCCTTCCTTCCGGGAGACCACGACATGATCAAGATCTTTCTGCTTCACACGGCAATCGGCGTCGCCGTGGTCCTTGCCACCGCGGTGGTGCTGCCCTGGGGCGAGGCCCAAGCAGCGGTGCTGCAACCTGCAGCGCACCTGCCCAGCCCCGTCGACGGTGTCGAGGTCCCTTCGCCGCACATCGAGACGATCTGCGCCTGCCAGATGGCGGCACCGACATCGCAGGCGCTCGTGTCGGGACAAGCCTGAGTCCGAGTTCGAGAGGGAGAGCCAGCGATGACGACACTCAAACTGAAACGCTCGACGATCAGCCTGACCGACGTCGGTTCGGGACCCGCGGTCGTGCTCCTGCACGGCAGCGCGAGTTCCCGCCACCAGTGGCGCAAGCTCGCCACGCAGCTCTCGGACCGCTATCGCGTGCTGGTGCCCGACCTGCACGGCTACGGCGAGACCATCCTGCACGACGGCGCGCCGCCGCGCCTGTCGGACGAACTCGGCATCGTGCGCGGTCTCGCCGATCACATCGGCGAACCCTTCCACCTGGTGGGTCATTCCTTCGGGGGCGCCATCGCTCTCGGAGCCGCGCGCCTGGTGCACGACCGGCTCGCGTCCCTGACGTTGTTCGAGCCCGCCGCCTTCCACTTCCTGCGCGATGCGGGCGACACCGAAGCGTGGAGCGAGATCGACGACATCGCGCAGAAGCACATGGGCTACGCCTGGGAGCGCAAGCTCGAGGAGTGCGCCGACATCATGATGGGCTACTGGATCGGCATTCCCGCGTGGAAAGCCATGTCGCAAGAAAAGCGCGCCGTGATCATCGCGACCATGCCGAAGGTGGCGTCCGAATGGCGCTGGATCACGCTGATCGAGGACGAGCTCGCGCGCTACGCGAAGATCGCTGCGCCGACCTTGCTGCTGCGCGGCGTGCATACGCGTGTTCCGCCGCGCCGGGTGATCGACCTGCTGCGCAACACGCTGCCGAACTGCCGTCTCGAGGAGATCCAGGGCGCCGGACACATGGCGCCGCTCACCCACCCGGAGATCGTGAACGCCGTCATCCAGGCGCACATCGATCGGCATCCGGCGGATCTCACAAAGGCGGAAGCCGCGTAGGAATCCCCTTGAACCGCTCTGCGCCTCCTCCCGCCGACCCGGGATTCCGTGCCCCGGTACGTGACAGGTGTGGGAATGGCGCGAGCCGTTCTATGATCTCAACCTGTACCTGGTGCGCGATGCCCTCGGGACGGCCTGCAGGACCGAAGTGTTCCGTTCCACGTACTACGCCATCGGCATCCCGCAGCTGATGGCGCTGATGACCCGGGCCGGTTTCGATCACGTGGAGCGGCGCGATGACGTGCTGTTCCAGCCGGTGCTGGTCGGTATTCGAACTGCAGTCGAACAGGGAGTCCCATGAAGCGAGGAGCAGGAATCCTGGTCGCGGCCATCGTCGCGATCCCGGTCGCGATCGGCATTGCCGTGATCACGATCAAGACATTGAGCGAGCGCAAGGCGAACCGCATCGTCACCATCAACGTGAGCCCGGTCGCCTACGCCAGCGGCGAGGCCGTGATCACGCGCGGTGGTTATCTGTTCCGCTCGCGGGGCTGCAGCGAATGCCACGGAGTCGACGGCGGCGGCAAGGTGGTGATCGACGATCCCAACGGCCTCCACGTCGAATCGCCCAACATCACCAGCGGCTCGGGCAGCGCGGTGAACGGCTATGCCGAGGTCGACTGGGTGCGCGCGATCCGCCACGGCGTCGATCGCGCCGGCCATCCGCTGCTCATCATGCCGAGCGAGGACTACAACCGGCTGACCGACGAGGATCTCGCCGCGCTGGTCGCCTATGTCCGCGCATTGCCGCCCATCGCCGACAAGCCCGCGTCCGTGCGCTTCCCCTTGATCGTGCAGGCGCTCTACGCATTCGGGGTGGTGCGCGATGCCGCGGAGAAGATCGATCACGCGCTGCCGCCCTCGCAGCCAGTGCCGGCGGGCGTGACTGCCGAACATGGGGCCTACGTCGCGAACATGTGCATCGGCTGTCATCGGCGCGATCTCACCGGCGGCACGATCGCCGGCGCACCGCCGTCGTGGCCCCCTGCTGCCGATCTCACGCCTCGCAGCGGCAGCGCCATGGCACGCTACGACACCGGGGAGAAGTTCGTCGCCATGATGCGCACGGGCAGGCGGCCCGACGGCAGTGCGGTGAGTACCGTGATGCCGTTTCCGAGCCTGGCGGCCATGGACGAGACCGATCTGCTCGCGTTGCATGCGTACCTGCGCTCGTTGCCGGCACCGCGGGCGAATCCTTGAAGGGGGCCTGCGGCCAGGCTGTCGCGCGGCGGCGACAGCATTTGGATGCGCCGTCATGAATTTGTCGCGCTAGACTGATGTCTGAACCGCCGCGGTCCGCCAGGTTCGCGGCTGCGCGGTTCACCCTTTCCACAAGGCATCAGGAGACCAACAACATGCCCCTTCGTCCCTTCCTCCGTAGCTTTTGCGCCGTGCTGATCGTCTCGCTGCTGAATCTCGGCATGCTGCAGACAGCGAGCGCTGCCGCCATCGATACGCAGACTGCCGTCGCGCTGGAAGACCGCGCCGCGGTGACTGCGCGCATCGACGAACGGCTCGCGCGCGAGGACGTGCGCCAGGCCATGCAGAGCCTCGGCGTCGATCCGGACCAGGCACGCGAGCGGGTCGCCGCATTGACCGACGCCGAAGTGCTGCAGCTCGACGGCAAGCTCGCGCAGCTGCCCGCGGCCGGCGACGGCGGCTGGTTCATCCTGTTCATCGTGATGGCGGTTCTGATCTTCCTGTTCGCCTCGGGCAAGCTCAACTACCGCTGAACACGCAGCGCTTCGCCGCACGGCTGATCGCCGCCGTCCTCGCGGCGGCGGCAGCCGGCTGCGCCCATCGCGGTCCGTACCTCGCGCCCGGGGTCGAGGCAGTCCAGGCGGAGCAACGCGTCGAGCTGACCGAGGTCCCGTTCTTTCCCCAGAGGGATTTCCAGTGCGGGCCGGCGGCCCTCGCCACGGTGCTCGTCCAGTCCGGCGTCACGATCTCGCCGGCGCAGCTCGAACAGCAGGTCTACGTGCCCGGCCGCAAGGGCAGCTTCCAGGTGGAGCTGCTCGCCGCGACGCGCCGCCACGGGCGCGTCGCCTACGTGCTCAGGCCGGAGCTGCGCGCCTTGATCGCGGAAGTTGCCCGGCGACCCGTGGTGGTGCTGCAGAACCTCGGCCTCGAGGCGCTGCCGCGCTGGCACTTCGCCGTGGTCGTCGGCTACGACGCCGCCAACGACAGCGTCATCCTGCGCTCCGGCACCGAGCGGCGGCAGATCATGACGGCGCACGAGTTCCTGCGCTCCTGGGCGCTGGGCGGCCAGTGGGCGATGGTGGCACTGGTGCCCGGCGAGTTGCCTGCGACGGACGATTCCGACGGCTACGTCCGTGCGGTTGCCGCGCTTGAAGCGCAGCGAGGCTCGACGGCCGTGACCAGCGCGTACGCTGCGGCGGTGAAGCGCTGGCCCGAGCACCGCCTCGCGCGCCTCGGGCTGGCGAACGCATTGCAGGCTGAAGGGCGAGTGGTCGAGGCCGTGGCGGAGTTCGAGTCGTTGGCCGCGCAGAAGCCGGGCGATGCGGTCGTCCTCAACAACCTCGCCGATGGTTTGCTCAAGCTGGGCTGCCGCGACCGCGCGCTGGAGATCATCGAACGGGCATCGCGCGCTCAGCCGGAGCCGGGCAGAATCCGCGATGCGATCGAGGCGACGCGGCGAGAGATCGAAGCGAGCCCGGCGCGGGCAGGCGCCGCGTGTGCGCCAACGGAGGAGCGACCATGAGAAAACTGATCGGAGCAGCGCTGGTGGCGACGGCTATGGCAACGGGGTCGGGCACGGTTGAGGCCCAGCAGAACGTGGTGGGCGTGTGGCGTCTGGTCGCCTACACGGCGGTGGACGCGGATTCGGGTGCCGTGATCGAACCCTTCGGATCGGCCCCGAAAGGCGTCCTGCACTACACCGCGGGCGGGCGCATGGCGGCCGTGCTGAGCGCAGGCGATCGCAAACGATTCAGCGCCGGCAACCGCATCAATGCGCCGGTGGAAGAGCGTGCCGAAGCGTTTTCCACTTCCACCGCCTATGCGGGTACCTACACGCTCGAAGGCGATCGCGTGACCCATCACGTGGAGATCGCGACCAATCCCGACTGGGTCGGCGGCGACCAGTTGCGCTACCCGAAAGTGGAAGGCAACCGCCTCACCATCACCACGCCGCCGCTGCCGACGCGCCCCGACGGCAAGCTGCGTGTGTCGACTCTGGTGTGGGAGCGGGCGGAATGATCGTCGGTACCCCGTAGCCCATGGATCTCCAGTCGCTTCATCGCCGCATCGCGGCCAACGTCGAGACAGTGGTGCTCGGCCAGCAGGTCACGGTACGCAAGTTGGTGGCGGCGCTCGTTGCGGGCGGCCACGTGCTCCTGGAGGATTTTCCCGGCACGGGCAAGACCACGCTCGCGAAGGCGCTGGCGCGTTCCGTTGCAGCGGAGTTCAAGCGCGTGCAGTTCACGCCCGACCTGCTGCCTTCCGACATCGTGGGGATGTCCATCTACAGTTCGCAGACCTCGCAGTTCGCCTTTCATCCCGGACCGGTCTTCACGCATCTGCTGCTGGCCGACGAGATCAACCGCGCGAGTCCGCGTACCCAGTCCGCGCTGCTCGAAGCGATGGCCGAAGGCCAGGTGAGCGTGGACGGGACGCGGCACGCGCTGCCGGAACTGTTCTTCGTGGTGGCCACGCAGAACCCGGTGGAATTCCACGGCACCTACCCGCTGCCCGAAGCGCAGATGGACCGGTTCGCGCTGAAGCTGTCGCTGGGCTATGTGAGCGCGGAGCAGGAAGTGGAGATGCTCTCGGCGCAGAACGCGAAGCATCCGCTGGAGCGCATCTCGCCGGTGGCATCGGTGGACGAGGTGCTGGCCGCCCGGAAAGCGTTGGCGAACGTGCGGATGTCCGACGCCGTGAAGCGGTATGCGGTCGATCTGGTGGGCGCGACGCGCGGCGCGTCCGGCGTGACGCTGGGCGCGAGCCCGCGGGCTTCCATCGCCCTGATGAAACTGGCGCAGGCCCTGGCCGCGTTCGACGGCGAAGAGTTCGTGTCGCCGGAGCACGTGCAGGAGATCGCCGTGGAGGCGATCGCGCATCGCATCGTGCTGGAGCGGAACCGGAGCTTCGCGGGGGCCTCGGCGGGGGCGGTGGTGGAGGAGATCGTGAAGTCGGTGGCGGTGCCGGTTTGAGTTGCGTACTTGGGCGGGAAGGGAGATCTCAACGCGGCGGACGCGGCGTAAGTCAAAGGCGACGGGAGGTTGGTCGGTGAACATCGTGGATTCGTCTACTAGCGGCTACAGCGTATCGACGACGCACAAGCTTTTCCGCCGCGTCCGCCGCGTTCTGCGCTTCGGGCCTTGAGCATCCGGAACAGGGAGAAGGACCGTGCCGAGAACCCTCAAAGCTTTCGCCCGAGTCTACCGATGGTCCCAATGGGCTGACCGCCGCTTCACGCCGGCGGGCATCGGTGTGGTTTATCTCATGATCGCCGCCGGCGTCTTCGGCGTCGACGCCGGCCGCACCATGGGCTTCCAGGTTTTCTCCGTCGCCGCGGCGCTCCTCATCTGCGCATGGATCGGCGCCGGCCGTTCGCGCCCTGGGTTGCGCATCGAGCGCCGTTTGCCGGATCAGGCCACGGTCGGTGTTCCGCTCATCTACCGTCTCGTGCTGCGATCGCAATCGAATTGGGCACTGCCTCGACTCGTGATCCGCGATGAGTTCGAGGATCGCTTCCCCACGCGCGACGAGTTCGCCGCGGCCGGCAGACAGCAGGATCCGTCCGGCAACTTCTTCGACCGCCGCGTCGGCTACCCCCGCTGGGTCGCGCTGGTGCGGCGCCTGCGCGGCGGGACGATCGAGCCCGTGAGCACTCCAGCGTTGCCGCCGAAGACCGACGCCACGGTGGATGTCGCCTTCGTGCCGGAACGCCGTGGTGTCGTGCGCCTCGCCCGCGCCCGCGTGCTGCGGCCCGATCCGCTCGGACTCATCAATGCAGTGACGACGCTTGCACATCCGCAATCGCTGCTCGTTCTCCCCAGGCTGTATGACGTGCCCGCGATCGAACTGCCCGGCTCGCGCCGGCACCACCCGGGCGGGCTGCAGGCCGCGCAGCAGGTGGGCGAGAGCCAGGAGTTTCTCCAGCTGCGCGACTATCGGCCCGGCGACCCGATCAAGCGCCTGCATTGGCCCAGCACGGCACGCGCCGGCCGCCCTATCGTGAAGGAGACGAGCGAGGAGTTCTTCGCACGCTACGGTCTGGTGCTCGACACGTTCATCGCGAACGACGACGAGATTGCCTTCGAGGCCGCAGTGTCGGCAGCCGCGTCGCTCACGGCTCGTCTTGCCCTGGGCGATGCGCTGCTCGACCTCATGTTCGTCGAGGACCGCGCGCTCACCGTGACGGCAGGCCGCGGTATCGCCTCCGCCGGGGCACTGCTGCGTGAGCTGGCAGAAGTGGCCCCTTGCCGCGATCGTCCTTTCGACGTGCTGGCGACCCGCGTGAGCGAGCATGCATCGCGCATGAGCGCTTGCATCCACGTGCTGCTGGCCTTCGATGCGCCACGCCGCGACATGGTGCAGGCGCTGCGGGTCGCGGGCGTGCCGCAGATCGTTCTGGTGGTGGCACGCGAGGATGTCGCCGAGGCCGAAGTCCCGGTCCATCGCATCGATCCCGATCGGCTCGCTGAAACCCTCGTCGCGATGCCTGCACGATGCCGGTGAAGACGCCGCCCTTCCTCGTCGCGCTGGGCCTCGTCTTCTGGGGCTGGGCTGCCGGCCTGCTGCTTCCCGCGCTGGCCCTGGCGCTCGTCATCGAAAGTCCGCGCATCGCGAAGGCCCGATGGAGCTTCGACGGCAAGGATTTCGAGCGCGTCGCCGATCTGTGCAGCATCGCCTTCCTCGTGCTGATGGCGTGGCAGTGGTTCGGCAGCCGCAACGGACCTGCAGGACTGGTGGTGGTGTTGACGTGGCTGCCGATCGTCTTCATCGCCATCCTGCTGATGCAGCGCTTCGACGCGCGCAACGCGACACCGCTGTCGGCGCTGTTCTGGTCGTTGCGGCGGAGGAGGGCGAACACGCCGCCGCGTTCGCTGCCGCTCGACTACCCCTTCTTCTGTCTTTGCCTGGTGTCCGCCGCCTGCGCGAATCAGCGCTCGATGTGGTTCTTCGGCGGGTTGGTACTGCTGGCGGTCTACGCCCTGTATCCGTTGCGGGCCGAGGGGCGCCGCTTCGGCACATGGGGTGTCGCTCTGGGGCTGGCGCTCGGTCTCGCGTACCTTCTGCAGATCGGTATCCTGCAGGCGCAGGAGCAGGTCGAGTCGTTCGTGATGGAGTATCTGCGCGACCGCGTGTTCGGGCGATCCGATCCGTTCCGAGCGCACACCGCCATCGGCGACGTGGGCCGGGTGAAGCTGTCCGACCGCATCCTGTTCCGTGTGGCCGGCGCGAAGACATTGCCGCTCAAGCTGCGCGACGGCACGTTCAACGTGTATGCGCACGACAGCTGGTTCGCACAAGGGAGCAACTTCCGGCCAGTGCCGCCCGAAGGCGCGTCGAGCTGGGTGATCGGCGAGGGCGTCGGGCCCTCCATGCAGATCTCGACCTGGCTCATGCGCGGCCGCGCCATGCTGCCGCTGCCGCCGGGCACGTTCCGCCTCGATGGCCTGAACGTCGGTCGTGTCGAGGCGAACTCGTTCGGGTCGGTGCGAGTGTCCGAAGGTCCGGACCTCGTGCTCTTCTCGGTGCGCTCCGATCTCGCACGCGAGCGCGATGCAGGCCCGGAACCGGCCGACCTGCAGGTGCCCAAGCGGATCGAGGCGGCGCTGATGCAGGTGCTGACGGAAGCCGGTGGCCAGGGACTGCCGCCGGCCGGGGTCGCTCGCACCCTGCAGCGCTTCTTCCAGGAACGCTTCGCCTACACACTGAAGCTCGACGCGCGCGAAGGCGGTCGGCGCACCCTCGAGCGGTTCCTGCTCGACGACCGCCGCGGACACTGCGAGTACTTCGCTTCCGCAGCCACGCTGCTGCTCCGGGCTGCCGGTGTGCCGGCGCGCTACGCGACCGGCTATGTGGTAGAGGAATGGAGCCCGCTCGAGCGGCAGTTCGTCGTGCGCGCACGCCACGCGCACGCGTGGACGTTGGCGTGGATCGACGGACGCTGGCGCGAAGTGGATGCAACACCGGTGGGCTGGTTCGCGGCGGAAGCGGAAGCCGAACCCGCGTGGCGACCCGCGGCCGACTTCTTTTCGTGGCTCGGCTTCGCCTTCCAGCGCTGGCGCGTGAGCGGCGACGAATCGGACGAAGGCATGAGCCCGTACTGGCTGCTCGCCATCATTCCGCTGGCAGCGTGGGTCGCCTGGCGCGTGACCCGCCGCAATCGGGTGAAGCTGCAGGCCGCCACCGCTTCACCCGATGCCGCTGCAGGCCCATCTCCCATCGAGCCTCTCTTGGAACGACTGGAAGCACTCGGTTTCCGCCGTCCTGCCGCAGCCCCGGTGCGCCCGTGGCTGCAGAGCCTGCCGCTATCCCCCGCGCTGCAATCCGCCGCGACCGCTGTCGCGCACAATTACGCCCGCTGGCGCTTCGACCCGGCAACCACCGAGCCCTCTGCCGATTCCCTGCGCACCCAAGCCACCGATCTCGCCCAACGAATCGAAGCCGAAGCCGCGGACGCATCGCGCGACCCAAGTAGCAGGCACGGCGCCCCCGCCGTTTAGTAGGTTCTGCTCTTACTTTCGAATTTGGCGCCGGGCCGCCCCAAGCCGAATTCGCACTTCAATCTCGACAAAGTGCACGTGCATCCATCGAGCGCGAAGCCGCTCGATGGATGCGTACACTTTGTCGACTACGACTACGGCCTGTCCATCTTGCAGACGGTGGGCATCACCGTATCCTTCGCCTCCACCTTGCGGTCGATCCGGAACCCGAAACCGGTCTTGTCGTTGTCGTACTTCACCGCCTTGGTGTCCTGCTTGGCGAACGTGGAGATGAACAGCGGCTGGATGAGCTGGTGATTCTCGGCGCGCATGTAGACCTCACCGGTGTCCACCGTGAGCTTGCCGTTCTCGAGCGCCTTCGCCACCGGCAGCGGCTCGGCCGATTTGGCCTGCTCGATCGCCTGCGCCAGCAGTTCCAGCACGACCACGGGGCCGTTGAACCAGTAGTCGTCGTTGGCGCCCTTGTAGCGATCGCGATAGGCCGTGGTCATCTTCGCGGCGTGGGGTGTGCCCACGTTCGGTGCCCAGAAGCTCACTTGCTTCACGTGGCCCACGCCGGATTCGCCGATAGCGGGCGGCGTGCCGACGATGCCGCCGTAGTAGGTGTAGTAGTCCACCTTGAGACCCGCGTCCTTGCTCGCCTTGATGAGCAGCGCGAGGTCGTTGCCCCAGTTGCCGGTGATCACGGCCTGGGCGCCGGACGCGCCGATCTTGGAGACGTAGGGGGCGAAATCCTTCACCTTGCCGAGCGGATGCAGATCGTCACCCACGATCTCGATGTCGGGCCGCTTCTTGTTGAGCATCGCACGGCCCGCCCGCGAGACCGCCTGGCCGAACGCGTAGTCCTGATTGAGGAGGTAGACCTTCGTGTACGCCTTGTTCTCGACGATGACGTCGGTCAGCGCGGACATCTTCATGTCCGCATCGGCATCGAAGCGGAAGTGCCAGAAGTTGCACTTCTCGTTCGTCAGTGCCGGGTCGACCGCCGCATAGTTGAGGTACAGCACGGCCTGATCCGGATTGCGCTTGTTGTGCTTGTCGACCGAGTCCACCAGCGCATGGGCGACGTTGGAGCCGTTGCCCTGGGTGATGTAGCGGATGCCCTGGTCGATGGCGGACTTCAACTGCAGCACCGAGTCCTGCGGGCTCGACTTGTTGTCGAAGGGGATGATCTCGATCTTGCGGCCGAGCACGCCGCCGCGCGCGTTGATGATCTCCGCGGCGAGCTGGAAATGCCGCAGCTCGGATTCGCCGACATTGGCGAAGGGACCCGAGAACGGATCGATCATCGCGATCCGGACGTTCTGTGCCGATGCGGCCGACGCGGCCAGGATGAGCACAGCGGCGCATGCCGCGCGGTGCAGCCTTGAAGCCATGGTTTCCTCCCTCTTGAACGCGGACTCTGACGGCCCGTGTGCCCGGATAGTACCGCCGTCAGCGCCGGACCGGGCGGAGACCTTCCGGGGGGATGGCGAGCATGGCGAGGCCCACGCAGATGAAGGCCATGCCGACCAGCTCGCCGCGGCTGGGCACTTCCCCGAATTGCAGCCACGCCGCGATCACGCCGATCACGGGCGTGGCGAGCGTGCCGAGGCCGGCCACGCCCGCGGGCAGGCGCGCGAGGGCAAAGTAGAAGAGCATCCACGCCGCCGCGCTGGCGAGCACGCCGCTGTAGAAGAGCGTGTAGCCGAACATCCAGGTCCATTGCACCGGCGGCGTTTCGAACAGTGACCCGGCTGCGAAGAGGATGCCGGAACAGATGATCATCTGCCAGAAGGTGAGCGTGAGGAGATGACTGACCGTCTTGCCCTGGAAGTGCTTGACGATCACGACGCTGCCACCCCACGAACAGCCGGCCGCGAGCGCGAGGAGGCTAGGAGCAAGGCCGCCGAGGTGCAGCGGGTCCACGAGAATGACCAGGCCGACGGCGGCGACCAGCACGGCGATCCATTGCAGGCGGCGCATGCGTTCGTGGATGAACAGCCACGCGAAGATCGCCGTCCAGAACGGCATGGTGTAGCAGAGCACCGCCACCTTGCCGGTGCCGCCGAGCTTGAGACCCCACAGCGTGCCGGTGAAGTTGGCGGCGAGCATGATGCCCAGCAACGCGGCGAGCCACCATTCCTTGCGCGGCACCTGCAGCGAGTGCCCCTGACCGAGCACGACCGGGACCAACGCGATCGCGGCCACGACGAATCGCCACGCGGCCGAGTCGGTCGGCGATGCGTAGGCGAGGCTCTGCTTCATCGCGATCCAGTTGTAGCCCCAGATGCAGGAGAGGAGGGCGAGAGCGGTTCCGGCGCGGCCGGTGCCGGTGTGCGGAGGGGGCGAACTGCTCAAGGCGAGGCAGAGGGCATCGGGCGGATGCGCGGGAACAGCGAACCACGAATTGTCTCATGGCGGTCGTGCGAGGTACTCCCTCCCCCGGCAGAGCCGGGGGAGGGTTGGGATGGGGGCAGCGGTGTGCAACGAAGCGACGACTGCCCCCATCCCCGCCTTCCCCCACCGAAGGTGGGGGAAGGGGTGTACGTCTGCGCCCAGCTTTGCTGGGCTATACATCGCCAAATCAGCACCGCCGGGGGTGTTCATCCCCTCCCCCAGCACAGCTGGGGGAGGGCTAGGGTGGGGGCAAGCGCCGCGCGCCGAAGCCGCAGATGCTCCCGCTCACTGGCTCACCCGATGCGTCTGTGCAGTTGTGCTCAAGAACGACGCGGCTCGTCAGTACTCCGCCTTCAG
Source organism: Burkholderiales bacterium (assembly GCA_019745565.1). GTDB lineage: Bacteria > Pseudomonadota > Gammaproteobacteria > Burkholderiales. The sequence goes on from JAIESW010000087.1 coordinate 36,808, forward strand.
CGTGACCTCCATCGCCCCACCTGCATATGCGAATGCCGCGGCGTCGAACTTGGGCGGCCCGAATCGGCCGCGAGCATCGCGACTGAACGCATAGGCTTCCTTCGGAATCCCCAGCACGTTGGTGTCGAGCTTCTGGTTGCCATTCGCGTCTTCGTATGCCGCGACTGCAAGGGTGCCGACGGGCGCAGACTCGAACCGGCACACGCCCTTTCCGCCCGCGATGACGCCGATGGTCTTCGACGTGGCGGCCGCTTCCGTGGGATAGCCATCCGGCTTCGAGAACAGTGCGCAGCGCAGCTCTGCGCCGTCGTGCTTGAGCCCTGTCACGGTGACGGACAGGCCCGCATCGGCCGCAGCCGACTGTGACGGCAGGGCGAACATCGCCGCCAAGAGGGGCAGGGAGTCGAATCGCGTCGTTTCAGCATCGGATCTGCTCACGGCTGGTCTCCTTCAGAGGTCGTACTGTACTTCGGCGAAAGCGGTGCTGAGATCGCGCAGGTTGCCGAAGAACGAGTCGGCGGGTCCGCGATAGAAATCGGCACCGAGGGTGGTCTTGAGGCGATCGGTCCAGGCGTACTTGAGCCGCGGGCGCACCAGCGAGTCGCCGTGGACGAACCACGCAATGGCGCTCACTTCGGCCTCCAACGTGTCGTTCCACCATTTCTTCGAGATCCGCACTGTCGCGCCCAACTGCTCGGGATCGCGCTGGTTCGAGATCAGTGCCTGCTGCACGGCGAGCGGTTGCAGCGGTCCCGACACGGCGAACGGATCCTCGTAGTGTGCGATGCGGCGATAGAGCGCCTGGACGTTGACGTTGAGGTTGTCGAGGAACGTACGATCGGCTCCGACTACGCCGTAGAGGAAGGGATTCTTCGTGAACGGATCGGTGCCGGCGGGATCGGTGGTCCACGTGTACGCGGCCTCGGCGCGCACGCCCCAGCGACCGACGGTGGTCGCGGCATCGGCACCGATCACGCGGATGCGCGAGTGGTACAGACCGACCAGGACACCGCTCGCCCCGGCGCTGTCGGCGCGCAGGTCCGGCGACTTGTCGTAGCCGTCGAAATAGGACGCCGACCAGTCGAAGCGTTCCGACGAGCGTTCGGCCCGCAACGCCCACTGCTGATGCGGGCGCGACGGATCGCGCTCCTCGAAGCGCACACCCGGACTGGTGGGAAAGGGGAGCGTGTTGGCACGGAACTCCGGCAACCACAACGCAGACAGCCGCAGTTCCTCACGGTTGTACGTGGCGCGGACCGTTCCGACGCCGGTCTTCTGGTCTTCATCGGTCGGCGTCAGGAGCGTGAAGTTGCGCACCGACAGCACGTCGGTCGGATTCACCGCATCCGCCTTGCCCCATACAATGAGCTGCCGGCCGGCGCTCAGATCCCAGTTGCCGAAGCTCGCGGCGCCGTAGGCTTCGCGCACGTCCGTCTCACCGGCACGGCCGTCGAAGCTGCGATCGTTGCGCGCCCAGCCGTCGAACACGAGCTTGCCGGTGTCGCCCACGCGAGCCCGCGCCGTCGCCCAGGCCGAAGCCGATCCCACGTCCCGGTCGCCATCGAGCAACCGAGAATGGGTCCAGTACGAACCCCGCAGCGACAGGCCCGCTTGAGCGTCATGAACGAACCGGCCCGCACCGGCCTCGTCCGCGGCGGACGCAGCCGTCGCCTGCAGGGCGAGCATCAAGCCGGCCCCGGCGATCGCCCGGATTGGTCTCACGATTCGCGTTCGATGGCACGGGCGGTGAAGGCGTCGTCGTTGACGCCCTGGTTGGCTTCGAAACGGTCGAACTCGATGACCGTGCGCCGGTTCTCCTGGACGTTCTTCGCTTCGATGTGCATGGCGATCCACTTGCCGTTCTTCGGGTCCACGTTGCGGTGATCGCGCAGCGTGATGACCTTGAGCAGGTTGCCGGCGAGGTCGTAGTTCTCCGCCTGCATGGCGGCGAAGTTGTCCTTGCGGATCCAGCCGAGGCGCTTGCTGTAACCGCTGTCGTTGCGGATGCGGTCGGTCCTCGGCAGCGCCTCGGTCACCCAGCAGTCGATCCCGTCCACCTTCTCCTCGCGCAGGATCCTGTGAATCCAGTCGCTCACCCGATAGCCAATCACGTCGCCGTAGGAGAGATTGGTGCCGACGAAACTGTCCTTCTTGTTCGACGACACCAGCCGCCGCACTTTCTTGAGTGCCGGCAGATAGACCCAGATGTCGTCGTCCAGGTCCGGGCCACTGTTCTCGACGGTGAGCGTGACGGTGCCGCGCACGTCGGCCGGCGAGAGGAAGCGCACCAGCGACCGGTTGTCGAGCGTGCCCGGCTTCAGCTTCGAGCGCCCCACCGTCTTGCGGACCCGTTCCTGTCCGTTCGGCGAGTAGAGGTGGAACGTCGCCTCGGAGACGGAATCGGCCACCTTGCCCACCGCGAAGTTGCGCGTGGCGATCTCCTCGGCCGTGATGGGATCGGCCTTCGCGTCGTGCGCGGGCAGGAACGCCAGCACGCCGATCACCATAGCTGCCAACGCAGCGGGCGTTGCGCTGACCACAGTCGGCGATCGCGCGCGCCCTTCGAAGACGAAGCGCGGTCGCAGCGTGAAGATCAGCGCGGGCAGCAGCGTGAGCGCAGTGAACGAGCTCACCAGCATCGCCGTGGCGATCAGGAAACCCATGTAGAAGTGGATCCAGAAGCCCCACGACAGCATCAGCAGGCCGAATCCACCAGCGATCGCTGACGAGACGAAGAGCGCAGCCTTGCCCGCGGACTGGAATGCACGCTGCAGCGCCTCCCGCTCGCTGCCGCCCTTGCGCAGCTCCTCGCGCATGCGATATGTCATGTAGATGCCGTAGTCGGCACCGATGCCCACCGCCATAGCCGACACCAGCGCGGTCCCGATGTTGAGCGGGATGCCGGTCAAGCCCATGATCCCGAAGTTGACCAGCACTGCCGCCGCCACGGGCACCAGGATCAGGAACCCGGCTACCATCGAGCGGAAGACGACGCTCGTCACCACCAACACCGCCGCCATGATCTGCAGGATGTTGAGTGCCTTTTCGCGCACCATGGTCTCGGTGAGCGCCACGGTGGCCCAGGTGCCGCCGCCGATGCTCACCTCGATGTCCGGGCCGAACTGTTTCGGCGCGAAGTCCCGCAGGCGCGCGATCACATCCTGGGCGTAGGCGGTGCGGTCGGTCTTCACGAAGACGGAGATGAGCGCATTGCGATAGCCGGCGTCGACGTAGCTGTCGAAATCACCCGGGTCGCCGGAGTTCGAGTACAGGAACAGGTACTGCGCCACCAGATCGCTGGACTCGGGGATGGCGTCGAACTTCGGATCGTCCCCGTTCATCGCCTTGTGCATGCGCTTCACGAAATCCACGATGGACACGGTCTTGCCCACCATCGGATCTTCGGCGAGCTTGCGCTGGATGTTCTCTATGCCGCGCAACACTTCAGGACGCTTGATCGCGTCGTCTTCCCGCCCCTTCAGCAGCACGTAGACCGAGTTCGTCCCGGCCATGGCCGCGTTGAGGCGTTCGTCCTGCACCTTCTCCGGCAGCGAGCCGTAGAAGTAGGCCTTCTGCGAGTTGTCGATGCGGACCAGGAAGGTGCCGAGCGAGAGCGAGGCGACCAGCAACCCCACGACCCAGTACAGGCGCCGGCGACGGTCGTAGGCGGCACCGAACGCGCGATCCACGATGCGGCTCCAGAAGCTGTCGCCCACCTCGCGCATCAGCTCCTTGCGGCCGGGCACCGGCAGCATCGAGCGCAGCGCCGGGATCAGCGTCATCTCCAGCACCAGGGCGCTCGCGATGCCTGCCGCCGTGAACAGACCGAAGACCTGGATCGACTTGATGTCGAACACGATCAGCGAGAAGAAGCCGATGGCCGCGATGCCGCCCGCCACGACCATCACCGGAGCAACCTTCACCAGCGAACTCACCACGGCGACCCGGTTGCGTTCCTTCGGTGGCATCGACGGGTGGTCGAACGAGATCTCCGCGTAGTCCTCGTAGTAACGCTTGAGGATCTGCACCGCATGGCCCGCCGCGATGGCGAGGATCAGGATGGGTGTCGAGGCGTTGAAGACGTCGAACGGCTGCTTCGAGATGCCCAGCAGGCCCAACGCCCAGATCACCGCGAGCAGGGCCGTGACCAGGGGCAACACCAGCGCCTGCACGGTGCGGAACGCCTCGTAGTGGATGAGGCCGATGATCAGCACGGCAAGCGGGAACAGCAGCCCCATCCGCGCCGAGTACTGCTCGAGCAGCGCCAGGAAAACCGGTGTGCCGCCGACGTCGATCTCGACCGAGGCATCGCGATACTTGTCCACGGCCTTGCGCACCTGTGCTTCGATGGCGCGGAAGCCCCCGGGGATCTTCTTGAACTCGGCCACGATCTGGACGGTGCGAGCATCCCTGGACACCAGCAGGTTCGAGTAGACCGGGTTGGTCGCGACACCCTGCTCCAGGCGGGCAAGGCCGGCGGCGTCCGCCGGCACCTGATCGAGCAGCGGGCGCACCACCATGCCTTCGTCGTTGCCCGTGATGCTCTTCACCTTGCGCGCGGCGAGGCTGTTGAGATTCCCCCGCACGATGCCCGGGAGCTGCAGCAGATCGTCGGTCAGGCCCTTCACCTTCTGCATCACGCCGGTCTGGTAGACGTTGCCCGCCCGGGGCGTGATGCCGATCACCACGATGAGATCGTTGCCGAACAGCGCCTTGATCTCGTTGGTGGTGGCGATGAGCGGGTGGCTCTGCGGCAGGATGTCGTCCGGGTCCACCACGATGGACAGGTTGCGGAACTGCGTGAGGAAGAACGCCGTCAGCAGCGCGACGGCCACCACCACCGCGATCCGCCAGCGCACGACCGCTTCGGCATAGGTCTTCATGGAAGGTCCTTTCCCGCCCGCCGGGCGCGATAAGTTGACATCGTCTACATACCTGTGCAGATTTTTCGCCGGTCGTGTGAACGGTGTCAACATATTTCTGCGGTGTGACGTTCTTCAGGGCTTGTCAGCGGGCGGCGAAGCTTCGACACTCCCGCGTTGTCCAGTCGGGCGCGCGTGACCCACGGACGATCTGCCCTGAAGGAACCCCGTTGCCGTTCAAGACCCCGAGAAAGCCCCTCGCTCAACCGGCCCCCGCCAAGGGCCGGCGCAAGGCCGTGCAAGAGCCCTATCACCACGGCAACCTGCGCGAGGCATTGCTCGACGCCGGGATCCAGCTATTGAAGGAGCAGGGGGCCGAGGCATTGGGGCTGCGGGAGCTGGCACGCCAGGCCGGCGTCAGCCGCACCGCGCCCTATCGCCACTTCGAGAGCCGCGATGCGCTGCTGGCCGGCATTGCGGAGCAGGGTTTCGTGAAGCTGCGCGAGGTGCTGCTGCAAGCGCGCCATCAACACGAAGCCGACCACGAGGCGTGGTTCATCGCGGCTTCAAAAGCGTATATCGGCTTCGCGTTCGGCTACGCCGAGCACTTCAAGCTGATGTTCGGCGGCTACATGAAGTACGAGCCGGACCAGCACACCAGCCTGCACGAAGCCGGCAACGGCGCCTTTCAGACGCTGGTGGACCTGATCGTCGCGTCGCAGGAATCCGGCCTGGTGATGAAGGGCGACCCGATGGCCGTGTCCATCGCTGCATGGTCCACGCTGCACGGCTTCTGCTCGCTCGCGGTCCACAAGCGGCTCGATTTCCTGGTCGGGAACCCGGAGCTGCTGACCAGGACCGCCGAACTGGTCGCGCGTACCAGTCTGGAAGGCGTGCGCGCTCGATGAAGCGAACCGGGTCGATGCTGAGCGCGCCAGTGGTGATGTCTATCGCGAGTTAGCCCATCGGCACTCCCTCCCCCGGCAGAGCCGGGGGAGGGTTGGGGGGGCAGCAGCGCAAATCGGAGCGACGCTTGCCCCCATCCCAACCTACCCCCGCGCTGATGCACGGGGGTAGGAGTGCCTATGGTTGGAGGTGCGCGGAAGAAGCAGGCAGCGAAGCTACCCCGCCAACACTTTCGCGAACACCGTCCGATCCACATTCGCCCCGCACAACACCGTCCCAACCTTCCGACCGGCGATCTTGCTCTTCTCCCGCAACATCGCCGCAACCCCGGCAGCTCCAGCACCCTCGGCCACCGTGTGCGTGGAACTGAACACCAACCGCATCGCATCGGCCACATCACCATCGGTGACTTCAACGATGCGTGCGACGTGCGCCAGGATGATGTCCAACGCCACCGGTTCCGGCTTGCGGCAAGCCAGCCCATCCGCCAACTCCGTCCGCGCGGGCCGCTCAACCGGCTCCTTGTACTCGAACGACCGCGCATAAGCCGGTGCATCGGCCGACACGACGCCGACGATCTCCACCGAAAGACCCAGCGCCTCGCGCACCGCGATCGCGCCGCAGATGCCCGACCCGAGCCCGATGGGCACGTACAGCGTGTGCAGATCGTGCACCGCGTGCATCAGTTCCAGAGCCCAGCTGGCGACACCTTGCACCAGGAACGGATGGAACGACGGCACCATGTGCAGCTTGCGTCGCTCGGCCAACTGCACCGCGTGTTCGCGCGCCTCCTGGAAGTCTTCGCCATGCTCGATCAACTCCGCACCGAGCGCCCGCATCGAGGCATTCTTCTCCCGGCTGTTGCCGTGAGGCACCACGATGGTCGCCGGAATCTCGTGCTTGCGCGCCGCGAACGCGATCGACTGGCCGTGATTGCCGCGCGTGGCGCTGATGACGCCGGCCGGTTTCGGCCCGCTGGAAACGAGCTGCTGGAAATACACCAGCCCGCCGCGCATCTTGAATGCACCGAGCGGCGTCTGATTCTCGTGCTTCAACCAGACCTGGGTGCCGAGTTCGGCATTGAGCAACGGCCAGGAATACTGCGCTGTCGGTGTCATGGTCTGGTAGACCACGTCGGCGGCGCGTTCGAGTTGTTCGAGCGTGGGGAGGCGGACGGTCATGTTGCTGGTGTTGGATGACTGCCCGAATTGTGCCATCGCAGCCTGCACTGGGCCGATCCAAGCGGGGTGGCGCCCGCGGGGACAGCCGTTTATCCGGGCCGGGCCGCTCCGAGATAATGGTAGGTGGCGAACTTCGGACCGCCTTTGAGATACGCTGCCTCGGACAACTCGACGGCGAAACCGGTTCCGCGCAGCAGCGCAGGAACATCGCGTGTCAGATGGCAGCCGCCGGCGAGCTTGCCCCACAATGGTTCGATACGGCGCTGCCAGCGCACCACACCCAGATCGGGTGCCAGGCCGTGCTCGCAGAAAAGCAGCGTGCCGTCGCGCTTTAGCACGCGCCGCATCTGACCCAGCGCGCGTTCGACATCGGGGATGGAACACAGCGTGTAGGTCACCACGACGGTGTCGACGCTTTCGCTATCGAGCGGGATCGACTCGCCTTCCAGTTCCAGAAACTCCACCCGCATCTGTGCCCGCCGCGCGCGACGGCGAGCGATGGCTACCAGCTCCGACCCGGGATCGAGGCCGATGAGAGACGTCACCCGGCTGCGATCGTAGTGCGCAAGATTGAGCCCGCTGCCGATCCCGACCTCGAGGACACGGCCGTGCGCCAGCGGAACCACCTTGCGGCGCTGCCCCGTGACCGGCGGAAGTCCGCAGACACAGTCGAGGACGTGCGGGAGGATGTGGCGGTCGTAGAAGCCCAACGCGTCACCCGTGACGGCGACCACCGAGAGCGGAGTCGCCGACGAACGGATTCGACCGGCGCTCTTCACCGAAAGTGGACAACGGCCCGTGCCCCGGCACGAACGTGACGTCGTCGCCCAGCGGCCAAAGTTGCGTCGTGATCGACTCGATCAACGTGTCGAAATCTCCCCTGGGAAAATCGGTGCGCCCGATGGATCCGCGAAACAGCACGTCCCCGACGAAGGCCAGCCGCAGCGCCCGATGAAAGAAGATCACATGACCCGGAGTATGGCCCGGGCAGTAGCGGACTTCCATCTCCACGTTGCCGAACCGGACCGCATCGCCGGACTCCAGCCACCGGTCGGGCGTGAAGCTCTTTAGCTTCGGGAATCCGAACATGCGCCCTTGTTCGGGCAACTGATCGATCCAGAAGGCATCCTCGCGCTGCGGGCCTTCCACCGGCAGCTTCAACCGTGCCGCCAGCTCGGCCGTTCCGCCGCAATGGTCGACGTGCCCATGGGTGAGCACGATCTTCTCGAGCGTGGCGCTCTGCTTCTCGACTTCGCCAAGGATCACCTCCAGGTCGCCGCCCGGGTCGACGACGGCAGCGCGGTGGGTTTCTTCGCAGACGAGGAGAGAGCAGTTCTGCTGGAAGGGGGTGACGGGGATCAGCGTGACTTTCATGCGCGTGCGTGGGGAAGTTAACGCATTCTCACATGGACGATTGCGGTGCACCAAGGAGGCTAGGCAGGCACCGATAGATACCAAACGAACAAGAGGGTTTCGAGGTACAAAAGGCGATACGATGAGTTGTAAAAGCCCACCTCGTCGCCTGTTGCCACGTAGTCGACCACGCCGATAGACGTCGCAAGGAGCAACCGCACCAGTAGTGCCGCGCATTGCACATCCGAAAGGAGAACGATATGGGAACACTGAACCGTCAATTGGTCAGCCTGGTTGCTCTGTCGACGATCTTCTGTGGGTTCACGGCCATGGGCCATGCTCACGAGGGGGACGGATCCACCGAACCCGTCGAGAAACTCGGGACCATCCAATTCCCGATATCGTGCCGGCCAGAGGTCCAACCGCGCTTTCAACGTGCGGTGGCCATGCTCCACTCGTTCTGGTATCCAGAGACACTCAAGGCCTTTGGTGAGGTTCTTGAAGCAGATCCTGGCTGTGCCATGGCTTACTGGGGGCTTGCCATGAGCAATCGCCCCAACCCCTTTGTGCCTCCGGACCAGAAATCGTTGGCGCGGGGCTGGGAGGCCGTGCAGATGGGCCGAGCACTGGGAACGGGGACAACCCGGGAGAAGGCCTATCTCGACGCGGTCGCCGAGTATTTCAGGGACCATGAGACCATCGAGCAGCGCACGCGAACCCTCAACTACGAACAGGCGATGCGAACGCTTGCCAAGACTTATCCGGAGGATGACGAGGCGCGGATCTTTTATGCGCTTGCCCTCACCGAGACGGCGCTCATGAATGCCGTGATGACTGGGGATACCACGCTGGATCGGCAGATCGAGGCGGGCGAAATCCTGGAACGCCTCTGGCGCACCCACCCCGATCATCCAGGCATTCCGCACTACATCATCCATGCCTACGACGATCCGCGCCTGGCTCGCCAGGCGCTGGCGGCGGCCAACCGCTATGGTGAAATTGCGCCGTCCGCGCCGCATGCCCTGCACATGCCCTCTCACACCTACGCAACTTTGGGTATGTGGGAGGAGTCCATCCGCGCCAACGAAGCCTCAATGGCGGCAGCCAAGGCGTTGACATTGAAAGCCGCGCCCGGCAGTCACGACCCGGCGTGGCTCCATGCCATGGACTTCCTGACGTTCGACTACCTGCAAGTTGGACAGGACCACAAGGCAGCTGAAATGCTCGAGGAGCGCTATCGTGTGACCATACTCACGGCGGAACGAGTGAGCGTAGGGATCATGCTGTCCATCATCCCGGCGCGCTACGTCATCGAACGTCAGGCATGGAGCGCGGCCGCGAACCTGGAAGTGACTGGTCCAATCGGAGACAAGTATCCGCAGGCGGAAGCAATCACGTGGTTCACGAGAGGCCTGGGGGCTGCTCGCATCTCGGACTTGAGCTCCGCGCGCGCTTCGCTCGTAAGACTGGAGGAACTGAAAGCGGCTCTGGAGAAGACCAAGCAGACCTTCTGGGTGGCGCAGACCCAGATGCAAATCGATGCGATCTCGGCCTGGATCGCTCTTGCGGAACTACGAACCGACGACGCGCTCCGCCTCATGCGGTCTTCGGTTGAAACCCAACGTCTAGCCGGACGTCACCCGTCGCTGGAGAACCGCCTCGTACCCATGCGGGAATTGCTCGGCGACATACTGCTCCAACTCCAGAAGTATGACGAGGCGGCGGCAGAGTTCGAACGTTCCCTTGAAGAGGATCCCAATCGCTTCCGCGCCTACTATGGTGCTGCGAAAAGCTATCGACTCTCGGGGAACGATGAGAGGGCGCGGTACTACTTCGATCGGCTTCTCACGCTCGCGGCCAGCGCGGATACTGACCGCCCCGAACTGCGCGAGGCCAAGATGGCTGTATCCCATCGGGGAAAGGTGTCCCGATAGCCGCGGGTCACGTCGCCTTGCAAGGAAGCGAAGGTACGGAGGAGACACGCAACATGCACAAGAAGGGTCTGCTGATCGTCATGGCCCGCGTCAAACCCGAGGACGAAGAGGCCTTCAATAAGTGGTACAACGAGGACCATCTGCCGAAGGCGATCGAACGCTTCCCGGGGGTGCTCAGCGGGCGCCGCTACCGGATCCGGGAAGGGGAGGACGAGTATCAGTACCTCGCCATGTATGAGTTCGAAAGCTACGACGGCATGCACGCGACCGCGGGTTCGGAGATCATGAAGGAACTCGCGCGGGAGTTCGATGCAGCGTTCGGCAAGGGTGGGCGCAAGCGGATCCTGGCGGAACAGGTCAAAGCACTGACGGTCGGCTGAGTCGCGTCAGCCTCGGGCGGCGCGGACTCGAGTGCCGTGCAAACGTACGGGCGTTCCATGGAGAGGTTCATGTTATTTGTTGGTCGATATTTCCTGATGGCGTGTGCAACTGCTGTCGTCGTCAGTTCGTCCTATGCAGCCGACGAATCCGGTGCTGCTGCCGAGGGCACGCCATCCGGCCGGAAGCCCGTGCCGGTCAACGTGGGCAACTTCATCCGCGCCGAATCCGATCTCTATTTCGGGCGCGCGGTGAAAGCCGGTGGCCTCGGCAAGCTCGTGCATCGGCGCCAGATGACGCCCATCGACAAGCAGGACGTGGTGCGGATGAATCGCGACACGCTCTATTCGTCCGGCGTGTTCGATCTGGAGGCCGCACCGCTGACGATCAACCTGCCCGACCCGGGCAGGCGGTTCATGTCGATGCAGGTGATTTCGCAGGATCATTACACCGTAGAGGTGGTCTACGCGCCCGGCAGCTATTCCTACACGAAGGATCTGGTCGGGACGCGCTATGCGTTCGTGATCGTCCGTACCCTGGCGAATCCCGAAGACAAGACCGACCTCAAGATTGCCAACGCCCTGCAGGATGCGATCACGGTCGAGCAGGCGAGTACCGGCAGCTTCGAGGTGCCGCTCTGGGACAAGACCACGCAGGACAAGGTCCGCGGTGCTCTCAACACCCTCGGTTCACTGGGCGGTACCTCGCTCCGGTTCGGCGGGCGCGACGAAGTGGACCCGGTCAGCCACCTGATCGGCACGGCGGTCGGTTGGGGCGGCAACCCGGAGGATGCGGCCGTCTACGACGGTGTGGTGCCCCGGTTCAACGACGGCAAGACCGTCTACAAGCTGACCGTGGCGGACGTTCCGGTCGACGGCTTCTGGTCGATCAGCGTGTACAACGCCAAAGGCTACTTCGAGAAGAACGCGCTCAACGCGTATTCGATCAACAATCTCACGGCACAGCCCAATGCCGACGGCTCCATCACCGTGCAGTTCGGCGGCTGCCGCGAACGTATGCCGAACTGCCTGCCTGTCACGAACGGCTGGAACTACACGGTCCGCCTTTATCGCCCGCGTCCGGAGATCGTCGACGGTTCGTGGGATTTTCCGCAGGCGCAGCCGATGCGGTAGACCATGCGCCTCGCCCGCATCCACCACGTCGCGATCATCTGCTCCGACTACGAGCGGTCCAAGCGCTTCTATACCGAGACCCTTGGCCTGCGGGTGGTGCAGGAGAACTATCAACCGCACCGTGGTTCGTACAAGCTCGACCTCGCGTTGCCGGACGGCGGTCAGATCGAGCTCTTCTCCATTCCCGGCGCGCCGAAGCGGCCCAGCTATCCGGAGGCCCAGGGGCTGCGTCATGTCGCGTTCGCCGTGGCCGACGTCGCAGTGGCGAGGGATGAGCTGCTTGCCGCCGGTGTTCCCGCTCAGGAGCTTCGGGTCGACCCCTATACCGGGCGTCGGTTCTTCTTCCTCAGCGATCCGGACGACCTGCCCATCGAACTTTACGAGCAGACCGTGACGACGGTCGGGCCGAGCCATGAGTGAACGGGCCTGGAGGCATGCATTCCTGATACTCCAGGCGGTGATCGCCGTCTTTGTGTTCGTCACGTCCACCGCGTTGCCGCCCGTCGTGGCTTCCCACTTCGGGCCGGCCGGGGCCGCGGACGGCTTCATGGCACGCCCCGTCTACACGGCCTTCCTGCTGGCCATCGTCGTCGGGGTGCCGCTGTGCCTCGCATTCCTGCCCGCTTCCTTGTTGCGCAAGCGTGGCGACGACATCAATCTCCCCAATCGTGCGCACTGGCTCGCGCCGGAACGCCGTGAGGCCACGCTGCAGTTCCTTCGCATGTACGGGCTGTGGTTCGCGACGGCGGTCGCGTTGTTTCTTGCCTACGTGCACTGGCTGGTGGTGCAAGCCAACCGCGTGCAGCCGCCCGTCCTGTCCAGCGCACACATGATCGGCGCGCTGGTGGCCTTCTTCGTGTTCCTCGTGGTCTGGCTGTTCGTGCTATTTCGGCGATTTCGCTTTCCGAAGTGACGTGACGCGCGCCCCGGGCACGCCTGCGAGCCTGGCATGGCTGCGCGCGCTTCGCTAGGATCGGCGGCATGAGACCTCGAACCCGAACGCGCGCCGTGATGACAGCGCTGGCTGTCTTGTCGATCACTGCCCTTTCCGCATGCGCCGGTTTCCGCGGCGGGTGGGAGAGCGTGCCGTACGTGGGAGATGCGCCGCCCGCCTTCCCGGAGGCCGAGACGGCCTACGAGGCGCAGCGGCGGATGGAGCTCACGTTCCCCGGGCTCACGCTGGGCGTCGGCCTCGGCAACCGGCTGCGCACCTACGACACCCAGGTGTACCTGTTCGTGCTGCCGCTCTCGGTGGATCCGCGGCACGTCTCAACGCAAAGTGTGGGCCCCGACACGACTAGGGTGTCTCTGCGTGTCACCGCGGCGGACCCCGGCTACGTCTTTCATCCCCAACGGGCACGGCTCACCGTGGAAGGTCAGACCGTCGTCGGCAAGGCCGGCTTCGAGTTCGGCATGTGGGACCCAACCGGCGAACGCGTCGCGTCCGGCGGAAAATGGGATCATCGCCCTATCGTGGATGCGCGGGCACTCACCGAACCCGGGCGAAGCTATCTGCTCTCCATCGACTTTCCGATGAAGGCCCCGTCGCCCGAGTCGAAGGGCATCGAGCTCGATCTTTCGGAGGCCCTGCGCGCACCCGATAGGCCTGCGTTGCCCTTGATTCGCTTCGCTCCGGTGCGCTGGAAGGAAGGCTACACGTAACGTTCCCGGGCTGTGCGATGGATGGCGCGGGTCACGATGGTCCCTCGCCTACAATGGCGCTCGTTTCCCTATCGTCACAGGCCCATGCACAAGCTCCAAGGCAAACGCGCGCTGGTCACCGCCGGAGCGCAAGGTATCGGGCTCGCGATCAGTCGCCAGCTGCTGGCGGCAGGTTGCGATCTCTTCGTTCACTACCGGAGCAGTGCTGCCGCCGCGCGCGCACTGGAGCCGGAGGCGAAGGCGCTCGGCCGGCAGTACGCGCACTCCGCTGCCGATCTGACGAAGCCCGAAGAGTGCGACCGGCTGGTCGGCGAGGCCGTCGGATTCCTCGGCGGGCTCGACGTGCTGGTCAACAACGCCGGCTCGCTGGTCGCGCGCAAACTGCTTTCCGAAGCCGACGAAGCGTTCTGGTCGGAGGTGATGTCGCTCAACGTGGGCAGCGCTCGCCGGGTCACGCGCGCCGCTGCGCCACATCTGACGGCAGCTGCGAAGACCGGCGGCGGTGCCAGCATCGTCAATCTGTCGTCGCTGGCGGGACGCAAGGGCGGTCATCCCGGGTCGCTGGTCTATTCCACCGCAAAGGGTGCGATCCTCACCTTCACGCGCGCGCTCGCCACCGAACTCGGGCCGCTGGGCATACGCGTCAACGCACTCGCGCCCGGGATGATCCTGGGCACCAGTTTTCACAACACGCACACGAGCCCTGAGTCGGCGCAGGCCACCGTGGCCGGTATCCCGCTGGGGCGCGGAGGCAATGCGGACGATGTGGCCCGTGCGGCCGTGTTTCTCGCGAGCGAGTACGACGGATTCATCACCGGCGCGACGCTGGATGTGAACGGCGGGGTCTACAGTGCCTGATGTCGATTCGCGTGGCACGGATCGGTTCACGAATCGCCCGGGCGCTGAGCACGCGTAGACCCGATTGATACGCACACGACGGAGCCGCCCCGCAGACCTCGACGCCATGTTCGAGGTGGTGAACGCTGCGGCCGTGGCCTACAAGGGCATCATCCCCGCCGATCGCTGGCACGAACCCTATATGCCGCGTACGGAGCTCGAAAGCGAGATCGCGGACGGCGTCGTCTTCTGGGTGGCTGAAGAAGGTAGCCGCATCGTGGGCGTGATGGGTATCCAGGATCGCGGCGAAGTGTCGCTGGTACGGCATGCCTACACATTGCCGGCCTTCCAGGGGAAAGGCATCGGAACCAAGCTGCTGCGCCACGTGCTGACGCTGACGGACAAGCCCGTACTGATCGGCACGTGGGCAGACGCAACCTGGGCCATCGACTTCTATCGGCGCAACGGGTTCGTGCTCGTGTCGGAGCACGCGAAGGGCGATCTGCTCCGCAGGTACTGGTCGATTCCCGTGAGGCAGGTGGAGACCTCGGTGGTCCTGGCGGACGAACACTGGGTCAAGGAGCATCGGTCCGCGGTCTGACCCTGCCGATGCGGAATTCGGACGTGCCGATGCCAGGGCAACTGCAGCAAAGCTGGGCGGCGACGTGATGGCTGAACAATGGCAGGATCCCGGCTTCGTCGTGTGCGATGCGATGGAACCCGAAGGAAACGTCTTCCCGGAGAGGGAGACCAATGGTTGGTCCGTGGACTCGCGATTTCCCTGAACAGGAGCTTGCAATGACCATTTACCTCGATCACCTTCTGGTCCCCTCCCGCGACAGGATCGCGGGCGCGAAACTGCTTGCCGATCTGCTCGGCGTGCCCTGGTCGGAGACGGGAGTGGGTCCGTTCGCACCGGTGTACGTGAATGACGGACTGACGTTCGACTTCGACGAGTGGGCTGAACCATTCCCGCTCATCCACTATTGCTTCCGCGTGAGCGAGGAAGAGTTCGACGCCATCCTCGCGCGGATCAAGGCTGCCAGGATTCCCTTTCGCAGCAATGTCCACGGACCGGTCGACCATCGGGTCAACACGGACCATGGCGGCAGCATCGTTTACTGGAACGAGCCGGACGGCCATCAGTGGGAGATGCTCACGGTGAGCTACGCGCGCAAGCCGTAGCGGGAATCGATAGTCCGGAGAATACTTGCGCCGGAACTACCGAGGAAAGGTCCGCTGGTACATCGGTGTGCGCACCAGCCGATGCTACAAAGCGCGCAATTGCGTAGCCTGAAGTGTCGCGAATCCGGAAATCGTCCCATCACCCCAGGGGAGTTCGACATGGCACAAGCACCCACCGAAGAGACCTTGGACCGCCCCGGTGGCATCCGCATCTTCTTCCGATCCTGGAACCCGGCCGGCAAACCGCGCGCGATCGTCGTCATCAATCACGGCCTCAACTCCCACGGCGGTCAGTACCTCTGGACCGGCGAGCAACTCGCCGACAAGGGCTTCTCGGTGTACGCGATCGACATGCGCGGCCGGGGCAAGTCGACGGGGGAACGGTTCTACGTCGACGACATTGCAGAGTACGTGGGCGATCTGGCCGCTTTGATCAAACTGGCCAAGTCGCGCGAGCCCAGTCTGCCGGTGTTTCTGCTCGGTCACAGCGCCGGAGGCGTGGTCGGTTGCACGTATGCGCTCGACAATCAGGCGGAGCTGGCGGGCTTCATCTGCGAAAGCTTCGCGTTCCGGGTGTATGCACCGGCCTTCGTGCTGGCCATTCTCAAGGGGCTCAGCTACATCGCGCCGAAGCTGCCCGTGCTCAAGCTCAAGATGGACGATTTCACGCGCGACCCGAAGGCGCTGGCTGCACTGAAGGCCGACCCGCTCACGCTCAACGAGACCCAGCCGGTGAAGACCGTCGCCGCGCTGGTGCGGGCCACGGAGCGGATGGGGCGCGAGTTTCCGACCATCAGGCTGCCCGTGTTCATCCTGCACGGGACGAAGGACAAGGCGACCGTGCCGAGCGGCAGCCAGTTCTTCTACGAGACGGTTGGGTCGAAGGACAAGACGCTCAAGTTCTACGAAGGCCACTTCCACGACCTGTTGAACGACATCGGCAAGGAAGGCGTGATGGCCGACATCGTGAGCTGGGTCGAGAAGCGGTCGCCTGCCTGAGCGCAGCGGATCCCCGAAACGACGAACCCCGGCGCCGGGCCGGGGTTCGTGGGCTTGCGAAAGCGTGAGGTCGGTCAGCGTCGACTGCGCACGCGTGCTGCGCCGGCGCCGACCAGCGCCAGGCCGGTGGCCACCATCAATGCGAGCGATCCCGGCTCCGGCACCCGATTGTTCGGTACCTGCCGGGCGTAGAGGGTCAGGTGCGACAAGCCGCGCGGATTGCCGTTCTGGCTGTTGATCTCGACCGTGAACGTGCCGGGTTGCCCGACACCGATCTGGGAAGCGAGGAACTGCTCCTGGTTGAAGCGATAGGCGATGTAGCCACCTTCGCCACCGTTGGTGACGTCGTTACCGGCCTTGATGATCGCGACGATATCCAAGGCGAGGGGCAGACTCACCGGCCCCGGATCGCTCACGATGGTCAGCATCCACGTGCCGGGCGACGCAGTGCCTGATGAGGTGAGCGACCAGTTGAGGCCGAAGGCCGAGGCGGTTGCGGCCGCGCCCCCGGGCGGATCATCCTTGATCCAGTTCTGCCAGGTGTTGATCCCGAACAGGCCACCGCCCGCGAGCCCGTTGAGGTCGCTGACGGAGTCGTTGCCGGGGTAGATGCCGGCGCAGTCATCGGCTGCCGATCCGCGGAACGTCAAGTCCGTCGTATCGAGGGCACCGCCGATGGTGTTATTGATGTTGACACTGCAGGGGCCGGCCATGGCCGGAAGGGAACTTGCACAGGCGACTGCGAACAGCACTGCACCAGCGACTTGTTGGAACTTCATTCGTGCTCCTGACAGCGTGTTTTTGTGGAATTTTTGATCGCGTGGCACAGAGCGAATCGCGTGCCACGCCAGGAGTCCGGCACAATCGCCATGTGCATCAGCGCGTTGCTCGCGCGTGAAGAAACTGCGCGGCGAGCGCTGTAAGAAGCACCGACGCGACGTTGCGGCATGGCGAGATAGTTCGAAAGCACTGCGAACTGAACGCCGCGCTTCGGAAGGCGCCGCTTTGCAGCAGCGGCTTCGCCCTCTAGACTCCGTGGATCTTTGGAGGTGACGATGGGCACGCTGGGCGCCAAGTTCATTTGCATGCTGGGATTGATCATGCTGGCGGCGGTCCCGCTACGGGAGGCACGAGCGGCCGGCTCGGTTGCGATGCAGGTGGAACACCTGGTCAAACAGGCCGTGGCGGAATACAACACCGCCATGGAAGCTGGCGACAGTTCTAGCTTCGTCAAGTATTTCGCGTCGAATGCCACGCGCGAAACCCCGTTGTCGAAGCAGTCCGGACGGACCGACCTGGCCAGGTACTTCGAGGCGGAGTTCAAGGCCTACAAGGCCAGCTACCAGGTGAAGAGGATGTTCGTTCAGGACAGTTCGGCGGCCATCGTGCTGACCTGGGATGCGGTGGATCGCAAGTCCGGCGATTCGCTCAGGATCGACATGGTTGCCCTGTTCGAGGTGGGGTCGAGCGGCCAGTTCAGTTCAGCGACGTACTATTTCGATTCGGCGAAGGCCAGGCCTCTCGCCGATCTGGGCAAGTGACGGGGCGAGCCGACATGGCCACTGCCGCGTATGCATGGGCGTTGCTGCTGATCGTCGCCGCCGCCGGTGGGTTCTCGGCTACTCCCGCGAGCGCTGCCGAAGACGCCTTCGTCTGCATGGAGGAGACGCAGGAGAAGTGCGACTACGAGAACAAGAACATGGAGCTGTTCATCAACGGCCGGGATGCCTTCGACCGCGGCCGCGAGACCGGCGACTTTCGCGAAGCGCACGACTACGCCGCGGAACTCCTGGCCCGGAAGGATCTCAGGCACGGCAAGGGGCTGATGAAGTTCATCTACCTGCAGCTCGCCCAAGGCACCCATAAGAACCTGGTGGAAGCCTATCGCTGGGTCGCCGCCGACATCGCCGCCGGCATGACTTATCCTCGGCTCGATCTCGATCGGGTGCTGGCGCAGATAGCAGCCAGGATGACGCCGGAGCAACTCGCCGAGGCGAAGCGGTAGCCTCAGCACCGCCGACTTGGCGCGGGCGGTGACTGGTCGCCGCCGGAAACAAGACGGGCGCCGTGCTTCACGCACGGCGCCCGGAATCGGACTTGCCCTTAAGAGAGATCTTCTGGCGGGCCGCGCTACTTCAGGCGCAACTCCACCTTGATGTACTTCGCGAGCACCTCCAGGGTTTCCTCGTCGATCAAACCCTTGAAGGCCGGCATGCCCTTCCCGGCACGTCCGTTGGAGATGGTCTGGATCAGTTCCTGTTCGGTCAGCTTCGTGACGCGAAGATCCGCGCCGTAGCCTCCCTCGTTCTGGCCTCCGCGCCCGTCGCCGAGATGGCAGGTGATGCAGCCGAATTTCTCGAACGCTGCGCGGCCTCCGGCGCGTGGCACGATGATCTCGGGGCGATCACCGGTTTCCGTTTCTGCCGATGCCGGCTCGGGCTGGATCGACAGTGCGCCCACTCCAAGAAGCCCGGCGCCGAGCAGCATCGTTGTTGATTTGCGAAAGCCGTTCATACACGTCTACCTCGAGGTGGAGTCCGCACTCGACGGCTCGAGTCCGGACAGGGTCATCCGTTTCGGGTTGCATGCAGCACAGGGCCGGCTCGAAGCCGGCCCTGTGCGTCCTACGACGCGGCGCTCAGTCCTCGACCGAGAACACGTACAGCATGTTGCTCGGCACCTGCGTCTTCAGCTCCGGCGTGGCGCTCACGAACCACTGGGGCCACGCGCCACCGAGACCGACTTCGATCGCGATGTACTGCTTGCCGTCGGCCATGTAGCTCAT
>JAIESW010000030.1 GCA_019745565.1 Burkholderiales bacterium
CGGGATCGACGGCAGTGCCGCCTTGGCCGCCTGCGCGGCCTTCGTCGTCTTTCTGCTTGGCATACATGCTCCTTGGCTTCATGTTATGCCTCGCACACAAAAATACGGATAGCCTCATCTTCCAATGCCAAGCATCGGAAATCGAACACACCCACAGGGGGAGGCGTTCTAGACCCGCTCAGGAGGTCTGTGCGCACGCTATTCGGAGGAGCGGGCTGCAGCGGCGATCCCTTCGTACTCGCGTGCGGCGTGTAGCAATTCCTCCCGCTCTGCGCCGGTCGCGTCAATCGCCAGTTGGTAGGGAATCCGCTGCCCATTGCCGCGGCCCTCATCCCAAATAGCGTCCCACGGCCCGCTCTCCCTGTGGCTGACGTTAACCATGGGACGTGACATGTCCTCACGGCATCTGGTTGCCAAGGCCTGCATGATTTGCAGTTCGCGCTTGGTGAAGTGACTATCGTCAAACGACTGCAGCGGTCGGACTTCCTCGCAGACGAAGTCGTATACCTTCACAGGTTCGACCGTGATGGCCTGCGCGAGGTCAGGCGCCAGGTCATCCCATTCCTGATAGAAGTCGATCGGTACCGGGCCCATCTTCCAGGCGTGATACTCGAGGCCGGTAACACTGCGGCCGGTCTGCCGATAGTGCTCGAAGTCGAGAAGGTAGAGCAGCTTGATCACCTTGATCTTGCCGCAGTACTTCGTGCTCGCCGCGAAAAACAGCACGGCATTGATGAGCTTTTCTCGGTGGTGAGAAACGAGCATGGGGCGAGTATCCCGCCGGCAGTGGCTCCTTGGCAACGGGCGCAAAGGCACTAGTTCGTGAGCCGAGCCGTTCAGCGACAAAGGCCTGCATCTCTGCAAGCCTCTGATTGGTTGGCGCGCCCGGCAGGATTCGAACCCACGACCCCCTGGTTCGTAGGCCGAGGAGTCCCCTCTCAACGTGTTTACAATCAGCCGCTTGCAAAGCTTGTCCGTTAGATCCTCAGCCTGTTTCTGTCACACCCATGGCACATTCGGTTCAAAATGGACAGGCTGCCAGCCCTACTTCCACAGTTCGAGGATATGAATTTTGGTAGATCAAGAAGTCGACTCTTGCTGTCGCCACTAGATTTGCGTGACGGGTGGCCCCCTGAGTCGTTGAGAAAGTTGCAGGCCAATTCGCTCGAAAGCTCGCACAGCCGCCCAATAGCCGGAATCGTGATTACATCGACCTAGCGTACGTCCCGTGCCCCGCAGGCATCTGTCGAGTGAGCAAATCGTCGACATCCCTTATTCCCCTTGCTCCGATCGGTAGCGCAACGCGCGCCGCTTAATCGCGGTTGGAGAATAGAACCCTTCATAGAGCCCAAGCAGCGCGGTACCGTCGTGCGCGGTCAGACAGCGCGCGCCCTCCATCGAGCTAGACATGATGGCGTCGCGCTCGCGCAGATGACCCACTCCAAGCCAGTGTCCAACCTCGTGAGCTACCACCGGAAGCAAATCCACCGGAGACCCTTTGCCAAAAATCACCTTCCCAGACTGATAGTCAACAAACGAGTAGTCCCTCGCATTCACTTCAACCAGCAACGAATCCGGTTCGCAAGCGACAATGTTCTGATCCTTTCCGCAAGATGTAGGACCGTCAAGCGACAACAGTCGCAGTCGCGCTATCGGCGTACCACCGATCTCTTCTTGCCTTGAACACATACCCCCTCGCAGTCTCTTGAGGGCAGGATATTTGTCGATATCCGCCGATTGACAGAGGGTCGTAAGCTCCTTGCTATCGTGCGCTAGCTTCAAATAGCGAGGAAAGCCCATGTTGAATGGAGCACTGCCCGCTCTTACCCTGAGAATGTGGTTCAAATCGTCGTAAGCCACCTGGGGCGTGATGACCGGCGACAGCGGGTCGCTCAAAACCTGCCTTTGCGAACGTTCCGGTCCCAAGTAGTCCCTAAGGAGCCTGGCGACAGGAGACAAGACGTAGTGCTCGTCATCTATGCGTGCACCCACGAAGCTCCACGCGTCGCACGCTCGACAACTCCTCCTCCAAAGCTCAATCGCCCGCAGAAGCGTCATATGGACCGCCTCGCGTGCAGCCTGCGTAATCGTACCGCTTTCGTCTCTTACTTCGGCAACGAGTAAAGAGCGTGCCTCGTGCGGCTTGGTAAGTACGCCGGCCCAGGGCGCAGTCGCATAGTCGTGGCAGATAAATTCAACCGCTGGTGCTGGATCCAGATCAATTGGGGCCGCAGCAAGCGCTTCCCTTGAAAACCATTGGGCATTCGAAGTGTAGGTAGAACTGCTAGGAGCAATATTGCCAAAATTCCGAACGGGGTGTACCACCGTCATGCGCACTCTTTGCCGGGGTCCAGTTGACTTCATGCGCACCTCGAACCGCCAGACGAGAGATGGATCGTCTGGCGCCACGATCCCAATGGTCCCAGCAAGAGCCAATGACCGCAACTTTCTGCTAAGCGCGAATATTGCTTCGCAAACCGCTGTGTAAGGTTGGTCGCTCGCACTCGATTTCATCAGAATAGACACTTTCCCGGTGATCGGGCTTCTATTCGCCGACACGCTCTGAAGACGAAGAACCACCTCACCTCTACCTCTGACATAAAACACATTCGGAGAAGTTTTTCGAGATTCCGCCACGTAAGTCCGCGTCTCCGTTGCGGTAGATCCCGTCGTTACAGCGGTTTGGGCACGCAGTCGGCGACATTCAGGCAACGTGGAAAGCCAAGGATTCGACACTTGGTCTGTAGTAGCGGACACCGCAATCTGTGCGCCATTCCGTTTCTCCAACGGGGTCGCCTCCACCACCCACTCGTACTCCCCTTCAGCAACGCTCGCAGAAAGAACAAGGCTTCCGAAACCTGGCGCTGCGAGAACAAAGTCGGGAAAATCACAAACATGTGTCGTCTTCCCGGCATTGTTTCTTGCGCTAACGCGCAGGGCGACTCTCCTGCTCAATCCTTCATCAGGTTGCAATGCAGAGTATCCCGGAAGCATCGCCTGCATGAGCACGAGGTAGATACTGCCGGGGCCGCGGAAACGCGCTTCGACTGGTACATTCTCCATCGGCGGGGCTCGGCGCATGGAATTCCACAGTTCCACGCGATGTCCTACGTAGGCATCGCCAGTCAAGGTAGTGCAATCGCCGGCGTGCGCGCCCCGGCATAGGCCAGTGGCGATGCTCACCAATGCGAACGCAGCTATAACAATCCGTCCAAGAGACGTCATTGCACCTCCATTGCCTCCACCAACTTCGCGTCAGTTTCCGAGGTGGTTGCATGCACGATATGCGCCGTCCGGCTAACGTAGCACGTTCTGCCAAATTCGCTGAGGTCATGGCCCATAGTAACTCTGTTAGCTGGAGCCCTTAGCAGTTTGGTGAGCATCCCCAACGCGTATTGGGATTTTGAGCTCGATCGTGACGTCGAATCTTAGGAAATGAGTGCATGGAAAGTCCAGGCATATGCGGGGCCGACATCACCCACCAAGAGCTGTTCCGTTAAAGCGCCTGACCGACGTCGCGACCAGTACCGCTGCGTGTTGCAATCTTCCCGGCAACGACGTACGGATCACCATTCCCCAGCATATCCGCCCAGTCCCGTGGCCCACCGGAAGGCTCGTTCGTCATCGAGCGCTTTCAGTACGACAATCGGCACTTTCGGCGTGCATACGGTCGACTTTGGGATCAACTCCGCTGGGGCTGATGATCGCGTGGTTTGGAGTTGGCATTGGACTTCTCCGAGAACCGTAGACAACCCGGCGCCTCACAGAGCGACCCTTTCGGGACTGGCGCCACCCAAATGGCTTTGACGTCAGGTTCGCTTGGAGACTTCCTTATAGTCGAAGACATCGGCTTTTCAACAAACTGCTAGCTGTGGCGCATAGCATTCACGACGAGATTGCCCTCATGGGGCACCTCAATCGATTGGGTGCATCTCAATCTGTAATTTATCTGTAAGTACCTATGGAGTACTGTTGAACAATCGTATGAGCGATCGCAGGATTGTCGCCCTCGTGAATGTCCGCTATAGAAGCAACATCGTCAACAACACGCACACTCAATATTGCCATAACCTCGAAAAGCACGCCGAGCCCTTCTCGATTGTTGAACCCCAAAGAGCGCGAGCAATGGAACAACAGACTGGAGACACATGAAATGCACGTGTTGATACGATTATGGGTAGCCATCTGTCTTTGGATACCGCTCTTGGGTATGCACGCGCGCGCAGACATGCTGGCGGCAATTACGACCAGCTGCCCATCTAAGGAAACAGCGAAAGTCGCACCTATTGTGGGCGTGCTTGCTACTGAGCTGGTAGCCATCGCGGTTGATGCCGTCGGGGCTTCGCTCGCGAGTGCGGCAGAGACCAAATCTGTTTCTCGAGCAATCCAAACGCAGGAACTACCCTTCTACCAGTTCGCGAAGGACGGCGACGTCAATATCAATCCGAGATTCGGCTGCATTGTTGTGTTCGATGCCGCGCTCGGCAGGAGACCGACTCCGATACCTGCTCCAGCGCCCGATAAGAAGTCCTCCACGGTCCCGCCGAGAGTCCCTGGGTGGTTTTCGAACATCCAGAAGAGCACGGCATTCTCTGACGCCGTAACCCCAGCCGGCGTGCCGCCCTTGACCCTCACTTCCTTGCCTAGGTTCTATTTCGAGGCTTCCATCGATCCACAGCTCGGTATGGACCGCTTCAAACTCACTCCACGGGTTCTTTACGTCGGTGATTTTCAAGAGTCGGAGTTCTACTCCAAGGCCACCCGAGCGTATGCAATTTCCCTCAATTTCACAGATGCTAGCAGTCTTGTTACATTCGATTCTACGAACATACTTTTCGAGAATATCGGACGCCAGTCCAATCTTATCAACCCCGAATACTGGCAGCAGGAGGGCAACTCCCTGGAACTCAAGATGCCGCCGAGTTGGCCCGAAGCGCGATTCATCCGCACTTTTCCGAGGACGCTCGATGTAATAGATCATCAACGTGCTATTCAACACAAGGTGGAGCCATACTTGTTTGCGAACGCCGCTTTTAGGAATCACCTTTCCCCTGTCCTCCCACCTCGCAAGATGGCCGAGGATGAGGCTGCACTTGACCTCAGTCTTAAAGAGCTCTGCACCGCCATCCAAGAGACGAACGCCGACCGGCCTAAGTCCGTACCTTGGATCGTCGATGATCGATGCCCCGTACACCTCTTCAGAGCCAGACAGGACTTCCAACGAGAGCGGAAAAAGGTACAGGCGCAACTTGATCGCGAATGGGCTAAGGAATTTGCGACCTTCGTCAATAAGAAAGGGAAGATCTGTGATGATGTCTCTCTACCTGACAATGGAGGCGTAGTGACGCAATGTGCATTGCCCGCACTGGACCACTCGTTGCGCGTCGGTGGGTCACTCGTAATCAAAGTTAGCGTTGTGGAGACTCGCGATCCACTGTCTTTTGTGAGAACACTAGCTTCGGCCTTTAGCAACAACTCCGACACGATCAAGGCTACCATAGATCAGCGCGTCAATCCGGTGAAGCGAGAGCAAGCAACGGTTGCGTCAGAAGCGGCCGTGCGCAATGCGGCCAACACATATGAGGTCTCCCGGCTTAAGGCCCAAGCACTAGAGGCGAAACTCGCCGAATCCAGCGACAAACCTGAATCAGAGCGCCTTGAGATCCAGATCGAATTGACAATAGCGAAGATCCAAGCCAACAAGGACGCGCGTGCCGCCGGCGTGCCGCCACCGTACCCTGGGCTCTGACAAACGCAATCCGTTGGTCGCCCGAAAACAAAGGGACAAGCTATATCACCAGTCTTTGCAAGTGCCAGGACCCAAGCTCCTTCGGCAGAGCGCAGGGTTCGTGGCTATTCTAAGCCTGGGAGCAGGCGCAGACCACCAACTGAGGAGCTGACAATGCCACGAGCTGCTTTAGCGGCGAAGCACGTTGTTCAAGTGATCTTTGTCCTGCTTGCTTGCGCATCCTTCTCGGCTTGCGGAGGTGACGCGAAGCGATCTGAGAACGTTGTCCAGAAGGTGTCGCCCACCCCATGGACCATCATGGTCTATATGAATGCAAAGAACAATCTGGAGGGAGATGCGATCGACAATTTCTATGAGATCGCTCAAGTACAGGGCATCGATCGCGTAAATCTTCTCGTCGAGATGGGCCGCCCAAAAAATCACTATTCAAAGGTCGACGAAGCGTGGGATGGCGTAATGAGATTCCGGGTAACGGGAAAGGAGTCAAAGCCTCGTCGTGCCTCTGCGTTGGACGCGCTGGGGGATGTAGATATGGCGTCTCCAGAAACGCTAAGGCGGTTTGTTGAGTGGAGCATGGAGCACTATCCTGCTCAGCGATACATGCTGATCGTTTGGAATCATGGCCAGGGGTGGCGTTTCCAACGGGCTCTGAAGAAGCAATTGCGGGACCAAGGCGCACGCAGAGCGGTGAGTGACGTGACTCTTGCCGACCTATCGAACGCGGATACCCCTGGTGTTGGCGGATTCCGAGCAATTTCATATGACGAGGATTCCGGGAATCTGCTCTACAACCGCCAACTTCAGGACGAGCTGCAAGGGTTAGCGAAATCCGGGAAGCGCATTGACGTTCTTGGATTTGATGCGTGCCTAATGGCTATGGTCGAGACCGCTTATGCGTTTCGTAGCATATCAAAGGTGATGATCGCTAGTGAAGAGTTAGAGCCTGGCGCCGGTTGGCCCTATTTGGATTGGTTATCTAGGCTTGTGTCTAAGCCGAGCGCCACTCCTCAGGAGGTGGGTGCCATGGTCGTGGAGGCGTACGGGAGACGGTATGGGAACAACTACCTAACAACTCTGTCGGCAATTGAGCTCGGCCGCGTCGAAATGTTGGCTCAAAAGATCTCGGCGTTAAGCACCACGATATTGCAGAGTCCACAGGAAATGGACGCTTTGGTTCACGTTCGAAAGGGAGTCAGGGGCTATGGTGATTGGGCCACGCCTTCCTTGGGGTTTTCCGTAGACCTCGATTTTCTCCTACGTAGTTTGGAGAAAATGACAACGAACGCCACGGTGCTGGCTCGATCTCATGACGTCCGTCAAGAATTGGGGCGCACTGTAATCCGCGTTTATGCCTCGTCGCGGCTTTTGAATGAATACGGGGGTGCTGGGTTGGCTATTTACTATCCAAATGGACGAACTGAATTTGACCGGGACGACTACCGAGACGGTTACCGTGTTTCGAATACCTTTCACCCAGTGGAGTTTGTTCAAAAGGAAGCTTGGTCCCAAATGCTCGCTGGCATTCTTGGGATATAGCTCTGCGCTTGTTCTGTACCATCTGCATGATCAGGAAGGAGTAGCCGGTGTCAACGACCAATGGAGCCTTGCTGGGATTCGCTATGCTCGTCTGCGCTGGTATGACATTCGCGCAGGAAATGCGAGGACCCACGTCCTGTTCGCTTCTCAACCAAGGAAGAGCGGTGGTCGCCCTGCCAGTTGAACTTGCGGGAGATGTGGGTTATCGATCCGTCGCGGTGGGAGCTCCAATAGTGCAGAAGGAATTCAACGGGCCCGGCAGAATCTTCATATCTATCAACCAAGTGATGCAGCGCCCAGTTGTAAGGCCGACGCGCCCGGCACCTGCACCGATTTTTGGTGCATGGGGTCAAGTATCGCTCCGAGTCGAAGCAGTTGATGCGAGTACGGGTAAGAGTTTTCTCCCATGCTCCGGCCTCGATGTGCCGATCTCCGTGCTTTCCTCGATCGTCATCGTCGATGTCGGCCCGGGAGCATATAAGTGGAGGATGCAAGTAACCGAAAAAGACAAGGGGAATGCGTCCCGTGACCAGATGCTGAGCATATATGCAGGGACGGACATTCTCCGCCAAGCTGCCGTGGACGTAGCCCCAATCTGTAGGAGATTAACGGAAGACGATTTTTCCAAGTTAACAACGCGTCGACTAAATACCGTCTCCCTTTGGAGTCCGGCGGATGGACTTGATGGAGAGCCTCTTTACGTCGAAGGTCCGCTTGATCTCGTGATGCGGTTGCGCCAGAAGGCCGGAACATCGTTCTCCATACGGACCTTAGCGAAACCGACTTGGACTGGATCGTTCGCACCTGCCTGCGTGTCCGAAATTGGGGCCAACGCTGAAGCCACTGACACGTTCGTGGTCGCTAGTGCTCGCCCACATACGTCATTGACCGATGGCATAAAGGCAGTATGGAGGGTAGAGGTATCAACGCTGGGCTCAGTTGAGCGCGAGTCCGCGATGTCGTTGGAATTCTTCGAGATCGTTCACGATTTCGAGAACCCAACCCCACCTCAGTTAGCACTGCCTCCCGGAGGGCTCCGCAGAGCGACCAGCGAGCTTGTTTGTTCGTCCAAGAACCTCGGCAGCGGCCCTCTCAATAAAGAGTCGTTATCTAGCAATTTTGCCGGCGTTCCTCTGTTAAGGGTAAAGATTGCAAGCAGCCAGAACGCCATATCGCAGCAAGAACGCGGATTGATACGAGATGCCCTCTTGGAGGCAGTCGCTTTGTGGAGGTTCGTGTGTCCCGCCTGCGAACCGACGAACATGGTACTAGTCGAGATTGATGGAGAACGCTATGTGCACCCAGGCGTTCGGCGATTCATGGAAGCGCTGCCTCAGCATCCTGAGCTTCTGAAGCCTCCGGACGGAGAAGCCAGTTTAAGAGACCCTGGACGCCCCGGCAGCTATATGCTTGACGATTTTCTTGCATCAAATTTGGGTGGCCGGATCGGAATAGATGCTGCAAGCCAGAACTACGAGAAACTCGCCAATTGGGGCTCACAGAAAGAAGAGGTTTGTAAGCTCGCCAGTAGTCGAAAAACTTCGTTTCGTCTTGCTGCTCTATCTCGAGCGATTGGTTGCGAAGGAGAGAGAGCAGTAAACTCCATCGAATTCACTCTTCTACTAAGTGCGACACCTGTAGGGTGTGGGTCAAGCGCGAACGTGGTGGCATGTGAAGCCGATCCATGGCTCGTCGAGCTTAATGTCAGAGACTACCAATTCGTGGACCATCGGACACGCCAAACTGTGATCGGAAGCTCTGGCACACAGGTGGGGATATTGCCCGTAATATTGCACGAACTAGGCCACTGGATTGGGATGGGTCATCTTCGGGGTGGCGAGACGATAATGGCTGATACTCTGAAGAATGCGCGTTGCCTTACCGACTACGATGCTTGGATCTTGTCGAGAATAGCCCGCTCATCGGAACCGTGGAAGGCGTATACCGGCGCTGCACTTCGATACAAGTAAACTTGCTCTGAGACCCAAACGATTGATCCACTGGCGTCGTCCTTGCAGAGCGGTGCTCCTTGACCACTCCTTCTGGGCTGACTTCGCGCACTCACTCAGGATCAGATGGCCGATTGCGCCGTGGGGTCGATGCCCGTTGCAGTCGCTGTTCCTGGCCTCCGTTAGCGCATCCAATTCGTTTCGGAACACGGAACGCTTAAACTCTGTTGGGTCGGGCAGATCGCGGTCAAAAGCCACGGATCCGGATGAGAAAACACTGGGGCATTCCTGCAGCGTACGGTTCCATGGGTCGTGCTGCCAATAGTGGCGGGCGTAATCCTCTTGGGAATCAATAGGTATCGAGTTGGACGCCCAGAAGAAGCGATCCTCCCCGGGTGCGGGCCCCAAGCTGAAGAGGATTAGTTGCTGACCGCCAAATAGGTTGCCAAGGGATTGCAAGACATGCGGCCAACGCGACGGGTCTACCGCAGCCTCATATATGTCGACCACCAAGCCTGTTGGTAGGTGAGTGGACACCGTTGATCGATGCTTTCGCATAGCCTCCCCTGCCGCTTTCGTTGTCCTTGAGCGTCAAACAACTAGACAGAATTGCTGCTGCCGTGGGCTGCGGTGCCTGGAGGTGCAGATCACGCAACTCACAGCAGGTTGACTTGGAGTTGGCGTTGCCCTGGTTCCGAAGCTTGATGGTATTCGAGAAAGGCCGCCCGCGGCTCGCCGCAGCTCCTCCGTAAGCGTCCGGCCAAGGCATCTTGGCGAACCGCCGAATCTCTGGTCCGGCGCGCGCCTCAGCGTGCCTGTTCTGTCGACGTCCAGCGGTGCGGCAGCAGTTCCTCGATGCGACTCGCCGGCTGGGTGGGTAACCGCTCCAGCACGTCCCTGAGGTAGCGATACGGATCGTGCCCGTTGAGCCGAGCCGACTGGATCAGACTCATCACCGCCGCCGCGCGCTGGCCCGCGCGCAGCGATCCGGCAAACAGCCAGTTCGAGCGTCCCAGCGCGATCGGGCGGATGCGGTTCTCGACCCAGTTGTTGTCGATCGGCAGGTTCCCGTCGTCGAGAAAGCGCGTGAGCGCTGCCCAGCGGCCGAGGCTGTAGTCGATCGCCTTCGCGATGGCCGAGCCCTCGGGCACCTTGAGCCGATGCAACCGCAGCCACTGGTGCAAGGCCTCGGCCAGCGGCCGGGCGCGCAGCTGCCGGATGCGGCGTCGTTCGTCGGCGTCGAGATCCTGGAGCCCGGCCTCCACCGCATAGAGCGCCCCGAAGAGCTTGAGCGCCTCCTCGGCAATCTGGCTCCTGTGGTTCGCCCACAATTCGTGGAACTTGCGCCGCGCGTGCGCGAGGCAGCCCACCTCGGTGACGCCGGTGTGGAACAGCGCCTTGTAGCCCGCATAGTCGTCGCACACGAGCGCGCCGGACCAGGGTCCGAGGAAGGCACGCGGGTGTGAACCGGCGCGGGTCTCGGCAAAGTCGTAGACCACCGCCTGCAACGCCTCGTAGGCGGTGGTGCAGTAGCTCCACAGGTACGCCCGAGGGTCTTGCCGGTGCCGGGCTTCAACATCGCCACCGGCGTCTCGTCGGCATGCAACACAGCATGGGTAAGCAGCGCCGTCTTGAGCGCGTCCACCAAGGGCTGCAGCCGCACCCCGCAGGCGCCCACCCACTGCGCCAAGCTCGAGCGCGGCAGCGCCAGGCCGGCGCGTCCGAAGATGCCCTCCTGCCGATACAGCGGTTGGTGATCGGCGTACTTGGCCACCAGCACCTGGGCGAGCAATCCAGCCGTGGGGATGCCCTTGTCGATCACCTGGGCGGGCAGCGGCGCCTGGGTGAGGGTCTCGCACTGGGCGCAGACCCATTTGCCGCGGATGTGGCGCTCCACCAGGAAGCTCCCCGGGGTGTAGTCGAGCTTCTCGCTCACGTCCTCGCCGATGCGCTTCATTTCGCAGCCGCAGCCGCACACGCTGCGCTCGGGCTCGTGGCGGATCTCGATCCGCGGCAGGTGCGCGGGCAGGGCTGCGCGCACGGGCTTGTTCCGGGGCAAGTCATTACGCTCGCCGGGCTGCAGCGCTTGGAGCTCCTGCTCGATCGCTTCGAGGTCGGCGCCGATCGCCTCCTCGAGCAGGCTCGCCTGCACGCCCTGCAGCTGCTCGCTGCGGGCAGCAAAGCGCCAGCGCTTGATCAGCGCCATCTCGTGGGTCAGCTGCTCGATCTTGAGCTGCCGGTGCCGGAGCTCGTGATCTTGGCGCGAGACCTTGTCGATCAGCTCGGCGGCCAGAGCGCGCAGTTGCTGCGCATCCAGTCCGGCAAGTTGATCGTGAACCTGCATGCACGCGATGCTGCCACACGCCGCAGCAGAACTGAAGTGCCTGAGCGTATCGCGCGCTTCAGAGCATGCGGATGGTCGCGTACTCGCCCAGACGCTGCCAGGGCAATCCGATCAGCAGGCCCTGCAGTTGCTCCATCGTGATGCTCACCCGAGAACCCACTTCGGGCGGGGTCCAGCTGAATCGGCCCTGGTGCAAACGCCGAGCGCACAGCCAGATGCCGATGCCGTCGTGCACGAGTACCTTCAGACGGTTGGCGCGACGGTTGGTGAACACGTAGGCGTGATGCGCGCGCGCTTCGCCGAAGACGCGTACTACGCGGTTCAACGCCGTGTCGGTACCCGCGCGCATGTCCAGTGCTTCCACGGCAAGCCACACGGCCTCGATGCGGATCACCGCAACACTTCGCGCAACCAGTTCGCGCACGCTCCAGCGGCCTCCAGGGGCCAGTGCGCCGTGACCACGCTCTCGCCTTGCCGGATCTCGAGGCGGATCTGCTGTCCCGCCCCCGTGTCTGCGCCCAGGGCAAGCGGGATGAAACCCGGGGTCTTACGCCGCGCTGCGGGCTCGGGCGCCGCAACACGCTTCCCGAGCACTGTCGTTGCGCTCTGCTCTTCGGCGATGACCCACCGACGCAGCAAGTTGGCGTTCAATCCATTGGCCAGGGCGACTGCGGCGATCGATACCCCTGGAATACGGCACGTCTGCACCACGCGCGCCTTGAACTCATCGCTGTGCCGCCGCCGCCGACGACGACCGTCGGCCAGTTCCATCACGATAGTGTCCACGTGTCCATCCGCTTGCTCCATGGACACGATCCTCCTATCGGCCTTCGCGAGACTCAAGAGGGGTTGGCCGGACGCTTACCATAGTAGGGGTTCTTCGCGCCATTCTTCTTCAGCTTTGGCGACCAAAGGTAGTTGCCCGGCACCTCGTGCCGGTAGGTCTGGTTCTGGTTAACCCACCAATAGCGCACGGCTACAGGGCCATCGTGCCCACCACGGTCCGGACCAATAGATACATAGCAAAATGCTGGTCGCCATCGGACTTTGCGTCCCCCGCGTTTCGTTCCAGAAGGTCTTCGTCGGCGTCGGCCGTTACGTCAGCACCCGTTGCCTGCTTTCGATCGATCGCAGAGAGCATAGCCATTCAAGCAGTCGCCGCTTGCGGTGGATCGCGCCCGACGTTCCAACAGGCTTCGAGAAGCGCTCTCTTCAGGAAGTTACAGTCGGCGAAAGGGCTTACGTCGGCTTGCCTCGCCAGGTCGGCGACATACTCCCCAACTGTGCCACCCCTCGCCGGCCATTCGTCGAAAGCCTGAGTAATCCAGTATTTGCCATCGTTCTTGCCGACAATCTTCGCCTTGTACCTCTCGTCGATGTCGTAGACATCCCGCCACGTATCGAGCTCTTCATCGATCTCAGGTGGACCGAAGTCGATGCTGATATCCCCAGGAGCCAACGCCTTGAAGTCCGCGTGCGCGACGGTCACCGAGATTTCGATCTTCTGGGCATTCGTTCTGTAGGGGTAGAAGACTCTCCTCCGGTGCGCGCTGCGTGCCGGGTCCTTCACGGTAAACGCAGGGTCCTTGCTCGTCTTGTAGCTGCTGTTGCAGTGGTGACAAGCAGGGACTAGGTTCCTGAAGTTGATCGAATTGAACGGATACAGCGCCTTCGGCAAGTAATGGTCGTAGGCCTCGCGCTTGCTGTGGTACACCCCGAACACGTCGCTGATGCCGCAGAAGGGGCACTTTCCCTCGTCATTAACCTTGACGAAGGCGGCGTAGTGATCATCGATGTCGCCAATCTTGTCCTGTAGTGCGACCAGTCCGAGCAGCGACTGCGAGTAGAGACCCTTGAAAAACGACCCCAGCTCGTCACACAAGTCCTTGTGGACTGCAGGGACGTCGGCATAGCGCACCAGGTGCACAGCCGGATCGTTGTCGCAGATCTTCTCGATGTCGTTGTTGCCGCGAAACCAGAGTTCGAAATGTTGAATCTGCGGTCCGGTCAGCTGGGCAAACAATCTATAGATGCGCTCGACGTGCCCATAGAAGAAGTCGGCGCCCTTGGCGTCTGAGTAGAAGAACGCCTCCATGACCTCGTGCAGCGCCGGCTTCGCCGAGAATAGGTCCAGGCTAAAAGCTCCGCTGGTAGATGCTTTGCACCACACCTCGTAGAAGATGAAGTCGATGAACTCCTGCATCTTCTCCATCTGATGCGGGACGTACTTGTAGGCAAACAGCATCAGCCCTGTTCCTTTGTGCGCTGGCCTTCAGTCTTTGCGAGGATGGTCTTGATCAGCAACATCTTCTCCACTGAGTCACCGAGTTCTCGGTTGACTTCGTTGATCAGCTCGGCGGGGTCTTCGTCACCTGCGTCGAATCGCTCACGCAGGCCATCCAGAACCGCTTGCGCATAGGCCCCAATGGTTTCTCCTTTGCCGAACGTGCTCATGGTGATCTTGTTGATGGAGGCACCCAAGGTGTTGTAGCCAGGGGGCTGGATTCTCACAACGCCAGTGGACTTGTCCTTACTGAAGACGAGCACCTTCTCCGGGCGGCTGTCGCTGATGAGGAAGGGCGCATGGGTGGTGATCAGCATATCCTGGCTGACCTCACCTTTGCCTGGCAGGCACTGTCGCAGCCGGCTGATGAAGTTGGCGCGCCAGTCGGGGTTGAAGTGCGTTTCGGGCTCGTCGAGCAGGAACAGGCTATTGGTGTCACGAAACAGCAGGCACAGCCCGAGGCTGTGCAGCAATTGATGCTCGCCGTCCGACAACTCCTTGAGCATCATCGGTTGCGCCGCGCCCTGCTTGGTGAAGCGCACGAACTTAAAGCGCATGATGCGCTGGTCGGATGCCAAGGTTGGCACCGTCTCGCTCACGTAGTGGCTGGTAGAGGTGTAGAGATCGGTCTTCAAAGCCTCGTTGACGGCATACAGGTTGAGCGTCAACAGCACCTGAAGCGCCTGGAACAGTGCCAGCGCCGAACCGTCGAAGTTCTCGCGAAATGCCTGCCGGGTTGCCTCATTCACCCAGTAGTCGAGCACCAGCGTATCGGTGGCGTCATCAACGTAATTGAGCGTGGCACAACGCTTGAGGGCGCTAACCACCAGCGAGGACTTCTCGTCACCCTCCAGCAGCTGCAGCAAGTTCAGACGATAGCGGGTACTTCCTTGCTCATCAGTTTCCGAGAGCGCGGGATTGCCCTTGATGATCTCGCGGCGAACCCAATCATCAACTGATTGGCCGATCTCAGACTCTGAGAGTCCGCGTGTTCGAGCTTCCGCCTGTATTCGATTTCGTCGCTCGCGCTTCTGATCTTCATCAGCGAGATCGAAGGCTTCCAGTTGTACTGCGTCGATGGGAACTTGGCGGCGCAGGATGATGCGGAACTCCCGCAAGGCCTCGATACCCACATCCTCGCGGAAGGGCTGCAGTGTGGCTTTGTCCTGAAACAGCAGGTTGCAAATCAGAATGGCCTGGCTGAATCCGCTGTCTAGATAGGCCAGCCGTGTCTCCGGATGGCCGGGGTAGCTCAGTTGCCGGGTCAGTGCATTCCAGTACTCGTCGAACTGCACGAAACGCATCTTGAAGAACTGCAGGCTGAGGATCTCGTTCTCGCCCGAGGAATAACCCAGCACGTACTGCGGCAGCAGGATGTCGGCGTGTCCGCCCTTGAACGCCTCGTACACATCGGTGCCGAAGTCGCCTTGGTTCTTCCAAAGAATGCGCACCGATTCGCCGGCGTTCTTCGAAACACCCACCTCCGCCCACGACGGGCTGTCGGGACTGCGGAACTCGGCGGGCACGCGGATCATGTAATTCAGCTCAAAGGCGACGGGAGAAACATCCAGCGTGTCGTCCTGCAAGGCTTCGGGCAGAAAGCTGCGGCGCACGCGCAGCACTTCCAACTGAAAGAAGATAGCCGCCAGCGCTTCGAGCAGATTGGATTTGCCGCTGCCGTTAGGTCCAGCGCAGACGAAAGGCGCGAAGTCGTTCGGTTGCGCCAGCTCGTCCTGCAAGCTCCACTCGGTGCGGAAGTGGTGCTCAAAACCACAGGGCAGGCTGCGAAAGCCTTCGGGGTCGGCGATCTTGAGGCGCAGTAGCTTCATGCCAGGCTTTGCTCGGCGGCGGCTCTGAGCTCGATGCGGTTGCCGTCGTCGTCAAACGCCTGCGTCAGGGCACCAGCGGCCAAGGCCTCGAACACCCAGGCCTTGGTGTAGTCGTAGTCGCTAGCAGTCCATTCGAAATCGTCGTCCGAGTGCAGTTCGGTCAGCCGGGTTTGCGCGGCGGCGATGAAGCGTTCGAGGGAGAAAGCCGCACTGCCCAACTGCGTGCGATAGGCCTCCAACCAGAAACGCAGCAGCGGCGCAAGCTGTGTGCGGTCTTGCAGTGCGGGCAGCAGCAAATCGGTTTCGGGCAGCTCGATCACCGGCGTGGTGATGGGCACAGGCACGGCATCGGCCACGGAGCTTTCTCCATCGATGGGGGCTGCAGGCAATGCCACCCGCGACACATCCAGCTCGCCCTTGAAGGCCTGCTGGCTCAGGGCACCGTAGAGGGCTTCGAGATCGGTGAGGCTTTGCTGGTAGCGGGATTTGAGGGCTTCGACTCGTTCGACGATTGCGGAAAACTTTTTCTGAAGATGGATAGGAGGCAATGGCAATGGATAGTCCAGAAGCATGGACTGATTGATGAACGGGAGATCCAGTTGCTTTACACGTTCTCGAATTGGTGCGTAGCGAAACGCTTTTGCTAGATAGATTGTGTCTAGCCGCGAGTGGTCCGATATGCTAAGGACAATCGCATTGTCGGTAACCCAGCAAGGTCCCTTTGATACATGGATAACTCCACACTGCTGGCCAACTCGCCCCGCTATAACCACTGGGCTGTCATACAACGCTTCTTTCGCCCATCCATTGACGCCGTTTCCGCCGTAAATTGGAATTCCCGTATTTATTTCTGAAGTGACACCCTTGCTGGATTTGCCGCTGTTTGCTTTGAGATAGGGTCTCAATGCGACCCAGGGATATGTGGACTTTTTTGTGCGGACATCGCCAAACATGTAAAAAAACACGCTCTTGAGCAGGTCGTCGAGTTGTTGCAGGTGTTGTTTGCGCTGGGCAATCACCCCTTCCACTTTGCCGAGCAGACGGGCAATGCGGATTTGGTCGTCGAGAGGCGGGAGCGGCATTTCGTGTGCCCAGAATGATTTCATCTTCATTCGTGGCATCTTTGCCCCATCTACTTGCGCACTTGCCCAGGAGACGAACTCAGGGGATCGCAGATAGAAGCACAAAAACTCGCGAGTCAGTTCTCCAGGGATTGGCCTAAGCGGGACCAGCTCCGTTGTTGCAATGCCACTACTGTCAGGGCAGATAACTTTATTCAGATATGGACGTAATTTTGAGTAGAGAACATTTCCAGTATCGAATACGAACGTAGATGTGCCCGCATCCGAAGCCGGTCCATAACCGCGTCGCCCGATCTTTCCTGATCCAGACTCAATCTGGTCCAGCGTAAGAAGCCAGACAGTTTCGTCCGGTGCCGGCTTGGCGGGTGATGCACCGGAGGGTGCGATTTCAGACAGCTTTCGAAATCTCATCCCACCATTCCCTTCAACTCCAGCAACTCGCGCACAATGCCGCTTTGCACCTTGGCGAGTTCCGCTTTATCTACATCACCCACCTCGGCCTGAATTAACCGATCCAGAATCACACCCGGCGCGTCGTAGTGCACTTCCTCGAAGACATCCTGCTTGTAGCGGGAGAGCGAGAGGTCGTAGTTGTTCTTCTCGTCGGCAATCTCGGCGCGCGGCACCATGAAGCACTTGGCGGTGCGGTCGGTGTCAGTGGCGGGATTGCGTGAGTGATATCTGGCGATGATGTCTTGCAGGTCGCCATAGCCTTCCTGCTTGCTGCGCTTGTCGTCCAGCGAATAGCCGTCGGCGGCCATTTCGAAAAACCAGACGTGTTCGGTGGCGGGTTTGTTCACCTTGTCTTTTGGCCCCCAGACCTTGGTAAACAGCAGGATGGCGGTGCTGACCCCGGCATAGGGTTTGAACACGCCGCTGGGCAAGGTGATCACAACCTTGAGGTCGCAACGCTCCACCAGCATCTGGCGCAGCGTCTTGAACGCGCCGCCGGAGCCGAACAGCACGCCTTGCGGCACGATCACGCAGGCCGTTCCGCCCTTCTTCAGCAGGCGGTAGATATTCTCGACAAACAGCAGCTCGGTCTTGGTGGTGCCCAGTTGCAGGTTTTCGTTGATGTCGCCCTTGTCGATGCTGCCGGTGAAGGGCGGGTTGGCCATCACGATGTCGTATTCGGCTTCCTCGGCGTAGCTCTTGCTAAGGGTGTCCTTGTAGTCGATGTGCGGCTCGTCGATGCCGTGCATCATCAGGTTCATCAGACCGAGGCGCACCATGGTCTGGTCGATGTCGTAGCCCCATAGCGAGCTGGAAAGAATGGCCTGCGCCTTTTCGGTGAGTGCTGCCGCGACCGAGGTGCGGGTGAAGCCGTCTTCATCGGGCTTTAAGTCTTGGGCGCCCGCTTTTTTCGCCAGTTCGGTGACGATGTACTGATACGCCCCGAGCAGAAAGCCGCCTGAACCGCAGGCCGGGTCGGCAATCTTGTGGCCGAGTTGCGGCTGCACCAGATCGGCCATCAGCTTGATGATGTGGCGCGGGGTGCGGAACTGGCCGTTCTTGCCGGCGGTGGCGATCTCGGACAGCAGGAACTCGTAGACATCGCCCTGGATGTCCTGGAAGGCCTGGCCTTTTTCCTTCGAGTCCTTCTCCATCACTTCGAAGATGTCGTCGATGGTCTTCACCGCTTCCACCAGTAGGGCGGGCTTGGGAATGATGAAGACCGCGTTCTTCATGTGGTGGGTGAAGTTGGATTCGGCGCCGTTCAGGTCTTTGAGGAAGGGGAATACCTTGCCCTGCACGTGCCGCAGCATCTCTTCGGCCTGCATGCGCTTGAATTCGCTCCAGCGCAGGCTGCGCTTGTCGATGGCGAACTTCTCCGGCTCCGGCTGGCTGCGGTATTCGGGCGGAATCCACGTGCCCGTGAACTTGGAGATATAGTTCTCGCCGGTCCACTCGGCATCGGCATTGCGTTTCTGGTCCAGCTCATCCAGCCGTTTCATGAACAGCAGGTAGGTGATCTGCTCGATGGCGGTGAGCGGGTTGCTGATGCCGCCGCTCCAGAACTTGTTCCAGAGCTGGTCGATCTTGCCTTTGAGTTCGGGGTTGTTTTGCAGCATGGTGTGCCCTGCCATTTAGGCAGCCAACCGTTCGGTCAGCTGCAGTATCTCGTTGATTTCAAGTGGGCTGAACACGCCACGGATGCCTTGCGGATGGATGACCGTGAAGGGGGCGTTGATCAAGTCCTTCTTCTCCACCTTTTCGCGCTCGATGATGAAGCTCTTCAACAGCCCGAGGAACTCCAGTTGTCGCGTGGTCAGCGTGGTGTGGGCGCGGATGAACTGATCGAATGCGGCGTTGACCTCGTCGGGGAAGCTCTGCAGTCTCTCGAGCCCCAGTATGTGGCGGATGAACTGGATGAAGCGCGCCCTGCGATTCTTGTAAACCTGGCGCAGCAACTCTTCGGTGATGTGTGGGTGCTCCTCGTGCAGCAGCTCCGCCAGCTGCTGCGCTTCGGCCTCACTCACCTCCTTGCCCTGTTTGAGCTTCTGCAGCACGGGATTGCTCTCGATCAAGTCAGCAATCAGTTGCTCGACCATCTCGCGATAGCGGCTGATGCTCACGGCCTCGTGCTGCGGGCCGAACTCAACTCGCTCCTTGTTGTGCAGGACGTCGGTTAGGTCCAGCTGTATCGGAGCAGATGCGGTGCTCTGCTCGCGGAACTTCATCAACGGCCCGAGCTTGGCCACCAGCTTGTCGAGACTCGCTTCGTCAGCCGATACCCAGTAGTGACTGGTCTGGGAGGCTCGGATGAGCGCTTCCTCTTGCTTCACGAAGCCGACGGAAAGCGGCAGCTCGCTGATCTGCTCAACAATCCCGTCTCGCAGGGCTGCGGCCCTCTCCTTCTCGACACCCAGCAAAGCCAGCGTGTACTCGAGCACATCGCGCTCGAAGCGCATGGCCTTGAAGTCAGCCTCGGAGACAGTGCGGAACAGCGGCTTGATCTCTACGCGCAGAAACTCGAGCTTGTCGTGAGTCAGTGTGATCCAGAAGTTCTCCTCGCTCAGCCGAGCAAGCGGCGCTGCGGCCTCCTTGATCACAACAGACTCGGCTGGCAGGGCTGCGATCTGCTGGCGCAACTTGGCCACTTCGCGCCCGGCGATGTCAGTGTGGCCGGTGTCGAGCGCCTTCTCGATCTTGTCGAGCCGCAGGCCCACTAGCCGTACCGGCAACGGCAGCTGTGGCTTGAGTTCCTTGCCCTTGGGCTGGAGCTTGAAGTACTCGAAGTTGTCCCAGCAGTCGAGGATCAGGAACACGTCCTTCTCGGTGCACCAGGGCTTGGGCTTGGTCGTCTCCAGAAGCCTCGTGCCGCGCCCGATCATTTGCCAGAACTTGGTGTACGAGTAGACCGGCTTGGCAAAGACGAGGTTGACGATCTCGCGGACGTCGATGCCGGTGTCGAGCATGTCTACGCTGATGGCGACGCGCGGCATGTCGTTGTTGGTGAACTGGTCGAGCAGTCCACCCTTGCCGTAGACGCGCGGGTCGTCGGAGACCAGCACCTTCGCCAGCTCGCCGTTGTGTTCGGGGTACAGCTTGTCGAAGATCTCCTCCATGCGCCGGGCATGGGCCTTCGTGGAACAGAAGAAGATGGTCTTGCCGGGCAGTACACCGCTGCGGTCCTTGATGCACTCCTCCATGAACTCGCGGACGATCAGCGTGTTCGTGCCAGCGTTGATGACCTGCTTTTCAAGCTGACTGCCCTCGAAGTTGATCTCTTCGACGTCCTTGCCCTGCAAGATCAGCTTCTTCTGGTCTTCCAGCGAGATGGTTCGTTTGCTGATGCCATCCATTTGGAACCGGGTCTGGATCTTCATGACCTGGAAGCTGCATAGATAGGGCGGCGTGCGGTTGACGGCCTCTTCGTAGGTGTAGGCAAAGGTCGGCAGCTCGTCCTCGCAATGGAAGAGCTGAAAGGTGTTGTGGTCGATCAAGTCAGTGGGGGTTGCCGTGAGCCCGAGGGTGAGGGTCTTGAAGTAGTCCAGCACCTCTCGATAGGTGTTGTAGATGGATCGGTGGCTCTCGTCGACCACGATGAAGTCGAAGAAGTGCGGCGACAGCTGCTGTGCTGTCTCCCGAATGATGTTGAGCATCGTCGGGTAGGTGGCCACGTAGATACGGCGATCTGTCGCGAGCAGCTTCTCGCCCGTGTTTGGCCAGCGCGGCTCATTCGGTAGATGCTCCTTGAACGCTGCAAGTGCCTGCTCGCGCAGAGCGATTCGGTCGACAAGGAACAACACCTTCTCGGCGTGGCCAGCGCGCATCAACGCATCGACCATTGCTATGCATGTGCGCGTCTTGCCAGTGCCAGTAGCCATCACCAACAGAAAATCACGCTTCTTCCGCTCGATGCCCTCCAGCACGGCCCGGATGGCTCGGATCTGGTAGTCTCGCCCGGCAATCGACGTGTTGATGAACTCTTGTGTCAGCGGCTTGCGGTTGCGGCGGATGTACGCAAAGCGCTCCAGATCGTCCCGCGTCGGGAAACCCACCACCTTGCGCGGCGGATAGTTGTCCAGATCCCAGAAGTAGGTCTCGTGCCCATTGGTGTAGAAGCAGAATGGGAGCTCGCCGCCTCGCTGCGCCTGAATGTTCAAGCAGTACTGCTTGGCCTGCTCGCGGCCGAGGGCGGCGTCCTTGCTCGTGCGCTTGGCCTCAATGACTGCTAGCGGCCTGCCATCCTTGCCGAGGAGGACGTAGTCGCTAAACTGATGGCCTTCATATGGCGTGCGGGGCTCTGCCACCCCTTCAGGAAGACTGGTCTGGATATCGAGTTCAGTGATGACTTGAGTGGCGTCGTTCACGTCCCAGCCTGCACTCTGAAGCGCAGCGTCGATAAGTTCCTTGCGGGTCTGCGCTTCGGTTCGCGTCATGTTGCTAGCAGCTGTAGCGCGGCACGATGGCGCTTGGTGGCACGCCGCGGCCCGTCATCTGCTCATGAAAGTCACGGTGCTTCACCGCGCCAAACATCACGATCTCCAGCGACTTGATGTCGGTGCCGGCGGTGATCATATCCACAATGATGGACACTCTTGGGTTGTAGCCGTTATGAAAGGCGGCGATCATGCGCTCGGGCGACTCGCCCGCGGTACGGTAGGTGATCTGCTGGGCGAATTGGCTGCCCTTGCCGAATTTCTCGCTCGCGATCTTGACCAGGTCTTCGTCTTGGCTTTCGTCCTCGTCAAAGATCAGCGTCTTGGGCACTTCGGCAGCACGGCCGCGGAAGATCTCGGTGGGCAGCTCGTCGCGGACGGGACGCACCAACGTGCGGATCAGGTCCACGACTCCTACGTCCCGGTCGAACTGGTTGGGGTCGTAGGCGAACTCATCGTAGACCTGCTTCAGGCGCACCGTGCGGCTGAGCTTGCCGAGCAGACGTGGGTGGTAGCCGGTTTGCACCTTGCCGCCCGGTTCGGCCACCCGCGTGCGAACGGGGTGGACGCCGTAGTTGACGGTGTCGCCGTCCACCTGCGTCATCAGTCGATCGATGGTTTTCCGCGCTTCTTGTTCTGAAACCATGCGCCCCCTCGGTAGCTCAGGGGATGGTAGCACTGTGAGCTGGCCGTGAGGCGCATGTGCTGCGGGCCGAAGCCAGCCCCCGCTCAGACGCGCAACGAATCCGCTGGACCGAACGTGAGGTGCCTACCGACAGAGACGCCAAGGAAGACCCGGGCGGCGCCTACCGTACCTAACCTGCTCTACCTCCCGTTTCGCTACGGCAGTTTCAGCAGTTTGCAGCGGATTTGCTACGCAACTACTTGGCATTTACTTGTACATTCTCAAGGCTTAACTTGTCTGCATACCGCGATCCACTTCGGCCACGACCTCATGCCCATCAGTAGGTCGGCCGGATGATGGCGGAACTACCGGAAACAGCGACTTCTCGTCCAGGCAATTTGTTGCACACAGGAAATCTTGCCCCTACACTTACCTCGCAGTCTTCCCCGGGCAAGCTACGCAAGAACCCCGGGGTCGTAAGGCGGCGGGAAGAGTCGTAAGGTCGTACACCGTCGCGGCGGGAATGCCGGCAGTCCAGGCAATCTCGTCGAGGGTCAACCTCCAGGTTCAGCAGGCGTCCGCAGTGACTTAAGTCACCCGCCGGATCGCTCCGCGAAGACCACACGGGTGCGTGTCATTTCTCATCAACCCTTGTATGCGGGTTTGAGGCTGGCACGCTCACTGTTCATCGCGTTCCACCTCCGACCCGGGAGGTGAACGTTGAATGACTTCGCACGCTGTTTCTCACACGCGGCCTTCTGCCTCGCGGAGCCGCCCGCCCTACGCCTTTTCGGAGGCACACCATGAAGACGCTCAGCCTTCCGGAGGCAGCCGCCTTCCTGCGCGTCCACTACGAAACACTGCGTCAGCTGACGCGCGCCGGCCGGGTGCCGGGCGTCAAGGTCGGTCGTGCCTGGGTGTTCGTCGAGGACGATCTTGTGGCCTACCTGCGCGCGCACTATCCTGCCCCTGGGCAAGCGCTGCAAGTGATGCTGGGAAAGGAGGTTTCTGACCCATGTCACTCAGGAAGCGTGGCCGGGTCTGGTGGATCGACATCCTCGCCCCCTCGGGACAGCGAGTACGACGCTCTACTGGGACTGGTGACAAGACCCTCGCCAGGCAGTACCACGCCAAGATCGAAGCAGAGTTCTACCGGCAGGACAAACTCGGCGAGAAGCCGAAACGCCGCTGGGAAGAAGCCGTCGTTCGATGGTTGAAGGAGTCCTCGCACAAGGCGAGTCTCGCAGATGACAAGTCCCACCTGCGCTGGCTCGATCGGTACCTACGCGACAAGTCCCTCGACCGGATCGACCGGCGGCTGATCGATGCGATGACCGAGGCACGCCAGGCGATCGGTGTAAGCAATGCAACGGTGAATCGGACGCTCGAAGTGCTTCGGGCAATTCTCAACAAGGCAGTGAACGAATGGGAATGGCTGGACAAGGCACCGAAGATTCGCATGCTGAAGGAGCCGAGGCGGCGGGTGCGGTTTCTCACCCACGCGGAGGCGAAGCGGCTGCTGGCCGAATTGCCGGAGCATCTGTCGGACATGGCGGCGTTTTCTTTGCACACGGGTTTGCGCAGGAACAATGTCACCGGTCTGACATGGCAGCAAGTGGATCTCAAGGAGCGGCGTCTGTGGATTCATCCCGACCAGGCCAAGGCCAGGAAAGCCATCCCCGTGGCGTTGAACGCCGAGGCGGTGGCGATCGTGGCCAAATGGATGGGACGACATCCGACGCGCGTGTTCTGCTTCCGCGAGAAGCCGATACGGCAGACCAGCACGAAGGCCTGGTACGGCGCGCTGGAGCGCGCCGGCATCAGCAACTTCCGCTGGCACGACCTTCGGCACACGTGGGCGAGCTGGCACGTGCAGATGGGCACACCGCTCTATGTGCTGCAGGAGATGGGCGGCTGGGAGTCCCCGGAGATGGTGCGGCGCTATGCGCACTTCTCGCCGGAGCACCTGCGGCCCTACGCCGATCGGCTACTACCCTTGCGGGAAGTGGAAGAACCCACGGGCGCCACAGCGTGACCGGACGCGGCATTGCGCTGCGTTTTGGCACGTTTGTGGCACAGCGCCAAAACGACAAAGGCCTGCATCTCTGCAAGCCTCTGATTGTGTGGCGCGCCCGGCAGGATTCGAACCCACGACCCCCTGGTTCGTAGCCAGGTACTCTATCCAACTGAGCTACGGGCGCTTTGCACTGCTTCGTCTCTGCCCTGCACTCAAGGCATCGACTTCGATCTTCGGTGTGACGCCGCCATAGGTTACTGGCGGAGACGCAGGGATTCGAACCCTGGATGCAGGTTTTGCCCGCATACTCCCTTAGCAGGGGAGCACCTTCGGCCTCTCGGTCACGTCTCCGAAGGCCGCGAATGATACGGGGCGGGCGTGGGGGGCGTCAATGAAACAAGGGGATATGTAGGGCTATCGAGACAGGTCTTGCCCCCATCCCAGCCTTCCCCCGGCATAGCCGGGGGAAGGAGTGCTCATGGTGAGGGAGTTACTAGGCGGGGACTTGGTCTAGGTCGAATGCCTTGTGCAGCACCCGTACCGCCAGCTCCAGGTACTTCTCGTCCACCACTACGGAGATCTTGATCTCGCTGGTGGAGATCATCTGGATGTTGATGCCCTCCTCCGCCAGCGTGCGGAACATGCGGCTCGCGATGCCTACGTGGCTGCGCATGCCTACGCCTACCATCGAGACCTTGCAGATCCGGTTGTCGCCCACCAGTGCGCGCGCGCCGATGTGCGCCTTCACGCCTTCCAGGATGCCCAGTGCCTTCTGGTAGTCGCCGCGTGGCACCGTGAACGAGAAGTCGGTGGTGCCGTCGGTGGAGGCGTTCTGGATGATCATGTCGACGTCGATGTTCGCGTCGCCGATGGGGCCCAGGATCGCGTAGGCGATGCCGGGGCGGTCGGGCACGCCCATCACGGTGAGCTTGGCTTCGTCGCGGGCGAACGCGATGCCGGAGATGACGGCCTGTTCCATGTTTTCGTCTTCCTCGAAGGTAATGAGGGTGCCGGAGTGGGACTCCTCTTCGATGGGGATCTCGGGGTCGGTCAGGCTGGAGAGCACGCGCAGCCGCACCTTGTACTTGCCGGCAAACTCCACCGAACGGATCTGCAGCACCTTGGAGCCGAGGCTTGCCATCTCGAGCATTTCCTCGAAGGTGATGGTCTTCAGGCGCCGCGCCTCGGGCACGATCCGCGGGTCGGTCGTGTAGACGCC
Organism: Burkholderiales bacterium; assembly: GCA_019745565.1. Lineage (GTDB taxonomy): Bacteria > Pseudomonadota > Gammaproteobacteria > Burkholderiales. Next base: position 25,521 of record JAIESW010000030.1, read on the forward strand.
GTCCACGTCCGTATAGATCTGGCACTCGTCCGCGCTCAACGCAGCGGCCAGGGCGACGCCCGTGGTGTCGGAACCGCCGCGACCGAGCGTGGTGATGTTCCCGTGCTCGTCGATACCCTGGAATCCCGCCACGATGGGAACGACGCCCGCGGCCAGATCGGCGCGCAGGCGATGCTGGTCGATGCCGAGGATGCGCGCCTTGGTGAACGCGCTGTCGGTCTGCACCCGGACCTGCGCTCCAGTATAGGAGCGCGCCTTGACCCCCAGTTCCATCAGCGCCATGGCGGCGAGGCCGATGGTGACCTGCTCGCCGGTGGAGGCGATGACGTCCAGTTCCCGCGGGTCGGGATGAGCCTGGATTTCCTTGGCGAGAGCGATGAGCCGGTTGGTCTCTCCGCTCATCGCCGACAGCGCCAGCACCACGTCATGCCCTGCCCTGCGCCACTTGGCGACCCGCCGGGCCACGGCCTTGATGCGCTCGACCGAGCCCACCGACGTGCCGCCGTATTTTTGGACAATCAATGCCATTCTGCGCGCACCGCCCGCTTCGACGAAAAGCCGGCGATTCTACCGAAGCCGGCGAAGGAACGCGAGTAAGTGCCCGATTTGTCGAGGGGTTCGCGATCGGCTGCCAGTTTTTGCGGCCGGCATACCTGTTGCTCATACCCCCGGTGCGTAGCGCGGACGGCCAATCCGACATCCTGATCTGATCGGGCGGGTCCGGAAGCCGGGAGCCGCCCGCGCTCCGCACCTAATATTCTGCTCCATCCCGGGAGAGCAAATCCATGAGTCTGTTCCTCATCGTGCTGCTGGCGATCGCGCTGGTGGTCGTGATCTACGGCGTGATGATCTACAACGCCCTGGTACAGACCAAGCACAACGTCTCGAAGGCGTGGGCCAACATCGACGTGCTGCTGAAGCAGCGTCACGACGAGTTGCCGAAGCTCGTCGAGGTGTGCAAGCAGTACAAGGAATTCGAGCAGAGCACGCTGGACAAGGTGATCTCTGCGCGCTCGCGCGTGCACGAAGCGCGGCAGAAGCAGGACATGGGCGCCCTCGGCCAGGCCGAAGGCGCGTTGCGCATGGGGCTGGGCAACATCTTCGCGGTGGCGGAGGCGTATCCGGAGCTGAAGGCCAACGAGAACTTCCAGGCGCTGATGGCGCGCATCACCGGCCTCGAGAATTCCATCGCCGACCGGCGCGAGTTCTACAACGAGTCGGTCAACGTCTACAACGTGCGCATCGAGCAGTTTCCCGATGCCCTCATCGCGGGCATGTTCAACCATCGCGCGCGCGATCTCCTCGAGTTCTCCGCCGAGGAAAAGCGCGACGTGGACCTGAAGCAGCTGTTCGCGGCGTAGCCCACGGGCGGTAGATGTCGACCGCCATGTTCGACAAACCCGGTTCCGGCTTCGGTCCGGAAACCATCTTCGCCGCGCAGACCGGCTCGCTGTTGTTTGGCGGCCACATCGGCGGAACGTTCGGCTGGACCCTGGCGCTCGTCTGCATCGCCGGCCTGGCGCTGGTCGGCTGGAAAATCTCCTATGGCCGGACCCGGACCATGGCCGATCTGCCCACGTCCCGCGTGGCGTCCGCGGCCCAGGGTTACGTGGAACTGTACGGCCAGGCGCAATGGCACGAAGGGCAGCGGATGATCGCGCCGCGGTCGCGGTTCAACTGCGTCTGGTATCGGTTTCTCGTGGAAGAGAAGAAGGGCAAGAACTGGCGCAAGGTGGACAGCGGCGTCAGCAGCGAAACGTTCGTCCTGCGCGACGCCAGCGGCGATTGCGTCATCGATCCGGAAGGCGCGGAAGTGCTGACGTCCAGCAAGCGCACCTGGTTCAGCGAACCCTATCGCATCACCGAGTGGCTGATCCGGCCTGGCGACGCAGTTTATGCGCTGGGTGCCTTCGTTTCGATCGATCCGGCTGATCCGAACGCCGACGCCAAGGCCGACACTGCCGCCCTCCTCGCCGAGTGGAAACGCGATCGGCGCAAGCTGCTGGAGCGCTTCGATTCCAACGGTGACGGCGAGATCGACATGCAGGAGTGGGAGCGCGTGCGCGCCGCCGCCGCGGCGGAGGTCAGCGGCAACCAGAAGGTTCAGCAACAGCTCCCGCAGCTGCACATGATGCGCAAGCCCAAGGACGGCCGGGCCTACATGCTGTCGAACATCGATCCGAACGGCCTCATCCGGCGGTACAAGCTGTGGACCATGGCGCAGCTCGGCATCTTCTGCATCGCCGGCGGTATCGCCGCGATTTCTGCGGTGAAGATGCACTGGTTGTAGCGCGCAGCTGACTGAGTCGTGCGCCCGTTCCCCCAACTTCGTTGGGGGAAGGCTGGGATGGGGGCACGCGATCGTCGAGATGCGAACATCGTTGCCCCCACCCTAACCCTCCCCCACGCTGGCGCGTGGAGGAGGGAACGTACTTCACCGACGAAGTCGGGCAGCGATCCGTGCTTCCCTTCCCCCGAAGTCGGGGGAAGGAGCTTTACACCCCTTCCCCCAACTTCGTTGGGGGAAGGTTGGGATGGGGGCACGCGATCGTCGAGATGCGAACGTCGTTGCCCCCACCCGAACCCTCCCCCACGCTGGCGCGTGGGGGAGGGGATGTACTTCACCGACGAAGTCGGGCAGCGATCCGTACTTCCCTTCCCCCGAAATCGGGGGAAGGAGCTTTACACCCCTTCCCCCACCGCAGGTGGGGGAAGGCTGGGATGGGGGCAACGAATCCGCCAACCCCGCCACTTCCAGCCCCCTACTTCACCACCCCGCGCAACAGCGCCGCAATCTCCGCGCGCTTGGCACCTTCGGCGATGGCCTCAGCCGTCTTGCCGCGATCGTCGACCCGAGCAACATCCGCCCCTCGAGCGACCAGCAGTTCCACCGTCTCCCGGTGACCATTACCTGCGGCCCACATGAGCGCCGTCAGATCGTGCTTGGTGGGCGCGTTGATATCCACGCCGCGATCGAGCAGCAGTCGCACCGCCTCGGTACGGCCGGCACCGGCCGCGTAGACCATCGGGGTCTTGCCGAGCTGGTCCTGGGCGTTCGGATCTCCGCCGGCGTCCAGCAAGGCCTGCAGCACCTCGACATGACCTTCGAACGCAGCAGCCATGACCGGCGTCGTGCGATTGAGCGCGGCGATGTTCGGATCGGCCTTGCGCTCGATCAGCAAGCGCACCGTCGAAACATCGCCCTTCTTCGCAAACAGCATGAGCGGCGTCTCACCGTTACGGTTGCGCGCGTTGATCGCCGCGCCGCGTTCGATCAGCGCTGCAGCGCGCTCCGCGTCGCCTTTCTTGGCGACCGCAAGCAGCTGCGCATTCAGGTTGTAGGCATCGGGATCGTAGTCTTTTCCTCCCATGTTCTGCGGGAACGCAGAACCCGGGAAAGCAACGCTAAAGATTCCCGCCGCGAGCGCCGTTATCCACCGGTTCACCCGACCGGCATCTGTCAAAAAGTTCATATGGCTGAAGGTCTTGTTAGGGGTTGAATCATCGTATAGAGTCCTCGCGCTCGCAATTGGACCAGGAAAAATTCGCAGTATTGCGGCGGAAAAACGCGAACCCCCGTCCAGGGTCGCGCCACAACGAGAGGAGGAACTATGAAGAACCTGTCTAGCCTCACTCGGCTTTCCACCTGCTTGATCGCCGCCGGCTTTTCCGCCGGCGTTTTTGCGGGTGAGATCTCCGGTCAGTCGACGACGACCGGCAAGCCGATGTCTAAGAATCTGGTGCCCGTCACGCAGCAATTGCTGAACGCGTCGGCCGGCGACAAGAACCACTGGCTGCATCCGAACGGCAGCTACGAGCAGACGCGCTACTACCCCGCCTCGCAGATCAACACGAGCAACGTCGCCAAGCTGCGTCCGGCATTCATCGTCCAGACCGCGGTCACCGAGTCCTCGGAAACCGCGCCGCTGGTCGTGAACGGCGTCATGTTCCTCACCACCTCCTACAACCACGTATACGCCGTGGACGCGGCGACCGGTGAGGAGTTCTGGCACTACAAGCACAAGATGGGTCCGGTCACGACCTATTGCTGCGGCCCGAACAACCGCGGTGTCGCTGCCTACAACGACATGCTCTACATGGGCACGCTGGATGCGAAGCTGGTCGCGCTCAACGCGAAGACCGGCGCGGTCGTCTGGGAAACCGAGATCGCCGACCCGGAAAAGGGCTACAGCGAAACCATGGCGCCCACCGTCGTCGACGGCAAGGTGCTGATCGGCACCAACGGCGGCGAGTACGGCATTCGCGGCTTCGTGAAGGCGTTCGATGCCAAGACCGGCAACCTGCTCTGGACGTTCTACACGATTCCGGAAAAGGGCCACGAAGGCGTCTGGGCCACGGCCGATGCCACCGGTCGCGACATGAAGCGCAACATCGCCAACGAGAAGAAGCTCCTCGCCGAACACGGCGGTGACTTCTATCAGACGCTCGGCGGTGGCGTGTGGATGACGCCCGCGGTGGACCTGTCGACCCGCACCGTGTACTTCGTGGTGGGCAACCCCTCGCCTGACCTGTATGGCGACATCCGTCCCGGCGACAACCTCTACACCGACTCCATCGTCGCGGTCGATCTGGATTCCGGCGCCTACAAGGCGCACTTCCAGTACATCGCGCACGACGTGTGGGACCTGGACGCGGTGAGCCCGGTCATCATCACGACGGCCAAGGGCAAGGACGGCAAGGACCGCAAGGTCGTGATCCACGGCGGCAAGACCGGTCACGTCTACGTGCACGACGCGAAGACGCTCGAGCTGATCCGCTTCTCCGAAGCCATGATCCCGCAGGAGAACATGTGGGTCCTGCCCACGGCCAACGGTGCGCGCATGCTGCCGGGTGCCAACGGCGGTGTGGAATGGAGCCCGATGGCGGTGCATCCCAAGCTGCGTCTCGCCTATGCCGCCAACCTGCATCAGCCGATGACCTACCACGTCGAGGAAGCCGGCTATCCGGGCGGCGACAAGCTGTGGCTGGGTGGAGCGTTCAAGGTGATCCCGAGCGAGAAGCAGTGGGGTCGTCTGTCCGCCGTGAACATCGACACCGGCAAGGTGGCGTGGAAGGCCGATACCGACCAGCCTCTGATGGGCGGCACGCTCGTCACCGGCGGCGACCTGGTCTTCACCGGCGAGGGCAACGGCTCGTTCAACGCCTACGACGCCAAGTCCGGCAAGAAGCTGTGGTCGTTCAACGTCGGCGCCGGCGCCAACAGCCCCCCCATCTCCTACACCGTGAACGGCAAGCAGTACATCGGTGTGGCGGCGGGCGGCAACACGCAGCTCGACTTCAAGCGTGGCAACAGCTACGTGGTGTTCGCGCTGCCCTGATGAACCTGGGATAGCTGCACGCAGTCTCAACAAGGGCCACCATCGGGTGGCCCTTGTTCCTTCAAAGTACGGATCGATCCATGAAACGCCTGTTCCTGTTCGCTGCCCTCCTCGCCCTTCCCTTCACCGTGCACGCGCAGAACGCGGAAGCCGGCAAAAAGAAAGCCGAAGTCTGTGCGGCCTGTCACGGTGCCGACGGCAACGCGCCGGCGGCCATGTTCCCCATCCTCGCGGGCCAGACGCAGCGCTACCTGTACCTGCAGTTGAAGGACTACAAGGAAGGCCGTCGCAAGAATCCGATGATGTCGCCCATGGTGGCGAATCTGTCCAAGCAGGACATGCAGGATCTCGCGGCGTACTTCGCATCGCAGAAATTGAAACCGACCAACTTCGTCCCCGACACCGCCAAGGCGGCCAAGGGCAAGGCGACGGCCGATGCAGCGCTGTGCCCCATGTGCCATCTCGGCGGCTTTTCCGGCCAGAACGAGGTGCCGCGTGTGGCGGGCCAGCATCAGGAGTACATTGTCACGCAGCTGAAAGCGTTCAAGAACAAGGAGCGCACCAATGACGCCGGCAACATGACGGCCGTCATGCGCGGGTTGTCCGACGACGATATCGAGAATCTCTCCCACTACATTGCCGGTATCAACTGAGATATCAGGAACCGTGTTGGGGCGGCGGCCAGCGATGCTGAGACACCGAGCATCGCGGCTGGCCCCGCGACCAGCGAAGCTGGGGCGCACGGCCCCTCCACGGCAACCGGACGTAGTAGGTGGGGCGCACATGTCGGTGCATCCTGGCCGATGGGTGAACAGGCGGTAGCCGTCCTCCGCGGGCCCCTAACTTGAACCCGTCACGCATGGGCTCGTTCCCCGCCCTCGGGCCGCGCGGGTTCCATCGCGTGCACTACACCGAGTGGGGTGCGGCCGATAACCCCCGTGTCGTCGTCTGCGTGCACGGCCTCACCCGGAACGGGCGCGATTTCGACTTCCTCGCCCGACACCTGTCGTCGCGCTGCCGAGTGGTCTGTCCCGATGTCGCAGGCAGAGGCTTCAGCGAACGGCTGACCCACCCCGAGGACTACGGCTATCCGCTGTATCTCGCCGACATGGCAGCGCTGATCGCGCGCACCGGCGCCGAACGGGTCGACTGGGTCGGCACGTCCATGGGCGGGTTGATCGGCATGCTGCTCGCGGTGCAGCCGGGCGCTCCGCTGCGGCGACTGGTGATGAACGACGTCGGCCCTTTCATTCCCAAGACGGCGCTGGAGCGCCTCGCCCGCTACGTCGGTCAGGATCCCCGCTTCGACACGCTGGAAGCCGTGGAACGCTATCTGCGCGAGATCTTCGCCCCGTTCGGCCCTCTCACGGACGAGCAGTGGGAGCATCTCGCGCAACACAGCGCGCTGCGTCTCGACAACGGCCGCTTCGCGCTCGCCTACGATCCTGCCATCGGCAACGCCTTCAAGGGGCCGCTGCAGGACGTGAACCTGTGGCCGGTCTGGAGATCGATCGGCATTCCCGTGCTGGTCCTGCGCGGTGCGGAATCCGACCTGCTGCTGGCCGAGACCGCGCGGGAGATGATGGAGTCCGCGCCAGCAGGCTCCAAGCTTCTCGAGTTCAGCGGCATCGGTCATGCGCCTGCGCTCATGGCGAACGACCAGATCGAGGCGGTGGAGGAGTTTCTGCTGTCGGATTGAGGTGGAGTTGGCGATTGATCCGTGGCGCGGGCCCCCATCCCAACCTTCCCCCACCTTCGGTGGAGGAAGGAGTGCCTGCGATCGGCAGGGTGACAGTTGGATGCACTCTTTCCCCCACCGAAGCTGGGGGAAGGTGGGGTCGGCAGGCGGGCGGCGATTGATCCGCGGCGTGGGCCCCCATCCCAACCTTCCCCCACCTTCGGTGGAGGAAGGAGTGCCTGCGATCGGCAGGGCGACAGTTGGATGCACTCCTTCCCCCAGCGCAGCTGGGGGAAGGCTGGGATGGGGGCCGCCTCTCGCCCACCCCTGTTGGTCCTTCCCCGCTTTGCCGCTATCGTTGCGTCCTTCCACACCGTCAGCAGATCACCGAGGCATCCATGAACCCAAAGGACTTCACCCGCCCCGACACCAAGCTCGTCGAGGCCTATCGCGAAGTGGCCAAGTGTTACAGCGCCTCCTGCGTCTTCGCCGACGTGCAACGACGCGGCGGTGTGATGCACAGCGGGATGAAACCCATCTTCCGCGCAAAGGCCGTCGGGCCTGCAGTGACCGTGAAGCTGTCGCCCGGGGATCTGCAGGACCCCTTGGTCGCCCTGCACGTCGCGAAACCGGGCGACGTGGTCGTAGTCGATGCCGGCGGTGAAACCGAGACCTCCGTGTTCGGCGGTCTCATGGGGTCGCTCTTCCAGAACCTCGGCGTACAGGGTGCGGTGATCGACGGCGCGTGCCGTGACACCGACGAACTGCGCGATCTCGGCTTCGTGGTCTTCTCGCGGGCCGTCACGGCCCGCGGCACGCACACCATGTTCTCCGGCCGCAAGGAAGACGTGCAGGTGAACGTACCGGTGCAGTGCGGCGGCATCGTCGTGAATGCGGGCGACATGGTGATCGCGGACGAGATCGGCGTGACCGTCGTGCCGCTGGCCGACGCGGAGAATGTGTTGAAGCTCGCACGCGAACAGGCCGAGCGCGAAGAGGCGACGCGCCAGCGCATCAAGCAGGGGCGGACGTTCGAGCAGCTCCTCGAAGAATTCGGCCGCATCTGAGCGACCGTGATTGCCGTCGACTGGGGGACGACGTCCTTCCGCGCATACCGGATCGACGCAGCAGGCATCGTCGTCGATAAGCGCGAGGCGCCGCTCGGCATCCTGGCCATCAAGGAACAGCGGTTCGCCGAAGCGCTCGAATCGCAAGTAGGCGACTGGATCGAAGCAGGAGTCCATCCCATCGTAATGAGCGGCATGATCGGCAGCCGCCAGGGCTGGCGCGAGCAGGCCTACGTGCGATGCCCCGCAGGACCCGACGAACTGGCCGCGAAGCTGGGCAGCGTCACCTGGGGCATGCAGGGTCGCAAGGCATGGATCGTCCCGGGGCTGATCACCCGCGATGCCCAGGGCGTGCACGACGTGCTGCGCGGCGAAGAGACGCAGATCGTCGGCGTGCTCGACGACCTCGGTCCGGGTGCACACACCTTGTGCCTGCCGGGAACCCACAGCAAATGGGTGCGCGTCGACGACGGCCGCATCGTTTCCTTCACCACCCACATGACGGGCGAGTTGTTCGCCGTGCTGCGCGACCACAGCATTCTCGGGCGCACCATGGAGAACGCGGGCGACATCCCGACCGCCTTTGATGCCGGACTCGCGCGCTCGAAGCAACCCGGCGGGCTGCTGCATCACCTCTTCGGAGTTCGGGCCGACAGCCTCGCCGGCACGCTGACGGCCGAAGCCGCGCACGAATTTCTGTCGGGGCTGCTGATCGGTCACGAGATCACATCGGTCGCGCCGACAGGTGGCACCGTGCACATCCTCGGATCCCAGGCACTCGCCGCACGCTATGAACGTGCGCTGTCCGGTGCCGGCTGCCGCACCCACGTTCTCGATCCGGACGCCGCGGTCCGCGGACTGTTTCGCCTGGCAACCGCACTGGGAAGGAAAGCCTGAAGCATGGCCCGAATCGACGAATGGCTCGCGCAGTGCCCCCTGGTGGCCATCCTGAGAGGCGTGCGCCCCGAGGAGGTTGTGGACGTCTGCGCAGTGCTCGAGAAAGCCGGCATCCGCATCATCGAAGTACCCATGAACTCGCCTGACGCGTTCAGCAGCATCGCGCTGCTGGCGGGACGCTATGCGGATACGCTGCTGATCGGCGGCGGGACGGTACTCGATTCCACCCAGGTGGCGCGCATCGCCGACGCCGGCGGCCGCCTGATCGTCGCACCCAATGCCGATGCGGCTGTGGTCGAAGCCGCGAAAAAGAAGGGCATGATCGCCCTGCCCGGCTTCGCTACGCCGACGGAGGCATTCTCGATGATTGCCGCGGGTGCCGACGGCTTGAAACTGTTCCCCGCCGAGGCGAATCCGCCGAAGGTGCTGCGCGCGCTGCGGGCGGTGCTGCCGAAGGACATGCCGGTGCTGCCCGTGGGTTCGATCACCCCGGACAACATGGCGGAGTATTGGGCCGCCGGTGCGAGCGGCTTCGGGCTGGGGTCGGCGCTCTACAAGGCGGGGGATCTGCCGCCGACGGTCGCGATGAAGGCGGCGGCGTTCATGAAGGCGCTCGGAGGGTTGGCGGGGCGGGGGTAGGGTTCGCTGCTGGCTGTTGGCTGCTGCCCCCATCCCAACCTTCCCCCACCTGCGGTGGAGGAAGGAGTGCCTTTGGTCGCAGTGTCGGAGCGCGTGTACTCCCCACTGAAAGTGGGGAGAGACGTACACCTCTTCCCCCAGCAAAGCTGGGGGAAGGTTGGGATGGGGGCAGCCGTCCTAGCCTCCGACGATCACCTCACCGATCGTCGCACTCCTCTCCTTCCCCCGCGACAGCGGGGAAAGGTCGGGATGGGGGAAGATCTACACCCCACCCATACACAAATACTTCACCTCGAGAAACTCCTCGATCCCGTACTTGCTGCCCTCGCGTCCGAGACCCGACTGCTTCACGCCGCCGAACGGCGCCACCTCGTTCGAGATGATCCCGACGTTGATGCCCACCATCCCCGACTCGATCGCTTCCGCCACGCGCCAAACGCGGCCGATGTCACGCGCATAGAAGTACGAAGCCAGACCGAACTCGGTGTCGTTGGCCATCTTGATGGCCTCCTGCTCGGTCTTGAAGCGGAACACCGGTGCCACGGGGCCGAAGGTCTCCTCGTTGGTCACCTTCATCGACGTGGTCACGTTCGCGAGTACCGTCGGCTCATAGAACAATCCGCCGAGCGCATGGCGCTTCCCGCCCACCACGACCTTCGCGCCCTTGGCGATGGCATCGCTGACGTGCTCTTCCACCTTGGCCACGGCGTTCTCGTCGATCAGCGGGCCCGTGGTCACACCGGACTCGGTCCCGTTGCCCACCTTGAGTGCCTTCACTTTCGCCGCGAGCTTCTCGACGAACGCATCGTAGACGCCGTCCTGCACCAGCAGGCGGTTCGCGCACACGCAAGTCTGGCCGGCGTTGCGGTACTTCGAGAGCATCGCGCCCTCCACCGCCGCATCCACGTCGGCATCGTCGAACACGATGAACGGCGCGTTGCCGCCGAGTTCGAGCGACAGCTTCTTGATGGTCGGCGCGCATTGCGCCATCAGCTTCGCGCCCACCTCCGTCGACCCGGTGAACGTCAGCTTGCGCACGACCGGGCTCGCCGTGAGCTCGGCACCGATCTCGCTCGAGCTGCCGGTCAGCACGCTGAACACACCCTTCGGTACACCGGCGCGTTCCGCCAGCACGGCCAGCGCGAACGCCGAGTACGGCGTCTGCGTCGCCGGCTTCAGCACCATGGTGCAGCCGGCGGCGAGCGCGGGACCGGCCTTGCGCGTGATCATCGCCGCCGGAAAATTCCACGGCGTGATCGCCGCGCACACGCCGATGGGCTGCTTGATCACCACGAGGCGCCGGTCGGCCGCGACGGTCGGGATCACGTCGCCGTAGATGCGCTTGCCTTCCTCCGCGAACCACTCGATGAACGATGCGGCATACGCGATCTCACCCTTCGCCTCCGCCAAGGGCTTGCCCTGCTCCGCGGTCATGATGGCGCCCAGGTCGTCCTGGTTCGCCATCATCAGGTCGAACCATTTGCGCAGGATGGCGGCACGCTCCTTCGCGGTCTTGGCGCGCCACGCGGGCAACGCCGCGTCGGCGGCGGCGATGGCGCGCTTCGTCTCGGCCCCGCCCATCTTCGGGATCGTGCCGAGCATGCCGCCGGTGGCCGGATTGACCACCGGGATGGTCGCCTTCCCGTCCGCATCCGCCCATGCACCGTCCAGGTAGCACTGCTGCCGGAACAGCGAGGGATCCTTGAGGTTCAGCTTCTCCAGCGTCATGGGTGCGTTCATGGATGTCTCCGTTCAGAAGGTACCGGGGTACGAGCCGCCGTCGATCAGGAAGTTCTGTCCGGTGATGAAGGACGCGTGCGCGCTGCAGACGTAGGCGCACAGCGCGCCGAACTCCTCGGGCGTGCCGAAACGCCCTGCCGGAATGGTCTTCAGGCGCGAGTTGCGTGCCTCGTCGAAGGTAATCCCGGTGGAGCGCGCCATGGCTTCCACGCGCGAAAGCATGGTCTCGGTCTGGAACAACCCGGGCAGGATGTTGTTGATGGTCACGTTGTTGGGGATGGTCTTGCGCGACAGGCCGGCCACGAAACCGGTCAGGCCGGTGCGCGCACCGTTCGAGAGCGCGAGGATGTCGATCGGCGCCTTCACCGCACTCGACGTGATGTTGACGATGCGCCCGAAGCGGCGGGCGATCATGCCGTCCAGCGTCGCCTTGATCATCTCGATCGGCGTCAGCATGTTGGCGTCGAGCGCCTTGATCCAGGTATCGCGATCGAACTCGCGGAAGTCGCCGGCGGGCGGACCGCCGGCGTTGTTGACCAGAATGTCGGGCTGCGGGCAGGCCGCCAGCGCTGCCGTGCGGCCTTCCGGCGTGGTGATGTCGGCGGAAACCGTATGAACCACGCTCCCGGTCTCGGCGCGGATCTCCGCGGCAGTCTGGTCCAGCGTCGCCTGCGTGCGGGCGATGATCGTCACCTCCACGCCTTCACGAGCCAGCGCCATGGCGCATCCCTTGCCGAGCCCCTTGCTGCCGGCACACACGATCGCCTTGCGGCCGCGAATTCCCAGATCCATCCTTGCCCCTCTTGGTGGTTGTTGTTCCCGTGCCGGCGCGTCGGTGCACGACGACGGTACCCGGCGGAGAAAAGATTGAAATCGTGAAGCAACCCGGGACGGTTTGCAAACCATCGGTTGCTATACTTGACAGGTAATGCCACGACCCGTCCCAAATCGGCTCCGTGCCGCGGCGGCGCTGCTCCTGCTGCTTGCCGGCTGTGCGAGCACCGGACCGCGCACCCCAGGCGATCCGCTCGAATCCTTCAACCGCTCCATCTACCGCTTCAACGACGTGGCCGACCGCTACGCCGTGAAGCCGGTGGCGGTCGCGTACACGAAGGTGATTCCGCAGTTCGCCCGCACCGGCATCCGCAATTTCTTTTCCAACATCGAGGACGTGGTCATCACGGTCAACGATGTGCTGCAGCTGAAGGGCAATAACACTGCGAGCGACGCGTCACGTGTCGTGGCGAACACGTTGTTCGGGGGCCTGGGCCTGGTGGACGTGGCGTCGAAGCGCGGTATCCCCAAGCGCAACGAGGACTTCGGCCAGACCCTGGGCTACTGGGGCGTGCCGCCCGGCCCGTACCTGGTGCTCCCGTTCCTCGGTCCCAGCAACTTCCGCGACGGCTCCGGACGCTTCGTGGACACCTTCTTCGATCCGGTCTGGTACATCTCCAACGTGCCGGAGCGCAACGTCACCGTCGGCTTGCGTCTGCTCGACAACCGCGCGGCGCTGCTTCCGGCCGAACGCCTGCTGGATCAGGCCGCCATGGACCGCTACGCCTTCCTGCGCGATGCCTACCTGCAGCGCCGGCGGAGCCTCATCTACGACGGTAATCCGCCGAAGTTGAAGGACGACGAGTTCGACGACGATTTCGACGATCTGGATCCGCCGGCGGAAGTGAAGAAGCCTTAGCAGGCCCCCATCCCAGCCTGCCCCCATCCCAGCCTTCCCCCACCGCTGGTGGGGGAAGGAGTGCATCTAATAACGCCCTGCAACTCGGAGGCACTCCTTCCTCCACCGAAGGTGGGGGAAGGCTGGGATGGGGGCAAGTCGAGCGCTAGATTCCCATCACGATCCGCCAGCACTGATGAATGCGCTGGTTGCGGAAATCCTCCGGAATCGTCCGCGCGGAGATGTCTTCCACGCTAACCCCCGTCAGCGCACCGGCGTCGAGCCGAAAGCCGCGCAGATTGGTCGAGAAGTACAAGACACCGCCCCGCTCCAGCAATGCGGTAGTGTGTTCGAGCAGCTCGCCGTGATCGCGCTGCACGTCGAACGCATGGTCCATCTTCTTCGAGCTCGAGTACGCCGGCGGGTCGAGCACGATCAGCCCGAAGCGCTCGCCGCGCCGGCGCGCCTGATACAGCCAGTCGAGGACGTCGGCTCGCTCGAGCGTGTGCTTGTCGGGATCGAGCGCATTCAGATCGAAGTTGCGCCGTGCCCACGCGAGATAGGTGTTGGAAAGATCCACGCTCACGCTCGCAGGCGCCCCGCCCGCCGCGGCATGCACGGTGAAGCTGCCGGTGTAGCAGAACAGGTTGAGCATGCGCCGACCCGCCGCCTCGGCGCGCACCAGGAGCCGGGTCGCGCGATGGTCCAGGAACAACCCCGTGTCGAGATAGGCATCGAGGTTGACGATGAACCGCGAACCGCCCTCGCCGACCACGAAATCGGCGCCGGGATCGTCCGACTTCTCGTGCTGGCTCTCGCGCCGGTTCACCTTGCGCCGATGCTTGACCGTGACACTCGCCGGGTCGACCTCGAGACCGCGCGCTGCGGCATCCCGCAACGCTTCCATGATGTCCGTCGGCGGCGGTTCCTCCGACGACCTCAGGTATTGCTGCAGCAGGGTCCGCTCGCCATAGCGATCGAGCGCGATGGCCACTTCGGGGATGTCGCGGTCGTACACCCGGTAGCAGGTGACCTGTTCCCGCTTTGCCCAACGGCCAAGATGCCTATCGCGCTTGCGGACCCGGTTCTCGAATGCCTCCAGGAGCGCCTCGTCAAACATCGGTGCCGGCCGGCCGGGCGAAGCGCGCCGACGTGGTGAACCAGATGCCGATAGCGATGAGCACGATCCCCACTGCGTGGAACGCCTGCGGCGGTTCGTTCAGGAACAGCGTCGACAGGATCACGCCGTAGGCCGGTACGAGGTGGATGAAAATGCCCGCACGCTGCGGGCCGATCATCGCCACGCCGCGGTTGAAGAACAGATACGCCACCACCGACGGCATGGTGCCGTAGTAGGCGAGCGTCAGGGCGCTCAGTGGTGTCAGCGTGAAGCCCGCACCGGACGCGAGTTCGATGGCGTAGAAGACCGCCAGCACCGGCATCCCGAACAGAACGATGGCCGCCAGGAACGTGATCGTGTCGAGCTCCGGCGGCTTGAAGCGCAGGGCCACCGTGTAGAACGCCCACAGCACCATCGCGGCCAGCAGCAACAGGTCCCCGCCGTTGATGCTCAAGCCGAGCAGCATGGCGAGATTGCCCTTCGCCACGATGACGATCACCCCCACCAGCGAGATCGCGACCCCCAGCGCCTGCAGCGGCGTGATGCGCTCGCGCAGCACCAACCACGCGATCGGCACGATCAACACCGGAATGAGCGAATTGAACAGCGTGGCGTTGGTCGCCGTCGTGCTCTGCAGCGCGATGTAGCTCAGCGTGTTGTAGCTCGCGATGCCGATGCCGCCCATGAAGGCCAGCAGCTTCCACGACCGCCGCAACACCTGCCGATGCTGCACCAGCCTGCGGAAGGCGAAGGGCATGACCACGCAGAACGCGATGGTCCACCGCCAGAACGCCATCGCCACCGGCGGGATGTCGGCGCGCATGGCGCGGCCGAGGATGATGTTCCCCGCCCAGAACAGGGTGGCCAGCGCCAGCAGCAGATAGGGGGAGACATGGCGGCGCTCGCCGCCCGGGGCCGAGCTCAATTCAGCTGCGCAGCGCGCTTTTGCATCTCCACGATGCGGCCGCGGATCACTTCAGCGTCGGCCGCCTTGGGCTCCGCCGCGACGTAGCGCTCGAAATCCGCCAGCGCCGCGCGGAAGCACTCCAGCTCCTGGTAGACGATGCCGCGATCACGCACTTCCTCATGCTCGGCCGGGGCGAGCGGGACGATCCACTCGAGCACCGCCAGCGCGTCGTTGAACTGCTGCGCCTTGAGATAGATGCCCTTCAGGTTGCGCAGCATGCGCACCATGACCTCGCGCGGCGCCGCCGAGACCAGCATCTCGGACACGATAGCGCGCGACACCTCGCCGCCGCGCACCTCGCGCAGCCGCTTCTGCAGATCTTCCAGCGACAGCGACAGCCCGCGGTAATAGGGATCGAGCACCACCACGCCGCCGTCGACGGCGCACTTCACCAGGAAGTGCCCGGGGAAGGAGACGCCGCGCAGATCGAGACCGAGCCGGCGGCCCACCGCGATGTAGAGGATCGACAGGCTCAGCGGTATGCCGCGGCGCCGCTCCAGCACTTCGTTCAGGAAGCTGTTGCGCGGATCGTAGTAGTTGTCGGCGTCCGGAGCGAAGCCCAGCTCCTGGAACAGATACTGATTGAGCGCACCGAGACGCTGCGTGCAGCCGGCGTCGTCGCCCAGCCGCTCCTGCAGCTCGCGCGCATAGCCGTCGATGCGCCCCAGATAGTCCTCGATGTCGAGCCCCGGGTACTGCCCCTCCGCCACCAGCAACGCCGCTTCGGCGAGGCAGATGGAGTCCTCCGGGCGCTCGAGGAGCGCGGTCAGGCGCTCCGACATCCGCAGATCCATGCAGCCGGAATCGTGGCTTCAGTGTTCCTGTTCAGCCGGCAGCGGCGGCAGGAACAGGGCAGCGACCTGCCGCTTCGCGCCGGGCTTCGCCGAGACCGGACCTGCTGGTTTCGGCTGCGCCGCGGTCGCGGACGGCTCGTAGGGCTGGTTGAACAGCGGATCCTTCGGTTGCGGCGCCGGCCGCGGGGTATGCGACCGCGGTGCGCGCTCGCGCTCGCGATGATCGCGGTCCCGATCGCCGCGATCCTTCTCCCGCTCCCGCACCGGATGACGATGGGCGCGCGGCGCCTCGCGCACGGACGGATCGAACCCTTCGAGCGTCTGCTCGATGATCTTGGCTTTCAGCAGCCGCTCGATGCGCTCGAGGTACTCGCGCTCGTGATCGGACACCAGCGAGATCGCCTCGCCGGACTGCCCTGCCCGGCCGGTGCGACCGATGCGATGCACGTAGTCCTCGGGCGTATGCGGCAACTCGTAGTTGATCACGGAGGGCAGCTGCTCGATGTCGAGGCCGCGCGCAGCGATGTCGGTGGCCACCAGGACACGCACCTTGCCTTCCTTGAAGCCGGCGAGCGCATCCATGCGCTCCTGCTGGGTGCGGTTGGAATGGATCGCAGTGGCGTCGATGCCGTCCTTCACGAGCTGATGCGCCAGGCGCGAGGCGCCCAGGCGCGTACGCACGAAGACGAGCACCTGTTTTAGATCGCGCTCGATCACCAGACGCGCGAGCAGCTCGCGCTTGCGAGTTTCCGGTGTGCGGTAGACCGCGTGCGTGACGGTCTCGGTGACGGAGTTGCGGCGCGCCACTTCGAGTGTCACTGGTTCCTTGAGCAAGCCGTCCGCGAGGCGGCGGATCTCGTCCGAGAACGTGGCCGAGAACAGCAGGCTCTGCCGCTTGGCCGGCAGCAGCGCCAGGATGCGCTTGATGTCGGGCATAAAGCCCATGTCGAGCATGCGATCGGCCTCGTCCAGCACCAGGAATTCCACCTGGTTCAGGCTGACCGTCTTCTGTTGCACGTGATCGAGCAGGCGGCCCGGCGTGGCGACGAGAATCTCGACACCGGCGCGCAGATCCCTCGTCTGCGGGGCGATGTCGACGCCGCCGAAGACCACCGTGCTGCGCAACGGGATGTACTTGCTGTAGGCGCGCACGCTTTCGAAGACCTGGGCGGCGAGTTCGCGCGTAGGCGTCAGGATCAGCGCGCGCACCGGGTGGCGCGCGGGCGACACGCTGGTGCTGGCGTGCTGCTTGAGACGCTGCAACAGCGGCAGGGTGAAGCCGGCGGTCTTGCCGGTGCCCGTCTGGGCAGCCCCCATCACGTCCTTGCCGAGTAGTACTGCCGGAATTGCTTTCGCTTGAATCGGGGTGGGCTCGGTGTAGCCCTGCTCGGCCACTGCGCGAAGCAATTCATCGCACAGTCCGAGTTCTGAGAACTGCATGGGGGGTTGATTCTCCTGTGGAGGCAGACCGCGAGACGGAGTCGTCGTCCTCTGCCGGGACCCGCCGGTCGGAGTTGGGCGGTCGCTGGGTAGCGTCGGCGAGTGTACAGGAGGAGCCCTGATTCACAAAGATTTTTCTGGGAACGCCCGGGGCTCCCCCGGTCCGGCTCAGGCGACCGATTCGCGGTAGGCGTGCCAGGTGGCGTGCCCGATCAGGGGAACCGTGATCGCGAGCCCCACGAAGTAGGCGAAAAACCCCGCCGCCACCAGGACGACGATGATGGCCGCCCACAGCAGCATCGTCGCGAAGTTGCTCCGCAGGACCGAAAAGCTCGCGATCATGGCCGTGATCGTGTCCATGTCCTTGCGGTCGAGCAGCATGGGGATCGAGACGACCCCGGTCGCGAACACCAGCAGGGCAAAGCCCCCGCCCGCCGCCGCGTAGGCGCCCATGAAGATCCATCCGTCCACGGTGCTCGCCAGCTCCGCCAGGACCCCGTGTTCCAGCGGCGCCCCGCTGGAGAAGAAGAGCGCCACGACCACGACCGAGACGCGGATCCAGACCGCCAGCAGGAGCGCCAGGATGAGGGCATAGAACCCCAGGGCCGGCGCATTGGCCTGCCAGGCCGTCAGGGTCGCGGCCAGCTGCTGCGCCTCGCCCCGCTCGCGCCGGCGGCTCAGGTCGTACAACCCGACCGAGAGGAACGGAGCGACCAGCAGGAACCCCGTGACCAGCGCCAGCTCGATCGCCGCCGAGGTGATGAACGTCATGAGCGCGGCGCCCATCAGGGCGAACACGCCCCCATAGAACAGACTTGCGCCGGGCGCGGCTCGCATATCGGCGATGCCGAGCGCCAGCCAGCGCCAAGGGGCGCCCGGCGCGACGACACGCGCCTCCGGAAACGGTGATTCGCCCGGTGAGTGATCCACCTGCCCGGCCATGCCTCCCCTCCCCCCGATGGCCGTCGTTGCCGCGGCCTTGGACTACCGTGGCGCAAGCTCCCAGCGGCCGTATGGGGCGCGGCAGTAATCCAGCTCGCTGTCACCCGAACGCCCTCGTGCCTGCGTCTCCACCCGCAGTTTGCGGCATTCCCGGCCATCCTTCGAGTACCCACCCAGGCGGGTGACGGTGCCCTTGGCGCCGCTCGCCTTGTTTTCCCACGAGTGGGGCTCGCCTTTCGGGAGCTCGAGCGTCTCCTCGATGGTCTCGAGCAGGATCGTGACATCGTCGTCCCGCAACTCCGCGAGCACGGAATCCCTCATGAAGCTCGTGTTGGCGGCGTAGCCCTGGCCGGCGGTCAGCAGGCCGGCAAGGACGATGGTCGAGATCGTGGCGGTTCGCATCTGTGTTCTCCTCGGTTCATCGGCTGGCAGCGCGGATCAGACCGACGCACGCGCCTCCAACGCCTCCCAGCGTTCATAGGCGGCGGCCAGTTCCTGCTCGATCGCAGCGAATCGCGTGCGGGTCGCCTTCGCCCGCTCGCCATCGCGATACATCTCGGGGTCGGCCAGCAGCGTCGTCAGGGTGCGCTGTTCCGCCTCGAGCTGCTCGATGCGTGCGGGCAAGGCTTCGAGTTCCTTCGTTTCCTTGAAGCCCAAGCCCGATTTCGCTTCCCTCGCACGGGTCGGACGCTCGGCCTTGGCTCGCGCAGGTTGCGCTTCGGCAGAGGCCGAAGGGCGTTGCCGCAGCCAATCGTCGTAGCCGCCGACGTATTCCTTCACCCTGCCCTCGCCTTCAAAGGCGATCACCTGGGTCACGACGTTGTCGAGGAAAGCCCGGTCATGGCTCACCAGCACCACCGTGCCGGCGTAGTCGTCGATCAGCGCTTCGAGCAGTTCGAGGGTCTCGACGTCCAGATCGTTGGTCGGTTCGTCGAGCACCAGCAGATTCGCCGGCCGCGCGAACAGTCGCGCGAGCAGCAGGCGATTGCGCTCGCCGCCGCTGAGGCTCTTCACTGGCGACCGGGCCCGCTCGGGCGAGAACAGGAAGTCGCCCAGGTAGCTCATCACGTGCTTGCGCTCGCCGCCGATGTCGATCCAGTCCGAACCGGGGCTGATGACGTCGGCGACCGACGCTTCAGGATCGAGCTGCTCGCGGAACTGGTCGAAGTAGGCCACTTCCAGCTTCGTGCCGAGACGCACCTTGCCTCGGTCCGGCTGGAGCTCGCCCAGCATCAGCTTGATGAACGTGCTCTTGCCCGCGCCGTTCGGCCCCACGAGCCCGACGCGGTCACCGCGCTGGATGCGGCCGGAGAATCCGTCGACGACCTTGCGCGTACCGAAGGCCTTCGACACGTCCTCGAATTCCGCGACCAGTTTGCCGGAGCGTTCGCCCTCGGCGATGGTGAGATTCACCTTGCCGAGCTGATCGCGCCGCCGCACACGCTCGTCGCGCAACCGTTCGAGCCGCCGCACGCGCCCTTCGTTGCGGGTGCGCCGTGCTTCGATCCCCTTGCGGATCCAGACCTCTTCCTGCGCCAGCACCTTGTCGAACTTGGCGTTCACCACGGCCTCGGCCGCCAGCATCTCGTCCTTGCGCCGCCGGTACTCGGAGTAATTGCCCTCGAAGACCGCGAGGCGGCCGCGATCCAGTTCGACGATGCGCTTCGTGACGCGATCGAGGAATCGGCGATCGTGGGTCACCACCATCAGCGCACCGGCGAAAGAATCGAGCGCCTCTTCCAGCCATTGGATCGAATCGATGTCGAGATGGTTGGTCGGCTCGTCGAGCAGCAACAGGTCCGGCTCCGATACCAAGGCTCGCGCGAGCGCCACGCGCTTGCGCAGGCCGCCCGACAGAGTCCCGACCGCGGTCTCCGCATCGAGGCCGAGCCGCGACAGCGTCGCGTCGACCCGCGACTTCGCACGCCATCCGTCGCCGGCCTCGAGAGCCGTCTGCAGTTCTGCCAAGTGCGCGAGCGCGGCATCGGTGTCCACGCCGGCGTCGCCCAGATGAGCGGCGGTGTGGTGGTAGTCGACGATCGCGTCGCGCACTGGCCCCAGTCCGTCGGCGACCGCCTCGAACACCGTCGCATCAGCCGCGAGCGCCGGTTCCTGCAGGACACGCGCAACCTTGAGCCCCGGGGCACGCCAGACCGTCCCGTCGTCCGGCGCAAGATCGCCGGCGACGATGGCAAGCAGCGTCGACTTGCCCGTGCCGTTGCGCCCGATGAGCCCGACCCGATCGCCACCGTCGATGACGAGACCAGCCAGGTCGAGCAGAGCGACGTGGCCGTAGGCGTGACTGACGGCTTCGAACGTGAGGAGCGGCATTGCGGCGGGCAGCGGTTGCGAGGGCGGTATGCTACCCGAGGCCGTGACTCACCTCTCTGTTGGATGTCGGCTGCCCCCATCTCAGCGAGATCACTCCCTCCCCCAGCTTCGCTGGGGGAGGGTTGGGGTGGGGGCAGCGTGCTCGACAGGTACGCTTCTCGCCAATGCAGCGCACCGATCGCCCCCATCCCAACCTTCCCCCACCTCCGGTGGGGGAAGGGGCGCACGTCCCTCTCCTTCCGGGAGAGGTAGAGGGCGAAAGAAAACCGGCACTGCCTTCATTCCCTCGCGAGGAATCCAAGGCCCTTTCGATTAGAATTCCGCCCGCACGCCCCGGTAGCTCAGTGGATAGAGCAGCCCCCTCCTAAGGGGCAGGTCGCACGTTCGATTCGTGTTCGGGGCGCCAGATAATGCACTCAACTGGGTGCACGAAAGATGCGTCAAGGTGCAGTGGTAATTCACTGACGCAGTCGAGAAGCAGCCTTTCCACGCACTCAATTGCGCGCAACGTGATGCGCCCTGAGTGCACCTGAATACTGCTCTCAAGCGATGACTGGCGCGAAATTCGTGGAGCAGGTCCGGACAGCTTGCTCGCTCAATGAAAATCCCGGCTCTCCGCCCGCAAGGTGCCGATGAGATGGGACCAGTCTTCCAACCGGTCCGCGATCAGATGCTGCACACCGCTCTGCCGCTGCCACTGGCCGTGCACCGCCATCAGGCGTGAGCGCAGCAGCGGAATCCGGAATCGCTCGCGCACGTGGCGCCACACGATGACGTTGATGGTGCCGTCCTCGTCTTCGAGCGAGACGAAAATGGTCCCCTTGGCGGTACCCGGCTGTTGCCGCACGGTGACGATGCCGCAGGTACGCGTATGCCGCCCACCCGGCAGCTCCCGCAACTGAGCAGACGAGAGCATGCGGCGTTTGTTCAACTCCGGACGCAGCAACGCCATGGGATGACGCCGCAGGCTGAGACCCAGCACCGCGTGATCGACCAGGATCTCTTCCGCCTCGGACGCTTCCGGCAGCAGCAGTTGCTGTTCATGGATCGGCGCATCGGCCAATAGCGCCGTCGTCGGCCGCAGCGCGGCTGCCTCCCACAACTGCTGCCGGCGATGGCCCGCGAGGCTTGCGAGGGCGTCGGCCGCGGCCAGCCGCTTCATGTCGCCCACCGTGAGCGCGGCCCGCTGCGCCAGGTCGGCCACGTTCTCGAACGGTCGTTCGTACCGGGCGGCGACGATGCGCGCCATCGCCACCTTCGACAATCCGGAAATCGTCTCAAGCCCCAGCCGCACCGCCGGCGCCCGCGGCACATATTCGAGTGCGGCCTGCACGTCGCTGTGTGAGACGTCGACCGGTCGCACTTCCACTTTGTGGCGCCGCGCGTCCTGCACGAGCTGGCTGGGGGAATAGAACCCCATGGGCTGCGAGTTGAGCAGTGCCGCGAGAAACGCCGCGGGCTCATGACGCTTGAGCCATGAACTCACGTAGGCGAGCAACGCGAAGCTGTACGCGTGGCTTTCCGGAAAACCGTATTCGCCGAAGCCTTCGATCTGCCGGAAGATCGCTTCGGCGAACTCGGGGTCGTAACCGTTCTTCTTCATGCGACCCACGAGTTTGTCGTGGAACGGTCCCAGACCGCCCTTGCGCTTCCAGGCTGCCATCGCGCGCCGCAGTTGATCGGCCTCACCCGGCGTGAAATCGGCCGCGATCATGGCGATCTGCATCACCTGCTCCTGGAAGATCGGGATGCCCAGGGTCCGTGCCAGAGCAGGCTTCAGTTCGTCCTTCAGATCGTGGACAGGCTCGCCCTTGCGCCGGCATTCGAGATAGGGATGCACCATGCCGCCCTGGATCGGTCCGGGCCGCACGATCGCCACTTCGACGACCAGGTCGTAGAACACGCGGGGCTGCAGCCGCGGCAGCATCGACTGCTGCGCACGACTCTCGATCTGGAACACGCCGACCGTGTCGGCTGCGCAGATCATGTCGTAGGTTTCCCGATCGTCCTGCGGGATGTCCTGCATGGTGTGGCGCCAGCCGTAGCGCTGACTCATGAACTCGAGCGCTCGACGGATGGCGCTCAGCATGCCGAGCGCCAGCACGTCCACCTTGATGAGGCCCAGGGTGTCGAGATCGTCCTTGTCCCACTGGATCACGGTGCGATCAACCATGGCGGCGTTCTCGATGGGCACGATGCGGCTCACCGGCCCGCGCGAGATCACGAAACCGCCGGTGTGCTGGCTCAGATGCCGCGGGAAATCCAGCAACTGCAGCGTGAGCGAGAGCCATTGCTGCGCCCCCAGGTCCTGCGGATCCAGCCCCGCTTCCCGCAGCCGCGCCTCGATCGCCTGACGCGCATCCCACCATTGGTGGTTCTTCGCGACACGATCCACGGTCTGCAGATCGAAACCGAGCGCCTTGCCCACATCGCGGATGGCGCTGCGCATGCGATAGCAGATGACCGTCGCTGCGAGCGCGGTACGGTCGCGACCGTACTTGTCGTAGAGGTATTGGATCACTTCCTCGCGTCGCTCGTGCTCGAAATCCACGTCGATGTCGGGCGGCTCGTTGCGTTCCTTCGAGAGAAAGCGCCCGAACAGCAAGGTGGTCTTCTCCGGGCTCACTTCGGTGATGCCCAGGCAATAGCACACGGTGGAGTTGGCGGCAGAGCCGCGCCCTTGGCAGAGGATTTCCCGGCTACGAGCGTAAGTCACGATGTCGTGCACCGTGAGGAAGAACTTCTCGTACTCGAGCTCGCCGATCAACTTCAGTTCTTCCTCGATCTGCTTGTGCACCTTCTCCGAAATACCTCCGGGGAAACGCCGCTTCGCCCCTTCGTAGGTCAGGTGGCGCAGATGGGATTGCGGCGTCTGCCCGGCCGGCACCACTTCCTGCGGATATTCGTAGCGCAGTTCGTCCAGCGAGAAATCGCAGCGGGCTGCGATGTCGAGCGTGGCCCGCAACAGATCGGGCGGATAAAGCCGGCCCAGCCGCAGCCGCGAGCGCAGATGCCGCTCGGCATTCGGGTACAGCGCTACGCCGCACTCGGTGAGCGGTTTGCCGACGCGGATGGCGGTCAGCACATCCTGGAGCTTCCTGCGGGAGCGCAGATGCATGTGAACGTCACCTGCCGCCACCAGAGGCAGTCCGCTGCATTCCCCGAGATCGCGCATGTGTTGCAGCCAGACCTTGTCGTCGACGGCGTGCAGCAGTTCCACGGCGATCCACGCGCGACCGGGGAAAGCCGAGCGCAACCATCGCCCTTGCGACGACAGCGCATCGAACTCCGCCGCGCGATCCGGCACCCATAGCAACAGACAATCGTCCAATGCCGAAGGCTCGATGTCTCCGATCCGCAGACGATAGCTGCCCTTCGGTGATGCGCGGCGCAACCGGGTGATGAACTCGCTGAGATTGCCGTAACCCTCGCGATCGCAGGCCAGCACGACCAGCCGGAACGGCGGCTCGGCCTCTACGGCGAACTCGGCTCCGATCAGCAGGGGCAGTCCCTTCTCCTTCGCTACCCGATGCGCGCGCACCACGCCGGCCAGCGAACATTCGTCGGTGATGGCGAGCGCGCGATAGCCGAGCTTCAGTGCCCGTTCGACCAGTTCCCCGGGATGCGACGCTCCGCGCAGGAAACTGAAATTGCTGAGGCAGTGCAGCTCGGCATATTCCGGCAGCACGGAGTTCATGCGAACACTCCGTGCAGGAACCAGTTGTCGCCCTGCCTCACGACGCGATGCCGATAGATCCACAACAGACCCGCCTGGGGACTCAGGGCCACGTAGTAATCACGGGTCAGGTCGCCGATGACCCTGCCGTCGAGTTCGCGCTGATCCCACCAGCCGCCTTCCATGCGATGGGGTCCGGTCAGGAGTTCCAGCACGCCTCCATACACGGGCTTCTCCTGATGCACGGCGAGCGGCAGCGGCTCCGGCAGGATCCACGATGGCTGCGGCAACACCGGCACTCCCGTCGTCGCCGTTGTGGATGGCTGAAACGCGGTGGCGGGATGCCAGATCTGCATCGCCTCGAGACGATGGTCCGCCACGAGTTGCGGACGACGCACGTGTTCCGGACCAAGCCGCGCCGACAGCCGCTCCAGCAACCGATGCAGCGGTTCGCGTTGCAGCGAGGCCTCGAGCAGCAGCGATGCATTGCCGGCCGTCAGCGATTCGGGCTCCGGCGCGCACAGGACGAGATCGCTCACCGGTGCCTTCAAGCCCGTGCGGTTCAATCGTTCGTGCAGCAGTCGTCCCAGATATTCGACATCGCGGGTCGCTTCCGCCGTATGAATCGTCAGTTCGCCGCCAGGTCCTGCCGCACGCGCGCGTTGACCGTCGTGATGCCAATGCAGCGTGAAATGCCGTATCCCTGCGTGCCGCGCCGCCAGCCAGCCGGCCATCTGGGTGAGCAGATGTCGCGCGCCCTGCATCAATGCAGCCACGGATTCGGTGCGGCCGGGCAATTCGAGCCGCGCGTCGAATCTTTCCGGCAGTTCCAGCCAGAGATGGCATTCGGTCTCTTCACCATAGGCTTGATCGAGCGCTTTCAAGACCTCGGGCGCGCAGCGTCGACTCAACCCGGCACGGGGCAACCGCCGCACTTCGCCCAACGTGCGGCAGCCCAACCGGGCGAGCAGCGGCCGCTCGGCAGCGACCCGACTCATCGTCCGCAACGGCAAGGCATCGAGAAGATCCTGCAGAGGTCCCGCAAAGCCATTGCGCACACCACCGCGCGCCAGCGCCAGCGCGCCCATGCCGGTCGGTGCCCATGCCCGCGCAGCACAATCGAACGGTTCCGCTTCCTTCAGGATCCGCTTGCGCAGCGCCGCCTTGCCCCCGAACAGACGCTCGCTGGCAGCGAGTTCCAGCAGCACGGCGTCTTCGCACAGCGTGACCCGCGGGGTGAACTGCAATGCCCACCAGCCGATCGCCTGCTGCTGCGAGCCGCCCGGCGCGTCAGTCGAGACCAGCGACGACGACTTGGGAATCAGCGCCAACCAGTGAGCCATGATGGAGGGCCGGAACGACGGGAGCAGATCGGACCACGCGACGCGGCAGCACGCGCTCCAGTGCGGACGACAGCGCGGCCAGTTCCAGTTCGCTTTCGTGCTGAGGGCCGCGACGCTTCAGGATGCGCAACCGGATGCCGCCTCCGGTCCCGGGTTGCACGAGCAGGCGCAGCGGTGCCGGCGAAGCCTCGGCCTGCACCAATGCCGGACGGAACAGGAACACCGGCCCGCTATGGCGTTGCGCACAGGACTGCAACCGGCGCAGTTGTTCCGGCCGGGCCTTCGGCAACCAGGCGAGCACGGCACCCTGCACGTTGGCCTTGATCGCCTCTTCCGCGATCCACAGGCGCCGGTCGGCGCCGTCGCTTTCGATCCATACGACGCGCTCGGGCAGCAGGCCGTACTGGCGCAATCCGGGCAGGTGCGGCGGCTGCGGCGGTCCGATCAGCAGGACCGTACCGCCTTCCGCGACGAGACGTCCCAACCCCGGCCCCACCATCCGCCATTCGCTCACACCCGCGTGGGGCTGCAGCAGTTCGGTCAGCGCACCGCAAGGCCAGCCGCCACCGGGCAGCTCGCGATCGAGCCCCGCGTGGCCCGTGGGTACGACCACCCCGCTCCGCTGCAGCAGTTCACTGCCACGCCACACGGTCGAGGCCAGTTGCCAGGGCAAGGTCGCGAGTGCCGTCGCGGCAACGGGAACCGGAGGCGCGGCAGCGGGCGCGTCATCCGCCGGCGCTTGCGCATCCGACAGCGACAGCTGCCCCTGCCCCATCGAAAAGGCATTCATGGCACGGGAACCGAAGACTGTTTTTAATTACAGTACTCCGATCCCGGTGGGCCTGTCGAGCCCTCCCGCGGGTGCTCGCAGTCCTCGCTCAGCCCACCCGGCAATCCGCCGGCGGCGTCACTGCAGGCGCGCGGTCTCCGGCGGGTTCTGCTTCCACTCCCAGGGCGGCACCGCGCCGAAATCGGACCACAGGCGCAGACCGGCGTCGCGCGCATCGGATTCGGCGGCCGCATAGACTTCGCCGTCCTCCGCGGTCTGCTCCTCCGGGAACTTGACGTGCCACCACGCGAGCCCCATGCGCAGCAGCTCGAGGTTCACGTCGCGGCCCTCGTGGACGATCTTCGCGACGAAGGGCTCGCGGCGATCCGGCTTGCTCCCGATCAGGTCCACGTCCCGTCCCTGCACGAGATCCGACAGCGCGGCCTTGGCGGCCTTGCCGAAGGGTTGCTTCTTGTCCGGCGCGTCGATCCCGCCCAGGCGCACCTTCATCTTCTTCTTGGCCGGCGTGATCACGGTCACCGTATCGCCGTCGGTGACGCTGACGACGCGGGCTCGCAGGCTCTGGCTTTCCGCCGCCTGGGCGGCCGCAGCGACGAGATAAAGAAGAGGAACGAGCCACAGGACATGCATCGGGGAGGCCCTGTCGGTTGCGATGAAGCGCGAGTCTACACAGGCCGGCAACGACCCGCGCGACGGGTTGCTGTGCAGTGCATCAATTGTCGGAAGCCGGGAACGGACGGAACTGGTGGTCCGAGTGGCCGCCGGCACGACCGACTCCGGCGATCTCCAGGGCCTGCCGCAACGTGCTCGCGTGTCCGTCGCCATTCTCGGGGAGCACCTCGGCGTTGCGCAGCTTCCCCAGCACGCGCGCATTCGCTTCGCACAGGATCACCTGCACGCCTCGTTTGCGTAGTTCGGTCCATACTTCCTCCAGCGTCTGGATGCCGGTGATGTCCATGAACGGCACGTTGGCGAGCCGCAGGATCAGCGTCTTCGGCAAGGTGTGGGTCTGCAGGAGCGCGCGCTCGAAGTTCTCCACCGCAGCGAAGAACATCGGCCCCGCTATCTCGTAGACCAGCACGCCGTGGGGGAGTTCGCGCACGCCGAGTTCGGCGAGTTCGACCTGCAGCGAGCGTGCATCGACCGGTTTCGTTTCCACCGTCTCCGCCATGCGGCGGAGAAAATGCAGCACCGCGAGGATCACGCCGACGTTCACGGCCACCACGAGATCGGCGAATACCGTGAGCAGAAAGGTGATGACGAGGATCACGCGGTCCGCGATGGGTGCCCGGCGCAGGATCAGCGCGAAATGCTTCACCTCGCTCATGTTCCACGCCACGACGAACAGGATCGCGGCGAGCGCTGCCAGCGGAATGCTCGATGCAAGCGGCGCGAGGAACAGCAGGATGGCGATCAACGTGACGCCATGCGTGATGCCGGCCAGCGGTGAGGTCGCACCGTTGCGGATGTTCGTCGCCGTGCGGGCGATCGCACCGGTCGCTGCGAAGCCCCCGAACAACGGCGTGGCGATGTTGGCGATGCCCTGCCCGATCAGTTCCTGATTCGAGTCGTGCTTGGTGCCGGCCATGCCGTCGGCGACCACGGCCGACAGCAGCGATTCGATGGCGCCCAGCATCGCGATGGTGAACGCCGGCCCCATGAGCGAGATGATCTGCGAGAACGACAGATCGGGCATCTGCAGGCTCGGCAGGCCGGTGGGAATGCCGCCGAAGGCACTGCCGATGGTCGCGACGTCGGGGAAGTGGAAGATGGCCTGGAGGATCGTCGCCGCCACCATGGCCACCAGCGGCCCGGGAATGCGCGACAACGCCTTCACGCGAGGCGTGTAGATCACCAGCAGCAAGCTCAGCAGCGCGAGCCCGGCCGTGGGCCAGTGCACCTCCGGCAGCACTTCGATCAAGTGCCACAGCCGTTCGTGGAATTGCTCACCGTCCACCTTGGGCAGGCCGAGGAAGTCGCGCCACTGGCCGACGAAGATGATGACGCCGATGCCGGCCGTGAAGCCGACGATCACCGGTGCCGGGATGAACTTGATGACGCCACCGAGCTTGGCGATCCCCATCAGTAGCAGCATCACGCCCGCCATGAGGGTGGCGATCTGCAGCCCGGCGATGCCGTACTTCGCGGTGATGCCCGCGAGGATGGCGATGAACGCTCCGGTGGGGCCGGCGATCTGCAGGCGGCTGCCGCCGAGCAGCGAGACCAGTCCGCCGCCGATGATGGCGGTGTAGATGCCCTGCTCGGGTCGTGCGCCCGAAGCAATGGCGAACGCCATGGACAACGGCAGTGCCACGACGCCGACGATGGCACCCGCGATCAGGTTCGGCAGCCATTGCGCGCGGCCGTAGAGACCGGCGCGATGCGCCTCCAGCAAGGCAATCACGGGCGCGATCCCCGTCGGGGCATCGTGCCCGCTGCACGAGACCGGCAACGCCGCGCCCGCTGGAACGCCTTCGTCATACACCGACACGATACAACGGAAGGAGCCTCGTGCTGAAGCGCCGGCACGGCATTGACCGGCAGAGCCGGTGCACCGATCCTAGTCGCATCGTGTCGAACACTCTCCTCCGCAGGGCCCTCCAGGCTGCGCTGTGCCTGGCGGCTAGCGCTGTCCACGCCGATGAAATCCGCGGCGAAGTCGTCGGCATCATCGATGGCGACACGCTCATCGTGCTGGCGGAGGAACACCAGCTCCGCGTCAGGCTGGCCGAGATCGACGCCCCGGAGAAAGGTCAGGCGTTCGGCAACAAGGCCCGCCTGCACCTCGGGGATCTGTGCATCCGTCGCCCGGCGCAGGTCACCTCGCAGGTGCGCGACGCCTACGGCCGGATCGTCGCGCGCGTGCAGTGCGACGGCATCGATGTCTCCGAGGCACAGGTGCGGGCAGGCTTCGCGTGGGTCTTCACGAAGTACGCGCCGCTCGATTCACCGCTGTACGTCCTCGAGGCTCAGGCGCGCGCGGCGCGCCGTGGACTATGGGCCGGCAGCAGGCCGCAGGCGCCCTGGGACTGGCGCGCTCCGCTGACCGCGCGGCGCGATCGACAGGCGGATGCAGCGACCGTCGCGCCGACGACCGTGATGAAGCCCCCGGACCAGGACTGCGCGGATGGCCCCGGCATCCGCCGGCAGGACGGCTCCTGCGCCACCGCGGTCGACGTGGTCGGCGATCTGCTGCTCGCACCCAAGACGGATCTCACGGCGGACCAAGGCTGCGGCGCGCGCGGCGGTCCGGGATTCCGCCTCCCGAACGGCAAGTGCGCGAGCTGGCGGGACTTCTAGGGCCCGGACTCCGCGGCTTCCTCGTTCAGTCCCTCGCGCTGCATCGCACTCCACTCGAGCACCAGCCGGTACGCGACCGCGAGCAGCGTCGGACCGATGAACACGCCGATGAACCCGAAGGCGAGCACGCCGCCCAACACGCCCAGCAGCACGAGGATGAACGGCAGCTTGGCGCCGCGGCTGATCAGGTAGGGCTTGATCACGTTGTCGACGGTGCTCACGAGCAACGCGCCCCACAGCAGCGTGAAGATCGCCCAGCCGA
This sequence comes from Burkholderiales bacterium, assembly GCA_019745565.1. GTDB lineage: Bacteria > Pseudomonadota > Gammaproteobacteria > Burkholderiales. Next base: position 55,518 of record JAIESW010000030.1, read on the forward strand.
CGCTGCCTTCGAACCACAGCCACGCAGTGGCACCCAGCCAGACGAGCGGCGGACCGAACGGGACGACCGACAGGAAGAACGTCAGCCCGCCCAGCATCAGTGCACCCGGCACCCCGGCGATCAACAGCCCGATGGCCTGCAGCAACGCCTGCGCGAACGCAGTGCCGATGATTCCGTAGACGACACCGCGGATGGTGCCTTCGGCCACGTCGATCAGGCGCCACGCGCTGGCGCCCGCGAGACGGGTAACGAGCCGCCGGCCGCGCGAGGCGATCGCGTCCCCGTCGCGGTAGAGGAAGAAGCAGATGAACGTGCTGAGCAGCAGCGTGAGCGTGCCCTCGAGCAGCGTCTGTCCCACCGCCAGCAGCCAGGACCGGGTGTTGCCCATGAAGGGTTGCAGCGCCTGCGTGAACGCAAGGCGATCGGTGGCCATCGCGGCCCAGCGCTCCTGCACCGACGCGCCGATGACCGGCAGCGAGGCGACCCATGCCGGCGGCTGCGGCAACCCGCGATCGAGCCAGCCCTTCACGGTCTGCACCAGCACCTCGGCGTTGTCGGCGAGGCCGAGGGCCGCCAGCGCGATCGGCACCAGCAGCGCAAGAACGATAGCCGTCGTCATCAGGCTCGCGGCCAGGGTCATGCGATCGCCTACGCGGCTGCGCAGCCGCAGATAGAGCGGCCAGGTGGTGAAGGTGAGGATCGCCGCCCACAGGATGGCGGAGAAGAACGGCCGCAGCACCAGCACGCAGGCGACCGCCAACGCGGCGAGCGCCGCCGGCCAGACGTAGCGCTCGATTCGTGTCTGGATCATTCCGGCAGTCTACGCGGGCGACTGTGAGAAGCCGTCACTTTGGATAAAGTTTGCCCCCATCCCAACCTTCCCCCGCGAACGCGGGGGAAGGGGTGTACGTCCCCTCCCCCGGCTACGCCGGGGGAGCAACCGTGTCAAGCGATGGCGTTGGACGGGGACTTCCACGGGATTCCAGACTTCAAGATCGCGTTC
>JAIESW010000008.1 GCA_019745565.1 Burkholderiales bacterium
GAGAACCTGAACATCCAGGGGCGCGATCAGGCGGATGCCGAACGCAAGCTGTTCCAGATGTACCCGAAGTCCCAGGTCCAGGAGTGCCACGAGGTCATCGGCGGAACCTCGCGCGACGAAGGTCTCGACCTGGGTGGGATCCTGTCGCTGATCTCGAAGCAGGACAAGGACGGCTGAGGGGTCAGGGGTTAGGGGCTAGGGGCTAGGGGCTAGGGTTGATGCGGTGCGCTTTGCGCTGTTCCCTAGTCCCTAGCCCCTAATCCCTAGCCTCCGCTATTCGACGAACCCTGTCTCCACCAATTCGTCCATCAAGGCGTCATAGTCCTGGGCGCCGCGGCTGCCCGGGGCATGGGTGAAGACGTCCTTGTTGGAGGCGGGACTCTCAGCGACGCTGACGCTCTCGGAGATGCGGGTCTTGCACAACTCGTCGCCGAAACGTTCCAGGATGCTCTGGTAGATCTGCCAGGACATGTTCCGGCGTGAATCGAAGCGCGTCATGACGTAGCGCCGCGGCAGGCGCTTCTTCAGCACGTGCTCCAGCGCCTTCAGGGTCTTCTCCACCTGCATGACACCCTTGACCGCCAGGTAGTCGGCGGACACCGGGATCAGCACCCGGTCGCAGGCGAAGATGGCATTCAGGGACAGGACGCCGAGCAGCGGGCAGCAGTCGATCACGATCGGCCGGCCGGTGTTCAGGTTCTCCTTCACGATCCCGGTGTTGAGCCGGTTCAGCACGTTCGGGCCCTTGCCGAACTGCGAGTCCACTTTCGAGAGCTCCACGTGGGCCGGGATGACTTCCCACCCGCCGTTGCTGGTGCGGATCAGGTCGGCGAGCGGCTTGAACTTCTCGTAGAAGGACAGAATGCTCTCGTCGGCATTCGCCACCGTGGTGCCGCAGATGTACGAAAGGTGCGCCTGCGGGTCCAGATCGATGGTGAGGGGCCGCTTGCCCCGGCGTGCCAATGCGGCCGACAGATTGAGCGACGTCGTCGTCTTGCCGACGCCACCCTTCTGATTGAACACGCATATTTTGGCCATGGTTCTTCGCTTCCGGGCGGGACGGCCGGAGAGAGGATGTTTCTATAACTGAATCAATTGCTTGTCAAGGCTAGCTCCTTGGGCGGGTGAGCTTCGTCACCCAACTGCAGCATGGCGGTCGCATCCAGCCACGATCGGTTATCGGACAGCCCTGCACCAAGTGAAGAAAAATTTGCGCCGGCCCCGTCGCTGCTCAGTGCGCCGGCACGGGGGCTAAGGCTCCTGGGACTGGACTGCCTCCGCCCGGACTCCCCGCATCGCCAGCGCCGCAGCGGCAGTCCGAGTCTCCACCCCGAGCTTCTCGTAGATGTGCTCGAGATGCTTGTTCACGGTCCGCGGGCTCATGCCGAGGATGTCGCCGATGTCGCGGTTGGTCTTGCCCTTGGCCACCCACAGCAGCACCTCGAGTTCACGGGGCGTGAGGTTGTAGGTGTCGGCCAGGGGAGCCGGTTCCGTTTCGCGCCGCACCTCCTCCAGTTTCAACAGGAAGCCGCCGCCGGTCACCGGTCCGCCGTAGATCAGCTTGAGCCGGTGCTCGTCCCGGTCCCGGACGAGCATCGCCGACTCGTCCCCCGCGGCCGCCATGGCACCCTGCATCCACCGCCAGACTTCCGGCGGCAGTGCGGACTCGTCGGGATCGCCTTCGAAGTAAGCGGCAAGCCAGCGCATCGCCTGTCGCGTGCGCAGGCTGGCCTTGCCGGTGGCATCGACCACCACGATCGCACTGCCGGACGCTTCGATCGCATCGCGCGCCCGCGTGACCCTGCGCGCGCTCTGCACGTGCGCCCCGATGCGCGCCAGCACCTCGGCCGGCTGGATCGGTTTGGTGACGTAGTCGATGCCGCCCGCGGCAAAGCCCGCGAGCACATGCTCGGTCTCGGTGAGCCCGGTCATGAAGACGACGGGGATCTCGCGCGTCTCCTCGGCGGCCTTCAGCCGGCGGCAGGTCTCGAACCCGTCGAGGCCCGGCATCACGGCATCGAGCAGGATCACGTCCGGCGTGGTGCGCCGCGCCGTCTCGATCGCCCGCTCGCCGTCGGTGGCCACCAGCACCACGTGACCGGCGGCACCGAGCACGTCGGCCAGCACGGCGAGATTGTCGGGCACGTCGTCCACGATGAGGACGACGTCGCCCTCACGTGGCGTGGGCGTGCCCATCGGCATACCTCCCGAGACGCCGCGAGAACTCGTCGATGCGGAAGCGGCGGATCAGTTCGCGCAGTTCCATCGCGAACGGCGCATAGCGCGCATCCAGATGCTCGATCTCGTCCAGTTTGGCGTGGATGCCTTTCACGTAGCCGATCGCACCCAGCTCGATCAGCTGCGCGAGATGCTCGGCCGGCGGCAGTGCGAGCGGTCCGCTTCTCACCGGCACCGGCACTTCCGTCTCGCCGCGATAGATCCATTGCAACCCGAGGTGCCATTCGAGCTTCGCCATCAGTTCGGTGACCAGGACCGGCTTCACGATGAAATCGCTGCACCCGGCGGCCGACTGCTTTTCGACGTCGTTCTCGTAAGCGTTGGCGGACACCATGATGATGGGCAGCTTCGTGAGCCCCGCCGCCCGCAACTGCCGGCACACCGACCAGCCATCCTGATCCGGCATGGCGATGTCGAGCAGGATCGCGTCGGGCTGGAAGCGCGCTGCTTCGCGCAGGCATTCCGCTCCCGACGCTGCCTGGCGCACCTCGAACCCGAGCGGCAGCAGCAGATTCACGAGCAGTTCGCGTTGCGTCGCCTGATCGTCGACGACGAGGATGCGCCGCACCGCACCGCGATAGCCCGTGATGTCCGCCTCCAGGATCGGCGTGGTCCGCGGCGTGTCCACGCGCGAGAGGTGCAGCTTCACCCCGAACGCGCTCCCCGCACCAGGCTCGCTCTTCACGGTGATCTCACCGCCCATCAACTCGGTCAGCAATCGCGTGATGGCAAGACCCAGCCCGGTACCCACGTCGCCGCGCTGCTTCGCCGAGCCGCTGCGCTCGAAGGGCAGAAAGATGCGCTCGAGATCCTGCTTCGAGATGCCGATGCCGGTGTCGATCACCTCGAAGCGCGCGATCTCGCGCTGATAGCTGACCTTCAGGGTGACGCTGCCCGCATCGGTGAACTTGACGGCGTTGGCGAGCAGGTTGATGAGGATCTGCCGCAAACGCCGCTCGTCCGCGTGCACCACCATGGGCAGTCCCTCGACCCCCTCGAAGCGGAACGCGAGCCCCTTCGATTCGGCCTGGACCTTGAACATCTTCACGACCTGGTCGAGCAGTTCGGGCAAGTGCACTTCGCCGCGCTCCAGGCGCAGCTTGCCGGCCTCGATCTTGGCGATGTCGAGCAGCCCGTCGATGAGGCCGAGCAGATGCTCGCCGCTGCGCCGGATCACGTCGATCGCGTCGCGCCGGTTGCCGGGGATCTGAGTGTCCTTCTGCAGGATCTGCGCGTAGCCGAGGATGCTGTTGAGCGGCGTGCGCAGTTCGTGGCTCATGCCGGTCACGTAGCGGCTCTTCGCGAGATTCGCGGCCTCCGCCGCCTCCTTTGCCCGCTGCAGCTTCGCGTCGGTGCGCCGGTGCGCCTCGATTTCACGCATGAGCAGATTGGTCTGACGGTTCGATTCCTCCTGAGCGACCTTGCGGCTCTCGCTCGCCAGCACCACCCACCATGCGGCCACCGCCGCGATCAGGACGAGCACCGCGAAGACCTTCAGGAACACGATACGCAGTTCCGGCAGCGCCGTCGGGCCCGCACCCACGAGCGCGACGCTCTCCTGGTAGTAGACCAGCGCGAGAATCGCTGCCAGCGCGGCAGTGAAGCCCGCGAGCAGCGTCAGATAGTGTGCGAGCCGCGACTTCAGTTGATCGGTCACCGGCTGCGGCAGGATGCTGCCCAAGGCCCGCATGACCTGGTCGCCGAGACGTGCCTCCTCTTTGCACAGGTCGTGGCACCGCGCGTCGAGCGAGCAGCACAGCGAGCAGATGGTGCCGCCGTAGGCCGGGCAATGGGCCATGTCAGCGTGCTCGAACGTGTTGTCGCAGATCACGCAGGTGGCCATGGTGCCGCCGCCGACGAAGCGGGTCGGCTGGCGGGCGATGTAGTAGCGTCCCTTGGTGAGGATCGCGATCGCAGGCGCCGTCACGAAAGCCGTCACGAGGGCGATGAACGACGAAAACGCCTGCGCCGCCGCCCCGAAAGCGCCGAGGAAAGCGGCGATCGACAGCGCCGATGCGATCAGCATCGCGCCGACGCCCACCGGATTGACGTCGTACAGGTGAGCGCGCTTGAACTCGATGTGCTTCGGCGAGTATCCGAGCGGCTTGTTCACGACCAGATCCGCCACCAGCGCACCGACCCACGCGATCGCGACGTTCGAGTAGAGCCCGAGGACATGCTCGAGCGCCTTGAACACGCCGAGCTCCATCAGCACGACCGCGATCAGCACGTTGAACACCAGCCAGACCACGCGGCCCGGATGGCTGTGGGTGACCCGGGCGAAGAAGTTCGACCACGCGAGCGATCCGGCGTACGCGTTGGTCACGTTGATCTTCACCTGCGAGACGATGACGAACAGCGTGGTCGCGGCGAGCGCCCATTCCGGTCGTGAAAAGACGTACTGGAAGCCGATGAGGTACATCTGCGTCGGCTCCGACGCCTTGTCCACGCTCACCTCGTGCTGCACGGCGAGGAACGCGAGGAAGGCGCCACCCAGCATCTTCGCGGCTCCGAGGATGATCCAGCCCGGTCCTGCACTGATGAGCGCAGTCCACCAGCGCACGCGGTTGTTCGCGTTCTTCTCCGGCAGGAAGCGGAGGAAGTCCACCTGCTCGCCGATCTGGGCGATGAGGGAGAACGCGATCGTCGCCGCCGACGCGAACAGCAGCAGATCGAACCCGGAACCGCTTTCCGCGTGGCCCGCGAACGTCGTAAAGCTGGTGAAGGCCGAGGGCTCCTTCCACAGCACCGCGGCGAACGGCAGAAACAGCAGCACGATCCACAGCGGCTGGGTCCAGAGCTGCAGGCGGCTGATCAGCGTGATGCCGTGGGTGACCAGCGGGATGACCACCAGCGAGCACACCAGGTAGCCCACCGTGAGCGGCAGCTTGAAGTAGAGCTCGAGCGCCAGCGCCATGATCGCCGCCTCGAGCGCGAAGAAGATGAACGTGAACGAGGCGTAGATGAGCGAGGTGATGGTGGACCCGATGTACCCGAAGCCGGCGCCGCGGGTGAGCAGGTCCATGTCGAGGCCGTACTTCGAGGCGTAGTAGCTGATCGGCAGCCCCGACAGGAAGATGATGGCACCCACCACCAGGATCGCCCAGAACGCGTTGGTGAAACCGAAGGCGATCGCGATGGTGCCGCCGATCGCCTCGAGTGCGAGGAACGACACGGCGCCGATGGCCGTGTTCGCGACGCGGAACTCCGACCATTTGCGGAACGAGCGCGGCGTGAAGCGCAGCGCGTAGTCCTCGAGCGTCTCGTTCGCCACCCACCGGTTGTAGTCGCGCCGGATCTTGACGATCCGTTGGGTCGCCGGCGCGTTCACGGCCTGGGATCGCAAGAGCTGGGGGGCATCGGAGTCTGCTGCAGGAAGGTTGCACGGCCGCGCTCGAGTCGCGCGCGGCCACGGATGCGTCATCGCAACAAGCGCACCAGTGATCCGGCGCGCGGCGTATCGGTCGATGCGGGTCGCCCGCGCCATTCTCGCGTGCGCGCGCGCGAGCGACAACGACCAGTGCACACATGCGGATACGTCATTTGACGTATCCGCGCGACGCGCGCGGAAAGGGTGCAGGCAGGTCGTGCCAGGCACTCGATTGGTGCGTCGCACAAACTTCTACCGAAGGATGGTCTTGTGGAAATTTCCTCTGCGATCGCACATCGGCCGGTTACGTCAAAGTGCGTATTGTTGCACCTGCACACGGCCCCTTACCTTGCGCTCCGACGCGGCAACGGATGGACGTCGGAGATGAGCGCAGCGATGCGCCGGCTCGAGTCGACACCGTTTTCGCTCGCCCTCTTCGACCGCAAGGAGAACCTGATGAGCCGTCGCAACCGTCCCGAAACGCCTGATACCGAAGTGCTCTCGTCCGACGCGCTCACGCGCCGTCGCATCGCCATGGGCCTCGCGGCCGCGCCGTTCGCCGCTGCCGTTCCCAACCTCTCGTTCGCCGCCGATCATCCGACCGCGAAGGTGAACACCACCGGCCTCGCGGTGACCGACAAGGAAGTCATCGTCGGCCAGTTGCACTCGGCCACCGGCACCATGGCCATCAGCGAGACCGGTTCGATCCAGGCCGAGCGCCTCGCGATCGAGCAGATCAATGCGATGGGTGGCGTGCTCGGCCGCCAGATCAAGATCATCCAGGAAGACGGCCAGAGCGACTGGCCCACCTTCGCCGAGAAGGCCAAGAAGCTGCTGGTGAATGACAAGGTGGCCGCGGTGTTCGGCTGCTGGACCTCGGCCTCGCGCAAGGCGGTGCTGCCGGTGTTCGAGAAGGAGAACGGGATGCTCTACTACCCGACCTTCTACGAAGGCCTCGAGCAGTCGAAGAACGTCATCTACACCGGCCAGGAAGCCACCCAGCAGATCATCTACGGCCTCGACTGGGTCGCCAAGGAGAAGGGCGCCAAGTCCTTCTTCCTGATCGGTTCCGACTACATCTGGCCGCGCACGTCCAACAAGATCGCGCGCAAGCACATCGAGAACTTCCAGAAGGCGAAGGTGGTGGGAGAGGAGTACTACCCGCTCGGCCACACCAACTTCAACTCGCTCATCAACAAGATCAAGGTGGCGAAGCCCGATTGCGTGTACGCGATCGTCGTGGGCGGTTCGAACGTGGCGTTCTACAAGCAGATGAAGGCCGCGGGCATCACCGCCGACAAGCAGCTCCTGCTCACCATCTCGGTGACCGAGGACGAACTGCTCGGCATCGGCGGCGAGAACTGCAACGGCTTCTACGCCTGCATGAAGTACTTCCAGAGCCTCGATAACGCGAACAACAAGAAGTTCGTGGACGCGTTCAAGGCCAAGTACGGCGCGAAGGCGGTGATCGGCGACGTGACGCAGGCGGCCTACCTGGGTCCGTGGCTGTGGAAGGCCACGGTCGAGAAGGCCGGCAGCTTCGACATCGACAAGGTGGCGGCCGCTTCGCCCGGTATCGAGTTCAAGGGCGCGCCGGAGGGCTACGTGAAGATCCACGAAAACCACCACCTGTGGAGCAAGGCGCGCATCGGCCAGATCCAGACCGACGGTCAATTCAAGATGATCGCCGAGTCGGCCGACCTGATCGAGCCGAACCCGTTCCCGAAGGGCTATCAGTAAGCGAACCGCTGGTCGCTCCCGTGCGGTGTTGCCGCGCGGGAGCGACGCGATGCCCGACCCACCGCTTCCCGTTCACGAAGGCGTCTCCATGACCGCAGCCGAGATCACGAACATCGTCATGATGCAGGGCTTCGCCGGCCTCTCGCTCTTCAGCGTGCTGCTGCTGATGGGCCTGGGGCTCGCGATCATCTTCGGTCAGATGGGCGTCATCAACATGGCGCACGGCGAGTTCATGACGATCGGCGCCTACACCATCTTTCTGTGCTCGAGCCTGACGCAGACCTACGCGCCGAGCTTCATGCCCTACTACTTCTTCGTCGCGATCGTCACGGCGTTCATCCTCGCGTTCGCGTTCGGCTGGCTGGCCGAATGGGCGCTCATCCGGCACCTCTACCGCCGGCCGCTCGACACGCTGCTCGCCACCTGGGGCCTGAGCCTCGGCATGCAGCAGGCATTCCGCTCCACCTTCGGCGCGAAGGAGGTGAGCCCGACCCTGCCCGAGTGGCTGCTCGGTTCCTGGATGCCCCATGAGGGCCTCGACATCCCCATCAACGGCCTGTTCGTGATGGGCCTCACGCTGCTCGTGACCGGCGGCGTGTTCCTGATGCTGTACCGGTCGCGCTGGGGCCTGCGCGTACGCGCCACGGTCGCGAATCGAACTATGGCGAACGCCATCGGCATCAACACCCGCAAGACCGACCGCATGACCTTCGCCATCGGCTGCGGCATCGCCGGCGTCGCCGGCGCGGCGTTCACCACCATCGGCTCCACCGGTCCCACCAGCGGTTCGCTCTACATCGTGGACGCATTCCTCGTGGTGACCTTCGGCGGCGCCGCGAGCCTGCTGGGTACCGTGGCCTCGGCCTTCGGCATCGCCCAGACGCAGTCGGTGAGCGAGTTCTTCATGACCGGTTCCATGGCGAGAGTGCTGACGCTGCTGCTGATCATCTCGATCCTGATGATCCGTCCCCAGGGACTGTTCGCCGCCAAGGTCCGCCGCTGATTTCGCAATACCCGGAGCAACATCCATGACCCGTCTGCGCACCTGGCTCACTTCCTCCGACCTCGCGGGCATCGCGGTACTCGCCCTCGTCATCGTGGTGGTGCTGCCGCTGTCCCTCGACATCTTCCGCCTGAACCTGGTGGGCAAGTACCTGAGCTACGCCTTCGTGGCGGTGGGCCTGGTCATGCTGTGGGGCTACGGCGGAATCTTGAGCCTCGGTCAGGGCGTGTTCTTCGGGCTGGGCGGCTACGCGATGGCGATGTTCCTCAAGCTCGAGGCGTCCGATCCCGAGAGCACCAAGATCCAGTCGACGCCGGGTATTCCGGACTTCATGGACTGGAACCAGCTGACCGAGTTGCCGTTCTGGTGGGAACCGTTCCGCCACCTGCCGGTGTCGCTGATCGCGGTGCTGCTGGTGCCCACCATCCTCGCGTTCATCGTCGGCTTCGCGATGTTCAAGCGGCGCGTGGGCGGCGTGTACTTCGCGATCATCACCCAGGCCGTGGCCCTGGTGCTCACCGTGCTGATCATCGGCCGGCAGGGCTACACCGGCGGCGTCAACGGCATCACCGATTTGAAGACCATGCTGGGCTGGGACATCCGCACCGACAGCGCCAAGTACATTCTGTACTTCGTGACCTGCGCCCTGCTGATCGGCGCGATCTTCCTGTGCCGGTGGATCCAGAGAACCAAGCTCGGCACGCTGCTGCTCGCGATGCGCGATAAGGAAGACCGCGTGCGCTTCTCCGGTTACGACGTCGCGAACTTCAAGGTCTTCGCCTTCTGCCTGGCGGCGATGCTGTGCGGCGTCGGCGGTGCGTTGTTCGCCCTGCAGGTGGGCTTCATGTCCGCGTCGTTCGTCGGGATCGTACCTTCGATCGAGATGGTGATCTTCGCCGCAGTCGGCGGGCGCATGTCTCTGGTGGGCGCAGTGTACGGGACGCTGCTGGTGAACTTCGGCAAGACCTTCTTCTCCGAGAGCTTCCCCCAGCTCTGGCTGTTCCTGATGGCGGCCCTCTTCATCGGCGTCGTGATGGCGTTCCCGAACGGGCTCGCCGGCCTCTACAACGACTACGTGAAGCCACGGCTCGGCCGCAAGCGCGACCTGCCCTCGGAGCCGCCGGAACCGAAGCCGCTGCCCGCGACGACGCCGTCGCACGCGCCGGCCGCCGGCTGGAACCCCAGCGTGCCGCGTCCCCGCACCGATCCGAAGGGCGTCGGCCCCGCGGTGGCCTGATCGAACTCCCGGAGAGACACGCCCATGAGCAACACCGACTTCGTCCTCGCCATCGAAGACCTGACCGTGTCCTTTGACGGCTTCAAGGCCATCGACAACCTCAACCTGTACGTGGACAAGGGTGAGCTGCGCGTGATCATCGGCCCCAACGGTGCCGGCAAGACCACGCTGCTCGACCTCATCTGCGGCAAGACCCGCGCTTCCAAGGGCACCATCAAGTTCAAGAACCAGGAGATGACGGGACTGGCCGAGCACCGCATCGTGCGCTCGGGCATCGGCCGGAAGTTCCAGACTCCGTCCATCTACGAGAACCTGACGGTCTTCAAGAACCTCGAGGTCTCCTTTCCGCGCGGTCGCGGCGTGTTCGGCGCGCTCAAGTTCAAGTGCACCGCCGACGTGAAGGAGCGCATCGAATCGGTGGCCGGCGAGATCGGTCTCGCCGATCAGCTCGAAACCGAAGCGGGTCTGCTGTCCCATGGCCAGAAACAGTGGCTGGAGATAGGGATGCTGCTGATGCAGGAACCGGAGCTGCTGATGCTCGACGAACCCATCGCCGGCATGAGCGTGCGCGAGCGCGAACTGACCGCCGAGCTGCTGGAACGCATCTGCCGCAACCGCTCGATGATCGTGATCGAGCACGACATGGATTTTGTGAAGAAGATCGCGCACAAGGTGACCGTGATGCACCAGGGCAAGATCCTCGCGGAAGGCGCGATGGAGAAGGTGCAGGCCGATCCGAAGGTCATCGACGTCTACCTCGGCCACTAGGATGAAACGGCCCCCACGCTCCGGCTGGTCGCTGCCCCCCGAGGGGGCGCGTCAGTGTCTTGGGGCGGCCCGGCGCCACTGACATGAAACAGCCCCCACGCTCCCGCTGGTCGCTGCCCCCCAAGGGGGCGCGTCAATGGCTTGGGGCGGCCCGGCGCCACTGACAAGGAGTACCACATGCTGCAAGTCGACGACCTTTTCGTGAGCTACGGCCAGAGCCAGGCCATCCACGGCATCTCGTTCTCTGCGAAAGAGAACGAAACGGTGGCCGTGATGGGCCGCAACGGCATGGGCAAGACCACACTGTTCAAGTCGCTGATCGGCATCCTGCCGGTGAAGAAGGGCAAGGTCACCGTGGACGGCACCGATCTCACGCAGGAGGAATCGTTCCGCCGCGTGGCGAAGGGCATCGGCTACGTGCCGCAGGGCCGCATGATCTTCCCCACGCTCACGGTCGAAGAGAACCTCGAGACCGGGCTGGAGAACGCCGAGGACCGCACCGTGCCCGAGGACATCTACGCGCTCTTTCCGGTGCTCTGGGACATGCGCCGCCGCAAGGGCGGCAACCTGTCCGGCGGTCAGCAGCAGCAGCTCGCGATCGGCAGGGCGCTCGTCACCAATCCGAAAGTACTGCTGCTGGACGAGCCCACCGAAGGCATCCAGCCCTCGATCATCAAGGACATCGCGAAGGCGCTGAACGAGATCCGCAAGCTGCGCAAGATCACCATCGTCGTGTCGGAACAGGTGCTGTCGTTCGCGCTGGACGTGGCCGACCGCCTGTTCGTGATCGAAGGCGGACGCCTGGTGCACGAAGCGCCGCGCGAAGCGATCGACGCCGATCGCATCAAACAGTACCTGTCCGTGTGAACGGATAGGCCACCACCGAGCAGTGCCGGGGCGTCCGGCGGTATCCCCCTTGTCGTCGGACGCCCTCTTTCGAAGAACCTACTGAGCCTAAGAGGAAGACATGCCGGATACCCTGGTCAAAATCGATCTCAAACAGTCGCCGTACGACAATCCGATGATCCACAACCGCTGGCATCCGGACATCCCGATGGCGGCGTGGGTCAAACCCGGGGACGACTTCATCCTGGAGACCTACGACTGGACCGGCGGCTACATCCAGAACAACGACTCCGCCGACGACGTGCGCGACGTGGACCTGACCACGGTGCACTTCCTGTCGGGTCCGATCGGGGTCGAAGGCGCCGAGCCCGGCGACCTGCTGGTGGTGGACCTGCTCGACATCGGCGCCCTGCCCGACAGCCTGTGGGGCTTCAACGGCTTCTTCTCCAAGAAGAACGGCGGCGGCTTCCTCACCGATCACTTCCCGCTCGCCCAGAAATCCATCTGGGACATCAGCGGCCTCTACACCCACTCGCGCCACGTGCCGAACGTGAGCTTCGCCGGTTTGATCCACCCCGGCCTGATCGGCTGCCTGCCGGACCAGAAGATGCTGGACACGTGGAACAAGCGCGAAGTGGACTTCATCGCCACCAACCCCACGCGCGTGCCGCCCCTCGCCAACGCGCCGTTCGCGAAGACCTCGCATGCGGGCAAGGCCACTGGCGCGGTGAAGGATAAGATCGATGCCGAGGGTGCCCGCACCGTGCCGCCGCGTGAACACGGCGGCAACTGCGACATCAAGGACCTGTCGCGCGGTTCCAAGATCTACTTCCCCGTGTACGTGAAGGGTGCCGGTCTCTCCATGGGCGACCTGCACTTCAGCCAGGGCGACGGCGAGATCACGTTCTGCGGCGCCATCGAGATGGCCGGCTGGACCCATCTCAAGGTAGGTCTGATCAAGGGCGGCATGGCGAAGTACGGGATCAAGAACCCGATCTTCCAGCCCAGCCCGATCACGCCCCACTACAACGATTACCTGATCTTCGAAGGCATCTCGGTGGACGAATGGGGCAAGCAGCACTACCTCGACGTGCACGTGGCCTATCGTCAGGCCTGCCTCAATGCCATCGAGTACATGACCAAGTTCGGTTACTCCAAAGCCCAGGCCCATTCGATCCTCGGCACAGCACCGGTGCAGGGCCATATCAGCGGCGTCGTGGACATCCCCAACGCCTGCGCGACGCTGTGGTTGCCGACCCAGATCTTCGACTTCGACATCCGTCCGACGGCCAGTGGTCCGACGAAGATGGTGAAGGCCGGTGTCGACATGCCGATCTCGCCCGACAAGTAGGAGTCCGAACCATGCCGCTCTATGAGTACTGGTGCGAGGACTGCGGTGACTTCACCGCCATGCGCCCCATGGCCGAATTCGCGCAGCCCCATCCTTGTCCCGATTGCGGCAGCCCTGCCCCGCGCGCGCTGATCACCGCGCCGCGGGTGTCGGGTATGGCCGCGGCGAACAAGCAGGCGCACGCGATGAACGAGCGCAGCGCGCATGAGCCGGTGTCGAAGGAGGCCTATCTGGAGCGCAGGAAGCACGGGGCCGGATGCTCGTGCTGCGCGCCGGGTTTGCCGAAGCGGGCGACGGCGAAGGGCAAGGACGGGAGCAAGGCGTTTCCGACGGCGCGGCCCTGGATGATCAGTCACTGACGATGGGACGCAGCCCCCCATCCCAACCTTCCCCCACCGTAGGTGGGGGAAGGGGTGTACATCCCCTCCCCCAGCTTTGCTGGGGGAGGGTTAGGGTGGGGGCCCCACGTGCTGCTTGATTTCGCAGACGGTATCTTCCCCAACGAAGCTGGGAGAAGGGCTAGGGTGGGGCAACCTACGGCAACTCTCTTACCACCCTCAATCCGAGGTTGTTGCTGCGCAACTGGGGCTCCAGTCCGTAGCGATACGACGCGCGGACCCACACGGGAAACACGTTCCAACTCCCGCCGCGGCTCAGGCGCTTCTTGCAGTCACTCATGACCACCGCGCTCTGGTCGCGCGCCGCGCCGTCATAGGCCTGATAGCAGTCCGCGACCCACTCCCACACGTTACCCAGCATGTCGTGCAGACCGAACGCGTTCGCTGGAAAGCTGCCGACCGGTGCGGTCTCCACGACCGCATCGTCACAACGGAACGGCTTCCAGCCGAAGCGGTACTTCGCGTGTGCCGACTCGTCATACACGTTGGCAAAGCCGCAGATCTTCGCCGGATCCGCACCCCAGAACCAGGGCTCGGCCGAGCCGGCGCGCGCCGCGTACTCCCACTCGGCTTCGGTCGGCAGGCGATATGACTTGCCGGTCTTCGTCGACAGCCATTTCGTGTAACCGACCGCCTGCTCGAAGTCGACATGCAGCACGGGCCGTCGCCCGCGACCCCACGCCTCGTCGGGCGTGCGCTCGCAAGCATTGTCGGCAACACAGGCTTCCCACTCGTCGAAGGTGACTTCGAACTTGCCCAGTGCGAAGGGCTTCGCGATCGTCACGGTGTGGGGTGGTCCTTCGTCGTCATCCGCGCCGTTGTCGCCCGGCTTCGCTCCCATCACGAACTGTCCGGCGGGCACGACGACGAGTTCCGGACATCGATCGCAGTCCTTGAGCACCGTGCCCGCCACGGGAACGTCGGCCGCCAGGGCCGAACCAGCCATCCAGGACGACAGGTAGACGAGACCACACAGACGGCGCAGACCGGACATGCGAACACTCCCTGGTTCGTTGGTACAGGTTCGCAACATTGCCCGATTCCGTCGCCGTTGTCGTGACGCAGTGCGATGACGGCCCGATCGAGGCTGCTTCTCAGCCCGGATACAATCGGCCGATGCGGTTCGTCGTCATCGATGCGTCGGGCCCCGAGGGTGGTGTCGTACGGGAATGGAGCCCGCGGATCGCAAACAGACACCGGAGTACCATCATGCCCATTCGCATCGTCCGTCTCGGTTCCGCGCGGCACCCCGATGAAGGCCTGCGTATCGGCACGGTCCGCCGTCCGCCACGCGGCGTGCCGAAGAGCGAGTACGCGTCGCGGGATTGGTACGACGTGTGGTTTCCGAACCTCGCACCAAGCGCGGAGACGGTGAAGCTCGCGCAGGAAGCTGCGACGGCAGCGGATTGGAAGACCTTCGTGCGCCGCTATCGGGCCGAGATGAGCACACCCGACAACGCGCACGCGCTCGATCTGCTCGCTGCGTTGTCAAGGAAGACGAATCTATCGGTGGGATGCTATTGCGCCGACGAATCCCGTTGCCATCGTTCGGTCCTGCGCACCCTTCTGCAGGAGCGTGGTGCGAATCTCGCCTGAAGACACGGCGACGGGCAAGACCCTCCGCAGTCGTCAGTTCTTCCGCACCTCGGCGCCTGCATCGCCGATCACCACCTTGCCGTTCTTCACGGGCAGGCGGTCGCCAGGCTTCTCATCCATCCGCACCTTGCCGACCTTGCCGTCGAGCAGGTACTTCACGTCGTAGCCGACGATCTTCTCGCTCGATTCGTTGACCGTCCTGCAACGCCGTTCCTGCGCGGTGTAGGTATCGTTGTCCTGCATGTGCTTCTGCACGCGATTGCCCGCGTAGCCACCGCCTGCCGCACCGGCCACGGTCGCGAGATCCTTGCCGCGACCTTCGCCCACCTGGTGGCCCACAACACCACCGACGACCGCACCGATCACGGTACCTGTGATGCGGTACTCGTCCTTCACCGGACGGCGGCGCGTGACCTGTTCGGCCTTGCATTCCTCCTTCGGCGTCACGACGGTCTGCTTCACCGCTTCGACGCTCACCACATCCGCATATTCGGGGCCGGTCAGCGCGCGGTAACCCGCGATACTGCCGACGGACAGGACGGCCGCACCACCGAGCACGGCGCCTGCCACCATGGATCTGTTCATTTTGGGGTCTCCTGAAAAGCACACCGGCATGGTTTCATCCACCGACGGCGCGCACATTCTCGCGATGCACCGCACGGTGCGCAACGTCTCACCGCGACGACAGTCGCTTTCAGAAATTCCAGACGACGTCGAGCGATTGTCCGACTCTCAACGTCGCACCCGCGCCTCGCGCCACCACCGCGTTCTGACCGAACGCGACACCACCGAGTTGCGGGTGCATGCGATAGGCAGCGAGCGTGCGCAACGGTTCCTCGCTGACCGCCGCGGTTTCCTGATCGGTTGTCGTCACTTGGCAACGCGTGCAGGCTTTCACGAGGCGCAATTCCGCGTCGGCGGTCACGAGCGCGTCCATGTGATCTTCTTCGAAAGCATCGACATCGGCGATGACCACGTTCGGCCGGAATCGATTCATCGGTAGCGGCACGGGCAGCCGTCCGTTGAGATCCGCGAGCGACGCTTCCGAGATCACCAGGATGGCAAAGCCATCGGAGAATTCGCTGAATGCCGGCAGTTCACCGGCATAGTCCGGGTCGCTGGGCCGCGGCTTGCCGGGATCGAAGCGCACGAGACGTACGGACCGGCCGAGATGCCCGCTGAAGAAGGCAGCCGCCGCGTCACCGGTGTCGATGCCGATGCAGCGGTCACCCCACACCTGTACATCCGTACGCGGTCCTTCGAGCGTGTCCTCCACTTCGACCGGTGCAATGCCCGGCGCCGACAGCGTCAACGAGCCGTCATGCAGTGCGGCCTCGACCAACGCGAGCCGCGGAAATTCCCGCTGCGTGACGAAGCGCCCGTCCGGGTGCACGACCATCCAGTGCCGATCGTATGCGAGCCCGGTGGACGTGAGCCCGGCCCCATCGAGCGCGATCCCGCGGCAACCCTTGACCGGATAGATGTGAAGACCGCTGATGCGCGCCATGCCCGAGTGCCCGCAGAGAAGAATGCCATCCGACTATAGCGGCCGGCTCGGGGTTCCGGAAACGGGGTTGACAGCCGCGGCCGGCGGCGTAGCCTTCGGTTCGACGATGCGGACGATCCATCCGGCCCGGCATTCCGGATGGCAAAAGAATCGGGGGCCGTATGACAGAGCGTTCCACGCCCGGCCGGGCGGCTGGCAAAACCACGCCTGCGGGCGCGCTGGGGCAGGTCAAGGGCGAAAGCGACCTCGGTCGCGGTTTTCGCACGCGGTTCGAGATCGTGCCGGCCATCACCGACGAGTTGAAGGACCACACGTACCGGCTGCGGCACAACGTGTACGTCGAGGACCTGCGCTTCGAAGACCCACGCGCCGATCAGCGGGAGACCGACGAGTACGACGTGCGCGCGAAGGCCATCCTGCTGCGGCACATCGGCACGTGGGAGTTCATCGCATGCGCGCGCCTGATCCGCACGGCAGCCGATGATCCCGACGGACTACTGCCGTTCGAACGGGTCTGCGCCGGAACGCTCGATCGTGAATTGCTCGCGGCGGGCAATGTGCCGCGCAGCGCGATCGCCGAGGCTTCCCGCCTCGCGGTCATCTCCAAGTTCCGGCGCCGTGAAGGCGAAGCGCCGGTGCCGGCGCCGCTCGACGATCGCGACTTCGGTGACCTGCACTTCCCGCGGTTTCCGTACATGATCATCGGGCTCTACCTGGGCGTCATCGCGCTGGCGCGCCTCGATGGGGTGAAGCGGCTCTACCTCCTCACCGAACCGCGTCTCGCCGAGCACCTCTCGCGGCTTGGGGTGCACGTGGTGACGGTCGGCGGCCCGGTGGAGTTCCGCGGTACGCGCATCCCGTCGATGATCGACGTGGACAGCGTCGTCACGGGTCTCAACCGCTATGTGCAGCCGATGTACGACGAGATCGTGAAGCAGCTCGGCAATCCGTGGGCGACGACAAAAGCCTGACGGGATGAGCTGTTCGGCAACAGCCGAGCAACCGAACAATTCGGGGCACCGAGTCATTCATGCGGCGTTCCCCTCCCCCATCGCAGATGGGGGAGGGTCAGGGTGGGGGCCAGCGACGGCTGATCGGCCCCCATCCCAACCTTCCCCCAACCTGACGGTGGGGGAAGGCGTGTACATCCCCCACACTCGCGTGGCGGAAGGAGACCACCGTTCTCTCCGCGTCGATGCTCTTCCGAACGAAAACTACCCGAGCTCGATCGGCCAGTTGATCCCCGCGGAGATACCGCCGTCCACCCGTAGCACCTGACCGGTCATGAATGCGCTCGCCTCCGACGCAAGGAAGATGGCCGTGCCGACCAGTTCCTTCACGTCGCCCAGGCGTTCGAGCGGGGTCACGGTCTTGCCCCAGGCCTGCATCTTCGGTTCGGCCCACAGCTTCTTCGAAAGATCGGTCGGAAAGAAGCCGGGCGCGATCGCGTTGACGCGCACGCCGCGCGGACCCCATTCGAGAGCCATGCCGCGCGTCATCATCGTGACGCCGCCCTTGCTCATCGCGTAAGGCGTGACCCCGGTAAGCGGCGCGTACGTGTTGAGGGAGTCGATATTGATGATCGATCCGCTGCGGCGCGCGAGCATCTGGCGTCCCACGGCCTGCGCCACGAGGAAGTGGCCGCGCAGGTTGATGTCGAGAATGCGGTCGTATTCCTCCGGCGTGTAGGTCTCCACGCGCTTGCGCGTGTTGACGCCGGCCACGTTGAGCAGCGTGTCGATGCGACCGTGCTTGGCCATCACCGCATCCACCAGCTTCGTCACGTCCTCGGCCTTCGCGACGTCGCAGTTGTGGGCCTCGACCGGGATGTCATGCGAGATCTCCTGGCGTGTCTGATCCAGAACGGCCTGGTCACGCCCGGCGATGATCACCGTGGCACCGCGCTCGGAGAATCCGCCCGCGAGCGCCTTGCCGATGCCGCGCGTGGCTCCCACCGCCAGCACCACCTGCCCCTTCACCGAAAACAACTTGTCTTCCATCGACTGCTTCCCTCCCCTTATTTGGACGGCGCCGGTGCGCCGCCGAAGCTCAGATCGCCTCGTTCGTCGAACGGCAGCGAACCCGCGTTGCGCGTGGCGAGTTTGCCCTTGATGCGGTAGCGGAACTTCTCCAGGCCGGCATCGGACGTCATCGTCCCGGCCTGCCGCAGGATGCTGCCGAGGCTGCTCACGGCCTCGATCTCCACGAATTCGGAACCGAACCGCGGCACGGTCACGCTCTGCGCGCTCACGCCTTTCGCGAACGGCTGGTCGTTCAACTCCAGCTCGAAGCTCGAACCTTTGATCTGCAGGTCGCTGTCGTTCGGGTTCTGGATGCGCAGCTTCACGAAGAACTGCTGCTCGAAGACGCCCGCCGTGCCCATGCGCAGATCGGACACCGTGACCGACGGCGGCTCCGTCTTCGCCGGCATGGCAGTACACGCCGCCAGCGTCAGCATCGCCAGACCGAGAACCGCTCGAATCGCCGACATTCTCATGGGTCTCCTCCGGGCGGATCGTTGCAGGGACCCAGAGGATAGCATCCCGCTCCGCTGCTACACTCGCGCCCCAGCATGCATCGCCCGACGTTCTCCATCGCAGAGCCGGTGCGCGCCCTCGGCGTGCGCGGCGCCTTCGCTCTGCTTACCGGTCTCGACAACGTGGCGGTGGATTCGCAGGCGCTTGCTGCCTGGCGTGACTCGCTGGTCACGCAACTCCGCGCTGAACTCACGCCGGAGCTGCTGACCGGCGATCCGGTCCTTGCCGGGTTTCGCGAACTGCACGACACCGTGGGCCGATCCAACAAGCGGTTCCCGTCGTCGGCGGAAGCACTGGTGGGCCTGTTCCTGCGCAAGCGTCTGGTGCCGGCGATCAATCCTCTGGTGGACATCTACAACGGCGTGTCGCTCACGACCCGCCTGTCGCTCGGCGCCCACGATCTGGCTCAGGTCCAGGGTGACATCGAACTGCGATTCACCGCCGGCACCGAACGCTTCGTTCGTCTCGGCGCCACGACACCGGAACCGATCTCGCCAGGCGAGTACTGCTATCTCGACGGATCGGGCGACGTGCTCTGCCGCCTGGAGCATCGTCAGTGCGAACGAACCAAGGTGACCACCGCCACCACCGACTGCTTCTACATCCTGCAGGGCAATGCCGCCACGTCGCGCGAGCTGATCGAGGCTACACTCGCCCGACTCGTCGAACTCACCCACCGCTTCTGCGGCGGCCGGCTGGAAACCGCGTGGATCGTCGCCTGATCCATCGTTCCGGAGATCATTCGTCATGACCCGATCGACCCTGCTTCGCACCGTGCAACGCGTGGCCGGTGTTGCCGCCGGATCGCGTTCCCTCTCCGCAGAGTCACGCCGGCATTTCCTCGTCGCCGGCGGTGCGCTCGCGCTGGCTGCCGCGACCGGACGCACGAATGCAGCATCTCGGCGCAAGCAGCCCAAGGTCGCGATCGTCGGCGCCGGTCTTGCCGGCCTTGCCGCTGCTCATACACTGCGCAAGGCCGGGCTTCATGCGACGGTGATCGAAGGCAGCACGCGCATCGGCGGTCGCTGCTGGTCCGAGCGTGAGGCATTCACCGACGGACAGGTGGCGGAACGCGGCGGCGAGTTCGTCGACTCGGTGCACGAAGAATTGATCGCACTGGTGCGCGAGCTCCATCTGGAGCTGGACGATGTGGTGGAAGCGACGCCTGTCGGCACCGACACGTATACCCTCCTCGATGGCACGCGATACACCGTAGCCGAAGCGACCCACGACTACGAAGCTCTCTTTCCGGTGGTGCAGAAGCAGGCCAAGGCGCTCGGCGATGCCTATGGCTACGTCGGCTCGAACCGGGCAGCACGATCGCTGGACGCGATCAGCATGGCGCAATGGATCGACAAGTACGTGCCCGGCGGCCGGACTTCCCGCTTCGGTCGGCTGCTCGCCAATGCCTTCGCCGAGGAGTTCGCGGTCGAAGTGGGGCAGCTCTCGGCCATCAATCTGGTGCTCGCGCTCGCACCATCGCCGCGCAATGCGTTCGCGGCGTATGCGGCTTCCGATCAGCGCTATCACGTGCGTGGCGGCAATGACCAGGTGGCTCATCGTATGGCCGGATTGCTGCAGGCGCCGCTCGAAACGGGCAAGGCCCTGATCGCGGCGCAGCGTATGCCCGACGGGCGTTGCAAGCTGATCCTGCAACACGATCTGGCAATCGAGGAGGCCGTGTACGACCGCGTGATCATCGCGATCCCATTCGCGACCTTGGGTCAGGTGGATCTTGCGAAGTCCGGGTTCCGCCCGCTCAAGCGCAGGGCGATCCACGCCCTGCCGATGGGCGCGAGTACGAAGCTGCAACTCCAGTTCGATCGCCGCCATTGGAATGCGCTCGGCAGCAACGGCGAGGTGCGGCTCGAAGGCAGTTTCCACAGCACCTGGGACGTGACGCGTGGTCAACCGGGAACCCCAGGCATTCTGAACTGCTGGTCCGGTGGCCGTGTCGCAGTGGCGGCGGGCGAGCGTTCGAAAGAAGACCAGGCCGAACTCGCCCTCGACGACCTCGAAACCGCCTGGCCCGGTATCCGTGAACGCTGGAACGGCCGCGTCATCCGCAATGCATGGCACACGAACCCATGGTCCGGCGGATCGTATGTGTACTACCCGCCCGGCTACATGACGACACTGCTCGGCGTCGAAGCCGAGCGCGAGGGCAACTATTTCTTCGCCGGCGAGCACACTTCGCGCGACTGGCAGGGGTTTCTCAACGGTGCGGTCGAAAGCGGGATGCGGGCCGCCCGCGAGGTGCTTCGCTCGCTTCGTTAGCGGCGCGCGGCGCCCGGCCGCGTAAGGTTCGTGCAAGTTGGCGGGGGCACTATGCGGTCCGCATCCGCACGCCCCGGACTGCCGCCTTCCATGATCTCGCCGGTCCCGTACGACAGAAGCTTTCCCGCGCCGATCCCCATTTCAGCGATCGAGCTCGGCACCGCCTGCGCGTGGGTCCTTGCCGGATTGTTCCTTTCCGTGGGGGTGGTCGGGCACGATCCGTGGAAACCCGACGAGGGTTACGTGTTCGGCGTGATCCTCGACAGCCTGCGCTCCGGGCAATGGACCATCCCGACGCTGGCCGGCGAGCCCTTTCTCGAGAAGCCGCCGCTCTACTACATCCTCGGATCGCTCTGCGCCCGGCTCGCGCAGCCGTGGCTCGCGCTCCACGACGGGGCCCGGCTCGCCAGCCTGCTGAGCAACGGCATCACGCTGGCATTCGTCGGTCTTTCCGCGCAGCGCGTCTGGGGCCGCGGCGCCGCGGCGACGGGAGCCCTCCTGTTCGCAGGCAGTCTCGGGTTCGTCCTCGTGGCCCGGACGATGCTGCCGGACCTCTCGATGCTGAGCGGCGTGGCGATCGCATTCCTCGGACTCCTCCGCCTGCGCGACGAAGGACGCTCGCCCGGGCTGCTGTTCGGTACCGGCTGCGGCATCGCGTTCCTGTCGAAAGGACTGGTGGGACCCGGCATGCTGACACTCGCGGCGGCGTACGTCGTCGTCCGGGCGCCCGCGAGCGATCGCCCGCAGCTCCTGCGCACCCTCGGTCTCGCGGCCCTCGCCGCGCTGCCCTGGTGTGCCGTCTGGCCCGCGCTGCTGCTGCATGCGGATCCGGCTGCGTTCCACACGTGGTTCTGGGACAACAACATCGGTCGTTTCACCGGGACATCGGTCGACAAGCTCGGGGCCGCGGCCCCTCCCGGATTCTGGTGGCATACCCTGCCGTGGTACGCGCTGCCGGCGCTGCCGCTCGCCGCTCTCGCGCTGGCCAGTCACGTCGAACCGTGCGACGCCAGCGCGATCACCGCGTGTCTCGCCGCGGTGGGCGGCATGGTCATCGTCCTGCTGCTGTCGGCATCGGCCCGCGAAAACTATGCGTTGCCGCTGCTGGTGCCGATCGCGGTGCTCGGTGTCGGCGGTCTGCGGGCGCTCGGCGACGTTGCCGAGCGGCGCATCGCGGCGCTCGTCCTCGGTCTGTTCGCGACTGCGGCGCTCTGGCTCGTCGCCCTCTGGCTGTTCCGCGACAGCGCTGCTCCGTTCGTGCCCGGCAGCGCGCTGCTAGCACGCCACGTACCCGTTGCGATGGACTTCGCAGACTCGCGTTGGATGCAACTCCTGGGTCTGACCGCGACCCTCGCCGCCGTAGCTGTGCTCGCGCTGACCTGCGCGCGACGGGCGTTGCACTGGCTGCCGATGGCCTGGCTGACCGGCGTCACCCTGGTGCTGGGAATCGCGTACACCTTGTGGCTGCCGTGGCTCGAAGCGTCGAAGAGCTACCGTGCACCGATCGTCTCCATGCAATCAACGCTACCCACCGGGTTCGACTGCATGGCGAGCGAAGCCCTGGGCGAGTCCGAGCGTGCCATGCTGGAGTACGTGGCCGGCATTCGCACCACCCGTCGCGAGGCGCAGCCCGACGCAGCCTGCAGCCTGCTGCTGGTGCAAATGCGCACCGCAGCCGATGCCGCCGTGCCCACGCCGCCAGGCTGGGTCGAGATGTGGCGGGGTCGCCGTGCCGCCGAGCGGTACGACGAGTTCCGTCTGCTTCGACGTGCGAGCCCGTCTGCCTCGCCGGCGCTCGGTCACCATGCGCTGCCCGTGCACCGTGCACGCATCCGGCGCGGCAGCCATATGCGGCGCACCGCCTGATCGAGATCGTGCGCCGCTACTTCGGTGTTTCCGGTCGCTTCGCTTCCGGACCGTAGCGATCGTCCTCGATCTTGAACACGATCACCTGGTCGATCTCGAACTCCTCGTCCCCTGGCGGAAACACGTACTGCTTGGTCGCCTTGATCACCGCGTAGTCGAACACGCCAGGCGGTTTCGACTCGACGATCTCGACGTGCAGCACCTTGCCGCTCGTGCTCACCTTGAGCCGCGCACGTGCTTCGCCCTCGATACCCTGCGACAACGCGTCCTTCGGATAGACGGCGCGCACCTTCTTCACCGGCGGCAGCTTCTTGTCCGGCGGCGGATCGTCGGGCGGCGGCTCCTCCGGCTTCGGGGGCGGGGGCGGAGGCGGCGGTTCCGGCTCGGGCAGCGGCAGCGGCTTCGGCTCCTCGGGCTTCGGCGGCTCCGGCTTCTCCTTCGGCGGCGGCGGCTTCTGCTTCGGGACCGGTTGCGGCGGCTGGGGCGGAGGCGGCGGCGGTTCCGGCAGCTTCACGAACTCCACCTTCATGGGCTCGGGTTCGGGCGGTGGAAACAGCGCGCTCCAGTTCACCGCGACACCGAGCGTGGTCGCGATCTCCACGATGACCGCGATCAGCAGGGCACGCGAGAAAGACATGAGGCCACGTGGCCTCACGTGCGACGCCGCCTCGCTCATTTGCCGGGCTTCACACCCGCCGCGCGCTTGGCGTCTCCCGCGGCGATGCCCACGTTGGTGATGTCGTTGGCGCGCACCACGTCCATCACGTCGAGCAGCTTCTGCAGCGGCACTTCCTTGTCGCCGGCGATCACCACTTCGACCTTGCCCTTCTCCTTCTCGGCCTTGAGCATCTCGTCCAGGGCCTCCGGCGTGATCGGCTTGCCCTTCACATAGAGCGCACCGTCCTTCACCACACCGATGGTGATCTGGGTGTTCTTGAGCGGCTGCGGCGTCTTGGACGACGGGATGTCGAGCGCGATGCCGCTGCCGGCGATGGTATCGATCGTGATCATGATGAAGAACACCAGCAGGAACATCATGATGTCGATCATCGGGATCACTTCGATCCGCGCGCGGTCGGCCTCGAAGTAGCGGTCGGTGCGGGAGCGCATGGTCGTCTAGCCCTGCTGGGTGCCGCCGCCGTGCAGTCTGTTCACCACGGTGATCTTGATGAGCTCCATCTGCTGCACGCCCAGCCGCACGCGCTTGTTGAAGTGGTTGAGGAAGATCAGACCGACGATGGCGATGAACAGACCCACGCCCGTGGCCACCAGCGCTTCGCCGATGCCGCCGGTCACGGCACCGGCGCCGGCGCCCATGCCTTGCGCACCGAGCACGTCGAAGGTCTTGATCATCCCGAAGATGGTGCCGAGCAGTCCGAGCAGCGGACCGAGGGTCACTGCGGTGTCGAGCACCCACAGGTTGCGGTCCATCACCGGCACCACTTCCAGGATCGTCTCGTCGATATGGCGCTCAGCCGCCTCGGCGCTTTCCGCCTGGGACGACAGCGCCATGGTCACGAGACCGGTCTGCAGCGCGCCGGGGAACTTGGTCACCACGCGGCGCAGCTCGTCGAAGGCGTGATAGCCCACCAGCTTGAGATCGTGTTCCATCGCCGCGCCCTGCGACAGCACGCGGTGGAAGAACCACAGCCGCTCGATGATCACGGCGAGCGCCACGGTGAAGAGCACGATGAGCACCGGGATGACACCCATGGAGAGGTGCGAGAGCTCGATGAAACTGTTCCACATGTTGCGACCCTTTGTTGTGGTTGCTGCGTCACTGACCTTCGGGGAACGGCGCGAAGAACGGCACGCCGTACTTCTCGACGATCTGCCGGATCTCGCCGCTCGCGAGCATCTGGGTGAAGGCGTCGTCGATCAACTGCTTGAAATCGGTCTCCTTGGCCTTCACCGCCCAGGCACCGTTGAAGCGCTGGCCGGGCACCGGCTGGAATCCCGGCGACATTGCGAGCTCCACGTTCTTCTCGCGGTTGGCGACCGGGATCGAGGGACCCCAGACCATGATGGCGTCCACTTCCTTGCGCAGGAGGCCGTCGATCACCCGGTTGTTCTGGAAATAGGTCACGTACGGAATACCCAGCTTCTCGGCGTTCTCCTGCATCGGTGAATAGGCCGGCACGCCGACCTTGATGCCGGTGCCGCGCAGTTCTTCCAGGGTGCGCACCTTCGGCACCTTGCCGTTGCCCACCAGCACGAAACCGATGCCAAGGTACGGTTTGGTGAACGCCATGTCGTTCTTTAACATGTGGTCATCGTCGCCGGTGATGACGAGACCCATGAAGACGTCGCAGAAGCCGCGATTCACGGTTTCCTTAAATGCCTTGTTGACGCCGCCTCGATAGACGCCGGTGTTCGCCCACATCACCGAGAACTCCCAGCCGTTGCGCTGCGCGATGCGCGACAGGATCTCGATGTCGATGCCCGGCGGTTCCGCCTTCGGCGCGGTGTGCGAGAACGGGTAGTACCACGCGTCGGCACAGGCGAGGATGCGCTTCAGCATCTTGGTGCGGCCGATCGCCGACAGGTAGCGTGCCTCCTGCGGGATCTCCACCGGCGGGCCGCCGTAGCGGAAGCCGCCCTGATACAAGCGGTCAGTAAACGGGTCGAAGACCTCGGGCTCGACGTAGCCCACTTCCGCGACCTTGGGCCGGGGATTTGCGATCACGTATTCGACGTCCAGTGCGGGCACGGCCGCGAGCGCTGGCGCGGACAACGCGACGGCTACGGCAAAGGCGGCAAAACGACTGAACAGGGCACCCGGCAGGCACCCGGAGTTGAAGATCGGCATCGGAGAAACACGCTGCGCACGTAGTCGCAGTGTGATCCATTCCCGCGAGGTCGCGCTTGTACGAACAGGTCGCCGGAACCGGTCATCCGGTCCGGTCGAGCGGCTGGAGTGTACTGCATCGGCCCGGGGGCGCACCAAATTCATGCGCGGCCCGCGGGGCCGACCTGTCATGGTGCGATGGTGCCTTGGCCGGCATCGGGTCGCGCGAATGGGATCAGGCACTTGCACGGCATATCTCGGCGGGCCCCGCCGGGAAGCTGGGCGAAGTGTTCGACGTGGAAGCCGGCGTGAAGGCCGCACGCCTGTGCGCGCTCAATCTTCTGGTCTGCCTCGAACTCGCGTGCGATGGGGATCAGGGTGCGGGCCCGACCCTAGATCAGCTTCTCCTTGTTGAAGAACGCCTTCCGCCAGCGCGTGACCGTAACCTTCTGGAACAGACCAGCCTTCGTGAACGGATCCTCGTTGATGAACTTCTCGGCTTCCGCGCGGCTGTCGGTGTCGACGATCAGAACGCCGCCACTGCCGCCGGTACCGTCATCCTCGATCAGTGCGCCGGCTGCCAGCAGCAGATTCTGATGCTTGGTGAGGTACTCGAGATGCGCCGGACGCGCTTCCGCGCGCACGTTGGCGGCTCCCGGTTTGTCCTGGGTCTGGATCACGTAGGGCATGGGTCTCCTCCTGGTTGAACTCGAGCCCCGTATCCTAACCCGCTGTTGCCGGTGCACGGGTCCCGCTATGCTCGCGGGTCCGCCTGCGCCTGCCACCGACGATGAACGCCACCACTGCCGCCCTCTATCTCGCCATGTGCCTGATCTGGGGGTTGTCGTGGATCGCGATCAAGACCGGCGTCGACGCGATGCCGCCGCTCTTCTTCGCGGCGTGCCGGTTCCTCCTGGCCAGCGTCCTCCTGTTCGCGCTGGCCCGCTGGCGCGGCTCGCGAATGCCGCCGCAAGCGCGATGGGGTCGCATCGTGGTGGCCGCCCTGCTGATCAACACCGGCTGCTACGCGACCCTGTTCTGGGGCATGCAGTACGTACCGTCCGGGTTCGCCGGCGTGGTGAACCTGTCCCTCATTCCGATCACGCTGTTCGTGCTTGGCATTTTCTTCGGTTACGAGCATTTCACGCGGTCGCGCACGTTCGCGCTGGCGCTCGGCGTGGTCGGGCTGCTCATCCTGATGCGCGCGCGGCTCGCGATCGAGCCCTCGCCCCTCGCCGTGGCGGGGTCGCTCGCCGTGATTGCCGCGACCTTCTCGTACAGCCTCGGATCGGTCCTCAGCCGGCCACTCCTCGATACCGTGCCTTCGCTGGCACTCGCTGCGGTCCACAATGTGATCGGCGGCGCCGGCCTTGCATTGCTCTCGCTGATCTTCGAGGACGTGACCGCGGACGACGTGCGTCGCCTCCTGGATCCACCGGTGCTGGCGAGCCTCGCGTTCCTGGTCCTGTTCGCGTCGCTTATCGCGTTCACCGTCTTCCTGCGCCTGCTGCGTGACTGGGGGCCGTATCGCGCCGGAACCTATGCATTCGTCTCGCCCATCATAGCGGTCGGGGTTGGCATGGCGTTGGTCGGCGAGCGCTACACCGCACTCGAATTCTTCGGCGCCGCTCTGATGCTGGTGGCGGTGGGCGTGAGTCTGCGACCGGCGCGGGTGACTGTGCGAACATGACCGCCATGTCCCGGCGAGCCCGCATCGGCGGATGGATCGTCGCTGCCCTCGTGGTGGCAGCAACGCTGTTCGCGCTGGGTCCGCGTGCTGTCGTCGACATCCGTCCTGAACCGGTCGACCTGCCGGCCGACCTCGATGCGTGGCTCACGCGCAGCGAAGCACGCTTCACCGACCTGCGTCCCGATGCCGGCAAGCGCATCGTGTGGGCCGACTCCGCGAGGAAGGGGCGCACGGAGTACGCCATCGTCTACATCCATGGATTCTCCGCGACCCGCATGGAGACCTACCCCCTGGCGGACAAAGTCGCCGGGACGCTCGGCGCCAACCTCTACTACACCCGCCTGACGGGACATGGGCGCAGCGAGGATGCGATGGGCGAGGCCACATTGGGCGCCTGGATCGACGACGTGCTCGAGGCCTACGCGATCGGACGCCGCCTCGGCGACAAGGTCGTCGTGATCGGCACTTCCACCGGCGCGGGTCTCGCCACCCTGCTCGCGGCGCGACCGGAAGCGCAGGACCTGCACGCGCTCGTCCTCATCTCGCCCAACTATGGCGTCCGCCAGTGGAATGCCCCGATCATCCTGTGGCCCTGGGGCGAACAGATCGCGAAACTCGTCGTGGGCGAGTACCGCACGTGGGAAGCGTCCAATCCGCGACAGGCGCAGAACTGGACCATGCGCTATCCGGTGCGCGCGCTGATCCCGATGATGCAGAGCATCGCGCTGATCGACCGGCTCGATTTCCGTTCCCTGCACGTACCGACGCTGGTCTTCTACGCCAAGGGAGACCAGCTGGTCGACGTGCACGCCATCGAACGCCGTTTCACCGAACTCGGCGCCGGTCGCAAGGAGTTGGTGCTGGTGGACTACGCCGACGATCCGGCGCAGCACGTCCTGGCGGGCGACATTCTTTCGTCGCGAGCGACGGACCGTGTCGCAACGGCGATGGTCACGTTCATCCGCGGGAATGCCGCCGAGCGGTAGACGCGATCCGGCTGGCTCCATGGCCGGCACTGCGCCGTGGCAATGACGCAGGTCGAACGCTGCGTACTCAACGGACCGGCGCTCTCGCCAATGTGCCGACCGCCTTCTTCACCGCGATCGCCCGCTCTTCGCCGTTCCACCAGCGCGTGGCCAACCCGACGATCTGTTGGCGCGAACCGGAACCGAGTGCCTGCAGCACGTCCTTCTCGAACGGGCGCTCGTCTGCGAGAACCCGACGCAATCGGTCGAGTGCGGTCTGCGCCGCGCGCACGTCGGAACGATCGGCGATGCCGAGTGTCCCGTAGACCGCGGCGAACCGGGCATGAACCTGCAAGAGTTGCTGCGCCAGATCCTGCGACGTCTCGGCCGCGACATATGCAAACTGCGGATCGCCCACGATGCGATCGATCACGCGATCCACCTGCCGTTCGTACTCGCCGAGCGCCACCTCGAGATCTGCCAGAGCCTCGCGCGGCTGGGGTTCCATGTCGGACAGCGACTCGATCACCTGCAGCTGGGCGACCCAGGGCTCGCGCAGCGCCGTCTCCGGGATGGCGGGATCGGACTGTGCGTATGCCGGCCCGCTCACGCTCAGGATGGCCAGTATCCATGCAGTCACCAGAAACCGGATAGAGCGGACCGCCGACTGCATGCAACCTCCGTCAGATCGTAATCGTGCACCACCGGCGCGAAGTACCAGCAGGGTACACGCACCCGATCGACGCCGGAGAGGCTGGCCGGAATTCGTTTGATGCACGTCAAGGCAGGCACCCGCTCGCGGGACTACCGTAGCATCGTCTGCCGCCGCGACCAGTTCCCCAGGCATGCGACGGCCCGAGCCGAGGAGGAAGGCCTTGAGAACCTTTGCTTCGCTGTTGGTCTTTGCGTTCGCGCTGGCGCCGGGCTTCGCCTCCGCCGCCGAGGAAGAGGACCATGCCGCCCATCACCCGCCGCCGGCGGCTTCGTCCGAGAAGGCACCGGCCTCCGAGCACGATCACGGTGAGGCCGCAATTGATCCATTGCAGCAGGGTATGCAACGCATCGAAGACCTGATGCATCAGATCCGCAACACGGACGACGTCGGCCAGAAGCGAACCCTGCTGGCCGAGCACCTTCAGGCCATGCGTGACCAGATGCTGCTCGTCCGCACCGCAGGACGTCCCGAGAAGGCTGCCGCCAAAGCCACCGAGCAGAAAGAAGGCGGCATGGGCATGATGAAGAGCGGCGGAATGATGGAGAAGCACAAGAAGGTCGAGCAGCGGCTCGATATGCTGGAACGACTGCTTCAGCAGTCCATGGAACGCGAGGCCGTCGAGGAATCCCTCGACGAGCGCTGAGGAGCCCCTTCGCGCGGCGGCCGCCGCCTAGTACGACTTCGGCAGGCCGAGCACCTTCTCCGCGATGAAGCAGAGGATGAGATGCGGGCTCACGGGTGCCAGCCGGGGCACCATTGCCTCGCGCAGATACCGCTCCACGTGGTACTCCTTCGCGTAGCCCATGCCGCCCAGCGTGAGCATCGCCTGTTCGCACGCGCGAAAGCAGGCTTCGGCCGCGAGATACTTCGCGGCGTTCGCTTCGGCCCCGCAGGGCTGACCGGCGTCGTACAACGAGGCCGCCTTGAACACCATGAGATTCGCCGCCTCGAGTTCCATCCAGCAGACCGCGAGCGGGTGCTGGATCGCCTGGTTCTGTCCGATGGGTCGATCGAACACGATGCGCTCGTTGGCGTAGTCGACGGCGCGCTTCAGTGCGGCGCGACCCAGGCCGACGGCTTCGGCCGCGATCAGGATGCGCTCCGGGTTCATGCCGTGGAGGATGTACTCGAAGCCCCTGCCCTCGTCGCCGATGCGATCCACCGCGGGAACGGCCAGCTCCTCGATGAACAACATGTTCGAGTCGACCGCCTTGCGGCCCATCTTCTCGATCTCGCGCACTTCCACGCGCGCGCGGTCGAGTTGCGTGTAGAACAGCGACAGACCTTCCGTGGGTTTCCGGCACTCGGCGAGCGGTGTCGTCCGGGCGAGGATCAGCATGCGCTGCGCCACCTGCGCCGTGGAGATCCAGATCTTGCGGCCGCTCAGGACATAGCGATCCTTCTGCCGCTTCGCGACGGTTTCGATGCGCGTGGTGTTGAGCCCCACGTTCGGTTCGGTCACGGCAAAGCACGCCTTCTCCTCGCCGCGGATGAGCGGCGGCAGCCACCGTGCCTTCTGCTCCTCGGTGCCGAACACCACCACGGGGTTCAGCCCGAAGATGTTCATGTGGATCGCGGAGGCTCCGGAGAATCCGGCACCCGACTCGGCCACGGCCTGCATCATAATCGCCGCTTCGGTGATCCCCAGCCCTGCGCCGCCGTAGGCGTCCGGCATCGCGATGCCCAGCCAGCCGTCGCGCGCGATCGCCGCATGAAAGTCGAGGGGAAAGCCACCATCGGCGTCGCGATCGAGCCAGTACCGCGCGTCGAACGGTTCACACAGACGCAGGACGGCCTCGCGGATCGAGCGCTGTTCGGGCTTAAAGGAGAAGTCCAACGGTGTCGCCGTGTTCGTGATTGCGGCTGAGCAGACCCGCGCTCTTTCGGTGGATTCTACGCCTCGACGCACATGCGGCCGTCGACAGGCCGCCATTGCCGGAAACACCGACCTTGCGACGCCGCCAAGCTGCCGAATGCCAAGGGCATCCGTCAGGCGGCGCTCGGACGTACGTGAGGCTTTCCGATGAGTGCAGGATCTCCTGCGACGGCCGTCACGGCGAGGTGATCGCGCACCCCGGTCTCATCGCACCGTCGCCGG
This sequence comes from Burkholderiales bacterium, assembly GCA_019745565.1. Taxonomy (GTDB): domain Bacteria; phylum Pseudomonadota; class Gammaproteobacteria; order Burkholderiales. The sequence goes on from JAIESW010000008.1 coordinate 30,991, forward strand.
CACCATGCCACCCACATCCGACTGGATCTTGGCCTTGAAAAACTCCATCGCGGTCTTGGTCTTCGTCTCCTGCTTTGCGGCGAGCGAGACACCCAGCCTGGCCAGGTAGGCCTTGAACGTGGCACCGACCTGGAACGCTTCGGACGGCAGGGCCTTGGTGGAGACCTCGAGGATGCGCTGGCCGTCCGGATAGAGCCACATCTCGACGGTGATCCGACGATCGAAGTCCTTCGGCTGGTGCTTGGCCTTCAGCACGAAGGTGGGGCCCAGGACGGTCAGCGAATCCAGACTGATGCCCGCCGGGGCATGGGCTTCGTAGAACGCGAGTTGCTCCTTCGAGAACAGGGAACTCAGGGGAGCATTGCCCGAGGTGGCGTCGAGCGCCTCCTTGCCCGTGCAGATACCCTTGAACGACGCCGAACACACGAATCCTCCCGGCATCACATCCACCTCGGTCTTGAAGCTGGCCGAGCGACGCAGCTCCGTGTCGATCGTGTTCGGATCCACCGGGCGAAGCTTGATGACGGTATCGCCCGTTCCGCCCTGGCTTCGCCGGACCCGGACCACGAGACCGGCGCGGTTCAAGGCGAGGTCCGGCGTATCGAAGAAGAACGCCTGCCGCGGTTGCGCTTCCACCGGATCGAGACCGATCGCCTTGATCGTTGCGCGTTGGCTCGCCAAAGGCACGGAGAGCTTCAACTCCAGGCTGTTCGCCCCCTTGAGGAGTTCGAGGATCTGGCCGATCTGCTCGGGCGAGAGGGCTGGCGCAGAGGCACTGGCGACGGATGACCTGGCTCTGGCGGCAGTGCCGACCTTCCTGACACTGGTGGCGCTGGCAGGTTTGGTGGCCGCCCTTTTGGGTTTGGTGACTTTGGCAGGCCTGGTCACTTTGGCGGCTCTCGATGGCTTGGCGGCTCCGGTGGCCTTGGTGGCCTTGGTGGCCTTGGTGGCTTTGGCGACAGTTCTAGTGGCCATGGCTTGTGCCCTCCTGGCATTCAATGTGGAACAACGCGATTGCTCCGGGCCTGTGCCCACGACCTCTGCGCTCAGGTTCCGAACCGCTCCGCGAGCACCCCGTGGCGCAGGCCGCGGTCGCTCACCGTCAAGCTCGCCTTGCCGAGCTTCTCCATCACTGTCCGGATGATGCATGCTCCGGCGAGGATGACTTCGGCCCGCTTCGGCTGCAGGCCGACGATACCACGGCGGGCCTCGGCATCCCGTGACCGGTAGCACTCGATCTGGCGATCGATCTCGGCGCGGTCGAGGACCGTGCCCTGGACCAACGCCGGATCGTAGGAGGCGAGGTGGTGCTTGACCGCGGTGATGTTGGTCACCGCGCCACCCATCGCCACCAATGCGTCGGGAACCGGACGCCCGTCGATGCGCGACAGGTCGGCGGAAATCACCGCCATGGCCTCCTTCAGCACGCCGGGTGACACCACGCCGTCGAGCTTGTAGCGCTCCGTGTACCGCACGGCGCCCACCTCGACACTGAAGCGCTCGTCCACGCTGGCGTCGTGCCCGAAGGTAAACTGCGAGCTGCCGCCGCCGGTATCGAACACGACGAGCGAGCCCGTGGCCAGCGCGAGTCCCGCCTTGGCCGCCAGGTACGCCAGCCGGCCCTCGTCCTCGCCCGAGATCACTTCGATCTGCACGCCGGCGCGCTTCTGGATGGCAGCGACGACCTCGTTGCCGTTCCTGGCGATCCGCAGGCCGGCCGTGCCCACGGCGGCGATCGCACGCACACCGTGCCGCTTCGCCTCGTCGACCATGCCCGCGATGGCGGTGACCGTTCGGTCGAGCGCGGTGTCGATGATCACGCCCTGCTGCGCGAGTCCCTCTCCGAGGCGGGTCAACTCCGCTCGGTCGACGACCGTGCGCCAACGTCCCTCGAGGTCACGCTCGCCGATATGGAACTTGATCGAGTTGGTACCGGCGTCGATGACGGCATAGCGCTCCGGCTGATCGTCGATCAGGGCCGCCAGTCCGCGGGTATAGCAGGTGTTCACATAGCCGCCGAGGCCGAGCTCCCTGACGGCACGGACCACCCCGCCCGCATCCTCGGACTCGACGGCAATCGTGCGGGTGGGCTTGCCGTTGGCCACGACGTCCGACAGTTCGGCCATGCAGCCGCCGACCGTGTAGCGGACCCGCCGCTTGTGGACCTTCACGGCGCGAATCGCACCGCCAGGCCCGGCAAACTGTTCGAGGAATTCGTCGAGGGTGTAGTTCGCGCGCAACGTCGGAGGTACCGGGAGATGGAGCGATTCGAGCACCTTCTTCGCTTCGGCAGAAGGCAGCGGAAAGCCCGCCTTCATGACCGGTGTCCATTGCTCGAGGCCGTCCGCGTTGACCTCCCGCAGCACCTTGATGTCCATCAGCGCATCGCGGACCTTCACGTTGTCGCCGGCCCCGGAGAGCAGGTAGATCTCGTCGCTTTCTTGGACGCCGCCCGGCGTGCGCTTCGCCAGCCGAGCCTCCGCTTCACCGAAGCGTGTCCCGAACGATCGCCATTCCCACCTCGCGGCAAGTTCACCCACCGGATCGCTCCTGTACGTCATCGCGGGACAAACATAGGCCCCAAGCGTCCGCTGTGCTTTGTTGCAGATCAAACAAGTCGCAGCGCGCCATCGTCCGCCACCGTCCAAGCGGGAGCGAACGGGTCGTGGGCGCCTGCAAGGCAACGTCCACGTCCCGGGCTGGCGGCGAACATCAACCATCCCACGCCGACTCATGGCGCGCGGACCACGGGTGGCGCATCCGCCGTCAATGACCTGCGTCGCTCCCAGGGGCGACATGCGTCACCCGTTTGCTTGCGAGCTCGGTGATCTCGGCATCCGTGTAGCCTGCTTCGCGCAGGATCTCGGCGGAGTGCTCACCCAGCCGCGGTGCCGGCCGACGCGGTCCGGGCGGCGAAGCGGACCAGTTCGTGGGCGTGCGTGGCGCCAGCACGTCACCTTCGCTCGGATGGTGTTCCGCCTCGAAGAAGCCGCTTTGCACCAGATGGGGATCGGTGACCATGTCGGCGACCGTGTGCATCGGCCCGACGGGCACGTCGATGCCGTCGAGCAGTACGGTCCATTCGGCGTTGGTGCGGGTCGCGAACAGCTCGGCCAGGAACGCGTAGATCTCACCGATGTGCGCCGCGCGATTGCCCTGCGAAGCGAAACGCTCGTCGGCGAGCAGGTCGTCACGACCCACGGCCTGGAGGAACTTCCGCCACTGCTTGTCGTTGTAGACCAGCACGCAGAGCCAGCCGTCCTTGGTCTTGTACGGACGCCGCTCCTGCAGGCGGGCATAGCCTGTGCCCCCGATGGGCGGTACGTAGGACAGCCCGGCGAGATGATCGCCCAGGACGAACTGTGCGACGCTCTCGTACATGGGCACTTCCACCGACTGGCCCTCGCCGGTGCGTTCCCGGTGAAACAGAGCAGCGGTCACGGCATACGTGAGATGCAACCCGGTCACGCGATCCGCCAGGTTGACTGGTGCGTAGTGCGGTGCAGCAGTACCCTTGCGCGATGCAAGCCAGGGCAGGCCGGTACCGCCCTGGATCAGATCGTCGTAGGCAGCCTTGCCGGCATTCGGTCCGCGCTCGGAGTACCCGTAGGCACCCACGTACACGATGCGCGGATTCACGGCCCGCACGTCGTCGTAGGCGAGACCGAGCCGCGCTATCGCCGCGGGTCGCACGTTGTAGACCAGCACGTCGGCATCGCGGGCAAGCCGCAGCAACGCCGCGCGCCCTTCGGGCTGTTTCAGGTCCAGCACCAAGTCACGCTTGCCGCGATTCAGATGCAGGTACAGATGCCCCATGCCCTCGGTCTTCATCGGACCGACGTGGCGCATGTTGTCGCCTTCGCGGGGTTCGATCTTGATCACGTCGGCGCCGAGTTCGGCCAGGATCTGGGTGGCGAACGGTCCCATCACGACGGTGGTGAGATCGAGGATGCGTACGCCTGCGAGCGGGCCTGCCATGGATGTCCTATTCGGGTTTGATGCCGGCTTCGCGGATGAGCCGTCCCCAGTAGTCGAGCTGGGTGCGCAGATATCGGGAGAAATCCTCGGGGCCTTGCGGATCCACCTCGAAGCCGATGGTGGCGAGCTTGTCGACGACGTCCTTGCTCGCGAGCGCACTCAACGTCTCCCGGGCAAGGCGATCGACGATGGACCTGGGTGTGCCTGCCGGAACGAACACCCCGTTCCACGACGTCACGTCGAAACCCTTCACGGTGTCCGCGATGGGCGGTGCGCCCGCCACGAGCGTCGAGCGTCGCGCTGTGGTGACCCCCAGCACGCGGACCCTGCCCGCCGTCACGTGCGGCATGGCCGTGGCGAAATCCGCCACCATCACCGGCACCTCGCCCGACACCACGTCGAGCATGGCCTGCGGGCTCGCCTTGTACATCACGCCCGTCATGGCGATGCCGGCCTGGACGTTTAGGCTTTCCGCGGCCACCAGCGAGGTGCTGCTGGCGGAAGCGTAGGTCAGGGCACCGCGATTCGCACGCGCATGCGCGATCAGTTCGGCCGTGGACCTGACGGGCAGCGTCGGATTGACCACCAGCATGAACGGCAGCGTCGCAGTACGCGCCACCGGCTCGAAGTCCTTCACCGGATCGTACGGCAGCGCCTTGTACAGATGCGGATTGGCCGAATGCGTCGTGTTGGTGGTGACGAAGACGGTGTAGCCGTCGGGCTTGCTCTTCGCGACGAACACGGCCGCGATCTGGCCGAAGGCACCGGGCCGATCGTCCACCACCACGCTCTGCCCGAGACGCTGGCCGAGTTCCTGCGCCAGGATGCGCGCCATGCTGTCGGTCGCGCTGCCCGCGGCGAACGGCACCACGAGCCGGATGGGGCGGGTCGGGTATGGAGGATCGACGGCGAAGGTGGGGATCGCGATCAGCGCGCCGAGGGTCGCCAGGAGGGCACGGCGCATCAACGAATGCCGCGATGCGTGGGTTTCGAACGATGCAATCGTGGTACCTGTGTCGTCAGGTCCGCCGGCCCCCATCCCAGCCCTCCCCCATCGTCGATGGGGGAAGGAGTGCCACGCGGGCCATCCGCGCATTCGTCGAACGTGGGAAGACAACTGCGTGCGGGCAGGACTTCACGCCGCCGCTTCGATGTGTCCGGTCAGCGGCGGCAGATTGCCTTGCGCGTCGAAGGTCCAGGCGTGAGCCGGCCCGACGATCTCGAAGCGCTCCGGCTGCGCCTTCACGTCAGCGAGCATCGGCGCGGACACTTCGATCTCGGAAAGGTGCAGCGTGTTGCGGACGCGCACCACGCGGCAATCCTCCGGCTTCACGCGCACCACGGTCTTCACGGCCAGTGCGATGGCGTCGTGATCGTTGTTCATCACGATCGGGATGGCGGCGCCATCGAGGTTGCCCGCGGTGATCACGTTCGCATAGGTGGACGAGACATCGAGGTCGCGGAACAACCTCATGGTGATGACATCCGCACCGCCGATACCGGTCGCGTTGCCGTGGGAAACGCGGGTCAGACCCAGCACGACGATCTTCTTCACCATCGGCTTGTTGGACCACTGCACGTTGCGGCGATTGCGGCCGGTGATGTTGGGGTCGAACCCTGCACCCGAGATGTTCTTGCCCATTTCCTCGATGATCAGCACGTCGATCTCGTCGAAGAACAGGCGCGGCATCAGCTCCTTCGCCTTGGTCTGGAGCACGGGCTCGCGCGTCGCGAGTTGTTCCGCCAGCACCAGCTCGACGTGAGCGGTCTCGTCGTAGGCGTTCTCGACGATGCCGACGCCGAACAGCACGTTGCGGTTGGCGAGATGAACATCGCGGATCTTCGGCAGCAGCTCGGGAAAGCGATCCATCCCGTGGCGGTGGTAGGTCGCAGCGCCCACGATCTTGCCGATGCCGATCGACAGCATCTTGGTGAGCCCGCTTTCGGTTGCACCGCGGAAGCCGGTGTGCGGCTTGATGCGGTTGATGACCACGATCCCATCGGCTTCCGCCGCGTTGCGGTCCATGTGCACGGGCGTGCCGTCCTCGAGATGGCCGGTAATCACGGTGTCCATGCTGGCGCGGATCGGGACGCCGGTGGCCTCCTCGGTGATGCCGTAGGTCTCGAGCACCTTGCGCTGACCTTCCGCGGTGGCGGCACCGTGACTGCCCATGCAGGGGAAGATGAACGGCTTCGCGCCCAGCGCCCGCAGTTCCTCGATCACGGTGCGCGCGATCAGCCCGATGTTGGCGACGCCGCGGCTGCCGCAACCGACAGCGATCGACTGCCCGGCCTTCACCTTGGCCCGGATCTCTGGCCGCTGGAATTCGCGCCGCACGGCACCGGCGATGTCGTCCAGCCGAGCGGGATCGAACTTCTGGCGCACCCGCGCCATGGGAGGCAGCGGAAAATCGAGTCCGCCCGCGATGCTCACTTCGATACGGTCTGGGATCACGCTCAACCTCCGATGCCGGGGCTTCTCAGGGGCCCCGTCGAGTCGTCGAACCCGCATCCTACCGCGCGTCGGCCGACCGTGGCGAACACCACCTGCAACGGGCCCCGGTTCGGCGTATGGTCACGGCTCGCCGGCCCGAGGGTACGGCAGACCAACGACAACGAGGGGAGAAGACCATGCATCGCACCGTTTCGCTCGCCATCGCGGGCACCGCCATCGCTGCCGCCGCCTTCGGCATCGGTGTCGCCGTGGGCCAACAGACACCGCCCACCGCCAACCAGGGCGTGAGCGTGAGCCCGCCCACGTATCTCGAGCTGCCGAAGGAGATCGACAGCATCGAAGGCCGGCAGCTGCGCCTGCGCATCGTCACCATCGAACCCGGAGGCGTCGTCGCGAACCACAGTCACGACGGCAGGCCCACCGTGGCGCATCTGGTGAGCGGCGTGCTCACCGAGCGCCGCGAAGGCGACTGGGTGAAGGTGCATCAGCCGGGTGAGAGCTGGACCGAAGGCAAGGGCGTGATCCATTGGGCTGAGAACAAGGGCACGGTGCCGACGGTGGTCGTGGCCGTGGACGTGTTCAAACCTTGAGAACGAAATCGGGAGGCACGCTGTCGGATGCTCGTTCGATGTTCGCATTCAACCAGGAGACTTCATGAATCCCGTTCGTGCATTGCAGGTGGCGGCACTCGCGCTCTGCATTCCGCTGTCCATGTCCGCTTTAGCCGAAGAGAAGGCGTCCCTGCTCGACAGCTGCATCGCGAAAGCCAAGTTCGCCCGCGAAGGTGTCGTGACCGGCTGGCAGGAGCTCACCGACAATCCCGAGGACGGCTACTACGTGCGCATCGTGGGCAAGGACGGTGGCATCGGTCTCACGCAGTGCCGACCCGGCGGCCCGGAACCGCTCGAATTCGAGAAGAAGACCGGGCTGGTGCGCTACGAGATGTACCAGCGGGCGAAGGTGGCCGAATCGGTGGCGCGTGCGGCGGCACCGGTGGTCTTCGTGCCGCCGACGCGGCTGACACGCATGGAACTGTCGATCAGCATCCGCGGTGTGCCCTATTACACCTACACCGTGCTGCTGCCGCAGAACCACAAGGCGACGGTGGAGGTGGATGCGGTGACCGGCAAGCCGATCAAGGCCACCGTGGAGTACGCCAAGTAGCGCAGGCGACGCGGGGGATCAGCGCGGCGCCTTCACGACGAACGCGTTGGTCCAGGATTCGTCGAGTTTGATGGCGGTGCCGGCATCGCGCACCGCAGTATCGCTCGCGGCCGTCGTGCGGTAGGAACGTTCCACGCCCTCGGGCGTGAATGTTCCGTCCGCCGAATAGACGGTGCGCAGGCGCTCGAGCACCGAGGCATAGACCGCGCGATCGCCGAAGGTGTATTCCGTCGGAATGACCTTGATCACGTCGTCGGCGGAAGCCTTGCGCAACCAGCGCAGCGCCCTGACCATCGCGTTGGTCAGGGCCTGCACGGTGTTGGGGTTCGACTGGATGAACGACTGCTTCGCGTACAGGCAGGCCGAGGGAACCGGGCCGCCGTAGATCGCCCGGGTGCCCGCGTCGCTGAAGGTCTCGTGCACCACCTTGAGATCACCGGACTTCTCGAGCATCGCGATGGCTGGTTCGACATTGGCGATGGCGTCCAGCTGACCGCTGCGGCCCGCGGCCACGGCCGTGGCACCCGTGCCGACGCCGACGACCGAGACATCCTCCGGCTTCAGCTTCGCGGAAGCGAGCAGATGATTGAGGAAGGTGTGCGTGCTGGAACCGGGCGCGGTCACACCGATCTTGCGACCCTTGAGATCCTGCGGGCCAGCGTACGCTGCGAACTTTCCCTTCACGATGCCGAGCGCGAGCGCGGCGTTGCCCTGGAGCACGAAGGCCTGGACCTTCTGGCCCTTGGCCTGCATCTGCAGCGTGTGCTCGAAGCCGCCGGAGACGATGTCGGCGCTGCCGCCGATCAATGCCTGCAGCGCCTTCGCGCCGCCGGGGAAGTCGAGTACTTCCACCTCGAGACCTTCGTCACGGAAGTAGCCGAGGCGCTCGGCGAGCGTGAGCGGCAGGTAGTAGAGCGTCGCCTTGCCGCCGACGGCGATGGTGAGGTTGGGTTTCTCGGGCGGAGCGGCGCCGGCAACAACACCGCAGAGGCTCGTGACCAGCGACAACAGCAGACTTGCGAGGATCTTCATCGACCGTGGCTTTCGTGATTTGTCGTTGTCGTGCTGCGTCTGCCCCCACCCTACGCCCTCCCCCAGCCAAGCTGAGGGGGGGATGTACACCTCTACCCCCGCGCATCGCGTGGGGCTAGGTTGGGATGGGGGCCGCCAGCAGCCAGCCTACCCGTTCAACTCCAGCTTCGGCACCACCTTGAATCCCGTCGGCTTCATCCGCTCCGGCAGCACGCGGCCCTTGTGCGCCCGCGTGCTCGCGTAGTGGCCGATCTCCCTCTTGCCGATCGTCACTTCCTTGTCCTTGCCGGTGCGTCCGACCCCGATCACCGTCAAGGTCGGTTGATCGGAAACCATCACCGCCACCAGCTTCTCGTCCTTGTCGAGCCCCATCAGGACCAGTCCGCGACCCTTGGGTTGGTACTTGAGTTCGGACACCTGCACCAGGAGCAGCTTGCCATGCGCCGACACCGACGCGACGTAGTTGCCGGGCCTATCGGTGAACGTCACCGGCGCCACCGGCGATTCGGTCGCATCGAGCGCCATGAACTCGCGCCCTGCTCGACGGTTCGACACCAAGTCCGCCAGCTTCGTGTGGAAGGCGTAGCCACCGGTCGACGCCACCAGCACCTGCGTCTCGGGCTTGCCGGCCAGGCAATATAGGATCTTCGCCCCGTCCTGCACTTCCACCAGCGAAGACGCCGGCACGCCGTCACCGCGACCGGAAGGCAGCGCATTGGCGTCCACCGAATAGGCGCGTCCCTTCGAGTCCAGGAACACCACCGGATCGACCGTGCGGCACTGGATCAGCGCCTGCAGGCCGTCGCCTTCCTTGAACGACAGCGCGGACGCTTCCACTTCCCAACCCTGACGCCCGCGGATCCAGCCGTTGCGCGAAAAGATCACGGTGATAGGCTCGTCGATGATGGGCACCGCCATCACCGCTTTCTCGGACGCCTCGATGACGGTGCGGCGCGCGTCGCCGAAGGTCTTGATGTCGGCCTCGATCTCCTTGATGACGAGGTTCTCCAGCGCTTTGCGTGAACCGAGGATCTTCTCGAGCTCCTTTTGTTCCTTGCGCTTGGCGTCGAGTTCCTGCTCCACCTTGATGTGCTCGAGCTTCGCCAGTTGCCGCAGGCGCATCTCCAGGATGTCCTCGGCCTGCCGGTCGGTCAGGCGGAACTCCGCCATCAGTTCGGCCTTCGGATCGTCGGCGTTGCGGATCACCTTGATGACCTTGTCCACGTTGAGCAGGACGATCATCCGGCCTTCCAGCACGTGGATGCGATCCAGCACCTGGTCGAGGCGATACTGGGTGCGCCGCGTGACCGTGACCTTGCGGAATTCGGTCCATTCGAGCAGCAGTTCGCGCAGCGACTTGCCGGTGGGCCGGCCGTCGAGGCCGACCATCACCATGTTGATGGAGGCGTTGCCTTCGAGGCCGGTCTTTGCGAGCAGCAGGTTCACGAACTCAGTCTCGTCGACCTTCGAGGTCTTGGGCTCCAGCACCAGGCGCACCGGATGCGTGCGATCGGATTCGTCGCGGGCCTTGTCCAGCATGGACAGCATCAGCGCCTTCTCGCGCTGCTGCTCCGGCGTGAGCGACTTCTTGCCCGGTTTCGGCTGCGGATTGGTGAGCGCCTCGATCTCTTCCAGCACCTTCTTCGTGGACGTTCCGGGCGGCAGTTCGGTCACCACCACCTGCCACTGTCCGCGGGCGAGGCGCTCGATGCTCCAGCGCGCCCGCACCCGCACCGAACCGCGACCGCTTTCGTACGCTGCGATCAGTTCGTCGCGCGGCGTGATGATCTGCGCCCCGCCGGGGAAATCCGGTCCCTGGATGTATTCGACGATGCCGGCGGTGTCGAGCTTGGGATCGCGGATCATCGCAATGGCGGCGTTGCCCACTTCCACCAGGTTGTGACTCGGGATCTCGGTCGCCATGCCGACTGCGATGCCGGATGCGCCGTTCAGCAACAGCACCGGGAGCCGGGCCGGCAGCACCGAAGGTTCTTCCGTCGTGCTGTCGTAGTTGGGGATGAAGTCGACCGTGCCCTGGTCCAGTTCGGCCAGCAGCACTTCCGCGAACTTCGTGAGGCGCGCCTCCGTGTAGCGATAGGCCGCGGCCTCGTCGCCGTCGCGCGAACCGAAGTTGCCTTCGCCATCCACCAGCGGGTAGCGCATGGTGAAGTCCTGGGCCAGCCGCACCAGCGCGTCGTATACCGACTGGTCGCCATGCGGATGAAGCTTGCCCAGCACGTTACCGACGACGGCTGCGGACTTCGTCCGTTTCGTACCGGCGCGCGTCCCGTTGATCCACATGGAGTACAGGATCCGCCCCTGCACCGGCTTCTGCCCGTCGCCGACCCGCGGCAGCGCGCGGTCCTTCACCGTCGCGATGGCGTACTGCAGGTACTGCAGCGACGCGTAGCGCCCGATGGGCAGCGCGTCGCCGAACTCGCCCTCCATGGGCGCGAAGTGCGGCGGCAGCCTGCCGTCGCCTCCGCCGCCGCCGGCCGGCACCTTGGGTGCCTGCGGCGGTTCGTTCTTCGGTGGTGCTTCTGCGACGACGGCGTCGCCGCCCTCATCATCGAAGAGATCTTTCTGGTCTTCCATGCCTTGCTTCCTATCTTTCATCCGCCACCACGTCGAACTCCTGCACGACGATGTCGCGCACCCCGTCGGTGACGACGAAGCGCCACTTGCCGGGAACGAGTTGCCAGTCGTTGCGCAATTCATGGCCGCCGCACCAATGGCCGCGGCCGTTCATCACCGACACCATGTGCGGTGCATTCCAGCCGTTGGTTTCGACGCCGTTCGGCTGCGTCAGCACGGGGTGCCGCACGAGTTCCGAGAGCATCGCCTTGCCGTCGATGTCGGCGAGGCCGGCCAGGTCGGCGCAGAAACCGAAGCGCACGCCCTTGCGGGCGGGAACGCGGGTGGTCTTCTCCTCCAGGGCGGGCTTGCCGTTGACGATGGTGTAGAGGCCGTACTCGGTGATTTCGCCGGTGGGGACAGCTTGGGCGGACACCGCCCCGCTGGTCAACGAACTGATGACTGCGAAAACCATCGCACCGAATACGCGTCCGGCCCCCACCCTGGCCCTCCCCCGGCAAAGCCGGGGGAGGGGACGCACACCCCTTCCCCCACCTTCGGTGGGGGAAGGTTGGGATGGGGGCCGTCCTAGCCCTCGACGATCACCCTCACCGATCGTCGCATTTCTCACCTTCCTCCACGCGGCGAGCGTGGGGGAAGGCCGGGATGGGGGCACACCTAGCCCTCGACGATCAGCCTCACCGATCGTCGCACTCCTCTCCTTCCTCCACGCGATCAGCGTGGGGGAAGGTTGGGATGGGGGCAGCCGTCGCTCACACTCTCGGCAGTACAAGTTCTTCTCTTCCGTCCGCCGCATCACGAAATGTCCGCGTCCACGAGATTGCCGTACGTCTCCATCCACTCCCGCCGCTGCTGCGCGTTCTCCTTCGCCATCATCATGTTGAAGATGTCGTTCGAGATCTCGAGCTGGCCGTCCTCCACCAGCACCGGCAGCATCCGCCGCGTGTCGGGATTGAGCGTGGTCTCCCACAACTGCTCCGGGCTCATCTCGCCCAGGCCCTTGAAGCGGCTCACCGACCACGACCCCTCGCGCACGCCCTCGTCCTCCAGCTTTTCCTCGAGGCTCGCGAGTTCCTGCTTGTCGAGCGCGTAGAGCTTGCGCGCCGGCTTGTTCTTGCCGTGCGCGGGCACGTCGATGCGGAACAGCGGCGGCTGCGCGACGTACACGTGGCCCTTCTCGATCAGCTTGGGGAAGTGCCGGAAGAACAGCGTGAGCAGCAGCACCTGGATGTGCGAACCGTCCACGTCGGCATCGGCGAGGATGATGATCTTGCGATAGCGCAGGCCCGACAAGTCGGGGCTGTCGCCCGGCTTGTGGTGATCGACGCCCACCGCCAGCGCGATCGCCTCGATCTCCTTGTTCGCGTACAGCGTGTCCGGTGAATCCTGCCAGGTGTTCTTGGGTTTGCCCTTCAACGGCAGCACCGCCTGAAACTCCTTGTCGCGCGCCTGCTTGGCCGAACCGCCGGCGCTGTCGCCCTCGACGATGAAGAGCTCGTTGCGCTCCGGATCATCGGACGCGCAATCGGTGAGCTTTCCGGGCAGCACCGCCACACCGGAGCTCTTGCGCCGCTCCACCTTCTGCGCGGCACGCGTGCGCGCCATGGCCTGGCGGATCACCAGGTCGGCGATGCGCTTGCCCTCGTCCACGTGCTGGTTCAACCACAGCTCGAACGGGTCGCGCACCATCTGCGCCGTGAGCTTGACCGCGTCGCGCGAGATCAGCTCGTTCTTCACCTGCCCCTTGAACTGCGGGTCCAGCATCTTCACCGCCAGCACGTAGTTGGCGCGCGACCAGACGTCTTCCGGCACCACCTTGAGGCCGCGCTGCCCCATCGCATGCAGGTCGATGAAATTGCGGATCGCGTTGTACACACCCTCGCGCAAGCCGGACACGTGCGTGCCGCCATGTCGCGTGGGGATCATGTTCACGTAGCTCTCGTTCACCAGTTCGCCGTCGGCCGTCCACGCGATGGCCCACAGCGCACCTTCGCCCTCGGCGAAGCTGTCGGATTCCGACTGCGCGCTGATGTATCGCTCGCCCAGGAAGCTCGACGCGACCGGCTCCGCGCCCGCCATGGCGTTCGCGAAGTAGCCGCGGATGCCTTCGGGGAAATGCCATTGCGTCGTCTCGAACTTGCCGCCCTTCTCCACGTTGAGGGTGAACTTCACCCCGGGCAGCAGCATCGCCTTCGCACGCAGTAGCGCGGCGATATCGGCCGGCACGATCTTCGGCGAATCGAAGTACTTCGCATCGGGCCAGAAGCGCACGCGGGTACCGGTCTCGCGCGGACCGGCGTTGCCGGTTTTCCTGAGCGGTTCCTTCAACTGGCCGTTGGGGCCGAACACGATGCGCCATGCGGCGCCGTCGCGCTTCACGTCCACCTCGAGCTTCGTCGACAGCGCGTTGCTCACGCACACGCCCACCCCATGCAGGCCGCCTGCGATGCGATACACCGCATCCTTGTCGGTCTTGCGGAACTTGCCGCCCGAGTGCAGCGTGGTGAAGATCACCTGCACCGCCGGAATCTTCTTCTTGGGGTGGATGTCCACCGGAATGCCGCGGCCGTCGTCCACGACCTCGGCCGAGCCGTCCTCGTACAACGTCACCGCGACGTTCTTCGCGAAACCCGCGAGGCCCTCGTCCGCCGCGTTGTCGATGATCTCGACCAGCGCGTGGTTGGGATTGACGGGGTCGGTGTACATCCCCGGCCGGTGCAGGATCGGCGAGAGATCCTCGAGGATCTCAATGTCTTCCGCGGTGTAGCCGCTGTCTTTCCTTGCCATCTTTGTCTTTCGAGAGAACCTGGTGAGCCGCGCGGCGTTGGCCCGCGGCGTGGGAGATCTTCGGGACCGGCTGGGCCCCGTCCGTGCCCAGGCGGTTGCGCAGTTCACGGATCGCGACGGTGCGGATCGATTCGGGGCCGCCGCGGATCGCATCGACCAGGGCGAGCAGTTCGTGCAGCACCGGATCGCGGATCGCCGCCACCGGCACCGACTTGTAGAGGGGCTCCAGGGCCACGCCGCGAATTTCGCCCGCCGGATCGGGCCAGACGGCAGGCGGTTCATCGGTCGCCGGCAGCAGGTCCTTGAGGGGGGCCGCCGATTCGGCGGTGGGCATCCCGAGGGTCAGCCCGCCGCGTTCGGCGGACCAGACGTAGCGCACCCCGTAGATCAGCAACTCGTCCAGGCCCCTGGCGTCCGGCACCCCCCAGCCCTCGTTCAGCCGGAGCAGCCCGGCTTCCCCGCAGCGCTTGACCGCCGCATGCACCTCGGACGCGGACATACCCAGCTCCCAGGCGAGCTGGGTATAGCTCCACGGCTCGGGGCCGCGCGCCACGATCTTGAGCAGCAGGCACACGTCCTGAGGCTTGAGCATGGCGCGCATTCTATTCGCGAATCGCGAATAGCGAAAAGCGCCGTGCAAGGCGCAGACGTCGCCTGTCGGCGACGTCTGCGCTAGATGCGCCCGTATCGCTTCAGGATGATGTCCAGCGGCGCCCCGCTGTCGATGTCCGCCCGGATGGTCTTCTCGCGCTCCGTGATCTGCTCGGCCACGGTCAACACCGTCTCGATGTGCGCCGCCGGAACGACCACTACACCATCGGCATCGCCCAGGATGAAATCGCCGGGCATCACCTCCACGCGCCGGCTCGTGGCGCCGGGCATCACGATGGGCACCTGGTGGCCGGTGACCTTGAGACGGCCGATGGACTGCACCGGTGAGCGGTACTTCGCGTACACGGGCATACCGTGCTTTGCGATCCACGCGCTGTCGCGCACGCCGCCGTTCACCACGATGCCGATGCAACCGCGCACCTTCATGCCGAGCGCCAGCAGTTCGCCGAAGGACGCCATGCCCTCCGCGTCGCCGGCCCAAACCGACACGACGCCGGGCATCATGCCGTTGATGGCCTGCATCTTGTCCGGATCGCCCGACCCCTCGTAGGGCTGCAGATGCATGCGCACCGTGTAGGCGAAGCCCGCGAGCTTGGCCTGGTTCGCGGCGATGGGGGTCAGCGCGGTGGAAAGCGCCTGGTCGTAGCGCCCCACTTTCTCCAGCACGTCGGAGACCGTGGTCGTGTCGACCGCCAGGAAGCGCTCGCGGATGGATGCCTGCTCGGGAGTCATATGGGTTCCTCGATCAACGTTGCGCCAGCACCTGCCCGTGCAGTTTCAGGCCCGGCCGCGGCCAGTCCACCTCGAGCAGCGTGCCGAAGCCCGAAAGGGTCACGTACACCTTGGTGAGATCCGGTCCCCCGAACGCGAGGTTGGTGCAGTAGACCTCCGGGGCCTTGTAGTACTCGAGCAGTTCACCCTGCGGCGAGATGACGCTGATGCCACCGGTGATCAGCGTCGCCACGCAGATGTTGCCGCCGGCTTCGACCTTAAGCGAGTCGAAGCGCTGGTAGCCCGGCAGTCCCGCCACCAGCGAACCGCCGTGCGGCGAGGGGAACGGCAGCTTCTCGATCTGCCCCTCGCCCACGATGGGAAAGCGCCACAGGCGCGAAGTCTCGGTCTCGGCGACGTACAGCGTGCGCCCGTCCGGCGACAGCCCGATGCCGTTGGGCGTGACGATCGGATGTACGACTTCGCGGATCAGGGTGCCGTCCATGCGCGCGTAGTACACGGCGCCGCGATCCATCTTGCGGTCGTAGATCTTGCCGAGGTCGGTGAACCAGAAGCCACCCTTGCCGTCCATCACGATGTCGTTCGGGCCCTTCAACGTGACGCCGTCGCATTCGGTGTAGAGCACTTCGACCTTGCCGGTGTCGAGGTCGACACGCTCGATGCGCCCGCCGCTGTAGTCGTCAGCGCGACGCATGGGCCGGAAGAGTCCGTCCGCTTCGTGGCCGAACTCGAAACCGCCGTTGTTGCAGACGTAGCATCTGCCGTCCGGCCCGACGGCGGCACCATTGGGGCCACCCCCGAGTTCGGCGATCACCGTCTTGCGCCCATCGGGATGAACACGCGTGAGCGTGCGGCGTGCGATCTCCACCAGCACCACGGAGCCATCGGGCATGGCCACCGGTCCTTCGGGGAACAGCAAGCCCGAGGTCATCTCGCGCCCGCGCAGTTCCAGCATCTTGGTCATTGTCGTTCTCCCCCGCTTATCGTTGTCAGGAACCGCGCCGGTGCGCCCTTCGGCCGACGATAACCGATGCCGCGGGTCGCCGTCACGCCGTCATGAACTGCACGACAGCATCGAGCATCCGGCCCGCGTTCGCGCCCAGTCGGGGCGCTTCGCGGCGAACCGTTCCCGGCCGGGCTGATCCTCGTACGGTCGACGCATCACGTCGAGCAGTTCGTCGATGCGGCTGACGTCGCCCTGCTCGGCGAGATCGATGGCCTCCTGCGCGAGATAGTTGCGCAGGACGTAGCGCGGATTGACCGCGTTCATGCGCGCGCGTCGCTCGGCGACCGGCTTTCCATCCGACTGCGCGCGCTGCGCGTAGCGCTCCAGCCATGCCGCGAACTGCGGTCGGGTGGCTGCACGTCTGGCGTCGTCATAGAACGCGGGGGCCAGCACGTCCGGATCGGGACGGTCGAGGTCCACGTCCGCCAGCAGCCGGAAGGCGAGCGTCATGTCGACCTCGGTCTCGCGCAGCAGCAGATAGAAGTCCGATCCGATCTCGACGTCCCCATCGCGCCAGGCATCGAAACCGAACTTGGCGGCGGTCATGCGCTGCTGTTCGGCTTCGAACACGGCTGCGTATCGATCGAGTCCGGTCTCGAGCGGTTCGGTCGACGGGAACAACGGTGCCAGCGCGTTCGCGAGCTGTGCGAGATTCCAGTGCGCGATCTGCGCCTGCTGGCCGAACCGGTAACGGCGTCCGGCAGCATCCGTGGTGTTGGGCGTCCAGCCGGGATCGAAGTCCTCGAGCCACCCGTACGGGCCGTAGTCGACGGTGAGCCCGAGGATCGACATGTTGTCGGTGTTCATCACGCCGTGGACGAAGCCCACGCGCAGCCAGTGCGCGATCATCGTCGCGGTACGCTCGCAGACGGTGTGGAACCACCGCGTGCGGCGCTCCACTTCGTCACCTTCGATTTCGGGAAAGTCGCGGCGGATGGTGAAGTCCACGAGGCGTTCCAGCGTCGCGAAGTCCTCGCGCGACGCGAAGATCTCGAAGTTGCCGAAGCGGATGAACGAGGGCGCGACGCGGCACACGATGGCCCCCTGCTCCGCGCGCGGCCGGCCGTCGTAGAACATGTCGCGGATCACCTCTTCGCCAGTACCCACGAGGCACAGGGCCCGTGTCGTGGGCACTCCGAGGTGATGCATCGCTTCGCTGCAGAGAAATTCACGGATCGACGAACGCAGCACGGCGCGACCGTCGGCCGTGCGCGAGTACGGAGTCGGTCCGGCTCCCTTCAGCTGCAGCTCCCAGCGCTCGCCCTTGCGGTTGACGATCTCGCCCAGCGTGATCGCGCGGCCGTCACCCAGCTGCCCGGCCCATTGGCCGAACTGATGGCCGCCGTAGACCGCGGCGTAGGGCTGCATGCCGGGCAGCGTCCGGTTGCCGCCGAAGACCTCTGCGAAGCCGGGCGACCGCACGTCGGCATCGGTCAGGTCGAGCAGCGCTGCGCATTCAGGCGACCAGGCGATGAGCCGCGGTGCCGCCACTTTCGTGGGCTCGACGCGCGAATAGCAGGCGCCATGCACCTGCCGCCGACGCGGGCCCGAATCGGGGTCGGCGGGAAGGTCGCTGACGAAAGTGTTATCGAAGACGAGGGAATTCATGGGATGCAGTGGCGCC
This sequence comes from Burkholderiales bacterium, assembly GCA_019745565.1. Classification (GTDB taxonomy): domain Bacteria; phylum Pseudomonadota; class Gammaproteobacteria; order Burkholderiales. Next base: position 48,976 of record JAIESW010000008.1, read on the forward strand.
GTACCGGCGCCCTCGAGGCATGATATCGACGCACGCGCCGGTTCACCGCGCCCGTGCCGCTGCCACCTCGGCCAGCAGGCACAGGATCTCGTACATGATGGTCGCACCCACCAGCGCGGTGTTTCCCGACGGATCGAAGGGCGGGCACACTTCGACCACGTCGCCGCCGACCAGGTTCAGACGGCGCAGGCCGCGCAGGAACTGCTGCGCTTCGCGGGTCGTGAGGCCGCCGATCTCCGGCGTGCCGGTACCCGGCGCGTACACCGGATCGAGCCCGTCGACATCGAACGTGATGTAGGTGGGCCCGTCGCCCACCACGCGACGCGCCTCCGCGATCACCTTCTCGACGCCCAGTTCGACGAACTCGTCGATGAACACGACGCGCATGCCCGAATCTGCCGAGAAACGCCAGCCGTCGTCGACGGCCTGGCCGCCGCGGATGCCGATCTGGATCGTGCGCTTCGGATCGAGCAACCCTTCCTCCACCGCATAGCGGAACGGCGAGCCGTGATGGAAGCGGCTGCCGCCCCATTCGCCCCACGTGTCGGTGTGCGCATCGATGTGGATCATGCCGATCGGCCGGTGCCGCGCGATGCCGCGGAAGATGGGATATGTGATCGAGTGGTCGCCGCCGGCCGTGAGCGGCATGGCACCGGATTCGAGGATCCGGCGATAGAAGCGCTCGATATCGGCCAGCACGGCGTCGCGATCGAAGATCTTCGAGAACCCGACGTCGCCCACGTCGGCCACGCGGCAGATCTCGAACGGATTCAGGCGCGAGACGTGGTGGATGCCGCGGCACATCGACGACTGGTTGCGGATCTCGCGTGGCCCATGGCGCGCGCCGGCCCGACAGGTCACGCCGCCGTCGTAGGGCACGCCGATCATCGCCACGTCGAGCCCCGCAGGGTCGCGCTGCAGCGGCGAGCGCATGAAGGTGGGGATCTCCATGTATCGCGGGGAGTTCTGGGGGTTGAACGCTGGACCTTCCATGGAGCACCTCGAAGCGAACGAGTACGGAAGTTTACGAGAAGCCGTCTCCAATCGGCGTCACCTCACCGAGCGGAACCCGTCCGGCAGCCCGCAATCTCCCCGAAACGCCAGTTCCCGTGCCGTCCCGCACGAACCGTTGATCGACGTCAATGACCGATATCCGAAAAAGCGAGTACAAGGACGATTGAGCGCAAGAAATCCCGGAACCTGCCGTAAGAGCTGTTGTGCCCACCGGAATCCGACCCGAGACGGGTTTCGGTGGGCACGGCTGACGTACCTGGATTTCTTTCGACACCGACAAGTCGGAGGGTGCCCCGCGGCGGATCTCGCGTTCGCCGTGCCGCCCCCATCGCGCCGGCAACAGCGAGGAAAGCACCATGGTCACACACGCGAGGGTCGTGTTCGTCAACAGCCACAACCATCTCACCGACTCGGCCGGCCACGACTGCCGGTACCGCACGGCGAACGGTCATCCGCTCCTGCCCGGCTACTGGTATCTCGTGAAATGGCCGGACGATGTCGCCGAGCCGTTGTTCGATGCGCATGCACACTACTCGGGCCCCTTCGATTCGGAGCGCGCCGCCCGCGAGGAACTGGTCGCCGAGGCGCCGGTGCGAGCGCCTGCGCCGGCCCGGACGCCCGACGCTCCCTACGTGTCCGACTGGCATTGCGACTGATCCGACGAAGCGGCACCTGCACCCGTAACGGCAGGTGCGGCATTGCCGTGACCTGATCGGATCCACGCGCGGCACGGTCCTCGGCCTGGTCACCGTCGTGGACGTCGGCGGACGCCGGGAGATTGCCGCCAGCGCGCTGCTGCGCTTTCTCGGCGAAACCGTGTGGATGCCCACCGCGCCGTTGCCTTCGCAGGGCGTCCGGTGGACCGCCATCGACGATGAGCGGCCCCGCGCGACCCTCTCCAGCGGCACCGTGACGGTCAGCGCGGAATTCGTGTTCGGGGCCGCCGGTCTCATCACGTCGATGTCGTCGACCGATCGCACGTTCGACCACGGCCGGAGCCTTGGGGAAGCGTCGCATCAAGGCTTACCATGCGCTCTCCGATCAGGAGTTGCCGATGCGCATCACGACATTGTGTGTCGCGGCAGTGTCGTTCCCGATGCTGACCGCCTTTGCCCAGAACGACGAGGATCCGGCGATCCGCCGCGCCAACGCCCCGGCGGTACCTGCCATCGCCGTCACGGCGAACGGCAAGACCGATCGTCTCGAGTTCGATTTCGGTCGCAACCGCGGCAAGGGCTGGGTGGCACGCAAGGGCGAGCTGTACGTCGAAACGTGGGTACAGCATCGCGGTCTGTTGTGCGCGACGTACGAAGTCGGAGTCCGGTTCGGTCATGGCGACCCGGGCTGTGCCAACGTCGAATGGCTCGCGCCGGCGCGCTACGTGACCAGCCGGATTCAGTGCAACAACGCAATCGTCGAACACATCGGCGTCGACACCGAGTTCCAGCTGCGGGCCGACTTCGATCAGATCACATGCGCGCAACGCATGATCCGTTGCGTGAGCGGCAGCTGCTGACGAAGCAAGGCCCGCGTCGAGGGCGGGCCTACGGTCGGGATGACGCAGGTACTAAAGCTGTCGATCAGCGCCGGCGGCCATCGTGCTTCTCGTGCCAGATGTTGCGGCTTTGCCGGTTCTCGGCTTGCTGGATGTGGCGCTGCTCGTTCGAACCGATGGAACCATCGGCCGCCGCACGTGCTTCCTTCCGATCCACGCGCGCCTGACCACGCTCGAGGTTGGCCGCCTCACGATTGGTCAGCTCGCCGCTGCGGATGCCCTGGTCGATGCGCCGTTCCTGATTGACGTTGCGCTGCACGTCCGCCTCCATGCGCCGGGCCGAGGGTGAATTCGGGTCGCCGGTGGCTCCGTCGTGCTTCTCACGATAGATCGCGTTGCTCTCGCGATCCTGCGCGCGATCGAGCTGGGCACGTTCCTGCGCGGTCAGCTTGCCGTCCTTCAGGTCGCGCGCTTCCATGCGGTCGATGCGCGCTTCGCCGCGCTCCAGCTGCGACGCTTCCTTCGTGGTCAGCTGGCCCGACTGCAGGCCCTGTTCGATGCGCTGCTGCTGCCGTTCATCGCGCTGGACCACGCTGTCGGCGGTCTGCGCGTAGCTCATGCCCTGCATGCCGCCGGCGCAGACCGCCGCGATCAGCATCGTGCGTGTGACGAGTTTCATGGCTCCTCCTGCCGTTCGATGTCCGGACGCACACGAGCATTCGAACGGCTTCTTCGAATCGCGTCTCACTCCCGCAAGCATATTCGGCATCCAACCTTTCGCGAACCTGACAGCGGCGACAGAATTTGTGCGACATCCGGAGCAAATTTCGCATGCGAAGCGTCAACACTACCGAGGCTCGAGCGTTGAACGGATACGGCACCAGATCGGTGTCGGACTTGAGACCAAGGAGAGTTCGATGAAGCAGTTGATCGCAGCGATGGTGGCCGCGACGTTCGCGGCGCTGGCCTTCGGTACCCTTGCCGCGGAACAGGCCGCGCCGGCGGGCAAGCCCGCCGACAAGCCGGCCATGGAAAAGAAGCACCACGACAAGAAGCATCACGAAAAGCATCACGACGAGGCCAAGGAAGGCACGGCAGGCACCGAGAAGAAGTGATTGCAGCAACGCCCTGGACGGGTGAGTGAGCCAGCGGGTGATCCTCTGGATCCCCGCTCTTTTTTTCAGTCTTCTTCGTGCTTGCGCATCGCGCGGTAGTCGGCGGACAGCTGTTGCTGCACCGTGGGCGGCGCCTGTTCGTAGTGGCTCAACTCCATCGAGTATGAGCCTTGCCCGCCGGTGAAGGCCTTGAGGCGCGACGCATAACCGTTCAGCTCCGCGAGCGGCGCCAGTCCGCTCACCGTCAGCGTCGCGGCCTGCAGCGCACGCGTTCCGGTGACCTGCCCGCGACGCGAGGACAGATCCCCGGTGATGTCACCCGTGTTCGATTCCGGGCACAGCACCTCCACGTGCACGATCGGCTCCAGCACGATCGGTCCGGCCTTCGCGAACGCATCGAGGAACGCCTTCCGGCCGGCTGCGACGAACGCCACTTCCTTCGAATCCACGGGATGATGCTTGCCGTCGTACACGGTGACGCGCACGTCCTGCACCGGAAAGCCGGCGAGCGGTCCGGCTGCGAGGACCTGCTCGACGCCCTTCTGCACCGCCGGCATCAGTTGTGAAGGGATGACGCCGCCCTTCACCGCGTCGACGAATTCGAACCCCTCGCCGCGGCGCAACGGTTCGATGCGCAGGAACACCTCGCCGAACTGACCGGCGCCGCCGGTCTGCTTCTTGTGGCGGTTGTGGCCCTCGGCCGGTGCAGTGATGGTCTCCCGGTACGGCACCCGTGGCGGGCGCGTGTCGACTTCCACCTTGTACTGTTGCGCCATCCGTTCCAGTGTTGCCCGCAAGTGCAACTCCCCCAGGCCCCGCAGCACCGTCTCGTTCATGTGAGGATCGTGCTCCACCCGCAGGGTCGGATCCTCGGCGGTCAGCTTGTGCAGCGCATCGGCGAGGCGCTGCTCCTCGCCGCGGCGCTTCGGCTGGATCGCGAGTCCGTGCATGGGTACGGGAAACTCCAGCGGTCGCATGTGGATGTGATCCTCGTCGTGCGAATCGTGCAGCACGCAGTCGAAGTCGATCTCCTCCACCTTCGCGACGGCGGCGATGTCGCCCGGCACGCATGTGGCCACCTCGACGTGCTCCTTGCCCTGGAGCATGAAAAGGTGCCCCACCTTGAAGGGCTTGCGGCCGTCGCCCACGAACAGCTGCGTGTCCTTCGTCACCGTGCCCTGATGCACGCGAAACACACCCAGCTTGCCCACGAATGGGTCGATGACGATCTTGAAGACGTGCGCCAGCACGTGTTTCGCCGGATCGGGCTCCGACCGGAACTCGACGGCATCGGCACCTTCGCCCTTGTAGAACAGCGGCGGATTGCCCTCGGCCGGATTGGGCAACAGTCTGGCGAACACGTCGAGCAGTTCGGCCACGCCCGCGCCGTTGCGCGCGGAGACGAAGCACACTGGCACCAGATGGCCGTCGCGCAGCGCCTTCTCGAACGGGGCGTGCAACTGCTCCGGTGCGATCTCGCCCTTCTCGAGGTAGAGCGCCATCAGGTCCTCGTCCACTTCCACCACCTGGTCGACCAGCGCGCGATGCGCTTCCGCCACCGACAGGAAGTCGGCGTCGCCGCCGGGATTGAAGAAGCAATCGACGACGCGGGTGCCGCGCCCGGCCGGCAGATTGATCGGCAGGCATTCCTTGCCGAAGACCGCCTGGATCGCGCGCAGAAGTTCCGGCAGGTCGATGTGCTCGGCGTCGATCTTGTTGATGATCACGATCCGGCACAGCTGGCGCTTCGCGGCCCATTGCATCATGCGCGAAGTGATCATCTCGATGCCGGCCTGCGCGCTCACCACCACGGCCGCGGTCTCCACCGCGTCGAGCGCGCCGATCGACTGGCCGATGAAGTCGGGAAATCCCGGCGTGTCCAGCAGGTGCACACGCTTGCCCTGGGTTTCGAGGCGCAGCACCGATGCCTGCAGCGAGTGCCGATACTCCTTCTCGATGGCGAGATGATCGCTGACGGTGGACCCGCGCTCGACGGAACCGGCGGACGCGATGGACCCGGCGGTCTTCAGCAAGGATTCCGCGAGCGTGGTCTTGCCGGCCGCACCATGGCCCACCAGGGCCACGGTGCGGATGTTCTCGGTGGCGATTTCCTTCATGTCTCCTCCCGGTGTGGGTGTTTCGTGTGTGCTGGTTCTCCCTCTGCTCGATTCGGCTGCGTTTCCCGGTTCAGATGTTCCAACCCTTGGCGCGTTCGACTGCCGCGCGCCAGCGTGTCGTCAGCGGCGCGACCCGGTCACGCGGGAGCGTCCCCGTGAACCGGCGCTCGGCCTGCCACAAGCCGTCCACCTGTTCGGCATCCTTCCAGACACCCGTGGCCAGGCCCGCCAGCAGGGCGGCTCCGAGCGCGGTGGATTCGGCGTTGGCGGCGCGCACCACCGGCACGCCCAGCAGATCGGCCTGGAACTGCATCAGCAGATCGTTGCGGGTGGCGCCACCGTCCACACGCAGTTCGGTCAACGCGACACCGGCGTCCGCCTGCATGCATTCCAGGATGTCGGCGGTCTGGAAGGCGATGGCTTCGAGCGCCGCTCGCGCCAGGTGCCCGCGCGTCGTACCGCGCGTGATGCCGCAGATGGTGCCGCGCGCGTGCGGGTCCCAATGGGGTGCGCCGAGCCCGGTGAAGGCCGGCACGAAATACACGCCGTCCGTGTCCGGTACCGACGCCGCCAGCGCCTCGATCTCCGCCGCGCCGGCGATCAGACCGAGCCCGTCGCGCAACCATTGCACGGCGGCGCCGGCGATGAACACGCTGCCTTCGAGCGCATACTCGGTGCGGTCGCCCAGCTGCCACGCGACGGTCGCGAGCAGGTGGTGGCGCGATTCCGGCACCCGCTCCCCGGTATGCATCAACATGAAGCAGCCGGTGCCGTACGTGTTCTTGACCTTGCCCGGCGTCACGCAACGCTGGCCGAACAATGCGGCCTGCTGGTCACCGGCGACGCCGGCGATGGGAATGGGGGATCCGAGGACCTGCGCATCGGACTCGGCGAGCACGCCGCTCGACGCCACCACCTGCGGCAGCATCGCTTTGGGCACACCCAGGGCTGCAGACAGTTCGCCGTTCCAGCGGCGACTGCGGATGTCGTAGAGCAATGTCCGCGCGGCGTTGCTCGCATCGGTGGCGTGAACCCGCCCGCCGGTCAGTTTCCAGACGAGCCACGAATCCACCGTGCCGAATGCCAGTTCGCCACGCTCGGCCCGTGCCCGCGCACCGGGCACGTGGTCGAGGATCCACGCGACCTTGGTTCCGGAGAAATAGGCATCGAGCACGAGACCGGTACGCGCCTGGAACAGCCCCGCGAGGCCATCGGATCGCAGCCGCTCGCAGTGCTCCGCGGTGCGGCGGTCCTGCCACACGATGGCGTTGGCGATCGGCCGGCCGGTGGCCCGCTCCCACACGACCGTGGTCTCGCGCTGGTTGGTGATGCCGATGGCTGCAACACCGGCGGCCGCCACGCCGGCGTGCGAGAGCGCTTCGCGCGCGGTCGCCAGCTGCGTGGCCCAGATGGTTTCCGGATCCTGCTCGACCCAGCCCGGCTGCGGATAGATCTGCGGCAGCTCGCGCTGAGCCAGGCCGAGCACGCGGCCGGCCGCATCGAAGACGATCGCGCGCGAACTCGTGGTGCCCTGATCGAGGGCAAGGATGGTCTGCATGGGTCTCCAGTGACGCTGTGCTAGAGTCTTGCTCCGCTTTTTCTGGTCGTACCGCACGCTCCCGAACCTCGAGGCACGCGAACGACGACCCGATGTTACGCCCTCATCGCCGTGGAGGATCACACCGACGTCTTCCGAGCCGCTCTCGAGCGCATGGGTCTTGCCGCGCCGGGAGAAGCGCTCACCCTCGAACCGCTGGCTGGAGGCGTGTCGTCCGACATCTTCCGCGCCGATCTGCCGCGGGGTTCGATGGCCATCAAGCGCGCGCTGCCCAAGCTCAAGGTGGAGGCGGACTGGCACGCGCCGACCGAGCGCAACCGCTACGAGGTGGAATGGATGCGCGTGGCCGGGGCGATCGCCCCGGACGCCGTCCCGGCGATCCTGGGCGACGATCCGCAATCGAGCCTCTTCGCCATGGCCTGGCTCGACCCGGCCGATCACCCGGCGTGGAAGCTGCAGCTGCGCGACGGCATCGTCGACGGGGCCACGGCGCGGGAAGTGGGTCGACGCCTCGCTCTGATCCACGGCCGTACCGCCGACCGCGGCGAACTGGCGGAACGCTTCGCCACCGACCACATCTTCTTCCCGATCCGGCTGGAACCCTATCTGCAGGCCACGGCACGGGTGCATGCGGATTGCGCGCCGGCGCTGCAGCGTCTGGTGGAGATCACGACCTCGAACAAGCGCGTGCTGGTGCATGGCGACGTGAGCCCCAAGAACATCCTGGTGGGGCCGCGCGGGCCGGTGTTCGTGGACGCGGAGTGCGCGTGGTACGGCGATCCGGCGTTCGACCTGGCGTTCTGCCTGAACCACCTCCTGCTGAAGTGCGTGTGGCGGCCGCGCTGGTGGGCCGTCTATCTGCAGAGCTTCACGACGCTGTTCGAGACCTATCTGGCCGGTGTGCAATGGGAACCCGCGGCGGAACTCGAGGCGCGAGTGGCTCATCTGCTGCCGGGTCTGTTCCTCGCGCGCATCGACGGCAAGTCGCCGGTCGAGTACATCACCGACGATCGCGACCGCGACAAGGTGCGACGGGTCGCCCGCCCGCTGCTGTTGCAGCCCGTCGATCGACTCGCCACGATCCGCGACGCGTGGCGCGCCGACATCGCGAAGTGGTGAACCCCTGAACATCCGCATCGAACACGTGGCGCTTTGGTCCACGGACCCCGAGCGCCTGCGCGATTTCTATGTGCGATGGTTCGGCGCCACGGCGAACGACGGCTACGAGAATCCGAAGAAGGCGTTCCGCTCGTGGTTCCTCCGCTTCGGCGACGGCGCACGAGTCGAGGTGATGCAGGTCCCCGCGCTGGCCACGGCCGCCACTCAACCCGCCGTGGGCTATGCGCACATCGCGCTCGCGCTCGGGTCGGAATCCGCCGTCGACGAACTGACGGCCCGACTGCGTGCCGCCGGCGTACCCATCGTCGACGGACCGCGGCGGACCGGTGATGGCTACTACGAAAGCGTCGCCCTGGACCCGGACGGTAACCGCATCGAACTGACAGCCTGACCGCCTCCGCTTTTCCCACCTGCAGTACGAACCATGACCGACTCCACCATCGTCCGCATCCGCGGCCGCCGCATCTGGGATTCGCGCGGCCGCCCCACCGTCGAGGCCGAAGTCCATCTCGCGGGCGGCGCCGTCGGCCGCGCCATCGCGCCTGCCGGCGCATCACGCGGCACCCACGAAGCCATCGACCTGCGCGACGGCGGAACGAAACTGGGTGGACTGGATGTGGCGCGCGCGGTGGCGAACGTCAACGGCGAGATCGCGCATCGGTTGGCAGGCATGAACGCCACCGACCAAGCCGCGGTGGATGCCGCATTGATCGCGCTCGACGGAACGCCGAACAAAGCCCGGCTCGGAGGTAACGCGACCATCGCGGTCTCGCTGGCCGTGCTGCATGCCGCAGCAGCAGCGCACGGCGAATCGCTATGGTCCTATCTCGCCGCCGGCAAGCCGGTGCGGCTGCCGCTGCCCGAGATCCAGATCTTCGGTGGTGGTGCCCATGCCGGCCGTCGCGTCGATATCCAGGACTTTATGGTGATGGCGCTCGGTGCCGGCAGCTTCGACGAAGCGCTGGTGATGACGGCCGAGGTGTACCGCGCCGCCGGCCAACTGATGAGCGATGCCGGCAAGCTGGCCGGCGTCGCCGACGAGGGCGGCTTCTGGCCGCTGTT
>JAIESW010000018.1 GCA_019745565.1 Burkholderiales bacterium
GGCTAACCTGCCGTCGGGCAGGTTAAGCGCAGCGGCCGGAATCACAAGCCGAGGAATCTCGCGAAGTCCGTCACGGTGGAGTGACGGCGAGCGGAGTTCTCGAAGCGCCGTTCGCTAGCGCTTGCTCTTCGGCAAAAAAGCCGCCACCACTCCGAGCAACGGCAGGTACGCAATCCCCTTGTAGACGAACTCGATACTCGTCCGATCCGCAAGCACACCCAGCACCGCGGCGCCAAGGCCACCCATGCCGAACGCGAAGCCGAAGAACAAGCCGGACACCATGCCCACCTTGCCCGGCATGAGTTCCTGCGCGTAGACGAGGATCGCCGAGAAGGCTGACGACAGGATGAGGCCGATCACGATGGTCAGCGTCGTGGTCCAGAACAGGTTCGCGTAGGGCAGCACCAGCGCGAAAGGTGCGACGCCGAGAATCGAAGCCCAGATGACCGGCTTGCGGCCGACACGGTCCCCGATGGGGCCGCCCGCAACCGTTCCCACGGCGGATGCGAAGAGGAAGACGAACAGGTGCACCTGCGCGCTCTGCACCGACAGCCCGAACTTCTCCATCAGGTAGAAGGTGTAGAAACTGCCGAGGCCCGCGACGTAGAAGTACTTGGAGAAGATCAGGACCATCAGCACGACGATGGCGCCCAGTACGACGTTGCGCGGGTGGGGCGCTTCGATCGCCTTGCGGACACGCCCGGCCGCCGGCGCGATGTGGTGGGTGGCGTACCAGCGGCTCACCTGCAGCAGCAGGACGATGCCCAGCAAGGCTGCGAGCCCGAACCAGGCGACGCTGTGTTGACCGAAGGGCACGACCACCGCCGCCGCGATGAGGGGCCCGATAGCGGTCCCGGTGTTGCCACCTACCTGGAACACCGACTGAGCGAGGCCATGCTGCCCACCTGACGCCAACCGCGCGATGCGGGAGGACTCCGGATGAAAGATCGCCGATCCCGTCCCCACCAGCGCGGCGGCCAGCAGGATCGTGGCGAAGTCGGGCGCATAGGCGAGCAACAGCAGACCGCACAGCGTCGACGTCATGCCGAAGGGCAGCGAATAGGGCTTGGGGCTCCGGTCGGTGTACCACCCCACGAGCGGCTGCAGCAGTGACGCGGTCAATTGGTAGGTAAGCGTGATCAGGCCGATCTGCGCAAAACTGAGATGGAAGCCACCCTTCAGGATCGGATACATCGCGAGGATCAGCGACTGCATCATGTCGTTGATCAGATGCGACGTGCTGATCGCTCCCAGGATCCGGAAGGAAGTCTTGCCGTGCCCGGCGGGCAACGGTAACGCGGCGGACGAACTGGACATCTGGCGGGACTTCCGTGAGGGCTGCCGGGGATTTGTCCGCCGATTCTACGATGGTCCACGACGTCGCATCCGGTCGGCTTGCCGCGGCAACGACCCCGACGCTACCCGTCGGCCGCCGCGCATCGGTAAGCGATCGGTAATGGGGCGGCCGGTAAGTTCATCGGGCGTCGCGCCTGCTCATCTCTTTCGGGCTGGTTGCGAACGCCAAACCAAGGAGAAAACTCGATGAACGCACGGATTCGATTCGTATGGGCAATGGTCGTGGCCGTCGTCGCGACCGTCATACTCGGCACGACCCCGGTTCTGGCACAGAAGTACGAGCGCCGGGACGTGACCTTCAAGAGCCAGGGGCTCGATTGCGCGGCGTGGTACTACGTGCCGGCAGGCCTCAAGCCCGGCGAGAAACGCCCGGCCATCGTGATGGCGCACGGGTTCAGCGCGGTGAAGGAGATGTATCTCGACAACTACGCCTCCAAGTTCGCCGCGGCCGGTTTCGTGGTGCTGGTGTTCGACTATCGCTACTTCGGCGGCAGCGCCGGCGAACCGCGCAGCATGCTGCTGTGGCCGGAGCAGATCATGGACTACCGTAACGCGATCACCTGGGCTGCGCTGCAACCGCAAGTGGACCCCCAGCGCATCGGCGTGTGGGGCACGTCATACAGCGGCGGACACGCGATGTACCTCGCCGCCTACGACAAGCGCATCAAGGCGGTGGTTGCGCAGGTGCCGGTGACGAACGTCTGGTCGACCTACATGGCGAGGTGGCCGGCGGAACAGCAGACGGGCTTCCTCGGCTGGCTCGCGCAGAACCGGGCGGACCGGGTCGCGACCGGCAAGATCAACGAGATCGCCGTCGCCGCGCCGGAGGGCAAGCCGTCGGTCTGGCCGCTGCAGGAATGGTACGACTCGTTCATGGATCTGAGCCGCGACGCGCCGAGCTGGCGCAACAGCATGCCCATCGAGTCGCTCGACACCCACATCACCTATGAGCCCGTTACACCCATCGCGCGCATCTCCCCGACGCCACTGCTCATGGTGATCGCGAGCGACGACGTCATCACGCCCACGGCCGACGAGAAGGAAGCCTTCGAACGCGCCGGCGAGCCGAAGAAGCTCGTGGTGGTGCCGGGGCGCCATTTCGAGGCCTATCACGGCCCCAAGCACGATGCCTTCGTGCAACCGCAAGTGGCCTGGTTCAAGCAGTGGCTGATGCAGTGACCACTGTGCGTTGACCGCTGACGGGACCGCTCCCAGCGGCCCTGTCAGCGCATTGCCGCGGCAGCCAACTGGCCGAGAGCCCTGACCGCGGTGAGCGCCCGCGTGTCCGCCGGATGGCCATAGTCACGCGCACGAAGTTCGCAAATCGGCGGTCCACCGAGAACAGGTACCCCGGCGCCACAGTGCGGTCCTTCACCGAACCCGGCACCTGGAACACGAGCTCGCTGATCGCCACCGCGCTCGAACGCTTCTTCGGGGAGGAAGTGCGCGGCTCGTTTGCGTCGCGGGTGACGGTCGCGCTCACGTAGTAGCCGTAGCGCGGTCGTGCACGGATGAGCCCGCGCGCCTCCAGGAGGTAGTAGACTCCGAACACCGTGGACGGGCCGATCTTCCGGCTCATCCCGGCCTGCCGCACCGAGGGCAGGCGATCCCCGGGGCGCAGTGCGCCCCGCTCGATCAGACTGGCGATCTCGTCCGCGGACCGCTCGTGGCGCTTTTCCGGAGCGGACGGCCCCAACTGATACGACTCTTGCCGGGCCCTTCTGAGCCTTTAGATTTGCCTTCGACGTCGCCAGAGTACAGGTCGAGCGCCACCCCTCGGCGGCGCCGCCGTCGAAAGGAGTTCCCATGAATCCGCTGCGCACCGTGAAGATGGTCGCCTGGAGTTTCTTCGGCATCCGCCGCAAGGCCGACTACGCGAACGACGTCGCGACCACGAAGCCGCTGCTGGTTATCGCGGTAGCCGTCGCGATGACCGCACTGCTGGTCGGCGTGCTGTCCACGGTGGCACGGCTGGCGGCTCATACGATCTCGTGAGAGTCGCGCTCGCAGCGCTGATCGCGCTCGCCATCGGCCCGGGCACACTCGCCGCGGAGCCATCCGATGCGATGTCCAAGCGCGTCGCCGCCTGTACAGCGTGTCACGGCAAGGAAGGCCGCGCGACCAACGACGGCTACTTTCCGCGCATCGCCGGGAAGCCCGCGGGCTATCTCTACAACCAGCTCGTCAATTTCCGGGAAGGCCGGCGCAGCTACGCGCCAATGACCTACCTCATCGACAACCTGTCGGATGCCTACCTGCTGGAGATCGCACGGCACTTCGCGAGCCTGGAGCTGCCGTACCCGCCTCCACAGACCAAGACCGCAGCGCCGGAACTGCTCGAGCGCGGCCGGAAGCTTGCCCTGCACGGCGACGAAGCCCGCGAGATCCCCGCCTGTGTCCAATGCCACGGCAAGGCGCTCACCGGCATGCAGCCCTCGGTCCCGGGTTTGCTCGGCCTGCCGCGCGACTACGTGAACGGCCAACTCGGTGCCTGGAAGACTCAGCAGCGCCGAGCGGTGGCGCCGGACTGCATGGCCACCATCGCGGGGCGCCTGAATGCCGCCGACGTCGAAGCGATCTCCGCCTGGCTGTCGGCGCAGCCCGTGCCTGTCCCTGCAAACCCCGCGCCGATGACGAGCGCGAAACTGCCGCTGCCCTGCGGCAGCGTGCCGCGATGAGCGCGCCGATTCGGCTTGCGCTGCTGGCCGTCGTTGCGATCGTCGGACTGGCGATCGCGCGACTGGCCGTCGAGTTCCGGGCAAACGAGCTCGAGTCCGCAACGCCCTTCGCACCTACACCGCAGCAGATCGAGCGCGGCGAGTATCTCGCCCGCGCCGGCAACTGCGCGGGATGTCACACGGCACGCGGCGCCGCTGCCTATGCGGGTGGCCGCGGCATCGAGACGCCGTTCGGCACCGTGTACGCAAGCAATCTCACCCCCGATCCCGACACCGGCATCGGCCGCTGGACACCCGCGCACTTCTGGCGCGCGCTGCACGAAGGGCGCTCGCGCGACGGCCATCTGCTGTATCCCGCCTTCCCCTACCCGAACTACACGCTGGTCACGCGCGAGGACTCCGACGCCATCTACGCGTACCTCCGGACCTTGCCCGCAGTGGCCACCGCCAATCGCCCGCATGCGTTGCGCTTCCCGTATGACAGCCAATGGTCGCTTGCCGCTTGGCGCGTGCTGTTCTTCGATCGCGGCACCTACGCTGCCGAGGCAAACCAGTCCGCCGAGTGGAACCGCGGGGCCTATCTGGTTCGCGGTCTCGGTCACTGCAGCGCCTGCCACGGCGAACGCAACATCTTCGGTGCGACCGACGAGCCGCTGGCCCTGAGCGGCGGCGTCATCCCCATGGCGGACTGGTATGCGCCGTCACTCGCTTCACCCAACGAAGCCGGCGTCGCGACCTGGGAAGTCAACGACGTCGTGGCATTGCTGCGCACGGGGTCCACACCGCACGCATCGACGACCGGGCCGATGGCGGAGGTCGTCTATCGCAGCCTGCAACATCTATCCGAACCCGATCTGCAGGCGATCGCGATCTACCTGAAATCGTTACCCCAGGCACCAGTCCGCAGGCAGACGTCCGTTGTGAACATGGACTCCGCGGTCTTCAAGCGCGGGGCGGAGGTCTACGAGAAGTACTGCGCCGACTGCCACGGCAAAGACGGCAAGGGCACGCCCGGTTCCTGGCCTGCGCTGGCCGGCAACCGAGCCGTCACCATGGACTCGGTCGCCAACCCGATCCGCCTGGTCCTGAGCGGCGGTTATCCGCCGGCGACAGCGGGCAATCCGCGCCCCTACGGCATGCCGCCGTTCGCGCAGACGTTGAACGACGCGGACGTCGCGGCAGTGCTGACGTACGTCCGCGCCTCATGGGGCAATACAGCCCCCGAGGTGCGGTCCTTCGAGGTCACGAAACACCGGCACGGCCGGACGAACTGAGCGCAAGCCGCGCGATTGCCTCTATCCTTGCGATGACGCCGTCCATCTCACCGCCAGGAGCCCGCCCATGACGCTTGCCGCCCGCCCTACTCTCCAGATCGACAATGAGCGCGTGCGCGTCACCGAGTGGCGCTTCGCGCCCGGCGCGGCAACGGGCTGGCACCGCCACGAGATGGATTACGTGGTCGTGCCGATGCTGGACGGCAAGCTGCGGCTGGTGGAACCGGAGGGGACCCGCGAAGTGGACCTCAAGGCCGGCGTGCCGTACACGCGCAAGGCCGGCGTCGAACACGACGTGATCAACGCGAACGCTTACGAGTACGCCTTCATCGAGGTGGAACTCAAGGATTGAGCCGTGCCGCCCCGAGCGGACTGGCCGCCTGGCGGAGACGCCGGAGGCGTATCGGGGGCCTCTCCCCTCACACACCGCCTCGAGATGCATCGATGGGCTGTGCGTCCCAGCTGCGCTGGACGCGGCCCCGCTACGGCCAGTGACATCTCAGTCCTCGACGTGCGCGTGCTTGATGAAATAGTCCGGCAGAACCTTGGGGGCCGGGTAGATGCGGACGTACTTGATGTTCGCGAAGGGTATCGCCATCACGCCACCGTCCGCCTCGACCATGAACATGGGCTTGTCGAGCGCCATGTCGAGCCGGACCGGCACCGTTTCGTCGCTCTTCACCTGCTTCGGAAACGACAGCTTCATGGTCGAGCCGTCCATGAAGTAAATCACCATGTGGCGATCGTCTTCCATTGCACCCTCCCATCGAATTGGCAGGCGCAGTGTATGACAACCGCGCGACATCCCGCGGCGTGATTCCGGTCGCCGAAGGGCGCATCATTGCGGTTCGCACGCACGTTCCGGGAAAGCAAGGTCATGAAGCGTCTCCCGTTGCTGTCGCTCGCCGCCGGGTTCACGGTGTTGTCACAGGGCAGCATCGCCGCACCTGTGACGGCGCCGGCCACCTACATCGGTGACCTCTCCTTTCAGGATGCCGACACCCTGCGAATGCGCGCTCGCCAGGGCAACGAGACCGCCGCGGCGCAGAATCTCGATCTCGAGCGCGATGAAAGCGCCGAACCCCTCCTCGCCCGGTTCGATGCGCTCGGCAAGGGCGCACCCAAGTAAGGAGGTCCCATGGACCAGCAGCTCAGCGCCTATGGCCCGGCCCGCAGTACGGTCCGCGGACAACCGCTAACCGCCCATGGCCTGCGCCAGATGCATGCGTTCTGGCGCGCCTGCAACTACCTCGCGCTGGGCATGATCTATCTGCGCGACAACCCGCTGCTGCGCGCTCCGCTCGAACCGGCCCACATCAAGAATCGACTGCTCGGCCACTGGGGTGCCAGCCCGGCACTGTCGTTCGTCTACACGCACCTGAACCGTGTCATCCGCGCCAACGATCTCGACATGATCTTCATGGCGGGACCCGGTCACGGTGCGCCCGGCGTGCTCGCGCCGGTGTACCTGGAAGGCACCTATTCGGAGGTGTATCCCGACAAGGGTCTCGACCTCGACGGCCTGCAGCGCTTCTTCCACCAGTTCTCCTTCCCGGGCGGCATCGGCAGCCATTGCACGCCCGAGACGCCCGGTTCGATCCACGAGGGCGGCGAACTGGGCTACGTGCTTTCGCACGCGTGCGGCGCTGCGTTCGACAACCCCGAACTGATCGTCGCCGCCGTGGTGGGCGACGGCGAAGCGGAAACCGGGCCGCTCGCCACCTCGTGGCATATCTCCAAGTTCCTCAACCCAGTGCGCGACGGTGCGGTGCTGCCGATCCTCAACCTCAACGGATACAAGATCAACAACCCGACGCTGCTCGCGCGCATCTCGCACGAGGAGCTGGACGCTCTGATGCGCGGCTACGGCTGGACGCCGAAGTTCGTCGAAGGGTCGGACCCCGACACCATGCATCAGGCGATGGCGGCGACCCTGGACGAGTGCGTGGCGGAGATCCGGGCAGCACGCGATGAAGCCCGTGCGTCCGGCAAGCCGGAGCGCGTTCGTTGGCCGATGATCGTGCTGCGCACGCCGAAGGGGTGGACGGCACCGAAGGAGATCGGCGGTCATCGCGTCGAAGGCTTCTGGCGAGCGCACCAGGTGCCCATCGCCGACGTGAAATCCAATCCCGCGCACCTGAAGTTGCTGGAGCAATGGATGCGCAGTTACGGGCCCGACGAATTGTTCGACGACGCCGGCACTCCCATGGCGGACTTGCAGGCGCTCGCACCGGAAGGCCACCGGCGCATGGGCGCGAATCCGCACGCCAACGGCGGCCTGCTGCGGAAGACGCTGCGGCTGCCGGACTTCCGGTCCTACGCGATTGCCCTCGACAATCCGGGGCGCGATCGCACCGGCAACACTCGCCCGCTGGGGGAGTATCTGCGCGACATCATGCGCACCAACCCGACGAACTTCCGCGTGTTCTCGCCCGACGAGAACACGTCGAACAAGCTGGACGCGATCTACGAGGTGAGCCGCAAGTTCTGGATCGCCGAGCGCTTTCCCGAGGATGCCGACGGGACGCAGATCGAACCCGACGGGCGGGTGATCGAGATGCTCTCAGAGCACACGCTCGAAGGCATGCTCGAAGGGTACCTCCTCACGGGGCGGCACGGTTTCCTGTCGAGCTACGAAGCGTTCGTGCACGTGATCGACTCCATGTTCAATCAGCACGCCAAGTGGCTGGACATCTGCAACCACATCACCTGGCGCGAGGAGATCGCCTCGCTCAACCTGCTGGTGACCTCTACCGTGTGGCGACAGGATCACAACGGCTTCAGCCACCAGGACCCGGGGTTCATCGACGTGGTCGTGAACAAGAGCCCGTCGGTCACGCGCATCTACCTGCCGCCCGATGCGAACTGCCTGCTGGTCATCGCCGCGCGCTGTCTCGAGAGCCACAACCTCGTCAACGTCATCGTCTCGGACAAGCAAAGCCACCTCCAGTACCTCTCGAAGGAGGACGCCATCGTCCACTGCGAGAAGGGTATCGGCATCTGGGACTGGGCCAGCAACGACGATGGGAGCGAGCCGGACCTGGTGATGGCCTGCGCGGGCGACATCCCGACGCTGGAAGCTCTGGCGGCCACCGCCATGCTGCGCGAGGCTTTCCCCGATTTGAAGATCCGCTTCGTGAACGTGGTGGACCTCTTCAAAATGCAGCCACCCGGCGAGCATCCGCACGGGCTGCCGGATCGCGACTTCGACAGCCTGTTCACCATCGACCGGCCGGTCATCTTCAACTTCCACGGCTATCCGTGGTTGATCCACCGCCTCGCGTACCGCCGCACCAACCACGACAACCTGCACGTGCGCGGCTACAAGGAGAAGGGCAACATCAACACGCCCCTGGAACTGGCCATCGAGAACCAGATCGATCGCTTCAGCCTGGCGATCGACGCGATCGATCGCGTGGAGAAGCTAAGGGTGGCTGGTGCTCACGCGAAGGAGCGCTTCCGCAACCAGCAGATCGAATGCCGGCGGCATGCGCACGAGCATGGGATCGATGCGCCGGAGGTCGTGGATTGGGTGTGGCCGTACTGATCTCGCCGGAAAGGGCGGGTCGCTAGGAGTTGAGTCGCCAAGGATCGACCGGCTTCCCCATCCGTGCGCCCGGCACTTTCACGCCTTTCGAGGTCGGCACTTCGACGCGCTCGATGACCGAGAAGCCGTAGACGGAATAGAGCGGTTCTCCGGCGACCGTAGCCATCAGTTCGAGGTTGCGAAAACCTTCCTTCGCAGCGGCCGCTTCGCACAGCGTGAGCACCAGGCGACCGATGCCGCGACGCGCATAGGCCGGATGCGTGTACATCGCGCGAACCCGCGCAGGTTCGGTCGCGGGATCGAGCATCCGCCCGTCCCGCTGCTTGAAGTGGCTACCACCGAACAGCGTGGCGCGCCGGCTCCACCCGCCGCATCCCACGATCCGACCGTCGCCCTCGATGGCGAAGTACGTCTCGTCCTCGATGAGCTGCGTGTCGACTCCCATGATCTCGAAGGAGGCCTCGACCTGCGGCGGATCGAGGAACGCACCGACCAGCTCGCGGATCGCCATCTCCATCAACGCTCGTAGCTCCGGCAGATCGGCCATGACGGCCAGGCGATGACGAAAAGGTGCGCTCACGGGCAAGCTCGGCGAAGCACCTCCGCCGAACGCGTCACTCGTCGATCCGACGCAACGGTCCGAAGCACGCGTCGAGATTCGGCTTCTGGCAGGAGAGGTACATGGCGCCGGTCGGATCGAAGATGACGTAGGTGGTGAACTCGGCGCCGGTATCGTCGGTCTCGCTGTCGGCGCAGTCCTTGCCGCCGTAGTCCTTGACGATCTTGAACTGCGCTTCGTAGAACCCGTTGGAATCGGGATTCCGGACGATCGCGAAGTTGTTCTCGGTCTTCTCGTCGCCGCTCGTGACCAGCAGGGTGCCGTCGACCCGGTATTCGTACACCTCGGTGCAGGAGTTCGCCGCGCGAGTCCAGCGCCACTTGCCGACGAGAGGATGGGCTTCGCCGAGCGCGCGGTAGTCGGCCTCGGGCGCTGCGAGCGTCACGGCAGGCATTGTCAGCAGGAACCACGACAGGATGTGTACTCGCATGAGGAACCTCACAAGGGCAAATCCGGGGATCCGGCCGCCGGGGTCGGTGCCGGTACTCTACGGCATCCGGGAAGGCGCCCTCGCCAGCCGGTCACGAACACGAAGACGAACGACAGCCACCCGAACAGATTGCGAAGGGTCTCGCGCCCCATGGCCCGGAAGAAGCCTATGTAGCGGTCGTGCGTCGCATCGCGAACGCGCAAGCCCATGAAGTGGTGACCCAGCGTGCCGCCGGTGAAGGCCACCAGGCCCGGTTCGAGAACGAGGAACGCAACGACGAGAGGCGCGACCTTCACGGGCAGATCGAAGTCGACCATCGCCGGCAAACTGAGCATCCAGCCGAATATCAGCAGAACAAACACGACAGTGGCGAACAACACCGCCCGCACTCGCCGCACGAGGCGCGGGTACATGGGCGGCGTTCCGACGTCGTCCATCGAGCGCGCTCCGGGCTGACTACCGATCGGGAGGACCCTTGAGTTCAACGACGTTGCCTTCCGGATCCGCCACGTAGATGGAAGGTCCCGTCCCCTCCGCTCCAAATCTTTGCTCCACGGGCCCGGGCGATGCGCCGTGGACCTCCAGATGTCTGCGGACGGCGGGCTCGTCGAACGGCTCCACGCGCACGCAGAAGTGATCCACGTTCCGGCCCTCCCGCCCGGGAGCCTCACCGCCGAGTCGCCCGAGTTTGCCGTCCACCGGAACCAGGTCGATGAGCGAGCGCCCCGCCCTCAACTGAACGAGACCGAGTTCGTCCTGCCGACGCTCGACGGTGCACCCGAGCGCATCGCAGTAGAACCGGATCATCCGGTCCAGATCGACGACACGCAGGACGATGTGATCGATCTCACGGATGCGGATCACGGTTCGTGACGCCTATGATCGAGGCTCGAGCACGAGCTGCGTCTGCGTGACGACGGCGCACAGCTTGCCGTCCGAGTTGGTGACATTGGTCTGCCAGACCATCGTCGTTCGCCCACGGTGCAGCGCCTTGGTCTCGCCGAGAACGCGCGTGTGGACCTTTGCCCCGGCGATGAACTTGGTGCTGGAGTCAGTGGTCGTGGTGCCCTTGCCCGACGGGAGATTCACGAGCGTGCCCACCGCACCCAATGTGTCCGCGAAGGCCATGTACGCACCACCGTGCATGATGCCGCCGGTGGTGCACAGATCGGGGCGGACCGTCATCTCGGCGAGGACACGCTCCGGCGAGAGTTCGAGCAGGCGCACGCCCATGAGACCGGGGAACAGCGGCTCCAATAACTTCTGTACCTCTGCCACGTCGAGCATGCGCGCTCTCCCAGGATGTCGATGCCTTTCCGGGAATGCTACTCCGCTCCGGCGTTACCGAGCCTTGGTCTGCTCCGCGACCTTGGCGCGCAGACGGTCCTCCTGGTCACGCAGTTCCGGCGTGAGTGCCTCGCCGAAATCCTCCGCGTCGAACACCTGCCGGATCTCGATCTCCGATTCACCCGGCATGGGATTGGGGCACCGCTTGACCCACTCGATCGCCTCCTGCAGTGACTTGCACTTCCAGATCCAGAACCCGGCGACCAGTTCCTTGGTCTCGGTGAACGGTCCGTCGATCACCGTCCGGTTCCTGCCCGAAAAGCGCACGCGTGCTCCTTTCGAGCTGGGATGCAACCCTTCTCCGGCTTCCATGAGGCCGGCGTTCACCAGCTCTTCGTTGAAACGGCCCATCTCGGCCAGCATCTGCTCGCTAGGCATCACGCCAGCCTCGCTGTCCGCCGTTGCCTTGACCAAGATCATGAAACGCATGTCGTGCTCCTCGTGTCGGGGTGGGGGAATGTTCCTCCTACACCCCTACGACGGTCGAGCCGGGTCGATTTCGACATGGAATGTCGTCGAACAGCCGTAATGAACGCGACGCGGATCTCCACAGCGGCCGCGTTGAGGAGCGCAGCCGCTGCCAGAAGGCCGTCGTGCAGCTGCTCGATCCTTACCCTCCTTCCTTCCGGCGATGCTCCTACCCTTTTGCTTCGCTCATCATCGCTGCTTCCAGTATTCCCAGTGCCTCGTCGAATACCTTGTCCTGAATCGTGAGCGGAAACAGGAATCTCAAGGCATTCGCATAAACGCCACACGTCAGAAGGACGAGCCCCCGCTCCAATGCCTTCATCTGCACCCGCTTCGCAAAGTCCGCGTCCGGCTCGTGAGTCCCGGGTTTGTTGAACTCGACCGCAATCATCGCTCCAAGGCCCCGCACGTCGGCGATCTGCGGCACCGACGACCGTAACGCCTCCAGCTTCTTCACGAGCTTCGAGCCCAGCGTATTCGCTCGGTCCAGCAGTTTCTCGTCCTCGATCACGTCGATCACGGCATGCGCGGCGGCCAAGGCGAGCGGATTGCCGGCATAGGTGCCGCCGAGTCCACCGGGCGCCGGTCCGTCCATGACCTCGGCCTTGCCGGTGACTGCCGACAAGGGTGTGCCGCCGGCCAGGCTCTTCGCCATGCACATGATGTCCGGGACGATCCCGTAGTGCTCCAGCGCGAACATCCGTCCGGTGCGGCCGAAGCCGGTCTGTACTTCGTCGATGATCAGCAGGATGCCGTGCTCGTCGCACAGCTTGCGCAGCGCCTGCACGAACGGGACGGGGGCCACGTAGAAACCGCCTTCGCCCTGTACCAGTTCGATCAGGATCGCGGCGACACGCTTCGATTCCACCTCCGACTTGAAGAGGTGCTGGATGCCGGCGAGCGCGTCGTCGACGCTCACGCCGTGCAGGTCGATCGGGAAGGGGGCGTGGTAGATCTCACCGGGGAAGGGACCGAAGCCCAGCTTGTAGGGCGCGACCTTGCCGGTGAGACCGGCGGCCAGCAGGGTGCGGCCGTGAAATGCACCGCCGAAGGCGATGACGCCGGGGCGGCCCGTGGCGGCGCGCGCGATCTTGATGGCGTTCTCGATCGCTTCAGCACCCGTGGAGAAGAACGCTGTCTTCTTGGCGTGGGTGCCGGGGGTCATGCGGTTCAGCTTCTCCGCGAGCGATACGTACAGCTCGTACGGCGTGATCTGGAACATCGTGTGGGTCATCCTGCCGAGCTGGGCCTCGATCGCGGCGACCACCTTCGGATGGCGATGCCCCACGTTGAGCACGGCGATGCCGCCGCCGAAGTCGATGTAGCGCCGCCCTTCCACATCCCACATCTCGGCGTTTTCGGCATGGTCGATGAAAACCTGCGTCATCACACCGATGCCGCGCGGCACGGCGGCATCCTTGCGGCGCTGCAGTTCCGCATTGGTAGTGCTGCCGGTGGAGGACGACTGCGACACGGGGCGGACGGTGGCCATAGCGGTGCTCCTTCGCTCTCACGGATGAACGGGCCCTTGGATTCTACGTCAGTTACTGTTGCAATCCGCCCGGCCCTCGGGTAGTAGAGCGCCGTGCGCATGACGGCAGCAACGGGGCGGGAGAGTCCGGCGGTGAGCGTGATCGCGGTGTTCAACCAGAAGGGTGGCGTCGGCAAGACGACCACCACGTTCAATCTCGCGGCAGCGCTGGCGCGGGCGGGGCGCAAGCCCGTCGCGATCGACCTCGATCCGCAGGCTCACCTGTCGCTCGCCATGGGTGTGAAAGGCGTGCCTGGGTCGCAGAGCATCTTTGCGTACTTCGAGAGCGGCAAGCCGCTGAAGACCCTGGTGCGCGAGGTACCGCCCGGCATCCGCCTGATTCCCGCATCGCTGGATCTCTCCAAGATCGACGCGCTGTACGGTGCGGACCAGGGCATCACCAAGCGGCTGCAGGGCGGACTGGAGGAGGCCGGCTGGGGCAGCACGATGCCGGTCGTCATGGACTGCAGCCCCATGCTCGGCGTGCTCACGCTCAATGCGCTGATGGCGGCCGATCGCGTGCTGATTCCGCTGTCGGCCGACTACCTGTCGCTGCAAGGCGTGCACCGGATCGCCACGGCGCTCGACGTACTGGAGCGCAAGACCGGCAAGAAGTTCTTCCGCCGCATCGTGGTGAGCCGCTACGACGCACGGCGCAAGCTCTCGTTCCAGATCTACCGCGAGCTGCAGCAGACCTACCCGGGCATCGTGTGCGAGACGCGCATCCACGAATCAGTGGCGCTGGCGGAAAGCCCCATGCACGGGCGCGACATCTTCGAGTTCGCGCCTTCCAGCCAGGGAGCTGCGGACTTCCGCTCGCTGGTACGGGAACTGGATGGCGTCGGCTTCTTCACGGGCTGACGCGTTAAAATCTTCAGGACGTAGCCCCTTCGGAGGAAGCTCCATGAACACATCGACCCTGCGTGCCCTGCTCGCCGCCGCAGTCCTGTCGCTGCCCGTCGTCAGTCTCGCCAACCTGGGCAACGATGACGGCAACGCGTCCACCGATCCGAATTTCATCGCCGGCCGCAAGGCGATCGATGCCCACGATTGGCCTGCTGCCGTCGCCGCGATGATGAAGGCCATCGCCGCCGACCCCAAGAATGCCGAGGCCTACAACTGGCTCGGCTTTGCCCAGCGCAAGCAGGGTCAGTACGACGCCGCGTTCTATGCCTACGGCGAAGCGCTCAAGCTGAACCCGAACAGCAAGTCGACGCACGAGTACATCGGCGAGGCCTATCTCGCCACCGACCAGCTCGCCAAGGCGGAACAGCATCTGGCTGCGCTGAATCGGCTGTGCTCGCCCATCCCCTGCGAAGAGCTGAAGGACCTGAAGCGCGCCATCGACGACTACAAGAAGAAAAAGAAGTGAGCAGCGCGCGGAATCCGTCGATCCGCGCGGTCCTGTGGGACTTCGGGGGCGTCTTCAGCACCAGCCCCTTCGACGCGTTCTCGCGCTACGAGAAACAGCGCAACCTGCCCGAAGGCCTGTTGCGCAAGGTCAACACGATCAATCCGGATACCAACGCGTGGGCACGGCTGGAACGGGCCGAGATCACGGCGGAGGAATTCGATAGCGAGTTCGATCGCGAAGCGCGCGCTCTCGGCCATTCGGTCCCGGGTCGGGATGTGCTGAGCCTGCTGTTCGGCGACATCCGCCCCGAGATGGTGGAAGCACTGCGGCGTTGCCGGGCTGTGTTCCGCACGGCGTGCATCACGAACAACTTCGGCGACATCGGGCCGGGTGTCGTGTCAGAGGAGCGCGAGAGGGCCTGGCAGGACGTGGTGGGTCTGTTCGAGTTCGTGCTCGAGTCGAGCAAGGTGGGCATCCGCAAACCGGAGCCCGAGATCTACCGGATGGCGTGCGAGAAGCTCGGCATCGCGCCGCAGGAAGCCGTTTACCTGGACGATCTGGGCATCAACCTCAAGCCGGCGAAGGCGCTGGGGATGACGACGATCAAGGTGGGGGACCCGGCGGAAGCTATTGGTGAGCTGGAGGCCGTAACGGGGTTGGTGTTGAGGTAGGGAATTGCCCCCATCCCAACCTTCCCCCACGCTGCGCGTGGAGGAAGGAGTGCTTGTCGTTCGCGATGTGCAGACCAGATAGATGCACTCCTTCCCCCGCCGACGGCGGGGGAAGGCTGGGATGGGGACAAAGAACTTACAACTCCTGCCGCCGAGGTTTCCTCTTCGCACCCGCAAACGCCCGATCGAACAACGGCCGCGGCAGAATGCGCAGCAGCTTCGCGACGATCCCCATCTGCCACGGGATGACCGTGTAGGCGACGCGCGCATCGATCGCCTTCACGAAGCGTCGCGCCGCTTCGTCGGCCGGCAGCATGAACGGCATGCGATAGGGGTTCTTCGCCGTCATGTTGGTTGCGATGTACCCCGGCGCGATGGTCACCACGTTCACGCCGCTGCCGCGCAATTCCACGCGCAGGCTCTCGAGGTACGTCGCCGCGGCTGCTTTGGAGGCCGAGTACGCGCCCGCACCCGGCAGCCCCCGGATGCCGGCAACGCTGGCGATCCCTACCAACGTACCGCGACGCGCCTCGAGCATGCCGCTCAGAAACGGCTGGAACGTCTTCACGATCCCCATCACGTTCACGTCGAGGATCCATTGGCAGGTCTCGATGTCGTCGTCGAGATGCGTCAGATTGCCCGCGCTCACGCCGGCGTTGGCGATGACGACATCGGGCGTGCCGAAGCGGTTCATGAAGTCGCTCGCGCCGGCGGCCAGCGCAGGGCCATCGCGCACGTCGACGGCGTAGGTCGCCACGGTCCCACCGAGTTCGGCGGCCAGCGCATCGAGTTCCGCCTGCCGGCGGGCGATCAGTCCGAGGATCGCTCCACGCTTCGCATACTGCCGCGCCAGCGCGGCGCCGATGCCAGACGATGCGCCGGTGATGATGACGCGTTCGGTCATGGGGAGGGGCTTGCCCCCATCCCAACCTTCCCCCGCCTGCGACGGAGGAAGGAGTGCATCTGGTCGGCACATCGCGAACAACGGGCACTCCTTCCTCCACGCGCAGCGTGGGGGAAGGTTGGGATGGGGGCACACCCCTCAAGCATCGAGCAGCTCTCAGCGCGCGGACTCAACGCTTTCGGCCACCGCCTCAAGAGCTACTTCTTGCCCTTCTGCTCCATCGCCACCAGTCCGTTCAGGATCTGGTTGAGGCGCTCGTTGTCCACGGTGCCGTTGGGACCGATGGCATAGCCCGGACCGGTCGTGTACTTGCCGTTCACGATGACCGTGGGCGTACCGCGGATCGTGTAGGCCTTGGTGAGCTGTGCGGCGCGCTGCACCTTGTTGTTGACGCCGAAGGAGTCGTACGTTTCCTCGAACTTCTTCGCGTCCACACCCTGCTGCGCAGCGATCCATTGCGACAGGATCGGCCGCTCGGTCAGGCGCACGTTCTTCTCGTGGATGGCGGCATAGACCTTGTCGTGCAGCTGATCGAGCAGGCCCATCGCTTCGAGCGTGTAGTACAGCTTCGCCTGCGGAATACGGGCTTCGTCCCACACCGTGGGTACGTAACGCCATTCGACGTCCTTCGGCTTCTTCGCCTTCCAGGCCTTCACGAACGGCTCGAAGTCGTAGCAGTGCCCGCAGGTGTACTGGAAGAACTCGAGGATCTCCACCTTTCCGGGCGAGTCGGTGGGCTGCGCCGGATTGATCAGCTTGTACTCCTTCTCGGGCACGGGCGGCGGCCCCTCGGCCGCCTGGGCGAGGCCGGCGCCGAACAGCAGTGCGATCGCGAGAGCTTTGAGCAGTTTCATCGAACCTCCTGGTTGTGCCGGCCTCAGGTTTTCGGGGCGGCGTCCTTCACTTTGATGAGCTGACCTTCGATCTGGTTCTCCTTCAACCGCGCCTTGGCCTTGCCCACGTCTTCAACGCTCGTGAACGGCCCCAGGCGGACACGGTGCCAGGTCTTGTTGTCCGGCAGCAGGGCGGTCTGGATGGTGGCCTCGATGCCGGCTAGGGCCAGCTTGGCCTTGAGGTTGTCGGCATCGGCGGCACTCTGGAACGCTCCGGCCTGGAGATAGTAGACGTCCTTGGGCGCGGCCGGCTTCATGTCCTTCTCTTTGACCGCCTCCTCCTTGCCCTGGAGGATGCCGTAGAACTCGAAGCGTGGTTTGCCGCTGTCCTTCCCGTCCTTCCCGTCTTTCGACGAGGCCGGCGGCGTATCCGGCTGCTTGACGATCTTCTCGGCCTTGGGCGCGGGCTTCGGCGGTGGTGTCTCTTCGCGCGCCGATTCGCCCGGCTTGCGATCGACGAACGGACTCGGAGCCTTGTTGATGTAAAGCGCGACACCCAATGCCGCCGCCAGTCCCACCAGCACGCCGATGACGATGCCCACCAGCATCGTGCTGCCGCGTTTTTTGCCGCCGCTGCGACCGCCGTCGCGGCCGTTCTTGTAGTCCCGCCCCGCCACTACATCTTCTCCGGTGCGCTCACGCCGAGCAGCGCGAGGCCGTTCCTGAGAACCCGCTGGACCGCCACGGCCAGCGCCAGACGCGCGAGCTTCACCGGTTCTTCGTCCACGAGGAAGCGGGTGCCGTTGTAGTAGCTGTGGAAATCGGCTGCGACTTCCTTCAGGTAGAACGCGATGCCATGCGGCGCCAGATCGCGCGCGGCCGCTTCGATCGCGTCGGGAAAATCGATGAGGCGCTGCATGATCTGCATCTCCGCGGGACTGTCGAGCGGCGACAGATCCGCGCCGGCGAGCACGCCCGCATCGCCACCCCACTGCTGCAACACGCTCGCGACCCGCGCGTGCGCGTACTGGATGTAGTAGACCGGGTTGTCGTTGCTCTGGGACTTGGCGAGGTCGAGGTCGAAGTCGAGGTGCTGGTCGCTCTTGCGCGCCAGATAGAAGTAGCGTGTCGCGTCCACGCCCACTTCGTCGCACAGCTCCTCGAGCGTCACGTAGCTGCCGCTGCGCTTGCCCATCCGCACCTGTTCGCCGCCGCGATAGAGCGCGACGAGCTGGATGAGCGGCACCTGAAGCTGTGCGGGGTCACCGCCGAGCGCGGTGATGGCTGCCTTCACGCGAGGAATGTAGCCATGGTGATCCGCGCCCCAGACGTCGATCACCACTTCGAAGCCGCGCTGCAGCTTGTCATGGTGATACGCGATGTCGGAGGCGAAGTACGTGTACAGCCCGTTCTCGCGCTGGACCACGCGGTCCTTGTCGTCGCCGAACGCGGTGGAGCGGAACCAGCGGGCGCCGTCCTGGGTGTAGAGGTGTCCGGCCCGGTCGAGGGCCTCCAGCGCCTTCGCCACACGGCCCGATTCATAGAGCGAGCGCTCGGAGTACCACATGTCGAACGTGACGCCGAACCGCGTCAGCACGTCGCGGATCTCGTCGAGCTGGCGATCGAGCACGATCCGGGTGAGATGTTCGAACGCCGGACCCAGCAACGTGCGGGCGCGTTCGATCAAGGCATCCATGCGCGCCTCCACGGCGGCTTCGTCGCCTTCGGGCGCGGCGGGCAAGCCGTCCAGCACGGCTTGAGCGGGATGGCTCAACCGTCCGCCGTCGATCGCCTTCAGTTCGGTGGCTCGCGTACGCACGTAGTCGCCCTGGTAGCCGTTGACCGGGAACGGCACGTCCACGCCGCACAGTTCGAGATAGCGCATCCACACCGAGATGCACAGGATGTCCATCTGCCGGCCGGCGTCGTTCACGTAGTACTCGCGCTGGACGTCGAAGCCGGCGGCTTCGAGCACGTTGGCGAGACTCGCGCCGTACGCCGCGCCGCGACCGTGGCCCACGTGCAGCGGGCCGGTCGGATTGGCCGACACGAACTCCACCTGCACCTTGCGCCTCAGACCGAACGTGCCGCGGCCGAAGGTCGCACCTTCGGTCAGCACGCGGCGCACCACGTCCTGCTTGGCGGTAGGTCGCAAGAACACGTTGATGAAGCCGGCTCCGGCGATCTCGACCCGCTCGACCCACGGCGAAGCGGGCAGCTGCGCGATCAGCGCCGTCGCGACTTCGCGCGGATTGCGGCGCACCTGCTTCGCGACCTGCATCGCGACATTGGACGCGTAGTCGCCATGCGACGCCTGCTTGGGCCGCTCGACCGTTACCGACGTTGCGCGGGCTTCCGGGGCAACCACGCCGAGCGCGGTCTCGAACAGTCCGGCGAGATGGGATTTGAGGTCGAAGCTTGCGGTGGACGACATGGATCGGGCCTGGCTGAACAGCGGGATTATATGCGAGGGGGTCAGAAGTCCAGTGGATCCACGTCGATGGACATCCGCACCCGCTTGGACCCGATCTGCGGCCACCAGTTGTCGAGGAAGGCGTGCAGCGCGTTGCGCGATCCGCTCTGGATCAGCAGCTGGCCGCGCCATTTGCCGGCCACCTTCGGCATCAAGGCGGGCACCGGATCGTAGATCGTCACGCCGGCGGCCATCGGCCGCGCCTGCCGGGCGGCGTCCTCGAGCACTTCGAACACCTGCGCTTCCTGGGTCGCCTCGGCCCGCAACAACGCCTGGTGCAGGTAGGGGGGAAACGCCCCCGCGTTGCGCTGCTCCAGCTGTTGTCGTGCGAAACCCTCGAAATCGTGTGCGATCAGCGCCTGGAACAGCGGGTGCTGCGGAAACTCGGTCTGGATCAGTACGCGGCCCGGCAACGCCGCCCGCCCGGCGCGGCCGGCCACCTGCAACAGCAGCGCGAACAGGCGTTCCTCGGCACGGAAGTCGGCGGCGAGCAGGCCGTTGTCGGCGCCGAGCACGCCGACCAGCGTGAGTCGTGGGAAATCGTGCCCCTTGGCCAGCATCTGCGTCCCGACCAGGATGTCGAGATCGTGCGCTTCGATGCGTTCGCGCAGTTCGTGGAACGCATTCTTGCGCCGGGTCGAATCGCGATCGACGCGCGCGATCCGCGCCTGCGGAAAGCGCGCGGCGAGCACCTGCTCGATCCGCTGGGTGCCCGCGCCGAGCGCACGCAGGTCCTGGTTGCCGCAGCTCGGACACGACTGCGAGATCTGCTCCTCATGGCCGCAGTAGTGACAGCGCAATCGATGCCCTGTCGCGTGGAGCGTGAGGCGTGCACTGCAACGGTGGCAGGGCGCGATCCAGCCGCATTCGTGGCACAGCAGCGTGGGTGCGAAGCCGCGCCGATTGACGAACACCAGGCTCTGCTCGCTGCGCCCAAGGGTCTGGCCGATCGCGTCCACCAGCGCGGGCGCAAGGCCTTCGACCAGGGCCACACCGCGCGTCTCGACGGTGCGGATGTCGGGAAGGCGGCTGACGGCGCGGCTCGAGAGCCGCAGCAGCCGATAGCGCTGGTTCTGCGCCTGGCGCCAGCTCTCCAGTGACGGCGTGGCCGAGCCCAGGACCACGGCCGCGTTGCGCTGCTTGCCGAGGAACACGGCGACATCGCGTGCGCTGTAGCGCAAGCCCTCCTGCTGCTTGTAGGAACCGTCGTGCTCCTCGTCGACGATGACGAGGCCCAGGCGCGGCAGGGGTGTGAATACCGCCAGGCGCGTACCGGCCACGACCACCGCATCGCCGCGCACGGCCCGCAGCCAGCGTTCGAGCCGTTCACCTTCGGCGAGCCCACTGTGTAGGATCGCCAGGCGCTCGCGCCCGAGGCGATCGGCAAGCCGCGCCTCGAGCTGCGGCGTGAGGTTGATCTCGGGCACCAGCAGCAGCGTCTGTTCCCCGCGTCGCGCCACCGCCTCGATCAATCGCAGGTAGACCTCGGTCTTGCCGCTGCCGGTCACGCCGTACAGCAGATGGCACTGGTAGCTGCCGAGGCCGGCGATGACCGCGTCCACGGCCGTGCGCTGCTCGGGCGTGAGCTCGGGTCCGGGCACAGGCGTCAACGAAGGCGGTAGCGGATCGACAGGCGCCGATGCCGCTTCGCGCTCCATCACCCAGCCGCGCTCCATCAACGCGGTCAACGCGCGCTTGGCAGCCGGCCCCCCTTCGCGGAGCCGCTCGGCGGCGAGCACCGGTTCGACCGCAAATGCGCCGA
The DNA here is from genome assembly GCA_019745565.1 of Burkholderiales bacterium. Taxonomy (GTDB): domain Bacteria; phylum Pseudomonadota; class Gammaproteobacteria; order Burkholderiales. The sequence goes on from JAIESW010000018.1 coordinate 21,248, forward strand.
ACAGCGCACGCTGCGCATGCGCGCGCGCGGGCAGGTCGGCAACGCTGCGTTGCTCGCCTTCCGCGGTCCGCACAAATTCGCTGCGCGCTGCCAGCGCCGTGCCGTCCGGCCTGCGTAGCGCAGTCGGCAGCGCGTTGAGGATCGTTTCGCCCAGCGGATGGTGGTAGTAGCGCGCGCAGAAGCGGAAGAGTTCCAGCGTCGCTTCCGGCAGGCGCGGGAGATCCCGTGCGATGCGCGATACGGCGCGAATGCGCTTCGGCTCGATAGCGCTGTGCGCCGTCACCTCGACGACGACCCCGACCTTGCGCCCGCGCCCGAACGGGACCACCGCGAGACGGCCGACATCATCGATACGAGCGTCATCGGCGCGATAGTCGAACGAATCATTGACGGGAACATCGAGCGCGACACGAACGAATGGCATGAACGGGGGTGTCGTGGCGTGATGACAAATCAATGCTGCGCGGTTCGACCGAACTCGAACAAAACGCGCAAGAAGCCCGTTGCAAAAGGAAAAATCGGGAACTCCACAGCCTGTGGATAATTCTGTTGATGAAGGTTCCCCACAGCTGTCAAGAGCAATTTCTCCTGCATTCTGGAATCGCGGAAGTCACCCCGAGCATACGATCGAATAGCCCAGGGAAACATAAGCTTATGACTACCTCCCCAGCACGGGAGAGGGATGCTCTGGAATCCCGCGCCAGTACTGGACCTCTGTGCATAAGTCCAGAATCGGCGCGGGTTTCCGGGCCGATCGGCCCGGAACTCAATGCTGGGCGCGGGATTGCGAGTGGACCGCTTCCACCAGCGCGGCGACGTTCTCGGGCGATGTATGGCGCGAGATGCCGTGGCCCAGATTGAACACGTGCCCATGTCCACGACCGAAGGCGGCGAGCACTTTGCCCGCTTCGCGTTGCACGACCGCAGGTGACGCGAACAACACCGATGGATCGAGATTGCCCTGCAGCGCCACGCGATCGCCGACGCGACGGCGCGCTGCACCGATGTCGACGGTCCAGTCGAGACCGACCGCATCGCAGCCGATCCCGGCAATGTGCTCCAGCCAGATGCCGCCGCCCTTGGTGAAGACGATCACGGGCACGCGCTCGCCTTCGTGCTCCCGTGCCAGCCCCTGCACGATGCGCTGGAGATAGGCGAGCGAGAACTCGAGATACGCTGCCTGCGACAGGGCGCCGCCCCAGGTATCGAACAGCATCACGGCCTGCGCGCCGGCGGCGATCTGCGCGTTGAGATATGCGGTCACGGCCTCTGCATTCACGGCCAGCACACGATGCAGCAGGTCCGGACGATCGTAGAGCATCGTCTTCACCCGCTCGAACTCGGTGCCGCCCTGGCCTTCGATCATGTAGCAAGCGAGCGTGAACGGGCTGCCGGAGAAACCGATCAGCGGCACGGAACCGGCGAGCGCCTTGCGGATCTGCGCGACCGCATCGATGACGTAGCGCAGGCTCCCGGACGGATCGGGCGCTGCGAGCTTCGCGATATCACTCTCGTCGCGCAGGGGATGACGGAAGCGCGGCCCCTCGCCTTCGGCGAACTCGAGGCCCAGCCCCATGGCATCGGGGATGGTCAGGATGTCGGAGAAGAGGATCGCCGCATCCAGCGGAAAGCGGGCGAGCGGCTGCAGCGTGACTTCGGTGGCGAAGTCCGGACTCTTGCAGAGGTTGAGGAAGCTGCCTGCGCGCGCCCGGGTCGCGTTGTACTCGGGCAGGTAGCGCCCGGCCTGCCGCATGATCCAGAGCGGCGTATAGGGCGTCGGCTCGCGCCGCAGCGCGCGCAGGAACGTGTCGTTCTTCGGGGGCATCAGGAGTCAGGCATCAGGAATCAGGCATCAAATGACAACCCGCGCCTCGGTGTCGCTCTTATCCCCGGATTTCGTTCTTCCACCGATCGGCATCCTCGAACTGCGGATGCCTTTCATCTTGGCAGCTCGGTAGACCCCATCAGGAACTCGTCGACCGCGCGGGCACACTGGCGGCCTTCGCGGATCGCCCACACCACCAGCGATTGGCCGCGGCGCATGTCGCCTGCGGCGAAGACCTTCGGCACATTGGTCTGGTAGGAACCCTTGCCGTCGGTGGTGGCCTTGGCGTTGCCGCGCGCGTCCTTGGTCACGCCGAAGGCATCCAGCACGCCCGCGACGGGCGATACGAAACCCATCGCCAGCAAGACGAGATCGGCCGGCATTTCGAACTCCGAGCCCGGCACTTCCTGCATCTTCATCTGGCCTTTGTCGTCCTTCACCCATTCCACGCGGCAAGCCACCAGCGTCTTCACCTGCCCGTTCTCACCCTTCAGCGCCTTGGTGGACACGGCCCAGTCGCGCTCGCAGCCTTCCTCGTGCGAGGACGAGGTGCGCAGCTTGAGCGGCCAGTAGGGCCACGTGAGCGGCTTGTTCTCCTCGACCGGCGGCTTCGGCAACAGTTCGAACTGGGTGACCGATTTCGCACCCTGGCGATTGGAGGTTCCGACGCAGTCGGAGCCGGTGTCACCGCCGCCGATCACGATCACGTGCTTGTCCTTGGCGAGAATCTGGTCGGGCACCTTGTCACCCGCGACCACGCGATTCTGCAGAGGCAGGAACTCCATCGCGAAGTAAGTGCCCTTCAGTTCGCGCCCCGGTACCGGCAGATCGCGCGGCTGCTCGGCGCCGCCGGACAGGACGACCGCGTCGAACTCGGCCAGCACCTTCGAAGACGCGATCGTGGTCGTGGCGAGATTCGTGACCGACGAGTCGGGACCCAGATCGCCCACCAGCGTCCCCGGACGGAACTCGACGCCCTCGGCCTGCATCTGCGCGATGCGACGGTCGATGTGGACCTTCTCCATCTTGAAATCCGGGATGCCGTAGCGCAGGAGACCGCCGATGCGGTCGTTCTTCTCGAACAGCACCACGTCGTGGCCCGCGCGCGCGAGCTGTTGCGCACAGGCGAGCCCCGCAGGCCCGGAGCCGATCACGGCCACGCGTTTGCCGGTCTTGTGGTGAGGCGGCTGCGGAACGATCCAGCCCATCTCCCAGCCCTTGTCGACGATGGCGTGCTCGATCGACTTGATGCCCACCGGATCGTTGTTGATGTTAAGCGTGCACGCGGCTTCGCACGGCGCCGGGCACACGCGACCGGTGAACTCGGGGAAGTTGTTGGTGGAGTGCAGCGTGTCGAGCGCGAGCTTCCAGTTCTGCTTGAAGATGAGGTCGTTCCAGTCCGGGATGATGTTGTTGACCGGACAGCCCTGCATGCAGAACGGAATGCCGCAATCCATGCAGCGTGCGCCCTGGATCTTCGCTTCGTCATCCGATAGATGGCCGACGAACTCGCGCCAATGCTTGACGCGCTCGCCCTCGGGCTCGGAAGCCTCGACGAGCCGCTGGTACTCCATGAATCCCGTTACCTTGCCCATATCGCTTTTGCTCTGTTCGAAATTGCGTGCATCGGCGCGAGCCGGACCCATGTCCGGCGTCGCGTCCCCGGTTGCGACTACGCAGCGAGTTTCTTGCCCTTGGCGGCGAGCTCGCCGAGCGCGCGCTTGTACTCGTTCGGGAAGACCTTCACGAACTTCGCGCGCCACGTCGCCCAGTCCTCGAGGATCTGTTTCGCGCGGGTGCTGCCGGCATACTTCGCGTGCCGTTCGATGAAACGGCGCAGCACCGTTTCGTCCGCTTCGCCGAGATGCCACACGTCGCGATTGACCTTCGCATCCTGCTCCGCCTCAGCGAGCACCGGTTCCAGCGAAACCATGGACAGGTTGCAGCGCGACTTGAAGGTACCATCGTCGTCGAGCACATAGGCGATGCCGCCCGACATGCCGGCCGCGAAGTTGCGTCCGGTACCGCCCAACACGACGACGGTGCCGCCGGTCATGTATTCGCAGCCGTGGTCGCCCACGCCTTCGACGACCGCGTGGGCGCCGGAATTGCGCACGGCGAACCGTTCGCCGCCGACACCGCGGAAATAGGCTTCGCCCGCGATGGCGCCGTACATCACGGTGTTGCCGACGATGATGTTGTCACCCGGCTTGCCGCGGAACTTCGGGCTCGGCTGCACCGAGATGCGGCCACCGGACAGGCCCTTGCCGACATAGTCGTTGGCCTCACCGATCAGGTCGAGCGTGATGCCCTGCGCGAGGAACGCACCGAAGCTCTGGCCCGCGGAGCCGGCGAACTTCACGTGGATCGTGTCATCGGCGAGGCCGGCGTGGCCGAAGCGCCGCGCCACGTCCGAGGACAGCATGGTGCCCACGGTGCGGTTCACGTTGCGAATGGGCATCTCGATCGTGACCTTCTCGCGGCGCTCCAGCGCCGGCTGCGCCAGTTCGATCAGGCGATGGTCGAGCGCCTTGTCGAGACCGTGGTCCTGCTTCTCGACGTTGTAGCGCGCCACTTCCGCCGGCATGGCAGGAGCGTAGAAGATCTTCGAGAAATCGAGCCCGCGCGCCTTCCAGTGGTCGACGCCGCGCCGCATGTCGAGCAGATCGGAACGGCCGATCAGATCGTTGAGCTTGCGGATGCCGAGCTGTGCCATGTACTCACGCAGCTCTTCGGCGATGAAGAAGAAGAAGTTCACCACGTGCTCGGGCTGGCCCTTGAACTTCTTGCGCAGCACCGGATCCTGCGTGGCAACCCCCACCGGACACGTGTTGAGGTGGCACTTGCGCATCATGATGCAGCCTTCGACCACCAGCGGCGCCGTCGCGAAGCCGAACTCGTCGGCGCCGAGCAGCGCGCCGATCAGCACGTCGCGACCGGTCTTCATCTGGCCGTCCACCTGCACCGCGATGCGGCCGCGCAGGCGGTTCAGCACCAGCGTCTGCTGCGTTTCGGCAAGACCCAGTTCCCACGGCGTGCCCGCATGCTTGATCGACGACCACGGGCTGGCGCCCGTGCCGCCGTCGTGGCCGGCGATGGTCACGTGATCGGACTTGGCCTTCGAGACGCCCGCAGCGACGGTACCAACACCGATCTCGGACACCAGCTTCACGCTGATGGACGCGCGCGGGTTGGCGTTCTTGAGGTCGTGGATGAGTTGCGCCAGGTCCTCGATCGAGTAGATATCGTGGTGCGGCGGCGGCGAGATGAGGCCCACGCCCGGCACCGAGAAGCGCAGCTCGGCGATGTACTCCGACACCTTGTGGCCGGGCAGCTGACCGCCTTCGCCGGGCTTCGCACCCTGCGCCATCTTGATCTGGATCTGGTCAGCGCTGTTCAGGTACTCCGCGGTCACGCCGAAGCGACCGGAGGCCACCTGCTTGATCTTGGAGCGCAGCGAATCGCCTTCCTTCAGCTCGATGTCGCGCATGATGCGATCGCGGCCGATGCGCGAGGCGAGCGTCTCGCCGGCCTTGACCGGCGCGTAGCGGCGCGGATCCTCGCCGCCCTCGCCGGTGTTCGACTTGCCGCCGATGCGGTTCATGGCGATGGCGAGCGTGGTGTGCGCTTCGGTGGAGATGGACCCGAGCGACATGGCCCCGGTGGCGAAGCGCTTGACGATCTCCTTGGCCGGTTCCACCTCGTCGATGGGGATCGCCTTCGAAGGATCGATGCGCAGATCGAAGAGCCCGCGGAAAGTCATGTGCCGCGCGGACTGATCGTTGATGATCTTCGCGTATTCCTTGTAGGTCGCGTAGCTGTTCGCCTTGGTAGAGTGCTGCAGCTTGGCGATCGCGTCCGGCGTCCACATGTGCTCTTCGCCGCGGATGCGGAACGCGTACTCGCCGCCGGCATCCAGCGCCGTTTCGAGCACCGGGTCGTCGCTGAAGGCCGCTCGATGGGTGCGGATCGACTCTTCGGCCACTTCGAACACGCCGATGCCTTCGACCGTGGACGTGGTGCCGGTGAAGTATTTCTCCACGAGGCTGCTCGACAGACCCACGGCTTCGAAGATCTGCGCACCGGTGTAGGACATGTAGGTGGAGATGCCCATCTTGGACATCACCTTCATCAGGCCCTTGCCCACCGCCTTGATGTAGTTCTTGACCGCCTTGTCGCCCTGCGGATCGTCGGCGGACCTGGCCGCTTCGGCACGGATGGTTTCCAGCGCCAGACAGGGGTGCACGGCCTCGGCGCCGTAGCCGCCCAGCAGCGCGAAGTGATGCACTTCACGCGCGGAGCCGGTTTCGACCACCAGGCCCGCGGACGTGCGCAACCCCTTGTTCACCAGATGCTGATGGACGGCGGAGGTCGCGAGCAGCGCGGGAATGGCAACGCGCTCGCTGTCCACCTTGCGGTCGGAAACGATCAGGATGTTGTAGCCGGATTGCACGGCGTCCACCGCCTCGGCGCACAGGCTCGCCAACCGCGCTTCGATGGCCTGATGGCCCCACGCCACCGGGTAGCAGATGTCCAGTTCGTACGCGCTGAACTTCCCGTCGGTGGACTCGGCGATCTCGCGGATCTTCGCCATGGACTCCTCGTCCAGGATCGGCTGCGTGATCTCCAGGCGCATCGGCGGGTTGGTCTCGTCGATGCCGAGCAGATTCGGCTTCGGCCCGACGAACGACACCAGCGACATCACGAGATCCTCGCGGATCGGGTCGATGGGCGGGTTCGTGACCTGCGCGAAGAGCTGCTTGAAGTAGTGGTAGAGCGTCTTGTTCTTGTCCGACAGCACCGCGAGCGGCGAGTCGTTGCCCATGGACCCGATGGATTCCTCGCCGTCGCGCGCCATCGGTAGCAGCTGGAACTTGAGGTCCTCCTGGGTCCAGGCGAACGCCTGCTGGCGATCGAGCAGGTCGATCTGCGAACATTCGCGCGCCTTGGCGGGCTCGGGCAGGTCATCGAGCTTTACGCGGATGCGGTCAATCCAGCCGCGGTAGGGCTTGATGGCCGACAGCGAATCCTTGATCTCCTTGTCGTCGATAATGCGGCCCAGCTCCAGGTCCACCAGGAACATCTTGCCGGGCTGCAAGCGCCACTTCTTGACGATGCGCTCGTCGGAGATCGGCAGCACACCGGTTTCCGAGGCCATCACGACCAGATCGTCATCGGTGACGAGATAGCGCGCGGGGCGCAGGCCGTTGCGGTCGAGCGTGGCGCCGATCTGACGGCCGTCGGTAAAGGCCACGGCAGCCGGGCCGTCCCACGGCTCCATCATCGCGGCGTGGTACTCGTAGAATGCGCGGCGGTTCTCGTCCATCAGCGTGTGCTTCTCCCACGCTTCGGGGATCAGCATCATCATCGCGTGGGTGAGCGAGTAGCCCGACATCACCAGCAGCTCGAGCGCGTTGTCGAAGGACGCGGAGTCGGACTGGCCCGGGTAGATCAGCGGCCAGAGCTTCTCGAGGTCCTTGCCGAGCACCGGCGAGGAGATCGCGCCTTCGCGCGCACGCAGCCAGTTCACATTGCCGCGCAGGGTGTTGATCTCGCCGTTGTGGGCGATCATCCGGAACGGATGCGCCAGGTCCCACGTGGGGAAGGTGTTGGTGGAGAAGCGCTGGTGCACCAGCGCGAGCGCCGACTGCAGGCGCGGATCGCGCAGGTCGTGGTAGTAGGTACCCACCTGGTCGGCCAGCAGCATGCCCTTGTAGACGATGGTGCGGGCCGACAGCGACGGCATGTAGAACTCCTTGCCGTGCTCCAGGCGCAGCGCCTGGATCGCGTGACCGGCGCGCTTGCGGATGACGTAGAGCTTGCGCTCGAGGGCATCCGTGACCGTGACGTCGGGGCCTTCCCCGACGAACACCTGGCGGATCACCGGCTCGATGCGCTTGACCGATTCGCCCAGCACCGAGCTGTCGCGCGGCACGTCGCGCCAGCCCAGGAGCACCTGATCCTCGGCACGGATGGCACGCTCGATCTCCTGCTCGCACGCGAGGCGGCTCGCGGGCTCCTGGGGGAGGAACACCATGCCGACGCCATACTCGCCGGCCTCCGGCAGTTCCACGCCCTGTTTGGCCATCTCCTCGCGCAGCAGCGCGTCGGGGATCTGGATCAGGATGCCGGCACCGTCGCCGGCCAGCGGGTCGGCCCCGGTGGCACCCCGGTGGGTCAGGTTCTTGAGGAGCTGGAGCCCCTGCTCGACGATCTCATGGCTGCGGCGCCCCTTGATGTGGGCGATGAAACCCACGCCACAGGCGTCGTGTTCGTTCTGGGGGTCGTAGAGTCCCTGCGCGGGCGGCAAATGCGGGTGGGCCACGGAATACCTCTTGGAGCTTGCTGGAATCTGGCCTTGCCGCCGCCGGTGGTCTCGAGACCGGGCGGTATGCGCGGGCACTCATACCTATGATGAGTGCACGAAATCGACGGACAAGGGGTGAAATGTTAACCCGATGCCCGGCGTGGCTTCAATGCACTGCAACAGACCGCCAGCCCGGCCCGGGGGACCTCCCCCTCAATCCTCTTCCACGGCAAACAGCCGCCGGTGCTCCCGGATGGCGTAGCGGTCGGTCATACCGGCGATATAGTCGGCGATGGCACGGGGCGGGTCCTCTTCGGCCCGGCGCTGGAACTCGGGGGGCAGCAGGCGCGGCTCCGCCAGGAAGGCGCCGAACAGCTCCCGGACGATGCGCTTGGCCTTGGAGGCCATCCGGGCCACCTTGTAGTGCTGGTACAGGTGGCGGCGCAGGAAGGTCTTCAGTTCCTGCTGCTCGGCCCGGATCCCCGCGCTGAAGGCGACCAGGGGTGGGGCCTTGCGCACCGCGTCGATATCGGTGGGTGCCGCCCGGGCGACGTTGTCGGCGCTCTGGCGGGTAAGGTCGCTCACCAGGGTGTTGATCATGCGGCGGACGGTCTCGTGCACCACCCGTCGATCCTTGAGCTCGGGGTAGGTCCTGCGGACGTCGGCCAGGTGTCGGGCGAACAGGCCGACTTCGGACAACGCCTCGACGCTGATCAGGCCGGAGCGGATGCCGTCGTCCACATCATGGTTGTTGTACGCGATCTCGTCGGCCAGGTTGGCGAGCTGGGCCTCGAGGCTCGGCTGTTCCCGCTTGAGGAAGCGCTCGCCCACGTCGCCCAGCCTGGCGGCGTTCTTGAGCGAGCAATGCTTGAGGATGCCTTCGCGCGTCTCGAAAGTGAGGTTGAGCCCGTCGAAGGCGCCATAGCGGCTCTCCAGCAGGTCGACCACCCGCAGCGACTGCAGGTTGTGCTCGAACCCGCCGTAGGTCTGCATGCACTCGTTCAGGGCGTCCTGACCGGCATGGCCGAAGGGCGTGTGGCCCAGGTCGTGCGCGAGCGAGATGGCCTCGGTCAGGTCCTCGTTGAGACCGAGATTGCGGGCGACCGAGCGGCCGATCTGGGCCACCTCGATGGAGTGGGTGAGTCGCGTGCGGAACAGGTCGCCCTCGTGGTTCACGAAGACCTGCGTCTTGTACTCCAGCCGCCGGAAGGCGGCCGAATGGACGATCCGGTCGCGGTCACGCTGGTACTCGGAACGCCCCTCGGGCAGCGGCTCGGGGATGCGCCGGCCGCGCGACGTTTCCGGCCGGCCGGCGAAGACCGCGAGTTCAGGCATGCGCCGCCGCGGGGGCCAGCACCTGTTCGAGGACCTCGCGAGGCACATCGGCGTCGATGTACGCCTCGCCCAGGCGCTTTATGAGGATGAAGCGGGTCTTGCCCCCCTCCACCTTCTTGTCGTGGCCCATCAGCTCGAGCCAGCGCTCGAAGCCCAGATCGGGGGACCGCACCGGCAACCGGGCGCGGACCAGGATGCGCTCGATGCGCTGCACTTCCGCATCGCCGATGTGGCCCAGTACCCGGGAGGCGCGCGCCGCCAGGACCATGCCGGCGGCCACGGCTTCGCCGTGCAGCCATTCGCCGAAGCCCAGGCCCGCTTCGATGGCGTGGCCGAAGGTGTGTCCCAGGTTGAGCATGGCGCGTGGTCCGGTCTCCCGCTCGTCGATCGCCACCACGTGGGCCTTGTTCTCGCAGGACCGTTGCACGGCGTAGGCGAGCGCGCCCGGATCGCGTGCGAGCAGCCGATCGAGATTCGCTTCGAGCCAGTCGAAGAACGGGGCATCGCCGATGATGCCGTACTTGATGACCTCGGCAAGACCCGCGGACAGCTCGCGGTCCGGCAATGTGCGCAGCGTATCGGTGTCCGCGATGACGGCCGCCGGCTGGTGGAACGCGCCGATCATGTTCTTGCCGAGCGGATGATTGATGGCGGTCTTGCCGCCGACCGAGGAATCCACCTGCGCGAGCAGCGTCGTCGGGATCTGGATGAACGGCACACCGCGCTGATACGTGGCCGCCGCGAAACCGGCGAGATCGCCCACCACGCCTCCACCCAGGGCTACCACCGTGGTCTTGCGCTCGCAGCGCGCGCCGAGCATGCGATCGAAGACGATGTTGAGGGTCCCCCAGACCTTGTGGCTTTCCCCGTCGGGCAGGACGATCGGCAGGACGTCGACACCCGCTGCCTGCAGCGTACTGCGCAGGCCATCGAGGTAGAGCGGCGCGATCGTCTCGTTGGTCACGACCGCCACGCGCGGCTGCGCGAGATGCTTCGTGATCAACGCCGCCTGCGCCAGCAGCCCGCTGCCGATGTAGATCGGATAGCTGCGTTTCCCCAGGCCCACCTCGATTGCGATCACGAGGCGTGCTGCTCCGTGTCCGCCGCGCGGCGCGCGAGACTCGCTTCCAGCCGCCCGATCAGCGATTTCAAGCTCTGGGTCCCGGTGTCGAGCACGATGTGCGCGACTTCGCGGTACAGCGGATCGCGCTGCTCATGCAGTTGTGCGAGGCGCGCGCGCGGATCGGCCGTCTGCAGAAGCGGACGGTTGCGATCGTGCCGTGTACGGTTCCACAACTCGTCGACGCTGGCGCGCAGGTAGACCACGGTGCCGCGGGCATGCAGCGCCTCCCGGTTCTCGGGTGCCAGCACCGCGCCACCGCCCGTGGCGAGCACGATGTTGTCGAGCGCCGTCAGCTCCTGCAGCACCGCGGATTCGCGGCCGCGGAAACCCGCCTCGCCTTCGATCTCGAAGATCACCGGGATGCGTACCCCGGTACGCGCTTCGATCACGTGGTCGGAATCGTAGAAGGTCTTGTTGAGGCGCTTCGCGAGCATCTTGCCCACCGAGGTCTTGCCCGCGCCCATCAAACCCACCAGGAAAACGCTCTCGCGCGGCCGCGCTTCCGGCAGCGTCTGCAGGCTCTCGGCGGTGGTCTGCCCGGTTTCCATCATGGGCCGATTGTAGTGCATCGCCTGCGGGAAGCCCGAAAACACGAAGCCCCGCAGGGTTGCCGCGGGGCTTCGAGCGGGGAGCTCCGTCGTCGCGCTAGCGCAGCGACAGGTTCTCCTTGAGGATGCGCGGGGTCACGAACACCAGCAGCTCGCGCCGGTCGTTGAACCGGCGCTCGTTGCGGAAGAAGAATCCGATGACCGGAATGTCGCCCAGGACCGGGATCTTGTTGACCTGGGTCGACTCGTCCTGCGTGTAGATCCCGCCGATGCCGACCGAACCGCCGTTCTCCACCAGCACTTCGGTGGTGACCTGCTTGGTATCGATGGACGGGCCCGCAGTGGTCTGCGCGCCGACGCTGTCCTTGTGCACATCGAGCTTCATGATGATGTTGTCGTCGGGCGTGATCTGCGGCTTCACCTTGAGCGAGAGGGTCGCCTTGCGGAAGCTGATGCTGGTGGCACCCGAGGCGGTCGCCGTCTGGTACGGGATTTCCGTACCCTGTTCGATGTTCGCCTCGACATTGTCGGCGGTGATGACGCGCGGACTGGAGACGATCTTGCCGCGGGCGTCGAGCTGCAGGGCCGACACTTCGAGGTTCAGGAACTTGGTCTGGCTGGAGTTGAACAGCGACAGCGTGAACGCGCCTGCCGTCAGGCCCTGACCGAGCGAAGCCGCCGGCAGGTTGACCGCCAGCGAATCCGGGAAGAACGACTGGGCGTAGTCTTGGGCCTGCAAGGTCTGCACGCCGACGCTTCGGACGTTACCGCCGAGGTACGCGCGGTTGCCGCCACCGATGCTCATCCCGGCATCGCCGCGGGCCGACAGGTCCAGGGTACCGAGGCGGGCACCCAGGGAGCGCCCGAAGGTGTCCGTGGCTTCCACGATGCGCGCTTCGATCAGCACCTGTTTCACCGCCACGTCGATCTTCTTGATGAGCGCCGCGATCTCTTCCAGCTTGCTGGGCGTGTCCTGCACGAACAGCGTGTTGGTACGCGGATCCACCACCGCGCTGCCGCGCTTGGACAGCACGCGCTGCGCCGGATCGGACAGCAGCTTCTGCAGCGAATCGGCACGCTGGTAGTTCAGCTGGAAGCTCTCGGTGCGGGTCGGCTCGAGTTCCTGGATCTGCTGCTGCGCTTCGAGCTGCAGCTTCTCCTTGGTGGCGAGCTCGTCGCGCGGGGCGATCCACACGACGTTGCCGTTCTTGCGCATGTCGAGGCCCTTCGACTGCAGGATGATGTCGAGCGCCTGGTCCCAGGGCACGTCCTTCAGTCGCAGAGTCAGGTTGCCGCCGACGGTGTCGCTCGTGATGATGTTGAGGCCGGTGAAGTCCGCGATCACCTGCAGCACCGCCCGCACTTCGATGTTCTGGAAGTTGAGCGACAGCTTGTCGCCCGTGTAGCCGCGGCCCGAAGCCGCACCGATCTTGTTCGGGTCCTCGACCACCGGCTTGATCTCGACGATGAAGCGGTTGTCGGTCTGGTAAGCGGAATGTTCCCAGTTGCCGCGCGGCGAGATCACGATGCGTGCGTTGCCGCCTTGCTTGGTGGCCTCGATCGTGTCCACCGGCGTCGCGAAGTCGACCACGTCCAGGCGGCGTTGCAGCATGCCGGGGATGTCGGTCTGGATGAAATCGATGATCACCGACTTGCCCTGGCGGCGCAGGTCGATGCCGGTGGCGTTGTCGGACATGTCGACCACGACCTGGCCTTCGCCGCCCTTGCCGCGGCGAAAGTCGATGTTGACCAGCGCGTGAGACGCCGCGCCCTTGCTCGCCGCAAAACTGGCGGCCTCGCCGGCCGGAGCACCGGAGGCCATGTCGCTCGCGGCCTGCAGGGTCACGACGAAGGTATTGCCGTCCAGTGCGGTGTCGTACTTGATGGGGCGAACCAGGTTCAGCACCACGCGCGTGCGGCCGCCGGCCTGCCCGAGGCGGATCGAACGCAGTTCGGTGTTGCCCACTTCCTTGCCGGGTTTGCCCAGGCCGTTCGCCGTGTTCGGAAAATCGAAGGCGACGCGGGGCGGATTGTTGATGGCGAAGCCGACCGGCGGATTGGCGAGCGGCTCCTTGGTGGTGATCTTCACGATCACGCGCCCGCCGGAGGCAGAGGTGACGTCGATGTTGGAGATCGCGTTCTGGCTCGCATCCTCGGCGCCATTGGCGGCGAAGGCAATCGGACCGGCGCAAAGGAGCACCAGCATCGTCGCGGCAGCGGTCAGGCAGCGGGACGCTGCGGCAAGCGTTGTTCTCATTTCTTCGACTCCTCTTCGTCAAGCAGTTGCAGGCTGCTCGTCCGCTCCGTCCAGACACCGGCGGTGTCCTGGATGACTTCCTTCAATGTGATCGAGGTTTCGGTGATCATCGAGATCACGCCGAAATTCTGGCCCAGATAGTTGCCGCCCTTGACCTGGTAGATGTTGTTGTCCGGCGTCTTGATGAGCGCGAACATCTTCTTGGTCTTGTCCTGGAGGGTACCGACCATCTTGAGGCTCTCGAGCGGGTAGCCTTCGAGGGCTTCCTTGCGCCGATTCATGTCCGGCGCCGGACCGGCTCCGCCGCCGAGCGCCTTGTCGGCCGACTGGCCGGCGCGCGGCTTGAACGGGTCGGGCAATTCGAAGGCGTCGTAGGAGAACGGCTCGTAGGGCTTCACTTCGGGCAGCGGTTCGACGCGACCGCGCATGTTGGCGCCCGACTCCTTCACGAACTGGCGCAGGTCCTGGTACTGCTCGCCGCCGCAACCGGCGATGAGCCCCGTCACTGCGATCAACGTCAGTGCGCGTTTCATCATTTCCTCGCCTTGGCCGGTTTCTTCTGCGCGGCCACTTCGGCATCGTCGAGGTAGCGATAGGTCTTGGCGATCGCCTCGAGTGTCAGACCTTTTTCCTTGTCGATCTGCAGCGCGATGTCGTTCAGCGTGACGATGCGCGAAAGCTGCGACACGTCGCTCGCGAAGGCACCGATGTCGTGGTAGGCGCCGGTCACCTTGATGGTGATGGGCAGCTCGGCGTAGAACTCGGACATGGTCTCGGCCTGGGCCGGACGGAACAGCTCGAACTGCAGGCCGCGGCCAAGCCCGGCCTGGTTGATGTCGGTCAGCAAGGCTTCCATCTCGGACCGGTTCGGCAACTGCTTCAGCATCGCGCCGAAGGATTGTTCGATGTCGGCCAACTGCTTGCGATAGGCCTCGAGGTTGATGGCCTGCGCCTTCTTGTCGAGAAACTTCGCGCGGAGGTCGGTTTCCTTCTGGCGCTCGGAGGCGAGTTCATCCAACTGGTCCTTCCAGTCGAACCAGTAGCCGCCGAACACGAGCAACAGCAGCATCAGGACCAGCACGCCCAGCTTGGGCAGCACCGGCCAATTGCCGACGTCGCGGGGATCGAGCCTTCTCAGGTCGTCGAGAGTCATGGCACTGCCCCTTAGCCTTGCGGACCCTTGGGCGCCGGCTTGCCGGCCGCGGCCGGACCTTCCTTCTCGCGCGTAAGGCTCACGTTCAGGTTGAATTCGTTCAGGTTCTGCTTGTCGATCTGAACGGCACGGATCTCCACCAGACCCGGCGCTTCGAGGAAGGGCGAGGCTTCGAAGTTGCGCATGAGAGTCGAGACGCGGGCATTCGAGGTCGCGTAGCCGACGACGTTGACCCTGGGCCCGATCTGCTTGACCGTCTTCAGATAGACGCCGTCGGGCAACTGACGCACGAGCTGATCGAGCAGGCGCACGGTCTCGGAACGGTTCGACTGGAGCGACTCGACCACCTTCTTGCGCTCGAGCAGCGCCTGGGTCTGCTCCTTCAGTTTCTTGATCTCGTCGATCTGGCGATCGAGCACCGCGATCTCGCCTTCGAGATACTGGTTACGACCCGCCTGGTACTCGATCTGGCCGGCGAAGTACGTATGCACCAGCGCCACGATCGCCACGCCGAGGCCGAACACCATCGCCGCAAGGACGAAGAACTGGCGCTTGGCCGCCGCACGGCGCTGGGCGCGGTGCGGTAGTAGGTTGATTGGGATCATGCGTCGAACCTCCGCATGGCCAGGCCGCAGGCCACCATCAAGGCCGGTGCATCCTGGGCGAGCTGGCGCTCCTTGATCTTGGGCGATTTCTCCATCGCCGCGAACGGATTGGCGACCAGCGTGTTCACTCCCGTGCGCTTGGAGACCACCTCGTCCAGCCCGGGGATGGTCGAGCAGCCGCCGGCGAGAATGATGTGATGCACCTGGTTGAACTGCGTCGAGGTGAAGAAGAACTGCAGCGCGCGCGTGACTTCCAGCGCGAGCGTGTCCATGAACGGATTGAGGACCTCCGGCTCGTAGTTGCCGGGCAGTCCGCCGTTCTTCTTGGCCGCCTCCGCCTCTTCACTGGAGAGGTTGAAGACGCGCTGGATCTCCTGCGTGAGCTGGTTGCCGCCGAACGGCTGCTCGCGCATGTAGACCGACTGGTTGTTGCGCAGCACGTTGATGTTCATCATCGACGCGCCGACGTCGACCATGGCGATGGTCTGGTCGAGGCCGCCGTCGGGGAGCTGGGATTCGATCAGTTCGAAGGCGGTCTGGGAGGCGAAGGCGTCGATGTCCATCACGACCGCCTTGAGACCGGCCGCTTCGGCAACCGCCACGCGGTCTTCGACTTTCTCCTTACGGGAGGCGGCGATCAGTACTTCCACCTCTTCCGGGCTGCTGGGCGCCGGACCGAGGATCTGGAAATCGAGGTTCACCTCTTCGAGGGCGAACGGGATGTACTGATTGGCTTCGGCCTCGACCTGGACTTCGCGGTCTTCCTCACGCAGGTCAGCGGGCATCACGATCTTCTTCGTGATGACGGCAGCCGAGGGCAGGGCGAGCGCCAGATTGCGCACGCGGGTATTCATCTTCTTCCAGCCGCGCTTGACCGCCTCGCCGACTTCCTCGAGGTTCATGATGTTGCCGTCGACCACCGCATCCTTCGTTAGCGGTTCGACGGTATAACGGTCGAGGCGATATCGGCCCTTGCCGGCCGCGGCGATCTCCACCATCTTCACCGAGGACGAACTGATGTCCACGCCGATGAGCGGCGGAGCCTTGGGCTTCATCAGGTTCGCGAGAAACTCTGATGCGGGCGTTAGATCCAGTTTTCCCTTGAACATGGGCGAGTTACGCCAATAATGTACAATTTACATTAGATACTAGCCGCAAATGCAAATCAAGTTTGGGAAAGTGGGGTTTAAGTTTTGGCGGGGCCGGGAGGCCCTCATATAATGGAAGGAACTGCAAGAAACCCTTCCACCCCACTGATCCCCTTAAGCAATTCCCTTGCCCATGTCCTTCCGCTGGTGGCTGCTGCCAGTGTTTCTGCTGCTGGCCACGCTCCTGGCCGGTGGGCTGCTGGCCGGCTATGCCGCCGTCGTCGCCTATCCGAGCCTGCCGTCCCTCGAAGCACTCACTGACTACCGCCCCAAGATCCCGCTGCAGATCTTCAGCAGCGAAGGCGACCTGATCGGGGAGTTCGGCGAGGAACGTCGGGCCCTGATCCGCATCAAGGACGTGCCCAAGGCGATGCGTGAAGCGATCATCGCCGCGGAGGACGAGCGCTTCTACGAGCACGGCGGCATCGACTACATCGGGGTCGCGCGCGCCGCGTTCTCGAATTTCATCCAGGGCGGAGCGCGTCAAGGCGCCAGCACCATCACCATGCAGGTGGCCCGCAACTTCTTCCTCACCAAGGAGAAGACGTTCACCCGCAAGTTCAACGAAGCACTGCTGGCCTTCAAGATCGAGCATAACCTTACAAAAGACGAGATTCTTCAGCTGTACATCAACCAGATCTATCTGGGACAGCGCGCCTACGGCTTCGCAGCGGCCGCCCAGACCTATTTCGGCAAGTCGCTGGACCGCTTGAGCCTTTCCGAAACGGCGATGCTCGCCGGCCTGCCGAAGGCACCCTCGCGCTACAACCCGATCGCCAACCCCGCGCGGGCCAAGTCACGCCAGGAATACGTGCTGCGGCGGATGCGCGAACTCAACATGATCAGCGCCGAGCAGTTCGACACCGCGGTGAAGGCGCCGATACGCTTGCACACCACCCAGCAGACGTATGCCACCCGTGCGGACTTCCTGACGGAAATGGTCAGGCAGGCCATGTACGAGCGCTATCGCGACGAGGCGTACTCCGCCGGCTTCCGCGTCATCACCACCATCAAGCGCGCGCACCAGAACGCCGCCTACGCCGCCGTGCGGCGCGGGGTGCTCGAGTACGACCGGCGCCACGGCTACCGCGGCGCCGAAGGTTACGCGCAGCTCCCGCCCGAGCCGTCCGAGGAAACCCTGGAAGACCTCCTCGCCGAGGAAACCGAAAGCGACGACATCCTTCCCGCCCTGGTACTCACCATCGACCAGAAGGCCGCCCAGCTCTACGTGAAGGGTGTGGGCAAGGCGGAAGTGAACACGGAAGGGCTCAAGTTCGCCCAGCGCATGATCGGCGACAAGGCACCCGCCAACCGGCGACTGCGGGCCGGCGCCCTGGTGCGGGCGCAGAAGGATCCGACCCTGGGCTGGCAGATCGTCCAGCTGCCCCAGGTGGAGTCCGGCTTCGTCGCGCTCGACAACAAGACCGGCGCGGTCCTGGCGCTGGTGGGCGGGTTCGACTTCAACCGCAACAAGTTCAACCACGTGACCCAGGCCTATCGCCAGCCGGGCTCGAGCTTCAAGCCCTTTGTCTACTCCGCGGCGCTGGAAAAGGGCTTCACGCCCGCGACCATCATCAACGACGCGCCGCTGTCGTTCGATGCCACGGAAACCGGGTCGGCTGTCTGGGAGCCGAAGAACTTCGACGCCACGTTCGAAGGCCCGATGCGCATGCGCGTGGCGCTGACGAAATCGAAGAACCTGGTGTCGATCCGCATCCTGCAGGCCATCGGTCCCCAGTACGCGCAGGACTACGTCACGCGCTTCGGTTTCGATCCGAAACTGGTGCCGCCTTACCTCACGATGGCATTGGGTGCGGGTTCAGCCACGCTGTGGCAGGTGGCCACCGGGTACGCGGTGTTCGCCAATGGCGGCTATCGCCTAAGCCCGTACTTCATCGACCGCATCGAGGATACGAACGGCACCGCGCTCGCCCGCACCAAGTACGTGACGGTCCCCGAGACGGCCCCGCGGGTCATCGATCAGCGCAACGCGTTCCTGATGACGAACATGATGCAGGACGTGATCCGCGGCGGCACCGGCGCGCGGGCACTGGCGCTCGGACGTTCCGATCTTGCCGGCAAGACGGGTACCACCAACGAACAGATGGACGCCTGGTTCGCCGGCTTCAATCCGAGCATCACCGCAGTGGCCTGGATGGGCTTCGACACCCCGCGTTCGCTCGGCAACGGCGAGACCGGCGCCCAGGCCGCACTGCCGATCTGGATGTCATATATGGGCGCCGTGCTGAAGGACACGCCCGACGAACCACCCTCGCCCCCGGAAGGCGTCGTGGCCGCCGCCATCAACCCGGACACCGGTTTGCGCGACAATCGCGCTCCGAACCGGATGGTCGAGTACTTCTACCACGAGAACATGCCGCCCGAGGACGACGAAGGCGCTGCGACCCCCACCGGACGCAAGGACGACGTCGACGACCAGATCTACTAGGCTCTGTGCTGCCGGGGCCTTTGCGAACATGCCGAGAGATCAAGCCGCCAACCGCCAGATGCGCCAGCGCATCGCTCATCTCGCCGCGCGCCTGATGGCCCAGGACGGCATCGACGACCTCGCCCTGGCGAAGCGCAAGGCGGCCCGCCAGGTCGGCGCACCGGACACCCGCAACCTGCCCGACAACGAAGAGGTCGAGGAGGCTCTGCGCGAGTACCAGCAGATCTACCAGGCAGACGAGCAGGCCGAGCGCGTGGTCGAGCTGCGCCGGGCGGCGCTCGAGATGATGGACGCGTTGTCCGCCTTCGATCCGCATCTCGTGGGTCCGGTGCTTTCCGGAAGCGCCGGGCGCTACGCGGAGATCGACCTGCACCTGTTCACCGACAGCGCGAAGGAAGTCGAGCTCTTCCTCATCAATCGCGGCATCCCGTTTCGCACCCGCGAGAACCGCTACTGGTCGGGCGACGAGCCGCGGCAGGCGCCGAGCTACGAGTTCGAGACCGACGCGGCGCGTTTCAACGTCGCGGTGTTCGAGGTGCGGGATCTGCGCCAGCCGCTGCGCTCGACCCACGCGGGCCGGCCGATCGAGCGGGCGCGCCGGGCCTGGCTGGCGAATCAGCTGGGCGCCACCGGTACGGCGTCTCCTCCCGCAAGCTAAAGTTTCCCTTCCACCCGCCGCAACTCACACGGAGGCTGGCACAGCGCCCGCTTTCCTCGGTATTCATGGAATCCCCCAGCACCTCCAACCGCAGCGTCGCCTCCGACGAGGACGATGACCGCTTCCTCGTCCGCTCGCGCGTCGAAGTGGCGTTCATCCTGAAGGCGGTCATGCAGGCAGGGGAGATCGTCACTGCCTACTTCAACGACGGCAAGGATTTCGCCATCACGGCATTGCTTGCCGTGGACGGCAATGCCGGCTTCGTCATCCTGGACGCCAGCAAGGAGCTGGCGGCCAACAAGCGGCTGCTCGGCAGCGACCGCATCTCGTTCGTCACCAGCCAGGACCGGGTCAAGATCCAGTTCGACGTGCCCTCGGTAACGGCCATCGAATTCGAGAACCGCCCCGCGCTGCGCGTCCCGTTGCCGCTGACCCTGCTCAAGTTCCAGCGACGCGAGTACTACCGCGTCGAGACACCGGTGGCGAAGCCGCTCAAGTGCCTCGTGCCGCAGCCGGAAGCCCCTACGCTGACGCTGACCGTGGTCGACATCAGCCTGGGCGGCGTGTGCGTGACCGGCTATCCGGAGACGGTGAAGCTCGAGCCCGGCACCACCCTGGAGCAATGCCGGATCGATCTCCCGGAAGTGGGTCTGCTCACCACCACGCTGCAGGTCCGCAACACCTTCGAGGTGCCGCTGCGCAACGGCACCGTCAATCGCCGGGCCGGCTGCATGTTCTTCAAGTTGCCGCCTGCTTCCGAGGCGATGATCCAACGCTACATTATCCGCCTCGAGCGCGATCGGCGGGCGAAGCTGACCGACCGCTGACGCGGCTCACCCAGCGCCCCAGCCGGGCTGACGCCCTCGGGTGGAAGGGCCGCAGGCCCGTCGGGGGGAACGTCACTCAGCCCGCGCCGGGCCGCCCCAAGCGGGCTGGCCCCCTGGGGGGAGGGGCCGCAGGCCCGTCGGGGGGGACGTCACTTCTCCTCTCGCAGCCAGCGGGCAGCGTCCAGGGCGAAGTAGGTGAGGATGGCGTCGGCGCCGGCGCGCTTGAAGGAGAGCAGCGCCTCCATGGCGCACTTGCGCTCGTCGATCCAGCCCTGCAGGCCGGCGGCCTTCAACATCGCGTACTCGCCGCTCACCTGATACACCATGGTGGGCACCTGGAAGGTGTCCTTCACCCGCCGCACGATGTCGAGGTAGGGCATGCCGGGTTTCACCATGACCATGTCGGCGCCTTCCTCGAGATCGAGACCCACTTCCCATAGCGCTTCGTTGCTGTTCGCCGGGTCCACCTGATACGTATGCTTGTTGCCCTTGCCCAGGTTGCCGGCGGAGCCGACGGCGTCGCGGAACGGCCCGTAGAAGCTGGACGCGTACTTCGCCGAGTAAGCCATGATGCGCACGCGCTGATGCCCCTTCGCATCGAGATGCTGGCGCAGCGCACCGACGCGGCCGTCCATCATGTCCGACGGCGCCACGATGTCCACGCCGGCATCGGCATGACATTCCGCCTGGCGGACCAGCACCGCGATGGTCTCGTCGTTCAGCACGTAGCCCGAGTCGTCGATCAGGCCGTCCTGTCCGTGGCTGGTGTAAGGGTCGAGCGCGATGTCGGTGATGACGCCCAGTTCCGGATATTCCTTCTTGAGGGCGGACACGACGCGCGGTGCCAGACCCTTGGGGTTGTAGGCCTCGGCCGCATCCAGCGATTTGCGCTCGTCGCCGACCACGGGGAACAGCGCGATGGCCGGCACGCCCAGCCTCATGCATTCGCCACCCACCTCGAGGAGGCGATCGAGGGTCATGCGTTCGACCCCGGGCATGGACGGCACCGGCTCGGTTCGATCGTTGCCCTCGATCACGAACACGGGATAAATCAGGTCATTCGTCGTGAGCGTGTGCTCACATATCAAACGGCGGGAGAAGGCATCGCGGCGGTTGCGGCGCATGCGGCGATGGGGGAATCGGCCGAGGGTCTGCATGGGTTCAGGTACGACGGATCGTTGTTGTCGAAGAGAGATTGCTGCAAAGCGGAACTAACTGGCGTCCCGGAGGCTCATATCGGCGGACGTTCTCGTCTCCCGCTTCTCCTCCCTGAGCGGGTGCCTTTTCCAGTAAAAGGCCTTGCCCCCGGTTTCAATCCCCTTCAACCGGGGGCTTTTCTCTTCCTTCCGGCAGATCGAGCCAGTGCTTCAGCACCACCTCGGCCTCCCGGATCCCGGTGCGTTTGAGGCTGGAGAAGAGTTGCGCGGTGCACGACGGTCCCGCGCTGCGAACCGCCGCGCGCACCTCGGCCAGCGTCTGCGTCGCCTCCCGCCGCGACAGCTTGTCGGCCTTGGTGAGCAGGATATGCACGGGTTTGCCCGTGGGCAAGAACCAGTCGAGCAGCTGCTGATCGAGCGGCGTCGGCGCATGACGGGCGTCCATGATGACGATGAGGCCCCGCAGCGCCCGGCGCTCCAGCAGGTAGTGGGAGACGAACTCGCCCCAGCGACGGCGCTCCTTCTCTGGAACTTCGGCATACCCGTACCCGGGCAAGTCCACGAGGTAGCGTTCCTCGCCCAACCCGAAGAAGTTGATGAGCTGGGTACGCCCCGGTGTCTTGCTGGCGAACGCGAGACGTGTGCGGCCCGTGATCGCGTTGATGGCGCTCGACTTGCCGGCGTTCGATCGCCCGGCGAAGGCGACCTCCCAGCCGCCATCCGGAATGAGTTCCTTGCGGTCGTGCGCGCTCGCAACATAAACGGCCCGGTTGAAGGCGCTCACGTCGACCACTCCGCGCTGGCGCTGGCCGATTTGCGGGCAAATCGGCTAAACTGCGCTTTGTTTCTGATTATCCGCGTATTTATGCACTGCATCGAAGATCGCCGACGGTGCCCGTAAGCGGAAACCGCGCGAGACTCGCGCAACCAGTCGAGGAGTCGTACATGTTGAGCTTCAAGTCGGCCGCGCTCGTCGTCGGCCTGATGACCGCCGCGTTCGCGCACGCAGAATCCACCGCGCACGGCGACCCGGCCAAGGGTCAGGCGCTCGCGGGAGTGTGCGGTGCCTGTCACGGGCCGGATGGTAACAGCGCCATCTCCATGAATCCCAACCTCGCTCAGCAACACCCGGCCTACATCGCGAAGCAGCTCGACAACTTCAAGAGCGGTGCCCGCGCCAACGCCATCATGGCCCCGATGGCCGCCAATCTCTCGGCCGACGACATGAAGAACCTGGGCGCCTACTTCGCCTCGCAGAAACTGCGTCCCGCCGCGGCGAAGGATCGCGCCCTCGTCACCCTCGGCCAGAAGCTCTACCGCGCCGGTGACCCGGAACGCGGTCTGCCCGCCTGTGCCGCCTGTCATTCGCCCACGGGCGCCGGCATTCCCGCCCAGTACCCGCGCCTTTCCGGCCAGCATCCCGACTACACCATCGCGCAGCTGAAGGCGTTCCGTGCGGGCGAGCGCGCCAACGACGCGAACTCGATGATGCGCAGCATCGCGGCGAAGATGACCGACCGCGAGATCGCGGCGCTCGCGGAATACGCCGCCGGCCTGCGTTGATCGACTGATCACGCGTTCAAGCCGCCAGCCGGCTGAACGCGTCGTCCGCCGCCGCGATGGTCGCGGCGATCTCGGCTTCACCGTGGGCCGAGGAAACGAAACCCGCCTCGAAGGCGGACGGCGCGAGATAGACGCCGCGATCGAGCATGAGATGGAAGAAGCGGTTGAACTGCTCCTTGCTGCTCGACATCACTTCCGCGTAGCTGGTCGGCGCCGTTGCGCGGAAGAACAAGCCGAACATGCCACCGACGCACGCGCCGGAGAATGGCACGCCGCGTGACTTGGCGGCATTCACCAGACCATCGACCAGTTTGTTCGTCGATGCACTCACTCGATCGAAGAAACCCGGTGCCTGTACCAGCCTGAGCGTCGCAAGACCCGCTGCCACCGCCACCGGATTGCCCGACAGCGTGCCGGCCTGGTACACCGGCCCGAGGGGCGCGAGCTTTTCCATGATCTCGCGCCGGCCGCCGAACGCACCGAGCGGCATGCCGCCGCCCACCACCTTGCCCAGCGTGGTGAGGTCCGGCTCGATGCCGAACAATCCCTGGGCTCCCTGCGGTCCGACGCGAAAGCCCGTCATCACCTCGTCGAAGATCAGCACGGTGCCGTGCTTCTTCGTAAGGGTGCGCAGTGCGTCGAGGAACGCCGGTGTCGGCATCACGAAATTCATGTTGCCCACCACCGGTTCGATGATGACCGCGGCGATCTCCCGGCCCAGCTCGGCGAAGGTTCGCTCCAAACCGGCCACATCGTTGTAGTCGAGCACGGTCGTGTGCTGCGTGGTCTCCGCCGGCACGCCCGCGGAACTCGGCTGCCCGAGCGTGAGCAGTCCCGAACCGGCCTTCACCAGCAGCGCGTCCGCGTGGCCGTGATAGCAGCCTTCGAACTTCACGATGCGGCTGCGTCCGGTGAAGCCGCGTGCGACGCGGATCGCCGTCATCGTGGCCTCGGTACCCGAACTCACCAGCCGCACCATCTCGATCGACGGCAGCACCTTCGTGAGGAGCTCGGCCATTTCCAGTTCACGCTCGGTCGGTGCGCCGAACGACAGGCCCTCGGCCGCCGCGTCCTGCACCGCCTTCACCACGTCCGGATGCGAGTGCCCCACGATCATCGGTCCCCACGAACCGACGTAGTCGATGTATTCCTTGCCGTCTGCATCCCACACCCGCGCGCCCTTGCCGCGGGTGAAGAACCGCGGCGTACCACCCACGGAGCGGAACGCGCGCACCGGCGAGTTCACACCACCGGGGATGACGCGTCGGGATTTCTCGAACAGGGTCTCGTTGCGGGAAGTCATGATCCTCTTTTCATTCCGGATGAACGGCACGCTCGAACAGGCGGCCATAGGCACGAACCCGCGCACCGACATCGGTCGCGGAGAAGACATCGGTGATGACCGCGATCGCGTCCGCGCCCGCGTCGCGCACGAGCGGCGCGGTGTCGAGCGTGATACCGCCGATCGCGACGATCGGACAATCGAGCACGGTGCGGGCATGGGTCAATAGATCGAGCGGAGGCCGCACGGCGTTGGGTTTGACCGAAGACGGGAAGAAACTGCCGAAAGCGACATAGTCCGCGCCTTCAGCACGCAGACGCTGTGCGCGGATGAGATCGTCGTAGCAGGAAACGCCAACGATCGCACCGGCACCGAGCAGTCGGCGTGCTTCGGCAACGGTGCCGTCTTCCCGTCCGAGATGCACGCCATCGGCCCCAACCTCCGCCGCGAGCGCGGGATCGTCGTTGACGATGCAAGTCGCACCGTAGCGCCGGCAC
This sequence comes from Burkholderiales bacterium, assembly GCA_019745565.1. Classification (GTDB taxonomy): domain Bacteria; phylum Pseudomonadota; class Gammaproteobacteria; order Burkholderiales. The sequence goes on from JAIESW010000018.1 coordinate 45,982, forward strand.
AAGGAGACCAACCGCTTGGTCTGCTGCACGCGCAAGTCGCGCCCGAGCTTGCTGCGAACCTGCAACAGTCGCAGTCCGGCCCCCAGTGCCACCTCGACCTGCGCAGCCAGGATGGCTTCGTCCGGCTGTTCCGGCGTCAGTGCGTACAGACCTTCAATCGGCATCGCGTTCCTCTTCACGCGCCCAGAACAGGCGGTCGGGCACAGGATGACCCATGCCGGGCCGATAGGCGAACTTGAGCGCCTGCCACGTGTACTCCTGCGCATCGCGCACGGCCTCCGGCATCGGGAGGCCGTTGGCGATGGTCGCCGCCAGCGCGGCCGCGAGCGTGCTGCCGGCGCCGTGGAACTTCCCCGGCAGCCGCTGCCAATCGTCGGAGCGCACCACGCCGTCGGCCGAATGCAGCGTGTTGATCACCTGCGGCGTGTTGTCGTGGGTGCCGCTCAACAGCACGTACTGACAGCCGAAATCGAGAATGCGCCGCGCGCATTCGGCCGGACTCGGATCGTCGGAATCGTCGTCGGGATCCTGCGCGAGGCGCCGGGCCTCGAGGCCGTTCGGCGTGATGACCGTGGTCTGCGGCACCAGCAATTCGCGCATCGCGGCCACCATGTCGTCGGTCGCCAGCTCGTCACCGCGGCCGGAGCTCATCACCGGATCGAGCACCAGCGGGATGTCCGGGTAATCGGACACGATCTCGGCGATGGCGGTGATCGCCTCCACGCTGCCGAGCAGGCCGATCTTGAACGCCGTGACCGGCATGTCCTCGAGCAGGCAGCGCGCCTGTCCCGCGACCCAATCGGCGTCGAGCGCCATGACGTCTTCCACGCCCGAGGTGTCCTGGATGGTTACGGCGGTGATGACCGACAGCGGATGGCAGCCCATGGAACTCAGCGTGAGTATGTCCGCCTGCGCACCCGAGCCGCCGCTCGGGTCCGTTGCCGCGAATGTCAGGACGATCGGTGGTGCGGAGATCATGTGGCGTCGCGGCCGTTTGCCTATAAAATGAAATTTTATCCGAAACCCCACCTGCAATTCTCTTCACATGTCCGATGCCGCAGCGCCCTTTCGAACCTTCATGTGTCTCATCTGCGGCTTCATCTACGACGAAGCCGCCGGCCTTCCGGAAGAAGGCATCCCCGCGGGCACCCGCTGGGAGGACGTGCCGATGAACTGGGTCTGCCCCGAATGCGGTGCGCGCAAGGACGATTTCGAGTTGATCGAGATCTGAGAGCAGGCCAAAACGAGGAATACCCGATCATGCGCATTCTCCACACTATGCTCAGGGTGGGCGATCTGGATCGCTCCATCGACTTCTACACCAACGTGCTGGGCATGAAGGTTCTGCGTCGCAACGACTACCCGGACGGCCGCTTCACGCTCGCCTTCGTCGGCTACGGCGACGAAAGCAAGGAAGCCGTGCTCGAGCTCACCCACAACTGGGACACCAAAGCCTACGAGATCGGCACCGGCTACGGCCACGTGGCGCTCGAGGTGGATGACGCCTACAAGGCCTGTGCCGACGTGAAGCAGCGCGGCGGCCGGGTGACGCGCGAAGCCGGGCCGATGAAGCACGGCACCACCGTGATCGCCTTCGTCGAAGATCCCGACGGCTACAAGATCGAATTCATCCAGCGGAAGGCGGCGTAGGCGCTCGCGCCGCGACGCAGTCCGCGGCGCGCACCCACGCAGCGACGTCGAGGGTCTCCGGCCGAGCACCCGGATCGATGCCGAGCGCTTCCAGTTCCGTCGCTGTCAGATAGGTGGACAACGCATTGCGCAGTGTCTTGCGACGCTGCGTGAAGGCGCGCGTCACCACTTCGCCGAGCAAGCGCTCGTCGCGGGCCGGGTGCGGCAACCGGCCGTACGGAATCATCCGAACGATCGATGAATCCACCTTCGGCGGCGGACGGAAAGCGCCCGGCGGCACGTTGAACAGCTTGTCCATCGCGAAGCGGTACTGGAGCATCACCGAGAGGCGGCCGTACTCGCTGCCCCCGGGTGCGGCGACCATGCGGTCCACCACCTCCTTCTGCAGCATGAAGTGGGCGTCGCGCACATGGGCGACCTGGGCCGCGACGTGGAACAGCAGCGGGGTCGAGATGTTGTAGGGCAGGTTGCCCACCAGCCGCAGATCGGACCCCACGGAACCGAAATCGAACGCCAGCGCATCGCCGGCATGCACGATCAGCCGTTCGCGCGGATGGCTGCTCTCCAGACGGGCGACGATGTCGCGATCGATCTCGACCACGTGCAGACGATCGACAGCCGCGAGCAGCGGCTCCGTGAGCGCCCCGAGACCGGGGCCGATCTCCACCAGCAACTCGCCGGACCGCGGCGCGATCGCCTCGACGATCCGTCGCACCCAGAACGGATCGCCGAGAAAATGCTGGCCGAAGCGCTTGCGCGGGATGTGACCGGACGGGCGCCGGTCGTGCTCAGCGTTCTTCGTTGCGGTATTCGACAAAGGCGCGGTCGCGCTGCTGGCGCACCCACTCGGTGAACGCCTCGTCGGACTTGCGCGCGCGGATCGCCTGGCGCGCGAGCTGGCGCTGGCGTTCCTTCGTCAGGTCCTCGGTGCGGCGCTCGACCACCTGGATCAGGTGCCAGCCGAAGGGCGTCTGGATCGGTTCGCTGATTTCGCCGGGCTTCAGGGCGTCCATGGCCTGCTCGAACTCCGGCACGGTGTCGCCGGGCGACAGCCAGCCGAGATCGCCCCCGCGCACCGAGGAAGCGTCCTCGGACTGCAGGCGCGCCTGCTCGGCGAAATCGGCGCCCTTGGCGATGCGCTCGCGGATCTCCGACAAGCGGCGCTTCGCTTCACTCTCTGCCACGACCTCGTTCAGCCGCACGAGGATGTGGCGCGCCTTGGTCTGCTGCACCACGATCTGCTGCACGTTGCTGCGCTTGTCCACGAGCTTCAGGATGTGAAAACCGTTCGGGCTGCGCAGCACGCCCGAGACTTCGCCCACCTTCATCGACGTCACTGCCTGCACGAAGATGTTGGGAAGCCGCCCCGCTGCGCGCCAGCCGAGCTCGCCACCCTGCAGCGCATTGGGCGCATCGGAGTAGCTCGCCGAGATCTGCTTGAAGTCGGCGCCGCCCTTGAGCTTCCCGAGCGCCTCGTCGGCCCGCGCGCGCCGCGCCTGGATCTGGTCCGGGCTCGCGGCCTCCGGCACGGTGAAGAGAATGTGCAGGAGGTTGTATTCGTCGTTGCGGCCCGAGGCCTGCTGGGTGCGCAGATAGGTGTCGATCTCGGCGTCGGACACCACGATCTTGCTGTCCACCTCACGCTCGCGCAGGCGCGTCACCACGATCTCGTTGCGCACCTCCTCGCGAAACTTCACGTAGTCGACGCCGTCCTCCACCATGTTGTTGCGGAACGCCTCGACCGACATCTTGTTATCCTGCGCGAGCCGCGCGATCGCGCGCTCAAGCTGCGCGTCCTCGATGCGCACGCCGGTCTCGCGGCCGACCTGCTGCAACACGCGGCTGGTGACCATCCGCTCGAGGAGCTGCTTCTCCAGCAGCGCCTGCTGCGGCAGGGGCGTGCCCTGACGGATCAGCTGGCGCGTGGCGAGCTTGACCTGCTCGTCCAGCTCGATCTTGGAGATGACCTCGTTGTTGACGATCGCCAGCACGCGGTCGAGCAGGATGGGACCGCCCTTGGTGCCCTCGGCCGCGATGCCGGACGGCAGGGCCCACACGGCGAACAGGCAGGCGAGGAGGGTGCGGATCGGGTTGCTCATAAACGGTGGGGTGGCCGGCGGGCCGTCACTGCGACGGATAGTAGTCGGATTGGAGCTGGCTCTGCGGCAAAGCGTTCATTCGCTGGTAGCCGCCGATGTTCTGGCGCAGGATTTCCAGCGGGTTCGAGCCGATCTTCGACAGGCCGCTGAACTCGATCTGGAAGAAGAGCTGCCGCACGTTGTCCTGGGTGAAAGTCACGAACTGCTGCGCGACGAAGCGCGCGACCCAGCAGCCGGCATTGTACTCGAGCCCCATGATGGTCGCGACCGCGCGGCCGTCGCGCAGCGAATAGGCGTAGCGGCCCACGCCGCTCCACCTCTCGGTGATGGGCCACTGGGCCGACAAGTCGGTCTGCTCGAAGCTGTCGCGGTTGAACCGGTAACCCACGTTGAAGACGCTGCCGGGCTCGGGGTTGTAGCGCAGCGCGAAGGTGCTGCGGTCCTGGCGGTTCGAACTCATGTCGTAGTTGATGGCGAAGTCGGTATACCAGTTTTCGGTCACCCGGCCGCTCAGCCCGGCGAGCAGGTCGGACCGGTTCTGGGTGCGCACCGCCACATTGGGCAGGGTCACCTGCTGGTCCTTGAAGAAGAAGCGCTGGCCGAGCGTCATCCGCAGGCGTTCCTGCCCGTCGACCGGGCTGATCAGGCGGCTCGACACCGCTGTGGTGAGCTGGTTGGCGTCGTTGATCCGGTCGCCGCCCACGAACTGGTTCTCGGTGAAGATCTGGGCGAGGTTGAAGTCGGCCACGGCCGTGTCGAACACCGGCAGCTGGTTCTGGTCCCTGAACGGGATGTAGACGTAGTAGAGCCGCGGCTCGAGCGTCTGCAGGAACGCCTTGCCGAACAGGTTGGTGTTGCGCTCGAAGGTGACGGTGCTGTCCACGCTGAAGATGGGCAGCACGCGCGTGGCCGTATCGATGCCGGTGGTGCCGTCCAGCGAGTAGCTGGTGTAGTGCAGACCGACCTTCGGCACGATGTTCACGAACGACTTCTGCAGCGGGAACATCACGCTCGGATAGAGGATCGTCCGCTGGCCGTTGACCAGCGTCGGGTGCGAAAAGGAGACGTATTCAGACTGGAACCCCAGATCGAAGCCCTGCAGGTTGGTGCGCTGCGCCCCGAGGTTGAGCTGAGGCAGGCGCGCGTAGGGCGGCGTGATGGGCGCGTTCGGATCCTGCAGGGTCTGGAAACTCTGGGCGCGGCCCGACAGCGTCCACCAGCCGGTCGAGTAGGTGAGGCCGCCTTCCCGCGGCAGCGTACGCAGCGACGTGACCGCGATGCGGTTCGACAGGTCGACGAAGTACTCGTCGTCCGAGACCTTCTGCAGGTTCAGGTTGCCCGTGAGCCCCGGCATGAACGTCTGCGTGTGGCGGAACGCGAGTGCGTACCGGGTGTCGCCCTGGCGCTCGCGGTCGTTCTCCAGGTACTCGGCGTTCAGCATGCCCGTGTACGTGTGGCCCAGGTAGCGGACCTCGTTGTTGAGCAGGATGCCGCGCTTGGCCAGCACGCGCGGCGCTATGGTCCAGTCGTAGTTGGGCGCCAGGTTCAGGTAGAAGGGCAGCGTGAATTCGAAGCCGCTCTTGCCGGTGGTGCCGTAGGTGGGGCTTAAGAAACCGGTCTTGCGGTTGCTGGACAGCGGGAAATCCACGTACGGCGTGTACAGGATCGGCCAGCCCTTGAACACGACGGTCGCGTTGCGGGCCACACCCTTGTCCTTGTCGCGATCGAGCTTCAGCTTGCCGACCCGCAGGTACCAGCCCTTCTCCGGGATCTCGCAGGTGCTGTAGGTCCCCTTTTCGCCGCGATACAGAGTGCGGCTGTCGAGGTAGAGCTTCTCCGCCTTGCCGCGCGCCTTGAAGGCGCGGAAGTAGTACTCGGGCGATTCCGCGTAGCCCTGTTCCGTCTTCATGTCGAGGAACAGCTTGTCGCTCTCGATCACGTCGCCGCGGCGGTCGAGCCGGACGTTGCCGGTGGCCGTCAGCTGCTCGTCCGGGATCGAGTAGTGCAGGTGATCGGCGAAGATGGTGCGGCCGCGCTGGCGGATCCTCACCTTGCCGTCGGCGTCGAAGCTCTGGTTCTGCGTCCCGGAGACGGCATCGGCCTCGATGAAGAGCGGCGTCTCCGCACCGTCCTCTTCGCCGGGCCCGGTCATCAGCTCGACCTGCGGCTTGAGTTTGAGCCCCAGTTCCTGCGCGTGACCGACGAGCGGCGAAATGACGATGGCGGCGGCGACCCAGCGCGGGATTCGGGACATCGGGCTTGTCGCGGGGTGCTTGTTAGAATTGCCGCAAGTATATGGCGAGAATGGACGAAAACCCTTGGATCGAATCGACGAACTGCGTGTCTGGCTGCGCGGTGCGCTGCCTGGCCGCGATTGTGAACTGACGCCGGCCTCGGCCGACGCGAGCTTCCGGCGCTATTTCCGGGCGACGGACAGCGCCTCCACCTGGATCGTGATGGACGCACCGCCCGAGCACGAGAACTGCCGCCCGTTCGTGCAGGTGGCTGGACTGCTCGCCGAGGCCGGCCTCAACGCGCCGCGGGTGCTCGCACAGGACCTCGAACGCGGATTCCTGCTGCTCACCGATCTGGGCAACACCACCTACCTCGCCGCCCTGGAGAAGGATCGCGGGCTCGCACCGGATCTCTTCGCCGACGCGACCGCCGCCCTGATCCGCTGGCAGCTCGCCTCGCGCGAGCACGTGCTGCCGCCCTACGACGAAGCGCTGCTGCGGCGTGAACTCAACCTGTTCCCCGATTGGTACGTCGCCCGGCACCTCGACGTCCAGTTGAGCGAAGCCCAGCGCGACGCCCTCGAGAAGACCTTCGCTGCCATCGTCGCGAACAACCTGGCCCAGCCGCGCGTGTACGTGCACCGCGACTACATGCCGCGCAACCTGATGGTGACTGACCCCAACCCGGGCATCCTCGATTTCCAGGATGCGGTGTACGGTCCGATCACCTACGACCTGGCGTCGCTGTATCGCGACGCCTTCATCAGCTGGGACGAGCGCGAAGTGCTGGACGGCACCATCCGCTATTGGGAGCAGGCGCGGCACGCCGGACTCCCGGTGAATCCCGACTTCGGCGCCTTCTACCGCGACGTGGAATGGATGGGGCTGCAGCGCCATATGAAGGTGCTCGGCATCTTCGCGCGCCTCAACTACCGCGACGGCAAGCGCGGCTACCTCGAGGACACGCCGCGCTTCCTCGGCTACGTGCGGGCCACGGCGAACCGCTACGGCGAGCTGCGACCGCTGATTGCATTGCTGGACGAACTCGAGCAACGCAAGCCGCAGGTCGGCTATACGTTCTGATGAAAGCGATGATCCTCGCCGCCGGGCGCGGCGAGCGCATGCGGCCGCTCACGGACACGGTGCCGAAGCCGCTGCTCGAAGCGGGCGGCAAGCCGCTCATCGTGTGGCACATCGAGCGCCTCGCGCGTGCAGGTGTGCGCGAGCTCGTGATCAATCACGCCCACCTGGGCGCGCAGATCGAGCACGCCCTGGGAACCGGCAGCCGGTATGGCGTGACCATCGCGTATTCGCCCGAGGGGCAGGCCCTCGAGACCGCAGGCGGCATCGCGCAGGCGCTGCCCCTGCTCGGCACCGATCCGTTTCTCGTGGTGAACGGGGACATCCATACCGACGTGGATTTCGGCGCACTGGTTCGCGTTGCCCTGGGCGGCGCACCGCCCGCGCTCGCGCACCTGGTGCTCGTCGACAACCCCGCCCACAACCCCGACGGTGACTTCGCGTTCGACGGCCCGTACGCGACCGATACGGGAATGCCGCGCTACACGTTCAGCGGCGTCGGCATCTATCGGCCGGACCTGTTCGCCGGCATCGTGCCCGGCACCAGGGCGAAACTGGCCCCGCTGCTGATCGCCGCCATGCGCGAGCGGCGCGTGACCGCCGAGCGGCATCGCGGCTACTGGCTCGACGTGGGCACGCCCGCGCGGCTCGCCGAGCTCGACCGCCATCTGCGGATGCCCCCGATCGTATAATCTACCGACGACATTCCCCAAGCTTCCGTTGGTTGGTGCCCCTTGCCGCAACGGAAATGCTCACCGCGGAGGACGCGGGGGGGAAACCGAACCTTTCGTCTTTTGGTTTAAGCCTTCCTCCGCGTCCCCCGCGTCCTCCGCGGTGAGCGCCTTGGGTTGTTGCCCGGCCACTGTCATGAATGCTCCGACCTCTGCCTCGCTGGCTTTCGCCCCCTTCGTCGATCGACGCCATCGCCTCGCTGCCGCCATGGGACAGGGCGTGGCGATCGTCGCCACCGCACCGGAACGCACGCGCAACCGCGACGTGCATCACCCGTTCCGCTTCGACAGCTATTTCTATTACCTCACCGGTTTCACCGAACCGGAAGCGGTCCTGGTCTTGGTGGCCGGCGCGACACCGAAGAGCATCCTGTTCTGCCGCGAGAAGAACCTCGAGCGCGAGATCTGGGACGGCTATCGGCACGGTCCGGAGAAAGCGGGCGAAACCTTCGGCTTCGATGAGGCCCATCCGATCTCGAAGCTGGACGAGCTGATGCCGAAGCTGCTTGCGGACCAGCCCTCGCTGTTCGCGGACGTTGGCGCAGACGGCGCCTGGGATACGCGTTTGATCGAATGGCTCAACGCGGTGCGCGCACAGGTGCGCACCGGCATCACGGCGCCCGGCGAGATCCGCGACGTGCGCCGTATCCTGGACGACATGCGCCTCACCAAGGACGCGCACGAACTGGACGCCATGCGTCGGGCAGCCGCGATCTCCACCGCTGCGCACGCGCGGGCGATGCGCGCGACGCGACCCGGCCGATACGAGTACCAGATCGAGGCCGAACTGCTGCACGAGTTCCGCTCACGCGGCGCGCAGTCGCCGGCTTATCCGAGCATCGTGGCGGGCGGCGCCAACGCCTGCGTGCTGCATTACGTAGAGAACAACGCGCAGCTGCGCGATGGCGACCTGCTCCTGATCGATGCTGGTTGCGAAGTCGACGGCTACGCGTCCGACATCACGCGGACCTGGCCCGTCAATGGCCGCTTCACGGGGCCACAGCGCGACGTCTACGAACTGGTGCTCGCGGCGCAGGCCGCTGCGATCGCGGCCGTGAAGCCCGGCCAGCACTGGGAGCAACCGCACGAAGCGGCCCTGGCCGTGCTGGTGCGCGGATTCATCGATCTCAAGCTGTGCCAGGGCACACCCGAATCGGTCATCGAATCGAACGACTACCGTCGCTTCTACATGCACCGCACCGGCCACTGGCTCGGTCTCGACGTGCACGATGCCGGCGACTACAAGCGCGAAGGCCGCTGGCGCGACCTGGCGCCGGGCATGACGCTCACGGTGGAACCCGGCTGCTACATCCGTCCGGGCGAGGGCGTGCCGGAAGCGCTCTGGAACATCGGCGTGCGCATCGAGGACGATGTGCTGGTGACGGCAGGCGGCTGCGAAGTGCTGACGGCGGCCGCGCCGAAATCCGTCAGCGACGTGGAAGCGCTGGTCGGAACCGCGTCGTCCTGACGCACCGGACCAGGCGACCAGCCATGTGGGACGCGGTCATCGTCGGCGGCGGCCCGGTCGGTCAGTTCCTCGCTCTCGCGGCATCGGCCGCAGGGCGGCACACGCTGCTGCTCGAAGCGAAACCGGCGGGCGCCGGCTTCACCGACGATCGCACGCTCGCGCTGTCGTGGAGCAGCTGGCTCATGCTGCAACGAGTCGGTGCCACCACGGACCTCGAATCGGCGGCGACCCCGATCCGCACCATCCACGTGTCGCAGCGCGGAGGCTTCGGTCGCAGCGAACTGACCGCCGGCGATGCGGGCGTCCCGGCCCTGGGCTACGTGATCGGGTACGGCGACGTGCAGCGCGCACTCGCGCGACGAGTCGCGACCCGGGATGTCCGATACGACACTCCGGTGGAGCGCATCGATCCGGCGGATGACGGCGTCGTGGTACATGCTGCCGGCGACAGCGTCCCTGCTCGCTGTGCGATCGTGGCGGAAGGCGGCGGCCCTCTGGTGGAAGCGCTCGGCTTCTCGCAGCGTGAAAAGGACTACGGTGTGCACGCCGTGGTCGCACGGGTGCGTACCGACCGCGAACACGCGCACGTGGCCTTCGAACGCTTCGCCGAAGTCGGACCGCTCGCGCTGCTGCCGCGCGGCGAAGGCTTCGCCCTGGTCTGGACGCTGGCGCCGGACGATGCACGCGCCGTACTCGCACTGGACGACCGGACGTTTCTCTCGCAGCTGCAACGGGCATTCGGCTGGCGTGCCGGACGTTTCATCGCCGTCGCCGAGCGCGGTGCCTTTCCGCTCACATTGCGGACGACGGAACCACGGGTTCGCGGCCCCATAGCGCTCGTCGGCAACGCAGCGCAGACGCTGCATCCGGTGGCGGGGCAGGGACTCAACCTCGGTCTGCGCGACGCCTGGCTCGCTGCGAAAAGCCTGCCTTCGCTGGAACGGTTCGATCGGGCGCGCAGATTGGATCGTACGGCGACCGTGCACTTCACCGACGCCCTCGCCGACGTCTTCGCGGCCGACTGGCCCGGTCTTGCCTGGGCTCGCGGCGTCGGACTCGCCACGCTCGACGTGCTTCCGGCAGCACGCCGCATGTTCGCGCGCACGCTCACCATCGGACACTTGCAGGACCCGGCGCGGGCGCGCCGTTTCTGATTACAATACGCGCCCTTTCCCTTTCGCCCGAACTTCGCCGCCGAGCTCATGCAGGTCGGTCCTTACATACTGCACAACCGGCTCGCGGTGGCACCCATGGCGGGCGTTACCGATCGGCCGTTCCGCCAGTTGTGCAAGGCGCTCGGCGCGGGGTACGCAGTTTCGGAGATGACCGCTTCCGACACGCGACTGTGGAACACCGACAAGAGCCGCCGGCGCCGCGATCACGACGGTGAAGTGGAACCCGTTGCAGTGCAGATCGCCGGCACCGAACCTGTGCAGATGGCGGAGGCCGCGCGCCTCAATGTGGCGCACGGCGCCCAGATCATCGACATCAACATGGGCTGCCCGGCCAAGAAAGTGTGCAACGTGGCGGCGGGTTCGGCGCTGCTGCGCGATGAGGTCAAGGTCGCTGCGATCCTCGATGCCGTCGTCGCGGCCGTGGATGTTCCCGTGACGCTCAAGATCCGTACCGGCTGGGATCATGCCCATCGCAATGCCGTGCGCATCGCCCGCATCGCGGAGGCTGCCGGCATTCGGGCATTGGCCGTGCATGGTCGTACCCGCGCCGATCTCTACAACGGCGCTGCCGAGTACGAAACCATCGCAGCCGTGAAGGCCGTCATTTCCATTCCCGTGATCGCCAACGGCGACATCGATACGCCCGAGAAGGCGAAACGGGTGCTCGACCGCACCGGCGCCGACGCCGTGATGATCGGCCGAGCCGCTCTGGGCCGGCCCTGGATCTTCCGCGAGATCGATCACTACCTGCAGACGGGGACGAAGCTGCCGGCGCCGGACCTCACCGAGATCCGCGAGATCCTCACGGCCCATCTCGGCGCGCTGCACGCGTTCTACGGCGACCGCACCGGTCCCAGAGTCGCACGCAAACACGTGGGCTGGTACTCGGAAACCATTCCCGGCGGTGCGCGGTTGCGAGCGGAAGTGAATGCTCTCGACACGCCGGAATCGCAACGCGACGCCGTGGAGCGATTCTTCGATCGCCTCGAGATCCCGACCAACTCCGTTCCGCTCGATCAAAGGCTCGCGGCATGATCAACGAGAACGAGATCGCGCGCTGCGTGCGTCGCGCCATCGACGGCTACTTCCGCGACCTGGACGGCGAGCGGCCGAGCCCGATCTACGAGATGGTGATCCAGTGCGTCGAACGGCCCTTGCTCGAGACCGTGCTCGCGCGGGTCGACGGCAACCAGACCCAGGCAGCGGAACTGCTCGGCATGAACCGCAACACGCTGCGCAAGAAGATGCAGGCCTACGGCCTGAAGTAGTCTTCCCCACCAACATCTTCCCCTTACCGGACACTCCATCGCCATGGCGAGCACGCGGCAGGCGCTGATCAGCGTTTCCGACAAGACCGGTGTCGTCGCCTTCGCCCAGGCGCTCAAGGGTTTCGGGTTCCGCATCCTGTCGACCGGCGGCACGGCGAAGCTCCTGGCCGACGCCGGCATTGCCGTCACCGAAGTGGCGGACTACACCGGCTTCCCGGAGATGCTGGACGGGCGCGTGAAGACCCTGCATCCGCGCGTTCACGGTGGGATCCTGGCACGCCGCGATCTGCCCGCGCACGTCGAAGCGATGACGCGCGAAGGCATCGACTACATCGACATCGTGGCGGTGAACCTGTATCCGTTCCGCGAGACCGTCGCCAGGCCCCACTGCACGCTGGACGAGGCGATCGAGAACATCGACATCGGCGGCCCGGCCATGGTGCGCGCCGCCGCCAAGAACTATCGGCACGTCGCCGTACTGACCGATCCTGCCGACTACGGCGCGCTGCTCGACGAGATGACCGCTGCGGGCGGCGGCATCAGCCTCGAAACGCGCTTCGCACTCGCCAAGAAGGCGTATTCGCATACCGCCCAGTACGACGGCGCCATCGCCAATTACCTCACGAGCCTCGGTGCCGACGGTGCACGTGCACCGTTTCCGACACGGCTCAACGTCGCGTTCGACAAGGCACAGGACCTGCGCTACGGCGAGAATCCGCATCAGCAGGCAGCGTTCTACCGCGACCTCGCGCCGGCGCCCGGCAGCCTCGCCCGCTACACGCAACTGCAGGGTAAGGAACTTTCGTACAACAACATTGCTGACGCCGACGCCGCCTGGGAATGCGTGAAGACCTTCGATGCGCCCGCCTGCGTCATTATCAAGCACGCGAACCCCTGCGGTGTCGCGATCGCCGAAGCGCCGCTCGCGGCCTATCGCCGCGCATTCGCCACCGATCCGACGTCGGCCTTCGGCGGCATCATCGCCTTCAATCGCGATGTGGACGCGGACACCGCGACTGCGGTTGCCGGGCAGTTCGTGGAAGTGGTCATCGCGCCGTCGTTCTCGGATGGCGCACGCCAGACGTTCGCGGCCAAGGCCAACGTGCGCGTGCTCGAAGTAGGACTCGCCGCCGGCGCGAACGACTGGGACCTGAAGCGCGTGGGCGGCGGTGTGCTGGTGCAGACGCCGGACTCGCACAACGTGGCACCCACGGATCTGCGGGTCGTGACGCGCCTCGCCCCGACCGAGGAACAGCTGCGCGACCTGGTGTTCGCCTGGCGCGTGGCGAAGTACGTCAAGTCCAACGCAATCGTGTTCTGCGGCAACGGGCAGACGCTGGGCGTGGGTGCCGGTCAGATGAGCCGCGTGGATTCGGCGCGCATCGCGTCCATCAAAGCGCAGAACGCCAAGCTGGACCTCGCGGGTTCAGTGGTCGCCTCCGATGCATTCTTCCCGTTTCGCGACGGCCTCGACGTCGTCGTCGACGCCGGTGCCCGGGCCGTGATCCAGCCGGGCGGCAGCGTGCGCGACGACGAGGTCATCGCCGCAGCGGACGAGCGCGGCGTGGCCATGGTGTTCACCGGCATACGGCACTTCCGGCACTGATCACTGCACAACCATGAACCTCCTCGTCATCGGCGGCGGTGGACGGGAACACGCGATAGCGTGGCGGCTGGCGCAGTCGCGCCGCGTGGCGCGCGTCTACGT
>JAIESW010000047.1 GCA_019745565.1 Burkholderiales bacterium
TGAATCCATGAACGCCCCCGCCGGGAAGAACATCGCCTTCCACGACCTCAGCCTTCTCGACGCAGCCGGCCGCGCGCAGTTGCTGCGGCGCGCGGAATCGGACCTGACGCCGTTCCTCGACAAGGTGCAGCCGATCGTGGAGGCGGTACGCACCGGAGGCGATGCGGCCATCGTGCGTTTCGCACACGACATCGATCGGGTCCGGATCGACCCCGACCATATCGCCGCCCGGCCTGCGGATTTCGATCGTGCGTTCACGCAGGTGGACCACGAGGTCATCGCAGCCATCGAGTATGCCGTCGAGAACATCCGCCGCTTCCACGAGGAACAGAAGCCCGAGGCGATGTGGATGAAGGAAGTGCGGCCCGGCGCCTTCGCCGGCGACCGCTGGCTGCCGATTCCATCGGTCGCCTGCTACGTGCCGCGCGGGAAGGGCGCGTTTCCGTCCGTGGTGATGATGACCACGGTACCGGCCGTCGTGGCCGGCGTGCCGGAGATCTGCGTGGTCACGCCGCCCGGCCCCAACGGCGATTTCGACGCGGCCACCTTGGTGGCGGCGAGGATCGCCGGTGTGCAGACCGTGTATCGCGTCGGCGGTGCCGTCGCGGTGGCCGCCGTGGCCTACGGCACGAAGACCGTGAAGCCGTGCGCGAAGATCGTCGGCCCGGGAAGTCCCTGGGTCGTTGCCGCGAAGCGGCTGCTGGCAGGGGTGCTCGACACCGGTACGCCTGCGGGGCCCAGCGAATCCATCGTGCTCGCCGACGCGACCGCCGACGGACGCATCGCTGCCCTCGATCTGCTGATCGAATCCGAACACGGTCCGGATTCATCCGCGTTTCTGGTGACGGCGAGCCGTGAAGTAGCGGACGCTGCGGTCGCGGCGATCCCGGGCTATTGGCAGCGGATGGGTGCACAGCGCGTGGAGTTCTCCTCCACGGTGCTGGGAGGCCCGCGCGGCGGCGTCGTGCTCGCACCCGACATGGATGCGGCGTGCGCGTTCGTGAACGACTACGCGCCCGAGCATCTGCTGATCCACGGCGACGAACCGTTCCAGTGGCTGGGGCGCATCCACAACGCCGGCGAGATCCTGCTGGGCCGCCACACGCCCATCACGCTGGGCAACTTCGTGCTCGGCCCGAATGCCGTCCTGCCCACCAGCGGCTGGGCGAGGACCTTCTCGCCCCTGTCGACGTTCGATTACATGAAGCGCACGGGTATCGGTTACGTGACAGGGGCGGGCTATCCGGAACTGGCGAAGCACGCTCGGGTCCTCGCGACCTACGAAGGGTTCGAGGCCCATGCGAACGCCGTTTCGGAGTTGCGCGACGCGCTGCTCCGCGGGCCGCGCTGAGCGCTCACTGTCGTGCGCAGGGGTGCGCCGCGAGCAGGTGATCCGGCTCGCCCGCGCCCACGACGGATTTCAAGTGCGCGGAGGGCCTGCCGATAACTCCCCCTGACCGGGGAGACGAGAGGTGCTGCCCGGGACCTCACCACCGCCGACCTCCCCTGGCCGTCGGCGCAGTCCAAAGGAAAAACAACGATGAAGTCCATCAGTACCCGGCTCGCGATCTTCGTATCGATCCTGCTGGTGGTCAGCGCCATCGTCATGGGCGCGCTGGCCTACTTCCACATGCGCAGCCTCGCCGAGGAGAATCTCGAGCACGAGGTTCATCTCGCCGGGACGCTGCAGAGCAACCGGATCGCCGAATGGATCGGCGCCAAGCGCCGGATCATCGAAGCCCAGGCCAACGTCCTGTTCGAGGCCAACCCTCAGGCGCAGATGCTGCGTGCCAAGAACGCCGGCGACTTCGGCCCGCTCTTCGCCGGCTTTCCCGACAAGCGGATGATGAACGCGGATCCGAACACGCCGCTGCCCCCGGGTTTCGATCCCACGGTGCGCCCCTGGTACAAGTTCGCCTCGGAGCGTGACGGGGCGGGCATCACCCCGCCGTTTATGAGCGTTTCCGACAAGAAACTCGTCGTCACCATCGCCATGCCGATCCGGCGCGACGGTTCGCTGTATGCCGTGATGGGTGCGAACGTTGTTCTCGAGACGCTGGTGGAGAGCGTGCTGTCGATCCGGCTCGCGGGCGACAGCCATGCCTTCCTGGTGGACAAGGAAGGCAAGGTCATGGCGCACCGCAAGACCGACATGGTGCTGAAGCCCATCGCCGACGAACTGCCCGGACTCACGGCGGAGCGCATCGCCGCCATGGCTGCGAACGGCACGCTGACCGAGATGACCGAAGGTGGGCAGAGCCGTCTCGTCGTCCTGCAGCCGGTCAAGGGTACGGATTGGTTCCTCGGGCTGTCGGTGGATGAGAAGGCCGCACTGGCACCGCTGCGCGCGATGCT
The DNA here is from genome assembly GCA_019745565.1 of Burkholderiales bacterium. GTDB lineage: Bacteria > Pseudomonadota > Gammaproteobacteria > Burkholderiales. The sequence goes on from JAIESW010000047.1 coordinate 2,356, forward strand.
GCTCACTTCCCTGCTCACCACCATCGGCATCATCGCGGCAGGCATCGTGCTGATGCGCATCGGCGTAGGCCGCATCCTCGCCGCACTCACGCGTCTGCGCGACGCGCTGAACGATGTGGCCCAAGGCGAGGGCGATCTCACCGTGCGCCTCGCCGTGCAATCCCAGGACGAGGTCGGGCAGGCGGCAAGCGCGTTCAACCGCTTCATCGAACGCCTGCACGGCATGTTCCGCGAAGTCGGCCAGGAGACGCTGGCCGTCGACCGCCAGGTGTCCCTGGTCGCCGGCAAGACCACGCGAGTGGTGGAGGACTTCGAGCGTCAGACCGAGGAGCTCGGCGCCACGGCAGCCGCGATCGAAGAGGTCACGGTCGGTGTCGCCCACATCGCCGATACGGCGAAGGATGCGCAGGGCGTCATGCAAACTGCGGATACGGAATCGGAAGCCGGCGCGCGCGCGGTCCGGCAGGTCACCGAAGAGATCGGGCGCATCGCGTCCGTGATCGAAAGGCTGGCGCAGGTGGTCGGCGGCCTCGGCAACCGTTCGGACGAGATCGCCAGCATCGTCGGCGCGATCAAGGACGTCGCGGAGCGCACCAATCTGCTCGCGCTCAACGCGGCGATCGAAGCGGCCCGCGCGGGCGAACAGGGTCGCGGTTTCGCGGTGGTGGCCGACGAGGTGCGCAACCTCGCCGAGCGGACGCGCGAATCCACCTCCGAGATCGGCGCGATGATCCAGTCGATCCAGAACGAGATCGGGGCCGCGGTGACCGGCATGGACGACGCCCGTCGCGTGGTGGCCGAGGGCGTGGAACTCGGCTCCAAGGCGAGTGCCAGCATCGGCAACGTGCGCACGCAGATGACCCGCGTGGTCACACGCATGCAGGAGATCGCGGACGCGACCGCCGAGCAGGCGTCGGCCATGTCCGACATGGCACGTCGTGCGGCACACGTCAGCACCATGATCGAGACCAACAGCGTGGCGCTCAACGAAGCCCACGGGGCGCTGACCGAGTCGGGTCAACGCACCCAGGAGCTCGGACGCATCGTCGGCCGCTTCAAACTGTAGATCCTGCGCGTCGCGGGTGGATACTGGTCCCCTATACTCGGGGACGACGGGCGAACGCACGGTGCGGTGCCGCTGGCCCGTGGATCAACGCCGAGGCTGCAACCAATGCCCGATTCACCTGCGAATCCCGACTACGCCACCCACGTGCGCGACGCCGTCCTGTCGATGCCGGCCGCGCAGTTGTTCGGCTTCGACTTCACGCGGATCGAGCCCGGCAGCACCGAGCTCATGCTCCCCTATCGCGATGCGTTGAGCTTCCGTCCCGGGTTCTTCCAGGGTGCCATCGTCGGCTCAGTGGCGGATTTCGCGGGTGCCAGCGCCGCCGGCACGCTGCTGCCGAAGGGCTGGTTCGTGGCCACCGTCGACTACGACGTGCGCATCATCGCGCCGGCGCAGGGTGATCGCCTGATCGCGCGCGGCCGCGTGGTGAAGCCCGGAGCGACATTGTCGTTCGCTCAGGCCGACGTCTTCGTGGTGCGCGACGGCCGCGAGACCCAATGCGCCATGGCCTTCGTCACGACGCGCAATTTCGAGGTGAAGCCGGGCGCCTGATCAGCGTCGCTGCTGCGGTTGCAGCCGAGGCTATCGGGCCGCCATGTCGCTGTCCGGCTGCTGCAGCCATTTCGCGTTGCGCGAACGCCAGCCGCCCTGGTATCGCGCCTTGACGAGCTCGAGCAGCTCGGACCGCATGGTCTTCGCTTCATAGCGCGGCTTGGCGCAGGCATCCCCCTGGGGCAGCGGGCAGATGCGCGTATCCGACTGGACGTAGCGGAGGAACGATTCCGAGAGCGAATGGCCCGGGCAGAGCACCGGTTCCGCCTCGGCCCGGTCGGGCAGCGCGCAGGCCGACATCACCTCGCGATAGAAGAGTTCGTACTGACCGCTCAGCGTGCCGAGGTCCTTGGTGTCGTAGCGGTTGAGGTCCGTGCGCAGCGACAGGATGCTGAGTGCCACGTCGAGCAGCGACATCCCGGCGATCCGCGCCTCGTCGGGATCCGGAGCGCTGTCGGCCCGGGCGCTGCAGGCGGCGAGGGTCAGCAGGAGGACGGCCAGGAAACGGGGGAAACCGGCGATGGCTCTCATGGTGGTTGCTCGCGACAGAACCTTTGATGCAATGCAACAAAGCATAGCTCATGCCGGGGCCGCCGCCTTCGGAGATCGAGCTTGCGGCACAATTCGGCCTCCATCCCTATCCCGGAGTCGCCATGCGTTCCCTTGCCATCGTTGCCGCGAGCCTGCTGCTTGTGGCGGGCATCGCCCGCGCCCAGGACGACGACCATGTCGTCCCGGCCCACGAGGAACCCCGGCACGTGCCGAAACTCGTCAACGAATGGGTGCGGGTGGTGGACGTGGCGATCCCGGAGGGTGAGCGCACCCTGTATCACGCCCATTCGCTCGACTATCCGTATCTCATGGTCACCAGCGTCACGCTGCAGAACCAGGTGTACGGCCAGGAGCCGAAGGACGTGAAGATCGAGCGCGGGTTCGTCGGCTACTACCGCGCCGTGCAGGGCACCTACACGCATCGCTTCATCAATCGCGGCCCCGGCGTGTTCCGCGCGATCGGCATCGAGCTCTTGAACAATGCTCCGGCCTCGGTCACGGTCAATGCGCCCCTGCCCGAGATGCCGGGTCTGGCGACCGTTCTAGACAACGAACGCGTTCGCGCGTGGCGGGTGACCGTCGCACCGGGCAAGTCGGTGGGCCCCGTCACGATTCCCGGTCCAAGCCTGCGCGTGGCCGTTGACGCCGGCACCATTGTGGAGCGAGCCGAGGGGAAGCCCGACAGCACCACGGCCCTCGTGCCCGCCGGCTTCGCGTTCCGCGAGCAGTCCTACACCGCGACGTTCACCAATCCCGGCGACACTCCGATCGAGTTCGTGGAGTTCGCGCTGAAATGACGTTCGCGGTGCGCGGGCCCACCGCGCGCCCGGCGCGAAGTCGGCGATGACGAACGGGGTGGCCGCCGGGAGCCGGAGCGGACTCGATCGCCTGCGATCGCTCGCGCTCGTCGCGCGATACGCGCGCCCCTATCGAGCGCGGCTGATCGTGTTCACGATCGCACTGTTCGTCGGGGCGGCCTGCTTCCTGGTGTTGGGGCAGGGGCTCAAGCTGGCGGTGGACAAGGGTTTCGCGGCGGGTGATCCCAAGGGCCTCGACCGCGCGCTGGTGTTTCTGCTCGTCGTGGTGGTGATCTCGGCGACCGTGACCTACGTGCGGTTCTACCTGATCTCCTGGCTCGGCGAGCGCATCGTCGCCGACCTGCGCCGGGCCGTGTTCTCGCGTGTGCTGACGCTGTCACCCGCCTGGTTCGAGACCACGCGTACCGGTGAGATGGTGTCGCGATTGACCACGGACACGGCGCTGATCGAGCAGGTGGTGGGCACCAGTGTCTCCATGGCCTTGCGCCAGGGCCTCATGGGTCTGGGCGCGTTGGTGATGCTTGCGATCACCAGCCTCAAGCTGACCGCACTGGTGCTGCTGCTGGTGCCGATCGTGATGGGACCCATCGTGGTATTCGGTCGCCGCGTGCGAAAGCTCTCGCGCGCGAGCCAGGATCGGGTGGCGGACATCGGCGTGCATATCGACGAGACGCTGCACGAGATCCGCACCGTGCAGGCCTACGGTCATGAAGCGGAAGACCGGCGCAGTTTCGGCGCGACCATCGAGGCGGCATTCGATACCGCGCGCAGGCGCATCGGCATGCGGGCAGGCCTCGTCGCGTCGGTGATCCTGCTCGTGTTCGGCGGCATCGGCGTGATCCTCTGGATCGGCGGCCACGACGTGATGGCCGGCAAGATCACGCCCGGCGAGCTGTCGGCATTCGTCTTCTATGCAGCGATGGTGGCCGGTGCCGCGGGTGCAGTGAGCGAAGTGGTAGGTGATCTCCAGCGCGGTGCAGGTGCTGCGGAACGGCTGGCGGAAATCCTCGCGACCGACCCCGACATCGCCGCACCGTCGAACCCGATGCCGTTACCCGTGCCGCCGGTCGGGCGCGTCGAGCTGCATGGGGTGCGTTTTGCCTATCCGTCGCGACCTGCACCGCCGGCACTCGATGACATGACGCTGCGCGTGGAGCCGGGCGAGCGAGTCGCCCTCGTCGGTCCATCCGGTGCCGGCAAGTCCACGGTCTTCCAGTTGCTGCTGCGCTTCTACGATCCGCAGGATGGGGTGGTGCGTCTCGACGGTGTCGATCTGCGTCGCGCCGATCCGGCAGCGGTGCGCGCCCGCATGGCGCTGGTGCCGCAGGAGCCGGCGATCTTCGCGGCGAGCGTGCGCGAGAACGTCCGGTACGGCAAACCTGATGCCGATGATGCGGCGGTGGAAGCCGCTTGCGGGGCAGCGTTCGCACGCGCGTTCGTCGAAGCGCTGCCCGACGGTTACGACACGTTCCTGGGCGAGCGCGGCGTGCGATTGTCCGGGGGGCAGCGCCAGCGCCTCGCGATCGCTCGTGCCATTCTCGCTGATCGACCCGTGCTGCTGCTCGACGAAGCCACCAGCGCACTGGATGCGGAGTCGGAGCGCGTGGTGCAGCTCGCACTCGAGCGCCTCATGCAGGGACGCACCTCCCTCGTGATCGCCCATCGCCTGGCGACGGTGAAGAATGCCGATCGCATTGCCGTGGTGGACGGCGGCAGGATCGTCGGCGTCGGCACCCACGAAGCACTGCTCGGCTCGAACCCGCTGTATGCGCGGCTTGCCGAACTTCAGTTCGGCGTCTAGGTGCTGCAGGCGCTCGCGGTTTCCGGCTATCGCTCGCTGCGCGACCTGGTGGTGCCGCTCGGCCGCTTGACTGCGGTCACCGGCCCCAACGGCGCCGGCAAGTCGAATCTGTATCGGGCGCTGCGCCTGCTGGCGACGTTGCAGGAGAAGGGCGGCTGCGAGGTGCTGCAGCTGGAGAAGTGGCTCGGTGAGACGCGGCTAGCGAACGAGGAAGAGCTCGACGTTCCCGCGTGGCGTTGGCCGACGCGTTAGTCTGGCCCCTCCCTCCGCCCGCCCCCGGCGAAGCCGGGGGAGGGGACGTATACCCCTTCCCCCAGCTTTGCTGGGGGAAGGTCGGGATGGGGGCTACTTCGTGCGTCGAATCGTTCCCTTCCTGGCAGTCGCGCGCGACGCAGTCTTTGCGATTGCCGGCGCATCCCGCAACGCTTTCTCGATCACCGCATCCGCGACCCAGCGCGCGACGCGATCCACTTCGCGATTGCTCGCTCCCCAGATGTCCTTGAGTACCACGTAAGGCTCGATGCCGTAGACCAGCGACAGTGCCTTCAGCAGGTTCTCGAAGTCGCGTGCGTCGAGCCGCGATCGCAACGGTTCGGCCGCGCGCGCCAGGATCGTGCGGCGATGGCCGCGCCGGAACGGTTCTTCCTGCAGCTGCCCCGCCCTTTCCAATGCGGTGTGCTCGAGCGCGAGTTGCAGAGCGGCACGCAACTGCGGTTCGAATTCCTTGAAGCGCGGGAACGTGCGATGGAAGAGATCGCGCACGCGCTCGGCGCCGGCGAGTTCGCGCGATTCGAAACGACGTACCGGTCCGAGGCTCTCCTCGACGATCGCCTTGATCAGGCGTGCGCGGCTCGGATAGTAGCGGTAGGCCGTCGCGCGCGACACGCCGGCCGCTGCGGCCACTTCCGCAACGGTCACGACTGCACCGTGACGCGCGAGATTCATCGCTTCGGCCAGCAGCGTGGCCTGGGTGTGGGCGCGGCGGCCACCGGCGGCCGGTTCCGGTCGATCGGTTTGCGTCCGGCGGGCGGGACGGTCTCTTGACGCTCGTCGCATGGCGCGTTTATGGTACGTTGAAAATGAGACACGTGTCTCATTTCTCGAGGTGAACTCCCGTCGGGGGTGATGCCGAGGGGACAACATCATCGAGGCCGCTGTTGCGGCGCCGCATCCCGCGGGTTCCATACAGGGAGTGCGCTGCAGCAGCGAGCACCGGGAACCGGAGGAGCATTGCGCGTCGCCTGCTACTGGTGGGGAGGGGTGCGGCACGTCGGACGCCTGTCGGCGGACGGACGCGAGATCGCGCCCCTGGCACTCGGAGCCCGGGCGGCGGAAGTCGGCGTGCAGGCCTTGGTGGATCTGGTTGCTGCAGGACGTCCGGTTCCCGGTACCTCGGGCCCGGCTGTCGCGCTCGCGGCGGTGAAGCTCGATGCGCCGTTTCCGCGCCCGCGCCGCAATCTCTTCTGCGTGGGCAAGAACTACCACGATCACGCGAAGGAATTCGCGGGCAGCGGCTTCGATTCGTCGGTGACGAAGCCGGGCGAGGAGATTCCGCCGCATCCGATCATCTTCTCGAAGGTGCCCGAGTGCGTCATCGCGACTGGTGCGACGGTGCGCATGCCCCGTGGGGTCTCGGAGGCGATCGACTACGAAGCCGAACTCGCCGTCATCATCGGGCGCGAGGGTCGCAGCATCACCGCGTCGCGCGCGATGGATCACGTGTGGGGCTACACCGTGGTGAACGACGTGACCGCACGCGACTGGCAAGGGCGCCACAAGCAATGGCTGATGGGCAAGTCGTTCGACACGTTCTGCCCCATGGGGCCGTGGGCCGTGGATGCCGACGAGCTCGACGGCCGCGATACCCGCGTGCGCTGCTGGGTGAACGGCGAGTTGCGCCAGGATGCGTCCACGCGCGATCTCATCTTCGACATCCCGACGCTGATCGAAACGATCTCCGCCGGTATCACGCTCTATCCCGGCGACATCATCGCGACAGGCACACCGGCTGGCGTGGGCATCGGCTTCACGCCGCCGAAGTATCTGAAGTCGGGCGACACCGTGCGCGTCGAGATCGACGGCATCGGCGTGCTCGAGAACCCCGTATCCTGACCATGCAGCGCACGATCGATCGCATGGCGGTCGAGGTGGACGGCGAGGGCGACGCCATCGTGCTGGTGCACGGCCTCGGCGGCTCGTGCAACACCTGGACGCCGCTGATGCCGGAACTCGCCCGCATGCAGGCGGTGCGGCCGGACATGCCGGGGTCGGGTCGCTCGCACAAGGCCCACGCGCTGGCGGAGCCGGGCCTCTCGATCGATCGGCTCGTGGCGTCCGTACTGCGCGTGTGCAGCGCTCTCGGCATCGAGCGCGCCTGGTTTGCGGGTCATTCGCTCGGCACCATCGTCTGCCAGCATCTCGCCGTGGCGGAGCCGAAACGCGTGCGCGGGCTGCTGCTGTTCGGGCCGGTGCTGGCGCTGCCCGATGCGGCACGCGACGGCATGCGTCAGCGTGCCGCCAAAGCCCGCGCCGAAGGGATGGCCGGTATCGCCGATGCGATCGTGCAGGGTGCGCTCTCGCCTTCGACGCGCGAGACTCAGCCGGTCACCGTTGCCTTCGTGCGCGAGTCGCTGCTCGCGCAGGACCCGGAAGGCTACGCGCGCACCTGCGAGGCGCTGGCTGGCGCGCAGGCGGCCGACGTCGCGCGCATCGAAGCGCCGGTGCTGCTGGTCACCGGTGACGAGGACGCGATCGCACCGCCCCAGGCGACACGCACGCTGGCCTCGAAAATGTTCAATGCCCGAGCGGAGATCCTGCCGCGCTGCGGGCATTGGACCCCCATCGAACGCGCGGCCGAATGCCGGGCGCTCGTCCGCGGATTCCTGAACGGTCATCGTTGAGCAGGAGGGACGCATCATGGCCAACGTCGTCTTCACCAACGTACGCATCCTGGATGGCTCCGGCGAAATGCCGTGGCAGGGCGAGGTGCAGGTGCAGGGCAACCGGATCGCACGCATCGCGCGCGGCAGCCGGGCGATTCCGGCGAACGGACTCACCGTGATCGACGGTGCCGGTGCGACGCTGATGCCCGGCATGTGCGAGGCTCACACGCACTTCGCGTGGAACGACCAGCCGTCGCTCGGCTCGATCCAGAAGATGCCGGTCGAGGAGCACATCCTGTGGTGCGCCCACGTCGCCGAGCGCTATCTCGATCGCGGCTTCACTTCCTGTGTGGGCGCAGCCACCGCCAAGGCGCGGCTCGACGTGGTGACCCGCAATGCCATCGAATCCGGACTCATCAAGGGCCCGCGCTACCTGGCGGCGAGCCAGGAGATCACCGTGGCCGGTGGCCTGGCCGACGAGACCTTGCCGCACCTGCCATTCGAGGAACTGTCGTTCGGCGCCGTGGTGAGCGGCCCGGAAGAGATGCGCAAATGCGTGCGCATGTTCCTCAAGTACGGTGTCGATACGGTCAAACTCAACCTGTCGGGTGAATACCTCGCGGGCATTCCCGCCGAGTTCACGCCCATGACGGATGCCGAGATCGCCACCGCCGTGCACGAAGTGAAATTGCGCGGCAAGCGCCTCGCTGCCCATGCACGATCCGCCGAGTCGGTGAAACAGTGCGTACGCCATGGCATCCAGATCATCTACCACGCCAGCTTCGCCGACGAAGAGGCGCTCGACATGCTCGAGGCAAACAAGGAGAAGCACTTCGTCGCCCCCGGCATCGCGTGGCTGATCAACACGTCCTTCCACGCCGCTGAGTACGGCATCACGCCCGACGCCGCGAAGGCCATGGGCTATCACCGCGAGCTGGAGATCGCCTGCGAGACGCTGCAGAAGATGCGCAAGCGCGGCATCCGCATCCTGCCCGGCGGCGACTACGGCTTCGCGTGGATCCAGCACGGCACCAACGCGAAGGATCTGGAGTACTTCGTGAAGTACCTGGGCTTCTCGCCCATGGAGGCGCTGATCGCTGCGACGAAGCTGGGCGGCGAGATCATGATGCGGCCGAAGGAACTGGGGCTGGTCAAAGAAGGCTATCTGGCCGACCTTCTCCTGGTGGACGGCGACCCGGTCGCGAACATCGCCGTGTTGCAGGACCCTGATCGCATCCTCGCGGTCATGAAGGACGGGCAGTTCCACAAGACCCCGGAAGTCCGCGCCGGCCGCAGCCGCCTCGGACTCTCGGCTGCGTGAAGGAGGCAACCATGCCGAACGTACTGTTCACCAACGTCCGCATCATCGACGGCACCAGTCCGCAACCCTACACGGGTGAGGTCATGGTGCAGGGCAACCGCATCGCGCGCGTGTCGCGCGGCGGTTCCGGCATCTCGACTGCGGGGCTGACCATCATCGACGGTGCCGGGGCGACCCTCATGCCGGGGATGGTGGAGGCGCACACGCACTTCGCGTGGAACAACGCCTCGAACTTCGATGACATCCAGCGCATGCCCACGGAGGAGCACGTGCTGTGGACCGCGCACGTCGCCAAGGTCTACCTGGACCACGGCTGGACATCCTGCGTCGGCGCCGCCACGGCCAAGCCGCGCCTCGACGTGGTGGTGCGCGACGCCATCAACTCGGGCCTGATCAAGGGGCCACGCTATCTCGCGGCGAGCCAGGAGATCACCGTGGCCGGCGGCCTCGGCGACGAGACCCTGCCGCACATTCCCTATCCCGAGTACAGCTTCGGCCAGATCGTGAGCGGGCCGGAAGAGATGCGCAAATGCGTGCGCATGTTCCTCAAGTACGGGGTCGATTCGATCAAGCTGAATCTTTCCGGCGACAACTTCGTGCCGTTCGCGCCGGCCGAGACCACGTGGATGAGCGACGAGGAAGTCGCCATGGCGGTGCGCGAGGCGAAGGTGCGCGGCAAGCGCGTGTCGGTGCACGCGCGCTCGTGCGAATCGGTGAAGCAGGCGCTGCGGCACGGCTGCGAGGTGATCTACCACGCCAGCTTCACCGACGAGGAAGCGCTCGACATGCTCGAGCAGCATCGCGACCGGATCTTCGTGGCGCCGGGCATCTCGGTGCTGGTCAAGCTGCTCTACGAAGGCGAGGTGATCGGCGTATCCCATCAGAAGGCGAAAGAGATGGGCTACGAAGTGGAACTGGAAGCCGCCGCCAAGTCGCTGCAGGCGATGCACAAGCGCGGCGTGCGCGTGCTGCCCGGCGGCGACTACGGCTTCTCGTGGGCACCCCACGGCACCAACGCCATGGACCTGCAGTACCTGGTGAAGTACGCCGGCATGACGCCGATGGAGACCATCCAGGCAGCCACGCGCTACGGCGGCCAGATCATGATGCGGCCAAACGAACTGGGGCAAGTGAAGGAGGGCTTCCTCGCGGACCTGTTGCTGGTGGATGGTGATCCGGTGGCGAACCTGGGCGTGCTGCTCGAAGAGAATCGCCTGCTCGCGATCATGAAGGACGGGGTGTTCCACAAGGAACCGGAAGTGCGCACTGGTGCCAGCAGCCGGTCGCGTTGGGCGCTGTCGGCGGCCTGACCGGACAGTCTTTCGATGTTCGTGCACCGCTGCCCCCATCCCAACCTTTCCCCGACGCAGTCGGGGGAAGGGGTGTACGTCCCCTCCCCCGGCTTTGCCGGGGGAGGGTTAGGGTGGGGGCCAGCGACTAGGAGCAACAAGCGATGACCCGCCTCTGGCGCTGGCTCGGCATCGCCGTCATTGCCGTCCCCGTCGCGTTCTTCATCATCTGGGCGCTGTGGGACAACCATCCGCTGTTCCTGCGCACGCTGCTGAACGGCGTCACGCTCGCCGCACTGTATTTCGTCGTCGCGAGCGGTTTCACGCTGGTGTTCGGCCTGATGCGCAACGTCAACCTCGCGCACGGCTCGCTCTACCTGCTCGGTGCGTATCTGGGTTGGGTGGTGGGGCAGATTACGGGGTCGTGGCTGCTCGCGGTGGCCGCGGGTTTCGTCGTCGCGGCGCTGGTGGGTCTGGTGCTGCAGGTGGGCGTGTTCCGCTTCATGCCGGGGCAGGACCTGCGCCAGACCATGTTCACCATCGGGCTGTCCATCGTGCTGGCCGACATCATGCTGTGGATCTGGGGCGGTGAGATCTATCAGTTCGACCCGCCCGCACTGATCTTCGGCAAGACGCCGATGCCGCTCATCAAGTCGTATCCCACCTATCGCCTCGTGCTGCTCGCGACCGCCATCGTGATCGGCTTCGTGTTGTGGTGGTTCCTCAATCGCACGCGCGTCGGAATGATGATCCGTGCCGGTGTCGACGACCGTGCGATGCTCGCGGCGTCGGGCACGAACGTCCAGATGGTGTTCGCCATCACCTTCGCCATCGGCGCAGGGCTCGCGGGGTTCGGCGGCGTCGTCGGCGGCACGGCATTGTCGATCTCACCGGGTGAGGACGTGCGGTACCTGCTGGCATCGCTGGTGGTCGTGATCGTCGGCGGCATGGGCAGCATCATCGGAGCGGCGTTCGGCTCGTTGCTGGTCGGCATCACGGAACAGTTCGGACTCGCCTACGCACCCACCTACGGGGTCGTGTTCACCTTCGTGGTCATGACGCTGGTGCTGGCGTTCCGACCGCAGGGCATCCTGGGGAGGAAGGCATGAGCGCAGCGTATTGGCGCCGGGCCATGAACAGCGGGACCGCGACGGTCCCGACCTCCACGCCGGCGGGACAGCGGCCCGGTTCGTGGCGTACTCCCGGCACGGCCTCCGTGCCGAGAGTGGAGTTCACGTCGATGCCGTCGGCGGGTCGGGTCATCCAATGGCTTGCCCTCGGAGTGCTGGTGTTGTACCCGCTGTTCGCCTCGCCCTTCTTCACCTATCAGATCGCCGGCCAGTCGCTGGTACTGGGCCTCATCGCCCTCTCGCTCACGCTGCTGGCCGGCTACGGCGGCATGGTGTCGCTGGCGCAGATGACGGTGGCCGGTGTCGCGGGCTACTGCATGGCCATCTTCGGCACCAGTGCCGCAGTGCAGATCAGCCTCGGCTGGCCCTGGTGGATCGCGGTGATCCTCGCCGTGACCATCGCGACCCTGGTGGCCACCTTCATCGGCTGGCTGTCGGTGCGCACCGAGGGTATCTACACCATCATGATCACGCTCGCCATCGGCGTGGCGTTCTACTACCTCTGCCTGCAGAACTACACGTTGTTCAACGGCTTCGCGGGGTTCCAGAAGGTGCAGGCGCCGGAGGCATTCGGTGTCGACTGGAAGCTGCCGATCCCGTTCTACTACCTGACGCTGGCGTGTGCCGTGGCCGGCTATCTGTTCGTGATCTACCTGGTCCGCACGCCGTTCGGTCTGGCCCTGCAAGGGGTGCGCGACAACCCGCGGCGCATGAACGCGCTCGGCTTCGACGTCACCGCCCATCGTGTGGCTGCGTACGCAGTTGCCGGATTCATCGCCGCCGTCGGTGGCGTGCTGTTGGTCTGGTACAACGGACTGGTGGTGCCCGGTTCCATCGGCACCGGTTCGCTCCTCAAGATCCTCATCATCGCCGTGCTCGGCGGCCTGCGGCATCCGTTGGGTGCCTTCCTCGGGGCGATCGTGTACGTGCTGCTCCAGACTTTCTCGATGGATGCGCTGGGTGACAGTTATCGGGAACGCTACAACCTGGTGATCGGCGGCGTGTTCCTGCTGATCGTCGCGTTTTCTCCGGATGGAATCCTCGGCTGGTGGGAAGCCTTGCGCAGGCGAGCCTCCCGCGGGCGGAGTGCGGGGTAGTGCCGCGGCGTTCAGCCGCTCATAACACATGGAGGAGTGGGTAATGGACGAGAAACGACGACTGTTGGGGAGAAGCGTGATCGGCGCGGCGGTGGCAATCGCACTGTGCGGCGCCGTCCACGCGCAGGACACGATCAAGATCGGGGTGGTGGCCGCGCTCGAAGGTCCGTTCGCCGCCGGCGGGCAGGACTGCATTCGCGGCGCGGAACTCGCCCTGAAGGAGATGAACGGCATGGCCGGCGGCAAGAAGATCGAGTTCATCAAGGGCTCGTCCGATGCCACGCCCGACAAGGCCGTGAACGCCACGCGCAAGCTGGTGGAGCAGGACAAGGTGCAGATCATGATCGGCCCGCTGTCCGGTGACGAAGGCATCGCGGTCAAGAACTACTCCAAGACCCAGCCGGGTGTGACGTTCATCAACGGCTCGTCCGGTGCCCAGGCGACCACGCTGGTGGATCCGTCGCCCAACTTCTACCGCTTCCACACGGAAGGCGCGCAGTGGATGGTGGGCCTCGGCGAGCACGCGCTTTCCAAGGGCTACAAGAAGATGTACCTGATCGCCGAGGACTACGGTTTCCCGTACTCCCAGGTGCAGGGCTTCATGGCGAGCTATTGCGCCAAGGGCGGTCACATCGTCGGCAAGTCCTGGGTGCCGCTCGGCACGAAGGACTATTCGTCCGTGGTTGCTAAGATCCCCAACGACATCGACGCGCTGCTCGTGGTGCTGGGCGGTTCGGACGCAGTGAACTTCCTCACGCAATACGAGCAGGCCGGCGGCGACAAGCCGATGGTGGGCGGCACGATCACGGTGGATCAGACGGTGCTCAACTTCAAGGGCAAGCGTCGCGAGTCGCTGGTGGGTACGCCTTCCGCCGGACCGATGGCCGACGTGCTCGATACGCCGGAGTGGAAGAAGTTCGTCGCCGGGTACAAGGCCAACTTCAAGGACGGCTTCCCGAGCCCCTCGCTGTTCGCGTATCTGTACTACGTGAGCACCCGTTCGGCACTGGAAGGCTTGAACGCCGTGAAGGGTGATCTCTCCGACGGCCAGAAGAAGTACCGCGCCGCGCTGCAGAAGCTCGAATGGAACGGCCCGGCCGGCCCGGTCAAGATCGACGAGAACCGCAACGGCATCGGCACCACCTACATCACGGAAGTGGTGAAGAACGCCGACGGCAGCCTGGCGAGCAAGGTCATCAAGACCATCCCGAACGTCACGCAGACCCTGGGTCTGTCGAAGGCCGAGTTCCAGAAGATGGGTCTCGGTTCGCGTGACGTGCCGAGCTGCCCGTAACCGTAGCGAGCGAAGAGGATCCGCGCCGTGGCTTCCGTCACGCAACTCAACCCGGGGAACGGCCCGTCCGTCGCCTCGGGTGACGCGCTCGTGCTCGAGCACGTGACGCGCAGCTTCGGCGCGCTGAAGGCCATCGACGACGTGAGTCTCACGGTGGCCGCCGGGGAACGGCGTGCGATCCTGGGTGCCAACGGCGCCGGGAAGACCACGCTGTTCAACGTCATCACGGGTGACTTCCCACCCACGTCCGGGCGGGTCTATTTCTTCGGCGAGGACGTGACGACGCTGGCCCCGAACGAGCACATCCGCCGGGGCATGCGTCGGACCTATCAGGCCTCGCTGCTCTTTCGCGACCTCACGGTGCGCGACAACGTCTTCCTGGCCGTGCGCGGGGTTTCGCGGGGACGTTTCTCGTTCCGCCGCGTGCGGCGCGGCCATTCCACGAACGAGGCGACCGAACGCATCCTGCATCACGTGCGGCTCGAAGCGATCGCCGACACACCGGTCAACGCGCTCTCCCACGGTCAGCAGCGTCAGCTCGAGATCGGGATGGCGCTCGCGGGTGCGCCGCGCATGATCCTGTTCGACGAGCCTGCAGCCGGACTTTCGCCGGCCGAGCGCCGCGAACTCGTGGCGCTGCTCGAAGGGCTGCCACGTCACATGGGCTTCGTCATCATCGAGCACGATCTCGACATCGCCCTGCGCGTGGGCGAACGCGTGACGATCATGCACAACGGTCGCGTGCTGAAGCACGGCACACCCGCCGAGATCGAGAACGACGCCGAAGTGCAGGCGATTTATCTGGGCAAGCACTGATGGCCAGGCGACCTCCCGGCATGACCGGTTCCACCGCACCGATCCTCGAGATCCGCGATCTCGACGTCTACTACGGGCGCGCTCACGCGCTGCAGGGTGTCGCGCTGACGCTCGATCATGGCGTGCTGGCGGTGGTGGGTCGCAACGGCATGGGCAAGACCACGCTGTGCAACGCAATCATGGGCCTCGTGCCGGCTCGCGGCAGCGTGAAGCTGAGTGGCGAAGAGATCCTGGGGCTCGCGCCCAATCGCGTGACCGATCGCGGCATCGGTTTCGTGCCGCAGGGGCGGCGCGTGTGGGCGTCGCTCACCGTCGACGAGCATCTGCGTCTGGTGAGTCGCAACGGCTCGCAGGGCGTATGGACCGTCAATCGCATCTATCAGACGTTCCCGAGATTGGCGGAACGTCGCAGCAATGGCGGCGCGCAACTGTCGGGCGGCGAGCAGCAGATGCTCGCCATCGCGCGCGCGCTGCTGCTCAACCCTCGCCTTCTGGTGATGGACGAGCCGACCGAAGGCCTGGCCCCGGTCATCGTCGAGCAGGTGGCCGGCATGCTGCACGCCCTGGCTGAGGAGGGCGACGTCTCGGTCCTGCTCATCGAACAGAACCTGGGTGTCGCCCTGGAAGTGGCCGACAACGTCGCGGTGATGCTGAACGGTCGCATTGCCCGGATCCTGCCGGCCAATGAGCTCGCCGGCGACCTGGACCTGCAGCAGCGCCTGCTGGGCGTGAAGTCCGCCGGCGAAGTCGAAGAAGAAGGCACGGAGGCGCCGGAGCCGACCGAGGAGGCTCCGCGGGTGTTCACGGTGCGCCGCGCGGGCGACGAGAACGTGGCCGGTACAGCGGGGGCCGACGCGCCGACCACGGTGCGCGGGTTCACGCGCTGGAACAGCGAGGACACCACCACGCAGCCCCGTGACACCCATCTGCGCCCTGACCGCTCTCCGGAAGCAACGACCCCGGATTCCGCCGCATCATTGCCCGTGGTGACAGCCGTGCCGACGGGTACCGTCGGCACCGTGGCCTACGTCGCCGGCACGTTCGACACCAAGGGGCGCGAGCTCATGTATCTGCGCGGCTGCCTGGAACGGCTGGGGGTGAAGACCGTCACCGTGGACCTCGCCACCACCGGCAAGCCCTCGCCCGCGACCATCAGCCCGGCGGAGGTGGCGCGCCATCATCCGAAGGGCTCGCACGCGGTGTTCACCGGTGATCGCGGCGCATCGGTGGAAGCCATGGCCGCGGCGTTCGAGCGCTTCATCGTCACGCGTCGCGATCTCGGTGGGCTCATCTCCGCCGGCGGTTCGGGCGGTACCGCGCTCGCGACCCCCGCCATGCGGCGTCTGTCCATCGGCGTGCCGAAGGTGATGGTGTCCACCGTGGCTTCCGGCGACGTGAAGCACTATGTGGGGCCCGCCGACATCTGCATGATGTATTCGGTGACGGACGTGTCCGGGATCAACCGCATTTCCGAGAAGGTGCTTGCCAACGCCGCCCATGCGCTCGCCGGCATGATCCAGAACGCCAGCCGCGATCTCGAGCAGTCGCGCTCGAAGCCGGCGGTGGGCCTCACCATGTTCGGCGTCACCACGCCGTGCGTGCAGGCCACCATGCAGGCGCTCGCCGAGCGCTACGACTGCCTGACGTTCCACGCGACCGGCACCGGCGGCCAATCCATGGAGAAGCTGGTGGATTCCGGTCTGCTCTCCGCGGTGATCGACATCACGACCACGGAGGTGGCCGATGAAATGGTGGGCGGCGTGTTCTCGGCGGGACCGGAGCGCTTCGAGTCGATCATCCGCTCGCGCATTCCCTACGTCGGTTCGTGCGGCGCGCTGGACATGGTGAATTTCCATGCGATGGACACCGTGCCCTCGCAGTTCCGCGGCCGCAACCTCTACAAGCACAACTCGAACGTGACCTTGATGCGCACCACGCCGGAAGAGAACGCGCGCATGGGTGAGTGGATCGCGGCGAAGCTGAACCGGATGGAAGGGCCGGTGCGGTTCCTCATCCCCGAAGGCGGCGTCTCGCTACTCGATGCCCCCGGCAAGGCGTTCTGGGACCCGGCGGCGGACAAGGCGCTGTTCTCCGCCATCGAGCGCCACTTCCGTGCCACGTCGCAGCGGAGGCTCGTCAAGCTCCCGTTCAGCATCAACGACGCCGGTTTCGTGGACGGGCTGCTGGCCCAGTTTCGCGACATCGAGCCGAAAGCCGCCGAAGCGCGCGGCGCCGCCACCCGTTAGGAGACATCGAAGTCATGCCCCGCATCGCCCGTGCCGCCATCCTTGCGAAATTCCGCGACATGGTCGCGGCCGGTCAGCCCATCGTCGGCGGTGGTGCCGGCACCGGGTTGTCGGCGAAGTGCGAGGAGGCCGGCGGCATCGACCTGATCGTCATCTACAACTCGGGCCGCTACCGCATGGCGGGGCGCGGATCGCTGGCCGGGTTGCTGGCCTACGGCAACGCCAACGACATCGTGGTCGAAATGGCGCGGGAGGTGTTGCCGGTCGTCAAGAAGACGCCGGTGCTCGCGGGGGTGAACGGCACCGATCCCTTCATGATCACCGAGCACTTCCTGCAGCAGCTCGCCGATCTCGGCTTCTCGGGCATCCAGAACTTCCCCACCGTGGGTCTCTTTGACGGGATCATCCGCAAGCAGCTCGAAGAGACGGGCATGGGCTACGCGCTCGAGGTGGACGTGATCCGCCAGGCGGCGCAGATGGATCTGCTCACCACGCCCTACGTCTTTTCGGACGAGGATGCCCGCGCCATGGCTGCGGCCGGTGCGGACATCGTCGTCTGCCACCTGGGGCTGACCACGGGCGGGGCGATCGGCGCCGAGACTGCGGTCTCGCTGCAGGACTGCGTGCCGAAGATCAATGCGTGGGCCAAGGCCGCCAAGGAAGTGAAGTCCGATGTGATCGTGCTGTGCCACGGCGGGCCCATCGCCATGCCGCCCGATGCCGAGTTCATCCTGAAGCATTGCCCCGAGTGTCACGGTTTCTACGGCGCCTCCAGCATGGAGCGCCTGCCCACCGAGGTCGCGCTCGCCGAGCAGACCCGCCGGTTCAAGAACATCTCCCGGTAGCGGAGAGCAAGGAGGAAGTCATGTCTGGTGCTGATTTCGGTTACTTCATCCTCGCGCTGATCGCGATCGCGATCGTTGTCGCGATCGGCGTCTGGCTGCTGCACTGGCTGTACCTGCGTTCGTCGAAGGAGCGCTCGTTCGTGCGCACCGGCTTCGGCGGGCAGAAGGTGGTGCTGGGCGGCGGCGCGTTCGTGCTGCCGATCGTGCACGACGTGATCCCGGTCAACATGAACACCTTGAAGCTCGAGGTGAGCCGCGGCCGCGACAAGGCGCTCATCACCAAGGACCGCATGCGGGTCGACGTGATCGCCGAGTTCTACGTCCGCGTCCAGGCCGCCGACGAAGCCGTCGCGGCCGCCGCCCAGACCCTCGGTCAGCGGACACTGCAACCCGAACTGCTCGAAGAACTGATCGAGGGCAAGTTCGTCGATGCGCTGCGCACCGTGGCGGCCGAGATGACCATGGAGGAGCTGCACGAGAAGCGCGGCGAGTACGTGAAGCGGGTGCGCAATGTCGTCGCGGAAGACCTGCTGAAGAACGGCCTGGAGCTGGAAGCCGCGTCGCTGACGCAGCTCGACCAGACCGCGATGGAGTACTTCAACCCGAGCAACGCGTTCGATGCCGAGGGCATGACGCGCCTCACGGAGCAGATCGAGAAGCGCAAGAAGCAGCGCAACGACATCGAGCAGGACACGATGATCCAGATCCGCAACAAGAACCTCGAGACCGAGCGCATGGCGCTCGACATCGATCGGGAGCTCGAGTACGCGCGTCTCACCCAGGAGCAGGAACTGGAAGTGCGCCGCGCCCAACAACGTGCCGAGGTGGTGCGGGAGCGGGTCGACAAGGAACAGGAATCCGAGCGGGCGCAGATCGGATCGCGCGAAGCGATCGAGAAGGCGCGCATCGCCTCCGAGCGCCTGCTGGAGGAGGAGCGCATCAAGCGCGAGCGCGATGTACAGTCGGCCGAGATCGAGCGCCGCAAGGCACTGGAACTGGCGGAGCAGCAGCGCGCCATCGCGGTGGCGCAGGCCTCGAAATCGCAGTCCGAAGCGCAGGCGGCGGCCGATCAGGCGCGGGCCAAGGCGGTAGCGGAAGAGGAACGCGTCTTCACGGCGCGCGAGACCGAGATCGCCGAGCGTCGCAAAGCGATCGAACTGATCGAGGCGCGCAAGGAAGCCGAGCGTGAGGGGTTGCGACTGAGAATGGCGGCCGAGGCAGAAAAACTCGCGGCCGACGATCGCGGCGCGGCGGTGCGGGCCCAGGCCGAAGCCGATGCCGACGCCGACAAGATCCGTGCGCTGGCGCTGCGCGTGCGGCAGGAGATCGAGGCCGAGGGCACACGCCTCATGAACGAGGCGCAGAACACGTTGTCGACCGAGGCGCGTCTGTCCGCGCTGCGGATGAAGCTGGTCGAGAAGATCGACTCGATCATCCGCGAATCGGTGAAGCCCATGGAGCGCATCGAGGGCATCAAGATCCTGCAGGTGGACGGTCTGACCGGGGGCGGCGGTGGCGGGACGGCGAACGAGATGACGGGCGGCGGCTTTGCCGACAGCGTCGTCAACTCCGCGCTGCGCTTCCGCGCGCAGGCGCCGCTGGTGGACCAGCTGCTGCGCGAGATCGGCGTCGAAGGCGGGGATCTCGGCAAGATTGCCCAGTCCATGGCGACGACGGCGCTGCCGTCGGCCGTGAAGTCCGAGTGAGCGGCTCGTGATCCGCGTCTATACGTCGAGCGTGATCGACGCCTCCGCCGACGCGGTGTGGGGCGTGATCCGCGATTTCAACGCCTTGCCCAGCTGGCTGCCCATCGTCATGGAGTCGCGCATCGAAGACGGTCAGCCCGCCGACAAGGTGGGTTGCGTGCGCGCGTTTCGCATGCGTGACGGCGGTCGGCTGCGCGAGCAGCTGTTGAGCCTGTCGGACTACGACTACCAGTGCGTGTACTCCATCCTCGAATCCCCCATGCCGCTGACCAACTACGTGGCGACCTTGAAGCTGACGCCGGTGACCGACGGGCAGCGGGCGTTCGCGGAGTGGAGTGCGGAGTTCGATTGCGATCCTCGCGACGAGCGGGATCTGGCGCGGAACATCGGGCAGGGGGTGTTCCAGCTGGGGTTCGATGCGCTGAAGCAGCGGTTCGGGCGGAGGTAGGGTGGCAGGGAACGGCGATCAACGCGGCGGACGCGGCGGACGCGGCGGAACCCCGAGTCGGAATGATCGCTTGCGTCCCGGGGCCGTGATGAGAGTCGCTTGCCAGGGGCGGTCGAGCTGGTCTTGCGGTTTTTCCGCCGCGTCCGCCGTGTCCGCGGCGTTCAGCGCTTTCTGATCGCGACCCCGCACGAATGCAGAAGGTAGTCCGCACCGCAGTCATCGACGCCCCGCTCCCGAGAGTCTGGGAGATCCTGCGCGACTTCAACAGCCATACCGCCTGGCACCCGGTCGTCGCGCAATCCGAGATCGAAGGCAACGAACCTTCCGACCGGGTCGGCTGTGTCCGCAACTTCACGCTGAAGGACGGTGCACGCATCCGCGAACAGTTGATCGCGCTCTCCGACCGCGACCACACCTTCACCTACTGCATCCTCGACGCCGACGTGCCGCTCGAGCGCTACGTCGCGACGGTCACGCTGAAACCGGTGACTGACGGCAACCGCACCTTCTGGCACTGGCAATCCACCTTCCGCACGCCGCCCGGTCGCGAGCGCGAGTTGACCGACATGGTGGGCAAGGGTGTCTACGAAGGCGGGTTCGCGGGGCTGAGGCAGTACCTGGCGCGTGGCCGGGCGGCGTCGGGACCCGCCGTCGGATCCGGCGAGACCTACGAGACCGATGCCGTCGTCTTCGAGCGCGCCGGTGGGCCGGAAGTACTGAAATTGCGGCGAGTGCAGGTGCCGCCGCCCGGACCAGGCGAGGCGCGCGTGTGCCACGCCGCAATCGGCGTGAACTACTTCGACATCTACGTGCGTTCCGGTGTCGTGCCCGCGGCGACGCCGGGATCGGTGCTCGGGATGGAAGCGGTGGGCGTGGTGACCGATGTCGGGCCGGATGTCACCAACGTGATGCCGGGCGACCGCGTCGCGTATGCCATCTTCCCGCCGGGAAGCTATTGCGGTCTGCGCACAGTCGATGCTCAAAATCTGATCCGTGTGCCCGAAGACGTTTCGAACGAGGTGGCGGCGGCAGGGTTGCTCAAAGGCCTGACGGCCGAATACCTGCTGTTCCGTCTGCATCCTCTGAAGGCCGGCGAGGTGGTGCTGGTCCACGCGGCTGCCGGCGGACTCGGAGCGATGGTCACGCAGTGGGCGTCGGCGTTGGGAGCGACGGTCATCGGCACCGTCTCGAGCGACGAGAAGGCGCGCGACGCTCGCGCACACGGCTGTCGCCACGTGATCGTGACGAGCGACTGCCGTTTTGCGGAGGCGGTCCGGCGCGCGACCGATGGTCACGGGGCCGATCTGATCATCGACGGACTCGGCGAGCGGGGCGTGAGCGAGAACCTCGCTGCCGCGGCGATGTTCGGGCACTGGGTCAATCTCGGCAACGCGACCGGCCCGATCACCGCCTTGTCCGTCGCCGGCCTGTCGGACAAGAGCGTGACCTTCACGCGCCCGGTGCTGTTCCACTACACCGCGGATCCGCGGCGTCTCGGTGCGATGGCGGACAGGCTATGGGCCGCGATCCGATCCGGTGCGGTGCGACCCGTGATCGGAGAAACATTCGCGCTCGGCATGGTGGCCGAGGCGCATCGGCGTCTCGAATCGCGGACCAGCCGGGGGTCCCTGGTTCTGGTGCCCTGACGCCGACCCGGCGGACTTACAGCACCTTGTCCGCGACCATCGCGCGGAACACCAGATCCACGTACTTGTTCAGCGCGGGCCCCAGGTCGTCCTGCATGGACGTCTTCACGGTTCCGCTCCAGACGGGCGCCTCGGTTCCGACGTCGAACAGTTTGGTGGACGACATCAGCCAGGTGGCGCCGTCCACCTCGCGCGGCGCGACTTTGGTCACCTGCCAGACCCCCGAGTAGTACCCGTACATGCCGACGACGGTCCCGGTGTAGACGGTGCCGCCGGAGACGATGGTGGTCGATTGCTCCTCCGCGCCGGGGCGCGAGATCATGACGGCGTCGGCGCCGCATTTCGCGACGGCGGCGCGCAGCTGCGCTTCGTCCGCAGGGCTGTCGCCGGGGATGATGGTGTACGCCGGAACGCCCTGGATGCCGCGGCTGCCGAGCCGCTCGACCATGCGGTCCTCGAAGACCCGCCGCAGGGTCGCGTCGTAGGCGATCGCGTAGACCATGACCTTCTTCGGCGGCTTGCCGACGTGGGCGGGATTCGCCTGGTGCGCGACGAGCTGGTTCGTGGCGCATCCGGCCAGGAGGATTGCGACAACGACGAGGACAACGGCGATACTGCGTGGCATGTTCGGCATCGTTCTGGGTGGCAATCGAGGAAGAACGGCGTACGCGGATCGAACCAGGCGGTGCGCGGGCAGTATACTCGGCCGACCCGAGGAGGGAGACCGACCTTGAACACGATCGCCAGTCGTTTCGGATATGCGTTGTTCCTAATCACCGCGCTCACCCTCGGCGCCTGTGCCATCCAGGATCGCACCAGCCTGGACGCGAGCTGGTCCGCGCCCGACCGGCCGGCCAAGCACTTCAAGAAGGTGCTGGTCATCACGGTGGCGCGCGACGAGTTCGTGCAGCAGGAGTTGCAGGACATGCTCGCGAAGCGACTCCAGTCCGAGGGCATGAACGCGGTGGCGTCCCATCGGTATTTCACGCGCTACGTGCCGGAGGAGAAGGAGCGCTTCCGGGAAGCGATCGAGTCTTCCGACGCCGACGCGGTGTTCGTGCTGCGGGCGACGTTTGCAGATACCGAATCCCGTACGTCGCCCGACTACCCGATCTATACGTATCCGACGAACGTCAGGACGGCGCCCGACTACACGCTGACGGAGCTTGGTTCCGAGGCCACGCTGTTCGCGCGCAAGGGGCAGAAGCGGGTCTGGAGCGCGCGACTGCACACCGAGAACGCCGGCACCGGCGATCGCGCAAGGGCCATCAACCAGTACATCGACGTGCTGGTGGCGGCGATGAAGAAGGACAAGGTGTTCTGAAGGGGTGTTCTGAAGGGACCACCGGGGGCGCAAACCGCGGCCACGTTGCCGGGATGGCGCACGGCCCGGTGCCAGCCTTCAGCGCGCACGCCGCTCGGCGGCGGCGCGTTTGCCGAGGAAGAGCTCCGCGAGCGCCGGCGTCTCCCGGAAGGTGCGTTCCAGCGCCTCGATGAAATGCCGCACCCGCAGCGGCACCAGGCTGCCCGGTGCATACAGCGCATGGATGTCGAGCGCCGGCGGATCGTACCGCTGCAGGACCCGTTTGACGCGGCCTGCCTTCATGTCGTCGAAGTACAGCCATACGGGACCGATGGCGATGCCGTTGCCGCCCAGCACCGCGGCACGGATGGCACGCAGATTGTTCGCGCGGAAGTTGCCCTGCACGCGCGTGGCGACGTCGCCCTCCGGCCCTTCGAAATGCCAGTCGTTGGTGTAGGGGATGAAGCTGTTGACGATGCAGCGATGGCGGGCGAGATCGTGCGGATGCTTCGGGGTGCCATGCTCCGCGAGATATGCCGGAGACGCGAAACAGCCCTGCGGGCTCGCGCCGATCTTGCGGGCCACCAGCCGCAGATCCGGCAGCGGGCCGAAGCGGATGGCAACGTCGATGCGCTCCTCGATGAGATCGATGAAGCGGTCGGTCAGCACGAGGTCGATGCCGAGCTGCGGATTGGCTTCGGCAAGGCGCAGCAGCACCGGTGTCAGCCAGGTCTCGCCGAAGGAGGCCGGGCAGTTGACTCGCAGGGTGCCGCTCACGCTGCCGCGCAGGCGCCCGAAACTGGACTGCAATTCGTCGACGTCCTCCACCAGCTGCTTGGCCCGCGCGTAGCAGACCTCGCCGGCTTCGGTCAGACGCAAACCCGAGGCGCCGCGCGCGAGCAGCTGGGCGCCGAGCGCCCGCTCCAGTCTTGCGATCTGGCGGCTGATGGTGGGTTGGGTGGTGCCGGACTGCCGCGCCGCGGCGGAGAAGCTGCCTGCTTCCACGGCGCGGGCAAAGAGGCGCATGAGGTTGAGGAGGTCCATGAGGGTACCGAAAACCCCAAGGCGCTCACCGCGGAGGACGCGGAGGACGCGGGGGAAAGGAAAGAACAGAAGGCAAAGGGTTTGGTCTTCCGCCGCGTCCGCCGCGTTTAGAGCTTTTCTTCTGTGGGGGTGGTTTCATTGAAGGGGTATGCCTCGGCAGGCATGGGCGGTATGTTAGCGTGTACCGTTCCCTCGGGCTGCAGGCCTGCCTAGCATGCGCGCCGAAGCAGGGATCGATAGCCACGGAGTTCCTCATGAAAGCCTACGAACTGCAGCACCGCACCGGTCTGGACAACGTCGTCCGCGTCGATCGGGCCGATCCGAAGCCGGGCCCCGGCCAGGTGCTGATCCGCACCAAGGCCTGGTCCCTCAACTACCGCGACCTGCTGGTGGCGAAGGGCGGGTACGGGGCACCACCACCCGCGGGCCGCATTCCCCTGTCGGACGGGGTCGGTGAGATCGTGGAAGCGGGCCCGGGTGTGACACGGGTGAAGGTGGGTGACCGGGTGGCGGGGTGCTTCATGCAGGCCTGGCTCGCGGGCGTCGTACCCCCGGAGGCGCCCACGAGCGCGCTGGGTGGAGCGATCGACGGCATGCTTGCGGAGTATGTGGTGCTCTCCGAGCAGGGTGTGGTGAAGGTGCCGGCGCACCTGACCGACGAAGAGGCCGCGTGCCTGCCCTGTGCCGGCGTGACCGCATGGAATGCGCTGGTACGCGAGGGCGACCTCAAGGCCGGGGACACGGTGGTCTGCCTTGGTACCGGCGGCGTATCGATGATCGCGCTGCAGTTCGCGAAGATGCACGGCGCCCGCGTGATCATCACCTCGTCCAGCGACGAGAAGCTCGCGCAGGCGAAGCAGGCGGGTGCCGATGAAACCATCAACTACAAGACGCGGTCCGACTGGGACAAGGCCGTGGTGGAACTCACCGGCGGCCGCGGTGCCGACATCGTGGTGGAAGTGGGCGGCAGCGGCACGCTGGACAAGTCCGTCGCGGCGGTGCGGTTGGGCGGCTACGTCGCCCTGATCGGCGTGCTGACCGGTACCGGCGGCCAGATGAACACGGCGGCGGTCCTGCGGCGGCATATCCGCGTGCAAGGCATCTATGTGGGTTCGCGCGAGATGTTCGAGGAGATGAACCGGGCCATCGCCCTGCACGGGATGCGCCTGCCGATCGGCCGCAGCTTCGGATTCGAAGAGGCCCGCGCCGCCTACCAACACCTCGATGGTGCAACGCACACCGGCAAGGTGACCATCCGCATGTAGCGCCGCTGCAGGCTCCGTCAGGAGCGCAGGGGTTATAGTTAACAGTCCATCGACGTGGAAGACCGGAAAGCCATGGCATTGCTCGACGTTTCGCTCTCGGACAAGTACACCCTCGACAAGGGGCGGGTATTCCTCACCGGCACGCAGGCGCTGGTCCGGCTGCCCCTCATGCAGCAGCGGCGCGATGCGTCGGAGGGCTACAGCACGGCCGGTTACATTTCCGGCTATCGCGGCAGCCCGCTCGGCGGCTACGACCAGCAGCTCACCGCGGCCTCGAAGTTCCTCAAGGAACACAACATCCACTTCCAGCCCGGGGTCAACGAGGATCTCGCGGCCACGGCCTGTTGGGGCACGCAGCAGGCGCACCTCGCCGGCGACAACAGGTTCGACGGCGTGTTCGCGGTCTGGTACGGCAAGGGTCCCGGTGTGGACCGGACCGGCGACGCGTTCCGACACGGCAATCTGGCAGGCACGGCGCCCAAGGGCGGCGTCATCGCGCTGATGGGCGACGACCACACCTGTGAATCGTCGACCACCGCGCACCAGAGCGAGTTCGCGATGGTCGATGCGATGATGCCGATCCTCAATCCGGCCGGCGTGCAGGAGCTGCTCGACTACGGCATCTACGGCTGGGCGCTGTCGCGCTACTCGGGCTGCTGGGTCGGCCTCAAGTCCATGAAGGACACCATCGACGCCACGGCCTCGGTGGACGTGGATCCGGCGCGCGTCCGCATCCGCATTCCCGATGACTTCAAGCTGCCCGAGGGCGGCGTGAGCATCCGTTTTCCCGATCCGCCGCTGGACCAGGAATCGCGGCTGCACAACGTGAAGATCGAGGCGGTCAAGGCATTCGCACGCGCCAACCGGATCGACCGTGTGGTGATCGACGCGCCGAACGCGAAACTCGGCATCGCCACCTGCGGCAAGTCGTACATGGACGTGCGGCAGGCGCTGCAGTACCTCGGCATCGACGAGGCCGAAGCGCAGCGGCTGGGCTTGCGCCTCTACAAGATCGGCATGACCTGGCCGCTCGAAGCCACGGGTGCGAGCGCGTTTGCCGAAGGGCTCGAGAAGATCATCGTCGTGGAAGAAAAGCGTGCGCTGATCGAGCCGCAGTTGAAGGACGTGCTGTACGGCAAGGCCAACGCACCCGTCGTGATCGGCAAGCTGGACGAGCACGGTGCGCAACTCTTCCGCAGCAACGCCGCGCTCGATCCGAACGAGATCGCGATCGCCATCGGCAAGCGCATCCTCGAGCGGATCGACGACGCGCAGCTGCGTGCCCGGGTCGCCGAGCAGGAAGCGCTGGAAACCCGCGCGGTCGAGAAGCCCGCGATGGATCGCACGCCGTACTTCTGCTCCGGTTGCCCGCACAACACCGGCACCAAGGTGCCGCCGGGCAGCCGCGCCATGGCCGGCATCGGCTGCCACTTCATGGCGCAATGGATGGATCGCAACACCGCCGGCTATACGCAGATGGGCGGGGAGGGGGCGAGCTGGATGGGCATGGCCCCGTTCGTGAAGACGCCGCACATCTTCCAGAACATCGGCGACGGCACCTACTTCCATTCGGGTTCGCTCGCAGTGCGCGCGGCTGTCGCCTCCGGCGCGAACATGACGTACAAGATCCTGTACAACGATGCCGTCGCCATGACCGGCGGTCAGCATGTGGACGGGCAGCTCACCGTGCCGCAGATCACGCAGCAGATGCACGCGGAAGGTGCGACCAAGATCGCCGTGGTCACGGATGAGCCGGAGAAGTACGGATCCGGGGCGCCGTTCGCACCCGGTGTCACCGTGCATCATCGCGACGACTATCTCGCCGTGCAGCAGGAGTTCACCAAGGTCGGCGGCGTGAGCGTGATCGTCTACGACCAGACCTGTGCCGCCGAGAAGCGCCGCCGGCGCAAGCGCAACCTGTATCCCGATCCGCCGAAGCGCGTCTTCATCAACGATCTGGTGTGCGAAGGTTGCGGCGACTGCGGCGTGAAGTCCAATTGCGTGTCGGTGACACCGCTCGAGACCGAGTTCGGCCGCAAGCGCAAGATCGATCAGTCCGCCTGCAACAAGGACTATTCCTGCGTGAAGGGCTTCTGCCCGAGCTTCGTCACCGTGCACGGCGGCGGGGTGCGCAAGGCGGCGCCGTCGAAGCCCGCGGGCGAGAAGACGGAAGTGCTGTTCCCCGCCGTACCCGAACCGGCACAGCCGGCGCTCGATACGCCGTACGGCATCATGGTGACCGGTGTCGGCGGCACCGGTGTCGTCACGATCGGTGCCATCGTCGGCATGGCCGCGCACCTGGAAGGCAAGGGCTTCGGCGGGCTCGACATGGCCGGTCTCGCCCAGAAGGGTGGTGCGGTCTGGAGCCATCTGCAGATCGCGAAACATCCCGATGACATCAAGACCGTACGGCTCGGTGCCGGCGGTGCGAAGCTGGTGCTGGGTTGCGACCTCGTCGTTTCCGCCAGCCAGAAGACCATGGAGACCACACGTCGCGGGACGCGGATGGTGGTCAACACCCACGAGCAGATGACCGGCGCGTTCACGCGCAACGCCAACTTCAAGTTCCCGGGCAACGCACTGCGCGACACCATCGCGCACGGTGTGGGTGCCGACAACGCGGAGTTCGTCGACGCTTCGCGCATCGCCACGGCACTGATGGGGGATTCCATCGCCACCAACATGTTCATGCTGGGCTTCGCGTTCCAGCGCGGCCTGATCCCGGTGTCGTCCGAAGCCCTGAACAAGGCCATCGAACTGAACGGTGCCGGCGTCAAGATGAACCAGGCGGCGTTCCTCTGGGGTCGCCGTGCGGCGGTGGATCCGAAGGCGGTCGAGAAAATGATCGCCCCCAAGGCCGAACAGACCACGAGCGTGAAGGTGTCGGAGACCCTGGACGAGACGATCGCGCGGCGGGTCGCCTTCCTCACGGACTACCAGGATGCGGCGTGGGCCGATCGCTATCGGAAGCTGGTGGACGAGGTGCGCACCGCGGAGTCCGCGAGGACGAAGGGCGAGACTGCCCTGACCGAAGCGGTGGCCCGCTACTTCTTCAAGCTGATGGCATACAAGGACGAGTACGAGGTGGCGCGTCTTTACACGAGCGGCGAGTTCCGCCACAAGCTGGACCAACAGTTCGACGGCGATTTCAAGCTGCGCTTCCATCTGGCGCCGCCGCTGTTCAGCAAACGCGACCCGGCGACGGGTGAGCTGCAGAAGCGCGAGTACGGTCCGTGGGTGTTCACGGCGTTCAAGCTGCTTGCGAAGATGAAGGGTCTGCGCGGTGGTGCGTTCGACATCTTCGGCCGCACGGAAGAGCGTCGGACCGAGCGTGCGTTGATCGGGCAGTACGAAGCCACGATCCGTGGTCTGTTGGCGAGGCTCGATGGCGACAATCACCCGACCGCGGTGCAGATCGCTTCTATCCCCGAGGAGATCCGCGGCTTCGGTCACGTGAAGGAGCGCAATCTCGCCGCCGCGAAGGAGAAAGAGGCGAAACTGGTGGCGGCGTTCGAAACACCCATGGTGAGAAGGGCGGCGGCCTGAGCCGGCGATCGCTCGGTTCCTCTTGCGGTAAGACATCTGTAAGGCGTGGGAAGGCAAACTCAGTGAACTGACCCGGTGCGACGGACGCGTCCGTGCGCCCCGGAATCCGGAAGCTCTCGTTTCGTCGGAGGTTTCGTGCACCCTCGACCGCGACCCAGCCGCCGTGCCGCGGCACCCCTGAGCACACTCGGTACCGCGGAACGCGCGCGTCCGCTGTCCCGAGCCGAGTCGAGGGCAGCCGTTGCGAATCCCGGTGCGGCCTTGATGGGCTTTGCTCCCGGCCTCGAGACCGAAGGGCTGACGGCCGTCCTGCACGAATTCGACCGGTCACTTGATATCCAGCTCCACGCCGATCCTTCCACGCTGCCCGTCGAGGACGATGCGCGGGAAGGGGTCACCTGGATACTCTTCGATGCGGACCGTCTGGGAATCGCGGCCGAAGCCGGGGTCGCCGTACTGCGCGAGCGTCTGCCCCAGGCTCACATCGTGGTGTTCGGCAGAACGGAACTGGCATCCGAGATCGACGGCCTGCTGCGCCGCGGCGCCTCGGCCTTCGTGCCGCGCCGCTTCGCGCATGACGCCGTCCTGGCGGTGCTGGCGCTCGTCAAATCCGGGGAGCGTTTCAGACCGGCTCTGGAGGAATCATCGGGCGGCGATCGGGGCGAGTACCCTCGCGGCGCCGCTCCCTCGCGCACCTTGCAGGAGTTCGGATTGACGAAGGCCGAACGGCAGGTGCTCGTGCTGGTCGCCCAGGGCAAGACCAACCTGCAGATCGCACTGGAACTGGGCAAGCGCGAGGGCACGGTGCGGGTGCAGATGAGCTCGATCCTGGAGAAGCTCAAGGTTCCCAACCGTGCGGTGGCGATCCTGGTGGCGATGCGCGACCCGTCGATGATCGACGCCCAGATGGCGCGCGTGCAGGAACGACCGCTGGATCTCGACTGGCTCTATCCCCACATGGAGTTCCGCCGCCACCGGGCCGGGGATGTCCTGTTCCGCAAGGGCGATCTCGGCCGTGAGATGTTCGTGGTACAGCGCGGCTCGGTGAGCCTGACGCAGCTCGGTCTCGAGATGCGCGAGAACGACATCTTCGGCGAGATCGCCATCTTCGCGCCGAATCACAGGCGCACTTCGACCGCGGTGTGCGCGACGGACACCGACCTGTTCGTCCTCGACGAGGACCAGGTGAGACAGATGCACTACGTGAATCCGGCCTTCGCACTCACCGTGCTTCAGCTCATCACGAATCGATTACTGGCGGATCGGCAGCGGTTGCGCTGATCGGGGTCTCGAAGCGCAGATCGATATCCGCGCGCCGGGCCCGCATGGCGTTCACGGCGCCCGCATGCGTTTCGCATGCGCGATGCATCGTTCGACCGACGATCGGCTTTCGGATCGCGGATCGGCCCTCGCGAAGGGCGGGTTACGAGGAATCGTTTCGGTAGGCGATCCGTAAGAGCGGGTGCCTTATCGTGTCCGAGGACATCAACGGAACGAGTCGGCGACCAGCGTCGAGCCGTGCGGAATGAACGCTGTTCATCGGCTCCGATCGTCGGCTGTCGCGTCGATCGCGCGGATCCGAACGGAGGACGTCAGCAGACGGCGTCGCAGGTGCAACCGACGAACGCCATCCGCGACGGACTTCGTTCCGGCGCTCCGCCTGGATCGTGATTGTTGAACCCTCGTACCGACACCCGACTTCGCAAAGGAGCATCGCCAATGAACTCGCCGCGCGAGAAGCATCAGACCAAGGCTGAGCCGTCGTCTGCGAACAAGCGCCTGCCCAAGGCCGTCTTCTTCGATGTGGACGGTGTCCTCTCCGACTCCCTCGAGCAGCATCTCAAGTTTTGCCGGGACATGTCGGACAAGCTGCATCTGTCCGTCGAGGTGCCGTCGGTCGCGGATTTCCGGACCAAGGTGGCGCGCGGGGCGAGAGCGAATCCCATGAAGGAGTTTCTGCGGACCGTCGGCTTTCCCGCGGATAAGCTCGACCAGATCGACCGCGTGTATCAGGAGCGGTTCGGCAAGGACTACCCGGTGAGCAAGTTCCCCGGGATCGACAACCTGCTCAAGAAGCTGGCGGAGTCGGGAGTGCCGCTCGGTCTCGTCACGTCGAACGTCGAAGCCAACGTCAAGGCCGTGCTGGGTACGGCGCTGGACCACTTCGATCCCAAGCTGAGGTTCTTCGGAAGCACGAAGACCGCGGGACTGATCAAAGGGGTTGGTCTGCTGAGCGAAGAGCCGGAAGATTGCGTGTTCGTCGGCGACGTCCCGACGGACGCGCTGGCCGCGCTTCAGGCCGGTGTGGGCTTCGTCGGCGTGACCTACGGCTGGGGCATCCTCGGCAACGAGAAATTCACGACCGTCGACGCGGTGGACAAGATTGCTGCGGCGGTCGAGACCCCGAAGCAGGTTCCCTATCCTTTCGAGCCCGGGCGCGCCAAGCTCTACACGGTCGACGAACTGTGGACCGGGTTCGACCCGGACATGAACAAGAACACCAGCCTGGACGCGGTGATCTTCCGGTACTTCAAGACCAAGAGCAAATACAACCCGAGACTGGAGGAACTGCAGGCGCAGCGCTCGCACGACGGCGGCATCGAGTTTGCGATCGATGCTCTTCTCGGCACGGACGACACGTCGTATCCGACCGGCAAGCGCCCGGTGATGATCCTGGGTTCGCACAGCAAGCTTCGCAGCGATCCGTGGTTCGCCCGCGTCGCCCGCCTGGCCTATGACCTCGCGAGGGCCAACTTCTTCGTATGCTCGGGCGGCGGGCCCGGCCTGATGGAGGCTGCGAATCTCGGAGCCTACATGGCGACGAACTACACCAAGGGCGAATTGAACGATGCGTTGGACATCCTGCGACTTTCCCAGGAGCCCGCTCCGGGCGATGCCCGCAAGCAGTACGAGATGCCGGACTACTGGGAGGTCGCGCAGCGCGTTGTCGGGCGCTTCCCGAACGGAGGGGAAAGCCTGGGTGTGCCCACCTGGTTCTACGGGCACGAGGGTGCGAACATCTTCTGCCGCTGGATCGCCAAGTTCTTCTCCAACGGCCTGCGCGAATCGAAAATGACTTCGATCGGACACTTCGCCTCGATCTTCACGCCTGGCGGACCGGGCACTTCGCAGGAGGTGTTCACGGACGCCGCCGAGAACGCGTATTACAGCTTTCAGTGGCTGAGCCCGATGGTCTTCTTCAACGACGAGAGCGACCCCAACCTCGCGAAGATGATGGACGTCGTCAATCAGCAGACCAGTCCGGACTACAGGAGCCAGGAGATGCTGCTGCGATCGACCAACGCCCAGCAGATCATCGATTTCCTGAACGACAAGCCGCCCCGCTTCCGGGAAAGGAAGGACTGAGGCCCACCGGCCGCGTGCCTGACGGTCGCGCGGCCATTGGGAGGCCTCCGAGCCGCGCGGGGCCACCGGGTCGATCGTCGGGGTGCCGCACGGCGTCCGTGGAAACGCGGGAACGCCATCGTCATCCCGACGGTTCCCGACCACGCTCCGATCCCGCGGCGAAGTGCGGCGGCTTACGTGCCCTCGCGCGCTATCGCCACGCTTTCCACAGGCTCGAGCCAGAACGACATGCCCATTTCCCGGAACGACGCGGTCGCGTTGGCGATATGTTCACGACCCGCCTCGCGCTGGTTCGATGCGAGGCAGAGCTTGCCGATGTCGAGGTGAAGATGGGCGGCGAGCGGCTGCATGCCCAGTTCGGTCGCGAGCACGAGCGCTTCCCGATAGACGAGCGCCGCCCGGTCGCGCCCGGCGTCGGGGACGCCGGCCGGTTCGCGAGCGTAGATCGTTCCGAGGAGCTTCAGCGCCCACGCTTCCCAGGCCCGCTCGCCTTGCATGCGCGCGATGGACAGTGCCCGCTCCGCCTGGACGAGCGCGTCGCGATCCCGCCCTTGTGCCAGGTAGGCTTCACCGAGGAACGTGGCGGACAGCGACCGGAGACCGAGGATCTCCATGCGGGTGAACGCCTCGAGAGCCTCCTCGAGCAGCGTAACCGCTTCCGGCGCCCGACCCGACCCCGCGTACGCGGCGCCCAGCGACGCGGCGACGAACGGCAGTGCAACCCTGATCTCGAGTTCCCGACACAGGGCGAGGCTCGGTTCGAGTATCCGGCCCGCCGCGGCGAACTCCCCGCGCCTCAGGTAGGCATAGCCCATACCGTAGCGGGCATACACCTCGCTCTGGCGGTGTCCCGTGGTATTCGCGATGCGCAGACCCTCCTCACCCACGACGATGGCCTCGTCGAACGAGCCCTGCTCGGCCAGCACTTCCGCGAGCGCCCATCGGACGACGACCGCCGACAAGGCTGTCATGCCGTAGCGTTCACTGGGCGATGCGCCTTCCAGCAAGGCGATCGCCGCGCGCAGCGGATCGGTTCCACGGCGGGGGTCACCGGAGAACCAGAGGGCCTGCCCCAGGTAGTAGTTCGCGACCACGAGCAGTGCGGTATCGCCGATGGCTTCCGCGGTCGTTCGGGCGCGCTCGCCCGCTTCTATCGCCTGGGTGTGTTCGCACAGGAAGCTGCAGCGATGCGCGAAGTACGCCAGTGCCCAGCCGAGCCGGCGCTGGTCACCCATCGCTCCGGCCAGGGTCTGTGCTTCGCCGAGCACCGTGCCCATCCGGACGAAATCGCCCAGGGCGAAGAGCGCATTGCGCTCGTCGAAACAGATGTCGACCAGTCGCCGCGTGTGTTCGGGGCTCTCGGGCAACTGCTCGAGCGCGGCCCGCGCCTGCTCGAAGTGGATCAGTGCTTCCCGGGCGGCGGAACGGTCGAAGGCGCGCGCTCCCGCCAGGTGTCCGTAGCGCAGGGCGCGGTCCCAGAGTTGTCCTCCTGCGGCGTGGTGAGCGAGCCGCTCCACATGCTCGCCCAGGCGGTCGGCATGCAGTTGCTCGATGGCCGCGACGATCTGCGCATGAACCTGGCGACGCCGGTCTCGCAACAGACTGGAATAGCCGACTTCGCACGTGAGCGCATGCTTGAAGGAATACTCGAGGTCCGGAAAGAGTTGCGTCTCGTAGATGAACTCGGCTTCCTGGAGGTGGGACAGCTGGCGTCTCAAAGCCTCCTCCGGCCGGTCCATCACTGCAGCCAGAAGCGGATGCGGCACGTGCATGCCGATGACGGAGGCCGCCTGCAGGAGCTGCTTCTCCTCCGCCGGAAGGCGATCGATGCGGGCCTCCAGCATCGTCTGCACCGTCGCAGGCACCTGCAATCCTTCGACCGGCCGCGTCAGGTGATAGGCCCCCCGCTCGCCGGCCAGCGTGCCCGTTTCCACCAGCGTGCGCACGGTCTCCTCGAGGTAGAACGGATTGCCGCGCTTCACCAGCATCGCGGTCAGGGGTACCAGCCCAGGGTCCGACCCGAGCAGCGCACCGAGAAGCTGGGACGCGTTCTCGACCGGCAGGCTGTCCAACCGCAGCTGCGAGTACGCCGTCTTGTTGCCCCAGCGGTGAACGTATTCCGGCCGATAGCTCACCAGGATCATGAGACGGGCGAAGCCGAGGCCTTCCACCAGACTGTCGAGCAGCGCCTGGGTTTCGCCGTCGATCCAGTGCAGGTCTTCGAAGAAGACCAGCAGGGGCTGCACCTGGCTTTCCCGCAGCAGCAGCCGCTTGACCGCGTCGAGCGTGCGTTGCTTGCGATGGGGCGGATCGAGGACGCGCCAGACCGGGTCGTCGACCGCCACGTCCAGCAGAGCGAGCAGCGGCGGCACCAGGGATCTCAGGGACTCGTCCAGGGTCAGCAGCTTGCCGATGACCTTCTCGCGCATCTGGCGATGATCATCGCGGTCGTCGATCTTGAAGTAGCTCTTGAGCAGACCGATGACCGGGAGATAGCTGGTGGCTCTTCCATAGGACGCGGAAGCAGCCTCCAGGGTCAACCAGCCCTGGACCCGGTGCGAGTGCACGAACTCGTAGACCAGCCGCGACTTGCCGACCCCCGCTTCGCCGACGATCGCGACCACCTGCACGTGGCCCGCCCCGGCCTGTCCCAGGGCGCGCCCGAGGTGTTCCACCTCTGCATCGCGTCCGACGAAGCGCGTGAGCCCGCGCAGCGCCGCCGCCTGCAGCCGCGTGCGCGCGGTGCCGGCGCCTTCGAGTTCGTACACTTCCACCGGTTCGGTCACGCCCTTGACGTTGACCGGGCCGAGCGGTGCCACCCGAACGAAGCCCTCCGCGAGGCGCAGCGTATTAGCCGTGACCAGCGTGGATCCGGGCGTGGCGAGCTGTTCCATGCGCGCAGCGAGATGCGTGGTGTGACCTACGGCCGTGTAGTCCATGTGCAGATCGTTGCCGATCGCGCGCACCACGACCTCCCCGGAGTTGAGGCCGACGCGGATCTGGACCGACACGGCCTCGGTCCGACGAACCCCCTGGGCGTACTGCTTCACCTTCTCCTGCATCCGCAAGGCCGCGTAGCAGGCGCGCACGGCGTGGTCTTCGTGGGCGATCGGTGCACCGAACAGAGCCATGATGCCGTCGCCCATCACCTGGTTGACGGTGCCTTCGAACCGGTGCACCGCCTCCATCATGTGCTCGAGGACCGGGTCAAGGAGCTGGCGCGCCGACTCGGGGTCGCGGTCGGCGAGCAGCTCCATGGAACCCTGCAGGTCGGCGAAGAGCACCGTGACCTGCTTGCGCTCGCCTTCGAGAGTGATTTTCGACGTGAGGATCTTTTCCGCGAGGTGCTTCGGCGTGTATGTATCCGGCGAGCGCAACGGAAGGCCGGCGCCGGTTGCCCGCAGGTCGGCGATCGCCTTCAGCAGCTTCTTGCGATGCCCGAGCGCGGACACGCCGAGCTTCTCGAGGTCGTCATCGGTGAGGTCGGGCAGCAGGTCCGGTTCGATCGCATTCCGCTCGAACGCGTCTGCATACTGTGACAGCCCGATCTCGTGAAGCCACTGGCGGACGGTTTGCATGACTCCTCACACGGAACCTGTCTCGAGGGCGAGGGTCCTCCCTCAGGAGGGCCCGATCGATCGAGACTAGCATATCGTCATTGTCGTCGCGTCGTCGCGCAAGTCCGCCAAAGGTCGTATACGCCAACGGGTACGCCCGCGGCGTGGCGGAGGGATCCGGCCGCCCGCACGACCACGACGCCGACCTTCTCTCGCCATTTCGAGAGTGCTCCGGCGGACCGATACGGACTGCCAGGGCGTCTCGCGTGGGATGTGCCCGGTCGCCGAGCGGTCGAGGACCTCGTCCATCCTCATGGAGGGGTTCATCCGTTTGTCCGATTCTCACAGGGGAGTTCTGCCGGAGATCATGCCGTCACGGTATTCGACAGAGGTGATGCCATGAGCCTGACCGTGAATGTGGATGGTCCCAGCAGTTCCGGCACCAACGTAGGTCGATCGCTCACTGCCCCTCCTCCGGCGTTGCCGCACGCGGGATACTCGCGACGATCGCCTCGATCGCGGCAGTCGGCCGAGAACTCGGTGTGGTCGACCGGTCCTCGGCTTACGCCCGCGGAGACCGAGATCCTGGCCCTCGTGGCCCGGGGCAAGACCAACGACGAGGTCGCGGCTGCGCGCGGTAGCCACCCGGGCACCGTCCGCATTCAGCTCACCGCGATCTTTCGGAAACTACAGGTCCGGAACCGGTCCGAGGCAACGCTGGTGGCATTGCGGTCGGGGCTGGTCGCAGACCGTCAGGTGGAACTCACCGAGACCCAACCGCTCGACCTGGCGTTCCTGATGCCGCACCTGGACTACCTGCGGTGCCCGGCGGGGCAGGTGCTCTTCCGTCACGGCGACCCCGCAGCCGAGATCTACCTCATGCAGCGCGGCAGGGTTCGCCTCGTGGAATCGGGCAGCGAGCTCAAGCCCGGGGATCTGTTCGGCGAGATCGGTCTCTTCTCACCCTCCCGTACCCGTGCGAGCAGCGCTGCATGCGTGACGGATGCATCGCTTTTCGTCCTGCCCGAGCGCAAGGTGAGGCAACTCTATGTGACGGACGCCGCCTTCGCACTGTGCCTGCTGTCCTCGATCACGCGCCGCCTGATGCGGGACACTGCGTATGTCGCCTGATCGTGCCGACCGATCAGCTCCCGCATCGACCGAACGGACGATGTCGCGGGCGACGGCGATCGGCCATGCTTGCGGTCGACCCGCAGGGCGCTTCGTGCAGCCGAGGACTGCGCTTGACAATGGGATTCCGCGGGGCGCCTCATTGCAGCCGCGGACAGCGATCCAACGGCTGCGCCGCAGGACCAGTGGCATTCTGGCGGGATTGAGATCCGATGACCGGTTCCGAGCGATCACTGCCGTCTTCGTTCAAAGCACGGGTTACGGTGGACCCGCGTCCGGTGCTGGTCGAGCAACTGCGCTTCCTGTTCACGCTCTGGAAGCGGGCGCCCGTGCCGGTGGCGCTGGTGCAGATCTATCTCGGCTACCTTGCATGGAACCACGCGAGCCACGTGGTGTATGTGGCGTGGGCTCTCACTTCGCTCGGCATCATCACGTTGCGACCGATGCTGGCCTGGAAGGTGGTGCGCAACGGTTCCCTGGCCGCGAACCCCGAGAGGTGGGAACGCATCTTCGTAGCCATCACCTTCGTGAGCGGTGTGGTGTCCGGCGCCGGAATGCTGCTCTTCCAGCCGGGACTGTCCGGACACGATCAGGCCCTCTTCACGATGGTCATGTGCTGCTGGGCGGCCGGAGCGATCGCGACCAGCGGCATCCACGCCAAGACGTTCTACGCGTTCGCGGGCCCATTCTTCGCACAGATCATGCTCACGTGGATCCTGTGGCCGACCGCAGGCTCGTGGTACGTGGTGTTCCTGCTCTGCGCGTTGTTCCTCGTCCTGCTGATGTTCGTGCGCAACGCTGACAGCATGGCGCTCAATTCCATCCGCATCCGCTTCGAGCGCGACGAAGCCGTCAACCGACTCCAGCAGCTGAACGCCGAGCTGCGGGAGGCTCGCGAACAGGCCGAGGAGGCGAATCGGGCCAAGTCGAGATTCCTTGCATCGTCGAGCCACGATCTGCGCCAGCCCCTGCATGCGATCTCGCTGCTGGCCGCCGCGCTGTCAGCGGTGGCCAAGGAGCCGCAGGTGCTGGATATCGTTTCCCGGATCGACGGTTCGCTGCAGGTCATGAACAAGCTGTTTGCGGCCCTGCTGGAACTGTCGCGATTGGACGCCGGCGTGGTCACGGTGAAGAAGGAGCATGTCTCGCTCGATTCCGTCCTGAAGCCGTTGGAAGACGAGTACGAGTTGAAGTGCAGGGAGAAGCGGCTCGGTTTCGTGGTCCGTGCGGAACCGCTTGCGCTGGACACCGACCCGGTGCTGCTCGAGCGCATCGTGCGCAACCTGCTCGAAAATGCGCTGCGCTACACGGTCACGGGAGGAATCGAACTCGTCGTGGCGTTGCAGGGCGAGAACGTGAAGATCACCGTGCGCGACACGGGCCTCGGCATTCCCGAGGAGCAGCTCCAGAACATCTTCGAGGAGTTCTATCAGATCCACAACGCGGCCCGGGACCGCAATCGCGGCCTCGGTCTGGGCCTCGCCATCGTGCGGCGCCTCGTGCGCCTGCTCGGGTACACCATCGACGTGCAGTCGACGGCGGGGCAGGGGTCGGCCTTCACCTGCGTGATCCCCAGCACGGCAGTGGTCACTGGTGCGATCGCACGGAGCGGTGCCGGTGTCGAGGAACCGCAACCGACAGTGTCCGGGCGGCGTGTTGTCGTCGTGGACGACGACGAGGACGTGCGCTCCGCCATCTCGCTGCTGCTTCGGACCTGGGGTTGCGATCCAATCGTGACCGGTAACGTCGACGCCGCCCTGGATTCCATCGCGGAAGGGGGCGCGCGTCCGGATCTGCTGGTGGTGGATTTTCGACTTACGGGCGGTCGTACCGGGGTCGACGTGATTCGAGCAGTGCGCGAGAAGTACCGCGATCTACCCGCCCTCGTCATTACAGGAGACACGGGGCCCGACAGCCTCCAGACCATCCGAGCGGCGGAACTGCGGTACCTGCACAAGCCGGTTCAACCGGAGGCCTTGCGACGGGAGATGGCGCTCATGTTCGGAGGTCAGTGGCGACTCTGATGTCCTGCCGGACCAGACCAGGGGGAGGTTGCGATGGAATGGCTATCCAGAGGGTCGGACGTATTGATCGATCGGATATTGGAGGAGTCCGACCGCGGCGGTGACGACGTTGCATTCCTGCATTGGGACATCGTCATCATCGGCTCCGGCTACGGTGCTGCGGTAGCGGCCAGCCGTCTGGCGCGTGCCGGCTTCCGCGACATCTGCCTGCTGGAGCGCGGTCGCGAGTATCTGCCGGGTGAGTTTCCCAACGACATCGGAAATGCGCCGTCCCACGTCCGGCTGGACCGTTGGAACGGGCCGGACCGCCGGGCACAGGACGACGCGCTGTTCGATTTCCGCTTCGGCAACGGTGTCATCACGCTCACGGCGCGCGCGCTCGGTGGGACCAGCCAGATCAACGCCAACGTGGCGATGCGTGCGGACCCTCGCGTCTTCCAGCAGGATCGGTGGCCGCTCGAACTCCGTGACGAGTTCGACCCGCTCGACGCGCACTACACCGCGGTGGAACGGTGGCTGCAGGTTGGCCGGGTCGCGAAAGACAATGACCCTCGGCATCCCGGTCTGCCGGAGAAATACCAGCGCCTGACCGAAATGAAGGCACCGGTGCAGCGGGCGATTGAGCGCTGTTGGCCGGGTGTGGAACCGAAGCCGGAGGTGACCGTCGAGCCGGCCCAGATCGCAGTCACGATGGTCGAGCCGAAGGGCGGACACAACCCCTACGGTGTGGAACAGCACGCCTGCGTCGGCTGTGGCGATTGCGTCACCGGCTGCAACCATCGGGCGAAGAACACGCTCACCATGAACTATCTGCCCGACGCGTTCCGCCAGGGCGTGGAGATGTTCACCGGAGTGAATGTCGACCATCTCGCCTACGACGAGCACGCGTCGGACGGCTTTCGATACCGCGTGTTCTTCGACGAGACGGTCGAGACGGTGCTTGGACGGT
Source organism: Burkholderiales bacterium (assembly GCA_019745565.1). Taxonomy (GTDB): domain Bacteria; phylum Pseudomonadota; class Gammaproteobacteria; order Burkholderiales. The sequence continues at coordinate 42,050 of JAIESW010000047.1, forward strand.
CGCAGAGTGCGAAGAAGCCGTCAGGTGGCGCCGGGAGCGGACGGCGCGCGGGGCTCTTCGAGATTCGCGCGCGCGCCGTCATCATCGCGGGAGGTGTGCTCGGTTCGACCGAAGTGCTGATCCGCTCGGGCGAGGGCGAGAACGGGCTGCACGTGTCGGAGCGGTTGGGGCACTTCGTCTCGTTGAATGGCGATTCGATCGGCTTCGGCTACGATCAGAACGATCCGGTCAACGGCGTGGGCTGGGGTTCGCGCAAGGTCGAAGCCATGCAGGCCAAGCCTGGCCCGTACGTGGGCCCGACCATTACCGGGGTACTCGACGCGCGCCTCGGACGTCCGTTGCGAGACGGCGTCGTCATCGAAGACGGCATCGTGCCGGGCGCGATCGAGACGGCGATGCACGAATGGCTGACCAGCGCAGGACTGATGGCGCAGTTGAGCGAGTGTTCGATCCGTGGAGAATCCGCCAGGAGCAAGGTCGATCCACTCGCACCGAGCGCGAGAGCGCTCGAGAACACCCAGACCTATCTCGTCGTCGGGCACGATACAGCCGACGGGCGTATCCGCATGCGCGACGATGCCGGTGCCTATATCGAGTGGCCGGCGGATCGTGCCGAGGACCCGGGTCACCAAGACCTGCTGCAGGCGTGCGAGGCCGAGGAGATCGGCGGCATCTACCTGGAGAATCCGGTGTTGCACCCGATTCCGAAAAAGCTGAGCAATGCGCTGGCGGGGGTGGCGCTGCGCGGCGCAACCTTGTCGGTGCATCCGCTCGGCGGGGTGCCCATGGGCGACGACTTCGAGACCGGCGTGGTCAATCACTATGGCGGCGTCTACGACGGGAAGTACGCGCAGTCGGTCTATCCGGGATTGTTCGTGCTCGACGGCTCCATCATCCCGACCTCGCTGGGAGCCAATCCGTTACTCACCATCGCGGCGATCGCCGAGCGCGCGATACCCTTCGTCGTGCGTGACCTCACGAAGGCGAAAGTGCCGCGTTCACGGCCGGCGCCCGATCGCGACACGCGGTTCCTCGGCAACATCGGGGAGCAGTACCCGCGGGCACTGCCGCCACTGCCGCAACCGGCCCCGCGAGCCTACGAGAATCCCAACCTGACCGGTGACGGTTCGAAAGAGCGGGACGTCACACTGGCGTTCAAGGAAACGCTAAGGAGCTTCGCTGACTACCCCGCGCATCCGAAGGCCGGGGCTGGCACCAGCGTCGATCCCCAACCGTCCATGGTGGCGTCGACGACGTTCGAGATCGCCGACATCGACGGCAACAAGCTCAAGTTCCACAAGGATGAAGGCATCGGTGCCGTGCTCGCCCTGGATCTCGGTTGCGCGGACGTCGACAAGCTGCTTGCAAACCCGTGCCACGAGCTCGCGGTGAACAGCGGCGAGCTGCGGCTGGCCCGGCATCTCCCGGATTCACCCCGATCCCTGGATGCCGATCCGATCCCATTCGTCGCGTTGAAGGTAGTCGGTGGTGCGGTCAGGCTGCTCGAAGCCGTCGAGTCCGGCGGTCGTTGGTCTCGCATCGTGCGAGCCATCGCCACATGGCAGGAGATGCGCGGCAAGGACGACACGGCTCACCAGCATCTCGGTCTGCGTCTGCGGGTCGCCTTGAGGGAATCTATCAATCGGTGGTCGCCGATGCCGTTGGTCGATTTCCTGCGCCTGATGTGGCAGGCATTCGTAGCTATCCTGCGGCTCGCCTACCACGCTGGGGAACGGCGGCAGTTTCGCTATGACCTCAAACTGCTGCACGTGCCGAGCAAGGAGGAATATCGGATCGAAGGAGTCAAGGACCTGCGCTTCGCGGTCGACGATACGGTGTGGCAGGCGGTCCGACGGCTGGTACGGCTCTATCTGCGCGGGAAGGAGGCGCGACGTGCCGAGGCGTGGAAGACGTTCGGCAACAACTGGTGGCACGCGCTGCTCGACCTGCACACCCGGCTCAAGGGACCGATGGGCGAATACTGGGCGCCAACACTAGCCGAGGGTACGTTGCGACTCGATCTCGTGCGCCTTGCGCATGAGAGCATCGCGCAGATCGTGAGCGACCAGCGGGTCCCCGACACGCCCCGCGGACTCCTTGGACTCACGCGCGTCGGTCTGCTGTTCTTCCGCGTCATGCTCAAGGTCCACTTCTGGGACTTCAAAGCGCCCGAGTACGTGTCGGCGTTGACCTCGCGGAACCTGCGGCCTGCCCGGCGCGAGGGCATCCCGGTACTGCCCGAATCCATCCTCTTCAGCGTCCCGATCGCCATCGGGGATTTCAAGCCGCCGCTGCCCGATGGCCGGATCGAGCCACCCAATGCGCCCGGTCTCACCCTGCATCTGACCTGCTACAGGGTGAAGCGCGATGCCGACGCCGCGCCGCAAGCGCCAAACCCGATCCTGCTGCTGCACGGATTCGCGCAGTCGAGCACTGCGTTCATCAATACGGATGTCACGGAAGATCTCGTCGTGCATCTCTACAAGAAGGGTTACGACGTCTGGCTGCTCGACTATCGCCACAGCATCGCCTTGCAGTCCTCACGGGAGGTGCACGATCTCGACACCGCCGCTCTCAACGACGTGCCGTACGCGGTCGACGAGATTCTCGCCTACTATCGCGGTCTCAGTCCGGCACATGCCATCGATGCAGTGACCGTGTTCGGTCATTGCATGGGGGCGGTACTGGTGAGCATGGCGGCCCTGTCGGGGCGCCTCCAATGTCAGCCCAAGGAAGGGGAAGCGCGCTCCCGGATCAAGGCTGCGGTGTTGTCGCAGGTGCCGCCATTCATCGTCGGCGGCCTCATGAGCCAGTTCAAGATCGATCTGGCCGCCTTCATCCGCGATGTTCTGAAGCTGAGGGTCATCAACCTGTGCGCTCGCGGCGAGGGCTCGATGTGGCTCACGATGGCGGACCGACTGTTCGCCACGTTTCCTGTCGGAGACGAGGTCTGCCCGCATGAGTTCAACCGCTTCGAGGATCACATGCAGGACGGAATCGGCACCTGCAAGCGGATCACCGGAATCATCGGTCGCCTGTACCGCCACGTGAACCTCAAGCAGGCGACGCACGATCGTCTGCCGGACTATTTCGGATGGGCAAATATCGCGGTGTTTGCACAGATCGCGAAATTCTTCCAGTGCGAACGCATCGTCAATGCCGACGGGTCGAACGTCTACGCGACGCGCGAGAATATCCAGAAGTACATGAACTTCCCGGTGCTGTTCCTGCACGGCAAGCAGAACGTGGTGTTCGACGAGGAGTCGGCGCGCCGCTCGTGCGTCGAATTCAAGAGGGCCAACAGGGACGTGCCGTACGGTCTGGAGCTCATCGAAGGCTACGCACACTACGACTGCATCGTCGGGAAGGCGGCAGAGGCCGATGTGTTCTGCAAGGTGACCCGGTTCCTCGCGGATCCCAAGGACGCCGACCCGATGCTGGTGAGCGGCGGCAATGAGCGAGCTGCTGTCTCGAAGACACAGGTCATGGTCCCGCAGCTCGGCCCGTGGATCACGGGTCTCACGGCAAACGATCGTGAGGTCGACATCAGCCTCAAGCTCAGCCCGAACCGTGACTGGAGCGTGCAGCCGGCTGTTTCCTATGTCTTCGAAGACAATCTCCGGCCGCCCCGTCGCTTCCGCGATGCGGATTGGAACATCGGCAACCCTCCGGAGCTATCCGGCGAACCAGACCCGGAGCGGCGCGACTTCATGCAGAAGATCCGCGGCACCGACGAGCGCGTGGAGAACCCGGCGCCGGCCGAGCGCTGGACCGCCGATGTCATCACGCTGTCCGGGGGCGGCCCACCTGCAGACATTGCCGTGAGCGGCTCGAAACTCTATGCGCATCTCAAGGAGCGCGCCGAGCAGCTCGCGCGTCTGGCGCGCGAGCCGGAACTGCGCACGATCGGTCGCATCCTTCTGGCGCCGCTCACGCTCGAGGACGCTGCAATTCGGGTTTCGCAGGCCCTGATCGCGGCCGCCCGCAAGAGCGATGAGATCGCGTTCTTCGCGTCGTGTTGCCGACATCCGGGCACCGGGTTCGAGACCATCCTCTCGGACCTCGCGTTCGGAGGTATGGCGACGCGACTTGCAGAGCATGCAAACAGCGTCGCGATCATTCGTGAACCGCTGCCGCAACTGTGTCTGCTGCTCGGAGACCAGATCTACGCCGACGCCATGGGCGGTGTCTTCGACACCGAACGGCCGATCGAGAAGTTCGTCCAACGCTACTACCGTGCCTACGCCTCGCCGAATTTCCGGGCACTGGTGCGGCACATGCCGCTCCACCTCACTATCGATGACCACGAGATCCAGGACAACTACTCATGCGACATGAAAGCGGGCGACCTGAACCTGAAGCGGTTGGCAGCCACCGGCCTGGAGGCGGCTCGTGCCTTTCAGGGGATCAGTCTTGACCCGGCCACCCGGCGGCTCTGGTACAAGATGAACCGCAGCGGGTTTGATTTCTTCCTGCTGGACACCCGTTCCGGCCGGTTCCGCAACGCGACCCGAGGCGAGTCGAAACTCATGGACGACGACCAGTGGCGTGCCCTCGAAGACTGGCTCAAGGAAATCGACAAGACCCGGCCCAAGTTCATTGCGAGCGGCAGCGTGGTGCTGCCGCGTTCGCAGGACGTGCGGTGGGCGTCCGATCGCGATGCTTGGACCGGCAATCCCTGGCTGCAGCGGCATCGTCCTGAGACCCGGTGGGACAGTTGGTCGGCATTCCCGGAAGAGCGCGAGAGGCTGTTCCGCCTCATCGTGAAGAACGGGGTGGATAACGTCGTGTTCGTCTCGGGCGACTACCACACGAGCTCGTTCTCCAAGCTCGAGATCCGCGACGGCACGTCGGTATGGAAGGCCTATTCCGTCGTCAGCCCGCCGGCCTATGCGCCGTTCCCGTTCGCCAACGACCGAGCGGACCGTCTGGAGACGGACGATATCTTGCAGTTATGGCCCAAGGCATCAGTCAAGGTCGCCACTCTCTGGCGCTACGACGGCTCGGGATTTTCCGAGGTGTATGTGCGCCGGCAGGGGCGGGACTGGTCGGTATACGCCCGTTGGTTCGATCAGCGCGGCTGGCCGCACTACCCGCGTTCGTGAGGACGCCCTAGTCGTCTTCGCCGGTGCCGACGGTGATCGCGATGTCGGCGATCGAGATGCCCAGTTGTGCGGTCGCATAGACCGCCTCCGTCCGATTGTGGACGTCGAGGGTCTGAAAGATCTTGTTGATGTGCGTCTTCGCAGTCGACTCGGAGATGCCGAGTTCGCGGCAGATGAGCTTTGTCGGCCGCCCTTTCACCAGCAGGGCGAGCACCTGCATCTGGCGCGGCGACAGCTTGAGGTCGATCTGGCCTGGGCCGGGCACCGCGTTGCCGGTGCTGCCGCACGACGCGGCCGACGGCTTCAGGACGGATGGCGGGACGTAGACACCCTTCGCAAGCACCAGCTTCAGCGCCTGGAGCATCACCGCCGACGACGACGTCTTGGGTATGAACCCCATGGCACCGGTGTCGATCGCCTTCTGGATCGTGGCCGGCTGTTCGTCGCCAGACATCACGACCACAGGAAGGGATGGATACTGATCCCGCAGGATCGCCAGCCCCTCCAGGCCGCCGCGGCCGGGCATCTGCAGATCGAGCAGCACCAGATCCAGATCGGCGTGGCGCTGTGCCGCCGTGAGCGCTTCGTCGCAGTTGCCTGCATCGACGGTCTCGATCTGCGGGTCCAACGCTCCGATCAGCAACTTGAGACCGTCCCGGAACAGCACGTGATCATCGACAAGCAGGACTTTCATATCGCGCTTCCAACGACGTTTTCGGGAAGAGTACTCCACAGGAGGCCGTGCGTCGCATCGCCCGATTGGACGATAGCCATGTACCCCCGGACTGCACAGGATGGCCGATGTTCAAGGTGCGTCGCGCTGACCACAATGGGTGCCACATGAATGGGCCCGGACGCTCCGGCGACCGAAAAGTCCGTTCCTGCAGGCGCCACGATCTTCTGCCCGGGATCGTGGGACCGCATCCGGCGATTGCGTGCCGGGTTCCGGGTATTCCTGGTCCAGGAGGTCAACATGAAGGAAGTGAAGCAGCAATGGAAGCCTGCCACCGTTTCGATGTCTGCCGTCGCGCTCGCGGTCGGCATGGTGGTTGCGATGATCCAACCCGTGAGCGCCGGTCAGAAGATCCATGAGAGCAACCCCTGCGACGTCCGCGACACCTGCAGCGCCGATCCCGGCAAGTATGTCGATTACCGCGAAAACGGTCCGATCAAGGCGCGTGAGTACGTGGGCGAGATGCGATGGGGTAACGGCGGAGCGCCGGACGACGTCTACGTGGTGACGCGTACCGTCGGATCGCGTGACCTCGCCGGAGCGAAGCCCTGCCAGGTTCGTGACGCCTGCATCAACGGTCAGGAACCGCACAAGGTGGTGCGCAACGGTCCTAGCGGCGCGGAGATTCCGATGGCCAAGCAAGTCGAGTCCGTGCAGGTCTCGACCCAGCCCGCGCAGAAGTAGTCGAGCTCCTCCCCTCTCTTTCGTGGAGAGGTTGCCCCGGTGGGTCATGCCCGACCCCCGGGGCATTTTGATGTCTGCGCTTTCCGATGTCCGTGCGGACCCGGTGGGTGCGAATGCTATTCTTTCGCCCTTAGAACAAGCGGGGCGAGGAGAAGCAGTCATGAGCCGCATCACCAAGGTCGAGGTCCACGTATTCCAGTTCGACACCGAGAACCTCGGCATGACCCGGGCCGCCAGCGTCGGTGCGCTCGAGTACGTGAAAGGAGCGAAGACGCGGCTCACCAAGTATGCGGTGGCCGTGATGACCGACAACGGCCTGCGCGGCGAGTACGTCACCCACTGGGTCGGTTCGGCCGCGGCGCTCGGTTCCACCCTCATGCTCGCTCCGTTCCTCGTGGGCCGCGAGGCCGAGCAGCGCGAAGCGATCTACGACGATCTGAAGCGCGAATCCCGTCAGTTCGACCACATGGGTCACGGACCGCTGGACATCGCCTTATGGGATCTCGCCGGCAAGAAGTACGGCGTATCCGTCTCCGAACTGCTCGGCGGCTATCGCTTCCGCCTGCCGGCGTATGCGAGCACCTATCACGCGCAGCATTCAGGCGGCCTCGATTCGAAGGAAGCCTTCGGCGACTTCGCGCTCGCGTGCCGCGAGATGGGGTACACCGCATTCAAGATCCACGGCTGGCACGAGGGCGACAAGCGCAAGGAGGCAGCCAACGTGCTGCACGTGCGCAAGGTCGTGGGCGACACGATGGAGCTGATGATCGATCCCGCCTGCGAGCTGCGCACGTTCGCAGATGCGTTGTACGTGGGGCGTGCCTGCGATGACGCGAACTACTTCTGGTACGAGGATCCGTTCCGCGACAGCGGCGTGTCGCAGTATGCGCATCGCAAGCTGCGCGAGCTGATGCGCACCCCCATCCTGCAGACCGAGCATATCCGCGGCGTCGAACCCAAGGCCGACTTCCTCATCGCGAACGCCACGGACTTCCTGCGCGTCGATCCGGAGTACGACATGGGCATCACGGGGGCGATGAAGATCGCGCATATCGCCGAGGGTTTCGGCGTGGATGCGGAGGTGCACGCGTGCGGACCCGCCCACCGGCATTGCATGTCCGCCATGCGCAACAGCAACTTCTACGAGATCGCGCTGGTGGGCCCGGACATGCCCAACGCGGTTCCGCCCGTGTACCGGTGCGGCTACAGCGATCGGCTGGAAGCGGTCGGCAAGGACGGCTGCTTCGAAGTGCCCACCGGACCGGGGCTGGGCGTCACCTACGACTGGGATTTCATCGCCAAGAACCGGGTGGCGCTGCACGAGTTCGGCTAGGGTCTGTCGATCGTCCACGGGCCCCATTCCAGCGCCGTCCACCGCCTGGCTCGCGGGAGCCGGCCTCGCCGTGCCGATGCTGCGGCGCCTGCGTCGGACGAGCCGGTTCACGGGGCTGTAACACAGGGCGGTTAGGGTCCGCCCCGACCGGAAGTCGTCCCGGCCTCCGGCACGATCCAGAGGCGTATCCCTGAAGTCCTTCAAGCAGCTTCTCCCGCAGTCCCGCGCGACCAGCGCGGCCCCCGCGAGGCCACCCGTCCGATGACTCGCGTGCGTTCCATCTTCCTGTCGGACATCCATCTCGGCACGCGGGCGTGCCAGGCCGACCAGCTCCACTCGTTCCTGAAGCACTACGAGTCGGAGTACCTCTTCCTGGTGGGCGACATCATCGACTTCTGGTCCATGAGCCGCGGCATCGTCTGGTCGCGCTCCCAGAACACGGTGGTGCAGAAGATCCTGCGCAAGGCGCGCCACGGGGTGAAGGTGATCTTCGTGCCCGGCAACCACGACGAGGCCCTGCGCGAGTACGTCGGCACTTCGTTCGGCGACATCGAACTGGTGAAGGAGTACGTGCACACCGCGGCGGACGGCAAGCGCTACATCCTGCTGCACGGCGACGAGTTCGATCAGGTCACGCGCTACCACCGCTGGGTCGCGGTGCTGGGCGACGTCCTCTACAACTTCCTGGTGCGGGTCAACGTGCTGCTGTCACTGGTCCGCCGCACGTTCCGCATCTCGGGTTACTGGTCGCTGGCAGGCTATGCCAAGCGCAAGGTGAAGGGCGCGATCGAGTTCATCTACAGCTTCGAGGAATCGGTGGTGCACGCCGTGAAGGAGCGCAAGCTGGACGGCGTGATCTGCGGCCACATCCACGCAGCTGCCATCAAGACCATCGACGGCGTCACCTATATCAACTGCGGCGACTGGGTCGACAGCTGTACCGCCATCGTCGAGCACCTGGACGGCCGGATGGAACTCCTGCACTGGAAAGGCGAACCGGTCGGCTCCGAGGAGACGGAGGGGTTGACGCTGGAAGAGGCGGCATAGGGCGTCAGGAATTCGGAATTCCGGCCCCGATCTCGTTGCGCAGGCGGGAGTGCGTACCTACGATGGCCGCATGCGCCATCTGGTGGGAATCGTCGGGCTGCTCCTGTGCCTTGCCGCGAATGCAGCGGACCGCCTGCCCGCGCTCTCTGCCGACCTCAAGGAGACGTCGGTCTCGGGCCTGTCGTCCGGCGGGTACATGGCGGTGCAGTTTCACCTCGCCCACAGCGCCATCGTGCGTGGTGCCGGCGTCTTTGCCGGGGGGCTGTGGGGGTGCGCCAAGGGCAGCGCCGATCGCGCAACCGGCGAATGCTCGCACGGCTCGCCCGCGGCGAAGCCGTTCGTTGCCACGGCGAAGGAACTCGCGCGGATGGGCAGCATCGACCCGATGGAGAACCTTGCCCGCACGCACGTGTGGTTGTTCTCGGGCTACAACGACGGCGTCGTCCGCCAATCGGCAACGAACGCGCTGGCCGATTTCTATCGCGCGCTGCTGCCCGCCGGTCACGTCTTCTATCGCAACGACCTCAAGGCCGGCCATGCGCTCGTCACGCTCGATCGCGGCGGCCGCTGCGAGCTGACCGGCGGTGATTTCATTGCGGACTGCGACTACGACGCGGTCGGCGCGCTGCTGCAGTTCATCCACGGGCGCTTGGCGCCGCCGGGTTCGCCGTCGAGCGCGGCTTTGCGTTCGTTCGATCAGACCGAGTTCGCGCTCGGCAGCGCACGCTCGTCCGCGCTTGCCGACGAGGGCTACGTGTACATCCCCAAGGCCTGCGAGGCCGCCGGCGGCTGCCGCATCCACGTCGCGCTGCACGGCTGCCGCCAGAATGCGGAATCGGTCGGCGACGCCTTCTACGCCCAGGCCGGCTACAACCGGTGGGCGGAGACGAACCGGATCGTCGTTCTCTATCCGCAGGCCCGCGCCACCTGGGGTATGCCGCTCAATCCCTACGGTTGCTGGGATTGGTGGGGCTACACGGGCTCCGCCGGGTATCTTGCCAAGGCTGCGCCGCAGATCGCGGCGATCCGCGCAATGGTGGACCGGATAGCAAGCGGTTCGACGCGGCCGGGGGCGTTGCCGGCTGCATCCGCGGGCGCGGCCCTGGTGGATGCTTCCGCGGACGCGATGGCGCTCGCCTGGAGTCCGGTGGTCGGGGCGGCACGCTATGAAGTGTCGACCGGCGACCGGAGGGTCGCGGTCATTGCGCCGGAAACGGCGGCAGCGGTCGACGGTCTGGCACCGGCGAGTCGCCAAACAATCACCTGGCGCGCCCTCGACGCAGTCGGGAAGCCGCTGGGCGAGAGCCGTTTCGAAGGCGCGACCGCCGCCGCGGCCCCGGCGTGCGACCCCTGGCTCGCCAACAACTACGAGCACGTGCGCGCCGGGCGGGCCTACGTGCTCTGGGGCCTCGTTTACGCAGCCGGCTCGAATCAATCCATGGGCTGGTGGAACATTTTCACGACAACCCAACTCCATCGCATTCCGGGCGGGTTCGCGGTCGGCCCCTGTTCCTGATCGCCCGGCATTGACTAAGGTCAACGTCGCCCGCCCCGGGCGGGCGGATAATGATTTTGCAGTGTTCCCCATCGACGTCCAGCGAGGAGGTCCCATGAGCAACGATGATCTCAAGTCCGGCGCCGCCAAATCCGTCGCCGACGGTGTCGACATCCGCGCCAAGGTGCGCGACATGACGCTCGCCGCCATCCGTGATCGCCGGTTCGATTTTGCCGGGATGCGCGAAGTGATGACGCAGATGGCCGACGGCATCACCATCGGGGCGGAGAAGCACGGGACCGAGATGCGCCAGGCGCTGTCGCAGGCCTTCACGGGGCTGGACGAGGCGTTCACCAAGTCTGCGCATGCGACGCAGCTGGCGCTGGCGGAGCTCACCTCGAAGACCAAGGAGTTCAACGAGACCGAACTCAAGGCCACGCTCGAGAACCTCAAGGGAATGGAGAAGGATCTCCTCGGCAGCATGTCCAAGGCGGCCGAGCGTACCGGCGGCCAGGTCAAGAAGGAGATGCAGGAACTTGCCGCTCACATGACCCGCACCGGCACCGACACCGGTGCTGCCGTCGCCAAGATCATGGGTGAGTTTTCGAGCCGTACCGCGAGCACGGCGGCCGACACCACCGCGGCCGGGTTCGATGCGGCGCGCAAGATGAGCGAGCGATTCGCCCAGGTGGCCAGCGGCTTCCTGGCGGGCATGTCCGAGGCTCTCTCGAACAAGGACGCGCCGAAGAAATGAAAACCCGCGAATCACACGGAGGATCGCCATGCCTCATTACCATGCCGTAGTCTGGCTCGATCACGCCGAAGCGCATGTCATGCATTTCACGTCGGAGGACGTGGAGCAGTTCACCGCACACGCTTCCGGGCGCCATCCGCATCTGCACCACAAGCGGGGCTCGGTGGGTGCCGGGCATCAGGCCGGTGAGCCGCACTACTACGATCGCATCGCGGCGCTGCTGGCCGGGGCCGGCGAGATCCTCGTGGTCGGGCCCGGCAACGCGAAGCTCGAACTGGTGCGGCATCTGGACCGTCATCAGCCCGAACTCGGCGCCAAGGTGCTCGGCGTCGAAACCGTCGATCATCCGACCGACGCCCAGCTCGTCGCCCATGCACGCAAGTACTTTCTGGCGAAGGACCGGATGCTGGGCCACGTGAAGTGACCGGCGCCCGGCGCGGACGCGCGCCTTCGTCGCCGTGCTGATCGAGACGCTGCACGCGATGCGCGATCTCCCGCGCTTGCGGGAGCTCGCAGGAATTCTCATCCGCCACGGGTTCGGCGACGTGGTGCGGCGCGCGGGTGTCGGCACCGTGCTCGAACGTGCCGGCGAGATGCTGTCCGTGGGGCAGGACCACGGCCTGCGCGAGGTCGATCTGCCGGTTCGCATCCGTATGGCGCTGGAGCAGATGGGACCGACGTTCGTGAAACTCGGTCAGGTGCTCGCGACGCGCGTGGACCTGTTCTCGCCCGAGTGGATCGTCGAGTTCGAGAAATTGCAGAACGCCGTGCCGCCGGTGCCGTTTGCCGAAGTGCTGCCGGAGATGATGCAGGCGCTGGGGGGGCGCTCGCCGCAGGACGTGTTCGTCGAACTCGAGGAGCGACCCCATGCCGCCGCATCCATCGCGCAGGTGCATCGCGCCAAGCTGGCCGACGGAACGCCGGTGGTGCTCAAGGTGCGGCGGCCGGCGATCCGCGCGAAAATCGAAGCCGATCTGCGCATCCTCTCGGCACTGGCCGCCGTGGCGCAGGCGGAGCTGCCGGAGCTGAAGCGCTTCCAACCGGTGGAGATGGTGGCGCAGTTCGGCAAGTCGCTCGCGCGCGAGATGGACCTCGCCGTGGAAGCGCGCAGCCAGGAACGCTTCGCGCGCAACTTCGCGGATGCGGAGATGATCGTCGTTCCGAAGGTGTACTGGGAGTTCACCGGCCCGTCGATGAACGTGCAGCAATTCGTCGAAGGCGTGCCCGGCAACGATCTCGAGCTGGTGGAGCGTGCCGGTCTCGACAGGAAGGTGCTCGCTCAGCGCGGTGCCGGTGCGGTGCTCAAGATGATCCTGGTCGACGGGTTCTTCCACGCCGACCCGCACCCGGGCAACGTGTTCTATCTGCCCGGCAACCGGCTGTGCTTCATCGATTTCGGCATGGTGGGCCGGCTCTCGAACGGGCGGCGCGACCAGATCGTCGACCTGCTGGGCGCACTCGCGCGGCGCGACGACGAAGGGATGATGTCCGTGCTGCTCGACTGGACCGGGGATGCGCGCGTGGACGAAGGGCGCCTGGCGTCCGACCTGGGCGACCTGGTGTTCAACTACGAGCACCTGCCGCTCAAGGACATCCATCTCGGGCAGCTGCTGTCCGACATCACCGCGATCATGCGCGATCACCAGATCGTGATGCCGTCCGATCTCACGCTGCTGTTCAAGGCGCTCATCACGCTGGAGGGGCTGGGGCGGCAACTGGACCCGGATTTCCATCTGATCGAGTACATCGATCCGTTCGTGCGCCGCGTGATCCAGGACCGCTATCAGCCCAAGGCGGTGGCGCGGCGTGCGCAGCGCGGCATCGCCGGCGCCATCGCCGCCATCACCGGGTTGCCGGACGACCTGGCCCGGCTGCTGCGCGACGCCCGCCGCGGGCGCCTCACCATTGAGTTCGATCTGAAGCGCCTCGACCGCTTCGGCCATCAGCTCGATCGCAGTGCGAACCGTCTCACCATCGGCGTGGTGACCGCCGCGCTGATCGTGGGTTCGTCGATCGTGATGACGGTGCGCGGCGGCCCGGAGCTGTTCGGGCTGCCGCTCTTCGGCCTGCTGGGCTTCGTGATCGCGGGCGTGAACGGCCTGTGGCTGATCTGGTCGATCCGGCGGTCGAACCGCGAGTAAGCCGCGGCGCCCGGGAGCGTCAGCGCTTCTTGCCGGTGCCCGTGTCCGTGGGCAGACGGAGCTGGAGCTCGTGGATCGCCTCGTCGCTGCTCTGCACGTTGTCGAGTTTGCAGCCGGTGTAGGCCTTGCCCTTCACCTCGAAGTCCACTTCCTCACCTTTGTCCCAGAAGCTCGCCACGTCGCTCGCGTACTTCTTGCCGCTCGGGGCTTCCGCCGGCTTCAGCGTGTAGCGGTTCACGCCGCGCTTCAGTTCGACGCGGTTCTTGTCGAGTTCCTTGACCGTGAAGCGCGAGGTGTCGGCGCACCGATAGTAGAAGGTCCGGTACACGGGTTCCTTCTCGTGGGCACAGCCGGCGACGAGTATGCCGATCGACAGCGTGGCAGCTGCCACTTCCAAAGGAAACTTCGATGCCATGGGGTTCCCGTTGTCTTGTCTTTGGCGGGTCGTGGAGAAGTTTACCGCTTGGCCCCCATCCCAGCCTTCCCCCGACGTTGTCGGGGGAAGGAGTGCATCCGCTGGCATCTTGCAGATCGCAGGCACTCCTTCCCCCACCTTCAGGTGGGGGAAGGCTGGGATGGGGGCCGGCGCGAATCGCGCCGATCCACCTACCGCCCGTGTCCCGTCAGAAAATCGGGCCGGATATCTCGCAACTCGTCCGTGACCACTGCATCCACGCCCATCTCGAACAGCGCATAGGCGAGCCCGGGGTCGTTTACCGTGTATGCCAGGATCCCCAGACCGGCTTCGTGGACGGCCGCCACCAATTCCGGGGTGATGCCGTCGTGTCGGCAGTGCAGGGCCCGGCAGCCCAGCGCCTTGACGCGCTCCAGCCAGTCGGCGGGCACCTCGTCCACCAGCAGGGCACGGGGCAGGGCTGGGGCGGCGTCGCGGGCTGCCGCGAGGGCTGCTTCCGAGAAGGACGACAACAGCGGGGCGGGGCTCGCGTCCTTCCACCAGCGGGCGGCCATCCCGGCGACGATCCGGCCGGTTTCCTCGGGATTGTCGTCGTCCGGCTTGATCTCGACGTTCGCCCAGAGACCCAGCGACCGGCACAAGGTCACGGCGGCTTCGAAGGTGGGCACATGCTCACCGGCAAACTCGTTGGCGAACCAGATGCCGGCGTCCAGGCTCCGCAGTTCGGCGGCGTCCCGGTCGACCACGGGACCGCTCGCATCCGTGGTCCGGTCCAGGGTGTCGTCGTGCATCAGGATCGGAACCCCGAACTTGGCCAGTTTCACGTCGAATTCGACCCCGCCGAAGCCCATGGACGCCGCCACTTTCAGGGCGACCAGGGTGTTTTCCGGGGCGACGGTGCCGCCGCCGCGGTGGGCGATGATCCGGGGGTAGGGCCAGCGGGTGGTGTTGAGCATCCGCCAATTCTACGGGGGCCGACCCTTGGATTGCTCGGAGGCCATCCCAAAATGACGCACGGGTGCGCCGCATCGGCGCCATGGGTATAATTTAAGCTTCTTTTTCCGGGAGATATCATGCCGATCTACGAATACCGCTGCGGCAGCTGCGGGCAGGAGACCGAGATCCTGCAGAAGATCAGCGACGCCCCGATCCAGGTCTGCCCCTCCTGCGGCCAGTCCGCCATGACCAAGCTGATCTCCGCAGCAGGCTTTCAGTTGAAGGGCAGCGGCTGGTACGCCACCGACTTCAAAGGCGGTTCCAAGCCGGCCGCGGCCAAATCCGAAGGCGGCGGGGAATCCAAGACCGACAGCGGAGGCGACAAGCCGAAGGCCGACGCGGCGCCCGCGACGGCGTGCGGCGGCAACTGCGCCTGCCACTAGTCCTGCCGCTGCCCCAGGCAGTCCGACGACACCGACGCGGAGGGTGTGAGACCACACCCTCCGCGTCCTTCTTTCCATGCGACGCTATCTCATCACCGGCCTGCTGATCTGGGTGCCCCTCGGCATCACCCTGTGGGTGCTGCACACCCTGGTCACCACCATGGACCAGAGCCTGCTGCTGCTGCCGGCCGCCTGGCGGCCACGCGCCTGGCTGGGCTTCGACGTGCCGGGGCTCGGTGCCGTGCTGACGGTGCTGATCGTGTTCCTCACGGGCGTGTTCGCGGCGAACATCCTGGGCCAGCGGCTGGTGCGTGCCTGGGAGGCGATCCTCGGCCGCATCCCGGTGGTGAAGTCCATCTACAACAGCGTGAAGCAGGTCTCCGACACGCTGTTTTCCTCCAAGGGCGAGGCCTTTCGCAAGGCGCTGCTGGTGCAGTGGCCGCGCGAGGGGATGTGGACCATCGCCTTCCTGACCGGCACCCCCGGCGGCGACGTGGTGAACCATCTCGACGGCGACTACGTGAGCGTCTACGTGCCCACGACCCCGAACCCGACCGGCGGCTATTTCGTGATCCTCCCGCGCCGTGACGTGATCGAGCTCGACATGAGCGTCGACGAAGCCCTCAAGTACATCATCTCCATGGGCGTCGCCCCGCCGCCGGCCGTGCCGCGCCGCGAGCCCGCGAAGCCCTGATCAACGCATTCCTTCCTCGACTTCTTCGCCATGCGTACCAACTACTGCGGTCTCATCGACAAGAGCTATCTCGGACAAACCGTCACCCTGTGCGGGTGGGTGCATCGGCGGCGTGACCATGGCGGTGTGATCTTCATCGACCTGCGCGACCGCGAAGGTCTGGTGCAGGTGGTGATCGATCCCGACACGCCGGACACGTTCGCCACCGCCGATCGCGTCCGCAACGAATACGTGGTGAAGATCGAGGGCAAGGTGCGTGAGCGGCCGCAAGGGACCACCAACGCCAACCTGAAGAGCGGCGAGATCGAGGTGCTCGCGAAGCAGATCGAGATCCTCAACGCTTCGCTCACGCCGCCGTTCCAGATGGACGACGAGAACCTCTCCGAGACCATCCGCCTCGAGTACCGCTATCTCGATCTGCGCCGGCCGGTCATGCAGCAGAATCTGCGGTTGCGCTACAAGGTGGCGATGGCCGTGCGCCGCTATCTCGACGCGCAGGGCTTCATCGACGTGGAAACGCCGATGCTCACCAAGTCCACGCCGGAAGGCGCGCGCGACTACCTGGTGCCTTCGCGTGTGCATCACGGCGAGTTCTTCGCGTTGCCGCAGTCGCCGCAGCTCTTCAAGCAGCTGCTGATGATGTCGGGCTTCGACCGCTACTACCAGATCACCAAGTGTTTCCGCGACGAGGATCTGCGCGCCGACCGGCAGCCCGAATTCACGCAGATCGATATCGAAACGTCGTTCCTGGGTGTGGCGGAGATCACCGGTCTGATGGAAGAGATGGTGCGGTCCATCTTCAAGGAGACCATGGGTATCGAACTTAGCGATCCGTTCCCGCGGCTGACCTTTGCCGAGGCGATGTCGAAGTACGGTTCCGACAAGCCGGATCTGCGCGTGCCGCTGGTGCTCACCGAGTTGACCGACATCATGCGCGACGTCGAGTTCAAGGTCTTCCGCGATGCCGCGATCATGCCGAACGGCCGCGTGGCGGCACTGCGCGTACCGAACGGCGGGACGCTCTCGCGCAAGGAGATCGAGGACTACACCCAGTTCGTCGCCATCTACGGGGCCAAGGGGCTCGCGTACATCAAGGTCAACGAAAAGGCGAAGGGCCGCGACGGCTTGCAGTCGCCGATCGTGAAGAACCTGAGCGACGCGGCGCTCGCCGCGATCCTCGAGCGCTCCGGCGCTGCGGACGGCGACCTGATCTTCTTCGGCGCCGACAAGGCGAAGGTCGTGAACGACGCACTAGGCGCGCTGCGCGCGAAGGTCGGTCACGACCGCGGCCTCGCCTTGAAGGAATGGAAGCCGTTGTGGGTGGTGGACTTCCCCATGTTCGAATGGAATGAAGACGAGAAACGCTGGGACGCGCTGCATCACCCGTTCACCAGCCCGCAGGACGGCCACGAGCATTTCCTCGACAGCGATCCGGGCAAGGCCACGGCCAAGGCCTATGACATGGTGCTGAACGGGTGGGAGATGGGCGGCGGCTCGGTTCGTATCCACCGGCAGGAGATCCAGGCGAAGGTCTTCACGGCGCTCGGCATCGGACCGGAAGAAGCGCAGCAGAAATTCGGATTCCTGCTCGACGCGTTGCAGTTCGGCGCGCCGCCCCACGGCGGGATCGCATTCGGTCTGGACCGGATGGTGACGCTGATGACCGGGGCGGAGTCGATCCGGGACGTGATCGCGTTCCCGAAGACCCAGCGGGCGCAGGACCTGATGGTGAAGGCGCCGAGTCCGGTGGACGAGAAGCAGCTGCGCGAGTTGCACATCAAGGTGCGGTAGAGACGCTCAAGAACCGATCAACGCGGCGGGCGCGGCGGGCGCGGCGGAACCCCAATGCAAGGTCTGCCTTTGTATTGCCCCCGCGTCCGCCGCGTCTGCCGCGTTGAGAGCTTGATCTTGCCGAGCCCCAGGACGAGCAGATGCCCCACAAGATCCCCCGTTCCGTCCTGGTGGTGATCCACACCCCCGACCTCGACGTGCTCCTCATCGAGCGCGCCGACCATCCCGGTTACTGGCAGTCGGTCACCGGCAGCCTCGAGCGCGAGGACGAGCCGCTCGAGCAGACGGCCGCGCGTGAGGTCATGGAAGAGACCGGCATCGACGTGGCGCAGCACCGTCTCACCGACTGGCACTATCAGAACGTCTACGACATCTACCCGCAGTGGCAATGGCGCTACGCTCCCGGCGTCACCCGCAACACCGAGCACGTCTTCGGCCTCGAGGTCCCGGGCAGGCTCCCGGTCCGGCTGGCGCCGCGCGAGCATCTCGACCACGTCTGGTTGCCCTGGGAGGAGGCCGCCGACCGCTGCTTTTCGGCCAGCAACGCGACGGCTATTCGCAAGCTGCCCGAAAAATCCGGGTCGCGCCGCTAAACGTGCACGGCCAGGGGCGGTCATAGCACCGATGCGGCCAGTCATCGCTCCGTCCGTCGTCCTGTGGCTCTCCATGGCGGCCTGTACCCCGGCTGCGGCCCAGACCATTGCCGCGCATCGGGCCGACGGGGCCGTCATCGTCGAGGCAGTCCAGGAGCTGGAGGCGACCCCGGAACTGGCCTGGGCCGTGCTCACCGATTACGAGGGCCTGGTGCGCTTCATTCCCGACATGACTGAAAGCCGTGTCATCATGCGCAACGGCAACCAGGTCGTGGTGGAGCAGAAGGGGGCGGCCAGCCTGTTCCTGCTGCGCCGATCGATCGAGGTTCGCCTCGAGATCGTCGAATCGCCTTACGAATGGGTGACTTCGCGGGCGGTGGCCGGCAGCTTCAAGGAAATGGAAGGGCGCTACGAACTCAAGACCGAGGGGGGCACGCTGCGATTCACCTATACGGGCCGTATCGTGCCCGGATTCTGGCTGCCCGACCTGATCGAGACCGCCGCGGTCCGGCGGGCGATCGGGCGGCAGTTCACGGCCATGGTCAAGGAGATCCAGCGCCGGGCGGCGTTGGCCAGGCCATGAGAGCGTTCCGGTCCACGATCCTGGCGGTGACGTCCCTGATCCTGGCGGGCTGTGCGGCCACGCCTGCGTATCGCGCGGCGCCGTTTCCGGCACGAACGCTGGACCACGACCCCGAGATCGCCGCGTGCGCGCGCCTGGTCACGGCGGCGGACGAGGTCATGGACGCGGCCAAGGTGACGGACCGCGGGCTGTACGCTGTCCCCGGATTTCCCTACCTGCGCACGGACCGCTTTACCGCAGCCCAGGCCGGCCGCCTTGCCCCGGACGAGTGGTATGCACGGATGCGCAGCTTCGACCGGGATGCGCGCCGGATCGAACTCGCCAATCTGCCTCCCGACCGGCGCGTTCCTCTGGAGGCGAGGGCCGAGGTCGCTTTTCCCGGCATGGCCTTCGCGGAAGCGCTCGATGCCTGCGGCGACCGTCTGCTGACGGCAGCGCGCGCCGACGGCAGCGCGCCGACCGCGGTGCAGGTTCCGGACGAGTACGAGACCTGGAAGCGGGTGACCGGCCTGTACGCGATCACCAAATACCCCCTTGCGTCGAGCGTGCGCAAGTACCAGCGCGAGACCGCCAGCACTTTCGCGTTGCCGCTGGATCAGCTGCCCATGCGCGGTCCGGTGGAGCGCTACGTCCCCCATGCCGGCGTCATCCACGTGCTCGCCGATGCGGACCGCGAACTGCGGCCGGAGCTCAAGCGCCACGCGCCCGTGCTCGAGATCGAGACCGTCACCGACCACGACCGCATCGGCAATCCGACGCTGGACGACGATGGTGCGCCGCTGGTCGATATCGCCCATCCCGTCACCTACGTTCGGGTCGCGCACACCATGATCGGCGATCAGGCGTTGACCCAACTGGTCTACAGCTTCTGGTTTCCGTCCCGGCCGAAGGCGGGGCGCATCGACATGCAAGGCGGCCGGCTGGACGGTCTCACCTGGCGCGTGACCCTCGGGAAGGATGGGCGCCCATGGGTCTACGACTCCATCCACAACAGCGGGCGGTATCACCAGTTCTTCCCCACACCGAGCGCAAACGCGAAGCCGAAACCCGATACGGTCGACGAATGGGCTTTCGTTCCCCAGACGCTGCCGGAGGTCGGTCCGACTCAGCGCATCGCGTTGCGCGTCGCGGCCGGTACCCACTATCTGCAGCGGGTCAGCGTCATCGACAGCGATCCGCCCGGGATCGGTTTCGGGTTCGCCGACGATGCCGACCTGCGGTCCATCCAGTTGCGCGACGGCAGTCACCGCAGCCTGTTCGGACCCGACGGCATCATCGTCGGCACCGAGCGCGGCGCGAGCTGGCTGTATTGGCCCACGGGTGTGAAGGCGCCGGGCGCGATGCGGCAGTGGGGACGGCATGCGACGGCGTTCGTGGGCAAGAGGCATTTCGATGACGCCTATCTCCTAGACCGCTATTTTGAGTTCCGCCCCTGATGCTGCTTGCGCCTTCCATCGAAATGCCTACGCCGCGCTACCCGCACCGGGCGCTGCGCGCTACCGAGTCCGCGCGGCATTTCGATGACGCCCATCTTCTCGACCGCTATTTCGAGTTCCGCCCCTGATGCTGCTTGCGCTTTCCATCGAAATGCCTACGCCGCGCTACCCGCACCGGGCGCTGCGCGCTACCGAGTCCGCGCGGCATTTCGATGACG
>JAIESW010000056.1 GCA_019745565.1 Burkholderiales bacterium
AGAGTTTCCCCAAGACCAGCACCCTTCACCACACCAGAGTGCCCACACCTATCGGCTGTTCTAACTGTTAAAGAGCGCTTCACCGCTAACCGGCGAAAGGCGCGCATTATACGGACCGAAAAACGAGGGTCAACCCCCGCGGCAAAGAATTCGCGATCTCGATCGCGAATCCACCGTGCATCGCGCTACTGCAAGGTCACCCTTGCGAACTTCCGCTTGCCCACCTGCAGCACCATGGGCTCGCCGCGCGGCAACGCTGCCGCGCGATCCGATACCTTCTCACCGTTCAGGCGCACGCCGCCCTGGTCGATCATGCGCAGTGCCTCGGACGTGCTGGCCGTGAGCCCGGCCTGCTTGAGTACCTGCGCCAGCGAAATCGCTTCGGTGCCGGCACCGAACGAGAACTCTGGCATGTCGTCCGGAATCTCGCCCTGCTTGAAGCGCGCCTCGAAGTCGGCCAGCGCCGTCTCCCCCGCACCGGCACCGTGGAACCGACTGACGATCTCCTGCGCGAACCGGACCTTCACGTCGCGCGGGTTGCCGCCGGCTTCCACCTCCGCCTTCCAGCGCCGGATGGTCTCGAGCGATTCGAACGACAGCAGCTCGATGTAGCGCCACATCAGGTCGTCCGAGATCGACATCAGTTTCCCGAAGATCTCGTTGGGCGGCTCGTTGATGCCGACGTAGTTGCCCAGCGACTTCGACATCTTGTTGACGCCGTCCAGCCCTTCGAGCAGCGGCATCGTCAGGATGCACTGGGGCGGCTGGCCGTGGTGCTTCTGCAGCTCGCGGCCCATCAGCAGGTTGAACTTCTGATCGGTTCCGCCCAGTTCGATGTCGGCGCGCAGCGCCACCGAGTCGTAGCCCTGCACCAGGGGGTAAAGGAATTCGTGGATGGCGATCGGCCGGTTCTCGCGGTAGCGCTTGCCGAAGTCATCGCGCTCCAGCATCCGGGCGACGGTATGGGTGGCCGCGAGCTTGATCATGTCGGCCGCCGTCATTTTCCCCATCCAGGTGGAATTGAAGCAGACCTCGGTCCGTTCCGGGTCGAGAATCTTGAACACCTGCTCCTTGTACGTCGTCGCGTTCCTGGCGATCTGCTCGGTACTGAGAGGCGGACGCGTGGCGTTCTTACCGGTGGGGTCGCCGATCATCCCGGTGAAGTCCCCGATCAGGAACAGCACATGGTGACCCAGTTCCTGGAACTGGCGCAGCTTGGATATCAGCACCGTATGGCCCAGATGCAGGTCCGGGGCGGTCGGGTCGAACCCCGCCTTGACGCGCAGCGGACGACCGAGGCGGAGCTTGTCGGCGAGTTCCTGTTCGATCAGCAACTCGTCGCAGCCGCGCTTGATGACTTCGAGCTGGGACTCGACGGAAAGCATGGGATGAGGGGCGATATTGGTCGGCGGCCATGCCCCGTCGGCTGGCCTTCCATGTTGCACTGCGGCCCGGGGCTCCGGCATCTGCTACCATCTCCCCGTTTGGAGACCTGATTGGCCGTGCCGATGACCGCAAAAAACGAGGCCAGGATTGTAGCCGAAAAGCCCGTCGCGACCCTGTCCGCGAGCGGGCTGCGGGCGCTGCTCGTCCTCTCGTCCCTGCCCCTGCTGGGTGTCGTGGGTGCCTTCGGTATCGCGCCGCAGACGGTCACGGACTCCATCGAGCGCAGGGAAGTAACGGTCGAGGTCGCGCTGGCGCCCATCGCACTCACGTCGGAGCGCGAATCCATGCGCTATTGGCGTGAAGAGCGGATTCAGCGCGGCGACACCGTCGGGGCACTGCTCACGCGCCTGCAGGCGGACGATCCGGAAGCTCTCGCCTTCCTGGCGCGCGACCGCAGCACACGAGCCTTCCATCAGCTGATCCCCGGCCGATCGGTGAAAGCCGTGGTCGACGAGTCCGGCAAGCTGCAGGAGCTCTTCTATCGCGGCGATTCCAGCTGGCTCAAGCTCGAGCGCACCGAGGGCGGGTTCACCATCGCCGGTGATACGCCCGAGTTCGATACCCGGACGGAAATGAAGTCCGGCGTGATCGAGAGCTCGCTGTTCGCCGCCACCGATGCCGCCGGCCTTCCGGATACGATCGCCACACAGCTGGCCGACGTCTTCTCGAGCGACATCGATTTCCACCGCGACCTGCGCCGGGGCGATCGCTTCTCCGTGGTGTTCGAGATGCGGCACGCCAACGGTGAATTGACGGGCACCGGCCGCATCCTGGCCGCCGAGTTCATCAATCAGGGCAAGGTGCTGCAGGCCGTCTATTTCGAAGACGGTACCGGCCGCGGCGGCTACTACACGCCGGACGGGCGCAACATGCGCAAGGCGTTCCTGCGCTCCCCGCTGGAGTTCTCCCGCGTGACCTCGGGGTTCACGACCGCGCGGTTCCATCCGGTCCTGCAGACTTGGCGCGCCCACAAGGGCATCGACTACGGCGCCCCGACCGGCACCCGGATCCGCGCCACGGCGGACGGATTCGTCGATTTCGTCGGTCAACGCAACGGCTACGGCAACACGATCATGCTGCGTCACGCGAACGGCGTGACGACGCTCTACGGCCACCTGTCCCGGTTTGCACCGGCCCTGCGTGCCGGTCAACGCATCGCGCAGGGCGACATCATCGGTTTCGTGGGGATGACGGGCCTCGCCACCGGACCGCACGTGCACTACGAGTATCTGGTCCACGGTGTGCACATGGATCCGCTGCGTCGCGCGCCTCAGCCCGGTCCGGCTCTCACCGCCAGTGCGCGTACGCGATTCGACGAGCTCGCGCGCGAGCGGACCGCAATGGTCGAACTGTTGCGCGAAGTGGATCTCGCCGCGCTCGAATAGAGCAGCGCAGCAGGCAACGTATCAATGAAAACGGGGCCCTGAGCCCCGTTTCCGTTCGTCGCGTCGACCGGCTGCTCAGGCGGAGAAAGACGACCCGCACCCGCAGGTGGAAGTGGCGTTCGGATTCTTGATCACGAACTGCGCGCCCTCAACGTTCTCCTGGTAATCGATCTCCGCGCCCACCAGGTACTGGTAGCTCATCGGATCGATCAGCAGCGTGACGCCGTTCTTTTCCATCGCCGTGTCGTCTTCCTGGCGGTCTTCCTCGAAGCTGAAGCCGTATTGGAAGCCCGAGCACCCGCCGCCGGAGACGAATACCCGCAACTTGAGGTCGGGATTACCCTCCTCATCGATCAGTTGGCGCACTTTGCCCGCCGCGTTGTCGGTGAAGACGAGCGGGGCCGGCATCTCGGTTATTGCATTCACTTAATGACTCCCAAAGACTCTCGGACACCCCATTGTCCGGCCGGGTTCGCCGGGGGTCAATCGCCAGCGGAGGCCGAGGGTGTCGAGGTAGGTAGTGCCGGTTGCGCCGGTTTCAAGGTCACGACCTTGGGCTGGGTATCGCCTTCCTGATGCACCAGGCGGCCCTGGACCACCGCCCCGAGTTGGATCTCAAGCGTCCTGTAGAGGACGTCCCCGGTCACCTTGGCCTTGGACTGCAGCTCGACGTACTCGGTCCCCTGGACCGGACCGACCACGGTCCCGTTGATCACCGCATGGGACACACGGATCTCGCCGTCGATCTGGGCCTGCTCCGAGAGCACCAGGGTGCTCGACTCATCGCCCGTGGCGATGACGTTGCCGCGCACGCGGCCGTCGACCCGCAGGCCGCCCGAGAACGTGATGTTGCCTTCGACCACCGTACCGGCACCGACCAGGCTGTCGATGCGCGTCTGCGGCTTGGATACCTTGTTTCCGAACATGATGCTGGACCCTCCCGTGGCTTCAGAGGTTGAAGGTCTCCGACGACTTGGGTGTCGTGGACCCCTGTTCGATCACGCGCGCGTGCACGCGTTTCACGATTGCGCCGCCGGTCACCGTGAAGCTGCCTTCGACGCGCTGGAAGAACTTGAAGTTGAGGCGGATACCGCCGCCTTCTGCACTATCGGCCGGCACGGTCATCACTGAAGGACGGCCATCTTGCTCCAGGTCCACGACGAGCTGCAAGCGACCCTGGAAGTCGCGCCGCTGTCGGGACTGAACGACAAGCAACCGGTAGCGATACTCTCCGGGCAACGCATCCGGTTCGACACGGAACCGGTTGATCGTGATGGTCCCCGGTTCGCCGTTGGCCATGAGCGACTGGAAGAACGCGAGGTCCTCCTTGAGCGTCGCATTCTCGGCGGCGGTCGCCTCCATCTGCTGCGCGACGCTTTCATGTGTCGCCACTTCGATCTGCAACTGCCTCTCGGCGGCGGCCAGGGTGCGCCGCAGCGCCTCGTTCTCGGCCTTGAGGCTGTCCAACTGCCGCGAGAGACGATCCTGCTCCTTGTCCGATTCCATTTGATGGAACCCGGCAAGCCGGCGTCCGAAATCGAACGTGCCCCAGGCGATCACCATCACCAGGCCGAGCAGGACACCGGTCAACAGTACGCGCCAGTACCACGGCACATGGGTCCGGACCGCGACCCGCGGCGCCGCGATGCCGAAGCGCCGCTTGATGTTCTTCAGAACGGCCACGACTGCTCCGGACAAGCCAACGACGTCACCCGATCACGACAGGGCTGGCGCCAACAAAAAAGCCGCCCATGGGCGGCTTTTCGTTGAACCAGGTCGCATCGACGAGCATCAGCGCTTGGAGAATTGCTTCCGGCGACGCGCCTTGTGCAGACCGACCTTCTTCCGTTCGACTTCGCGCGCATCGCGCGTGACCAGTCCGGCCTTCTTGAGAGCGGGCTTGAGCGCCGCGTCGTAGTCGATCAGCGCGCGGGCGATCCCATGACGGACCGCACCGGCCTGACCGGATTCGCCACCGCCGGTGACGTTCACCGTGATGTCGAAGGTGCCCAGCTGATTGGTCACTTCGAGCGCCTGGCGCACGACCATGCGGCCGGTCTCGCGCGAGAAGAACACGTCGAGCGGCTTGCCGTTCACCTGGATGTCGCCCTTGCCGGGCTTGATGAACACCCGGGCTACCGCGCTCTTGCGGCGACCCGTACCGTAGTTGTACTGAACAGCCATCGGTCGAATATTCCTCTGATCAGACGGTCAGCGCCTTGGGCTGCTGAGCCGAGTGGGGGTGTTGGGCACCGGCGTACACCTTGAGCTTCTTCAGCATCGCGTAGCCGAGCGGTCCCTTGGGCAGCATGCCCTTCACCGCGGTTTCCAGCACGCGCCCGGGGAAACGAGCATGCAGCTTCTCGTAGGTGGTGCTGTAGATCCCGCCGGGGTAGCCGCTGTGACGGTAGTAGGTCTTCTGGGTGGCCTTGTTGCCGGTCACTTTGATGCGATCGACGTTGACCACCACGATGAAATCGCCCGTGTCCACATGGGGCGTGAAAATCGGCTTGTGCTTGCCGCGCAGGCGACGGGCGACTTCCACCGCCACGCGGCCGAGCACCTTGTCGGTGGCGTCGATCACGTACCAGTCGCGCTGGACTTCCTGGGGCTTGGCGGAAAAGGTCTTCATCGCGGAAACGTTGAGGCTTGAGGCCGGGAACGGAAAGCGGCGGAGTATAGGCGAGCCGAAGAATGCGTGTCAAACCAGGGAAATGCACGGTCCGGGCGCGGGAAGACCGTTCGGCGACCCTTCCCCGCCCTGCATGACCCGGTGATAATTCAAGCCCCTACGCTCACCGGCCGGCCGCGCTCCAGAAACCGTACCGGCTTTTCCATGCGCAAGCTCTGGCTCATTTTCGCCCAGGCCGCCACCATTTCCCTGGCGGTGCTGTTCGTCGTCTCCACCCTGAGGCCGGATCTGCTGTCCTTCGGCGGACGCAACGGCAGCGTGGTGACGATCCGCGAATCCCAGCATGGCGTGGGCAACGCCGAGATCGGCTCCTACAGCACGGCCGCGAAGAAATCGATGGGTGCCGTCGTCAACATCTTCACCAGCAAGGACGTGAAGACGCAGCGCCACCCGTTCATGGACGACCCGGTGTTCCGGCGCTTCTTCGGCGACCAGTTCGACGGCGAGCCGCAGCGTTCGGCGAGCCTCGGATCCGGTGTCATCGTCGGCGCGGAAGGCTTCATTCTCACCAACCATCACGTGATCGAAGCCGCGGACGAGATCGAGATCGCGCTTGCCGACGGGCGCAAACTGCCGGCGCGCGTGGTGGGTACCGATCCCGACACCGATCTCGCGGTGCTCAAGGTGGACGGCAAGGACCTGCCCTCCATCACCTTCGGCCAGTCGGACAACCTGAAGGTGGGCGATGTCGTGCTCGCCATCGGCAATCCCTTCGGCGTCGGACAGACCGTGACCATGGGCATCGTGAGCGCCCTGGGCCGCAGCCACCTCGGCATCAATACGTTCGAGAACTTCATCCAGACCGATGCGGCCATCAATCCCGGCAACTCCGGCGGCGCGCTGGTGGACGCCGGCGGGAACCTGGTCGGCGTGAACAGCGCCATCTATTCGCGCAGCGGCGGCAGCATGGGGATCGGCTTCGCGATTCCGGTGAGCATCGCACGCCAGGTGTTCGATCAGATCATCGCCACCGGGTCGGTGACGCGCGGCTGGATCGGCGTCGAGGTGCAGGATCTCACGCCGGAACTCGCGGAGTCCTTCAAGCTGCCCAACACCGAGGGTACGTTGATCGCGGGCGTGCTCAAGAACGGTCCGGCGGATCGCGGCGGCATCAGGCCGGGCGACATCCTCGTGGGCGTCGAGGGCAAACCGGTGACGGACTCGTCATCCATGCTGAACCTGGTCGCAGCACTCCAGCCCGGCAAGCAGGCCACGCTGCGCCTGCTGCGCAACGGCGGCGAGGTGAAGCTCAAGATCACCGTCGGGAAGCGGCCGCGGCCGCAACGACGCGCGGAGTGATGGAGGCGGCGCGCTAAGCCGGCGCCGCCCCACGGGGTACATCACCTCAAGCGCCGGTACCGGATTCTTCCGGCGCCTTCGGCCGCGCGACGAACGACGCGACGATGATGCCGGCCTCGTACAGGAACCAGATGGGGATCGCCAGCATCACCTGCGAGAGCACATCCGGCGGGGTGACCACCGCAGCGAGGACGAACGCGCCGACGATCACGTAAGGCCGGATCTCGCGCAGCTTCGCTACGCTCACCATGTTGAGCTTGACCAGCAGGATGACCGCGATCGGGACCTCGAAGGTCACGCCGAAGGCGAGGAACATCCCGATCACGAAGTTGAAGTAGTTCTCGATGTCCGGCGCCACGGTGATGCTCTGCGGTGCGATCGAATACACGAACTTGAAGACCACGCCGAACACGAAGAAGTAGCAGAACGCGACGCCGACGAAGAACAGCACGGTGCTCGCGAACACCATCGGCAGCACGAATCGCTTCTCGTGCATGTACAACCCGGGCGCCACGAATGCCCAGGCCTGGTACAGGACGTAGGGCAGCGCGATCGCGAGCGCGACCATCATCGCCACCTTCACGGGAATCAGGAACGGCGTGACGACGCCGGTCGCCAGCATCTTCGTACCCTCGGGCAACGCGAGCATCAGCGGATGCGCGAGCAGGTCGAACAGGTTCGACGCCCAGGGGAACACGCACACGAACACGACCAGCACCGCGATCAGGGCGCGTACTAGGCGATCGCGCAGCTCGATCAGATGCGAAAGGAACGAATCCGGCTCGTTCACGATACGTTGCGCGGTGCGCTGCCGCGGCGCGGTGCTGCTGGCATCACGCGCCGGGTCAGGAGTGGGCCGCGGTCTGTGCCGAAGCAGATGCCGGCTGCGCGGTCGGCTCCGAACTCGTCGCCGGCGCGCCGGCCAGCCCCAGTTCGAGCTGGGGTGACGGCTCGGCGTCGCCGGGATGCGCCGGCGTCTCGGCAGAGGTCGTCGTGGCGGCGGCTCCGCCGGCCAGGCCGAAATGCATCATCGGATTCGACAGGCGATTGAACTCCTCCTCGGTCTTGCGCATCTCGGTCTGGATATCGTCGGCGTGCGACTTGACCGACTGCTCGAAGCTCTGCGCCGCATCCGTCATGGTCTTCTTGAGATCCTTCAACTCGGAGGCCTCGATCTCGCGGTTGATGTCGGCCTTCACGTCGGCGACGTAGCGCTGCATGCGGCCGAACAGCGCCCCCGCGGTGCGTGCCACCTTGGGCAGGCGCTCCGGACCGATGACGACCAGCGCGACCACACCGATCACCATCAACTCGGAAAAACCGATGTCGAACACGGCAGGCGCTCCCGCAGCGCGACGGATCAGGCCTTGGTCTTTTCCTTCACTTCGCCGTCGATGGTCTGGCCGGTGCCGGCACCTTCCAGTTTGGCGGCGTTCGGCGCCTTGTCCTCATCGGTCTTCATGCCTTCCTTGAAGCCCTTCACGGCGCCGCCGAGATCCTGGCCGATATTGCGCAGCTTCTTCGTACCGAAGATGAGCAACACCACCACGAGGACGATCAGCCAGTGCCAGATGCTAAAGCTACCCATGTTTGCTTCTCCTTGAGCGTTACGGTTTGCGCGCTACGTCGAGCGCGCGATCATGCCCGGCAGCGGGTTGGGGCCGCCGAGAACGTGAAGATGCAGGTGATAGACATCCTGCCGTCCGATTCGTCCTGCGTTGCAGATGACGCGAAATCCGTCTGGGGAGCCGTGGTCCGCCGCGAGGCGCTGCACCAGCACCATCAGCCGCCCCATCACGCCGGCGTGCCGAACCTCGAGCGTGGCCATGGAATCGATGTGTTCCTTCGGGACCGCAAGCAAGTGCACGGGTGTCAGCGGATTGATGTCGTGGAACGCGAGAATCTCGTCGTCCTCGTACACCTTGCGGCTCGGAATCTCGCCTCGCACGATCTTGCAGAAGATGCAGTTGTCGGAACTCATGGGATGGGGTGGATCAGACCTGCCGCGCCGCCTTTTCGTCGAGGCCGGAAATGCCCTCACGGCGCCGCAATTCGGCCAGCACGTCGTCAGGCCCGAGTCCCGCATGGGCAAGCATGACGAGGCAGTGGAACCACAGGTCGGCCGTTTCGCGAACGAGGGCCAGTTTATCACCACCCTTCGCCGCGAGGACCGTCTCGGTCGCCTCCTCGCCCACCTTCTTCAGGATGGCGTCGGTACCCTTGGCATAGAGCGAGGCCACGTAGGAGCTCCCGGGTTCGGCACCCTTGCGCGCCTCCAGGGTCTCGGCAATGCGTGCGAGCACATTCGGATCGATCACGGCGTCCTCCCTCGGCGGTCCGTCACCGCCCGTAGATGTGACCGGGGTCCTTCAGCACCGGTTCAACCTCGACCCAGCGGTCGCCCTCGAATCGGCGGAAGAAACAGCTCGCCCGGCCGGTGTGACAGGCGATCCCGCCCGCCTGTTCCACCTCGAGCAGCACGACGTCACCATCGCAATCGAGACCGATGGATCGCACCCGCTGGATGTGCCCGGACTCTTCGCCCTTGTGCCACAGCCGGTTGCGCGATCGCGACCAGTAGTGGGCCTCGCGGGTCTCCACGGTGCGTTGCAGGGCCTCGCGGTTCATGTGCGCGAACATCAGCACCCGGCCGGTCCCGGCGTCCTGCGCGATGGCGGGCACCAGACCGCGGTCGTCCCAGAGGACTTCGTCGAGCCAGTCAGCCATCGGCCTGCCGGGTTTCGATGCCCTGGGCGCGCATGTAGGCCTTGGCCTCGCCCACGGTGAATTCGCCGTAATGGAAGATGCTCGCCGCGAGCACCGCATCGGCGCGACCTTGCTTCACACCGTCCACCAGGTCCTGCAGATCGCCGACGCCGCCGCTCGCGATCACGGGAATGTCCAGCGCTTGCGAGAACGCGCGGGTCAGTTCCACGTCGAACCCCTGCTTGGTGCCGTCGCGATCCATGCTCGTGAGCAGGATCTCACCGGCGCCTGCCGCCTGCATGCGCTTGCCCCATTCGACAGCGTCGAAGCCGGTGGCCTTGCGGCCGCCATGGGTGAACACCTCCCAGCGCAGCGGATCGGAACCCGCGATGCGTCGGGCATCGATGGCGACGACGATGCACTGCGAACCGAAGCGGCCCGCGGCTTCCTCCACCAGCGCCGGGTTCTGTACCGCGGCCGTGTTGATGCTGACCTTGTCGGCACCCGCGTTCAGCAGCCGACGAATGTCGGCGATCGAACGCACGCCACCGCCGACCGTGAGCGGGATGAACACCTGCTCCGCCACCGCCTCCACCACCGGCACGATGGTGTCACGGCCGTCGGAGCTCGCCGTGATATCGAGGAAGGTCAGCTCATCGGCGCCCTGATCGTCGTAGCGCTTCGCGATCTCCACCGGATCGCCGGCGTCGCGCAGTCCGACGAAATTGACGCCCTTCACGACGCGCCCGGCGTTGACGTCGAGACAGGGAATGATGCGGGTGGCGAGGCCCATGGCGGATCCGGTACGCGACAGGCGCGCTCAGCCCTCTTGGGGGAACGGCCGCAGGCCCAACGGGGGGGACACTGCCCGTGCCGGGCCGCCCCAAGCGGGCTGGCACCCCGGGGGGAAGGGCCGCAGGCCCGTCGGGGGGGACGTCATCACCTCAGGCCTTCTCGGCCAGCTCGTCGGCGAGCTTCTGTGCCTGCGCGAAATCGAGCTTGCCCTCGTACAGCGCGCGGCCGGTGATCGCGGCCGGTATCCCTTCCGCCTCCACCGCGCAGAGCTTGCGGACATCGTCGAGATTCGAGATGCCGCCGCTCGCGATCACCGGGACCGTGAGCGCGCGCGCCAGTTCCAACGTGGCCTCGACGTTGACGCCGGTCATCATCCCGTCGCGACCGATGTCGGTGTGGATGATCGCCTCGACGCCGTAGTCCTGGAACTTGAGCGCGAGATCGAGCACGTCGTGCCCGGTCATCTTCGACCAGCCGTCGACCGCCACCTTCCCCTCGCGCGCGTCGAGCCCGACCATGATGTGCCCGGGGAACGCGTAACAGGCATCGTGCAGGAAGCCCGGGGTCTTGACCGCCGCGGTGCCGATGATGACGAAGCTGATGCCGTCGTCGAGATAGCGCTCGATGGTGTCGAGATCGCGGATGCCGCCGCCCAGTTGCACCGGGACATCCTCGCCGACCGCCTGCACGATGGCCTTGATGGCCGCCTCGTTCTTCGGCTTGCCGGCGACGGCGCCGTTGAGATCCACCAGGTGCAGGCGGCGCGCACCCTGGTCGCGCCAGTGCTTCGCCATGGCACCGGGGTCTTCGGAGAAAACGGTGGCCTGGTCCATGGCGCCTTGCTTCAAGCGCACGCAGTGGCCGTCCTTCAGATCGATCGCGGGAATGATGAGCATGATGTTGCTGCGACCGCTGCCGGAGGGCAGCGGTCGGACGCGGAATCGGCAGTTGGAGGCTCTAGGGCGTTCCCGTGAGGGCCGCCTGGGGTGTTGGCGCGGCAGCGGGGTTCCGGCCGTCCCAGGCGATGAAATTCGACAGCAGTTTCAGTCCGGCGTGATGACTCTTCTCCGGGTGAAACTGTACGGCAAACAGTCTAGACCCGGCGACCGCACTGGTAAACGGGGCCGGATAGCTGGTTTCCCCTGCGATGAGGGCCGGATCGACCGGATCGACGAAGTAGCTGTGCACGAAGTAGAAGCGCGTGTTCTGGGGGATCCCTGCCCATAACGGATGAGCACGCGTTTGGCGCACCTCATTCCAGCCCATGTGCGGGACTTTCAACTTGGCGCCGTCGGCGCCCACCATCCGCTCTGCCGGGAAGCGGCGCACCCGCCCCGGCAGCAACCCGAGACCCGGCGTGTCGCCCTCTTCGCTCCGTTCGAACAGCATCTGCAATCCGATGCAGATCCCGAGGAAGGGCTTGGAGCGGGCCGCCTCGATCACGGCCGGACGGAGGCCGCGCGCGTCGAGCTCGCGCATGCAGTCGGGCATCGCACCCTGGCCGGGAAACACCACCCGCTCGGCCGACGCGACCTTGACCGGATCGTCGGTGACGACCACCTTGCGATCGGGCGCCACGTGCTCGACCGCCTTGGCAACCGATCGCAGGTTGCCCATTCCGTAATCCACGACTGCGATATGCATGGAAAGGCGTGCTACAGGACACCCTTGGTGGATGGCATCAAGCCCGCGGCGCGCGGGTCGAACTCCACGGCCGTCCGCAGCGCGCGCCCGAACGCCTTGAAGATCGTCTCGGCCTGATGGTGCGCATTCTCACCCTTCAGGTTGTCGATGTGCAGCGTGACGCCGGCGTGATTCACGAAGCCCTGGAAGAACTCGTGGATGAGCTGGGTCTCCAGTTCCCCGATCATCGCGCGGGTGAACTCGACGTTGAGGACGAGCCCCGGCCGACCGGACAGATCGATCACCACCCGCGACAGCGCCTCGTCGAGCGGGACGTACGAATGCCCGTAGCGGCGCACACCCTTCTTGTCGCCGACCGCCTTGGCGAACGCCTGTCCGAAGGTGATGCCCACGTCCTCCACGGTGTGATGCCCGTCGATGTGCAGATCACCGTCGGCCTGAACCTCCAGGTCGAACATGCCGTGGCGCGCGATCTGGTCGAGCATGTGATCGAAGAAGCCGACCCCGGTCGCCAGCTTCGACGTGCCGTGGCCGTCGAGATCCAGGCGCACGCGGATCTTCGTCTCGAGCGTGTTGCGCGTCACTTCGGCGACGCGGGCGGACAGGGCGGGGAGCTTCGGTTCGTTCGGCATGGGTCAGCGCGTGGCCTGGAGCGCATCCAGGAACGCGCGGTTCTCTTCGGGTGAACTCACGGTCACGCGCAGGCAGTCGGCGAGCAGCGGATGGCCGCCGGACAGATTCTTGATGAGCACACCCCGTGCCTTCAAGCCCTCGAAGACGGCAGGTGCGCCGGCGACCCGGAACAGGAGGAAGTTGGCGGCGCTCGGAAACACCGTGACGCCCGGCATCGCCGCGAGCGCGGCCGACAGTTCGCCCCGCGCCTCGATCAGCGCCCGGGCCTGCGCGTCCAGCACGTCGGCGTGCGCCAGCACCGCTTCGCAAATCCGCTGTGTCAGCACGTTCACGTTGTAGGGCAGCCGCAACTTGTCGAATTCGTCCAGCCACGCGGCCGGCCCGGCCAGGAAACCAAGGCGCAGTCCCGCGAGACCCAGCTTGGACAGCGTCCGCATGACCAGCAGGTTCGGACGGCGACCCAGCTCGGGCAGGAAGCTCGTGCCGGCGAACGCGTGATAGGCCTCGTCGATGACCACCACGCCCGGCGCCGCATCGAGCACGCGCTCCAGTTGACCGCGATCGAAGAGATTGCCGGTGGGATTGTTCGGATAGGCGAGCCACAGCAGCGCCGGCCGATGGCGCTCGATGGCCGCCAGCAAGGCATCCCCGTCGAGAGTGAAGTCCGGCCGGAGCGGCACGCCGACGTACTGGAGCCCGGCGGCGACGGCAAGCATGCGGTACATCACGAACGAGGGCTCGACGCTCATCACCACCGCCCCGGGCTGCGCCAGCGCCAGAGTAAGCACCTGGATGATCTCGTCGGAGCCGTTGCCCAGCATGAGGCCCATGTCCTCGGGCACGCCCATGACGGCCCGCAGTCGCCGCTTGAGTTCCGCCCCACCCGGATCGGGGTAGCGGTTGAGCGCCGCCTCCGCCGCGAGCTTCGCCACCTCCGCCCGGAGACTCTCCGGGAGCCGGTACGGATTTTCCATAGCGTCCAGCTTGACCATGCCGCGAGCGTCGGCCACGTGGTAGGCCGCCATGGCCAGCACTTCGGGGCGGATCAGCGCCTCCGGGCTCACCGCAGGTCGGGTCTCGCGAGCGGTCGCGGGCCTCATCAGGCATGCACCCGATAGCGCGCCGACGCGGCGTGCGCCGGCAAACCTTCGCCGTCCGCCAGTTCTCCCGCCACCAGCCCCAGGGTCGCCGCACCGGCACGCGAAACCTGGATCAGGCTCGAGCGCTTCTGGAAGTCGTAGACCCCGAGCGGCGAGGAAAACCGCGCCGTCCTCGCAGTGGGCAGCACGTGATTCGGTCCCGCGCAGTAGTCGCCCAGCGCCTCGGAAGCGTAGCGGCCCATGAAAATGGCGCCGGCGTGACGCAGTTTCCCGAGCCACGCGTCCGGATCGGCCACGGACAGCTCGAGATGCTCCGGCGCGATCCGGTTGGCGATCGCACAGGCCTCGTCCAGGTCGCGGACCTTGATCAGCGCGCCGCGGTCGGACAGCGATCTCGCGATGACGTCCTTGCGCGGCATGGACGGGAGCTGGCGCGCCATGCTCGCGGCGACGGCGTCCGCGAAAGCGGCTTCCGGGGTCAACAGGATGGCCTGCGCCATCTCGTCGTGCTCGGCCTGGGAGAAGAGGTCCATGGCGATCCAGTCGGCGCTGGTCAATCCGTCGCAGATCACCAGGATCTCCGAAGGCCCGGCCACCATGTCTATGCCCACCACGCCGAATACGCGCCGCTTCGCGGCGGCCACGTAGGCGTTGCCGGGACCGACGATCTTGTCCACGGCGGGCACCGCCGCGGTGCCGTACGCCAACGCACCGACCGCCTGGGCACCGCCGATGGCGAACACGCGATCGACACCCGCCACGGCCGCAGCCGCTAGCACGAGCGCATTGCGCTCGCCGCCGGGCGTCGGCACCACCATGATCACTTCGGGCACGCCGGCCACCTTCGCCGGCAGCGTGTTCATCAGCACCGTCGAGGGGTAGGCAGCCTTGCCGCCCGGTACGTACACGCCAACGCGGTCCAGCGGCGTGACCTGCTGGCCCAGCACGGTGCCGTCGGCTTCGGTAAAGCGCCACGACGCCAGCGGTTGGCGCTCGTGATACGTGCGGATGCGCAGCGCCGCCTGCTCCAGCGCGCGGCGCTGCGGCGTGCTCAAACCGGCAAGAGCGGCCTGCAGTTCCTGCTGCGGAATCTCGAGCGCTGCGACCGACGATGCGTCCACGCGATCGAACTTTCGCGTGTACTCGAGGACGGCCGCGTCGCCGCGGCGACGCACGTCCTCGAGGATGCCGGCGACGGTGGCATCGATCGTCGCGTCCTGCGTGTTCTCGAACGCGAGCAACGCTTCGAGGCGCGCATCGAAGTCGGGGCTGGAGGAATCGAGCCGCGCGACGTTCATGCGGCGGCCCGCTCGGACTTGAGCGCTCCGGCGAAGGCATCGATCACCGGCTGCAGCGTGGCGCGCTTCAGCTTGAGTGCCGCCTGGTTCACCACCAGCCGCGCCGAGATCGGCATGATCTCCTCCACCGCGACCAGGTTGTTGGCGCGCAGCGTGTTGCCGCTGGAGACCAGGTCGACGATGGCATCCGCGAGACCGACCAGGGGCGCCAGCTCCATGGAGCCGTACAGCTTGATCAGGTCCACGTGGACACCCTTGGCGGCGAAGTGGGTTCGCGCCACCTGCAGGTACTTGGTCGCGACCTTGAGGCGGGCACCCTGCTTGACCGCCAGCGCGTAGTCGAAGCCGGCGCGCACCGCCACCATCATCCGGCACTTGGCGATGTCGAGGTCGAGCGGCTGATAGAGCCCGGCGCCGCCGTGCTCCAGCAGCACGTCCTTGCCGGCGATGCCCAGATCAGCGCCGCCGTACTGGACATAGGTGGGCACGTCGGAAGCGCGGACGACGATGATGCGCACATCGGGCCGGCTGGTCCCGATGATGAGCTTGCGCGAGGATTCCGGATCCTCGGCCGCCACGATGCCCGCGGCCGACAGCAGCGGGGTGGTTTCCTCGAAGATGCGCCCCTTCGAGAGGGCGATGGTGATGCCGTTCACGGCAGGCAAAGCGGAAAGCGGGCGAGGATTGTACCCGAGGACCCCAGGGAACGAGCTAGTTTCCCACTCGCTGCACCCGGGCGCCGAGCAGGGAGAGCTTCTCCTCGATGCGCTCGTAGCCGCGGTCCAGGTGATAGATCCGGTCCACCGTGGTGGTGCCGCGAGCCACCAGACCGGCCAGCACCAGGCTGGCG
This sequence comes from Burkholderiales bacterium, assembly GCA_019745565.1. Lineage (GTDB taxonomy): Bacteria > Pseudomonadota > Gammaproteobacteria > Burkholderiales. Next base: position 15,849 of record JAIESW010000056.1, read on the forward strand.
GAGGCACGCAGGTCGGTCGCCATGACCATGGCACCCTCCAGATTGCTCACACCCCGGATCACGGCCGTGTTGCCTTCGACGTCGATGTCGGCGCCCAGCCGCCGCAGCTCCTGCACGTGCATGAAGCGGTTCTCGAAGATGGTCTCGGTCACCAGGGCGGTGCCGCGGGCGACGCAATCGAGCGTCATGAACTGCGCCTGCATGTCGGTGGGGAACGCGGGGTAGGGTGCGGTGCGCACGCTGACCGACTTCGGCGGGTCGTTCATGGCGACGCGAATCCAGTCCTCACCGGTTTCGATCTTCGCCCCGGCGTCGCCTAGCTTGGCGATGACCGAATCCAGGATGTCGGCACGCGTGTTCTTCAGGGTGACGTCACCGCCGGTGGTCGCCACGGCCGCGAGGAACGTCCCGGTCTCGATGCGGTCAGGCATCACGGACCAAGTGGCACCGTGCAATGACTCCACACCTTCGATCGTGATGACGTCGGTACCTGCGCCGGTGATGCGCGCGCCCATTGCCATCAGGCAGTGCGCAAGGTCGACGATCTCCGGCTCACGGGCGGCGTTCTCGATCACTGTCGTGCCCTTGGCAAGGCAGGCCGCCATCATCAGGTTCTCGGTACCGGTGACCGTGACCATGTCCATCACCAGCCGCGCACCTTTCAGGCGCTTGGCGCTCGCGTGGACGTAGCCGTGCTCGATGGCGATCTCGGCGCCCAGCGCCTGCAGCCCCTTGATGTGTTGGTCCACCGGCCGCATGCCGATGGCGCACCCCCCTGGCAGCGACACACGTGCCTCGCCGAAGCGTGCCACCAGCGGGCCCAGCACGAGGATCGACGCCCGCATGGTCTTCACCAGCTCGTAGGGCGCGACGAAATTGTTGATGCGGCCACCCGACAGGCTCACCCCGAGTTTCTCGTCGAGGGACAGCTCCATGCCCATCTGCGCGAGCAGGTTGAGCGCCGTCGTCACGTCCCGGAGGTGCGGGACGTTCTGCACGCGCAGCGTCTCCGGGGTGAGGATCGCCGCACACAGGATCGGCAGGGCGGCGTTCTTGGCACCGGAGATGCGGATCTCGCCGGCGAGCGGGGTACCGCCCTCGATGCGCAGCTTGTCCATGGTCAGCCTTCGCCGGGCCGCCCCAAGAGGACTGGCCCCCTGGGAGCGAGGCCGCGGCCCTGTTGGGGGGACGCCATCTTCAGCGGGAAGCCCATTCCTCCGGCGTGTAGGTCTTCATGGAGAGCGCGTGGATCTCCTGGCGCATGCGGTCGCCGAGCGCGCGATAGACCACCTGGTGCTGCTGGATGCGCGTCTTGCCGCGGAAATCCGGGCTCACGATCACGGCCTCGAAATGCGCGCCGTCGCCGTCCACCGCGACGTGGTCGCAATGCATGTTCTCGAGAATGTAGCTGCGAACTTTTTCGGGAGTGACCATCTTTGATTGTCGGACAAGCGTTGGCTGCGGAGCGGCCCTTGCCTTCAGGGGAGTTCTTCAGTGCCGGAGCTTCCAGCCACGCTTGATCATTTGCAGGGCGACGAATGATAAGACAGCGAAGCAGACGCCCACAACGAAGAGGCTCCGCCCGGGCGGCACGTCGGACGCATCGAAGAAGCCGAAACGGAATCCGTCGATCATGTAGAAGAACGGATTCAGGTGCGACACCGCCTGCCAGAACGGCGGCAGCGAATGAATCGAATAGAACACGCCCGCGAGGAACGTGAGCGGCACGATGATGAAGTTCTGGAACGTGGCGAGCTGGTCGAACTTGTCGGCCCAGATGCCGGCGATCAACCCCAGGGCGCCCAGGATAGCGCCGCCCATGATCGCGAAGGCCAGAGCCCAGAATGGGTGCGGCACCGGCACGGCCACGGTCACCAGGGTGACCGAGAACACGCCCAGGCCCACCATCAGGCCGCGCACCACGGCGGCAACGACATACGCCCAGTAGAACTCGGCGTGGGACAGCGGCGGCAGCAGGATGAAGATGATGTTGCCGGTCACCTTGGACTGGATCACCGACGACGAGCTGTTGGCGAACGCGTTCTGCAGCAGCGACATCATCGCGAGGCCGGGGATCAGGAACGCGGTGTAGGGCACCCCCGGGTACACCTGCACCCGCCCTTCCAGCACGTGGGAGAACACGAGCAGGTACAGCAGTGCCGTGATGATCGGTGCCGCCACGGTCTGGAAGCTCACCTTCCAGAAGCGCAGCATCTCCTTGTAGAGCAGCGTACGGAAACCGGTCATCGCCGCCCCATGATCTGCACGAAGGCCTCCTCCAGATCGGGCTGCAGCAGCTCCAGCTCCTGCACCGTGACACCGTCCCGGCGCAGCGCGATCATGATGTCGGGCGTTTCGTCGTGGCTCTGGATCGGGAGCACCCGATAGCCTTCGGGTCCGGGGACCGATCGTTCCGCGAGTTCGACTGGCAACCGGTCGGGATCGAGCTTCAACTTGAGGTGGATGCCGGAAACGCCGGCCAGCACATTGCGTGTCGTGTCGAGCGCCACCACGCGGCCGTTCTTGAGCATCGCCACCCGGCCACAGAGCGTTTCGGCCTCTTCGAGGTAGTGGGTGGTCAGGACGATGGTATGACCGGCGGCGTTCAGCTGGCGCACGAACTCCCAGAGCCCCTGGCGCAGTTCCACGTCGACGCCGGCGGTCGGCTCGTCCAGGATGATGACCGGCGGCTTGTGAACGAGCGCCTGGGCGACCAGCACCCGCCGCTTCATGCCGCCGGACAGCGACCGCATGTTGGCGTTCGCCTTGGCGGTCAGGTCGAGACGCTCGATCACCTCGTCGATCCAGGCATCGTTGCGGCGCAGCCCGAAGTAGCCGGACTGGATGCGCAGGGTCTCGCGCACCGTGAAGAACGGGTCGAACACGAGTTCCTGCGGCACGACCCCGAGCGCACGCCTCGCCTCGCGGTAGTTCACGCGGACGTCGTACCCCATCACCCGCACTTCGCCGCGATCGGCCCGCGCGAGCCCGGCCAGCACGCTGATCAGCGTGGTCTTGCCCGCGCCGTTCGGCCCGAGCAGCGCGAAGAACTCGCCCGGTTCGACCGACAGGTCGACACCATCCAGCGCCTGCACGTCACCATAGCGCTTGTACGCCTGCCGGACTTCGATGGCCGGGGCCATCACGCGTGCGCGACCGGCAGCAGTTCGGTGACGCCGTAGAGGTCGACGAGACTCTTGAGGCTGTTGTCCAGGTTGAGATAGACGACGCGGTTGCCGGTGCGCTGCGCCGCCCGCAGCCATTCGAGCAGCAGCGCGACAGCGGACGAGTCCGCTGCGGTCACGCCGGCGAGATCGATGCGGGTTTCGCCGTCGGCAAGCAGAGCGAGCCCGCGGCGCAGCAGGTCCGGCACCGCATCGATGGTGACGGCACCTTCGAGGAACAGGCGATCGCCCTCGCGGCGGATCATTTCTTTGCAGGCGCCGCCAAGGCCTTCGCGTTGCGTTCCTTGAGGTTCTTGATGAGCCCGTCGATGCCGCCCGTCTGGATCTGCGCGGAGAAGTCGTTGCGATAAGTGGTCACGAGGCTGGCGCCGTCGACGGTGACGTTGTAGACCTTCCACCCCTCCGATCCCAGGCGCATCGCGTAGTCGACACCCACGGGCGGGGCTCCGCCGGGCAGCAGGATTCGCGTCTTCACGGTCACGTCGTTCTCGCCGGCCGCGAGCTGCAGCGGGGTCACTTCGACCTTCACCAGGCGGTAGGCGGAATACGCAGCGGCGTACGAACGCACGAGCAGGGTCCGGAACTCGTCCACCAGCACTTTGTGCTGCTCGGGCGTGGCGTCATTCCAGTACTTGCCCACGGCGAGCCGGGTGACGCGGGGCATGTCGAAGTGCGGGACGACCTTGGTCTCGATCAGGTCCACCAGTTTCGAGGCGGAACCGTTGCGCAGATCCTTGTCGTCCGCCACCAGGCGCAGCACCTCCTCGCTGGTGGTCTTCACGACGACGTCGGGAGGCGGATAGTCGGCAGCCATCGCGGCGGCAGACAACATCACACCGATCAACGGCGACCATCGGGACAGTGTTCTCATCGTCTTCATTTCGTCTCTCGCTCTTCCGTGCTCGTGGGCTACTTGTCGGCAGGCTGCGGACCTTCGGCAGCCTTGCCATAGAGAAAGCGGCTGATCATGCGCTCCAGCACCATCGCGGACTGGGTCAGTTTCATCCGGTCGCCGTCCTTCAGCATCACGTCGTCGCCGCCGGCGTCGAGCCCCACGTACTGCTCGCCCAGCAATCCTGAAGTCAGGATCGATGCGGTGGTGTCGGCCGGGAACTGGTAGGCCTTGTCGATGCGAAACGTGACCACGGCCACGTACTTCTTCCGGTCCAGGGCGATCGCTTCGACCCGCCCGATCACCACACCGTTGCTCTTCACCGGCGCGCGCGGTTTCAAGCCGCCGATGTTGTCGAACTCCGCGGTCACGCGGTAGCCCTCCGACGCGCCCACCGTGGTGGCATTCCCCACCTTGAGCGCGAGCACCAGCAGCGCGATCAGGCCGCCCGTGACGAACAGTCCGACCCAGAGGTCGATCGTGGTTCTCTTCATCTTCACACCCCTGCGAACATGAACGACGTCAGCACGAAGTCGAGCGCCAGTATCACCAGCGCGGAGGTAACGACCGTGCGCGTCACTGCGTAGGAAACCCCTTCGGCGGTGGGCGGCGCATCGAAGCCCTCGAACAGTGCGATGAGGGTCACCGCCACCCCGAACACGATGCTCTTGATCACGCCGTTCAGCACGTCCTCGCGCAGGTCCACGGCCGCCTGCATCTGCGACCAGAACGCGCCGGAATCCACGCCGATGATGACGACCCCGATCAGATAGCCGCCGAAGATGCCGAAGGCGCTGAAGATCGCCGCCAGCAGCGGCATGGAGATGACCCCGCCCCAGAAAATCGGGCTCATGACGCGCGAATAGGGGTCAACCGCCATCATCTCCATGGCGGAAAGCTGCTCGGTCGACTTCATGATCCCGATCTTCGCGGTGATCGCCGAGCCGGCCCGACTCGCGAACAGCAGCGCCGACACCACCGGCCCGAGTTCGCGGGTGAGCGACAGCGCGACCAGGGTGCCGAGCGCCTCCGCCGAGCCGTAGCGCTTGAGCGTCTCGTAGCCCTGCAGCCCCAGCACGAGCCCCACGAACAGCCCGGACACGATGATGATGATGAGCGACAGCACGCCGGTGAAGTAGATCTCGTTCAACGTGAGCTGGGGACGGCTGAAGCTCGCACCGGAACGGGCAATCAGCGTCGCGGTGAAGCGTGTGGCACATCCCAGCTTCCACACCCCGTCCACCACGCGCGCGCCGATGTGACGCAGGCCGCTGTCGAGGGCGGCGATCACGAATGCGCCCCCAGACCCAGGTCGTCGGCGTAGGACCGGCCGGGATAGTGGAAGGCCACGGGGCCGTCGGCCTCGCCGCGGATGAACTGGCGCACCAGCGGTTCATCCGACGCCCGGATCTGGTCGGGTGTGCCTTCGGCCACGATGCGACCGTCGGCCACGATGTACACGAAGTCGACGATGGCGAAGGACGCACCGACGTCGTGCGTGACCAGGATCGAGGTCGCCCCGAGCGCATCGTTGAGGCGCCGGATCAGGTTCGCTATCACGCCGAGCGAAATGGGGTCGAGCCCGGTGAACGGTTCGTCGTACATCATCAGCATCGGATCGAGCGCGATGGCACGGGCCAGGGCAACGCGCCGCGCCATGCCGCCGGACAGCTCGCCGGTGGACAGTTGGGCCGCGCCGCGCAAACCCACGGCGTTCAGCTTGAGCAGCACCAGGTCCCGTATCAGGGCCTCACCGAGACTGGTGTGCTCGCGCAGCGGGAAAGCGACGTTCTCGAACACCGTCAGATCGGTGAACAGCGCCCCGAACTGGAACAGCATGCCCATGCGACGCCGCAGCCGGTAGAGCGCGTCATGATCGAGGTCGTGCACGACCGAGCCGTTCACCTTGACCTGCCCGGCGGAGGGCCGCAACTGGCCCCCGATCAGCCGCAGGATGGTGGTCTTGCCGCTGCCGCTGCCGCCCATGATGGCCACCACCTTGCCGCGCGGCACGCGCATGCGGATACCGGTGAGGATCGGGCGGAGATCGTAGGCGAACTGGACGTCCGTGAGTTCGACGAGAGGTTCGGTGGACACGTCTGACTCGGGCTGAAGGCTTCGGATTGTAACTGGAGACGAGATCGACAGTTCACAGGCAGACGCTTGCTTGTGACCAGGATTGGATTGCGCTATGTTGGCCCGGTTCCTGCGCATAGGCACCGCATCCACTCAAACCGGCACCTCGGTCAGGTGAGGCAAGCCGGCTCCGCGCGAACCCCGACCCCGATCCATGGAGCCCTCTGCCCTCGCGTTTCGCCACGTCTCGAAGGCCTTCGGCACAGCCAGCGCATTGAGCGACGTCGAGCTCGAAGTGGGCACCGGAGAATTGTTCGGACTGGTGGGCATGAACGGCGCGGGCAAAACCACGCTCATCAAATGCCTGCTCGACTCGAGCCGGGCCGATACCGGCAGCATCGAAGTGTTCGGCGCGACCAGCCTGCTGCCCGCCGCCCGCAGCCGGCTCGCATTCCTGCCGGAGCGGTTCAATGCGCCCTTCTACGTCACCGGGCGTGACTTTCTGCGGCTCATGTTGCGGCTGTACGGCCGCGGCTACGATGAAGCGGCGGCGCGCGCGATGCTCGCGGCGCTCGACCTGGACCTGTCGGCGCTCGACAAGCCGGTGCGAGCGTATTCGAAAGGCATGACCCAGAAGCTGGGGCTCGCCTGCTGCCTTCTGTCGGAACGGGCGCTGCTGCTGCTCGACGAGCCCACCAGCGGTCTCGACCCCAAGGCACGCGCGCTCCTCAAGGCGGCTCTGCGCGAGCGTCACGCGCGCGGCTCGACCATCTTCTTCACCTCGCACTCGCTCGCCGACGTGGAGGAGATGTGTGATCGCATGGCGGTGCTGCACCAGGGACGCGTCCGATACGTGGGGAGTCCCGCCGGCCTGCGCGAACGGTTCGGCGCGCCGACCCTGGAACGCGCATTCCTAGCCTGCCTCGAAACCGCCGTGCCCCTGGCCGCCTGAACGCGATCCCGTGAACGCGACCCTCCCGCCGCGGCCGGACCTGCTGATCGTCGACGACGATCCGCTCATCACCGATACGCTCAATTTCGTGCTGGGCAAGGCCTTCAATGTGTATGCGGCCGAATCCCGGGCGCAAGTGAAGAGCCTGCTCGCCCAGCTCGAGCACGCTCCTGAACTGGCTCTGGTCGACCTTGGTCTGCCGCCCACGCCGCACCGCCCGGACGAGGGCTTCCGGCTGATCAACGAACTGCTAGCAGCGTCGCCGGACATCAAGATTCTCGTGCTCTCCGGTCAGAACGACGAGGCCAACGCGCGCCACGCACGCGCGCTCGGCGCCGTCGATTTCGTGGCTAAGCCCTGCGAGCCAAAGGAACTCGAAGCGTTGCTGATGCGCGCGCGCAGCTTCAGCGCCGCCGAGCGTCGCGCCGCCGCGGCCGACAGCGGCATCGTGGGGGCAAGCCTGGGCGTCGCCAAGCTGCGGCAGCAGATCAGCCAATACGCCGCCGCCCCCTTCCCGGTGCTGATCGAAGGCGAGTCGGGCAGCGGCAAGGAACTGGTGGCGCAGGCACTCCACGCCGGCAGCCCCCGCGCAGGGCGTCCCTATCTCGCGCTCAATTGCGCCGCGATCTCGCCCACGCTGGTCGAGCCGACGCTCTTCGGCTACTCGAAGGGGGCCTTCACCGGCGCCAACACCGCGCGCGCCGGCTACTTCGAGGACGCGAGCGACGGCACTCTCTTCCTGGACGAGATCGGCGAACTGCCGCTGGAGCTCCAATCGAAGCTCCTGCGGGTGCTGGAGAACGGCGAGTTCCAGCGGGTGGGCGAGACCCAGAGCCGCACCAGCAACGCCCGTGTCATCGCGGCGACCAACCGCGATCTGCGCCAGGAGATCAAGGCCGGACGCTTCCGCGTGGACCTGTATCACCGGCTGTCGGTCTTCACGGTCCAGGTACCGTCCCTGCGCGATCTGGGCGACGACAAGCGCCTGCTGCTCGAGCACTTCTCCGACCTGTACGCCTCCCAGGGCGGGGTCCAGCCGTTCCGCCTCGACGACGCTGCGATGCAGCTCTGGATGTCGTATCCGTTTCCGGGCAACGTCCGTGAGTTGCGCAATATCGTCATCCGCCTCACGACCAAGCACGCCGGCAGGCTGGTCGACCGCGATCAACTGGTCGCTGAGCTCGACTATGAAACCGGAGCGAATGCCGGATCACCCGGGGCCGACACGGGTGCCGACTTCAGCGGCAGCGTCGCATGGGCGAAGCGCATCCTCGAGACGCGCCGCACCTTCGATCTCGACGCCGAGCTGCGCAACTGGGAGAAGTGCTTCTTCGAAGCGGCGCTCGAGATCACCCACGGCAACCTGAGTCAGGCCGCCAAGCTCCTCGGCATGCACCGCACCACTCTCTACAGCCGCATGCAGTCCTACGGCGACAGCCTCGACGGCTCGGGCCGCGGCAAGGTCATCCCGTAACGACCATGTACTACACCTTCTTCGGACTCCAGCAGCCGCCGTTCCGGATAACACCGGATACCGAATTCTTCTTTGAAGGCGCCAATCGCGGCTCGGTGCTGGAGGCGCTGATCTACGCCATCGGCCAGGGCGAAGGTATCGTCAAGGTGACAGGCGAGGTGGGCAGCGGCAAGACCATGCTGTGCCGCGTGCTCCAGCAGCGACTGGCCGACACCGTGGACATCGTCTATCTGGCGAACCCCAATGTCTCGCCCGAGGACATCCTGCATGCCATAGCCTTCGAACTGCAGCTGCCGGTGAAGCGCGAGGCGTCACGGCTCGAGGTCATGCACGCCCTGCAGCAGTATCTGGTGCAGCGCCACGCCGAACGGCGCCAGGTGGTGGTGTTCGTCGAGGAATCCCAGGGAATGCCGATCGCGACGCTGGAAGAGATCAGGCTGCTGTCCAATCTGGAGACCGACCGCAGCAAGTTGCTGCAGATCGTGCTGTTCGGGCAGCCGGAACTCGATGAGAACCTGCGCCAGAACAGCATCCGCCAGCTGCGGGAGCGCATCACCCACAGCTTCTATCTGTCACCGCTGTCGGTCGAGGAGGTGGGGGCGTACCTCGCGTTCCGCTTGCATGCTGCCGGTTACCGCGGTCCGGCATTGTTCTCGAAGAGAGTAATCACTTACATATCAAAGGCGAGCGGAGGGCTCACGCGGCGCGTCAACATCATTGCGGACAAGGCGTTGCTGGCCGCATTCGCGGAAAGCACCCACACCATCTCGCTGAAGCACGTGCGCACCGCGGTGCAGGACAGCGAGTTCAGCCAGGGCAAGGCGCCGCCGACGGCCCCGGCGTGGCTGCCCTGGGCACTGCTGGGCCTGGGTGCCGTCGCAGTTGCGGCAGCCGTCTGGTGGTACTTCGATCGCGGTAGCGCTCAATCCGTCGCGATGCCGACAAGCAATATGCCGACGGCATCGTCCGTCGCAACTGCGGTGGCGCCACCTGCGGCAGCCGTAGCAAGCGCGGGCGCCCCTGCCGAAACAGCTGTAGCGTCCGTTCCCATGACGCCGCCCGCCCCCGAGACCAGCCACCCGAAGCCCGAACCGGCCGTGCCGACCACGGCCCCGGACCAGGCGCAACCGACGGCGGGCTTGCGGATCACGTCGGAAATCAGTCAGCCGGAGTCGGCGCCCGCTACCGGCGCGTCTCAACCTGCATCTCGCTCGCTCCCGGACGACTTCCTGGAACGACGCTTGCGAGCGACGGAGTCCTGGCTGTCCACCCAGGCAGAGCGGACGTATACGATCCAGCTGATGGGTGCGGCAGATGCGGAATACCTCAAGGAATATTTCAAGTCCCTGGCCAAATCGATTGAAGTAGATAATATTTTTGTGTACCGTACCGTTGCTAACATGAAGCCGTCTCTGACCGTCGTGTACGGCGCGTACCCCACGATGCGCGCGGTCAACGAGGCCATCGAGCAGTTGCCTCCGGAGCTTCAGCGGTACCGGCCGTATCAGCGCACCATCCGCGGCATCCGCGCGGAGATCGAAGAAGCGCGCAACGCCTCGACTGCCCGGTAGACCTGTCATGAACTACCCGGCCCCCGTACCCGAGAACTCCCGGTCCAGCCGCCAAGGTGAGTAGCCCCGTCGGCTCAGCAACCTGATGATCTACCTGCCCGATTCCCGCCTCCAGCGCTCCGCCGCCCACCTCGCGCCCGCGAGTCGCGTCATTTCCTGCCGGCATGCGGCAGGGTTGATCCTGCTGGCCACCAGCCTCGGCGGTTGCAGCTACAAGGCGCCGGTGCTGCCGGTGTCGGACAACCACCTCGCAGCCAGCGAAGCCGGTAAGGCCGTGCGCGAAGACAAGGACATCCTCCCGCCGGTGTCCGTCCCGACCCCGCCGCCCCCGAAACCGCAGCCGCGTCTGCCCACTTACAGCGTGGTGGTGAACGAGGTCTCGGTGAAGGAGCTCCTGTTCGCCCTGGCCCGGGACACCAAACAGAACATCGACGTGCACCCCGGTCTGCAGGGGCTCGTCAGCCTGAACGCCATCGACGAGACCCTGCCTGCGATCCTCGATCGCATCGCGAAGCAGGGCAACCTCCGCTGGCGCCAGGAAGGACGGACCATCCTGGTCACGCCCGATACGCCTTACGTGAAGACGTATCGGGTCAACTACGTGAACGTGAGCCGCGAGACCAACTCCACGGTGGGCGTTTCCGGTCTGGTCGGCACCGGTGCCACGGCGACGGGCGGCACGGGTGGTGGAGGCGGGGGCGGGGGCGCTGGGGGCGGCGCCGGTTCGAACTCGTCCAGCACCACGGTCAACACGACATCGAAGAACGAATTCTGGAAGGTCCTGGAAGACAACGTGAAGGGCATGCTGTCCGCAACGCGTGCCCAGGCACTATCCGTCGACGAACGCGCGGCCCGCTCCGAAGCGGCGAAGGCCCAGCGCGAGGAACGTATCGCTCAGGCCGAGGCAGTCGCGCGCGCCGGAGCCAATGCGAGCGAACTCATGTCGAAGGCGTTCGACAACCAGTCGACCACGTTGCCGGGCGACATCGCCAACGAAGTGGTCGTGAACCCGGTCGCCGGCACGGTCACGATCCTCGCCACCGACCGCCAGCACGCCCTGGTGCAGCAGTACATCGACGCGGTCATGGCGTCGTCGCAACGCCAGGTGCTCATCGAAGCCACGATCGTGGAAGTGGAGCTGTCGCGTACCTATCAGGCGGGCGTGGACTGGGGTCGCATCGCCGGTTCGGCCGGTGCCGGCCTTTCGTTCCAGCAGAACTTCGTGAGCGGGGTGCTCAATACTCCGCCGAACTTCCAGGTCAACTACGGTGACCCGACCCGTCCGGGCGGCGGCGTGTTCGCCGCGATCAAGATGCTCGAGACGTTCGGCAACACGCGCGTGCTGTCGAGTCCGAAGCTGATGGCGATCAACAACCAGACCGCGCTGCTAAAGGTCGTCCGTAACCAAGTGTACTTCCAGATCCAGTCGTCGATCTCGCAAGGCACGGTGGGTGTGGGCGCGCTGCAATCCGTACAGACCACCGCGCGCACGGTGCCGGTGGGTCTGGTTATGAGCATGACCCCCCAGATCAACGAAACCGGCCAGATTACGATCACCGTGCGACCGACGGTCACGAGCCAGGTCGACACGGTGGAGGATCCGAACCCGGTACTAGCAGCGCAAGGCCTCAAGAACCTTGTCCCGATCATCGAAGTGCGCGAGATCGAGTCCGTGTTGCAGGTCGTGAGCGGCCAGATCGCGATCCTGGGCGGACTCATCAAGGACGAGGTCATCCGCAACCGCTCCCAGATTCCCGGCATCGGCAACACCCGCGCCGGCGACGCCTTCGCATACCGCGACGAATCCGCGCGTAAGACCGAACTGGTCATCTTCCTGCGCCCGACGGTGGTCACCAACCCGTCGATCGACGCCGACGACCTGCGCTTCCTGCGTCCGCTGCTGCCCAAGCCCGAACAGATGGGCGCGCTGCCGGACGCGCCGGCCCAGGCTAAGTGAGCCATGAGCCTCCTGCTCCAGGCCTTGCAGAAGGCCGCGAAGAATCGCGAGACGACGCAGCAGCCGACTGCTGAACCGGTCACCACCGGTTTCGCGACCAATGCGGGTTCCACCCTGGAGCTGGAACCCGGCGAAATCGAGCCCGCGTCGCGCTCGCGCGAATTCGACGTACCGGCCGAGGCTCCGGCACCGACGACGCCTTCCCGGAGCGCCCGCGATGACTACCAGGAGCCCACCGCTCAGCAGGCGGCGGTCGTGGTCGGTGCCGCCGCGGCGGCGAAAGAGCCCGGCTTCAGCATAGTGGATTGGGCGCGGGACCATCCGGTCCACATCTTCGCGGTCATCGCCGGCATCTTCCTGGCGTTCTACTTCGTCTACGTCGCCGTCGAGATCAAGTATCCAGGCTTCTGGTCGCGCTCCGGATCCATCGTCGGACCTGCGGCCAACAACGGCCCGCTGGTGCGCAACCCTTCACCGCGACCCGCACCGCCCGGAACTTCTCCGGCGCCGCCGCAGACTGCCGCACCGATGCCGGATCTGCTCGCACCAGCCGCCCCGGGCGAGCCCGCGCCTGCCGCTTCGGCCACCGGCGCCGCCCCCGCACCTGCCGCCGGGCCATCCGTGCCGCCCCCGGCGCCGACCATCGATTCGAAGCCCGTGGCAGCCGCAGCCGCGCCCGCCGGCGCGCCAGCTCCCGCGACCAAGCCCGTGGTTGCGCAGCAACCGGGTGGCCCCCCCGTGGCGACCTCGAGCGCGATCGTGCGTGCCGATCCCGCCGGTCCAGTGGTGCGTCAGAGGGCAACACCTGCCCGCGACGTGCCGAAGATGGCTGCGTCCGACAACGAAATCACGTTCAAGGCGTCGGACAACGGTTCCGCGATCGGCGGCTGGCTCACCTCCGCCTACGACCAGCTGCAGAAGGGCGATCTCGACGCGGCACAAGGCACGTACGAGCGGATCCTGCAATCCGACAGCCGCAACATCGACGCTCTGCTCGGCATGGCGTCCATCGCCTGGCAGCGGGGGCAGACCGAGAAGGCGTCGGAGTCCTACTACCGCGTGCTGCAGCTCGATCCGCAGAACGCCACGGCGCAGAGCGGCCTGATCGGCCTGATGGGGCGTGTCGACCCCACCGCGAGCGAGACCCGGCTGAAGCAGCTGATCGCGCGCGAGCCCTCCGGCGGCCTCTACTTCTCGCTCGGGAACCTCTACGCGGGCGAACGTCAATGGGCGCAGGCGCAGCAGGCGTACTTCCAGGCGTTCCAGATGGATCCGACCAATCCCGACTACGCGTTCAACCTCGCGGTGGGGCTGGAGCATCTCGGACAGAGCAAGGTTGCGCTGGGGTACTATCGCAAGGCCCTGGATCTCTCGTTTGCGCGCGGGCACGCCGGCTTCGACCAGAAGCAGGTCATTCAGCGCATCGGCGACCTTTCGGCCGCGACCGAATGATGAACGACATGGCTTCTCCCAAGACGGCAGTGGTGAAGACCTCGATGCCGGAACAGCGCAAGAAGATGCGCCTGGGCGAACTGCTGGTCCAGCAGGGCCTCATCACGCCCGACCAGTTGCGGATCGCGCTCACCGAACAGAAGAGCCAGAAGATGCCGATCGGGCGTCTGCTGGTGCGCCTGGGCTTCGTCACGGAAGCGGTCATCCGCGACATCATGGCGCGCACCATCGGGCAGGAGGCCATCGACCTCGCCCAGGTCGTGGTCGACGCCGAAGCGCTCAAGCTGGTGCCGCAGGAGTTTGCCCGGCGTCAGCGCGTGCTGCCCATCGCATTCGACTCGCAGGAACGAGTCCTGGTGGTGGCGATCACCGAGCTCTACAACGTGGTCGCGATCGACCAGTTGCGCGCGTCGCTGCCGCCCGACATACAGCTGCGTACCGTACTGGCCGGCGAAGCGCAGCTCGAAGACTACATCGACCATTTCTACGGCTACGAGCTGTCGGTCGACGGCATCCTGCGGGAGATCGAGACCGGCGAACTCGACTGGCAGAGTCTCCAGGCCGGCGGCGACGAATACACCCAGCCGATCGTGCGGCTGGTGGGCGCGCTGCTGATCGATGCGGTGAAGCGCGGCTCCTCCGACATCCACTTCGAACCGGAGCACGCGTTCCTGCGCGTGCGCTACCGCATCGACGGCGTGCTGGAACAGGTGCGCAGCCTGCACAAGACCTACTGGCCCGGCATCGCCGTACGCCTCAAGGTCATCAGCGGCATGAACATCGCCGAGACGCGTGCACCGCAGGACGGACGCCTGTCGCTCAACCTGAACGGTCGTCCGGTCGACTTCCGGGTCTCGAGCCACCCGACCATCTACGGCGAGAACATCGTCCTGCGGGTGCTGGACCGCGAGAAGTCCATCATCAGCCTGGACCAGATGAAGCTGCCCAAGCCGATCATGGCCAAGCTGAACCTCATGCTGGCACGGCCCGAGGGCATCCTGGTCATCACCGGCCCCACCGGCAGCGGCAAGACGACCACGCTGTACTCCCTGCTGTCGCAGGTGAACGTCGAGGGCGTGAACATCATGACCCTCGAAGACCCGGTCGAATACCCGGTGGCGCTGATGCGTCAGACCTCGGTGAGCGAGGCCTCGAAACTCGACTTCGCGAACGGTATCCGATCGATCATGCGACAGGATCCGGACATCATCCTGGTGGGTGAGGTGCGCGACAAGGAAACGGCCGAGATGGCGTTCCGTGCGGCGATGACCGGTCACCAGGTGTTCACGACGCTCCACACCAACTCGGCGATCGGCGCTTTCCCCCGGCTGTTCGACATCGGCATCATGCCGGACATCATCTCGGGCAATATCATCGGCGTGATCGCGCAGCGTCTCGTACGCACGCTGTGCCAGCAATGCAGGGTGGAGTACAAGCCTTCGCTCGAGGAGAAGCACATCCTCGGACTGCCTCCCGAAAGCGGCGCCACCATCTTCCGGCATCGCGACGGTGGCTGCCGCGTCTGCAACAACCGCGGCTACAAGGGGCGCGTGCCGATCCTCGAGATCCTGCACATGGACGGCGACCTCGACGAACTCGTGGCGCGCCGCGCCACCGGGCGCGAACTGCGCCGTGCCGCGGCGGAAAAGGGCTTCCGTACGCTGGCGGACGAAGGTGTAGCGCGCGTGCTCGACGGCTCCACCAGCATCGCCGAGGTGTCGCGCTCGGTGGATCTCACCAGCCGGATCGTTTAATCCCCGCACGCACCGGCGCGGCCAGGCGCCGCTCCACAGGGCTAGCACCGACCCCTACCCATGCCCTCCTTCTCCTACAAAGCGGTCGACCGGGTCGGCCAGCAGGCGCGCGGCAAGCTGGATGCGCTGAACGAGGTGGACCTCGAGCTGCGCCTGCGGCGCATGGGGCTCGACCTCATCACCTTCCGTCAGGTGCAGACCGGCACCACTGCCCCAAGGGGCGCGGTGACCCGCAAGGACCTCATCAACTTCTGCTTCGACATGGAGCAGATGACGCGCGCCGGCATTCCGCTGCTCGAAGGCCTGCGCGACCTGCGCGACAGCGTCGACAGCCCACGCTTCAAGGCCATCGTGTCGTCCATGCTGGAGGACATCGAAGGCGGCAAGATGTTGTCGCAGGCCATGGCACCCTTTCCCCAGGTATTCGACTCGGTGTTCGTGAGTCTGGTGCGGGCCGGTGAACAGACCGGTCGGCTGACCGACGTGTTCGAGAGTCTGTCGAACGCGCTCAAGTGGCAGGACGAACTGGCGGCGCAGACCAAGAAGCTGCTGATCTATCCGACCATGGTGTTCATCGTCGTGATGGGCGTCCTGTTCTTCCTTCTCGCCTACCTCGTGCCGCAGGTGGTGAGTGTGTTGAAGACCATGCGCGTGGACCTGCCGATCCAGACGCGCGTCCTGATCGCGATGTCGGACTTCGTGGTGAGCTATTGGTGGGTGATTCTCGGCCTGCCCATCCTCGCGTTCGGCGCGCTGACCGCCGTCATCAAGAGCAACGAACGCGCGCGCTATCTGTTCGACTACGCCAAGCTCAGGATCCCGGTGATCGGGCCGATCATCCAGAAGATCATCCTGGCGCGGTTCGCCAACTTCTTCGCGCTGATGTACCAATCCGGCATCACCATCCTGGATGCGATCCGCACCAGCGAAGGCATCGTCGGCAACCGGGTCATCGCGGACGGCATGGCACGCGCCTGGCAGCAGATCAATTCCGGCGAGGCATTGTCGGAAACCTTTCAAAATCTTGGCATGTTTCCTGCGCTGGTGATCCGGATGCTGCGCGTGGGCGAGAACACGGGCGCCCTGGATACGGCGCTGCTCAACATCAGTTATTTCTACAACCGGGACGTGAAGGATGCGGTCGAGAAGGCGCTCAAGATGATCGAACCGACGCTTACCCTCGTGCTCGGCGGGATGCTGGCGCTGATCCTGTTTTCCGTGCTCTCGCCGATCTACGAGATGATCGGCAACCTGAAGATCTGATCCGAAGCACGCCCGCCGCCATGTCCTCCCGCATCCTGGTCTGCATCTCCGCCGCCGGCGCCTCGGTGGCTCGCTGGAAGGGCAAGATCACCCGTTGCCAGCGCTTCGAGAACACCGAGGCAGGACTCGCGGGATTCGAGCAGTTCCTCCGTGTGTCAGAGGGGACGCCGATTCACGTCGCGGTCGACACGGTCGACGAGGACTACCGGTTCGAGACGCTGCCGCACACCTCCGGCAACGACCGCAAGCAGCTGGTCGAGCGCAAACTGAAGCAGCTCTACCGCACGACCCAGTACTACTCCGCAACGCTGCAGGAGCGCGACAAGGGCAAACGCAAGGACGATCGCTTCCTCTTCTGCGCGCTGACCGACACCGAAGTGCTGGAGCCGTGGATGAAGATCATCGAAGCGCGCGAGCTGCCGCTTGCGGGTCTCTATCCGCTGCCCACCGTGACCGTTGCCGCGGTCACCGAGCTCAAGCTGAAGAGCCCGAACCTGCTGATCATTTCGAAGCACGTCGCCGGGCTGCGCCAGACCTTCCTCAAGAACGGTCGCTTCCGCATCACGCGTCTGACACCGCTGCGCGGCGGCGAGCGGACCATCGACCGTTCGTTCGCCGACGAAGTGAGCAACACCCGCATGTACCTCGATGCGCTGTCGGTCACGACGGCGGACGAGACCGTGCAGGTGGTGGTCCTCGACCAGGACAACTCGCTCGCCTCGTTGCGCGACGCCCTCAACAACGCGCGCGGCAATCTCCAGTGCGTCCGCGTGCCCCGCGAAGAGCTGGTGGCGAAGCTCCGCATCTCGGACGCGACGCTGTCGACCACGCCCGATGCGCTGCATCTGCACCTGCTTGGCGGGCACGTGCCCGAGGAGAATCTCGCTCCGGCGACGATGCGGCGCGGATTCAACCTGTATCGCAATGCACGTCTGCTGTACATCGGGGCCGGGGCCACTGCGTTCCTCGGCGGGCTCTGGTTCTGCACCGACTTGTACCGGGTGAGCCAGATCGAGAGCGAAGCGAAAGAGGCCGCGTCCAAGGCTGCGAAATTCCAGGCCATGTACCAGGAACTCACCCGTCAGTTCCCTGCCTCGCCGGTCACCTCATCGACGCTGCAGCAGACCGTCGATGTGGCGCTGCACCTGCGCGACAACGCGCGCACGCCCGACACGTTGTTCGCGGTAGTGAGCGATGCGCTCGAGTCCTTCCCGAACGTGAGCCTGTCCACGCTTGCCTGGAAGCACGGCAAGTACGCGGATGCAACCGCCGCTTTTTCCTCGTCGACCGGCGGCAGCGGTGATGGTCCGTTGCACGAAGTGGGGCTGATTGTCGGCGAGATCCAGCCGTTCAACGGCGACTACCGGACGGCGGTTGCCACCATCCGCGATTTCGCGGACCGGCTGCGCAAGAACCCGGCGGTCGCGGACGTGAAGATCATCAAGCTGCCGCTCGACGAGAATTCGCGTCAGACGCTCTCGGGCAGTACCGCCACGCGAACCGAGCAGCAGACCAGCGCCCAGTTCGAGATCAACCTGACCCTGCGCGAGGGTCCGAGGACCGCCTCGTGAACGGCCGGCGCAAGGGTCTGCCGCCGCTTGCGGTGCCCGGCCTCGTCCTCGCCGCGGTACTCGTCGCGGCAGTGGTGCTCGTGCGCTATGCGGACGGCCTCGTGAGCCAGGCCAACAGCAACCGCGCCGCACAGGAGCAGGCGCTGTCCGAAGCGCGATTGAAGTACTCGAATGCGGGCACCGAGAAGGACATCATCACGCGCTACCTCGGCACCTATCGGGCATTGCAGGAACTCGGCTTCGTGGGCGGCGAACAGCGCATCAACTGGGTGGACAGTCTGCGCAAGGCGAATCGTGAAGCGGGCATGTTCGGGGTTGAATATCAAGTCGGCCAACAGGCGCCCTACCCGCTCGCGAACGAGATCGGCGGCGGCAACCTGCCGATGAAGCATTCGGTGATGAAACTCACGGTGCCGCTTCTGCACGAAGGCGATCTGATGCGGTTCTTCCGCCTGCTCGCGGCACAGCGTTCCGGCGTGTTCACCTTGAATGCATGCCAGCTGCGCCGCAACGGCGGCGGCGATCCGAACACGCTGCAACCGCGGCTGGGGGCGGAGTGCGAAGTGTCGTGGATCACCGTGAACGAAGACGAGAAGCAGGAGGGCAAGCAATGAGCACGCGTGCCTGGCTGCTTCTCTTCTGCACTGCCGTCGTGGCCGGACCTGTGGCTGCCGAGGAGAAGCTCGGCCGGTTGTTCTTCACGCCGGCCGAACGCGCGGCACTCGATGCGCAGCGCAAGCTCGCAGGCGATTTGGCGAACCGGCCCGTCAGGAAGTACGACGAGGGACCCAAGGCACCGCCGCCCAAGATGCTCACCCTGAACGGCGTGCTCCGGCGCAGCGACGGCGAGACCACCATCTGGGTCAACGGCCAGGCCGTGCACGAACGCTTTGGCGATGTCGACGTCATGCCGGGATCGATCTCACGCGAGGCAGTCGCGGTGCAGCTGCCCGGCTCGGGACGCCGCGTGAAGCTCAAGGTCGGACAGAGCGTGGATTCGGCCACCGGCGTGGTGGAGGAAAACTATCGGCGCAGTCCGGAAGCCGAGCAAGCGGAGCCGGCCGCCGACGCCGAGCCACGCAAACCGGCCGAGACGAGCCGGTCAGCAGATGCGACCGTGAAACCGCGCCGTGCGCGCCCGCCGCGCGACGACTACTATCCGATACCGTCGGCTGAGCCGGCCAAGACACCCGCAACCTCGGAGAGCGCACCCGATGGCGGCATGCAGGAATATCGCTGAACAGAGGCTTGCCCCGGCGACGCGGCAACGCGGCGTCGGGTTGCTGGTCATCTTGATCATCGCCGGCGTGCTGGGCGTGGTGTTCGTCACCACCGTGATAGGCGGCGCACCCAGCGACGCGCAAAGGGACAACGCCACGCAGGTCGCGCTGGCACGCGCGAAGGAGGCGCTGATCTCCTACGCGGTCACGTACATGAACGACCATCCGGACGATGTCCCCGGCTATCTACCTTGCCCCGACCTCGGCACGCCGTCGTCGGTGCGCGAAGGCGCTGCGGCCGGAACGTGCGGCGCTGCCTACACCGGGCCGGCCCTCGGCGACAACTCGATGGGACGCCTGCCCTGGTATACGCTCGGCATCGAACCGCTGCGCGACGGCTACGGCGAGTGTCTCTGGTACGCGGTGTCCTCGACCTACAAGAACAGCCCGGAGCCCGCGATCCTCAACTGGGACAGCATCGGCCGCTTCCGCATCATGGGCGGGCCCAACGGCACCACCGTGCTGGTCGGTGCCACGACGGCCGATCTGGTGGTCGCCGTGATCGTGGCACCCGGTCCCGCGTTCGGCTCCCAGGTGCGCGCCATCGACGCGACGGACGCGCCGAGCTGCGGCGGCAACTACACGGCGTCAAACTACCTCGACACCGGACCAGGCTCGGTCAACAACGCGGCGCCGGCGGCTTCGGGTCAGGCTGACTTCATCCAGGGCGCGCGCACCAACACGTTCAACGACCGGCTGGTGTACATCACGGTCCAGGACATCTGGAACGCGGTGGTGCGCCGGACCGATCTGCAGACCCAGTTCCAGACCATGACGCAGCAGGTCGCCTTCTGCATCGCGAGGTACTCGTCGATCGGCGCATTCAACTACCGGAGCCTGCCCTGGGCAGTCAGCCAGCCGCAGGCGGGCTACACGCTCGCGACGAACTACGACGACACGGACAACACCCGGTTCGGCAGGGCGCCATACGACGTGGATCGTTCGAATAACGTGAGCGGTTTCGCGAACGACACCCTGCTCGCCAGCACCGCCGCCGGCGGACGTTGCGCGACCTGGTCGGCGCGTGAGGACAAGTGGTGGAAGCATTGGAAGGATCACTTTTTCTATGGCCTCTCGAGCCGGTTCGAGGTCGTCGATGCGCCGCCCCAGAGCTGCGGCGCCAGTTGCCTCCGGGTGAACTCGTCGGGACAGTACGCCGGCGTGGTGCTGTTCGCGGGACGGGCCAATGCCGGCCAGAACCGGATCACCGATGCGCAGAAGGGCGACCCGGCGAACTACCTCGAGGGCGGCAACGCCGACGGCGATTCGAACTACTTCAGCACCGGCGGTTCGACGTTCAATGATGTGGTCTATTGCATCAATCCGTCGAGCTCCCCGTCCCCCCCCGTACCCGGTGCGGTGCCGACCACGACACCGCCGCCGTCGCCGAAGTTCTGGGTGCACCAATGCTGAGGCGAACCAGGCTACCGGGCCGGTCGCGCGGATTCTCGCTGATCGAACTTGCTATCGGCCTCGTCATCGTCGCGGTGCTGCTGTCGAGCCTGCTGGTGCCGCTGGTGACGCAGGTCGATCAGCGGCGCACCGCGGAGACCCAGCGCCTGCTCGATGAAGCGCGCAGCGCACTCATCGGCTTTGTGGCGGCGAACCGGCGCTTTCCATGTCCGGCGGTGGCGGCCAGCAACGGTATCGAGAGTCCGGTCGGCGGCGGCAACTGCACCAGCTCCGACGGATTCCTGCCGGCCGCGACGCTGGGCCTCACGCCGGTGGATCCCCAGGGCTTCCAGACCGACCCGTTCGGCAACCAGACCAACCGCATCCGGTATGCCATCGCCGACGTGGCGATCGGCGGTGCCGATACATTCACCACTACCGGCGGCATGACCACCGCGACCATGAACGGGATCGCGACATCGGCCGCCGCCGGGAACCTGCTCATCGTCTGCTCGACGGCCTCCGCGAGCGCAACCAATTGCTCGGCCGGCGTCCCACTCGCGAACGGCTCGGCTGTCGCGGTCATCTACTCGGTCGGCAAGAACGGCGTGCTTTACACGGGAGGCTGCGCCACGCCGGCCAGCACCTGCGTCGGCGTGTCAGCCGACGAAACCGAGAACGTCGATCTGAACCGCGTCTACGTGAGCCGCCCACAGTCCGCGGCGACCGGCGCGGAATTCGACGACATGCTGGTCTGGATATCACCCAGCATGCTGTTCGGCCGACTCATCTCCGCCGGCCAGCAGCCGTAGCGCGCCCGCCCGCTCCGGGAACCCGCGGCCGACGCAGCCGGGTCGCACGGACTTCCCTTTTGCAGACTTCTCGGCAGGCCCCTACGCCGGCTCGAGCGGGCTGGAGGATTCGAGCACGAACCGCACCGCCCCCTGCGCGTTGGTGTCGAGGCGCAGGGTGAAGCCGAGCTCCAGCGCGTGGCGCGCGCTCTGATACAGACCCACGCCGAGTCCGCTGTCGGACGGCACGGGCGCCGTGAAGAATTGGCGTGCCATGGCCTCCGGAATGGGAGTTCCGGCATCGCTGACGGACAGGCGACAGCCGGACGAATCGCACTTCAGCGCAGCTTCGATGCGGTTGGTCTCGCCGCGCCGCCGCTTCTCGAGGGCGTTCTGGAGCAGGTTGTCCACGACGCTATCGAAGAGTTCGCCGGGCACCTGGGCGCCCGGAGGCAGACGCACCGTGGCAAATTCGACACCCTCGTGCGCGTAGCGCTGCGACAGCGCGCGCCACCAGTCGGCAGCTGCAACGCGCTCCACTTGCGCGGGGCGCCGCGCGTCGAGCTTGTCGAGCGTGGATTGCAACCGCTGCGTGATCTGCGGCAGCTGGCGCTGGATCAATCGACGCAGCGCTTCCGCATCGGACGCGCCGCTCGACTCCGCCGCCGAGCACAGCGAACGCAGCGACTGCAACAGGTTCTTCACATCGTGAGTGAGGCGCGAGCCGGTCTCGTAGATCGCCTGCAGGTAGGCAGTGCGCCGCTGCACCTCTTCGCGCACTTTGGCCTCGTGGTAGTCGGCCAGCAGCCGAGCGAGCAGCCGCATGTGCAGGGTGAGCGCCGGGCTGGGCCGCCACTTCGTGAACAGACGCAGCGTCAGCGCCCCGAACGTGAAGGCCGTGCCGGTGCCGCTCGGCACACCCGCCGATCCCTCCCGGCTCCCCGACGACCACTCGATACCGGACAACCACGGCAGCTCGACCATCTCCGCCACCGCCTGCGCGAGGAACCGCTCGGGGTCGGACTCGTGTTCCGCCAGATTGGCGAGGCTGTGCATCCAGCGCTCGAACGGCATGCCGAGGCTCAGGAAGTAGCGCGACAGCAGCTGCCCTATGCCGGCGAAGCCACCCCGCGGATCCCACAGCCACGACAGGATCAACATCAGCGCGGCGATGGCGGTCAGGGTTTTCGCGAGCGCGATCGGGTAGTCGCCGTGGCTCACCTGCTGGACGAAAAACGCGCCGAGCACCAGCACGACCACCAGGAGGAACAGCAGCACGCTGTACACCAGGTCGATCGCATAGCGCGGCCGGTCGCGGCGCACTTCGGCGTGCAGGAATGGAATCGCCACCAGCGGCAGGACCAGTCCATAGCGGATGGTCGTGACGGCCAGATTCGAGAACTCCGCGGCCTCGAACAGCTTGGGCACGACCCACACCAGCAGCATGGCGAGCAGGTACAGGGCGGCCAGCAGCGACGCGAAGCGCTCGCGCGCCGTGCGCATGGCCGGCACGTTGCCGCCGATCAGGGAGAACAGGACCGCGAGCCACAATGCGATCAGCCACCAGCTGCTCCACCACACCAGCACCGCGCCGCCCGCCGCCAGCAGCGTCGCCCGGCCCGGCTCGAGGTGTTGGGTGCCTTGCCAGACCGGCTGCCACAGCAGGAAGAGGCCAAGATGGGTCAAAAGCAGTGCTCGCGAGGCGCCGCTGCCCAGGTCGAGCATCAACGCGAAGTGCAGTCCGAGCAGCATGAGCGCGAGCGTGATGTTCTGCCGCGTCCAGAGGGCCTGGGGATCGATGCGCAGTCCGAAGCTCACGGCGCCCGACACTCCCGGCCGGCCATCGAACCCTCCGACATCGTTTGCCTCGTATACCGGCCCGCTCTGGGATTGCCTACGGGCCTTGTGTAGGATTCCGCCCCAATGCTCAGGCACAACCGGGACACCTTGACCCATTCGTCTTCGCAGTTCGGTCGCATCCGCGTTATCGCGGCGTTCACCTGGCTCGAAGCGGTCCGGACGCGCCTGCCATGGGTCGTGGTCGGGATGGCGCTGGTGCTGTTCACCGCCAGTCTGTTCGTACGCTCTCTCGCACTCACCGAGAGCACACGCATCCAGCTAGGATTTCTTGCGGCGACCCTGCGCTTCGCGACGGTGTTCGTGGTCTGCCTCCATGTGCTGGGCAGCATGCTGCGGGAGGCCCAGGATCGCGGCACGGAGTTGTTGCTGTCCATTGACATCACGCGCCTTGAATATCTCGCCGGCAAGATTCTCGGATACACCGCGGTCGGTGCAGGGATCAGCCTGTTGTTCGCGCTGCCGGTGGTAGTGATCGCGCCGCTGCCGGCGAGTCTCGCCTGGCTCGCGTCGCTCGTGCTGGAAGCCTGGATCATCGTGGCGGCTGCCTTGTTCTGCGTCATCACGTTCAACCAGTTGATGCTTGCAGCAAGCTTCGTACTCGCATTCTACTTGCTGTCGCGCGCGATGGCCTCGGTGGTACTGGTGAGCAGCGCGAGCATCCTCGCCGATGACACGCTGGCGCACGCCGCGCTCGCGTGGGGTGTGAAGGCCCTGGCCATGCTGCTGCCGGGACTGCACGCCTTTACCCGGACCGAGTGGCTGCTCGAGGCTCCCGCAAGTATTGCCGCCCTGGGGCGCCTCGCCGTCGAGGCAATCGTGTATTCGACGTTGCTGTTCGCCGCGGCACTGTTCGACCTGTACCGGAAAAATCATTGAACGGCCCCGACGCTGCCTGCGCTCCCGGCTCCCCGAGGGAGCGCTTCAGTGCCTCGGGGTGGTGCGGCGGGACTGACACGTGAAACGCTTCCGTCTGCGGCGCTGGAACGAACGGCGTCTGTCCGAGATGCCGGTCTGGGTGCTGCTGCTGTTCGTCGCTGCGGTGGGCCTGCAGGTCGGCATCGCCACGCTGCGGCCGCCACCGCGCGCTGCGGCAGTGGATCTGCCAATGCCTCCATCGGTTCCGACACTGCGAGTGCTGGCGCTCGGCGATCCGATCCCGTTGGGTCAAGCATTGGCGCTCTACCTGCAGGCCTTCGACAATCAGCCAGGGGTGAGCATTCCTTTCGCCGCGCTCGACTACACCCGGGTGCAAGCGTGGCTGGGCAGCGTGCTCGAACTCGATCCCGTCGGCCAGTATCCGCTGCTCATGGCGTCCCACCTCTACGCACAGGTGCTGCAGCATCCGGACAAGCAGCGCGAGATGTCCGAGTTCATCTATCGTGAATTCCTCAAGGATCCGAACCGCCGCTGGCCGTCGCTCGCCCACGTGGCGATCATGGCCAAGCACCGCTTGCACGACCTGCCGCTGGCGCTTCGCTATGCCGATGCCATCCGGGATCGGGTCCGGGGCGCGGGCGTCCCAAGCTGGGCTCGTCAGATGCACATCTTCCTGCGCGAAGACATGGGTGAAGTGGAAACGGCCAAGGTCCTCCTGGGAGGCCTGCTCGCGAGCGGCACCATCACCGACCCCCATGAGCTCAGGTTCCTGACCCAGCGGCTCCAGGAGATGGAAACCGCCGAGAAGTCGTCGAAATCGTCGAAATAGCGACTGTCCGGCGTCGGGGTCTCGGCGCCGGGGCGCACTGGGCCTGTGCTACCCCGATGTCGTCGAATCCCGACGAATCAAGGGGTTAAAACCTCTCCAATCGATAGTATTCGGCATGTCACCGCTCAACGCGGCCAGCCGGATGGACGATCCGTTCGTCCGTTATTGCCATAACTCTTTGATAAATATTGCCGTTGGCGAATCCATCTGTCTTGGCACGGAACTGGCAGAGAAAGGGGCCAAGACCATCCTCAACAAGGAGCTTCACATGGCCTCGCAACGCAAGCAAACCGGCTTTACCCTGATCGAAATCGCGATCGTGCTCGTGATCATCGGCCTGCTCCTGGGGGGCATCCTCAAGGGCCAGGAACTCATCACCAGCGCCCGTGTGCGCAGCCTCATCTCCCAACAGGACGGCATCAAGGCCTCCTTCTACGGCTTCCAGGACCGCTTCCGCGCGTTGCCCGGCGACTATTCGCAGGCAGGCACCAACATCCAGATGACCACCACTGGCGCCAATGCCAACGGCAACGGCAACGGACGCATCGACGGCACCACCCCCGACGAGACGATCCTGGTCTGGGAGCATCTGTCCAAGTCGGGCTTCATCAACGGCAACTACGTCTACAACGCGACGATCAGTGACACCAACACGCCGAAGAACGCCTACGGTCAGTACGTGGAGCTGGGCTACGACGCCAACTACTACATCCTCACCGGTGGTGTAGCCGCCGTGAGCACCGTCAACCGCCACAACCTGAAGACCGGCAACCAGATCCCCGTGGAAATCGTCGCCGAAGTCGATCGCAAGATCGACGATGGCAACGGCGCCACTGGTTCCTTCGTCTTCTCCGTCTACACCACGCCCACCGGCACCGCGCCCACCGCCCCTGGCGCCGCTCCCAACTGCATGTCCACCGCCGGCGCCTGGAACCTCGTGGGCCAAACCGCCATCAACTGCGGCGGTTCCAGCCTGATGTAGAGGCAGCAATGATGTTCCGGTACCGAGCGCGATCCGGCGCTCTGTACCGGAACACGTCGACATCTCGACGAACGGCAATCACTAGGAGCAGCCGATCATGACGACAAGACGCCAGCACGGCTTCACCCTGATCGAAATCGCGATCGTGCTCGTGATCATCGGCCTGCTCCTGGGGGGCATCCTCAAGGGCCAGGAACTCATCACCAGCGCCCGTGTGCGCAGCCTCATCTCCCAACAGGACGGCATCAAGGCCTCCTTCTACGGCTTCCAGGACCGCTTCCGCGCGTTGCCCGGCGACTATTCGCAGGCAGGCACCAACATCCAGATGACCACCACTGGCGCCAATGCCAACGGCAACGGCAACGGACGCATCGACGGCACCACCCCCGACGAGACGATCCTGGTCTGGGAGCATCTGTCCAAGTCGGGCTTCATCAACGGCAACTACGTCTACAACGCGACGATCAGTGACACCAACACGCCGAAGAACGCCTACGGTCAGTACGTGGAGCTGGGCTACGACGCCAACTACTACATCCTCACCGGTGGTGTAGCCGCCGTGAGCACCGTCAACCGCCACAACCTGAAGACCGGCAACCAGATCCCCGTGGAAATCGTCGCCGAAGTCGATCGCAAGATCGACGATGGCAACGGCGCCACTGGTTCCTTCGTCTTCTCCGTCTACACCACGCCCACCGGCACCGCGCCCACCGCCCCTGGCGCCGCTCCCAACTGCATGTCCACCGCCGGCGTTTGGAACCTCGTGGGCCAAACCGCCATCAACTGCGGCGGTTCCAGCCTGATGTAGCGTTCCGTTGCGCGAGCAATCGAAACCCGCGTTTCCGAGTGCGCCTTTGCTCCGTGACCACCTCGCAACTGGTACCGGTAGTTCGCAGCCCCGTTTCACGGGGCTGTTTCGTTCTGGGCGCCTACCCATGCACAGGCGCCGGAAGAACGGGGCGACGATCATCGAGTTGGCCCTCGTTCTACTCGTGATCGGACTGCTGCTCGCAGGTGCCGTGCTGGGTCAGAACCTGGTCACGAACAGCCAAGTGCGCCAGATCATTGCGGAGCACGACCAGCTGCAGTCCGCCGTCCTCGGGTTTCAGGACCGTTTCCGCGGATTGCCGGGAGACTATGCCGATGCCAACGCCAACATCGAACGAGTGCAGTATGCCGGCAACGGCAATGGCCGCGTGGAAAGTAGCGCCGTCGCACTGGGAACCAGCGGCGTTTCCGAAGAGGACGTCCTGGTCTGGGACCACCTGTCCAAGGCCGGGTTCATCCTAGGCACGTATACGTTCGATCCGCTTCCAAGCGTCTCGGCCGTCCCGCGCAACCGTTTCGGCGGATACATCGATTTCGCATTCGACGCCACCTACGCCTCGGCAGCGCCCTCAGCGCCTATGAGACATACGTTGAAGACAGGGAATCAAATTCCCGTGGATCTGTTGGCCCAGATGGATCACAAGATCGATGATGGCACCGCCCTCGCGGGGGCCTTGCGATTCTCCACGCATGCCCGGGGCAGCGTGGCACCGCTGCCACCCGGTGCGCCCGGAGCCTGCGTGGATGCCGCCGGCCGGTGGGATACGACCGCCGCGACGCTGTCCATGAACTGCGGTGCCGCGAGTCTGTTGTAGCGCCATGCCGATCGAAGCGGAAGAATGAAGGCCGAAGATCTGAACGTCCCAACGTCGGACCGTCGGCGGTCCCAGGACGGTATCTCACTCGTTGAGATCACGTTGATGATGTTCATGGTCGCTCTCACCGTGGTCGTCGTGCTCAAGGGCCAGGAGTTGATCTTCGGAGCGCGCGCGAAGGCGATGCTCTCGCAGACAGAACAGATAAAGGTCGCTTTCCTGGGTTTTCAGGATCGCTTCCGTGCTCTCCCCGGCGACTACAGGGATGCTCCCGCCGTCATTCGCGAGGTCACCTATCACGGCGACGGCAGCGGACGCATCGACCTCGCCGGTACGGCGACCGGGCCGACGGGTGTGGCGGAAGAAGACTTGCTGGTCTGGGATCACTTGACGAAATCCGGCTTTCTTCCCGGATCCTATTCGTACCTACCCACCAACCAGCAGGCCGGAGTGCCCAAGAACGCCTTTGGGGGATACGTCGGGCTGGCGTTCGATTTCGACTACGGTGATCCCACGGCGCCGGCACCCCCGCAGCGTCATCTGATCAAGACAGGCAACCAGGTTCCCGTTCAATTCCTGGCCGAGATGGATCGCAAGATCGATGACGGTAACGCGCTGCGCGGGAGCTTTCAGTTCTCGACCCACGCCTATTGGGGAGCCGCCCCCATCGGACCCCCTTCGGCCAACGGATGCACCGACGCGTCCGGCAACTGGCGGGTCGCCACGAGTTCACCGCCTGTGAACTGCGGAGCTGCTTCGCTGATGTAGTACAGCTCGTCGAATTGGCAGGCAGGCGCATGAATTCTTCCAATTTGACAGATTTCGTCGGATTGCGTGACGCCGCCTTGCGGCTAAGTCCATGAACTGCAAGACCACTGAATCGCGTCTTTGCAGCCAAGTGCTTGTCGTGACTCCGGAACTGGCGGCCCGAGGGAAAATGGTCCAAAATCTCGCAGTTTTGGCATATTTGGTGCGTCCTAGCACCGCCGAGACCGCCTGCAACCAACACCGGGGATACCGGGATGTATCGCCACTACAAGCTGTCCGGCTTCACGCTGGTCGAGACCGCCATCGTCCTCGTGATCATCGGGCTGCTTCTCGCCGGCATCATGGTGGGGGGCCAAATGCTCGGGTCGGCGCGTGCTCGCACGCTCATCACCGAGATGGATAGCCTGAAGGGTGCCTATTTCGGCTTCGTCGACCGCTACCATGGCTTTCCCGGGGACTACCTGCGCGCCACCGTCGACATCCCGAATACCGGCGTCAATGGCAACGGTAACGGGCGGATCGAGCCGATCGCCTCGGGCGGCGGCATCGACGAGCACATTGCCGCATGGGAGCACCTGTCCGGAGCCGGCTTCATCAGCGGCCGGTATCGTTATTCCGCCGGTGCGGAAACCGCCACGTCAGCACCGAAGACGGCCTTCGGCGCTTATCCGCGCATCGTGGCCGGCCAGCAATATGCGGGCTTCGCGTCCATCAGGAACAACCTGAACACGGGAAACCTGGTTCCCGCCAGCGTCCTGGCCGAGGTGGACCGGAAGATCGACGACGGCACGGCGATCGACGGCGCGCTGCGCTACTCGTCGGTCGACACAACCGGCATGCCGCCGGTCGAAGCGCAATGCGTCCGCACCGCCGCCCCCGAACTCGGTGCCTGGCGCATCGACGGCGTCGCCGAAACCAACTGCGGCGCCACCTGGCTGCTGCAGTAGTCCGCGCCCACGCCGGTCATCCCTGCAGCAACCGCATTTCGGCCAGCGCGAGATCCGGGTCGCGGCCACGCAGCACCACGACGTCGCCCTCCGCCAGCACCGTATCGCCGGTGGGCGCCAGGCTGCGGATGTTGCGGCGACGGATCGCCGTGATCTCGACGCGATCCGCCGGCAGCTCCAGCTGCGCGAGACTAAGACCGATCGCGCGCGCCCCCGCCGGCAGCAGCACCGAGTGCAGCCGCAACGGCTCGTCGTCCTGTTCGCCCTCGTCGGTCACACCGCGGAAGAACCCGCGAAAGACGCTGTAGCGCTGTTCGCGGGTCTGGCGAATGCGCTTCAGCACCCGGTCGAACGGCACGCCGAGCAGGATCAACGTGTGCGATCCGAGCATGAGGCTGCCCTCCATGATCTCGGCCACCACCTCCGCAGCCCCGGCCTCCTTCAGGCGATCGATGTCGCTGTCGTCCCGCGTGCGCACGATCACGGGAAGGCCGGGACGGGCTTCGTGCACGACGGCGATGATGCGCAGCGCCGAGTTCGTGTCCTCGTAGGACACCACGACCGCGGCCGCCCGCATCAACCCTGCGGCCACGAGCACGTCGCGCCGCGCGGCATCGCCGAACACCACGGATTCGCCCGCGATGGCCGCCTCGCGGATGCGCTGCGGATCCAGATCGAGCGCGATGAAGCGCACACCCTCCTGTTCGAACAGCCGCGCGAGGTTTTGGCCGCTGCGGCCGTAGCCGCAGACGATCACGTGCTCGGTCGCACCCATGGATTGGACCGCGATGTTGTGCAGCGCCATGGCCTGTTGCATCCAGGCCGAACCGATCCAGCGCCGCACCATGTGTTCGCTCTCCTCGACGATGAAGGGCGAGGCGATCATCGACAGCAGCATTGCGGCAAGCACGGGTTGCATCGTCTCGGGCGCCAGCACGCCGAGAACCCCGGCACGCGAGAGCAGCACGAAGCCGAACTCGCCGGCGCCGGCCAGCGCGAGACCGGTGCGCAACGCCGTGGCGGTATCGATGCGCATCAGCCGCGCGATCAGCAGCACCAGCGCCGCCTTGCCGGCGAGGATGCCGACCAGGAGCCCGACCACCACGGGCGCGCTTTCCAGCACCACGTGCACGTCGAGCAGCATGCCGACCGTCACGAAGAACAGGCCGAGCAGCACGTCGCGGAACGGCTTGATGTCCTCCTCCACCTGGAGGCGGTACTCGGTCTCCGAGATGAGCATCCCGGCGATGAACGCACCGAGGGCGAGCGACAGTCCGGCCATCTCGGTGAGCCACGCCAGCAGCAGCGTGATGAGCAGCACGTTCAGCACGAACAGCTCGGAGGACTTGCGCGAAGCGACCAGGTGGAACCACGGCCGCATCAGACGCTGTCCGATGCCGAGCAGCAGGATCAGCACCACGCCGGCCTTCGCGACCGCCAGCCCGATGGCAGCCGCCATCTCGGCGCCAGGGGCGACCAGCGTAGGCAGCACGATCAACAGCGGCACCACCGCGAGATCCTGGAACAGCAGCACGCCCATGATCTGGCGGCCATGCGGCGCATTGAGCTCCAGCCGCTCCGCGAGGAGCTTGCCGAGGATCGCCGTCGACGACATTGCCAGCGCGCCGCCCAGCGCAAAGCCGCTCTTCCAGTCGAGTCCGGCCAGCAGGGCGCACCCGAGCACGACCAGCAGCGTCGCCGCCACCTGGGCGGCGCCCAGCCCGAACACCAGGCTGCGCATGGTGGCGAGCTTCGCGAGACTGAACTCGAGCCCGATGGAGAACATCAGGAAGACCACGCCGAACTCGGCCAGATGGCGCGTGCCCTCGTCATCCGCCAGCCAACCCAACGCATGCGGCCCGATGGCGATCCCCACCAGCAGGTAGCCCAGCAGCGGCGGCAGCTTGAGCTGGCGGCACACCACGACCACCAGTACGGCGGCCGCGAGCAGAATGAGAGTGAGCTGAAGGGTGTCGTGCATGCGGAGTACCGCGCGAACCGGCGGCGGCGCCCGGCGCCGGCCGCCGGGGCATCGGGGCCGCACCGGACAACGCGACCGGCCTGCGGCGCGCGAACGTCATGCGCGCGGACACGCTCACGACGGTCTTGCCGTAGGCTAGCACACGCCTTTTCCGGCGCTCTTTGCAGAGGGTGCTGGCGTATACTCCGCGGCCATGCACGCGTCCCTCGGACAACTCACCGTCGATCAGGTCATCGCGCTCGGCAAGCGTGTGCTCGACATCGAATCGCGCGCGGTGGCAGCGCTCGCGGGGCGCCTCGACGGCAGTTTCGCCGATGCGCTCGCGATTCTGCTCGCGTGCCGCGGCCGCGTCGTAGTGAGCGGCATCGGCAAGTCGGGCCATGTCGCGCACAAGATCGCCGCGACGCTCGCGAGCACCGGCACGCCGGCATTCTTCGTGCACCCCGCGGAAGCGAGCCACGGCGATCTCGGCATGATCACCGCCGAGGACGTGATGATCGCGCTGTCGAACTCGGGCGAGAGCGCCGAGCTGGTGACCATCGTGCCGCTCGCGAAGCGCCGGGGTGCCAAGCTGATCGCGATCACCGGCAATCCGGCATCGACGCTCGCGAAGGAAGCGGACGTGCATCTCGACGCCGCGGTCGCGGAGGAAGCCTGTCCCCTCGGCCTCGCTCCCACCGCAAGCACGACAGCGGCACTCGCTCTTGGCGATGCGCTGGCCGTCGCCGCACTCGAGGCGCGCGGCTTCAGTTCGGAAGACTTTGCCCGGTCCCATCCGGGCGGCAGCCTCGGGCGCAAGCTGCTCACGCACGTGCGCGACGTCATGCGCACCGGCGAAGACGTGCCCGCCGTGCCTGACACCATCTCTCTCGCCGATGCACTGCTGGTGATCTCGGGCAAGGGGCTCGGCATGACGGCAGTGCTCGACTCGGGCGGGCGCGTCGCCGGCCTGATCACCGATGGCGACCTGCGCCGCGCGCTCGGTCGCGGCATGGACCTGCGCCACGCGCGCGCGGTGGACGTGATGACGCGCAACCCGCGGGTGATCGGCCCCGACCGCCTGGCAGTGGAGGCGGTGGAAGAGATGGAGCGCACCCGCATCAACGGCCTGCTGGTGGTGGACGATGCGGGCGTACTGGTGGGCGCCTTCAACATGCATGACGTCCTACAGGCAGGCGTGATCTAGTGGTGGAACAGAATCTCGAAGACAAAGCGCGGCGCGTCCGCATCGCCGTGTTCGACGTGGACGGCGTGATGACCGACGGTACGCTCTACCTGGACGACGACGGTCGCGAACTGAAGGGTTTCAATTCACTCGACGGCCACGGTCTCAAGATGCTCGCCGCGAGCGGCGTCATGCTCGCGATCCTGACCGGCCGCACCTCGCGCTGCGTCGAGCACCGCGCCGCCAATCTCGGCATCACGCTGGTCCGACAAGGCGTCGAGGACAAGCTCGAGTGCTTCGCTGCGATGCTGGCGGATCTGGGGCTCGAACCGGCCGAGGCCGCCTACATGGGCGACGACGTGGTGGATCTGCCGGTGCTGCGCCGATGCGGACTGGCAGTCACCGTACCCGAAGGGCACGAACTGGTGCGGCGGCATGCGCACTACATCACCCGGGCCGGCGGTGGCCGCGGCGCCGTGCGCGAAGCCTGCGAGTTCATCATGCGCGCCCAAGGCACGCTCGATGCCCGCATGGAGAAATATCTCGCATGAGCGGCCGCTTCGTCCGATGGTACCCGGTGGTGTTCCTGGCCCTGCTCGCGGCGCTCACGGTATGGATCGACCAGCGGGTCCAGCCGCCACCGCCGGTGCGCGACGGCAGCACCCGGCACGACCCGGACTTCATCATCGACAACTTCTCCGCGACGCGCATGAATCCGGACGGGTCGCAGCGGCACTCGGTGCAGGGCACCAAGATGACCCACTACCCGGACGACAACAGCACCCACGTCGAGACGCCGCGTTTCATCCACTACGACTACGAGACGGCTCCCGTGCGGGTGACCGCGAACCGGGCCCTGGTATCGCGCAACGGCGAGAACGTCTACTTCATCGGCGATGTCCGAATCATCCGTGAGCCGTACGACGATCAGAACGAGATGCGGCTCGACACGGAGTTTCTGCATATCATCCCGGATCTCGACCTCGCGCAGACCGACAAGCCCGTCAAGATGACGACGGGGGCTTCGCAGGTCGACGCGGTGGGACTCGAATTCGACAACCGGGCGCGCATCCTCAAGCTCCGCTCCAACGTGAAGGTGACCTATGCTTCGCCGGTCGGCATCCCGCATCTCGGCCGCTAGTCTGGCTCTGACCGCCGCGCTCGGTTGCGGAACGGTGCTGGCCGACAAGACCGACCGCGAGAAGCCCGTCAATGTCGAGGCCGACCGCATGCTGGTGGACGACGCCAAGAAGGAATCGGTCTTCGAGGGCAACGTGGTCGTCACCCAGGGGACCCTGCAGCTGCGCGGCGATCGGGTGATCGTCCGGCAGGACGGCGAGGGGTTCAGCTACGGCATCGCCTACGGCAAGCCGGCCACCTTCCGCCAGAAGCGCGAGGGTTACGACGAGTACATCGACGGCTACGCCGAGCGGCTGGAGTACGACGGCCGCAAGGATCTGCTGCAGATGTTCGCCGCCGCCAAGCTCACCAAGGGCACCGACGAAGTTCAGGGCGACTACATCTCCTACAACGCCAAGACCGAGTTCTTCCAGGTGCTGGGCCGGGGCAAGGTTGACCCCACTGATCCCAACGCCCGGGTTCGCGCGGTGATCCAGCCGAAACCCAAGGCGCCTCCTGCGCCCGGGACCCCTGAGGCCGCAAGCAGCGGCACGCAGCTCAAGTCGGCGCCGGACCTGAACAAACCTCCGAAGCCGTGAACGCGCCCGCAACCGAGATCCCGCCTGTGAGCACCGCCGCCGAGTTGAACGAACTCCGCGCGACCTCGCTCAAGAAGCGCTACAAGGCGCGAACGGTGGTGAAAGACGTCTCTTTGGACGTGAAAAGCGGAGAAGTCGTGGGATTGCTGGGTCCCAACGGCGCCGGCAAGACCACCTGCTTCTACATGATCGTGGGCTTGGTGCCGCTGGACAGCGGGCAGATCGTCCTCGACCAGCAGGACGTCTCCCGCATGCCCATTCACAAGCGGGCACGGCTCGGTCTTTCCTATCTGCCCCAGGAACCGTCCATCTTCCGCAAGCTGACCGTGGCGGAGAACGTCCGGGCGGTCCTCGAACTGCGCGACCTCAAGGAAGCCGAGATCGCCGAGAAGCTCGATGCCCTGCTGCACGAACTCCATGTGGTCCACCTGAAGAACAGTCCGGCGATCAGCCTTTCGGGCGGCGAACGGCGCCGGGTCGAGATCGCGCGGGCGCTGGCCGGGGAGCCCCGTTTCATCCTGCTGGACGAGCCCTTCGCCGGCGTCGATCCGATCGCCGTGATCGAGATCCAGCGGATCATCCGCTTCCTCAAGGAGCGCGGCATCGGCGTCCTCATCACCGACCACAACGTTCGGGAGACCCTCGGGATCTGCGACCGCGCTTACATTATTAACGACGGCTCGGTACTTGCTTGCGGTCACCCCGAGGAGATCGTCTATAATGAGGCTGTGCGTAAGGTCTATCTCGGCGAACACTTCAGGCTTTAGAGCCTGAGCCCCTCCAGTCCCCTGCGGGTCCCAGGTCCTTGCCGCGGTTGCCATGAAGCACTCCCTGCAGCTCAAGCTTTCCCAGCACCTCACGCTGACACCGCAGCTGCAGCAATCGATCCGCTTGCTGCAGCTTTCGACCCTGGAACTCAACCAGGAGCTCGAGCGCTTCCTCCAGGAAAATCCGCTCCTCGAACGCGAGGAGGAGGACGGCGAAGAGGGCGCACCACCGGCCACGCCGACTGCCGAAGCAGCCCCCGAGCCGCCGCCTGATCTTCCGAGCGAGATCCCGAGCGACATCCCGTCGGAGATCTCGACCAGTTCCGCCTCCGAAGGCGACGGCGACGAAGTACCCGACGCGCCGGAGGCCGCCGAGTCCACCGAGCGCGAGTCCATGGACGACGCCGACTGGCTCGACGAAGGCAGCTACGGCAACAGCGGCAGCCCAGAGGGCGAGGAATCCGACTATCCGCAGATGCCGGCCGGCACCACCAGCCTGCGCGAGCACTTGCTATGGCAGGTCAACCTCATGAACCTGCCCCATCGCGACAAGCAGATGGCGGCGATCATCGTCGACTCGCTCGACGACAACGGCTACATGAAGCAGGACCTGGCCGAGCTGGCCGAAATGCTGCCGGCGGAGATCGAGGCCGACGAGGAGGATCTTCTGATCGCCTTGCGCCACGTCCAGAACCTCGATCCGCCCGGTGTCGCCGCGCGCGATCTGGGCGAGTGTCTCGCCCTGCAGCTGGAAGCTTTGCCCCAGGACACGCCTTGGCGCACCGAAGCGTTGAACGTCGTGCGACAGCAGCTCGACGCGCTCGCCGGGCGCGACTACGCGAAGCTGAAGAAAGCCTTGAAGTGCGACGACAACGCGCTGCGCGAAGTGCAGAGGCTGATCACCGGTCTCAACCCCCGACCTGGGGCGCGCTTCTCCACCGAAGAGCCGCGGTACGTGGTTTCCGACGTGATCGTGCGCAAGCTGAAGGGCATGTGGGTCGCGTCGCTCAATCCGGACGCGATGCCCAAGCTGCGCATCAACCGCATGTACGCCGACATCCTGTCGCGCAACCGCGACGCGAGCCACCAGCAGCTCGCCGGCCAGTTGCAGGAAGCGAAGTGGCTCATCAAGAACGTCCAGCAGCGCTTCGACACCATCCTGCGGGTCTCGCAGTGCATCGTCGACCGCCAGCGGCATTTCTTCGAGCATGGCGAAGTCGCGATGCGGCCGCTGGTGCTGCGCGAGATTGCCGAGATCCTCGGCCTGCACGAGTCCACGGTCTCGCGCGTGACGACCCAGAAGTTCATGTTCACGCCGCGCGGCATCTTCGAGTTGAAGTACTTCTTCGGCAGCCACGTCACCACCGAGACCGGTGGCGCATGTTCCGCCACCGCGATTCGTGCCCTGATCAAGCAGCTGGTGGGCGAGGAAGACACCAAACGCCCGCTGTCCGACAGCCAGATCTCCGAGATCCTGGGCAAGCAGGGCATCGTGGTGGCGCGCCGTACCATCGCGAAGTATCGCGAGTCCCTGCAGATCCTGCCGGTCAACCTGCGCAAGTCGATCTGAACGAATTCACTGCGCCGCTCCGGAGCCGGACGCGTAAAAACTTTTCCGCCATGAGCCTGATCACGCCGCTGCTGCCCGTCACCCGCGTACTGGCCGATCTGGACGTCTCCAGCAAGAAGCGCGTCTTCGAACACGCCGGCCAGCTCTACGAAAACACGCTCGGCCTGTCGCGCGGGCAGGTCTACGACAGCCTGTTCGCGCGTGAACGCCTCGGCTCCACCGGTCTCGGTCATGGGGTGGCCGTACCGCACGGCCGGGTGAAGGGCCTGAAGGAAGCCGCCGCCGCATTCGTCCGCACCCGGCACCCGATCCCGTTCGAGGCGCCGGACGGCAATCCGGTCAACCTGATCTTCATCCTGCTGGTGCCCGAGAAGGCCACGGACATGCACCTGCAGATCCTGTCCGAACTCGCGGAGATGTTCAGCGACCGCGAGATGCGCCGCAGCCTCGTCGAGCCGCTCGACGCAGCGGCCCTTCAGCGCATCATCACCGCCTGGCAACCCCATGCCCCAGGTCAGCATCGCGCAGCTGTTTGAGGACAATCGCGCCGAGCTGAAGCTCGCCTGGCTGCAGGGCGACCGCGACACCTGTCCCGATCTCGACTCGAAGCGCATCAACAGCTCGAGCAAGGGGCTGACCGGGCACCTCAACTTCATCCACCCGAACTGGGTGCAGATCTTCAGCCATACCGAGGCGGAGTACTTCCAGAGCCTCGACGAGAAGGCGCGCCGGCAGGTGCTCGACTATCTCGCCACCAGCGGCATGGCCTGCCTGATCCTCTCCGACGGCGAACACGCACCCGAAGTGCTCGCGAGCCTGTCGAGCGCGCTCAACGTGCCGATGCTGTCGAGCCCGCTGCCGAGCCTGCAGATCATCTGGGTGCTGCGTACCTACCTCGGCCGCGTACTCGCCGAGTTCGTCACGCGCCACGGGGTGATGCTCGATGTGCTCGGCATGGGCGTGCTGATCGTGGGCGACAGCGGTGTGGGCAAGAGCGAGCTCGCGCTCGAGCTCATCACACGCGGCAGCGGCCTGGTGGCCGACGACGTCACCGAGCTCTACCACATCGCGCCGCAGACGCTCGAAGCGCGCTGCCCGGAGATGCTGAAGGACTTCCTCGAGGTGCGCGGCCTGGGCATGCTCAACATCCGCACCATCTTCGGCGAAACCGCGGTGCGTCAGCGCAAGAACCTGAAGCTGATCGTGCAGCTCGAGCGTCCGGTGGGTGGCAGCATCCCGGGGCTCGAACGCCTGCCGCTCAATGCCGGTTCCGACGAGATCATGGGCGTGTCGATACGCAAGGTGCAGCTCCCGGTGGCGGCGGGTCGCAACCTCGCGGTCCTGGTCGAAGCCGCCGTGCGCAACTACGTGCTGCAGTTGCGCGGGATCGACAGCACACGCGAATTCATCCAGCGCCAGGAACAGCATCTCGGCGACGACGAGGGCAACTAGACCGGATGGACATCTCCCGCGCACGCTTCGGGCGACACTGACGATGCAGCTCGTCCTGATCAGCGGTCTCTCCGGCTCCGGCAAGAGCATCGCGCTCAACGTGCTCGAGGACAGCGGGTACTACGTGGTCGACAATCTGCCGGCAAAGCTGCTGGTGGAGCTGGTGGACCATCTGGCCGAAGCGGGCAAGGAGCAGGTCGCGATCAGCGTGGACGTGCGCAGCGGCCACGGACTGGACGAGATTCCGAAGGTGCGCGAGGCGCTGCGCCGGCGCGATCTCGACATCAAGATCCTGTTCCTCGACGCCAAGACCGAAACGCTGGTCAAGCGCTTCTCGGAGACGCGTCGCCGCCACCCGCTGTCGGACGAGAACCGGACGCTCACCGAATCCATCGAGCGCGAACGCGAGCTGCTGGCGCCGGTCATCTCCATCGCGCATCGCATCGACACCAGCGACCTGTCGGCCAACACCCTGCGCGCCTGGGTGAAGGAATTCGTGGACATCCGCGCGACCGCCGGCCTGACGGTGCTGTTCGAATCCTTCGGGTTCAAACACGGCATCCCGCTCGACGCCGATTTCGTGTTCGACGTGCGCTGCCTGCCCAATCCCCACTACGACGAGAAACTGCGGCCGCTCACCGGACGCGACGCGCCCGTGATCAAGTTCCTCGAGGGCGAGCCCAGCGTGCACCAGATGCTGGGCGACATCCGGCGCTTCCTCGCACGCTGGCTGCCTTCCTTCGCCGCGGACAACCGCAGCTACGTGACGATCGGCATCGGCTGCACCGGTGGCCGGCACCGGTCGGTCTACCTCGTGAATACGCTCGCACACGAGTTCGCAAGCGAGTATCGGGTCCTGCAGCGGCACCGCGAACTCGGATCGGAATCGTGAACACCGCGGGCGCAAGGATCACTAAAGCTTTGCACCGCTGCCGTTTCATCGGGGCGGCCTTCGCACTCGCCGCATCCGTGACCGCGGGCGCCGCCGACTGGCAGCGCGTCCCGTCGGTCGGCAACGACCAGCATTTCTATGACCGCAGCAAGGTGACCATTGCCGGCGACGAGGTCACCTACTGGCGCAAGGTGGTGTTCGCCAAGCCCGTGCGCGTGAAGGCGGGAACGGCCAGGATCGCCCTGTACCGCGAACGGATGCACTGCCGCGACCACACCCTGCGTGCACTGTCGTGGCAACTGCTGGCCGACGAAGGCGCGGTGATCGAGGCATCCACGGCACCGGAACCCGAACCGACGCCGGTGGTGCCGGAGACGGTGGGTGACCGGTTCCAGGCCGTCATGTGTGCGCTGGTGGATTCCGCCCGGCTGAGGGACGCAGAGATCGCACGGGACGAATCGCAGCTCGCGGCGCGCCGCAAGGAACTGGAGACGCTGAAGGCCGAGGTGGACCGGCTCGAAGCAACACTCGGCCGATTGCGCAGCGAAGCGGCCGCCATGCTCCCGAAACCCGAGACCCCGCCCGAAACCCCGCCGAAGCAATGACCGACCGCACCATCGCTCTCGCACTCACGGGTGCGTCCGGCATGCCGTACGGTCTGCGGTTGCTCGAGTGCCTGATCGCGAGCGGCGCCCGGGTGTGGCTCCTCTACTCCCAGGTGGCGCAGATCGTCGCCCGGCAGGAACTGGATCTCAAGCTGCCGACGCAACCGCGCGAGGCGCAGCGTCATTTCTCCAAGCTCTACGGCGCTCGCGCCGGCCAGCTCGAGGTGTTCGGCCGCGAGGACTGGTTCGCGCCGATCGCCTCCGGATCGAATCCGGCGGATGCCATGGCCATCTGCCCTTGCTCCATGGGCACGCTGGCCGCGGTGGCCGCGGGACTCGCGAACACGCTCATCGAACGCGCCGCGGACGTGATGCTGAAGGAATCGCGCAAGCTGGTGCTGGTGCCACGGGAGACGCCCCTCTCGGCGATCCATTTGGAGAACATGCTGCGCCTGCAGCGTGCCGGCGCGATCATCCTGCCGGCCAATCCCGGCTTCTACCATCGCCCCCAGTCGGTCGCGGAACTGGTCGACTTCGTGGTGGCGCGGGTCCTCGATCAGTTGAGCGTCCCCCACGATCTCATGCAGCGCTGGGGTGCAGCGCCGCCCGAAATCGATTAGCCGCATGCCGAACGAACGCAAGCTCGAGTTGCCGATCTTTCCGCTCAACACGGTGTTGTTCCCCGGCGGCATGCTGCCGCTCAAGATCTTCGAACAGCGCTACCTCGACATGACCAAGGCCTGTCTGCGGGACGGCACGCATTTCGGCGTGTGCCTGATCAACGACGGACAGGAAGTGGGAGCGCCCGCGATCCCGGCGGAGGTGGGAACCATCGCTCACATCGAGCGCTGGGACATGCCGCAGCTCGGCATCTTCCATCTCGTGACGCAGGGTGCGGAACGGTTCCGCATCCTGTCGACCGAGACGACGTCGAGCGGCCTGATCGTGGGCGAAGTGGCGACCCTCGATCCGGAGCCCGGCGCACCTGTCGCGGAACGACACGGTCAATGCGTCGAAGTGCTGCGGCAATTGGTGGAGCGGTTCGGCGACGAACACTTTCCGCCGCCGCACCGGTACGACGACGCTTCGTGGGTGAGCTACCGGCTGGCGGAGATCCTGCCGATCGATCGGTTCGAGAAGCAGCGGATGCTGGTGGCGAACGATGCGATTGCGCGGTTGGATCGGGTGCTGCATCTGTTGAAGCGAGGGTGAAGCTTGAAACACGAAGGGCGCGAAGAGCACGAAGGCCCACGAAGAATGTCGGGCTCGCTGGGTGAAAAATTCGCCGAACCGGGACAACCGAGTCGGTGACTCGGCAACCCATCTTTGGCTTCGTGTCCTTCGTGACCTTCGCGTCCTTCGTGTTCAACGCTTTGTCTTTTCACTATCCAACACCATCAGCAGCTTCCGAATAGGCGCCGGCACCGCCGCCCCGATCGCATCGGCAACCGGCAGCCACAGACGTCCCGGCGCATTCGCCTGAGGCGTGAGCGCAGTCACCGCTGCCAGCCACGGCCGCAATCGCAGCCGGAAATGCGTGAACCCATGCTCGATCGGCTCCAGCACCTCGACCGGCGCGATGGCCGCCCCGTAGCGTTGAGCGCTCACGTGTCGCGGATCTTCGTCCACCGCGAGTTCGGGAAAGCTCCAAAGCCCGCCCCAGATGCCCGTCGGCGGCCGCTTCTCCAGCATCACCTCACCGGCGCGTGCCAGCACCAGCAATGCCGTTTCCCGCTGCGGCAGCACCTTAGCCGGCCGTGCGGCAGGCAGACGATCCGTCAGGCCGTCGCGCCGTGCAACACAGTCGGACGCCACGGGACACGCCTCGCAACGCGGTCGCGTCCGCGTGCACACCTGACTGCCCAGGTCCATCAGGCCTTGCGTGTAGGCCTCGATGTCGTGGTCCGGCAGCAACCGCTCCGCGGCCTCCCATAGCGACACCTGCACTTTCGCATCGCCGGGCCAGCCGCTCACGCCCAGCCAGCGCGCAAGCACGCGCTTCACGTTGCCGTCGAGGATCGCCGCGCGCTCACCGAACGCGAACGCGGCAATGGCAGCCGCGGTCGAGCGGCCCACACCCGGCAACCCGGCCAGCGCTTCGGCCGTCGAGGGAAACACACCGTCATGCTGCTCGACCACCACTTGAGCAGCGCGATGGAGGTTGCGCGCACGCGCGTAGTAACCCAGGCCGCTCCAGTGCGCAAGCACATCGTCCTCGTGCGCGCCGGCGAGCGCACGGACATCGGGGAAACGCGCCATGAACCGCGCGTAGTAGGGAATGACCGCCGTCACCTGGGTCTGCTGGAGCATGATCTCCGAAACCCAGAGGTAGTAAGGATCGTTCGTGCCTTGCCACGGCAGATCGTGCCGACCATGCAACCGCTGCCATGCGACCAGCCGGCTCGCGAACGGCTCGCGATCGACTCCGGCTGTCACCGCGGTCATGACGGCGCTCCGGTGACGTCGGTGTGTTCCCAGAACCGGTACTGGTTGCGTCCCGAGGTCTTTGCCAGATACATCGCCTGATCGGCACGACGGATCAGTTCGCCCGCATCCGCGCCGTCGCGCGGGTAGATGCTCGCACCGATGCTGCAGGAGATCGTCATCTCCTTCCCCGCCAGGGGGTAGGGCCGCGCGACCACTTCGCGCACGCGCTTCAGCACCTGCGCGACGGACGCCTCGGACGCCTGTTCGGCAAGGATCAGGATGAATTCATCCCCGCCTTGTCGAGCTACGGTGTCCCCGTCACGCACGCACGCCTGCAGCCGGCGCGCCACCGCCAGCAGCAGTTCGTCACCCGCGGCGTGGCCCAGCGTGTCGTTCACTTCCTTGAAGTGGTCCAGATCGATGAATGCCACCGCCAGGGACCGGTCATGCCGCTGCGCGGCCGCTAACGCCATGGCCAGACGATCGTCGAGCAGGCTGCGATTCGCGAGCCCGGTCAGGATATCGTGCGAGGCCCGGTGCTCCAGCTCGTTGCGGTAGACAGTGAGTTCGGTGACGTCGGTGGAGATGCCGAGGTAGTGCGTGATGGTGCCGTTGTCGTCGCGCACCGGCGAGATCGCTATCTGGTTCCAGAACAGGCGGCCGTCCTTGCGATAGTTGCGCAGCAACGCGTGACCTTCGGTACCGGCGCGCAGCGCCGCACGCAGGTTCTCGAGATCGGGCTGGTCGCGATCGGTCCCGTGC
Organism: Burkholderiales bacterium; assembly: GCA_019745565.1. Lineage (GTDB taxonomy): Bacteria > Pseudomonadota > Gammaproteobacteria > Burkholderiales. The sequence continues at coordinate 58,703 of JAIESW010000056.1, forward strand.
AGGAAGCGGCAGTTGCGACCGAGCACCTCGTTCGCGGAGTAGCCGGTGATGCGCTCGAACGCCGGATTGACGTACTCGATGGGCTGGTCCGGATGGCGCACGTTGACCATCACGATGCCGTTCTCCGCGGCTTCCACCGCACGCGTGCGCAGTCGCAGCGCCTGCTCGGCCCGGCGGCGCTCCGTGATATCGCGCACGATGGCCACGACGATGGGCCGGCCATCGACCACGCGCGCGCTGCGGAACACGTCGACGGGAAAGATGGAACCGTCCGCACGCCGCGCATAGCGGCTCGAATCCGGTGGCGCGGCTTCCGGCGCCAGTGCGATCGCTTCGTCCAGGTCGCGCTCGAGGCGCGCCCGGGTGAGGTTGACGTTGATGTCGAGCGGCGTCATCGCGAGCAGGACCTCGCGCGCATGGCCCAGCATGCGACAGGCGGTTTCGTTCGCGTCGATGAAGCGCAACGTCTCCCGATCCACCAGGAAGATCGCATCGGCCGCGACATCCACCGCCGCACGAAAGCGGGCCAGCTCCGCCTGAGCCCGCAACGTCTCGGTGACGTCGCGCGCCACCGCGACGATGATGTCCTGATCGCCCGAGTGGATCAGCGAACGCCGGATCTCGACTGGAAACACCGACCCGTCCTTGCGACGCAGCTTGCGCCTCGCACCCTCCTGCAGCGGCGGCTGTTCGTGGATCGAGACCACTGCGCCGAAGGTGCGGCGCATCTCGTCGGCATCGAAGCCGACCGTGACGCCTTCCGGTCCCATGTGCATCAGCTCTTCGCGCGTGTAGCCGAGCATGCGGCACACGGCGGCGTTGATGTCGACATAGCGCAGCGTGTCGCGGTCCACGAGAAAGATCGCGTCGGGCGCGGTGTCCATGGCGGCTCGGGCACGCTCCAGGGCCTCCTGGACGCGCAGGCTCTCGGTCACGTCGCGCACGAACACCAGCACCGCGGGCTTGCCCTGGTAGGAGATCGGCATCGCGACCACCTCGCCGTGCATCACGCTGCCGTTCAGACGTACGTAGCGCTGATGCACCTGCGGTTTGGTCTGACCCGAGTAGATGTCGCGGACCCGCGCTATCGACTCGGCGTGCTCGTCGGGATGAAGGAGGTCGAGCCGCGAACGCCCCACGACCTGGTCGGCCGATGACGCACCGAGCTGATCGAGCGCCGCACGGTTCAGGTAGACGATGCGATCGTTCGCATGGATATAGATGGCGTTGGGCGACCGCTCGACCAGATCGCGGTAGCGCGCTTCGCTGTCGCGCAGCTCGGCATACGCGGCCTGCGTCCCGGACAGCCATTCGCGAAACCGGTCAAACAGGGATCTGGGCATGGGGGTGCAACCGCTTGGCTGCTCGGTTCAGTCCACGGCGGATACCTGCTCCCGTCGGCGACCACGCCGGGGTACCGTTCCGACGACTCGGAACCCACCGGCACGGCGCGGCCAATGGCAGGCTGGAGCGGGTGAACGGGATCGAACCGTCGTCTAAAGCTTGGGAAGCTGAGGGTTCGAAGCCGCCATCACGCCGCTAACGTCCCGATTCTACGAGATTTGTGACTGTAGTTCCAGACGACAGGGCAGCGAGCGGTATCGATACACGATCGAGCGAACGCACCGTGAGTTAATAAGCATTCGACACCAGACTTGGCGCCTCGCCGTCCAATCCACCCCTACTTCACGCCTGCCATCAGTCTCGCATTCTCTGCAAGTGTGGCTGCATCGATACCGCGGTGCAGTGAACTGCTCTCCTCTGCCAACCCAAGACAACCTGCCATCTCTGTGAAATTGAACCTTGGCTCAGAGTTTGACAGAACGATGATCCTGTCGGTAGCCGTCGCCTTTCCCTTTGTCTCCTTCCAGATTCGCGTCGTCTTAATATCGTGCCCGATGTAATCGTCGAACACACCAATGTAAGAGAAGACCTTGTCGTGAAGCATCCGCTGAATCAGGTGGCGAGCGAGATTAATGTGACTCTTCGTACTTGCGACGTCGCCAACCACGAGTACGACGACGCCGTCTGGGCGCAGGAACGTCTTAAGTTGCTCGATGGTAGTCTCGATGAAGTCTAACCAGGCGGGGAGAGTTAAATTGTCGTCAAGTCCAGATTCCCGGCCGAAGTAGTCAGCCGGTTCAAGCAACCAGTTCCTGATCCAGTTCTGTTTCGCGTAGTTCACTACTCCCAAGTAAGGGGGAGACGTGACAACGAGACGCACGGTTTCGCGGTAGTCCACGAGATCCGAATTGTGTGCAAGTTGCTTTGCATCGCACACGCTGACAATACCCTTGTGCCCTCTGGGCGGATCTATTTTGTACAACCTCTCCACCTTCTCGGCGAGTATCGCAAATACATCCCGCCCGATGCGATTAAGCTGTCTTGTCTCCACAAACCTACGCACATAGTTTGGTGCCATGCTGAAGGTGTTCGGCATACTTATGGATGCGTAGGCCGACGTACCGTCTTGGCGCTCTGCGCCGTGCATCACTCCAAGCAGCGCCCCCAGCAGGAAGGCTCGCACGTCGGTATCTGACTTGACTAGCCGTCTCCGGAGGTAGCAGAGCTGCGCCAAAGTCTCAGGGCTGTAGATCAGCTGAATATCGTCGTGTTGTACGTGCGCTTCAGGAAGGTACATCAGACGATCGAATGAACCCCGGAGAGTCTCGATCTCGCTCAGAGCCTGATCCAGCGTCACATCAGCGTTCTTCGCTCGCGATAGGGCAATCGCCATTGGATTCAGGTCTGAGACCAAAGCCGTACGGTTGAGGATCCGGCCCTCTAGCAACGTCGTCCCACGGCCCGAGAAGGGGTCCATGATGACGTCACCCGTTGAGCTAAACAGAGAGATCATTCCACGTGCGAGCGACGCGGGGAATGTCCCTAGGTAGGAACACATTGCATGCCACGGATGTCCCCATCGTTGGCCGTGTTGTGCCCACGGCGTAGTGAACTCCTGCTCGTCTAGTTCACTCTCGCTGCTGGCCGAAGTGTCCTCCTCATTACTTCTCTTCAGGGGCATTAACCAATACCTCAAAAATACCCTCGATGATCCCGCAAACTGTCTCACAGGCATGCCTGAGGCCAGCTTCAGAGACCAGTTTCAAATCCGCATCTCCAGGGGAGCTGTTCTCGCCATTGTTCTGGGAATCTTGCTTCAACAATCGCTCAGTGTCCTGCAGAAGAGCGTAGAAGCAAAGGTGCTCAAGATAAAAATTCTTGATCTGATCAACAGCATGAATATCACGCCGTTGTGCGCGCGAAATTAGAGCGCCAAGCTTCTCGTTGCTCGCAGAGACATAGATATCAACGCCGTCGACTTCCCGGTTTACCTGAGCGACTGATCGCTTGGTCCAGCCCATGTCTCGCCAAAACTGCTCTCCCTCGGTTACCCAACGAGGATTGATGTTTGGAGTCGCCGCCTCGCCTTGCTGACCTCCTGCCGTTTGTGGCAGTTCCGAGACGATGACCTCGGTTGTATCGCTGAGCGATGTGTGTTTCGGAGGGCGTAGCTCAAGCGTGATCTTCGCTATTGCCCCGACCTCGACATCTTCTTGCGCTTTGAAGTACGCCACGCCGTAGCCCTCGCGCACACTCGCCGTGCCTGTGTATTGCCCCAGGGAAGGGGGGCTAATCACGGCAATGAAATTGTCGGCACTTACGAAATAGTCCGGGCGAGCATCAGTCTCAAACTTAATCGTAAAGCTGCGCCCAGCGTACACTCTTCGCGGCGTCGCCCCCGTGATCTTGAGATACGTTGGCGGATCCTGCACCGGAATCGGCTGACGTTTACTCGGTACGGGATCTCCCGATGGTGGGGTGACACGAGGTCCAGTGCCTTCACCGCCGGTGATTGTCATTGACTTCACGCGCTTTGCTAAGCGCCGCCGAATTGCGTCAACCGCTCCCTGGTCCTCTTGCTTGATGTAGCGCTGCTTGCGCTCCTGATCCAATCTGCGCAGATCATCGTCGCCAGCCAGGGTGTCGATCACCAAACGACGCAGGTCGTCTCCAATAGGAGTATCCCGGAGAGCTTCGCGGGTCGTCGGAAAGAGCTGTCTACGTGAATCGGCGTCGAGCTTGTCGCAGTCCACGTGAACCACCAGGTATCGGTCGAGATACGGAAGCTTTAGGTCATCCTTAATGATGGTATTGGGAAAGTACCCCTGCTTTTGGCCGTTGTATGTCACGACCACCGGCTGGGACACCATGACGTATTGCGTAAGCCGTGCACGGGCGCTTTCGCCTTCTGCAGATAGCACCCACCATTTGACTTGGACTGACCCATCCCGGAACGTCAACGTCGCGTCGCGCTGGTACTCGGTGTGCTCGCCCTGGCTGAGAAGGCGATGATTTCCGGTGACCATTCGCGCTGTGGGATTTTTCCCGGTTCGCTTATCTTGGATCCTGAATGGAAACACTGGATCGAAAAGATAGTTATGGACGAGAAACCAAAGCGAGCCTGTTGGGGCAGTCATTACCGCGTTGTACTTGCCGACTTCCATTGTCAGATGTCGCACAAGAGTTCCTGCAGGGAATTCATCCTCCGGAACATTTAAGGTGATGGGGCAGCCTGTCTTGCCGTCGACCATGTACTCATACACACCATGCTTGTCGACGTTTGCATCTCCTGGGTTGAACCGAACGACTGTGAACGCAAAGGGATGCGGCTTGCCACCGTGCACGTTGGCTTTCCGTGAGCAGATCAGCGTTAGAGGCGAGTAAGCGAGCGCGCTGGATCCACCTTGTCCAAAGGCTCCAGCAAGAAACAGCTTTCGTAGCTTACGGTTCTTGTTGAGGCTTAGGATCGACTCGGCGAAATCCTCTGGAAGGATTCCAATGCCATAGTCACGGATGTCGATCGTTGGCTTGTCGTCGCGGTCCGAGTCTCGAAGTGAGATCTCCACTCGGGCAGCATGCTTCTCTAGCTTCTTAAGATCGTTGGTCCTGTAATTGGCGAGTCGCCCCTCTTTGATGCCGAACCACTTCTCGGTGGCCATGCGCGGCGATGTAATGCTTGTCGGCTCACCCTTGGTAACCCACTCCAATTCAAGTACGGAATCAATGGCATTCGTTGTACGCTCAATGACCCCGGCGGCGGGGTCACTACCAATTCCGATGATCGCAAGATTATTGTCGTTGCCGCCTACGGGACGCCATTTGATTGATACTTCGTCGGCGAGATCATTGATCAGACTGGTCAATTCGCTGACCTTGGTAACGTCGAACAGCTTCTTCGTCACATTGTTTTTGCTCACATCAGCCCCCTACCTCAGCTTGAAGCCTTTGTCGGCGGACGCCAGGGCAACCTCGAAGCGTTTCCTGGTGGTCCGCAGATCTGATTCGATCGCGCCGAAGATCTTCGAAATGTCATCAGCCTCGTAGCTGTAATTGTTCCGGTTACTGAGGTTGCCTATAAGACGTATCTCCTTGAGCAGGCGGTTCACCCGCTTTTCGGCTATCTCAACAAACTTCTGTTGCTTGTCTCGCATAGTTGACACCTCCACGAGCGGCCAACTGTATACTCGGTTTGTTCGATGTGCAATACATTATCAATTGGTAGTGTTTTTGGAAGAATTATAGAGACCACTTGCTTAGGGTTGCTCACAGAGATGGCAGGTTGTCTTGGGTTGGCAGAGGAGAGCAGTTCACTGCACCGCGGTATCGATGCAGCCACACTTGCAGAGAATGCGAGACTGATGGCAGGCGTGAAGTAGGGGTGGATTGGACGGCGAGGCGCCAAGTCTGGTGTCGAATGCTTATTAACTCACGGTGCGTTCGCTCGATCGTGTATCGATACCGCTCGCTGCCCTGTCGTCTGGAACTACAGTCACAAATCTCGTAGAATCGGGACGTTAGCGGCGTGATGGCGGCTTCGAACCCTCAGCTTCCCAAGAACTGAACGCAGTTCTTGGGATGTTTCATCTCCCATTGAACTACACCCGCTTACCGGATATGTTGATGCTCCGGGCCTATCGTGGGTTGACAGTGGGAGTCGACTGGTAGCGGGTAAGGTCTGGCTGCAAGCGGTTCCCCGCGCGGGTGTCTTCTAATGGCAAGAAGCCTGGTTCCCATCCAGTAAACGACGGTTCGATTCCGTTCACCCGCTCCATATCGATCGCCCGTCTCGTTGTCAGAGCACGGCGAGCTCGACGACGCCTCTGTCCAGTGAGACCC
>JAIESW010000053.1 GCA_019745565.1 Burkholderiales bacterium
GCTTACGGCGAACGCTTCACCAAACCCGTTCACTGACGATGTCCAATCGCCTCACACACAAAATTCCGGACACCCCCTTCAACGATCCTTTATCAGAAACAAGCAGGGCTGCCACCGCAGCCCTTTTTCTTCCCATGCCGCCATTGGGTCAGCTCTATTGAAGACCTGTGACTGAACCCTGTTCAGTTCCCAGAGTGTCTTCTTGCAAGCGGCTGCGATGTTGCACCGCTGGACCTGACCCCTTCCCCACTTGACAGGGATCACGCCAATTGGAAACCCGCTGTCCTCGCGTCCGCGCCGCCGCCCCGAACTCGCCCACTACTCCTTCCCAAACCAAGTCTCGTAAAGCCGCGCATAAGTCCCGTCATCATGTATTGCGACGAGTGCCGAGTTGACCTTCCGTCGCAACGGGCTGTTGAGAGGCACGACGAAGGCCAGGTCGTTCTTTCTGACCTCGGGCCCTGTCATTCGCACTTTCCCTGCTCCTTCGTGCGTCGCGTAGTAGCGAAGCGCAGGGGCGGCCATGACCACCGCGTCGACCTTTCCAGAAAGCAGTGCCGAGTACATGTCTTCAGGGCGCGAGAACTCCTGCGCGCGTGCGCCGATATCGTGCAGGTAGCCGACGGAAGCCGAGCTGGCCAACGTTGCCACGGCCTTCCCGGGCAGGTCGTCCGGTCCGTTGATGGCGCCCTGGATCTGCTCGACGGTCAGCGTGGCGGTCATCTGCGCGGTGAAGAACGTGACGAACACGACACCGGTGAACAGCCAGATGATCGCGAGTACGTGCGCGAACCGCTGCTTTGGCATCCGCGGTGCCTGCGCCAGCAATCCCGCGACGGCCCATGCCATCGCGTCGAAGATGCCGGGGAAGTATTTGGGGCTCGTGCTGATGCCTTCCTCATTCCGCCGGTCGATCAGCCAGAGGATGTGAGCGGGCACCAGGATCAGCAGAAGCGCGGCAACGATCCAATAGAGCATCCAGCGCGAGAACAACAACTTGAGGAATGCAGTGAGCGGGCGCTCCTCGAATCCGGCGGCCGAGCTGCGCACCATCACCTGCTGGCCCGCGTTCAATATCGAGTACGAGAAATCGAACTCCTGATCCCGCTCCGCGCTGTAATAGAGGCCGGTGACGACGATGTCGGCCTGCTGCTTGCGCAACGCGTCGAGGAGTGCCGGTACGTCGGAGACTAACTGGTAGTGCGTCCGTACTTTCAGTCGCTTGGCCACCTCGTTCCACAACTCGACGCTGAAGCCGGTGAGATGGTCCCGTTCTTCGATGACGAAAGGTGGAAGCACGCCCGCTACGGCTCGGATCTCGGGCTCGTCGGCTGCTGTGGCCCATTCCGGCAGGGCCAGCACCAGGGCCGTCAGGAAACCGACGCTTGCGCGGATGAAGACTGCTCTGATCGTTCCCATGGTTCGATATCTCCTTGCCCGGCAGCGATGCTTCGGATCCGGTTTCGAGATTATGAGACAGACATATAGCGAACGCAGGTGCGGTGTGACTTGACCTGGGTCAACTGTGTACACGCTTCCGCAGTCGATGCGTGAGCGGGTAGGTCGCGCGTCTACTTCCCTGCGGATGCTTCCCTCCGCGCATTGCGACGATACCTGCCCGGCGGCTCCACGAATCTTCGTTTGAACGCGCGATCGAACGAGGGATCGGCCGCACCGGCCAACCACCCGGACCGTCCCGGCGGAAGCCGCAGCAGATAGAGCCCACTTGTCGGGTTCGCCTACCACTCCGAGTCGGTGGTCACGGCCAGTCGGCGCGCGCAGGAGGCGAGGCTGGGCGATCGCTGCCGTTTCGAAGTGGCGAGCGCCAAGGGCTATCCGGGCCGGAACTACGACTTCGTCACCGTCTTCGATGCCCTGCACGACATGGGCGATCCCGCCGGAGCATCGAAGCACGTGTTGTCCACCCTCGCACCCGACGGCATCTGGATGATCGTGGAGCCTTACGCGGGTGACCGGGTGGAGGAGAACCTGAATCCGGTGGGGCGTGCGTACTACGCGGGCTCGACCCTGATCTGCACGCCGTGTTCGCTCGCGCAGGAAGTCGGTCTCGCTCTCGGTGCCCAGGCCGGCGAGAAGCGCATGCGCGAGGTGGTCGAGGGGGCGGGCTTCACGCGATTTCGCCGTGCGATGCAGTCACCCTTCAACCTGGTGTACGAGGCGCGGCCGTAGGTGCAGCGCGTTTCAAGCGGCCGGATTCGGATATCGAAGCTGGATCCGGTCGATTTCCGCCAGCGTCCCTGCGTCAAGATCGAACTGCGCTGCCGCAATGTCTTCCTTCAGCTGGGCCATGGACGTCGCACCGATGATCGACGAACCGAGGAACCAGCGGCTTGCCACGTAACCCAGCGCGAGTTGCACCAGCGTGATGTCGCGCCGCTTCGCCAGCGCCGCATAGGCTTCCACGGCCTCCGGCACCAGCGGCTTGCGAAAGCGCACGCCGAGAGAATCGAACAACGTGAAGCGCGCGTTCTCCGGTTGTGCGCCGCCGAGGTACTTGCCGGAAAGAATGCCCGCGGCCAGCGGGCTGTACGCCAGCAACGACATCTTCTGGCGGAACAGTGTCTCCGCCAGATCGTTGTCCACGTTGCGCGAGAGCAGGCTGTAGCTGTTCTGCAATGTCACCGGTCCCGGCACGTCGAGCTCGTGAGCAGCCCGCCAGAACTCACACACGCCCCAGGCACTCTCGTTGGAGAGGCCGTAATGACGGATCTTGCCCGCCCGGATCATCGCGGCCATCCCTTCGACCTGCTCGTGGATGGAAGGGCCTCCCGATTTTTCCTTCGAGGGGTCGAATGCGGTAGCGCCGAAGTTCGGCACGTTCCGTTGCGGCCAATGGATCTGGTAGAGATCGATGTAGTCCGTCTGCAGCCGCGCGAGGCTGGTATCCACCGCCTCTGCGATCACGTCCTTCGTGAGATCGGTGCGCCCGCCGCGGATCCAGTCGCGGCGGCCGGGGCCGGCAACCTTGGTGGCGATGATCAGGCTGTCCCGTCGCTGCTTCGCGAGCCAGGTGCCGAGGTAGGTTTCGGTGCGGCCCTGGGTCTGCGCATTGGGCGGCACCGGGTACATCTCCGCGGTGTCGATGAAGTTGATGCCCTGGGCAACCGCGTAGTCGAGTTGTTCGTGAGCTTCGGCCTCGGTGTTCTGCTGGCCCCAGGTCATGGTGCCGAGGCAGACCTTGGACACATCGAGATCGGTGCCGGGCAAGGTCAGGGTCTGCATGGTCATTCCTCTTTCGAAGCGGTGGCCGTCACGGCATCCACGGCACCATCTCCACCGTGCCCTTGGGCGCGAACGGGATCTCGATCAGCCACAACCCGCCGGCCGACTGCGCCTTGCGCACGGTGGCACCGAGATCCTTCGCATCGACGCGCGCGCTTCGTGCACCGAACGCATCGCCGAGCTTCACGAAATCCGGGTTGGTGAGTTCGGCCCCGATGTGCCGGCCGCCCAGCACACGATCCTGATACTGGCGGATGGCGCCGAACGCGTTGTCGTTGAATACCAGCACGACGAGGTCGATGTCGAGCGCCCGCGCCGTGGCGAGTTCCTGCAGCGTGAACAGGAAGCCGCCGTCGCCGCAGATCGCGACGACCGGCTGATCGGGGCACGCGAGCTTCGCGCCGATCGCTGCCGGCAGTGCATAGCCCAGCGTGCCGTAAGTGCCGGGATGGATCAGCGTGCGCGGCTGATAGGTGTCCATCATCACGGGCATCCAGTAACCCACCAGCGTCAGATCGTCCACGAAGATCGTGTCGTCGGGCGTTGCTGCTCGCAATGACTCGATCACTTCGAGCACCGGACCGGCACGCTCGGCGAACACGTCACGCTTGCGCTTGCGGAAGGCCGCAACGTCGAACCACGACGCGCGTGGACGGTGTCCGTCCAGGCGGGCGGCGAGTGCGCCGAGCACCTGGGCGGCGTCGCCCACAATGCCTACGTCGACCGGTCGGCGCTGGCCGATCACCATCGGATCGATGTCGATCTGCACGATGCGCTCGGGAAAGCGCGCGCCGCCGTTCCAGTCGGTGACGATGTCGATGCGCGAGCCGACCACCAGGACCATGTCGGCCTGGCCCAGCAGCTCGTCGTAGAAGTTGTAGCGTCCCCAGCCGTCACCCACTGCCAGCGGATGGCGATCGGAGATGGCACCTCGTCCGAACGCGCTCGTGACGACGGGAGCTCCGAGTGCTTCCGCCACGTGCACCAGCGATTCGGTGGCTTGCGCGCTTTCCACGCCGCCGCCGGCGAAGATGAACGGACGCTTCGCCGATTCGAGCGCTTCTGCGGCGAGATCGATGGCCGCCGGATCGCCGGCGGGGCGGACGTACCGCGCGGGCGGCAGCACGGCGACGTCCGCTTCTCCGCTCTGCACGTCCAGCGGCATTTCGATGTAAGAGGGTCGCGGCCGCTTGCAGCGCATCGAGCGCATCGCTTCGCGGACGATCCGCGGAATCTCGGCGGGCGTCATCGCGCGCGTCGCATAGCCGCACACGGACGCGGCCACGTTCACCGAGTTGGCGAGTTCGTGGAAATGCCCGCCTTCGCGCTCGAGCTGGGCGATCGCGTTCTGTCCGCCGAACACGAGCATCGGCGACGACTCGGTGTAGGCCATGCCCATGCCGGTGAGCGCATTGGTGAGCCCGGGCCCCGGCACCACGAAGCAGGCGGCGATCTTGCCCGAGGCGCGGGCATAGCCGTCCGCCATCAGCGACGCGCCTTGTTCATGGCGGACGGTGACGACCTTGAAGTCCGGGTCGCCGTGCACGCCGTCGAACAGCGGGCAATCGTGCGTCCCGACGATCCCGAAGATGTGGTCGATGCCTTCGGCTTTCAGCGCCATCGCGACTGCGCGGCCGCCTGTCATGCGTTGCATGGTCTGCCCTGGGTGGGTTGTCGTTGTGGGTGCCAATATACCGGGAGTGGTGGAGGAGGCTGCCCCCACCCCAACCCTCCCCCATCTTCGATGGGGGAGGGAGTGCATCCTGTCTCGCTCCGCAAACCATAAGCACTCCTTCCCCCGGCTTCGCCGGGGGAAGGTTGGGATGGGGGCCAGCATCCCCATCGCCACACCCTCCCGTGAGCGATTCCCGTCCCCCTCGGGCTCGACTACCGAGCGCACCATCAGGCGTCCTGCCACAATAGGAATCCCCTGATCTCCAGAGAGTTCGGCAATGAGTCTTCGATGGCTTCCGGCGCTGTTCGGTCTCGCGATGTTCGCCGTATCGGCATCCGCGGAAGACAAGTACCCGAGCCGCCCCGTCACCTTCATCGTCCCGCAGGCCACCGGCGGCGCCAACGATGCGATCGCGCGCGTGATCGCGCAGAAGCTGTCGGTGGTGATGAACCGGCAGTTCCTGGTGGACAATCGGCCGGGGGCGGGCGGCAACATCGCAACGGCGCTCGTCGCGAAGGCGAGGCCGGACGGCTACACGCTGCTGCTGACGGCCAACAGCATGCTGGTCATCAATCCGGCGTTGTACCGGTCACCCGGCTTCGATCCGGTGAAGGACTTCGAGCCGGTGTCGCTCGTTGCCACGGCGGGTTTCGTCATCGCGGCCAATCCCGCGTTTCCGCCGAACTCGATCAAGGAACTGATCGCCGCAGCGAAGGCTTCACCCGAACCGTTGCTTTACGGGTCTGCCGGCGTTGGGACGATCAATCATCTGCTGGGTGAGATGTTCAACAAGGCCGCCGGCATCCGTCTCGCGCACGTGCCGTACAAGGCTGCGACGACGGCGGTCGCGGACGTCATGAGCGGACAGATTCCGCTCGCGGTGCTCAGCGTGCCGGTGTCGCTGGGGATGGTGCAGGCGGGCAAGTTGAAGGTGCTGGGCGTCGCCAACGAGCGCCGGATCGCGGCGCTGCCCGATGCGCCGACCATCGGGGAGACGGTCAAGGGGTTCGGGGCGACGCCCTGGTATGGCGTCGTCGCACCGGCCGGCACGCCGAAGGCGATCGTCGATCAGCTGCACGCGATGTTGCAACAGGTGCTCGACGCCAAGGACGTGCAGGAGAAGCTCGTTGCCCTCGGCTGTGAAGTGCGCAAGGGAGGACCGGCACAATTCTCCGCGCTGATTCGCGACGACCTGCCGAAGTGGGCGAAGGTCGTGGCGGAGTCGGGGGCGACGGTGGAGTGACTGGCGGGAACGGCGCTTTGAACTGTTCGCGACGCATCCGGTATCGCTGCCCCCATCCCAACCTTCCCCCACCGGGGGTGGGGGAAGGAGTGCACGTGGTTGATGCCTACCGGCGCGCGCATCCCCTCCCCCAGCTTTGCTGGGGGAGGGTCAGGGTGGGGGCAGCGCTGCCGCCGATCAACTCTCGTACTTGAACGACAACGATACCCGCGCCCGATACGCGACCACTTTGCCTGCGTCCACCTTCATGTCGAGCTTGGTGATCTCGGCGATGCGCAGGTCGCGCAGCGTCTTCGCGGCCGTCGCCACCGCGTTGCTGGCTGCGTCTTCCCACGACTTCTTGCTGGTACCGACTACTTCAACGATCTTGTAGATGCCGTCGCCATTCTTTTTGGCCATGGTCCGTCTCCTCCATCCGTTGTTGTCGATCGCTAAGGGAACGCCTCGCGCCTCGAGAGAAGGCGGGCAGCATCCATCATAGCCCTGTCGCGGAGGAACGGCCGATACCCCCTTCAGGCGCCCCTGAACGGGACTCGCAGCTGGATCATCCGGAGCAGGAGCAGCACCGCCACGCCGGCCAGCAGATGCTTGATCGAATGTCCGCTGATCGCGTGGCCCCAGTCGGAGATCTTCGTGTCGAAGATCTCGGCAACCTTCGCCAGTGCATACATCAGCAGCACGGCGAAGATGACGCCGCTGCGGGTGTATCGCGACCGGCGCGTGACGGCGAGTGCGAATATGGCGGCGATGGAACCGTACTGGGCGATGCCGTAGGGGATGAGGTTCTCGGCTCCCTGCAGGGCACTCCAGCGCCAGTACACCACGCTGCCGGCGCCATACAGCATGAGCGGCACGAGCAGCCGGATACCCCATTGCGCGCTCAGACGTTCCGAGATCATCGCCGCCAGCAGCGCGGTGAACGCCAGACTGATGGGCAGGCGGTCCCACACCAGTCGAGCGTCGTCGGGCGCCAGGTGGTAGTACATGGAGCCGATGCCCGTCAGCGTGACGGCGGCGAACAACCCCCAGTACGCGAACCGCTCCCCCGGCATCTCGAACCGGATCAATCGTGCGCTCGCGCGATCGCGCCACAGGAAGATGAGCCCCAGGATGCCGACCAGCAGCAGGGGCAGGTTCGACAGCGTGTTGAACGCGTTGGCGACGCCGAGCCAGGTTCGGTCATCGGCGAAGGAGTGATAACTCTGGTCCTGTTGCGCGCTCAGGTTCATGGCACGGAGGGCGAAGTGGGGGGGGCGTCGACCAGCACGGCCGGGTTGATACGCTTGCCTCGCTAATCTAGCATTGCCGCAGCGGGATCGAGATTTCGAGAAACCGGCCGCCAGCCGAAGCGGTCGGGCGATTCCGCGAACGACGGAGGATAAAACGATATGGGGTTTGAGATTGCGCCGCTGCATCCAGTGTTTGCGGCCGAAATTACCGGCATCGATCTGAGACAGCCGGCTGAGCCGTCGCTGCTGGCTGCCATCGAGGCGGCCTTGAATCGCTACGCGGTGGTGGTGATCCGCGACCAGAAGTTCGACGATGACCAGCAGCTTGCGTTCGCCCAGTCCATGGGGCCGCTGGAGCCCTCGGTGGCCGTGGTCGATTCGCACCGGCATCGCCTGAAGTACCGCGAGATGGTGGACATCTCCAACCTGGAGGTGGATGGCTCGATCATGCGCGCCGACGACCGCCGCCGGATGTTCAACTTCGGCAATCTGCTCTGGCACAGCGACAGCAGCTTCAAGTCGACGCCGGCCAAGCACTCGATGCTGCATGCGCGGGTGGTACCGCCGGAGGGCGGCAATACCGAGTTCGCCGACATGCGTGCGGCCTGGGACGCGTTGCCGGAAGCGACGAAGACACTGATCGAACCGCTCGTCTGCGACCATTCGCTGATCTATTCGCGGGCGCTGCTGGGCTTCGACGATTTCACCGAGGCCGAACGGGACGAGTTCGCGCCCGTGCCGCAGCGGCTGGTGCGACGCCACGCCGGGTCGGGGCGGCGCAGCATCTATCTCTCGTCGCACATCGGCTTGATCCGCGGTTGGCCGCGACCCGAAGGCATGGTGCTGATCCGCGAACTGATGGAGCACGCCACCCAGCGCCAGTTCGTCTACAGCCATCCCTGGCGGTTGCACGACCTGGTGATCTGGGACAACCGCTGCACCATGCATCGCGCGCGGCCCTTCGACGACAAGCGCTACAAGCGCGACATGCGCCGCCTCACCCTCGAGGACAGCGCACCGACGCTGGAACAGGCGGCCTGAGCACGCAGTCCGCCACCCGGTTCAGCGGTGGCGGAGCTCCTTCAGCAGCGCGACTGCCCGATCGGCGCGCACGTCGCGTTCCTCGGCCATGCGGCGGGCGATACGATCCACTTCATCGCCCACGGCACCCGCGACGAGCGCCAGATTGCGGGCGTGCAAGGCCATGTGGCCGCGCTGGATGCCTTCGGTCGCGAGCGCACGCAAGGCGCCCACGTTCTGCGCGAGTCCGACGGCGACCGTGATTTCGGCGAGTTCGCGCGCAGTCTTCACGCCGAGGATCTCGAGCGCGACCCGGGCGAGCGGATGGGTCTTGGTCGCGCCACCCACGAGCCCCAGCGGCATCGGCATTTCGATGCTGCCTACCAGCGCGCCGGACTCGTCCTTCTCCCATCGTGTGAGCGACGTGTAACGACCGCTGCGGCTCGCGTACGCGTGCGCACCGGCTTCCACCGCGCGCCAGTCGTTGCCGGTGGCCACCACGATCGGATCGATGCCGTTCATGATGCCCTTGTTGTGAGTCGCCGCGCGATACGGGTCGACCGCGGCGAAGGTGTAGGCGTCGAGGATGCCCTCGATCACGTCCTTGCCCTGGAACTCGGATGTCGTCAGCGTCTCGGGCGCGTAGCGCACGCGTGCGCGCGCGAGGCGCAGGTCCGCAAGATTGGAGAGGATGCGCAGGCGCACCGATCCGCCGGTGAGTTTCTCCGCGAGCGGTGCCACGGACTCGGCCATGGTGTTGACCGTGTTCGCGCCCATCGCGTCGCGGACGTCGACGATGAGATGCATCACGGCCATCGGTCCGCGCGGCGTGTCGGGAAACACGTGGACCTCGATGTCGCGGCATCCTCCACCCAGGCCGACCAGCACCTTGTCGCGACTGTTGGCGAGTTCGACGATCTCGGTCTTGCGCGCGAGCAGCGCCTGACGGGCCGCCTCTGCATCTGTGATGCCGACGATCTGCACCTGGGCGCGCATCAGCGGCTCGGTGCTGGAAGTTTCGAAACCGCCGGCAACACGGGCAAGCTTCGCCATGAACGATGCCGCTGCCACGACGGACGGTTCCTCGACCACCATCGGCACCAGCACGTCGCGCCCGTTGATCGTGAAGTTGGTGGCGATCGCGAACGGCAGTTCGAACGTGCCAACGACGTTCTCGATCATGCCGTTGGCAATGGCGAGCGGCAGCGCACCCGGTTGCGAGAGGCGGCCTGCGGAGTCGGTGCTCAGCGCAGCGGCGCGGGTCAGCAGCGCCAGGCGTTGTTCGGGGGTGAGTGAGCGGAAGTCGGAGAGGCGGGAGTCGAGGGCCATCGTGATGGGCGTTTCAGGGGGTGAGGGCGCATGTTAACTGCAGGCATCTTGGTCCTGACCTGGTTGTGGTGGTCGCGCGCGCTACGCTGCCCCCATCCCAACCTTCCCCCACCGCAGGCGGGGGAAGGGGTGTACGTCCCCTCCCCCGGCTGCGCCGGGGGAGGGTTAGGGTGGGGGCATGCAGCCCCTAAGCCGCATCATGAAAAATAACCCCCAACGTATGCCTCTGCCCCACGCGCACCCGGCTCACCCCATGCCGCATGTTCACCCGATAGACGCCCCGCGTCCCCTGCACCGGTCGCTGATGCACGGCAAAGATCGCCGCATCGCCTTTGCGCAGCGGCAGCACCTCCGCGCGCGACTGCATGCGCGGCCGCTGTTCGGTCAGCACGAACTCCCCGCCGATGAAATCCTCGCCGGGTTCCGACAGCAGGATCGCCAACTGCAGCGGAAACACGTGTTCGCCGTACAGATCCTGATGCAGGCAGTTGTAGTCCTCCGGGCCGTACCGCAGCAGCAAGGGCGTCGGGCGCGACTGTCCGGCTGCATGGCAGCGATCGAGGAACGTGGCGTGCTGCAGCGGATACCGGACGTCGATCCCCATCGCGATGTTCCACAGATTGGCGATGGGAGCGAGCCGCGGATACAACGTGGCACGGAGCTCCTGCACCAACGAGGGCAGCGGATACGAGAAGTACTGGTACTCGCCGCGACCGAACCCGTGCCGTTCCATGACGATGCGACTGCGAAAGCGACCACCGTCCGCGTAGAGTTCAACGAGAGCTTCGCACTGCTCCGGCTGCAGCAGGCCTTCGACGATCGCACACCCGCGCGTATCCAGCTCTTCGCCGATCCTCGGCCAGTCGACGGCGTCGATGCGGACCGCAAGTTCGGGCGGCGGGCCAAGCGATCGGCGGGCGAGGGTGCTCATGCTTTGCCTTCCCGCTCGAGCAGGGCGCGCTTGCGTTCGACGCCCCAGCGGTAGCCCGACAATGCGCCGTCGTTGCGTACCACGCGATGGCAGGGGATCGCGACCGCCAGCGCATTCGCGGCACACGCCTGCGCAACTGCGCGCACTGCCTTCGGCGCACCGATGTGTTCGGCGACCTGTGCATAGCTGACGGTCGAGCCGGCGGGAATCTCCGTGAGGGCCTGCCAGACGCGTTGCTGGAACGCGGTGCCGCGCACGTCGAGCGGCAGATCGAGGCCGATGCGCGGCGCTTCGACGAACCCCACCACCTTGGCCACCAGTTTCTCGAAACCGGCATCGCCGCCGATGAGCTGAGCGTTGGGAAACCGATCCTGCAGATCGCGGAGCAGCACATTCGGATCATCGTCGAGCAGGATGGCACAGACGCCGCGCACGCTCGCTGCCACGAGGATCGCGCCGAGCGAGCATTGGCCGATGGCGAAGCGGATCTCGGTCTCGGAGCCGCCCGCACGAAAATCCGATGCCTTCATGCCGAGCACGCGATCCGCCTCGGCATAGAACCGGCCGCTGGAGTTGTAGCCGGCATCGAAGATCGCGTCGGTGACCGTCTCCCCGCGACCCAGTGCGTTGCGCACGCGGTGTGCGCGATGGGCGGCGGCATAGGCCTTGGGAGTCAACCCGGTGGCGGCCTTGAACACGCGATGGAAGTGATAGGTGCTGAGACCTGCACGGTCGGCGAGCTCCGCGAGGTTGGGCGCCGTGTCGGCAGCTTCGATCATGCGGCAGATCGCGGCGACCTTCGCGGCATGCTGTTCGGCAAGCGGTGGCTGGTCCGGCCGGCAACGTTTGCAGGGCCGGAAGCCGGCCCGCTCGGCATCTTCGCGCGTCGTGTGGAAGCGGACGTTTTCGGGGCGAGCGAGGCGGGCGGCGCAGGAGGGACGGCAGTACACGCCGGTGGTAGCGACGGAGTAGTAGAAGGTACCGTCTGCGTTGGCGTCGCGCGCGGCGATTGCGGGCCAGCGCGGGTCGTCGAGGGTTTCGGCAGCGCGTTGTTCGGTACGGGTGGTGGCGTTCATGGTTGCAGACCTCGGGAGTCGGGTGGCGGATGTCTGCACTCTAGGTTTCATTGTGGCGGATCGCACTCCGGTGCTTGCTTTTGAATTCTGCGCTGGATGGGCCCCCATCCCAACCTTCCCCCACCGCAGGTGGGGGAAGGGGTGTACGTCCCCTCCCCCGGCTTTGCCGGGGGAGGGTTAGGGTGGGGGCAGCGATATACGCACCAGCGCGGATGCTGCGATGATTGCATCCCTCGATCGACCACTTTCAATTCACCGAATTCCCCCATGCCCAGTCAGCTCTTTACCCCATTCGCCCTGCGCAAGCTGCAACTCGCCAACCGCATCGTCGTGTCACCCATGTGTCAGTACTCCGCCGCGGAAGGCAATGCCACCGACTGGCACACCATCCACCTCGGCACGCTCGCACAGAGTTCCGCCGGACTCGTGCTGATCGAGGCGACCACGGTCAGCCGCGAAGGGCGCATCGCGCCGGGTTGCCTCGGGCTCTGGAACGATGCGAACGAGGCTGCGCTGAAGCGGGTTGTCGACGCGATCCGGCCCTACGCCACGTCGCCGATCGGCATCCAGCTTTCCCATTCCGGTCGCAAGGGTTCCGTCACGGCGCCGTGGCTGGGCGGCAAGGGCTTGCCGACGGCGGAAGGCGGGTGGACGCCGCTTGCACCCTCGGCCATTCCCTACGATGCCGCCGCCAACTTGCCGCAAGCCATGAGCGCCGCCGACATCGCGCGGATCGTGAACGATTTCGTCGCCGCCGCGCAGCGAGCCGAACGCATCGGCCTCGACGCGATCGAGCTGCATTGCGCCCACGGCTACCTGCTGCATCAGTTCCTGTCGCCGCTCACCAACAAGCGCACCGATGAATACGGCGGACCGCTCGTCAATCGCATGCGGCTGCCGCTCACCATCTTCGACGCGATCCGGGCGATCTGGCCCGCCCGCAAGCCGCTCGGCGTGCGGGTCTCGGCCACGGATTGGATGGAACATGCGGGAGAGCCGTCGTGGACCGTCGAGCAGACCATCGCGTTCGTGCACGAACTGAAGGCGCGAGGCGTGGATTGGATCGACGTGTCGTCGGGCGGGCTGTCGCCGTTGCAGAAGATACCGCTCGGTCCCGGCTATCAGTTGCCGTTCGCCGAGCGCGTGAAGCGCGAGACCGGCGTCACCACCATCGGCATCGGCCTCATCACGGAAGCATCCATGGCGGAAGCGGCCATCGCGAACGGTCAGGCCGACATGGTCGCGCTGGCCCGAGGCTTCCTCTGGAATCCGCGCTGGGTTTGGCAGGCCGCGGCGGAACTCGGGGCCGCGGTGCTGCCGCCGCCGCAGTACCGGCGCGCACCGCCCGCCGAGCAGGCGAAGGTGTTCGCGCCATTGTCATGATCCTTCCCCGGACCCTTCTCGAGAAAGAGAACGGAAAGCGCTGCAACGATTCCGCATGACCGAGGTCTGCATTGAAGAGGATGCCCGTGGCGGGCATCCGCAAACCGACGAAAGGAAACGACCATGATCGAGAAGACCGCCGGCGTGCATTGGGAAGGTGCGGGCAAGAAGGGTGTGGGCAAGATCAGCACCCAGACCGGTGCCCTGAAGGACTATCCCTACGGTTTCGGCAGCCGCTTCGAGGACGACCGGCGCGGCACCAATCCGGAAGAGATTCTCGGTGCTGCTCACGCCGCGTGCTTCACCATGGCCTTCTCGTTCGCGTGCGACAAGGCCGGGTTCGCGACGACCTCCATCGACACCGAAGCGAAGGTGCGCCTCACGCAGGTGGGCGACGGCTTCGTCATCGACCGCATCCAGCTGCGATTGACCGCAAGCATTCCGAACATCGACGAGGCGACGTTCCAGCAACTCGCCGAGGGTGCGAAGCGCGGATGTCCCGTGTCGAAGGCGCTCGCCGGCGTGCCCGAGGTCACGTTGACCGCGACGCTGCAGCGCTGAGGGTCCTTCGCGGGCTTCTCGTCGTACCGCTCGGTCCGCGAGCCTGCGGTACTACCGATGCCGGTTCGTGGTCGGGCGCGATCAGGTCGGGAGCGACATCTTCCGGAACGCGATGGAAAACCGGTTCCACGCGTTGACGGCGCCGATGGCCACGGTGAGATCGACGATCTCGCGGTCGGTAATGTGCGTGGCCAGCCGCTCGAGGTCCTCGTCCGGCGCGTGGGTCTTGCGGATCAGCGTCAGCGCCTCGGTCCATGCCAGTGCGGCGCGCAGGGGACTGATCGAACGCTGAGCGCGGGTGATGGGGCGAGCCGTCACCGCTCCATCGCGTTGCGGCGGCCAAGCGGGTCACGCTGCATTGCAGCGTCATGATCGGCGGCCGAAATCTTCCGTTTACTAAACATTCGCCATGGCCGATCGGGCTCGGCAGCCGGGTGCTCGCCCCGTGGCGGATTAGTCTCACTCTCCTATGTGCGGCGCAACATGACAGTGGTGCAGGCAGGCCGGCCACCGGTCGAGCGTTGACAGGTCCGATCGTTTAGTAGCAGGCTTTTACTAAACAGCTTCACTAAACAAACAATCGGGTCGAAGGGGGAGGAGCAGGCAGTGCCCTCCGGGATCCTCTCAAGGTTGCCGAGCCGAGTTCCGGCGCATCTGCGACGGCGGCGCGGCGGTGGTCCAACACTCTGGAGGAGTAGACACATGCTCAAGCTGAAGCAGGTGGCCGTCGGCGCGGCAGCGCTCGGCCTCGCGTCGTTGGCGGCCACGCCGGCCTTCGCGCAGAACAAGCAGATCACGCTGTGCTGGGCAGCCTGGGATCCGGCCAACGCGCTGGTGGAGCTGTCCAAGGACTTCACCGCGAAGAGCGGCATCCAGATGAAGTTCGAGTTCGTGCCCTGGCCGAACTTCGCCGACCGGATGCTGAACGAGCTGAACTCGAAGGGAAAGCTGTGCGACCTGCTGATCGGTGACAGCCAGTGGATCGGCGGCTCGGCGGAGAACGGCCACTACGTCAAGCTGAACGACTTCTTCGACAAGAACGGCATCAAGATGACCGACTTCGCGCCGGCCACCGTGTATGCCTACTCCACCTGGCCGAAGGGCTCGCCCAACTACTGGGCGCTGCCGGCCATGGGCGATGCGAACGGCTGGGTGTATCGCAAGGACTGGTTCGCGAAGCCCGAGCTCAAGGCCGAGTTCAAGAAGAAGTACAGCCGCGATCTCGCGCCGCCCAAGACCTGGACCGAATTGAAGCAGGTCGCGGAGTTCTTCCAGGGCCGCGAGATCGACGGGAAGAAGGTGTACGGTGCCGCGATCTTCACCGAACGCGGTTCGGAGGGCATCACGATGGGCGTGACCGGTGCCCTGTACGCCTGGGGCTTCCAGTACGACGATCCGAAGAAGCCGTACCACATGGAAGGCTTCGTGAACTCGAAGGATGCGGTCGCCGCGCTCGAGTTCTACAAGTCGCTCTACAAGTGTTGCACCCCGCCCGGCTACACCAACGCGTACATGCAGGAAGGCCTCGACGCGTTCAAATCCGGCCAGGCCGCGATGATGATGAACTGGTTCGCCTTCTTCCCCGGCCTGTACAAGGACGAGAAAGTGGGCGGCGAGCACATCGGCTTCTTCGTGAACCCGGGGCAAAAGGTGGAAGCCTCGACGCTCGGCGGTCAGGGCATCTCCGTGGTGTCGTACTCGGCGAACAAGGACGCCGCGCTGCAGTACATCAAGTGGTTCGCGCAGCCGGACGTGCAGAAGAAGTGGTGGTCGCTGGGCGGCTATTCGTGCCACAAGGCCGTGCTGGGCGATCCGAACTTCCCCAAGACCGCACCGTTCGCCGCCGACTTCCTGAAGGCCATGAACGGCGTGAAGGACTTCTGGCAGGAGCCGGCTTACGCGCAACTGCTGCAGGCCATGCAGAAGCGGGTGCATGACTACGTCGTGGCCGACAAGGGCACGGCGAAGGAGGCGCTCGACCTGCTGGTGAAGGATTGGGAGAAGGTGTTCAAGGAAGAAGGGAAGTTGTAAGTCGTTCGAGTGTACGCGGCGACCCTTCGGGCGCGCCGCACGTGCACTCGAACGAGGTTGTGGTGCACACGAGGCTTGGGGCGGCCCGGCGCCTCGTGTGTGATCAAAGGCTGATCCCCCCTCTCCCCTGGCCCCTCTCCCCCAGGGGAGAGGGGGATGGCTGACGGGTACGTGGGTCTTGGTCGTGTGACTATCGAGGAATGGCGCAGGAACCTGGCGGAGACATGAACGACGTTGCCAAAGCGAGCTTCATCGAGCGCGCGGCTACCGCTACGCCGGCGCCGGTCGCGCGGGTGATCAAGGGGCTCTCGGATCGGGCCATTGCGTGGTTGTTCATCTCGCCCACGATCATCCTGCTGCTCGCGATCAATATCTTTCCGTTGATCTGGACCATCCAGCTGTCCTTTACCAACTACCGCGCGAACCGCCCCAATGCGGAGGTGAAGAACATCGGGATCGACCACTTCCAGTCGATCCTGACCGATCCGGACGTGTGGGCGGCCATGCAGGCCACGGCGCATTTCGTGTTCTGGACCATCCTCATCCAGACCGTGCTCGGGTTCGCGCTCGCGTATCTGGTGGATCGCCGCTTCCGGGGGCATGGGTTCTGGACCACCGTCATCCTCATTCCGATGATGTTGTCGCCTGCGGTGGTCGGCAACTTCTGGGCGTTCCTGTACCAGCCGCAGATCGGACTGTTCAACTACGTCATCTCGTTCTTCACGGGGCTCGATCCGTCGTCGTTCGAGATGATCGGATCGGTGAAGCTGGCGCCCTGGGCCATCGTCCTCGTGGACACGTGGATGTGGACGCCGTACGTGATGCTGATCTGCCTCGCGGGGCTGCGCTCCATTCCCGAATACATCTACGAGGCGGCGGAGGTGGACCGCGCGTCGAAGTGGCGCCAGTTCTGGACCATCACGCTGCCGATGGCGCTGCCGTTCATCATGCTGGCGGTGCTGTTCCGCGGCATCGAGAACTTCAAGATGTTCGACCTGGTGAATCTGCTCACCAACGGCGGCCCGGGGTCGACGACGGAGGTGGCGTCGATCACGCTGAAGCGTGAAGCCTTCGAGAAATGGCGCACCGGCTATTCGTCGGCTTTCGCCATCATCCTGTTCGTCACCGTGTTCGGGCTGGCGAACATCTACGTGAAGGCGCTGAACAAGGTAAAGAGCCGATGAGCCGCGGCATTTCCCACGCCCATTCGATCGTCGAGCCGGGGCCGATCTCGCGCAACGTCGCGGGCGTCATCGTGATCGTCTATGCGATCGTGGCGCTGGTGCCGCTCGCATGGATCTTCCTCACCTCCATCAAGACACCGCCCGATTCCATCAGCTATCCGCCCAAGGTGATCTTCGATCCGTCGCTGGAGGGCTACTGCAACCTGTTCACGACGCGGTCGCGGCAGACCGCGGAGTACCTGCAGACCCTGGCGCCGCCGTCCGGCGTGTGCGAGAAGATCGCGCGCGATCGCAACATGGTGATCGTGGGGCCGTCGAACTACGCGCCACGGTTCCTCAACTCGCTGGTCATCGCCTTCGGCTCCACGGCGCTGTCGGTACTGCTCGGCACGGCGGCGGCCTACGGCTTCTCGCGTTTCAAGGTGCCGCTCAAGGACGACCTGCTGTTCTTCATCCTGTCCACACGGATGATGCCGCCCATCGCCGTGGCGATCCCGATCTTCCTGATGTATCGCGAGCTGGGACTGTCGGACACCAAGCTCGGCATGATCCTGCTCTACACCGCGGTCAACGTGTCGCTCGCGGTATGGCTGCTGAAGGGCTTCATCGACGAGATTCCGCGCGAGTACGAGGAAGCGGCGATGATCGACGGCTACACCCGGCTGCAGGCCTTCTTCCGCGTCGTGCTGCCCCAGGCTACGACGGGGATTGTGGCCACCGCGATCTTCTGCCTGATCTTCGCGTGGAACGAGTACGCGTTTGCCGTGCTGCTCACGTCCGGAGAGGCTCAGACGGCGCCGCCGTTCATCCCGACCATCATCGGCGAGGGTGGGCAGGACTGGCCGGCCGTGGCCGCCGGGACGACGCTGTTCCTGGTGCCTATCCTCGTGTTCACCGTGTTGCTGCGCAAGCAGCTCCTGCGCGGCATCACCTTCGGAGCGGTGCGCAAATGACGACGACCACGAAATCGTCCTGGCCGCGCTGGCTGCGCCGTGGGCCGATGGAGAACGTGGCGACGGTGTTGATCGCAGCAGGCGTGTTGATGCTGCTGCAGTCGTTTTCGATGACGTTGTACACCTACTCGTTCATCACGACCCTGGTGGGGACGGCGATGTTCGTGGTGGTGTCGAAGTTTCCGGAGTGAGGGGCGGATGATTTCGTCAAGAGAACTGACGTTGCCCCCATCCCAACCTTCCCCCGGCAAAGTCGGGGGAAGTGGTGTGCATCCCCTCCCCCGGCTTTGCCGGGGGAGGGTTAGGGTGGGGGCCGGCGACCATGGCTGAAATCCGCGTCGAAAACCTCCACAAGGCCTTCGGCACCTTCACGGCCGTGCGCGATTCCACCTTCACGGTGCGCAACGGCGATTTCTTCTGCCTGCTCGGGCCGTCCGGCTGCGGCAAGACCACCACGCTGCGCATGATCGCGGGACTCGAGCTGCCGACCTCGGGACGCATCCTGCTGGGCAAGGAGGACGTCACCTTCAAGCAGGCCTCGGCCCGCGACATCGCCTTCGTGTTCCAGCTCTTCGCCCTCTATCCGCACATGAACGTGCGCGCGAACATCTCCTACCCGCTGCGTTCGCAGGGCATGGTCCGCAGCGAAGTGCAGCGGCGGGTGGAGGAGGCGGCCAGGACGCTGCGCATCACCCATCTGCTGGACCATCCGGTGTCCGGGCTGTCCAGCGGCGACCGGCAACGGGTTGCTCTGGGTCGCGCCATCGTGCGCGAGCCGCTCGCCTTCCTGATGGACGAGCCGCTCGGCGCTCTCGATGCCGAATTCCGCGAACTGATGTGCGGCGAGCTGCGGGCCCTGCACGACCGGCTGGGTGCGACCACGGTGTACGTGACCCACGATCAGCTCGAAGCGATGTCCATGGCGGACACCATCGCGGTGATGAACCAGGGCGTAATCGAGCAGCTGGGGTCGCCGCAGGAGATCTACGATCGGCCGGCGTCGCTGTTCGTGGCGGACTTCATCGGCTCGCCGCCCATGAACCTGCTGCGCTTCGAGGGCAAGGTGGGGCGGGGCGATCGCAGCGTGCGTGTCGGCGGCGCCGAGATCGCGGTGCCTGAGCTCCACGAGGACGCCGCGCCGGGTGAGCTGGTGCTCGGCGTGCGTCCGGAGCACGTCCGCCTCAATGGCGATGCACCGTATCGGGCACGCGTGATCGACAGCGAGTACCTCGGCACGACCCAGATCGTCACGCTCGCTTCCGCCGACGGCGCAGGCCTCAAAGCGCGCTTGCCTTCCGACTTCGCGGTGCAGGCCGGTGACCACGTGGGGTTGACCTTTCACGCCGACAAGCTCTCCCTCTTCGACGGTCGTTCCGGTCGTGCGCTGCAGACCCGTCTCCATGCGGAGGCCGCCCGTGGCTGAGATCCGGCTGGAAGGCGTGTCGAAACGTTTCGGCGCCGTGGATGCGGTGCAGGGCCTCGATCTCGATGCCCGCGACGGCGAGTTCATCGTGCTGCTGGGTCCCACGGGGGCGGGAAAGACCACTACACTTCGGCTGGTAGCGGGTCTCGAGAAGCCCGACGTCGGGCGCGTGTACATCGGTGGCCGTGACGTCACCGAGACTACCCCCGCGCCGCGCGATGTCTCGTTCGTGTTCCAACAGTATTCGCTCTACCCGCATCTGTCCGTGTACGACAATCTGGCTTTCCCGTTGCGTGCGCCCGCGCGCAAGCTCCCGGAACGCGAGATCGAAGCGCGCGTGCGCGAGATCGCCGGACTGCTCCATATCGAGGACAAGCTGGGCAACCGGGCGACCCAGCTCTCCGGCGGCCAGATGCAGCGGGTCGCCATCGGCCGCGCGCTGGTGCGCAAGCCCACTGTCTACCTGATGGACGAGCCCTTGTCGTCGCTCGATGCCAAGCTGCGTGCCGAGCTGCGGGTGGAACTGAAGCGCATCCAGCGCGAACTGGGTGCCACCATCCTGTACGTGACCCACGACCAGACCGAGGCCATGACCATGGCCACGCGGATCGGCGTGCTCGATCGCGGCCGGCTGGTGCAGGTAGGCAGCCCGCGCGACATCTACGAAGACCCGATGAACATCTACGTGGCGACGCGGCTGGGCAGCCCCACGATCAACCTGGTGCCGCGCAGCGTGTTCGCCGAAATGGCGGCGCCGACCGCGACGGTCACCATCGGTGTGCGCACCGAGCACGTCCGCATCCGGCGCAACCCTTCCGGCGCGGGGCGCGTGAAGCGGGTCGAGCACCTCGGCGATCAGAACCACCTGCACGTGACGGTGCTGGGCACCGACGTGGTGGTATTGACCGATCCCGAGGAGCGGCTCGCAGTCGGCGACACGGTCAGCCTGGAGCTCACCGCTCCGTTGTTCTTCGGCGCCGACGGGGCGAGAGTCAGACACTGACCATGGATCAGACTACCCTGAAGCAGCTCATCGTCGCAGTCGCCGAGTCGGTGATCGCGCATGCGGAGGAGCTGACGACGCTGGATCAGGCGATCGGGGACGGCGATCACGGCCTCAACATGAAGCGCGGGTTCGAAGCCGTGCTGGCCGAAGTGGACAAGACTTCAGCGTTGCCTCCTTCGGACGCCTTGAAGGCCGCCGGCATGGCGCTCGTCATGAAGGTGGGTGGGGCTTCCGGACCGTTGTACGGCACGCTGTTCATGGGCCTGGGCAAGGCTTGGCCGGCGACCGTCGACCAGGCGGGACTGGCCGACGCTTTCACCGCGGCGATCGATGCCGTGAAGGCACGCGGCAAATCGGAACCCGGCATGAAGACCATGCTCGACGTGCTCGTGCCGCTGGCTGCGGAATTGCGAAACGGCGCCGATCTCGCACAGCTCCGGGCCACGGCGACCGCGGCCGCCGATGCAACCGTGCCGATGAAAGCGATCCGCGGCCGCGCGTCGTTCCTGGGAGAACGCAGCGTGGGGCACATGGATCCCGGCGCACGGTCGTCGAGCCTGATCCTGCATGCGATTGCCGATGTTCTCGAGGAGCAGCACGTCGCATGAAGCATCTCGCGATACAGGTGGTGGTCGAAAGGATGATCGCCGCAGCCCCCACCCTAACCCTCCCCCGGCAATGCCGGGGGAGGGGATGTACACCCCTTCCCCCAACTTCAGTTGGGGGAAGGTCGGGATGGGGGCCCGCGGCGCATCGCGTGCCGCCGGGGCCTGCCCGATGAACACCAACGTCGGCATCGTCATCGTGTCCCATTCACCCGACGTCGCGAAGGGCGCGGCCGACATGGTGCGCCAGATGGTCGGTGACGACGTGCCGCTCGCCTGGTGCGGCGGCGCGCCGGGTGGTGGTCTGGGCACGAGCGTCGAGGCGATCATGGCCGCGATCGACCGTGCCTGGTCGGAAGCCGGCGTCGCGATCCTGGTGGACCTGGGCGGTGCCGAAACCAACAGCGAGATGGCGATCGAGATGCTGCCGGACGAGCGGCGCGATCGCGTCGTGATCTGCAACGCGCCGGTGGTCGAAGGCGCCGTGATGGCCGGGACGGAGGCCTCGGCCGGTTCGTCGCTCGAGCACGTCCGGCGCACGGCTGAAGAACTGCGCGCCGCCTGAGAGGAAACACGAGATGTCTGAGACCGCCCAGTCCAGCGTGGTGATCGAGCACGAAGTGGGACTGCATGCGCGCCCGTCGGTCAAGCTCACGCAGCTCGCCAAGAGCTTCCGGTCGCGCATCGAGATCTCGACTGCGGCCGAGGGGCCGTGGATCGATGCGAAGAGCATCGTGAAGGTAATGGGCAGCAAGACCCCGAAGGGTGCGCTGCTGCACGTTCGTGCCGAGGGCGAGGACGCCGAGACCGCCGTGCAGGCGATCGTCGCGCTGGTCGAGCGCGATTTCGAAACGGCCTGACCGTGTTGGAACTCGTCGGCACGCCCGCCGCACCCGGCATGGCCGCGGGACCGGTCGTCCGCATCGGCAGCACTCGACGGCGCGAGCGCCTGCGGCGCGCCGCGTCGGATGAGCTGTCCGAGATCGGCAATGCGATCGCGGCGGCGCAGGCGGCGTTGGCGGTGCTGATGGAATCGGTCGGCGACGACGAAGCGGCCGGGATCCTCGCGTTCCAGATGGCGCTGCTCGAGGACGACGAGATCACGCGGCCGTTGGCCGAAGGCATCGCTGCAGGTGCGGGAGCCGACGAAGCGTGGTCGAAGGTCATGAACGCGCTGATTGCCGACTACGAGGCTTCGGAGGACATCTACTTTCGCGGTCGCGCGGCCGACCTCGCCGATCTGCGCGAGCGCGTGCTCGACGCGCTGACCGGCGCCGACGCCGAAACTATCGCACCGGGCAGCATCGTGGTGGCCGAGGATCTCGCGCCTTCGCGCTTTCTCGCGACCGACTGGAGCGGCAGCGGGCTGGTGCTCACGCGCGGCGGAATCACCAGCCACGTCGCGATCCTCGCCCGGTCGCGCGGCGTGCCGCTGCTGGTGGGGGTCGGACCCTTCGAACTGAGCGATGCCTGCGAGGCACTGCTCGATTCCCACGAGGGCGTGCTCGTCATCGATCCCGATCCGCCGGCGCGCGAACGCTTCGAGCATCGGCGTACCGCCCACGAGGACCGTGCGCGGGCCGACCGCCAGCACCTCGCGACCGAAGCCCGGACTGCGGCCGGTGAGCGCGTGCGCGTCATGATCAACGTGGCGCGCCCCGAGGAACTGGATGCGATCGATCCGGGCCACGTGGACGGCATCGGCCTGGTCCGCACCGAGTTCTTGTTCCACGATCGCCGCGATCTGCCGTCGGAAGAGGAACAGTACCGGGTGTACCGGCGGATCGCCGAATGGGCGCAGGGCAAGCCGGTGACCATCCGCACGCTCGATGCCGGCGGCGACAAGCCGATCCCGGGGCTCACGCACGACGGCGAGTCGAATCCGTTCCTCGGCGTGCGCGGCGTGCGGCTGTCGCTCGAACGTCCCGAGATCCTCGAGGTGCAGTTGCGCGCGCTCGCGCGGGCCGCAGTGCTCGGCAACGTGAAGGTCATGGTGCCCATGGTGGCGGTGCCGCACGAGCTGGACCGCGTGCGCGAGCTGCTCGGGAAGGCGGTGCACGATCTGCGTACCGCCGGCACCGAAGCGGAGCTGCCACCGCTCGGCATGATGGTGGAAGTGCCCGCGGCTGCGCTCGCGATCGAACGCTTCGATGCCGCCTTCTACTCGATCGGCAGCAACGACCTGCTGCAGTACCTGATGGCGGCGGGCCGCGACGAGCCGGCACTGGCCTCGTTGTCGAAGCCGGGCCCGGCGTTCTGGCGTGTGTTGCGTGAACTGTGCGAACACGGTACCGCTGCCGGTCGCGAGGTCAGTCTGTGCGGCGATCTCGCTAGCGATATCGGCTCGATTGCTCAGTTGCTGGCGAGCGGCTTGCGGACACTGTCGGTAGCCCAGGCCGCACTCGCGTCGGTGAAGGCAGCGGTGAGTCGTGTCTGAGGCGATGCCCAAGCCCGACGTGCTGCAGGCGCGAGTCGCGGCCTACAAGGCGATCCTGCAGGAGGTGCTGGACAGCCGCCCCTCGGGCATGCGCCAGCGCTTGGCGGAAGTGCTCGGCAAGAACCGCAGCTTCATTTCGCAGATCTCCAATCCCGCGTACGCGGTACCGATCCCGGTGCAGCACGTGGAGCGGATCATGGAGATCTGCCACTTCTCGCCGCGCGAGAAGGAACGCTTTCTCGCGGCCTATCGCAAGGCGCATCCGCGACGGCTGCAGATCCTCAAGGAAGAAACGCAACGCACGCACACGATCACCTTGCCGGACCTCGGCTCCGAGGCGCGCAATCGTCAACTGGATGGCATCGTGACGGCGTTCGCCGAACAGGTGGCGCGGCTGCTGCAGGACAAGTAGTCAACGACGGAGGACCAGCATGAAGAAACTGATCAACGCGGTCGACGCGGTGCTCGCCGAGAGCCTCGCGGGGTTCTGTGGTGCGCACGCCGACATCGTCGTGGCGGGTGAGGAGGGCAAGTTCGTGCAGCGCGCCCGGTTGAAGTCGGGCAAGGTGGGGCTGGTCTCCGGCGGCGGCTCGGGTCACGAGCCGCTGCACGCCGGTTTCGTGGGCCACGGCATGCTCGACGCGGCGTGCCCCGGTCAGGTCTTCACGTCGCCCACGCCCGACCAGATGCTCGCCGCCGCAGGCGCCGTGGATACGGGCAGCGGTGTCCTGTTCATCGTGAAGAACTACGAAGGCGACGTCATGAACTTCGACATGGCGAAGGAGATGGCGGGCGGCAACATTGCCACGGTCATCACCAATGACGACGTGGCGGTGGCGAACTCGACCTATTCCACCGGGCGCCGCGGCGTCGCCGGGACCATGGTGGTGGAGAAGATCGTCGGCGCCGGAGCGGAGCGGGGCTGCGATCTCGGAGCGCTGCAGGCGCTAGGCGAGCGCGTGAACGGGCAGACCCGTTCCATGGGCGTCGCGCTGACCAGTTGCACCGTGCCTGCGGCGGGGAAGCCCACGTTCGACATCGGCCCGGACGAGATGGAGATGGGCGTGGGCATCCACGGCGAACCGGGCCGGCGGCGCGTGAAGCTGCAGTCGGCCGACGCGATCGCCAAGGAGATGGTGGATGCGATCGTGGGCGATCTGGGTGCGGCCGCGAAAGGCGAAGCGCTGCTGCTGGTGAACGGCTTCGGCGGAACGCCGCTGATGGAGTTGTACCTGATGTACCACGCCGCGGCGAAGCTGCTGGCACCTGCTGGCGTGAAGGTGGTGCGCTCGCTGGTGGGGAACTACGTGACGTCGCTGGAGATGGCGGGGTGCTCGATCACGGTGACGATGCTGGATGCGGAGACGAAGGCGCTGTGGGATGCGCCGGTGCATACGGCGGCTTTGCGGTGGGGGATGTAGACCGTGGGTCGCTTGCCCCCACCCTGACCCTCCCCCGGCTGCGCCGGGGGAGGGGATGTACGTCTCCTTCCCCCAGCTTGCTGGGGGAAGGTCGGGATGGGGGCGGATTGGCCGTCACGGCAGGTTCATGATCTTCGCGATGTCATCAACGCCCATCACCGTGCAGTAGATGTTGTTGATGATCTCGAGCTCCTTCCGATGGAGCTCGTCGGTCGCAGCTGCACAGCAGTCGTCCAGCACCACCACCCGGAAGCTTTCGTCCGCCAGGCTCCGCACCGTCGACGATACGCACTGGTCGGTGAAAATGCCCACACACACCACGTTGCGGATGCCCACGTTGTGCAGCAGCAGCCGCAGGTTGGTGCCGGTCAGCGCGCTGTCGGTGGTCTTGGTCACCACGATCTCGTCGTCCTGAGGTGCCAGCGCGTCGACGATGAAGGACGGTGTCGTGTCCTTCGGCAGCAGCAGGTTGTTGAACCCCGGCAGCTTCTGCGACAGCGAGCGGTCGCGGCCGTCGCGCGTCTGACAGGCGATGCGCGCGAAGAAGACTTCGATGCTGCGCCGACGGAATGCCGCCAGTACGCGAGCGATGTTCGGAATCACGGTGCCGTGCATGCGCTCGTGGAACGGCGTCCAGCGATCGAAGTGCGCCTGCTCGGCCGGCGAGAGCGTCGAACGGTCCGCCCGGGTCAGGTAGGTGTTCTGCACGTCGATGACCAGGAGCGCCGTTTGCTCCGGTAGGAGCTCCGGGTCGTCGGGCTCCGTCATCGTCTCGTAGTACAGGGAGCGGTAGGCGGTCTTCCAGGTCATGCTTTCCTCGGTGGTTGCGGCAATGTCGGGCAGAAACAACGTCGTAACCCCGAGACACTAGCGGAAATCCATCTGCTGCGCGAAGCTCGACGCGCCCGGACTTGCCTTCACCAGGAGATCGCCGTGAACACGAAACGAATGCTCTTCGCACTGACTTGTGCGGGTGTGATGACGCCGGTCATGGCGCAGACGGTGAACGATTCCAATCTCGTCGTCAGCCCGTATCTCACCGGCCTCTCGCAACCTACCGGCATGGTGTTCTCCGGCGCCGGTCAGGGCTTCGTCATCGAGAAGGCGACCGGCTTGGTCAAGCGGTTCGAAGCCGGTGCGGTGACGGGGTCGGTACTGGACCTCTCCGTCAACAGCGGTTCCGAGCGGGGTCTGCTCGGCATCGCGCTCGATCCGGATTTCTCGACCAACGGATTCACCTACCTCTACTACAGCTCCACCGGCGGATCCGGTGGCGTCGATAACGGTGCCTGGGTCGACAACCGCGTGGCGCGCTTCCAGTGGAACGGCACGAGTCTGGTGGATACCGGAGTCTTCCGCACGTTCGGGACTGCGGCCGACGGTCAGGCCACGGGACCCAACCACAACGGCGGACCGCTTGCGTTCGGATCGGACGGTAAACTTTACGGCACGACCGGCGACCTCAACCGCAATGGTGTCGAGCAGAACAACACCGGCACGACCCAGTCCTCGGCTGTCGGCGGGCTGTACCGCCTCAACACGGATCTCAGCACGCCCGCAGACAACCCTTTCACGGGATCGCAAGCTCCGTTTCATGCCTATGGGGTCCGCAACTCATTCGGCCTCGCGTTCGACCCCGTCACCGGCAACCTGTGGGATACGGAGAACGGGCCCGGGTCCTTCGACGAGATCAATCTCGTGGCCAAGGGTTTCAACAGCGGCTGGAACCTGATCATGGGGCCGGACAGCCGCAACTCTCAGAACGAGAGTGATCTGGTGCATCTGTCCCCGTCCGGGTCTACGTACAGCGATCCCGAGTTCTCGTTCCAGACGCCGGTCGGCGTCACGGCGCTCCAGTTCCTGCACGGTTCGTCGTGGGGCAGCGGCTACGACGATGCAGTCATCGTCGGCGACAACAACACCGGTCAGCTCTACCTGTTTAGGCTGAACGCCGCCCGTACCGGGTTCGTTCTCGCCGGCAATCTGGCGGATCTGGTGGCCGACACCACCGCGGAACGCAATGCGCTCGTGTTCGGCGATAACTTCAGCGTGACGACGGCCATGCACCTCGGTGCCGACGGTGCCCTGTACGTCACGTCACTGGGTGACGGAGCGGTCTATCGCATCGCGCCGGTGCCGGAACCGGGATCGATCGTCATGCTGGCGTTGGGCCTCGGCTTGCTCGTGCTCAGGTTGCGCCGTCGGCGAGGCTAGTTCCACTTCCATGCTGGCCGCCGCGGCCGTGTGGAAGGTCGCGGCGGCGGGGCGGATGTGGCCCGAACGAAGCGTTTAGCCGCAGCTGCGGGACCGCTCGGCGGTGTACTCGTGCTCGAGGATGCAGATGCCGTTCATCCCGCAGGATCACGCCGTTCCGGTTGCTGTGGAAGATCACCACATCGCCCTTCTCGATGGACTTGATGCCCTGGCGCTCCTGCCGAGCGGGACGCCGGCGCGGCGCCCGCTCTTCAGCGCCGGCTCAGGCCAGCCCGAACGCGGTCAGGACGTCCTGACGATGCTTGTCGTAGTCGACGTTTAGCGCCTTGATCGGCCCGCCCGAGAGCGCGTCGACCACGACGCGCGCGGGACGCTTGCCGGCGGGCATCTTCACCACTTCGAGGATCGCGTCGGCCACGTCCTGCGGTTTCGGCGCCTGCGGGCTCGAGAAGAGCTGTCCCAGGCTCTCGCCCATCTTCTGCGGAATCTCCGCGACCGCACCGTACCCTTCGGCGCGCGCGGGATCGTTCGCATACAACCCGTTGTCGCCGACCTTTGTCGGGAAGGCGCCGGGCTCGATCAGAACGACGTCGATGCCGAGCCACTTCACTTCGTCACGCAGCGCTTCGCCGAGCGCCTCCAGCGCGTACTTGGTGGCGGAGTAGGTGCCGAGCGTCGGCAGCGACACGCGCCCGACGATGCTCGAGACGTTCACGATCAGGCCGGAGCGCTTCGCGCGCATGTGCGGCAGCACCGCGCGGTTGAGGCGCAGCGGGCCGAAGACGTTGGTCTCGAACAACGACTTGGTCTCGTCCAGCCGATAGGCCTCCTGGATGCCCATGGAGAAGCGGCCGGCGTTGTTCACCAGCACGTCGATGGCGCCGCCGGTGCGCTTGGCGATGTCGCCGACGGCTGCCTCGACCGAGGCGTCGCTCGTCACGTCCAGTTCGACGACCTGCACGTTTGGGACCTTCGCGAGATCTGCTGCCGCGGTGGCGTTGCGCCCCTTGATGTCGCGCAGGGTCGCGAAGACGGTGTGACCATTGCTGGCCAGGGTGCGTACGGTGAGCTGGCCGAAGCCGCTGCTGGTGCCGGTGACGATGACGTTCACGAACGATCCTCTTTCGGTGCGGTTGGGATGGCGCGGGGTAAGCGCCGACTAGATGAGCTTGACCAGCTGCTTGCCGAGGTTCTCGCCCTTCAGCATGCCGATGAACGCCTTGGGTGCCGCATGCAGTCCTTCGGCGACGGTCTCGCGGTACTTGATCTTGCCTGTGGCCACCAGCCTCGCGAGCTTGGGCAGCGCGCGCTGGAACATGTCCATGCGGTCCGAGACGATGAAGCCCTGGACCTTCACGCGGTTCACCAGGATCGACCGGATGTTGGTGATGCCGTAGGGTTCGGCGGCGTTGTAGTCCGAGATGAGCCCGCACAGCGCCACGCGCGAGAACGGGTTGAGCACGCGCAGCACGGTGTCCATCACGACACCGCCCACGTTCTCGAAGTAGCAGTCGACACCGTCGGGGCAGGCGGCCCTGAGATCGTCGAGCAGCTTGCCGGCCTTGTAGTCGACGCAGGCGTCGAAGCCCAGTTCCTTCACCGTGTACTCGCACTTGACCGGCCCGCCGGCGATGCCGACGACACGACAGCCCTGCATCTTCGCGAGCTGCCCCACCACGCCGCCGACGGCCCCCGAAGCGGCCGATACCAGGACCGTTTCGCCGGCCTTCGGCAGCAGGATCTCGTGGACCCCGGTCCACGCGGTGACGCCGGGCATGCCGACCACGCCGACATAGGCCTGCAGCGGCACCGCCTTCGGGTCCACCACGTTGAGTCCCTCGCCGGACGAGGTGGCATACAGCTGCCAGCCGAGCGAACCCACGACGAACTGCCCGGTCTTGAGGCGCGGGTGCTTCGAGTCGACGATCTCGCCCACGGTGCCGCCGACCATGACGGCGCCGATCTCCACGCTGGCGGCATAGGACTTGGCGGTGCTCATGCGGCCGCGCATGTAGGGGTCGAGGGACAGCCAGTGGTTGCGCACGAGCACTTCGCCGGGGCGCGCTTCCGGGATGTCGGTTTCCACGATGTTGAAGTTCGATTCCGTGACCCAGCCTTCGGGGCGGCTCGCTAGCAGCACTTGCACATTGCGGTTCATGGCGTTGTCCAGGATCCCGGAACGATGGAACGGCGGATTGTAGCGGAGCGAAATCGCCGCTTCGACCGCGTGCGTCGCAGGGTCATGGCATGATCTCGGCCCGTGAGTCCCGTCCCGCTCGTTCTCGTCCCCGGCCTGTTGTGCGATGCAGCTCTGTGGGCGCCGCAGATCGCGGCGCTGCACGAGGTCGCGCAGTGCTGGGTCGCCGACGTGACGCGCGACGACACCATGGAGGCTATGGTGCAACGGGTCCTCGAAGAGGTGCCGTTCGAGCGCTTCGCGCTGGCCGGCCTGTCGATGGGCGGCATGATCTCGCTCGCCATGGTGCGCGCTGCACCGCACCGCGTGCAGAAGCTGGCGTTGCTCGACACCAACGCCCGACCCGACACGCCCGAGCGCTCGCGCGAGCGCATGACGTTCGTGGCGCGGGCGGAGCAGGAGGGCGGCTTCGGCACGATCCATCGCCTGATGATGGCGCGTCTCGTGCACCCCGCACGCCAGACCGAAGCCGTGCTGATCCGGTCCATCGAAGCCATGGCCGATCGGGTCGGCGTGCCCGGCTATCGCAATCAGCAGCTCGCCGTGATGGGGCGGCCCGATGCCCGTCCCGGCCTCGGCGCGATCACCTGCCCCACGCTGGTATTGTGCGGCCGTGAGGACATCCTCACCCCGCTCGAATTGCACGAGGAGATGGCGGCCCTGATCCCGGGGGCCGAACTGGTCATCGTGGAACACTGCGGACACATGAGCACCCTGGAGCAGCCCGATGCGGTGAACGCGGCGCTGCGTTCCTGGCTCGGGCCCGTGGCGCGATGAGGACTCCGGCGCTCACGCTGCTCGCGATCCTCGGAGCGATCGCCGGAGGCGCCGAGGCGGCCGACCGTGACGTCACGGCACACCTGCAGCATTGCGCCGACTGCCATGGCGCCGATGGGCGGTCGAGCGCGCTGCCGGCGAACGGCCGCATCGCCGGGCAGCACCGCGAGTACCTCGTCTACATCCTCAAGCAGTACCGCACCGGCGGCATAAGAGGTGTGAACAGCGGCATCATGTCCAACGCCGTGCGCCATCTCGACGACGCCGACATCGAAGCCATCGCGCAGCACTACAGCACGTTACCCTGAAGGGAGTCTGGTTCGATGGCGATCTCGTTCACGCTCAACGACAGACCGATGGCGCTGACCATCGACGAGGAAACGCCGCTGCTGTGGGCGCTGCGCGACACGCTCGGGATGACGGGCACCAAGTACGGCTGCGGCCGCGGCTTGTGCGGCTGCTGCACCGTGCTGATCGAAGGCGAGGCCGCGCGGTCTTGCCAGGTCCCCATGGCTGCGCTGAAGGGATTGCGCGTGCATACCATCGAATGGCTCGCGGCCCGGCCGAACAACGCCGTGTTCAAGGCGTGGCAGGAGATCGACGTGCCGCAGTGCGGATACTGCCAGCCGGGCCAGATCATGAGCGCGACGTCGCTGCTGCTGAAGCGCGACAAGGTGACGGACGAGGACATCGATGCGGTCATGTCCGGCGTGCTCTGCCGCTGCGGCACCTATCCGCGGATCCGCGCCGCGATCCACCGCGCGGCTGCGATCCGAGCGGCCGAGAAGAAATCGTGAAGTCCGTCTGGGCGTCGGTGGCGCTCGCGCTGGCCGCCGGCGGGGCCGCGGCTGAAGCGACCCGCGGTGATCCGCGGCGCGGCCTCGAACTCTCCGTCTCGTGCGCCTCCTGCCATGAAGGCGACGGCCGTTCGCTCGGATACCGACTCTACCCGCGCATCGCCGGGCAGAACTACGAATACCTGGTCAACGCGCTCACCGAGTTCCGCCGCCGGGAGCGGCATCAGGCGTATGCATTCCAGATGTGGGACCCGACGCTCCATCTGACCGATCAGGACGTGCGGGATCTCGCCGCGTTCTACGCGAGGCTTCCCTGGTAGCGCGTTGCCGCGTTCCCGGGCGCGTGCTATAACCCCGCGCCCTGCACATGGCGGCAGCGCCACGACGCACGCCGCCACACCTACCCGGAGGAAGTGATGCCTGCCGTATCCAACCGCGCGCTCCATCTCGGCACGGAGAACGCGTTCGTCGTGCTAGCCGAAGTCAACGCGCGGATCCGCGCCGGCCACGACGTGATCTCGTTCTGCATCGGGCAGCCGGACTTCCCGACGCCGGGAAACATCCAGGATGCGGCGGTCGCGGCGATCCGCGGGGGCAAGCATGGCTATACGCCGTCGGCCGGCATCGACGAACTGCGTCAGGCGATCGCGGCCGACATCCGGCGCACGCGCGGACTCGAGGTGGAGCCGTCCGACGTGGTGGTGGGGGCGGGCGCGAAGCCGTTCATCGGTTATAGCGTGCTGTCCACCACGGACTACGGTGCGGGCGACGAGGTGATCTACCCGAATCCGGGCTTCCCGATCTACGACTCGCAGATCCGCGTGAATGGTGCGGTGCCGGTCCCGATCAGCCTGCGCGAGTCGCGGCAGTTCAACTTCGATCCGAACGAACTCGCCGACCGCATCACGCCGAAGACGAAGCTGCTGATCCTCAATTCGCCGCAGAATCCCACCGGTGGCATCATCCCGCGCGCCGAGATGGAAGCCATCGCCGAGATATTGCGCCGGCACGAGCAGGTCTGGGTGTTCGCGGACGAGATCTACGGACGCCTCGTGTACGAGGGCGAGTTCGTATCGATCGCGACGCTGCCGGGCATGCTCGAGCGCACCATCATCTCCGACGGCTGCTCGAAGACCTGGGCGATGACCGGCTGGCGCCTCGGATTCGTCGCGAACCGCAAGCTTGCCCCGTACCTCACGACCTGGATCACCAACACCGAGTCGTGCGCATCGCAGATCAGCCAATGGGCTGCGGTCGAAGCGCTGAACGGCCCGCAGACCGAGGCGAAGCGCATGCGCGACATCTTCCTGCAGCGTCGCGACCTGATCGTGAAGCTGCTGAACGGAGTCCCGGGCGTGACGTGCCAGTCGCCCGGTGGCGCGTTCTACGCGTGGCCCAACGTCACCGAAGCGTGCCGCATGATCGGTGCCGCGGACTCGGAAGAATTCCGCAAGCGCCTGCTGAGCGAAGCCGGCGTCGCGGTGCTCGCGGACATCCATTTCGGTCCGCGTGTGCAGGGCGAAGGACAGCACATCCGCTTCAGCTATGCCGCCTCGACCGAAGCGATCGAGAAGGGCATCGGACGGATGGCGGACTTCGTGCGCAGGAACACGCGCTAGAAGCGCACTGCGAACTGTTGCTTCCTGGAGATTGCCAGGCAGCGGAGTGCTCGGCAGTCATTGACGCCTGGCTTGTGAATACGAATAATTCGTATTCGATATCCTAACAACTATAGCCCAGGCAAGCTTCGGCCTACCCAGGTCGTCCGGGAGCGTCATGTTCTGCGTTCCGCAACATATTGAGTCGAAAGACTTGCTTCAAGAACGCAGGGCGTGCGGTGACCAGCATGCCTCGATGATTCGAGGCGACGACACGGGTTTGCCCGCGCCATCGTGATTTCTCCGTCTGCCCCGCACTTTTCCCGTTCGACCTTCGCCGGCGTCGTTGCCGCCCACGTGGCCGTGGCGGGCGCATTGTTCGCGTGGTCCTTCCACCTGCGACCGGCCGAGCCGCCGCCGCTCATGGTGACGCTGATGTCCGCGCCACCCGAGCCGGACGTCCTCCTCTCTCCCATGCCGGTGGCATCGGAACCCGTGGTGCGGCCGGAACCGAAGCCGCAGGTGCAGCCGAAACCGGAACCGAAGGTGGTCAGGCAGGAGCCGGTGCCCCAACCGGTGCCCGAGACTCGGCCGGTACAACCCGAACCCGCGGTGCAACCGCCGCCCCCGCCCGTCCCCGAACCGCCGAAGCCGGTTGCCGACGTGCCGACGCCGCCGGCACCCGCACCCCGACCGGAAGTGGTTGCAGCCGCGCCCGCGGAAGTGCCGCGCGCGCCGCCTCCACCGCCGCGACCCGTGCCGGTGGCCGAGCCGCCGACGCAGGTGACGGCGACGACCGATGCCGACGCCGCCGTGCAGGCCTGGAAGGCGGATTACCTGCGCAACCCGAAGCCGGTCTATCCCAACGCATCGAGGCGGCTCGGCGAACGCGGGGTCGTGCTGCTGCGCGTGCTGGTGACCGCCACCGGCGAACCGGCGAAGGTCGACCTCAAGAAGACCTCCGGCTATGCGCGCCTCGACGAATCGGCGCTGGAAGCGGTGCGCAACTGGAAATTCGTGCCTGCCCGGCTCGGCGAGAAGCCGGTCGAGGCTTGGGTAGTGGTTCCGATCGAATTCTCACTCAAAGGATAGCTCCATGACGAACGACAATCCCTACGGCGTCAACGCGCTGCTCGCCCAGGGCGACGCGGTCGGCCTGCTGGTGCTGCTGATCCTCGGCGCGATGTCGGTCGCGACGTGGTATCTCATCGTCTACAAATCGGTCAGCAACCGGCGCATGGGCAAGCGCATCCAGACCTTCATGGCGCAGTTCTGGGGCGCGCCGTCGATCGAGACCATCGCGGCGGAACTGTCGCGGCAATCGCCGGAGGAACCCTTCGGACGCGTCGCCGCCCAGGGCATGGAAGCACGGCAGCACTATCGCCGTTCCGTGTCGGCCGGACTGGTCGATGCCGGCGGCCAGGGCGAGTTCCTCACGCGGTCGATCCGGCGCGCCATCATCCGCGAAGCGGGCGCGCTCGAGTTCGGGCTGTCGGTGCTGGCCTCCATCGGCAGCACCGCACCGTTCGTGGGACTGTTCGGGACCGTGTGGGGCATCTATCACGCGCTGATCGGCATCGGCGCGAGCGGCGCTGCGACCCTCGACGCGGTCGCGGGGCCCGTCGGCGAAGCGCTGATCATGACTGCCGCGGGTCTGTTCGTCGCGATCCCGGCGGTGCTCGCGCACAACGCATTCGCTCGCGGCAACCGCACCGTGCTGGCGGAACTGGACGGCTTCGCCCACGACCTGCACGCGTTCCTCACCACCGGCGCCAAGCTGGACAGCGGCGGCTTCGTCGATCCGGCCAAGCGCGTCGAGGTCCGCTCCGTTCCCAAGGCTGCCTAACATGGCCTTCGGCGGATTCGACCGTCACGAGGTCGACCGGCCCACGCCGGAGATCAACATGGTGCCGCTGATCGACGTCATGCTGGTGCTCCTCATCATCTTCATCGTCACCGCGCCGCTGCTGACGCATGCGATCAAGATCCAGCTGCCCACCGCGTCGAACCAGGTCAACCTGGAGAAGCCGGAGACCGTCACCTTGTCGCTCAACGCGGCCGGTGCGGTGTTCTGGAACGACAAGCCGGTGGAGGAGGCGCAGTTGCCGGCGCTGTTTGCCGAAGCCGCTGCGCACAAGCCGCAGCCCGAGCTCCACCTGCGCGCCGAGAAGACCACCGAGTACCAGCGCGTGGCCGAGGTGATGGCGATGTCGCAGCGGGCCGGGCTGACGCGAGTCGGGTTCATCACCGAGCCGCTGCATCGATGAGCGATGCGCTGGACAAGTCGACGCCAACGGCGTCGACGCTAACGAACGCCGCGCCGCGGGAAGCGCCGCCGCGGCGCGTGCTCGAAAGCCGCGAGCTTTTCGCGGGCGGGCACGAGCTGCACATCGAGCACAACGGGTTTCTCTACACGTTGCGTCTCACGAGCAAGGGCAAGCTGATCCTCACGAAATGAAGTGGCGTGCGGCGTGCCGCACGCGTCGCACCGCGCAGCAATATCGAGCGAGCCAACCGGGTCGTTTCCGGATAGCCAGCGTTGACTATCACAGGGAGTGACCATGAAAAGAAAACAGATGTTGCGGCCGCTCGCGGCTGCGTTGGCGGAACTCGGCTCACGTCGCACCGGCGGAATCACCGCCCACACCATTCCGCCCAGGCAGGTGGTCCGTGAGGAACCGGTCGCGCGCGCGCGCACGGCGTGGCTGCCGTTGGGCGCGATGCTGACCGGCGTGGCTTTCGCGCCTGCTGCAGCGCTTGCGCAGGATGACGCCGCCAAGGCGAAGGCCAAGGACGAGACCGTGCTGCCGGCGGTGAAGGTCGAGGACTCCAGCGTGATCGACTCCGACAGCTATCAGGGCGGCAAGACCCGCATCGGCAAGACCAATCAGCTGGCGAAGGACATTCCGCAATCCGTCACCATCGTGCCGGAGAAGCTGATCGTCGAGCGCAATGCCGACACACTGAAGGAAGCTCTGCGCAACGTCGCCGGGCTCACCTTCAATGCCGCGGAAGGCGGCCGGATCGGCGACAACATCACGCTCCGCGGCTACAGCGCGGTCGGCGATCTGTACCTCGACGGCATGCGCGACGTGGCCCAGTACAACCGCGACACCTTCAACCTGCAGCAGATCGACGTCCTGCGCGGATCGGCCTCCATGATCTTCGGCCGCGGCTCGACCGGTGGCGTCATCAACCAAGTGAGCAAGGTACCGATGCTGCAGGATGCGGGCCGCGTCGCGATGACCGTGGGCAGTTTCGACTACCGCCGCGTCACTGCCGACGTCAACCAGAAGGTGGGCGACAACGCGGCCATCCGGGTGAACGCCATGCTCACCAACTCCGACAGCTTCCGCGACTATGCGAGCACCGATCGCAAGGGCGTTGCGCCGTCGGTGTCGTGGGGCATCGGCACCAAGAACGAATTCATCATGTCGCTGTACCACCTCGAGTACAACGACCTGCCCGACTACGGCATCCCGATCGTGAACCAGCCCTACGGCAAGCCGATCAACGTGCCGCTCAACACCTTCTACGGGCTGGCCGGCACCAACTACCAGAAGGACAGCGCCGACATCATGACCGGCGGCTGGATCCATCGCTTCGACGAGAAGACCGAGGTGAAGACCGTGATCCGTCGCGGCCAGTACCAGCGGGATCTGCGCGCAGTTGCGCCGAGCACGGGCAATGCGCAGATCATCACCGATGCGACGACGGTGAACCGCGGACGACAGGCCCGCGGGGCGAACGAGACGTCGACCACCTTGCAGTCGGACCTCACGACGAACTTCGACGCGCTCGGCATGAAGCACTTCGTGCTCGCGGGCACCGAGCTGATCCGCGAGACCGCGGAACGCTGGAGCTATGCCAATGCGAACACGACGCCGACGGCGCCGGGCGATCCGGCGACGACGGTCGGCAACCCCAACGCGTTCCCGACGCTGCCGGCCAACTACAACAACTCCTACTTCAAGGTGAATCCGCAGAATTTCACCGCGAGCACGATCGGGCTGTACGCGCAGGACATCCTGGAGCTCACCAAGCAATGGAAGGTGGTGCTCGGTGCGCGTTGGGATCACTTCGATGCCGACTACGCGACGATCAGCTCGACCACCGCGACGCTGGGGCAGCAGACCAACTTCTCGCGCCGCGACCGCGTGTGGAGCTATCGCGGCGGCATCATGTACCAGCCGACCGATCTGTCGACCTACTACGTGTCGTACGGCACCTCGTTCATCCCGTCGGCGGACCTGTATGCGCTCGACGCACGCACGACCAACACGCCGCCGGAGAAGAGCCGCAACATCGAGGCCGGCGCCAAGTGGG
Organism: Burkholderiales bacterium; assembly: GCA_019745565.1. Taxonomy (GTDB): domain Bacteria; phylum Pseudomonadota; class Gammaproteobacteria; order Burkholderiales. The sequence continues at coordinate 36,660 of JAIESW010000053.1, forward strand.
AGCTGTTCGACGGCAACCTGTCGGCGCGTACCGCCATCTTCCGCACCGAGAAGACCAACGAGCGCAACACCGACCTCGCGCTGCCGGACATCGCCTTGCTGTCGGGCCGACGCCACACCGACGGGATCGAACTGGAGGCAGCCGGTCGCATCACGCGCAACTGGGAGGTCTTTGCCGCCGTCGCGTTCATGCGCGCGGAGATCGACGAGCAGATCAACCCCTATGGGGTGGGGCTGCGGCCGCAGAACACGCCGCCCTACACCGGTACGCTCTGGACCACCTACAATCTCGGCAAAGGGTGGAAGATCGGGGGTGGCGTCGACTTCGTGGGAGACCGGCTCGGCTATGCGATCGGCAACACGGTGCCCTACCAGCCGCCGACGATCCGCATGGTGGAGTCCTACGTGCGGGCCGATGCGATGCTGTCGTACGATCAACCGAGCTACGGCGTGCGGCTCAATGTCTTCAACCTGTTCGACACCAAGTACTACGAATCGATCTATACGAACGGGCCGTTCGCCTATCCCGGAACGCCGCGAGCGGTGCAAGTTACCTTGACCTTGAAGTGGTGACCCGCCGCGCCGGCGCTTGCATTCAACGGAAGCGGCGGCGCGAACCGACTGCCTGAGCCACACCTGCCATCATGATGCTGCACGTTCCCCAGGCCATCTCGCTCGAGGCGGTCAAGCGCATCCGCCGGTTGATCGACGCGGCGTCCTGGGCGGACGGGCGCATCACGGCCGGTACCCAGTCGGCCCAGGTCAAGAACAACCGGCAGCTGCCGGAGGATTCACCGGCTTCGCGCGACGCACGCCTGATCGTGCTGGACGAGTTGGGCAAGAGCGCGCTGTTCTTCTCGGCGGCTCTGCCGAAGCGTATCTATCCGCCATTGTTCAACCGGTACGAAGGTGCGGCCAACTCCTTCGGCAACCACGTCGACAACGCGGTACGTACGTTTGCACCGACCGGCGAGAACGTCCGCACCGACCTGTCGGCCACGCTGTTCCTGTGCGATCCCGACGACTACGACGGCGGCGAGTTGATGGTGCAGGACACCTACGGCGCGCATTCAGTGAAGCTGCCCGCGGGCGACCTGATCCTCTACCCGGCCGCGAGCCTGCATCGCGTCGAGCCGGTCACGCGCGGTGCGCGGATCGCGTCGTTCTTCTGGATCCAGAGCATGATCCGCGACGTGGAACGGCGCCGCCTCCTGTTCGAGATGGACATGGCCATCCTGCAGCTGCGGCAGACCCAGGGCGAGACCGAGCCCGTGGTGTCACTGGTGGCGTGCTATCACAACCTGATGCGGATGTGGGCCGAGCTCTAGCGGTTGCCGGGGAAAGAGGTTCGCCTTACGGCTCAAGCAGCAACCCGTGGCGGCGGCTTGGACGTATCGGTCGGCGACCGTTCCAGCAGGATGTCCTGCATCCGGGTCTCGATCGCCCCTTTGATCTTCTGATGCGGCAGGATGTAGAAGCGCTCGTCGCGGATCGCCTCGAACACCCGATCGCCCACCTGTTCGGCGGTGATCCGGCCGGACGACACGGCCTTGCGCAGCAGTTCCTCGCGGGCGATCTCCTCCTCGGACCGGATGCGCTCGGGATTGCGCAGGTCGGCCGGCCGGTTGCGCTCCGAATCGGCGATCGCGGTGGGCACGTAGGCGGGGCACAGCACCGATGCCTTCACCTTGTCCGACTTCGATGCGAGATCGTGATGCAGGCATTCGGTCAGGGTGACGACGGCGTGCTTCGACACGCAGTAGATCGCCATGCCGGGCGGTGAGATCAAACCGGCGACCGATGCGGTGTTGACGATGTGACCCTCTTCCCCGTGGGCCAGGATCGCGGGCACGAAGCTCCGGATCCCGTGGATCACGCCGTACACGTTGACGCCCAGACACCACTCCCAGTCGGCAACGGTGCTTTCCCAGGCGAGCCCGCCGGGTGCGACGCCGGCGTTGTTGCAGACCACGTGCACCTTGCCGAAGCGCTTCAGCGCAGCGTCGCGCAATGCGTCCACCTGATCCGCCTTCGATACATCGCAGCGCACGCCGATGGCCGTGTGCCCCGCTGCGGCAAACTCGGCGACCGTGCGATCGAGAGCGTCCTGCTGCACGTCGGCGAGCACGAGGCGCATGCCCTCGCGCGCGAAGCGCTGCGCCATGGCGCGGCCCAGGCCGCTGGCACCGCCGGTGACGACTGCCACCTTCCCCTGAAAGTCCTTCATCGCATCTCCCCGTGAAACGGCGCCGAAGTCTAGCACCGGCGCTCGTTCTCAAGCCTCGAGCCGCAGTGTATTCTGCCGCTCCACGTCGCGGGGAGCGGTAGATGCACGAAGAGAACGTCGGCACGATGCCGGTTCAGGAGAAGCACCGGTTCGACGAAGCCGCGCTGGCCCGCTGGATGGCCGTTCACGTGGGGAGCTTCAGAGGCGAGCTCAAGGTGGAGCAGTTCAAGGGCGGACAGTCGAATCCGACCTTCGTGCTGACCGCCGGCGGCCAGCGCTATGTGCTGCGGCGCAAGCCGCCGGGCAAGCTGCTCCCGTCGGCCCACGCCGTGGATCGCGAGTACCGCATCATCACGGCGCTGCGGGATACCGGCGTGCCGGTCGCGAAGACCTATGCGCTGTGCACCGACGACGCCGTGATCGGCACGGCGTTCTACATCATGGAGTACGTGCCCGGGCGGGTCCTGTGGGATCCGTCGCTGCCCGGAATGACGCGCGAGCAGCGTGCCGCCATCTTCGACGAACTGAACCGTGTGATCGCGCTGCTGCACGGCGTGGACTACAACGCGGTCGGGCTCGGCGACTACGGCAAGCCCGGGAGCTACCTCGAACGGCAGATCGCGCGCTGGACCAAGCAGTACCGCGCCTCCGAGACCGAGCGTATCGAGGCGATGGAGAACCTGATCGAGTGGCTGCCGAAGAACATTCCACCGGGCGACGAGACCACGATCGTCCACGGTGACTATCGCCTCGACAACGTGATGTTCCACGCGACCGAACCGCGCATCGCTGCGGTGCTCGACTGGGAGCTTTCCACGCTGGGTCATCCGATCGCGGACTTCGCCTACCATTGCATGACATGGCGGCTCACACCGCAGGAGTTCCGCGGCATGCACGGTTTCGATTTCGCGGCGCTCGGCATCCCCTCCGAAGAGGAGTACGTCGCGATGTACTGCCGGCGTACCGGCCGGTCCGGCATCCCGAACTGGGACTTCTACGCTGCGTACAACATGTTCCGCCTCGCCGGCATCCTGCAGGGCATCATGGGGCGCGTGGTCGAGGGTACCGCGTCGAGCGCGCATGCGATCCAGCAGGGCAAGCGCGCGCGGCCCATGGCCGAAGCCGGGTGGCGACAAGTGGAAAAGATTCTGCGTGGTTGAAAAGCAATGATTCACCGCGAAGGACAGGAAAGTAAGCGAAGGAAGGCAAGGACGGAACGGCGCTTCCAGCGAACTTTCGAAGATTCTCTTCGCTTTCCTTCGCGTCATTCGCGGTAAACGAGGTTCTCGAAATGAAAGCAGTCCTCTGCAAGCATCTGGGCCCTCCCGACAAGCTCGTCGTCGAGGACATTCCGTCGCTGGTGCCGGCCAAGGGCCAGGTGGTGGTGTCGGTCAAGGCCGCCGGCGTCAATTTTCCGGACACGCTCATCATCCAGGGCAAGTATCAGTTCAAGCCGGAGGTGCCGTTCTCGCCGGGCGGTGAGGTGGCCGGTGTGGTCAAGGCAGTGGGCGAGGGTGTCAGCGGCTGGAAGCCGGGTGACCGGGTCATCGCCGCGGCGACCTGGGGCGGCTTCGCCGAAGAGCTGCTCACCGATGCCGAACGGCTGATTCCGCTCGTCGACAAGATGGACTACGTGCCGGCCTCCGCCTTCATCCTGACCTACGGCACGTCGTATCACGCGCTCAAGGACCGCGCGCAACTCAAGCCGGGCGAGACGCTGCTGGTGCTTGGCGCCTCGGGCGGTGTCGGCCTGGCGGCGGTGCAGCTCGGCAAGGCCATGGGCGCGCGAGTCATCGCGGCCGCGTCGTCGGATTCGAAGCTGGAGGTGTGCCGGCAGAACGGTGCGGACGATGTCATCAACTATGCATCCGACGATCTGCGCACCCGCGTCAAGGCGTTGACGGCGGGCAAGGGCGTGGACGTGATCTACGACCCGGTGGGTGGACCGTACTCCGAACCGGCATTGCGCGACATGGCCTGGAATGGCCGCTTCCTCGTGGTCGGGTTCGCCGCGGGCGACATTCCGAAGATCCCGCTGAACCTCGCGTTGCTGAAGGGCTGTTCCATCGTCGGCGTGTTCTGGGGTGCGTTCACGAAGAACGAGGTGGAGCGCAATCGCGCCAACAACGCCGAACTGATGCAGATGTATCTCGACGGCAAGGTGAAGCCGCACATCCATGCGACCTATCCGCTCGAGCGCGTGACCGAGGCATTGAACGAAGTGATGAACAAGCGGGTGAGCGGCAAGGTCGTATTGGTGCCGTAGCGTTGTCGTAGCTGCCGGCCCCCGACCGACAGCGCCATGTCCCATCCTCGAGGACAACACCGCCATGTTGAGACTCTACGAGCATCCGCTGTCCGCGTACGCGATGAAGGTGAAGATGGCCTTGAATGCGAAGGGTCTCCCCTTCGAGGCCCTGATACCGGACGGCATGTCGCAGGGCAAGGCTGCCGGCGAATTCGTCGACGCGAATTTCCGGGCGGAGGTCCCTACACTGATCGACGATGATGTGCAGGTATTCGACTCCACCATCATCCTCGAGTACCTGGAGGACAAATGGCCCGAGCCCAGGCTGCTGCCTGATGCCCCGGCCGAGCGGGCCCGCGTGCGCATGATCGAGGATGTCATGGACACGCAATACGAGCCGAACAACTGGGGCACCATGGAAGTGACGCGATTCCGACGGGCGACTGGTCGACTGGCCGATCGGCTGGTGGCCTACGGTCGCGCCAACATCGAGCGGTATCAGCAATGGCTCGACCGGCAGCTGGAAGGGCGTCGCTGGTTCAACGGGACGAGCTTCGGTTGGGGTGACATCGCGGTGGCACCTTACCTCAATCGCTCCGCGGGCTACGGCTACTTCCCGCAGCCTGGTCCCCGTCTCGCGGAATGGTTCGACCGGGTAAACCGCGAGCCGCCGGTGGCGAAGGTGCTCGAGCAGTTGAAGCAAACGATCGCTGCCCTGCCGGATCTGGCCGCGCTGCTGCAGGCCGGTCAGATCAAGCGCCAGTACCGCGACCATCGGCTGGAGTGGATGATCGCCGGAGGTGGGATCTCGGTCGTGCAAGAGGGCATCGAGAAAGGGACCGTACGTTTCAGCCGCGACGTATCCTGACCGAGCGTTCTTTCCAGCGGTACGACGTTCAGCGGCATCGCTCCGGATCCGTCCGCCTCAGGATCCGCGCAAACGCTTGCAGCATCGCCGACGCCGGCGCTTCGAGGAGCGCTTGCATCTCACCTGCTTCGACCACTCGACCCGCGTCCAGGACCACAACCTTCCGGCACAATCGCGCCGCTTCGAATGGGTCATGGGTCACGAGGATGAGGCCATGATCTCGTCGCTCCAGTCCGGCGGAGATATCGGCGCAGAGGGCTTCCCTGGTCACGATGTCGAGGCCGCCGAATGGTTCATCGAGAAGGAGCCAGCGTGGTCCGGCTGCGATGGCTCTGGCGAGCGCGACGCGTTGCTGCTGGCCGCCGGACAGCTCGCCGGGCATGCGCATGGCGAGCGGTGCTGCGCCGCACAGGCTGAGGGCGTGCAAAGCGCGTGCACGTGCGGCGGCGCGGTCCGAACGCCAGCCGCTCAGACCGAGCGCGACATTGTCGAGTGCAGACAGCATCGGCCAGAGTGCGAGGTCCTGGAAGACCATACCGATCGATCGATGCCGGGGTTCCACGAGGATCCGGTGCGCTTCGCTGACGGACCGCCCCGAGATCGCGATCCGGCCCTCGTCCGGCGGTTCGAGGCCCGCGATCAACCGCAGGAGTGTCGATTTGCCGCTGCCGGACGCTCCGATGACCGCCAGGCTCTCGTGCGGGTCCAGTTGCAGAGTAACGGTGTCGAGCACGACGCTGCCGTCGTAGGCGACGGTCGCTGCCTCCACGCGGATCCCTGCTTCGTTCACGGTCGCGCTCGGGCCGCGAGTGCTCGCAGCGCCCCGAGGACGAGAGCCGCGCTTCCGAGGTAGGCGACGCACAGGGCGGAAACGAGCGAGCCCGGCGCGTTGGCCATGACCGTGAAGATCGCCACTGGAAGGGAATCGGCTCCCGGAGGGCGCAGCATCAGGACGACGCCGGTCTCTGCCGTGGCCAGCATGGCAATGAGGGCCATCGACAATGCCGCGCTGCGCAAGATCCAGGGGCACAGGACATGCCGGACATGGGTGGTCAGGGAGACGCCATGCACTGCCGCAGCCTGCGCCCAGGATGGCGGCAATCTCGAGGCTGCAACAAGGCCCAGCAACAGCGCCACCGGGAGGAACCGCTCGCCCAGTATCCAGCAGACGGTTGCGCGACTGCGGAGCAGCCAGTCGAGTGCCGCCGGCGAGTCGGTACTCCACTGGACAGCGCCGAGGGCGAGCAGCGATGACGGCAGCGCGAGCAGTATCAGCGACGCGACCAACGCGCCGATGCGCAGCGTATCGGCACGGGCAACGACGATCGCGATCGCGAACCCCACGACAGTCGATGCGACGCCGGCGCCCACGGCATAGATCAAGGTAGCGCTTGCCGTCCTGAGGACCTCATGGAACGTGCGGCCGACCGGGAATCCGTGCAGCAGAGGCAGCGCAAGGCCGATGACCGGTGGCACCAGTGTGATCATGACGACGCAGGTCGCTACGACCGGAATTGCTATGGGCATCGGCGCCATCGACCGTGCAACGCGAGGCATCGAGTCTCGGGCCAGCAGCGGCAGCGGACTCCGTGCAGCGAATGCCGCGAACAATGGGGCCGCGACCGCCAGTCCTGCCGCGGTCAGCGCGAGGCACTGACGGGAGGCCAGGCCGAAGTCGTAGAACGCGGCGAAACTCACGAGGATCTCGCCCGCCGCGGTTCGGTATCCCAGTATCTGGCCGGGCCCCGGGTCATTGAGAGCGGCGAGTGCGGCCAACGCGGCGGCTGCAATTGCAGTCCACAAGGAGGCCTGTGCCGCGCAACGCAACAGCAGCACTTCGCCGCCGGCGATGCGTGTGGCATTCATCTGTCCGCGAGTGATGAAGGAGGTAGACAGCAGCGTGGAGAAGAAGACCAGGGGAAAACCCGAAGCCGTGCCCACCATCAGGCCTGCGCTTGGCCCCGAAAGTACGCCTTCCGGCGACCACCCCAGTGCGGCCCGCAGCATCGCGAGCCCGATCGCCCAGAGGAAGGATGGGACGAGCAGAGGCAGTGCGAACAGGACCAGGAACAGGCCTCTGGCGGGAAATCGGTAGAGCCCGCATAGCAGTCCCAAGGGAAATCCGATCAGCAGCGACGCGATCCCGACGGCCACGGCTACAGTCAGGCTGGTCGCCAGCGCATTGCCATACCCGATGCCGAGGTCGAATCCGGCCTCGATGATCTCGGGCGATTTCACCATGGGGATCACTGCCAGCGCCACCGGCGCGAGCAGCATCAGCAATCCGATTGCACGCCAGCGCCCGGGCTGTTCCAGCACCAGGGGTGAGCTCATCGCCGGGCCGAATCCACCCAGGCCTTCAGGAATCCGCGCGACAGCGTCTCGAGCTGGGACGCCAGCAGCGAATAGTCGAGCTTCATCGTCTTCAAAGTGCTCACGGGTACCATGCCGGGCGGCCCTGGAATGCCCGTGCGCAGCGGCAACTGCGCAGCGTCGCCCGACGCAAGGGCTGCCTCGGTCTCGGCGCTCAGCAGGAAATCGATGAAGCGACGTCCGCCCGGCGGGTTCGGACCGTCCTTGATGAGCACCGCCGCATTGGGAACCAGTACTGCGCCGATGCCATCCTGATCCGGATAACTCACTTCGACGGGCAGGCCGTCGCGCACAGCCTCCGCGGCGTCATCGGTGTCGACCACGCCGAACCCACACTCGCCTGCGCCCACGGCGCGCCGGACCTCTCCGTTGGACGACAGCACCCGGACACCGTTGTTGCGCATGCCCTCGAAGAAGTCGCGGGCCTTGGCGTCGCCCAGAGCCTGGAACAAGGCTGCGGCGTGCATCGATGTCGTTCCGAACAACGGGTTGGCAATACAACCCCGATCGCGATACCTGGGGTCTGCCAGTTCCAGCACGGAGCGAGGCGTCCGGTCGGGCTGCATGCGCCGGGTGTTCACGAGCAGCACCCGCACCCGCGCCGAGAAACCCGTCCAATGGAACTGCGGATCCACGAAGGATGAGGGAATCCCGGCCGCCTGCACCGAGCGGTAGGCCTCGGAGATGCCGCGCTGTTTCAGGATCGCGGCGCGCACCGGGTCGCCGCTCCAGAACACGTCGGCGCGCGGACGCTTGCGCTCGGCCAGCAGCCGATTGAGCAGACCCGTGCTCTTGGTTTCCTCCGTGTCGGGAACCAACCGGATCGGAATCCCGGTCTGCTGCTCGAAAGCCCGAACGATCGGGCGCGCAAACACGTCGTCGACCGACGTATAGACCACTACCGGCTCGGCGGCACCGAGCGACGCCGACAGGAACGCCAGTGCAGCGGCAAACGCCGGCGCCATCGCGAACTTGCGGTGCGGCACCCCGGAGCGTCCTGCCCGTGGCAATCCGCGTTCAGGGATTCGGGCCATAGGCGAAGTCGTCGAAGGAGGTGACGCTGTCTGCCTTGGTCCACAGTCCGACGGTGCCGGGAGCGGTGATGTGACCATCCTCGACCTCCAGCGCCTTTCGTCCGTCGAGAAAGACCGAGTGCTTCGGCCCTCGGTACTCGACCCGCAGCGTGTGCCATTGGTTGCGAGCGACGTTGCCGCCGAAGGATCTGGCATCGACGTACCGGATCGTCTTGCGCGACCCGCGTTCCACGTAATAGATCGACACGTTGTCCTCGAGAGCATTGGCACGCGCGACGTAGTAACTGTCGCCGCTCTGGAACCGCCAGACGATGCCGCCCGCCTGATCTTCGCGCCCCGCCAGCGGTCGGAACCGGGTTTCGACGAAGCCGTCGAGTGCTTTGTAGCGTTCCAGCACGATCCAGGGAAATGCGCCGACCGCTGATTGCCGCAGCACGTTGGGTTTGCTGGGTGCGCTGTCGTCCGTGGCCACCATCCACCGCGCGCTTCCTGAGCCGGTGACGCCGGCGATCCAACCCTCAGGTGTTCGCCCGGCGGCGTCCTGATCGAAAGTGATCATCTCCGCAGAGGCGCCCGAAGCCAGTATGGCCGCGAGTACGCAAGAGAAGAGCATCGTTCTCATGATCCTGTCCTTCTCAATCGAGTTTCTGCTGGTCCAGTGCCGAGCGGAGCGTTGCGGCTAGACTCGTCGTGGGGCCCCGCCCCCAGTAGTGGAGGAACAGCATGCGTGGCGTTTCGCCGGTCATGTGGTGGTGTATCGAGACCACATGGATGCCGCCGCGCCGCAGGGCCTTCAGCACCGGCTGCAATTCGCTCTCGAGCACGGCGAAGTCGCCGTCGACCACCGCATCGTCGTCGGCGCCCGCGAATGCGGCCCAGGTGTTCACGCCGAATTCCTTGCCGGCGGGGCATCCGCATTCCATGTTGATGCTGCGGCCGATGACGACCTTGACCATGCCGTCCTTGGCCTGGCCTTCGTATCCCAGACTCGTGCGGATGGGTTCGGATGTGATGCTGCTCGGCGATGGCAGCGGTGCCTCGTTGAAGGCAGCCTTCGGTACGGGGACACGGCGACGCAGGTCGTCGATCTTCCCGAGGGCCGAACGAATGGCTGGCGCCAGCGTTTCGATCGTCCCCTCGCCGCCGATGTGCATGAAATAGACTTTCGGGTCGTCGAAGAAGAAGTGGTTGTGGAGAGCGGTCACCGCTACGCCGCCTTCCATGAGGGCATCCATGACCAGGTCCACCTCATCCTGGAAGACCACGATGTCGCCCGCGAGCATGACTTCGGTGCGTCCCCCCGGAGCGAATGCCGCCCAAGTGGTGAGGCCCATGAAGGGAGGCAGCATCGAGCCGTCCACGCGTACCGGAATGTCCGTCCGCGGCCGCGTGAACTTGTAAACCGATTCGGCTGCGATGTACGAGCCTTTCATGCCGATCAGGGGCTCGACGGCGGCCAATGTGGTCTCGGGAGCGGCGTCTGCGAGCGGGGCGGCGGCAGCGATGCACGCGCTCCAGCCGATCGCGAGACCGACGAGACAGTGTAGAGAGCGGAAAGCACGCATGATCCGGATCCTTCAGGTACGTTGCTGCGATGTCGGCGGCCAGCCGTGCGTTTCGTCCTGCAGTTCACGGCACCAGGCATACAGCGCGTCGTAGACGATCAGTCCGACGCGCAGCATCTCGTGGTCGTCGGGGAAAGTGCGCGACAGTCCGAGGGAGATGGCGAGCAGGCCCGCGCACTGCGGTGCCAGGTCGGGGCGTCCCGTGTCGGCACCGCGAACGATGAGGGCGAGTCTCTGCAGTGCCGGATCGTCCAGGTGGTACTTGCCGAGGAACGCATCGAAACTGCACATCTCGCCCTCATGACTCAGTTCGACGCCGGGAATGTCGTAGGGAATCGCAGCACTCGATTGCGCCTGCTCCAATACCTCGCCCGCGGGCACGAACAGGAACTCGGGGGCTGCGTCGATGAAGCGCGCCACCAGCCAGGGACAGGCGATGCGATCGATCTTGGGTCGTTCCCGGGTGATCCAGCGCATGGCGTGTCTCCTGGCTAGGTGGTCTGCGAAACTACTTCCCTGGCCCGTGCGCTACCTGTCGACCGGTGCGCAGGTCGTAGGCGAATTCCTCGACCTTGTCGCCGGCTGCGATCAGAACGACGAGCACGCCACGCCCGTCTTCCACCGCCGGGATGGCGGAAAACACGCGACCCTTGTGTTCCTTCTGCGCCGTCCCGATCAACTGCGCGAGCGGCATCCGCGTCTGCGACATCAGGGTGAGATGCTCGGAAGCCCGGGCCACGTGCGGAATGTCCTTGAAGACCTCGGCCTCGGGTTTCCAGGGGAGCTGCCGCGGATCGCCCGCGAACTCCTTCAGCACATTGTGCTCGGCGTCAACCGCCAGCCCTTTCTCGGCGGTATAGACGGAAAGCGAGAGCTGCTTGTCGTCGTTCAGTTCGAACTTGGCCGAGACCGCCGACTCCTCGCCCTTGGCGAGTTGCCTGACGCCGTCGGCCAGCGAGAGCCTGCTTTGTTCGAGTGCCGGCAGCAGTGCGGCGACCTCGGCGTCGTCGTAGCTTTTGGCTGTCGCGCTGCCGATTGCGAGCAGGGACACGGCGATGGACGCAATGGCAATGCCGACACGGAGCGGTCGGTGAAACGGATTCTGTCGGATCATGAATCTCTCCTGAAAAGAACACATCGACAAGAGTCGCAGGGCGGGACACTTCTATTGGTGCCCATCCGACTGTGACGTAGGTTGCAGGGCGTGCATCGACCAGTGGTCGGGCATCGCCGTTGCAGATGAGCGCGGTGCGCGTTCATTGAACGAACCACTGCAGGGACAGGCCGATGGCGCCGAACGCGCCGATCAACGGGACGACGCCGATGCGGAAGCGGAACAGCGCAACCGCCGCGACGACGAAGAGCGCGATCGCTATCCAGTCCGCCGGTTGTCCGGCACCTGCCGGAAGAAACACGTGCTCGCCGAAGACGATGGCCAGGTTGACGATCACGCCCACCACGGCTGCCGTGATCGCGGTCAGGGGGGCTTTCCATCGAGGCGTGCGATGCGTCGATTCGATCACCGGACCGCCGGTCAGGATGAAGATGAACGACGGCAGGAACGTGAAGTACGTGGCTACGCTGGCGCCCGCAATTGCCGCCCCTAGCGTGAAGGTGGTGTCGGCCTGGTTCCACCCGCCGACGAACCCGACGAAGGTCACGATCATGATCAGCGGTCCGGGCGTGGTTTCGCCGAGCGCCAGACCGTCGATCATCTGCGCTGCCGTCAGCCAATGAAACTGCGAGACGGCGCCTTGATAGACGTACGGCAGTACCGCATAGGCGCCACCGAAGGTCAGCAAGGCGGCTTTGGTGAAGAACCACCCCATGCGCATCGGTGTGCCGGCCCATCCGACGGAGGCGGCGATCAGGACGAGCGGGAGCGCCCACAACAGAAGACCGGTCCCGATCGTGATGGCGAGCCGGCGCGAGGAATACGAGGCGTGCGCGGGCGTAGGGGTGTCGTCATCGATCACCGCGCCACCCGCGGCGGCAGTGCCCTTCCGGTGTTGATCCGTGGGATTCGCTGTCAGCCGTCCGCCGGCCAACGCCCCGATCGCGGCGGCGCCGAGGATGATCAACGGGAACGGCACGCCCAGCAGCGCGATCGCCGAGAAGGCAGCCACCGCGATTCCCCAGGACCATGGGTTCTTGAGTGCCCGGGTGCCGATCCGCCATGCGGCGTGCAGAACGATCGCAACGACGGCGGGCTTGATGCCGTGGAGTATCCCGGCGACCCACGGCAGGTCCCCGAACCGCACGTACACCCACGAGAGGATGATCAGCAACACGAACGAAGGCAGCACGAACAAGGCGCCCGCCACGATCCCACCCCACGTGCGGTGCATCAGCCAGCCGATATAGGTCGCGAGTTGCTGCGCTTCCGGTCCCGGCAGGAGCATGCAGTAGTTCAGCGCGTGCAGAAAGCGACCCTCCGAGATCCAGCGCCGCTGCTCCACGAGTTCGCGATGCATGATCGCGATCTGGCCTGCGGGGCCACCGAAGCTGATGAAGCCGAGTTTCAGCCAGAACCGGAACGCCTCGTCGAAGGTGATGGTGTGCCGCATCGGCCCGCCGGAGGTCATTGCGACGTCTCCTCGGTCTTGAAGGCTTCGTAGAAGCCGTCGAGGAGCATGCGTGCCTGGGTCAGCAACTGATCGTCGTCTTCGCAGATGCGCTGGAGGCCCAAGATCAGCCGTTCCAGACCGGCAGCTTCCGGCACCGGGGCACCGCCCACATCCAGGAAGTGCACGATGGCCGCGATGCGGCGCAGCGGCACATCCTCGTCGAGCCCGAAGCTGGCAGCGAGCACTTCGAACGTGACCAGGTCACCGACGTGAGAGAACTCGGCACCGTCGAAGTCGAAGCCGATCGCGTCGCGCGGGCAATCTTTCGGCTTCGCGAGCCAGACGAAGCGGGCCCGTGGATCGATGAAGCGCTTGATGAGCCAGGCGCTCGCGATCCGATCGACCCAGGGGCGGCGGCGTGTCGCCCACGTGCGCCGCTGATAGTCGGCGGGGTCCAGCCGGGCCACGGACCGCTGCTGGGGATGGGGTTCGCCAGGCGACAACCGCTCCGTGACGGTCGCCTCCAGCCGGGTCATCGCCAGCGCGGTTCCAGTCGAAGCGTCGCTGGGGAAGAAGTCGATGGCCTGCAGGGCATCCAGGCGCGAGCGCAGAGATTTCATCCGCTTGCGCAGGTCGGCCTCGCCGAGCTTCTTCACGCGCGCGTGAACCGTCGCGATTTCTTTGGCGAGGTCCGCGAACTCAGGTGACCGGTCGAACATGGCCGCGAACTGCGCCGCCTGGTCGTCGGTCGAGGCCGCAATCTGCAGCACGTGAGCCTGACCACCCGCCCCGATCACGTCGTCGGCGAGCGCAGCCAGGGAGCTATCGGCGCCTGCCGAATCCGGCAACAGGTAGACGCCATCCCGCAGTACGCCGCAGCCGAGCCCCTTGATGGCGCGCCACAAGCGCATGCGGGCCGTGCTGTTGGCAGTCGGCATGGTCACCACGAGGATGCGCCAGACTGGGTTCATATTGAGTAATATATTAAACGAGTATGTAGAGCATATAACATCAAAATGGTTCCGCCGGATTCCGCGACGCGCTTCGGTCGGCTTTGTCTGCGAGCGACCTCAGGCTTCGTCACGTTCCTGGTCGCAGGTTTGGCACGGGCAGGGCCGCCCTTCCTGTCGAACGATCCGGATCCACCGGAACGCGGCCAATGGGAGGTGATTCTTCCCTCCACGCTCAGTCGGGCGAGCGACGGAAGCGCGAGCGGCGAGTGGACCACGCTGGACTTCAACTACGGCTACAACGACCGAACGCAGCTGAGTGCCGGCTTGCCGGTTCCGTTCGCTCGAGATGCGGGTCAGCCGCGTCGCAGCGGCGTTGGCGATGCGTTCCTCGAGTACAAGCGGCGCTTCGGCGTCGAGCCGCAACGCGGGTACTTCGGCATCGACCCGGAGGTTGCCTTTCCGACAGGGGATCCGGATCGGGGTCTGGGTGCAGGCAAGGTGACTGCGGATCTTCCGCTGCTCTATCAGCGGCGCTGGGGTGCATGGACGGCGTACGCCGACACGCGCTACAAGTGGCGAAGAGGGGAGGACGGCCGGAGCTACTGGTTCTACGGTGCGGTACTGGAGCGCCGCATCCAGGATCGTGCCGAGATCGGCGTCGAGCTGTACGGCAACTCGAGTCGACGCGAGGGGGAAGGTCCCACGGCCGGATTCGATCTCGGGTTTCGCTATTCGTTGTCGCGAAGCGTCAGACTCATCGGGGCCGTCGGGCGGAGCTATGGCGGCGACCGTGCCACCAATGTCCTGGCGGGACTGAAGGTCTATTTCTAGGGAATCCGGTACGGCTCTTTGCGGACTGAACGCACACGTTTCCGGTTCGGTGCATGGGCGTGCAGCAACCCCGTGAAAGAGGCACCATACGCGTCGGCTGCCGGGAGTCATGATGCGGCCGGACTTTGATCGGCCGTCGCGGTCGCTCGAGATCAATGCCGCTGCAGTGCGGCAAATCCTGGAGGGGGTGTCATGCAGTCGACCATGATGAAAGTGCCGCTCAATCTCACGCACTTTCTCGAGCGCGCAGGCAAGCTGTTCGGGTCCGTCGAAATCGTCTCGCGCATGCCGGACAAGTCGCTGCACCGGAGCACCTACGGCGAGTTCTACCGTCGTTCGCGGCTCCTCGCCGAAGCGCTGCAGAAGGCCGGCCTGAAGAAGGGCGAGCGCGTGGCCACGCTCATGTGGAACCACTACGCCCACTTCGAAGCCTACTTCGGCGTGATCGCCTCGGGCGGGGTGATGCACACGCTCAACCTGCGGCTCGTACCCGACGACATCGGCTTCATCGCGAACCACGCCGAGGACCGCTTCATCATCGTGGACGACGTGCTGCTGCCGCTGTTCGAGCAGTTCAAGGCGCAGACGAAGATCGAGAAGGTCATCGTCGTATCGCTCACGGGCAAGCCGGTGCCGGCCGGCTGCGTCGACTACGAAGCGTTCCTGAAGACCGCCACCGGCGACTGGGACTATCCCGAGATGCACGAGGACGATCCCATCGCCATGTGCTACACCTCGGGCACCACGGGACGGCCGAAGGGCGTGGTGTACTCGCATCGTTCGCAGGTGCTGCACACGCTGGTGCAGGTGATTCCCGATTCCATCGGCATTTCCGGTCGCGACGTCATCCTGCCGATCGTTCCCATGTTCCACGCGAACGCGTGGGGGGTTCCGTATGCGGCGGCGATGCTCGGGACCAAGCTGGTGTTCCCCGGGCCGCACCTGCATCCGGACGATCTGCTGCCGCTGCTGGAAGGCGAGAAGGTCACCATCAGCTGCGGCGTGCCCACCATCTGGCTCGGCATGGTGCAGATCCTGGAGAAGAACCCGGGCCGCTGGAAGTTCCAGCCGGGACTGCGCCTCACCGTGGGAGGCTCCGCGGTGCCGGAGTCGCTCATCCGCGCGTATGCAAGGCAGGGCATCGAGATCATCCAGGGCTGGGGCATGACCGAGACCTCGCCGCTCGCGACCATCGCCAAGGTTACACAGACGCAGGGCGAGGTGTCCGAGGACGAGCGCTTCGCGACCCACGCCACCCAGGGCTATCCGTTGCCGCTGGTGGATCTGCGCATCCTGGGCGATGAAGGCGAGCAGCCTTGGGACGGCAAGGCCGTCGGCGAGATCCAGGTGCACGGGCCCTGGATCACCGGCAGCTATCACAACCTGCCTGCGTCCCAGGACAGCTTCACCGAAGACGGTTGGTTGCGCACCGGCGACGTGGCGGCGATCACTCCGCTCGGCTTCGTGAAGATCACCGACCGCACCAAGGACCTCATCAAGTCGGGCGGCGAGTGGATCAGTTCGGTGGATCTCGAGAATGCGATCATGGGGCATCCGGCGGTGGCGGAGGCAGCGGTCATCGCCGTACCGCATCCGAAATGGGCCGAGCGGCCGCTCGCGGTCATCGTGTTCAAGAAGGACGCGAAGGCGACGCAGGACGAGCTGAGGCAGTACCTGTCGGGCAAGTTCGCGAAATGGGCAGTACCAGACGCCTACGCATTCGTCGAAGCGATTCCACGCACATCCACCGGGAAGTTCCTGAAGACCAAGCTGCGCGAACAGTTCCGCGACTGGAAGTGGGCCGAGGCCGGCTGAGGTAACAGGAACAGTCACTCACCGCGGGTGGAGCGTTCATGAAGCAGTCGGTTGACGTCACTTTGCTACCGATGGCCGGCGGCTTGCGCGTCTGTGTTCCGGACCAGCTGAGTGAGATCACTCGTTTCGTGCTCGAAGAGCAGGAGGACTGGTTCGAACCGGAGCGAGCCTTTCTCGCCCGTGTTCTGCTGCCCGGCGACGGTGCCATCGATGCCGGTGCGAACTACGGCGTGTATGCGCTGACGTTTGCGGATGCGGTCGGTCCGCAAGGCAGGGTGCGCGCCTTCGAGCCCGCCCCCCCAGTGGCCGATTGCCTGGAGATCAGTGTCTCGGCGAACGACTTCGCGGGGCGCATCGACGTCGTGCGCTGCGCGGTGAGCGACCGGATCGGTGAAGCGGAGTTCCGGCTGGGAGGAACCGGCGAACTCGGTTCGCTGCATGACAAGGAGGGAACCAGCAACGCCACCGTGCGTGTGGCGCTGACCACCCTCGACGAGTCCGGAGACCTGGGCGCCGCGTCCCGGCTCGCCGTCCTCAAGATCGATGTCGAAGGCGAGGAAGAGGCTGTGCTTCGAGGAGCCTCGAAACTGATCGCTCGCGATGATCCGCTGGTGATGTTCGAATGGAATGCCGGCCCGCAGACGTACAACGTCGGCGCGGTCGCTGAAGCGTACCGGCAAGGACTGTCCCTCTATCGGCTGCTCGTTTCCATGGGGACATTGATCCCGGTCCCGGTTGCGACGCCGGACACCATCGACTTCTTCACGCTGAATCTGTTCGCGTCGTCGCGCAGCTGTTCCGGGCGTCTGGCGGCTCGCGGTCTGCTCGTCGAGTCGTTGCCGTCGACCGTCTCGGCCGGCTCTGCTGCGGCGTTCGAGGCGAGAATGGAGATGCTTCCCTATGCGTTGCGGCTGCTGCCCGCCTGGGATGGTGATTTCGCGACGACGCGCACCGCGGATGGTGCAGCCTCGATGGAGGCCATGCGGTTGCACGCCGAGGCCTTCGATGCGGGGAGGACGCTGGAGGAGCGTGTAGGAAAGCTGCGTGCCGCCGCCGAGATCATCAAGGGCCGGCAGTGGAATGGCACCCGGTTGTCCACGGCGGCCCGGATCCTCGCAGATTTCGGCGAACGGAAGGCGGCGTATCAAGCCCTTCAGCGACTCGTCGACGAAGTCTCCCGCGTGGGCGGTGCATTCGCGTTCGACGAACCGTTCCTCGCTCCCGGGGCGAACTTCGATCGGATCGATCCGGAGAACCGGTGGGCCGACTGGCTGCTGGGCGGCGCAACGGACTGCCTGGTCAAGCTTCGCAACTTCAGCTCGTTTTTCGGCGGCGCGGACGATCTTCGTCTCCTGCAGGCAGTGCAGTCGCTCGGGTTCGCCGATGCGGAGATCGATCGACGTACCATGTTGCTGCGAAGAGCGCTCGGTCTGTAGTGGCCGCCCGGGGCGTTCCTCCACTTCCACCACGCCGGCAATTCGGCGTCCGCGTGATTGACAGCCCGCGCGACGGGATCGACCGATGAATTTTCTGATGACCGAAGAGCGCAAGCTCATCCAGAATCTCGCGCGCGAGTTCGCGCGCAACGAGATCGCACCGATCGCGGCCCGCTGCGACCAGGAAGCGCGTTTTCCCATGGAGGTGTTCCACAAGCTGCGCGACGTGGGGCTGGTGAACCTGACGGTGCCCGAGGCCTACGGTGGTCCGGGACTCGGCAGTCTCGAAGTCGCGCTGGTCACCGAGCAACTCGGGTGGGGGTGTGCCGGCATCACCGGTGCCATCGGCATCAACACGATCGTGGCCGACGTGTTCCACTCCGCCGGGACCGAGGCTCAGAGGAAGCTCGTCTTCGGCCGGTTGCTGGAAGGGCAATGGGGCGCCTACGCCGTCACGGAGCCGAGCGCCGGCTCCGACGTGGCCGGCATCAAGACCCGGGCGGAGAGGCGCGGCGATCGCTACGTGATCAACGGGTCCAAGATCTGGATCTCGAACGCACCGCTCGCGCAGTTCTTCATCGTCTTCGCGAAGACCGACGCCGCTGCCGGGCATCGTGGCGTCAGCGCGTTCCTCGTGGACCGCGATGCGGCCGGCGTGTCGCTGGGCAAGTCGCTGGGCAAGCTGGGTCAGCGCGCCGCGCCCGCCGGCGAAGTGTTCTTCAACGACGTCGAGGTGTCCGCCGACCGGCTGATCGGCGACGAAGGCCACGGGTTCATGATCGCAATGAAGGTCTTTGACCGGTCGCGACCCATGGTGGGTGCGCTGGCCCTGTCGCTGGCGACGCGCTGCCTCGACGAAGCGGTGGCCTACGCCTGCGAGCGGCACACCATGGGCAAGCCGATCATCGAACACCAGGCCATCGGCCACAAGCTCGCCGACATGGGCGTGCGTGTGGAGGCGTCGCGGCTGCTCGTCTATCAGGCGGCCGGATTGCTGGATGCCGGACAGCCGAATACGCTGCAGGCCGCCTACGCGAAACTGTTCGCGGCCGACAGTGCGATGTTCTGCGCGACCGAGGCAGTGCAGGTGTTCGGGGGCATGGGATACAGTACCGAGTATCCGGTGGAGAAACTGTTCCGCGATGCGAAGGTGCTGCAGATCTACGAGGGAACGAGCGAGATCCAGAAGTCGATCATCGCCCGGGAGTTGGCTCGGCGGTGAGAAGAGTCAAAAGCGTGAAACACGAAGGACACGAAGAGCACGAAGAACACGAAGGTAAATGAAGGAGGGTTTCAGTCGCCTCGCTTCGTTTTGCTTCGTGTTCTTCGTGCTCTTCATGTACTTCGTGTCGAAAGCTGTTCGATCTTTACTCTAGAGGTGAGCAATGCCGGAAGCCGTCATTCTCGAAGCCGTCCGCACCCCCTTCGGCCGCCGCGGCGGCGCGCTCCGTGAGGTCCGACCGGACAGCCTCCTTGCACACACACTGAAGGCGCTGGTGGACCGCGCCGGCATCGACCCCGACAAGATCGAGGACGTCGTCAACGGCACGGTCACGCTCGCCGGCGAGCAGGCGGCGAATCCCGGGCGTCTCGGCGTTCTGCTGGCCGGCTTTCCGGTCAAGATTCCCGGCGTGTCCCTGAACCGCATGTGCGGTTCGAGCCAGCAGGCAGTGCACTTTGCGGCGCAGGCGGTCGCATCGGGCGACATGGATTACGTCATCGCCTCCGGTGTCGAGAGCATGACCCGCGCGCCCATGTTCCTCGACATCAGCCTCGGTCGCGAAGGCGTGAGCGGTTTCGACACGCTCAATCCGGAGCTCTTCGAGAAGCACGAACTCATTCACCAGGGTGAGAGTGCCGAACGGGTCGCGGAGAAGTGGGGCATCAGCCGTCGTGACGTGGATGAATTCGCCAAGGCGAGCCACCGCAAGGCCTATGCAGCGCAGCGGGCGGGCTTGAACCGTGAACTGGTCGCGATCGAAGGCGTCAGTCCGGAAGCTCGATCCATGACGCTCGAGATCGACGAGGGCGTGCGCGGCGTCATCGATGAAGAGAAGATGCGCACGCTGAAGACGGTGTTTCGACCCGCCGGCAACGGCGTGGTCACCGCCGGCAACGCGAGCCAGATCTCCGACGGGGCATCTGCAGTCCTGGTGGGCAACCGCGAGCGCGCGGCCGCGGACGGCTTCAAGCCGCGGGCGCGCTTCCGGGCACGCGTGGTGGTCGGATCCGATCCGATGCTGCAACTGACCGGCGTCATTCCCGCCACCCAGCTCGCGCTCAAGAAGGCCGGCCTTACGCTTCAGGACATCGACTGGTTCGAGATCAACGAGGCGTTCGCATCCGTCGTGCTGTCGTGGGCGGCGGAACTCGGTGTCGATCTCGACAAGGTCAATCAATGGGGTGGCGCGATCGCCCACGGTCATCCGCTGGGAGCGACCGGCGGCGGCCTGATGGCGAAGATGCTGAGCGGCCTCGAGAAGACCGGCGGTCAGTTCGGACTGCAGACCATGTGCATCGGGCACGGTCAGGCGACCTGCACGATCGTGGAGCGGGTGTAGGGCAAGGACAAAAGAGAAGCGAAAAGCGTGAAACACGAAGGGCACGAAGGGCACGAAGGCACACGAAGAAGGCCCCCTACTTCGATCTTCCTTCGTGTTGAAAGCCTTTCGTCCTCGACTTTCAGCCTACGCGACCAGACGAGCGCATGTTCAAGAAGGTCCGCATCGCCATCCTCCTCCTGATCCTGATCAACGTCGGCGTCGGCGCATGGCTCACGCGGGCGCGGACGACTTCGTGGGAGCGGCCATTGCGAGTGGCCGTCTTCCCGATCGCGGCGGACGCGAGTCCTGCCACCGGCGGCTACATTGCCGCGCTGACCACCGAAACCTTCGCGTCCGTCGATGACTTCTTCCGTGAGGAGGGCAAGCGCTACGGCCTGACGCTCTCGCACCCGGTGGAAGTGCGGGTCGCCCACCGGGTGGATGGCCTGCCGCCACCGCCGCCGTACGGCGAGAGCGGCCTTTCCGTGCTGCTGTGGAGCCTGCAGATGCGGTTCTGGGCCTGGCAGCATGGCGAGGTCGAGGGGCCGGCGCCGCACGTGCGCATGTTCGTGATCTTTCACGATCCCAAGCTCTCGACCACAGTGCCGCACTCCCTGGGATTGCAGAAGGGGCTCATCGGTGTCGTCCATGCCTTCGCCTCGGAGGAGCAGACGGCGCAGAACAAGGTCGTCGTGGCCCATGAACTGCTGCACACCGTGGGCGCCACCGACAAATACGATCCGGCGACGAACCTGCCCGTGTTTCCCGACGGCTACGGCGACCCGGATCAGCAGCCGCTGTTGCCGCAGCGCTTCGCCGAGATCATGGCCGGCCGTGTCGCCGTTTCGAAGACGGAAGCCGAAATGCCTGCGAATCTCGGTGCGGTGCTGGTGGGCACTGCAACGGCGCGGGAGATCAACTGGGTGCGTTGAAGCGCGCCGAGATCCGAGGCATCAACGGGTCGCCCGCCGCGCCGTGTCGAGCAGCGAGCGGTCGGCGACGGACATGCGATCGGCGGTCGCCTCGACCGACTCGGTAAGGGGGCGGCCAGTTCGACCGCTTGGACACCGGTGGCGGCGGTACCCACGACCCGGTAGCCCATCGCTTCGAGGTCTTCCTCAATGTCGAGGGCCACGGTCTGGTCGTCTTCTACCACCAGGACCGAACGTGGGGTGAGGGCGACATGTCCATGATTTGGCGCCAATTATTGTTGGCGTTCGCGCGGATGCCGGAAACGCGGCGGCCGTCCGTCGTCGATGGGTGACGGGGACGACCGCAGGGCGGGCCCGGAATGCAAGGCGCGGGCGCCGGGCGCTTGAGAGTTTTCGGGGCGGGTGCCCCGGGGCGTTACAGCCCCTCGAGCAGGATGGTGCCGTTCACGTTGACGGCGATGCGGCTGGTGCCGGCCTCGACCATGGGGGCCTGCACGCTGTCGGCCGCGGCCGGGGCGCCGCGCAGACCCACGATCATCTGCTTCGGCATGGGGGGCATACCGCCGTCGGCGTTGACCGCCGCGTCCTTCACCTTGTAACCGCGGGCGCCGAAGCTCTGGGCGACCAGGTCGGCCCGGCGCTTGAAGTCATCGATCGCCGCCGTGGTCAGTTCGTCCTCGATCTTCCGGCGGGCCTCGGGTGAAACCGAAAAATAGACCCCGCCCAGCTTGAGCGTCGACTGCAGCTTGCCGACGAGATCCGACAGCGCCTTGAAGTCGGTGCTCTTCAGGAGCAGTTCGGAACGGGCGCGCCAACGCACGATGCGCGTCTTGTCGTAGACGGGGTAGGTCTGATAACCGCCGGTGCGGGTCGTCACTGCTGCGGTGGCCTTCGCCACCTTCACGGCGTCGGCAACCGCCTTGTTCACGGTGTCGGCGAGGCGCACGGGATTCGCATCCTCTTCCTCGACGTACAGCGTCGCGTGCATCGTGTCGTTGTCGACGTCCATCGCGGCCTGGCCCTGCAGCGCCACGCGGCCGGTTTCATGGTCGTGACCGTGGTCCGCGTGGGCGAGCGGGGTGGCAGCCAGCACGGCGAGCAGGGAAAGGGCGGAAATCGTCTTGTTCATCGGGTACCTCCAATAGAATGCGGACCGACTCTAACGCAACGCCCCGGGAAACGGGGTTACCTTGCCTGCCATGACCCAGGACCGCGGCTACCGCCGCAACCTCACCAACTACGGCGACCGCAAGTTCGCCCTCTATCTGCGCCGCTCGTTCGCCCAGGCCACCGGGCTGTCGCGCGAGCTGATGGACAAGCCGATCGTCGGCATCGCCCGCACCGACAGCGGTTTCAACAATTGTCATCGCGGCGTGCCCGAGCTCGTTGAAGCGGTCAAGCGCGGCGTGCTCGCGGCCGGCGGGCTGCCGCTCGATTTCCCCACCGTTTCTCTGGGTGAGGTCTTCCTGAGTCCCACCAGCCTCATGTTCCGCAACCTGATGTCCATGGATACCGAGGAGATGATCCGTGCGCAGCCCATGGACGCGGTGGTGCTGGTGGGCGGGTGCGACAAGACCGTGCCGGCGCAGCTGATGGGTGCGGCGAGCGCCGACCTGCCCGCGATCCAGCTCGTGACCGGCCCCATGCTCGCGATGCCGTTCCGCGGCGAGCGTCTCGGCGCCTGCACCGACTGCCGGCGGTTCTGGGCGAAGTATCGCGCCGGCGAAGTGGACGACGCGGGCATCGACACCATCGAGGCGAACCTCGCCACCACCGCAGGGACCTGTGCGGTGATGGGCACCGCGAGCACCATGGCGTGCATCGCCGAAGCGCTCGGCATGAGCCTGCCGAACACCGCAGGCATTCCGGCCGTGCACGCCGACCGCATCCGCGCGGCCGAAGCGAGCGGACGCCGCGCCGTCGCGATGATCACGCAAGGGCCGCGGCCTTCCGAAGTCATCACGCCGAAGTCCGTGGAGAACGCGCTCACCGTGCTGCTCGCGATCGGCGGTTCCACCAATGCTATCGTGCACCTCACGGCGATCGCGGGGCGCCGCGGGATCGACATTCCGCTCGCCCGCCTGAACGAACTGTCCGATCGCACGCCGGTGCTGGTGGATCTGAAGCCCACCGGCGCCTACTACATGGCCGACTTCCATGCCGCGGGCGGCATGGACGCGCTGCTGTGGGAACTGCGTGATCTGCTGCATCTCGATTGCCTCACGGTCACCGGCGAAACGCTGGGCAGCCGTGTGCGTGAACCGGCGTTCGTGGATCGCGCCATCGTCCGCCCGCGATCGGAGCCGTTCCATCCGGTCGGAGGTCTCGCTGCCCTGTTCGGCTCGCTCGCGCCGAACGGTGCCATCATCAAGCGCTCCGCCGCTGATCCGAAGCTGTTCGAACGCGAGGCCCGCGCGGTGGTGTTCGAATCGCTCGAGGATCTCGCCGCGCGCATCGACGATCCTGCGCTCGACGTGACCGCCGAGGATTTTCTGGTGCTGAAGCACGCCGGCCCCGCGAGTCCGACCGGCATGCCCGAGGCCGGCTACCTGCCGATCCCGAAGAAGCTCGCGCAGGCGGGCGTCAAGGACATGGTGCGCATCTCCGATGCGCGCATGAGCGGCACCGCGTACGGCACCGTCGTGCTGCACGTCTCGCCCGACGCCGCTTCGGGTGGACCGCTCGCCGTCGTACGCAACGGTGATCGCATCCGGTTGAGCGTGGCGCAGCGGCGCATCGACCTGCTGGTGGACGAGGCGGAACTCGCGCGTCGCCGCACGACGCTGCAGCCGCCGGTCTTTCCGTCGCGCGGCTATCAGCGCCTGTACGCGGATCACGTGCTGCAGGCCGAGCACGGCTGCGATTTCGACTTCCTGAAGGGGACGGGAGATGTTTAGCCTGGTCGATCAAGTGAAGAAGTTCCGACCGCTCGCCTGGACCCAGACCTTCCCGTGGCGCGAATGGCTGTTCGTCGGCGTGCCGGTGCTCCTGGCGATCTTCGTATGCTTCTGGATCGCGGCCCAGTTCATCAAACCGGCACCGCCCAAGCGCGTCGTGCTGGCCACCGGTCCGGACGGCTCGGCGTACCAGGTCTTCGCCGAGCGCTACCGCAAGGTGTTCGAGCAGAACGGCGTGAAGCTCGAGGCGCTGCCGACGAAGGGCGCGCGCGAGAACTACAAGTTGCTGCGCAGCGCGTCTCCCGAGCCGAAAGAAGACCACGCTGCGCAGAACGGCGCACGCCCCGTGCCGGCGACCATCGCCGCGTCGACCGCGACGGAGGAAGCGCCACCCCACGTGGATGCTGCCTTCGTTCGGGGCGGCATCGGCGACGTCGAGGAGGCGCCGCATCTCGTCTCGCTCGGCACCGTTGCGTACGAGGCGCTGTGGGTGTTCTGCCGCGGTGATCATCGCTTCGACGATCTGCCGCCGTTGCACGGCAAGGCCGTGGCGATCGGCGGCAAGGGCGCCGGCATGCGGCGCATGGTGACCACACTGCTCAAGGCCAACGGCACCGATGAAAAGGACTTCACCGCGCTCGACATCGGCGGGGTGCAGGCGGCGGAGGCGCTGCTCACGGGCAAGGCCCAGTGCGCCTTCCTGCTGGAATCGCCCGAGGCCGGCATCCTGAAGGCGCTGTTCTTCGCGCCCGACGTCTACATGGTCGATTTCCGCCGGCGCGCCGACGCCTACGTGAAGAAGATCCCGTTCCTGCAGAAGGTGGTGCTGCCGGAGGGTGGCATCGACCTGCCCTCCAACATGCCCATCGCGCCGATCACGCTGCTCGCTGCGCAGACGCAGATTCTCGCGCACGCCGATCTGCATCCCGCGATCCAGATGCTGTTCCTGCAGGCAGCGAAGGCGACCCACGGCGAAGTGGGGATGTTCAACCGCGAAGGTGAGCTGCCGGCGGCCAACAAGTTCGACTTCCCGATCTCGGATCAGGCCACGCGCTTCTTCGAGCGCGGCCCGCCTTTCCTGCAGCGCTATCTGCCGTTCTGGCTCGCGAACCTGGCCGACCGGGCGCTCGTCGTACTGATCCCGGCGCTGGCGATCGTGTTCCCGCTCGCGCGCATCCTGCCGCCGCTCTACGCCTGGAGCATGCGCCGGCGCATCTTCCGCTGGTACGGCGAGCTGATGTACATCGAGAACGAACTGCGCCGCCAGCTCACGAAGGGTGAGACCCGCGACTTCGGCGAGCGCCTGGACTGGATCGAGCGCGAGGTGAACGAACTGCATACGCCCGTGGCATTCGCGAACCAGCTCTACCTCCTGCGCCAGCACATCGACTTCGTGCAGCACAAGCTGGAGCAGATCGCGCTCACGACCACCACGGGCAAGCACGCGATGCTGCCGGAGTTTGTGGGGAAGGACACCGAACGCTAGAAGGGCGGGGGAACCCGCCCGGGCCGACCCGGCTCTGACCGCCCGAGAGAGGACTTCGTCCTCCCATGAGAACAACGGTGCGCGAAGCGTCGGGAGTCCATCGCCATGAGAAAGCGTCTGCTGTTCGCCGTCCTGTGCGCGGCGTTGCCGGTATCCGCGCAGCCGCAGTCCGAAGCCGACATCGAGCACAGCGACTTCTTCATCATGGGCGGTGCGCTGCGCGGTTTGAGCGAGACCACGTGGACGGCGCAGAGCGGATTCATCTACCGGCCGGACGAGAAGCGCTGGGGTCTCGGGTTCGCGTACAACAACGACGGCCACCTCACCAACAACCATCGCGACGGTCTCGCGGCCCAGGGCTGGTACGTCCTGCCGCTCGGCGAGCGGTTCGAACTCCAGCTCGGGACCGGCCCCTACGCGACCATGAACAACACCACGATCGACGGGGAACGGCTGAACGATTTCCGTCTGGGACTGATGACCTCGGCCGCGCTCAAGTGGCGGTTCTCGCCGGGCGGCTGGTACTTCCGGACCCAATACAACAACACCTGGGTACCGGGTTCGTTCAATTCGAACGCGGTGCTGTTCGGCCTAGGGCGCGATTTCACCGACACGGCGGATTCGGAGAATCCCCTGGGGCTGAATGCCCAGGTCAGCGTATGGGGCGGAACCTCCAGGACCACCCAGCTCGGCACGCAGAACAGCGCGGCCGCCTATCAGCTCGAAGCCCAGTACCTCCTCGATTCCGATCACTGGTGGAAGCCGTCCGGGATTTCCGTGGCGTTCCTGTCCGAGGGCGACACGATCCTCGCCCACCGGACCGGGGTGCCGGTGCAGTTGTGGTGGAGCACGGCGCCCGACCGGTTCACCTTCAGTTTCGGCGCCGGCCCCTACGTCGCCTATGACGGCGCGCGGGATCAGGAACTCAATCTGATGGGCATCCTGAGCCTGCGGGCCGCCTACCGGCTGGCCGAGACCCGGCGGCACACCCTGGAGGCCGGGTTCATGTACACGCGCGTTGCCTCGTTCTACAACCGGGATCAGGACATTTTCATGCTCGGCCTGCGCCTGGGCGGGCGCGTCGGAAAGCGTTGACCGCGGGGTCCCGGTGGCCGCCGGGACCGCGTTCCTGACCGGCCGGGCCGCGATTTCCACCGGATTCCAGGGGTTCCGCGGACGCCGGCGTCCACCGTTTGTCGCCTCGGGCGGCAGTTCGGCGCCCGAAACCGGTCATTCGTCGCACACCCGTGGCTCCCTCCTGGGGTGGCTGCGCATCATGGCATCGCAGTCTGATGAAACGCGTAGGGCGAAGGCCCGGCGGTCATCAGCAGCCCAAGTCGAATCACCCCACCGCTCAAGGAGAACGCCATGAATGCTCGCAAGACTCTTCTCGCCGTCGCCGCTCTGACCCTCGTTTCCGCCTCGGCCTTCGCGGCCGGTACCCCCGTCGAACAGGACAATCGTGGCGGCCATGGCCGCACGGCCCTGGGCGCGGTGAAGGTTGCCGCCGCCGACCAGATCGGTACGCGTGACCGTTCCGGCAACGAAGTGGCTGCCAAGGCCGCCACCCGCACCGTCAGCCAAGTGGCGGTGAACGTGGCCGCCCCGCGCGACGGCTCCGGTTCGTAAGTTCCGGGCAATGGGGTGACGCCGCCGCGTCACCCCTGAAGCACCGCGGCGCCAACCTCTCCCTCCTCCCGGCGCCGCGTACTCGATCCGCCGGATGCGGCATTCGTATCCCCTCGCATCCGGCGGTTTTTTTCGGTCGATCCTGACCGGAGATGATGTCCCCCGACGGGCCTGCGGCCCCTCCCTTGGGTGAGCTGGCCCCTGGGCGACCCTGCGAAGGGTGAGATGATGCCGGCATCCGGAGTGCTACCATGCAGCCGACCGTTTCCGCCATGAGCCTCGCCTCCACCCAGCGCGCCGCGCTGCCGCCGCTTCCCGCCACCGCCGGCATCTGCCTCGTCCAGTTCTCGCGCGACGTCGCCGTCTGGCTGGTGCTGAACAGCGCCATCGCCGGCATCCTCTATCTGGGCATGGACGCCGGCAACGGCATGACCTACAGCCGGCTGTGGGTCTTTTCGCAGTGCATCGGCCTCATCACGTTCTTCTCGTCGATGGTGGCGCGCCGTGTGTTCTGGCCCGGCCGCATCCCGACGCCCTGGGGCATGGTCCTCGTCTACCTCGGGGCAGTTCCCCTGGGCTACGTCGCGGGCTACTCGCTCGCGAGCTGGATGCTGGGCTCGCCGGAGGGCATCATCGATTTCGCGCGCGAAGTGACGCAGGCCGAGATGGCCGCGCGTGCCGGCGCGCTCACGCTGCTCATCACCATGCTGGGCGGCGCCTTCGGCGTGTTCCTGCTGTGGCGCCGCGCGGAAGTGGCGCATCTGGAAGCCGAACTCGCCCGTCAGGCGCTGCGCGCCGAGGAAGTGGAGCGCCGCGCCACCGAATCGCACCTGCGCATGCTGGCCGCGCAGATCGAACCGCACATGCTGTTCAACACGCTCGCGAACCTGCGTTGCCTGGTCACGACCGATCCCTCGCGCGCGCAGTTCATGCTCGATCGTCTGATTCAGCTGCTGCGGCTGAGCCTCGCGGTGTCCCGCTCGGAGCGCGTGTCGCTCAAGGACGTATTCTGGTTCCTCAATGCCTACCTTGACCTGCTCGCGATCCGCATGGGCGAGCGGCTCAAGTTCACGCTCGACCTGCCGCATGAACTGGAAGGCGTGATGGTCGCTCCGCGGCTGTTGCAGCCGCTGGTGGAAAACTCCATCAAGCACGGCCTCGAGCCGAAGGTCGAGGGCGGCTCGGTGCACGTGGCCGCCGCGATCGATGGCGATCGGCTGCTGCTCACGGTGGCGGATACCGGCGTCGGTCGCGCGTCGGAAGTGTCGCCGACGGGTGTGGGGCTCTCGCTGGTGGCGGAGCGGCTGACTGCTCTCTACGGATCCGAAGCGCGCCTCGACATCGCCGACAATCATCCGAGCGGCGTCAGGATCAGCCTGAGCATCCTTCTCACCTCGCTCGATGCCGACGGCGCTGATCGCCGAGGATGAGCCGCTGCTCGCGGAGACGCTGGCGGCGGAACTGAAGTCGGTCTGGCCTGCGGTGGAGATCGTCGCGCGCGCCGGCGACGGACTGAGTGCGGTCGAGAAGGCGCTGGCACTGCTGCCCGACGTGCTGTTCCTCGACATCCGCATGCCCGGGCTGACCGGCCTCGACGTGGCGCAGCGGGTCGCCGAGCGCTGGCCGGCCGACCGATCCGCGCCGGAAGTGGTCTTCGTCACCGCCTATGATCAGTACGCGGTCGATGCCTTCGAGCACGCAGCGGTCGACTATCTGCTGAAGCCGGTGGAACGGGGTCGGCTGGAGCGCACGGTGGAAAGACTCGAACGCCGTCTTGCACCTTCGAGCGCCGAGGCATCGCCCCCCGCCGACCTGCAGCGCCTGCTGGGCGAGATCCGCAAGGCCATGGGGCAGGGCGATGGTGCCGCGGGTGGAGCACTCAAGGTGATCCGCGCCGCGGTGGGCAATGCGGTGCGCCTGATCCCGATCGAGGAAGTCTTCTATTTCCAGGCCACCGACAAGTACGTGAGCGTCGTGACCGCCGACGGCGAAGCGCTCCTCCGCACGAGCCTCAAGGAACTCACCGATCAACTCGATCCCGACCGCTTCTGGCAGATCCATCGCGGCACGGTCGTGAACGTGTCGCAGGTACGCGCCGCCGTGCGCGATCGGCTGGGCCGGCTGTCGGTGCAGTTGAAGTCGCGCACGGAACTGTTGCCGGTGAGCCGGCAGTACGCGGATCGCTTCAAACAGATGTAGGGGACGGCTGGGACCGTCCCCTACCGGGTCGATGGTGGCCCCCCTCATCCCCAGCCCTTCTCCCCAGGGGAGAAGGGAGTTGTCGTGCCTCTTCCTCCGGGAGAGGGGACGAGGCAGCGAAACTACTGATCGGCCGAGGAACGTTTCTCTGCTTGTGCGATGGCGATCGGTGCCGGCCTGCGATCCTTCAACAGGATCCATCCGCGCGCGATGCGATAGATCAGCCACAGCCCGGTCGCTACCGCGATCACCCAGGCCACGGGCAGTCCGATGATCGTGAGCCCCACCGCCACCGCGATCACGATCCACAGCAGCGCGAACCAGAAGCTGCGGATCTGCCACCGGAAGTGGGACTCGAGGAACGTGCCGCGGGCCTCGCCCCGGTACATGTAGTTCAGGATCACCGCGACGATCGACGGGATGCCGAAGACGAACGCGGTGACGATGAAGGCGGCGCTCGACAGGCCGATCAGGATCGATGCGGTGTGCAGCGCGTACACCGCGTGCGCCACCGCAACGACCGAATCGTCGGGGCGACCGGGGTGCGGCGACAGCGGGGTTTCGGTGTCCGTCATCGGTCTTCTCCGCGAGGGCGACTCGATTCTAGAGCGCCGCGCACAGCACCGCGGCGACCTGATTGGGGGCCGGCGTCGGCACCGTTGCCCGCGCGCTGCTCGTACGCGCCGCCGATCGAAGTCGACACGGCGCCGACCTGGATGCCGAGTGGTCGGACGGTCGGAGGTCTGGGCTGCGCCGGGCGATGGTAGATGCCGTCGTATTGCTGCACTACGCCGCGGGTTTCGTCGTAGTAGGCAGGCTCGAGGGAGACCCGTTCGAAGCCGAGCTCCGCCACGATCCAGCGGTCGAGCGCGAACATGTCGGGTGCGCCGACGTAGCACTCGACCATCGAGAGCTCCACCTGCGGCAGCCGCACCCGGGGCGGATAGTCCATCACAGGTCGAAGGCCGCCGGGCCTTCGCCGCGCTCGGCCCGTTCCCACATGCGAACGTAGGCCTGCTCGAG
>JAIESW010000076.1 GCA_019745565.1 Burkholderiales bacterium
TTCCAGGTGCCGGCCACGCCCTGCACGTCGGCCTGGCCGCCGAGCTTGCCCTCGGTGCCCACCTCGCGCGCGACCCGTGTTACTTCCGAAGCGAAGGAGGAGAGCTGGTCCACCATGGTGTTGATGGTGGCCTTCAGTTCCAGGATTTCGCCTTTCACGTCCACGGTGATCTTCTTGGAGAGATCGCCTGCGGCCACGGCGGTGGTCACCTCGGCGATGTTGCGCACCTGGGAGGTGAGGTTCGAGGCCATGGAGTTGACCGACTCGGTCAAGTCCTTCCAGGTGCCGGCCACGCCCTGCACGTCGGCCTGGCCGCCGAGCTTGCCCTCGGTACCCACCTCACGGGCGACCCGTGTCACTTCGGCGGCGAAGGAGCGGAGCTGGTCCACCATCGTGTTGACGGTGTTCTTGAGCTCGAGGATCTCGCCCTTCACGTCCACGGTGATTTTCTTGGAAAGATCGCCCGCGGCCACCGCCTTGGTCACGTCCGCGATGTTGCGCACCTGGGAGGTGAGGTTGCCGGCCATGGAGTTGACCGAATCGGTGAGGTCCTTCCAGGTGCCCGAGACACCTTCGACCTTGGCCTGACCGCCGAGGGAACCTTCGGTGCCTACTTCGCGCGCCACTCGCGTCACCTCCGACGCGAAGGAGCGGAGCTGGTCCACCATGGTGTTGATGGTGTTGCGCAGCGTGAGGAACTCGCCCTTCACGTCCACGTCGATCTTCTTCGAAAGGTCGCCCTTCGCCACCGCCGTGGTCACGTCCGCGATGTTGCGCACCTGGTCGGTGAGGTTGCCTGCCATCGAGTTCACGGAGTCGGTCAGATCCTTCCAGGTGCCGGCGACGCCCTTCACCTTGGCCTGGCCGCCGAGCTTGCCTTCCGTGCCCACCTCGCGCGCCACGCGCGTCACCTCGGCGGAGAAGTCCCCGAGCTGTTCGACCATCCGGTTGATGGTCTTCGCGGTCCGCAGGAACTCGCCCTCGAGCGGTCGTCCCTCCACTTCGAGCGCCATGCTCTTGCCGAGATCGCCCTGGGCGACCGCGCCGATCACGCGCGCCACTTCCGAGGTGGGGTGAACCAGGTCATCGATGAGCGAGTTGATGCACTCGACCGATTCGCCCCAGAAGCCTCGCGTGTCACGCAGCGATGCACGCTGCTTCAACTTGCCTTCCTTGCCGACGACCTGCTTCAACCGCTTCAACTCGTCGGCCATGGCGGCATTCTGCTCGACGACCTCGTTGAAGATGTCGGCCACCTTGCCGGCGACGCCCTGCCATTGCAAGGGCAGTCGGACGCTCGCATCACCGCGCCGCAGGGCGGTGAGTGCGGTCAGCAAGATCGAGAGTTCGTCGACCGGCTGCATCAGCCGGTTGTCTTCGTAGACTTTCATGTCCGCCTCCCCGAACACGCGCATCCCGTCGACGACGCATTTCGCATGCCATTGGGCGGCACGCGAAATGCCACCAGCAGACGGGCACCGCGATCCGCGCGTCGTCGCCTACGCTTGCCGCAAATTTTTCAATTCGTCGGCAAACTTGGTGGTCCACCCGGCTCGAGGCAGGATCAGCGCATTGCCGCCGGGGTTACCCTCCACACGACGTTGCCCACATCGTCGGCAACCAGCAATGCTCCCGTCCGATCGATCGCAACGCCTGCGGGTCGCCCACGTGCGCGGCCGTCGCCGTCGAGGAACTCGGTCAGCACGTCCTGCGGCAGCCCCACGGGTCGGCCTGCCCGGAACGCGACGAAGACCACCTTGTAGCCGCTCAACGGTCGCCGGTTCCAGGACCCGTGCTCCGCGATGAATACACCTTCGCGGAAAGGTCCGGACAGGAGAGCACCGGTGTTGAATGCCAGACCGAGCGGTGCGACATGGGCGCCGAGGGCATAGTCCGGGCGCAAGGCCCGTGCGACCAGATCCGGGCGCTGTGGCTGCACGCGTGCATCGACGTGAGTTCCGAAGTAGCAGCAGGGCCAGCCGTAGAAACCGCCGTCGCGGACCGACGTGAGGTAGTCCGGTACCAGATCGCTGCCGAGCTCGTCGCGCTCGTTGACGACGGTCCAGAGGGTGCCGTTGCGGGGATTCCAGGCGAGACCGTTGGGGTTGCGCAGACCGCTCGCGAACACCCGGCGTGTACCCGTCGCCAGATCCACTTCGAGAATCGCTGCGCGGTCGACTTCGTGTTCCATGCCATGCTCGCCGATATTGCTGTTGGATCCCACCGTGACGTAGAGCCTGGATCCATCCGGATGGGCAATCAGGTTGCGGGTCCAGTGGTAGTTCGGCGGCGTGGCGGGAAGAACCGCCACGACGGTTCCGCCGTCATTGATCCGGGTCGCGTCGTGAACATAGGGAAAGCGCACGATGCGGTCGGTGTTGGCCACGTAGAGGTTGTTCCCCACCAACGCCATCCCGAAGGGCGAGTGCAGGTTCGTGAGCAGCACGGACTTGAGTTCCGCAATCCCGTCGCCGTCCACATCCCGGAGCAGGGTGATGCGATCGGCGCTGACGCCGGCGCTGCCCGCTCTTTTCATAAGAAGGCGCATCACCCAACCGCGCAGTCCGCCACCGCCATCGCGCGGGGCGGGAGCGTTCGTTTCCGCAACCAGAACGTCACCGTTGGGCAACACATGAAGCCAGCGCGGATGATCCAGGCCGGCTGCCATGGCCTGTACGGTCAGGCCGTTGGCGGGTTGCGGGGAAGAGCCGGCCTTCCAGCGACTCGCCGGAGCCACGTTGACCGTGGGCACCAGGCCGGTATTCGGTGCGGCAATGATCGGTTGCGTGCCGGCGTCCGCATCGTGCGCGAGGCGGGCGCGGTCACCGCAAGCGGGCAGGGCGAGCACGCCGATCGCGCATGCCGCGAACAGCGTCCGCGAAATCGAGGGCCGCTCGAACTCGACGGAGGGTCGCATCATCTGTTGCGGTCGCATGACCGACAAACGAAAAGCGGGACCGCAGTCCCGCCTTCGTCCCGCGAGCCGTTCTTACATCTGATTGAACTTCTTGCGCGCCGCGTCGATGCACTTCTGCCTGTCGGTCGCGCTGTCGCACTTCCTCAGCTCGGCCTGATAGTCCTTGTCGCGCTGCGAGTCGCCGGCCGGGTTCTGCTGGCCCGCGGCGGGCGGCTGCTGGGACTGCGTCCCCTGGTTCTGGTCGCTCTGGGCATATGCGCCGCCGCAAAGGGCGAGACCGAGCGCCGAAGCGCTGATGATCGTGATGAGTTTCATACCTGTCTCCTTCTGATGTCACTGGTCATCGGGCACGACCATGAGATCGATCATGCGCGACACGTGGGGCCCGCCCATGCAAGTGTCGTGAATGGGCCACGATTCCCACGGGGCACTTCGCGTGCCCAAGCGGTTCGCCGATGCGGCGGACGAATTGCAGGCAGGCCCGCTGTGCAGCCCCGCCTGGTTGTGCAAGATCGTCCGGCGGCTACCGTCCCGCCACGCTGAGATCGCCCGGTGCTTCCGCTGCCGGTGAGTTCGAACCTGATGCAGCGGTGCGTTCGGGAGCGGGCGCTTTCGGATGGGCGAGCAGCCGCAAGGCCTCGAGCAATTGGCGATCACGAATGGCTTGCTCGCCGGGCTCCGTGTTCAACGTGAACGGAGCGTCGGCGTCGACCCGCACGTCGGGCTCGATGCCGTTGCCCTGAATCAGCCGACCCGACGGCGTACGGTACCGACCCACGGTCAGTCTGAGCGCCGACCCGTCGCCCAAGGGCACGACCGACTGGACGGTCCCTTTCCCGAAGGACCGCGTACCCACCAGCCTGGCCCGCTTGTGGTCCTGAAGACAACCGGCGACGATCTCCGCCGCCGATGCCGACGTGCCGTCGATCAGGACCACGATCGGGACCGACTCGATGAACGGCCCGAGCGGGTTCTCGTTGTTCTCCTGCGAAGGCCGGATGTCGGCGGGAGTGATGTAGGTTCGATCGTCTTCCGGTATCGACGGCCCGTCGAGCGTGACCACCAGCGTTCGCTCGGGCAGGAAGGCAGAGCAGATCTCGACGGCTGCGCGCACGGAACCGCCCGGGTTGTCCCGGAGGTCGATCACCAGACCGCCGACCTTTTCGGTGCTCTGGTGATACAGGCGTTCGAGTGACCGGCGAACCAGATCGGGCGTGGTGCGGCGGAAGCGTTCGACGCGCAGATAGCCGATGTCGTCCGGCAGCCGCTGGGCGTGCACGGTGAGTTGCGGAATCGGCGAACGGGTGAGCGTCATGCTGCGCGGCTGCTTGTCGCCGGGACTCACCACGGTGAGACGGATCGGGCTGCCGGCTTCGCCCCGGGCGAGGTGCAGCGCCTGTTCGAGCGTCAGGCCGGCGAGACTCACCCCGTCCAGTGTCGTGATGCGGTCACCGGCTCTCAAGCCGGCGCCGTACGCCGGGGTTTCTTCGAGGCTGCTCACGATCGTGAGAGCGTCCTGGGCCAGTTCGACCTCGACCCCGAGACCCACGTACGTGCCGCGCACTTCCTCCTGCAGCAGGCGGTATGCGTTGCGATCCAGCAGGACAGCGTACGGGTCGAGGTCCGACACCATCGACTGGATGGCGCGCGCGACCATCGCGTCGTCGTCGACGGGTTCGGGGTGGCGACTGATGATCGCGTCGAAGGCGCGCAACAGCTTCTCGCGAGCCTCCAATGCGGGATCCGTGGCGTATCCGGGGCGGGCGGCGAACGCCCCGAGGACGAAGCAACCGGCGAGAACGACGGCTGGCAGCGTGACGGGCCGGAACCCGGCCCCCCGAGGACGCTGGGGCAACGACACTTTCCTCCTGGTCGGATGCGGCGATCCGGAATCTATCGTTTTCATACATACAACGGGAGTCATGGTGACACAAGGTCGGCATCGGCATTTCTTGCGGCAACCGCAAGGAAGATCCGCCGTGCCCGGTGCGGGAACATCGATTGCCGGAGAGGCGATCCGAACCGAACCTTTTCTGGAGACCACGATGACTGCTCGAGATTCCGGATTCCTGAGCGATGTCGAGGCCTTGCGTGTGCGGGCCCGACATCACATCGAACGCGGCGCGGTGACCGGCGGCTATCGAGGCAAGGTCGACGTCGTGATCAAGCTGCTCAACGAGGCGCTCGCCACCGAGATGATCTGTGTGTTGCGGTACAAGCGGCACTACTTCATGGCCAAGGGGATCCATGCGGAACCCGTGGCGGCGGAGTTTCTCGAGCACGCCAACGAGGAACAGCAGCACGCCGATCTCATCGCCGAGCGCATCGTTCAACTCGGCGGCGAACCGGACCTGTCGCCCGAAGGCCTCGCCGCCCGCAGCCACTCGCAATACGTGCCGGTCAATGCGCTGGTGGACATGATTCGCGAGAACCTGGTCGCGGAGCGCATCGCGATCGAGAGCTATCTCGAGATGATCGGCTATCTCGAAGGCCGCGATCCGACCACGCGCAGGATGCTGGAGTCGATCCTCGCCAGCGAGGAAGAACACGCCGACGATCTGAGTTCACTGCTGGAAGGGTTGGTCCCGAAGTGACGGTGGGTGCAGACCGTCGCCGCGGACGGTCCGACTTCCCGGAAGACATGGCGCGGCCGATCCGGGAACCCGATCCGGTGCCGCCGCCCATCGACGATCCCGAGCCGGTGCCGGAACCCGACCCGCAGCCGGATTCCCCGGTACCGGTGCCACCGGTTCCCGTTCCGCCCCTCGGTCCACGAGGTGCGGCATCCCGATTGCTAGGCTCCCGTCGCCCACTGTGAACGTCGCACAGGGGAGTCCGGCGGGCCCAACCCTCATCCAAGGAGATCCATCGTGAACCTGTTCAAACCGCTGCTGCTGCTGGCGGCCGCAATCGCCCTCGCCGGGTGCACTTCGTCCGCGGCCAGGCACGAATACAAGGCCGAGGTCGCCAAGGCCGAGCGCGACTACGACGCAGCCAAGAGGAAGTGCGACAAGGAACTGTCCGGCAATGCCGAGGAAGTGTGCGAGAAGGAGGCCAAGGCCGAGCGCGAGCGCGCGAAGGCGGCAGCCGAAGCCAACCGCAAGCAGACGCCCAAGTCGCGCTACGAGAAGCGGCTGACGGAAGCGGAAGCCGACTACAAGGTCGCGAAACAACGTTGCGAGGATCTGGCCGGCGACAACAAGGATGCGTGCCAGGAAGAGGCCAAGGCCGCGTATGCACGCGAGAAGGACGCGGCGGTGGCGGACTACAAGTCCGAGCGTACCAGTACGAACTGACGCAACCGGCATCCCGGGAGGAAGGGCGCGACATGGAGAATTGGCCGATCGAGCTGATGGAGCGCAGACTGCTTCTGCTGGCGCCGAACGGACGGGACGTCCGCTACATCGAGACGATCCTCGACAAGGATTCGGTGCTCACCTTCATCTGCCGCGACATGGAGCATCTCGTGGCCGAGATGGAGTTCGGTGCCGGTGCCGTGATCGTCACCGAGGAGGCCATCGCGGGCGAACGGGGCGAGCGGCTGTGCAAGCTCGTCGCCGAGCAACCCGCGTGGTCCGACCTGCCCATCGTGCTGCTGGCGCGTCGGCGCGTCGATTCCGAGATCGTGGCCAACGCGGTCGGTACGCTCGGCAACGTGGTGGTGCTCGAACGGCCGGTCCGGGCGACGGTCCTCGCGAGTGCCGTGCTGAGCTCCCTGCGGGCCCGTGAGTGCCAGTACCGGGTGCGGGCGCACCAGCTGCAGCGGGACGGGGCGGACGAATACAAGGAGCGGTTCCTCGCGACCCTCGGCCATGAACTGCGCAACCCTCTGGCCCCCATCCGCAGCGCCGTCGAGCTGCTGCGCATGGCGCCCAGCGGTGAGGGTGCAGTGCCCGTGGTCGAACTGATGGAACGTCAGATCAGTCGCCTGGCGCGGGTCGTGGACGACCTGCTCGAGGTGTCGCGCATCGCGCGTGGTGTCGTGCAGCTGCGCAAGGAGCCGGTCGATCTGGCGAGCATTCTCGAGGCTGCGGTGGAAGCGAGCCGGCCCCTCATCGATGCGGGGCGTCACCGGCTCGAGTTCGACTGCCCCGACGGGACGCTGCTGGTCCACGGCGACGCGTCGCGGCTCACGCAGACGTTCTCCAATCTGCTCGACAACGCGGCGCGCTACACCGATCCCGGTGGTCGCATCTCCATGGTGGCACGGCGCGAGGGCGACGAGGCTGTGGTCGTCTGCGCCGACAACGGCATCGGCATTCCGTCCCGGGCCCTCCACCGCATCTTCGACATGTTCGCGCAGGCGGATGAATGCCGTGAACCCGCATCGACCGGCCTGGGGATCGGGCTGACACTCGCCCGGAACCTGACCGAAGCGCACGGCGGCAGCGTGAGTGCGACGAGCGACGGTCCGGGATGCGGGAGCCAGTTCACCGTGCGTCTGCCGCTCCAGCGCCAGTCAAGCTCGGCCGGAGAAGGGACTGTACCGATGCCCCGGATCAAGCATCAGCGCGTGCTCGTGGTGGACGACAACACCGATACGGCCGACTCCATGGGAGCGCTGCTCAACATGGCGGGCGCGGAAGTGCATGTCGCCTACGACGGGAAATCCGCTCTTGCCATGGCCGACGCCGTTCGACCGGATGTCGTCATCACGGATCTCGGCATGCCGGTCATGGACGGATACGAGCTTGCGCGCCGCCTGCGCGCGCGTCCCGATCTGCAGGGCACCGTCCTGGTCGCCGTGACCGGCTGGAGCCAGCAGACGGACCGTCAACTGGCCTTCGAGTCGGGATTCGATCATCACCTGGTGAAGCCGGTCGAACTGAAGACGGTATGTTCGGTCCTGTCCGCGACGGCTCCGGCGCACTAGCGGCGCTGCAAGAGCGATCAGAGCAGGGCGGCTGCCCAACTCTGATGCTTCGCTTCCAGTGGGATCGCGGAACAGTTCGCGCTGGTGGACGGCCGATACAGGAGTTCGACCGAAGCAAGCTCGCGTGACAGGTCCGGCAGGACGAGTTGCCGGAACAGCACCTCGGCCTGCGCACCGTTGAAGCAGATGCGTCCGACGGTCCGGTGCCGCGTCAGGAAGCTGCCGATGTCGTTGACGACCATCGAGGCCGGCTCCAGATCGCTGTCGCGCTCGCTCTTGCGAACGCAGGACTTGAGCACGTCCCATAGCCCGATGCGCGCCTGGACGAGGGCGGCGATGCGCTCCGCGTACGAGGCTTCGGCATCGAAGCCGAGCGCCCTTGCCATGATCGGCCAGAAGGCGTCACCCGCCTGGGCGTAGTACTGCCGGGCCTGGACCGATGCAGGGGTCGGGATGGTTCCGAGGATCAGCACGCGTGTGTCGCCGCCTTCGATCGGCGGAAATCCGTGCACGCGGCCTGCGTCGAAGCGGGTCGAACTCGTGCTCATCGATCTGTAGAGCGGATACTGACCCTGGTCTATCAATTCAAGAAGGCTCCCTGTGGCGGCAGTGTGATGCGGCGGGGCCGGGACCGGTCGTCCGGAACCCGGCGAAATGCGACGGCGCAGCCAAGTAGCGTTCGGAGCAATCCGCGTTCCCTTGTCGAACCCGGAGGGCGCCGGCGCGGCCTCAGCCCGAATCGCCCGAATATTCCTTCAAGCGGTTGTACAGGGTCTTGAGACTGACCTGCAGCACGGCCGCCGTGCGTTCCTTGTGATTGTTGAAGTGTTTCAGCGTCGCCAGGGTCAGCTGTCGTTCGGCCTCTGCCATCGACGTGCCGATAGGCACGACGATCGCCGGAACATCCTCGGCAGCGTTCGCCGGCTTCGCGTAGATGGGGGCAGAGCCGCTCGAATCGAATTGCAGCCACTTGTCGTCCACCACCTCGCCGCTTTCCATGACGTAGGCGCGCTGGACCACGTTGCGCAGTTCGCGCACATTGCCCGGCCAGGAATAACGAGACATCGACGCCAATGCTTCCGGCGTGAACCGCTTTTGTTGCTGCTCCCGTTCACCGATCTCGGTCAGGAAGTGTCGCGCCAGCATCGCGATATCGTCGGCGCGGGTCCTGAGCGGCGGCATGCCGATGGGGAAGACATCGAGCCGGTACATCAGGTCGGAGCGCAACTTGCCTTCCGCCACGGCATCGGCGGGCCGGCGGTTGGTCGCGGCGATGATGCGTACGTCCGTCGGCTGTTCCTGGGTCGAGCCGACGCGCATGAACATGCCGGTCTCCAGCACCCGCAGCAGTTTCACCTGGAGGTCGAGCGGCATCTCCGTCACTTCGTCGAGAAAGAGGGTGCCGCCGTTCGCGCGCTCGAACAATCCCTGGTGCTGTCGGTCGGCACCCGTGAAGCTGCCTTTCTCGTGTCCGAAAATCTCACTTTCGATGAGGTTCGGTGAGATGGCGCCGCAGTTGACCGCCAGGAAGGCCTGCTTGCGGCGACGGCTCAGGTCGTGGATGGTGCGGGCGACCAGTTCCTTGCCGGTGCCGCTCTCGCCGGTGATCAGGACGGTCACGGACGTACCCGATACGCGCGTTATCTGCTCGTACACACGCTGCATCGGCTCGGAGCGGCCCCACAGCAAACCGAAGTGCCCGTTGCGCTCCCATTGCGCCGACAGGTTGTTGATCTCGGCTTTCAGGACCGACGGCGGCGTGACCCGCGACAGGATGCCCTGCAGCTGTTTCACCCCGATCGGTTTCACCACGTAGTCGCTCGCGCCCAGGCGCAAGGCCTCGATCGAGGTCTCGAGCGATGCATGGCCGGTGATCAGCACCACTTCGCTGTCGCGCAGCCCGTCGTCGGTCTTGAGCAGCTCCATGCCTTCGCCATCGGGCAGGTAGAGATCGAGCAGCAGCACGTCCGGCTTCTGCAGAGCGATCTGGCGCCGGGCATCACGCAGCGAGTGGGCGGTGGCCGCCGTGAAACCTTCCGCGGCGATGAGGCTCGCCATCATGTTGGCGGTGTCGACCTCGTCGTCAACCACGAGAACGTGCGTCATGCCACCTTCCTGCTGCGTGTCCCGCACGAACGCAGCCGTGCGCGGTTCGCCGGCACGGCGCAACGTGGATCGGTCGCCGGGCAGCGGGGATTCTGCCACGAACGGGAGCGTCCGGGCACCTCGTTTGCCACGGCAAGGTTGCGGAATTCCGCGATTCTTTCGAGAAAGGGATAGTGCGACATGATGAATCTGATCGTCTGGCTCGTGGTGGGCGGCATCATCGGGTGGTTGGCAAGCATCGTCATGAAGACCGACGGTCAGCAGGGAATCCTGCTCAACGTGGTCGTGGGGGTGGTCGGGGCCGCGATCGCCGGCTGGCTCCTGTCGCCCATCATGGGTGTCCCCACCATCAACCAGAATGCGTTCAGCATCGGCGCGATGCTCATGTCATTGATCGGCGCGATCGTCCTGCTCGCTATCGTGAACACGCTTCGACGAGGAAAGCCACGCTGAAGTTTCGCCGGTTACCGCAAGTATTACCGTGCGCTGGCGCACGGAAACGATGCCACGTCCGGCGACGCGCGTCTTCCCTCGTCCAGTCTTTGACATCAGGAGAACATCATGGCGATTTCAGGTTCCAGCACGACGACTGCTTCCGGCGGCGATCCGGTCGATGCGCCCGCCGGGCGCGGGACCGGCGCAGCCGGAGCACAGACCTTGGCCCAGCGTGCCGTGCTGGGCGCGCACGCGGCCGTCGATTCGGTGGCGCGAAAGGTCGAGTCGGCAGTCGACCTCTTCAAGTCTAAGGCGGCTGACACCGCCGAGTCGGTGACCGACGGTGCGGAGCGCCTCGCCAGCGCCGAGCAGCAGGCGGTGGAGACGGTGCGTACGGCGGTGCGCGAGCATCCGCTGCTGCTGCTCGGTGTGGCGCTGGCCGGCGGTATCGTGATCGGCAGGCTGTGGTCGCGATGAGCGCCGCCGGTGCGCGGGCACGCCGATGCTGAGCAAGCTGGCTCACACGGCGGGGGCCATACTCGACGAGCTTCCGGGAGCGGTGAGCGACCGGGTCCAGCTGCTCGTCCTGGAGGCCCGTCAGGCGGGCCGGGCGGCAGCCCGGTTCCTGGTCGTGGTCATGGTGGGGTGTTTGCTGTTCGCTACGGCCTGGATCACCGCCTGCGGTGCCATCGGCTACGCGGCGATCGAACGAGGGGCGGACTGGCGCTGGGCTGCCGTCACGATCATCGTGGCAAACGTGCTTGCCGCAATAGCCGTCATCCCCGTCGCGCGTGGATTCCTGCACAGGATCGCCTTGCCGGCAACCGTGCGCCGGCTCACCGTGTCGCCGACCGCGTCGTCCGCAGAGACCGGTTCGAAGGTCCGGTGATGGATCCGAAGCGCGCGATCCGCGCGGGCACGGGGACGGACCTCGCGCTCGAGGATCGCATCCATCTTGCGGAGGCCGCCGTCATCCGTAGGGATCAGCGGCTCCGCGCCTCGGTCGCCGTCATGCGCGCGGAGATCGACCAGGCGGCCAGGAGCGCTTCGCACTCGCTGGGTTGGGTCGCGACCGGGTGCGGGCTCGCGCTGCTGGCCTGGAAACTCGTGCGATCCGGCAGATCATCGGGCGTGGTGCACGCGCCACGTCCGGCGTTGCCTGTGCAACTCCGGTCCGGGCTGATCGGACGATTGCCATGGCGCTGGATCACCTTGCGCCTGTGGCCGTTGGTGCCGGATCGGATCCGCGCCCGGATCGGCGCCAGGACGGTCATGGTCCTGTCCCTGTTGCCGCCGGTGGTGGCGGCGCTGGCCCGCTGGTGGAAGCACAGGCGCCGTGATTCCGGTCCGGTGCGCTCCTGATCGCCATGGTGGATTGGGCGCGGCTCGTCGTCATCGACGTCCCCGTGATCGAACTGGTTCTGCGAGGCACCGCGATCTACTGGTTCCTGTTCCTGATCTTCCGCTTCGTCCTCCGCCGCGACACCGGCTCCATCGCACTCGCCGACATCCTGCTGCTCGTCCTGATCGCCGACGGGGCACAGAACGCGATGGCAGGCGGCTACGAATCGGTGAGCTCGGGCATCGTCCTCGTCTCCACGATCGTGGGGTGGACCTATCTGGTCGACTGGTGTGCCTTCCGGTCGCCGGTCCTGCGCAGATGGCTCGAGCCGCCGCCGTTGCCGCTCGTCAGGAACGGTCGCGTGCTGCGGGCGAACATGCGGCGC
Source organism: Burkholderiales bacterium (assembly GCA_019745565.1). GTDB lineage: Bacteria > Pseudomonadota > Gammaproteobacteria > Burkholderiales. The sequence continues at coordinate 12,059 of JAIESW010000076.1, forward strand.
GAAATGGTGACCATGGACGAGTTGAGCGCACAGATGCGCCAGCAGGGTGTCGAGCAGGTCGCCGACATCGGTCTCGCGGTGATGGAGAGCGACGGAACGGTGAGCATCGTCCCGGTCGCACGCCGGCGGACCGCGCGGCCGTCGAAGCGCGCGAGGCGTTCGACCGCCGTGTAGGCGGGCCGCACCGAAGCCGATATTCAGCCGGGGCGTTCCGTGGCGACGAATCCAACGACGATGGTGGTTCCCTGCGGCGAACTGCGTGCCGTGATTGTTCCCCCGTGCAACCACACGAGCTGGCGCACCAGCGTGAGGCCGATGCCGAGGCCTCCGGACTTGCGATCGAGGCTGCTGTCGCCCTGCACGAACGGATCGAACATCGACTCCAGGAGGTGCGGCGGGATACCGGATCCGCTGTCCATCACTTCGAGTACGGCGCGCGGACCGTCACGGCGCGTCGACACGGCGGTCGGACCGCCGGCGGCATGCTTGAGGGCATTGCGGACCAGCTTGGTGACGATCTGGGTCACGCGATGCCAATCGCCATCGATCCAGACTTCTTCGAGGATCAGTTCGACGCGCACGGTTCTCTCCGCATCGCCGGCGGTGGTCTTCGCGACGAGTTCCGCCAGATTGAGCGGGCGGCGTTCCAGCGCAACCTTGCCGGTGACCACGCGGGCGGTGTCGAGCAGATCGTCGATCATCCTGCGCAGGTTCTCCGTCTGGCGCGCGACGATCGCCACCGCCTCGGCACCGATCCCGCTTCCGGGATCCACACGCTGCAACACGGCCGCTGCGGCCGTCAGGCCACCGAGGGGATTGCGCAGTTCGTGTCCCAGCATGGATAGAAACTGATCCTTGGCGCGGTTGGCGGCCTGCGACGCCTGCAGTGCCGCCTGCTCCTGTTCCGCCAGACGCTCCCGGACCGCCTCGGCCGACTTCTGCTCGCTGATGTCCATGGAAATGCCCAGCATGTCGGCGGGCCGACCGGCGGCTCCGTAGGTGACGCAGACGCGCGTCGAGACCCAATACGGGTCCGCGGTCAGAGCGACGCGATATTCGAGGATGCCGCTCTCCGCGCGAGCCGCGAGGAGCGCCTGCAGCTCCTGCTTCACTCGCGAGCGGTCCGCAGGATCGATGGCCTGCTCCCAGAGATGCAATGCGCCCGGGACCGTTCCGGCCGGTCCGCCGAAAAGCTTGGCGTGCCCGGCGGACCATACGCCGACGTCGCTGCCGAAGTCGTACTGGAAGAAGCCGACGCGCGCGGCGTCCTGCGCGAGGTCCATGAAATCCTGGGACTTGCGCAGGTCGCGTTCCGCGGCACGCAGCCTCGCCTCGGTGCGCTTCAACGACGTGATGTCCAGCATCGCCACGATCGCGCCGCGCACGTTGCCCCCGTCGTCGCGCAACGGTTGTGCGTTGACGATGGTCAAGATGTTCTCCCCGGAAGGATCCTCGATCTCGATCAGGACGTCCCTGGCCGCAATGCCGTGAGTGGCGGCACGGCAGATGGGATTGTCGGGCCAGGCGATCGTCGTGCCCTCCGAGAGCATCGACGCGACGCTCGCATCGCCGCCGGTCATCAGATCGAAGGCGAGATTGGTGCGCACCAGCTTGCACTCGGGATCTTCGATGAAGGCGAGGCCCACCGGTGAAGTCTCGAACAGGGTGCGGAATTCCTCCGCCGACCGCACCAGCATCTGATGTGTGCTCCGGGTGCGGGCGTCCGCGTCCGCCATGCTGTCGCGGAGCTGCCGGATCTCGCGGATCGAACTGCCTTCGGGCAGACCGGCGGCGCCTTGCGTCGCCAGCGCATGCAGCGGTCGAATGATCCGTTGCGCGAGCGGCAGCGCCAGCGCGAGGCCCAGCAGCAGACTCGTGCCTCCGATCAGCAGTGCGCTGTGGATGCTGCTCCTGAAGATTCCATCGACCACGGCTGCAGGCGTGCTCACTTCCACCGTCCAGCCGCTCGTGGCGAGGACACGCCAGGCGACGTATTGCGGTGCTCCGTCCAACCCGATGGTGCGGGCAACGCCCGACAGCATCTCCTCCATGACGCTGACGGTGCTCGGGTGCAGGCTCCGGCCGATCAATTGAGGATCCGGTGCCGTCGTCGCAAGCACCCGATGGGAGGAGTCGAGCAGGGTCCGGATACGGCGCGGGTCGCGCGGCTGCGCTTCGAGCACTTCCTGCAGGGTGGCGATGTCGATGCGGGTGCCGAGAAACAGGCGCGCACCGCTCTCGCGGCGAATCGGGACGACGATCGCAATCGAACGCGCGGCTTCGTTCTGTACGATGGCGATGGACCATTCCGATGCGAAGGGAAGCTGCTCGCGGGTTGGATAGGAGAGGGGCGATCGATCGGATGCGGGTTGGAGCGTGTCCAGCATCGGATGCCCCGACCCATCGAGCACGAACAGCCCCTGCCAGCCACGACGTGCCTGGGACAGTTCGGCCAGTTCGCGTGTCGAGAATCCTCCATCCGGACGCATCAGCGAACCGGCGCGTGCCACGATTGCCAGCGCCTCGATGGACGCCAGCACCTGCCGGTCGACGTTCCGCCCCAGGGTGTCCGCCGTGCGCTCCATGCCGGTCTTCTCGTCCTCCGCCTGGCCGTGGGCCTGCTGCAACAGGAGGTAGCTCGCGAGCAGGGCTATGGGCAGCACCGCCACCAGAACGGTCACGGCGAGCTGGTCGCGCAAGCGGACGCGCTCGAGAACCCGCGAGAGCAGTCCTGGACGGTTGGAGGGTGGTTCGGTCACGTCTTGCTTCGGTTGCCGGTTGCGGCGTCGCGCTTGGACATGCGGGCCCGGGTTCTCGTTCTTTTCTCCGTGTTGCGGCTGCGGTGCGCACCGGCCGGTGCCGAAGACGAAGGTGGTCTGCACGTGAGGGCGTGCTACCCGGGCGCGGTCAATCCCAGCTCGAGGGATCATAGCGCCGCCGGGCGTCGGTGACCTCAGGCATTGTCGATTGCTCCGTGACGGCCATCGGCACGCGGGCAGTGTGCGCAGCAATAGACGCGCTCGTTCACCTCGACGCCGTGACCGAGGATGCGGCAGCTGCAGTGGGCACAGCTCGGGGCGAGCAGGTGGATCGCACACTCGAACGAGTCGAATGTGTAGGTGCTGGTGTCCATGGAGAGCGTGAAGCTGTGCGTGTACTCGTTGCCGCAGGTGGCGCAGCGGTCCATGTCGGACCTCTCATGTGGTTCGCGTTCGCTGGATGAGTTGCCCGGCAATCGGCGTGCCCCCCCGGCGGTCGGGACCATTCGGGTCCGTCGTTTGCCCGTTACGGGTGCCATCCCGAAAGGAGCCATCCATGGCCAACGATCCGAAGCGCTCGTACACCAGCAAACAGAAGCGTCAGGCGGCCCACATCGAGAAGAGCTACGAAGCCGAAGGCGTCGGCAAGGCGCGCGCCGAGCAGATCGCGTGGGCCACCGTCAACAAGCAGGACGGCGGTGGCAAGAAGAGCGGCAGCGGTCGCGCGAGCCGGCGTCACGCGGCGCGCAAGCCGTCGTCAGCGGAGCGCTAGACCATGTTCGCCGACATCGAGTTCTGGATCGTGGCCGTGCTCGCGACCTGCGCCTGCCTGTGGACGACCCATTCCCATGCCGAAACCGTCGAAGCGACGATGTACCTGGTCGATGAAGCCGGCACGGGAGCGGCCATCGGGAAGATCGTCGCGGTCGATTCGCCCGATGGCGTGACCTTCACGCCGGCCCTCGAGGGCCTGCCGCCGGGGAAGCACGGCTTTCACGTGCACGAGAAACCGAGCTGCGCGCCGGCACAGGACCCTGCGAAGGGCAAGGCGGGAGCAGCCATGGCGGCCGGTTCCCACCTGGATCCGAACGCGACCAAGCGTCACCGCGGTCCGCAGGGTGAGGGCCATCTGGGCGACCTTCCCATCCTCGAAGTCGATGACAAGGGCCGTTCCACGATCGCCGTACAGGCGCCGCGGCTGCGACTGGCCGATCTCACCGGTCGGGCGCTGATCATCCATGCCGGTGCCGACACCTATTCCGACGAGCCGGAGAAGCTCGGCGGGGGTGGTGACCGCATTGCCTGCGGTGTGATCAAGGCGGTACGCACTACACGTTGCGAAGAATTGCGGAGTGCCCGCAATCCGTGAAGACGGTGCTGTTGTGCGCACGTTGAAGTGAGGCCGCCGGTGTGCGCGCCAGCCGATCGGCGGCGCGATGGCGTGCGGGCGACCGAGGTCCGGCCAGCGCAGAACTTGCGGCAAGCGATTCAGGGTTTGCAGAAAAGACCCGGACCACGACCGTCCCCGGACGGCGACGTGCACTCCCAAGCGATTGTTGGAAAAGGAGCTCTCGGTCGCGGCACGAACATTGCGCAAGGCGACGACATCGCGCGGCGAACACGACGTCACGTTCGCCGCACTCATCGCATCGGGAGACTTGCGTGACCCTAGCCCTTCGACGGGAACTGCGCCAGCAGCATGCCCTGACACCACGCCTGCAGCGCGCCGTGCAACTGCTGCAGCTTTCATCGCTCGAGTTCGCGGATGAAGTGCGCGCGCTCGCGTCGACCAATCCGTTCCTCGAGGAAGCCGAGACGGACGAGGAGGCGACGACGGCGGCATCGCTGCCGTCGCAGGAGGCGGCCGCTCGCGCCGTGAAGGAAACGTCCTCGGATCCGTCGCTCGAGTCGATCGAGCAGGAGCCCCCGCGCAACGATGAGATGGACGGTCCGGACCTCCAGGCCGAGGCCTGGACCATGGAGGTGAGTTCGACCGGGCGACGCAGCGACGACGCGGAAGGCGAGTTCACCGACATGCTGCCGTGCGTCAGGTCGTTGCGGGAGCATCTGCACGGTCAGCTCGATGTGCTGACCCTGACGGAACGGGATCGGATCCTGGCGAAGGCGGTGGTCGAGTCGCTCGACGACGATGGTTATCTGCGCACCGATCTCACCGAACTGGTGGACGTGGTGGGCTTCGATCCTCCGGCGGGCGAAGACGAACTTCGCGTGGCGCTGCGTCGGGTCCAGGCATTGGAGCCTGCCGGTGTGGGTGCCAGGTCGGTCAGCGAATGTCTGCTCCTGCAGCTCGCGCATGTCGAGTGTCCGATCCGGGGCGGGCTCGCGCGTCGCATCGTGACGGACCATCTGCAGGACCTGGTGGCGCGGGACGTGAGCGCCATGGCTGCTCAACTCGGCTGCTCGCCCGACGATGCCGATCAGGCATGCGCACACATACGGCGCCTCGACCCCCATCCCGGATGGGCCTACGGGGCACCGGCCAGCCGCTTCATCACGCCCGACGTGGTCGTGCGCCGCGTGCGCGATCGCTGGGTCGTCAGGCTCAACCCTGCGATCGTTCCGAAGGTCCGCATGAATCAGGTGTATGCCCAGCTGTTCCAGCGGCATCGCGATTCGAGCCATGCGGAGCTCGCTGCCCATCTGCAGGAAGCGAAATGGACGATGCGCACGGTCGAGCAGCGCTTCATGACCATCCTTGACGTCGCGGATGCGATCGTCCGCAAGCAGCATCTCTTCTTCGACTTCGGTCCGATGGCGATGAAACCCCTCGGGCTGCGCGAGATCGCGACCGAACTGGGGTTGCACGAGTCCACGGTGTCGCGTGTCACGAACAACAAGTTCATGGCCACACCTTCGGGCGTGTTCGAATTGAAGTACTTCTTCTCGCGCGGCATGAAGACCGCCGGGGGCGGGCATTGCTCGCCCACGGCCATCCGTGGGCTGGTGAAGGAGATGATCGAGAACGAACTCGAGACCGACCGTCTTTCGGACGCCGAGATCGCCCGCCGGCTGGCGCGTCAGGGACTGGTCGTCGCGCGACGCACCGTCACCAAGTACCGGCAGGCGTTGCGCCTGGAGACCGCCGAGGTGCGTGCCCGGAGTCTCATCTAGGGTTCGGCGCTCGCGATCCCGCGTCGATCGACCGGCGCAACCGCTTACGTGACGTCGATCGTGCGGCGCTTGCGCGGCGGGTGCGGCGTGCCGCCTTCGAGGCCGGCACGGCTTGCAGCGCGTCGCGGCAGATGCAGCGTGTGATCCGGAACGAGTCCGCCGGCTCCTGCGTGGGAGGCATCAAGATCGACATCGCCCTTTCTCCAGCCTCGACCGCGCAGCGCGGGCATGCCGTCGGTCTCGAAGCCGGTCACTTGGGTATCCGTGTCCACGGAGGGCTGATACCTCCGCTCCTTGTGTGCGGTGGCGGTCGTCGCGGGCTTGCGTAGACGAGGCCGGTTTCGATTCGGGTTCATCCTGGGCTTTCCCGTTCGGCCGATCTCCTCCGACCGTCCCGGCCGAGCGGGCGCCCGGGTCGCAGACTGCAGTCCAGGGGAGGGAGACTTCAGCGCAATCCGCGCGATCGGTTTGGCCCCGGGCGCCCGAGCGTTGTCCGGCAAACGGCGTGCCGCCACTCGCGGCGACGGACGATTCAAGGTGCGGAACGACCGGCGAAGGCTTCCACAACCCGGTGCACGAAGTGGAGCTTGCGCACTGCCGTCGACGAGAGGACGAAAGGATAGAAGTCGGGATGTCCCATGCTCCTGCTGAGTTCGTTCAATGCCACGGTCAGTGCGATCCACGCGTTCAGGAACGTGAGGAAGAGCTCTTCCGGAGCACGGTCCGCGAGAGGTTCCAGAACCGCAACAGTGAACGGTTCGTGCAGCAATTCGGTCCGGGTGGTGTCGATGCCGACGGCGGCGGCAGTGGCCGACGTGTCGAGCATGTGGAGATAGTGCGCCCAGGTCTCGGCCCAGTCCTCCCAGGGATGCGCACTGGCGTAGGCGCTGACATGATGCAGGTGCCAGTCGACCGGCGGGCCGCACCGATAGTGATCGCGCAGGGCCTCGTCGTAGGGCAACCGTTCGTCTCCGAACAGCTCGCGGAACTCGTCCATCCATGCCGAGCCGCGGAGGAGGCGGTACCAGTAATAATGACCGATCTCGTGACGCAGGTGGCCCGGCATCGTGCGATAGCGTTCGTCGAGGCAGACGCGGCGGTCTTCGCGACGCGCCGGGTCGGCCTCTTCGAGATCCAGGGTGACGACGCCGTCGAGATGGCCGGTCGTCACGGGAGGCGATCCGGGTGCTGCCCGCAGGACATCGAACACGACCGCAACGGCAGCGGAACGGCGACGCTCGAGCCCACTTCCCGGTTTCCGGCGGAGCTGTCATCGGCGCTTCTCCTGTTGCATGAATAGTACGGCCGTCGGCAATTTGGACGCCCGCAATGTCGCGGACGCCGATACACGTGGGCACGTGCCTTGCCGCGTTCGCATGAAGCAGTGACGTGATGCTTCTTCGTACGCCGTATCGGTCGTGGCCTTCATGGACGGATTCGAGGCGGCATGCCACAACTCCGTAGGGAGACCTCCATCATGAACACGATCATCGATCGACCGATTCCAGCGCCCGGCGACGCGGCTGTCGAAGCGGCGCAAATCGTCGCGGGGCGTTTCGATACGCTCGAACATGCAGAACGAGCGAGCGAATACCTTGTTGCGGACGGCGTACTGCCGCAGGACATTTCGATCTTCTGGCTCAATGCGCCGGGCCAGCACAGCATCACACCCATCGGCGGCGACCACATCGCGGATCCGGCAGCCAAGCCGGCGACGGGTGGCGTCATCGCGGGTGCCGCGGGTGGCGGCGCGCTGGGCGCGATAGCGGGTGCCGTCGGTGTGGCCGCGACCGGGGTCGACCCGGCGCTCGGCGTTGCGGTCGCCGCCGGCATCGGGGCCCACGTCGGTGGCCTCGTGGGTGCGCTGTCGGGCATGAAGGACCGCGACGGCTCGACCGAAGCCGGCGAGACGGCCGAAGCATTGAAGCCCGGGCAGAAGCCGTCTGCCGATGTGCCGGATGCCGAGGCCGACGTGCCGTCCGAACCGCGGAAGGCCGGCGCCAGGGTGGCGGTCCGCGTGCGGGACGTGAGCGAGCAACGGTTGATCGATATCCTGGTCGGTGCAGGCGGCGAGGATGTGGAAGAGGCGGTCGGCTACTGGAAGGACGGGGAGTGGATCGATTTCGATCCGCGCGATCCGCCCAACAAGGTCGCCTCGACGGCGCCGCGCAGTCCTGCATGACCGCTTTCCCCACCGAACGGCCGTCGCGCCCGTCGTTCCGCAACGCGATGGCATGCTGAGCCGCGCCGTCACGTTCCTCGTCATCGCGATCATCGCGGCCGTCTTCGGATTCGGCGAGATCGTCGGCAGCATCGCAGGCGTCGCGCTGGTCCTCTGTTTCGTGTTCCTCGCGCTGGTGCTGATCACCCTCGTCACCGGCACAAAGCCTGGGGGCTGAAGCCCTGTAGGCGTGCGCTTGCGTTTTCATAGGACCATTCCGGCAGTATTGCCCGCACGTCCGGTCTAACGTGGGATCGTCGAATTTTCAGGATCCCCGTCATGTATAGATGGATAGTCGGCCTGGCCGTGACAGCCATTGTCATCGGCCTGGCCGGTGCATTCACCGAGCCCATCCGGATGCCGGCCGGCGTGTTGGTCGCCTGCGGTGTGCTGTGGACCGCTCTGGGCATCTTCGTGCTGCGCAGACCGTGCGGCTGCCGGCTCAAGGATTCAAGTTGTGCCCGTTCGCGGCAACGGAGCAAAGAGGACGAGGGATGACGCATCGCGCACGGCGGAGAGGGAGCACACTGACCTGAACGCTGCTCCTCAGCACGGTGACAGGATTCCTCGGGTCATCCCGTCCTGCGTGGTTGCCGCGGTTCGGATACGCTTGCGGCTTCCAGGGTGATGGAAGGCGGGAAGGGATGACGGATGCTGCGCGGAGTGTCGCCGAGTTCGACGCACTGATCATCGGCGCCGGTTTCTCCGGCCTCTACCAGCTGTACTGCCTGCGCGAGCGCCTCGGTCTTTCCGTGCAGGCGCTGGAAGCCGGCGAGGGTGTCGGCGGCACGTGGTACTGGAACCGCTATCCCGGCGCGCGTTGCGACTCGGAGAGCCATTCCTACTGCTACACGTTCTCCAGGGAACTGCTGGAGGAGTGGCAGTGGACGGAGCGCTATCCGGGCGACGCGGAGATCCGTCGCTATCTCAATCACGTTGCCGACCGTTTCGACTTGCGGCGCGATATCCGCTTCGGCACGCGCGTCAGCAGCGCGCACTACGATGCAGCGGCCAATCGTTGGCGCGTCACCACCGAGAAGGGGGAGCAGCTCACGGCACAGTTCCTCGTGACCGCGGTCGGGTGTCTCTCCACAGCCAACGTACCGAACATCCCCGGCCTCGAGACCTTCGCCGGCCGGTGGTACCACACCGGCCAGTGGCCGCACGAGGGCGTGGATTTCCGCGGCAAGCGTGTCGGCCAGATCGGCACCGGTTCCACCGGCATCCAGGCGGCACCGGTGATCGCCGAGACCGCCGCGCATCTCACGGTGTTCCAGCGCACGGCCAACTACAGCGTGCCGGCGCGCAACGCGCCGCTGACCGACGAATTCCAGCGGTGGGCGAAGGAGAACTTCGACGAGGTCCGGAAGGTGATGCACGCCACCACCAACGGGCATCCGTTCTACATCGACCGGCGCCGCGTGTTCGACGTGACGGACGAGGAGCGCCAGCGCATCTATGAAGCCGCGTGGGAGAAAGGTGGCCTGCAGTTCCGCGCCACTTTCCACGACCTGCTGCTCGACAAGAAATCCAACGACACGGCCGCCGAGTTCATCAAGAACAAAATCCGTCAGATCGTGAAGGATCCCGCGACGGCAGCGGTACTGGCCGACATCGACCATCCCTACGCCGCGAAGCGGCCCCCCATCGATACCGACTACTTCGAGACCTTCAACCGCGACAACGTGAGCCTGGTCGACGTGCGCAGGTCGCCGATCGAGGCGATCACGCCCGAGGGCATCCGCACGCGCGACGCCGAGTACCCGCTCGACATCATCGTGTTCGCCACCGGTTTCGACGCCATGACCGGTCCGCTGCTGCGCATGGACATCCGTGGGCGCGACGGCATCCCGCTCGCCGAGGTCTGGCGGGCGGGGCCGCGCAACTATCTCGGACTGCAGGTGGCGGGGTTTCCCAACCTCTTCACCGTCACCGGACCGGGCAGTCCGTCGGTGCTGTGCAACATGCCGGTGGCGATCGAGCAGCACGTGGACTGGATCACCGACTGCATCGCCCACATGCGCGAGAGCGGCTTCAATCGCGTCGAGGCCGACCCGAAGGCCGTGGAGGGCTGGATGGAGGAGGTCCAACGCGCGGTCGACGCCACGCTGCTGCCGCAGGCGCAGCACTCCTGGTACCTCGGTGCGAACGTGCCGGGCAAGCCGCGGATCTTCATGCCGTACGCGGGCGGCATGGCGCGCTACCGGAAGATCTGTGCCGAGGTGGCCGAGAAGGGTTACGAAGGCTTCGCGTTCGGCACCTGACCGAGTGCCCGGTCATCCACGGGTAAGCCCCGGCACCGCCGCGCGCGTATGCGCGACGCCGGCGATGCACAGCCGAGCAGAAAGGACAGCGGCGCGAAGGACTAGGGCGCGTCGTCGGTTCGCGGAAACACCACGTGGTCGCCGACGTTGGGCATGGTCGACAGCACCTGGGCGATCTGCTTCCGGCGTGCTTTCAGCAACGCGGCTGCCAGGATCTCGCGATGTTCGGCTTCGGCGCTGCGGCCATTCCGGACCGCCAGCGTTCTCAGAGCGAGAACGAGGTTGTTGTCCACGTTGCGCAGGATCAGGTCGGTCATCGGACACTCCTTCCGGATCGCATTCTCTCTCGGAAATCCTGGCAGCAGCGAGATTTCTGTCAAAGGGGCGCCATGCTGCGTTGCCAAAAACAAGCGCTCTCCGCGGGCGGTCGATGCGATGATGAGCCAGGAGCGGTGCGGCCGATGATGCGCTGCAAGAACGCATCCGCTATGCTGGCTGCAGGTCGCCATGTGCGCGCCCGACATCTCCCCGACTTTCCTTGAGGTGAGCGAGTCATCCCATGCTGACCGCCATTCCCGTCACCCTGATTCCCGGAGACGGCATCGGCCCGGAAATCGTCGATGCCACGTTGGCCGCACTGGATGCGTTGAAGGCGCCGTTCGTCTGGGACCGTCAGATCGCCGGCCTCGAAGGCGTCCGGGTGGCGGGCGATCCACTGCCGAAGCCCACGCTGGACAGCATCCGCCGCACTCGGCTCGCCTTGAAAGGCCCGCTCGAAACGCCGTCCGGCGGCGGCTATCGATCGTCGAACGTGCGCCTGCGCGAGGAGTTCCAACTCTACGCCAATCTTCGTCCGGCTCGCACCATCGTGCCGGGCGGCCGCTTCGACAAGATCGACCTCGTGGTGGTGCGCGAGAATCTCGAAGGGCTGTACATCGGCCACGAGCACTACGTGCCGATCGACGGCGATCCGCACGCGGTGGCGATGGCCACCGGCGTCAACACCCGGCAGGGTAGCCGGCGCCTGCTGGAGTACGCCTTCGAATACGCCGTCGCGAACGGCCGGAAGAAGGTCACGCTGGTGCACAAGGCCAACATCATGAAGGCGCTAACCGGCATCTTCCTCGAGACCGGCCTCGAATTGTACGGGCGCAAGTACAAAGGCCGCTTCGAGCTGGACTCGGTCATCGTGGATGCCTGCGCGATGAAGCTGGTGCTGAACCCGTGGCAGTTCGACGTGCTGGTGTCGACCAATCTGTTCGGCGACATCCTCTCCGATCTGGTGGCCGGGCTGGTGGGCGGGCTCGGCATGGCGCCCGGCGCCAACATCGGCGTGGACGCGGCGATCTTCGAAGCGGTGCACGGCTCGGCACCGGACATCGCCGGCAAGGGCATCGCGAATCCGACCGCGCTGCTGCTCGCCGCGGCCATGATGCTGGAACATTGCCGGCTTCCCGATCTTGCGGCACGGCTGCGCCAGGCCATCGACGCCACGCTCAACGTCGATCAGGTGCGCACGGGGGACCTCGGCGGCAAGGCGTCCACGGCTGCGTTCACCAAGGCGCTGGTCGCGCGCATCGCCGGCTGATTCACCCCGGGCTCGCAGGGGCGAGCTATAGTGTCGACTATCGAATAACGACAATCCGGGGAGGAGTCGGGACATGATCCCTGCACGCGGTTCAATCCTACTGGGCGCGTTCGCCGCACTGACGCTCGCGCTGCCCGTCGTCGCTGCCGACGCCATCAAGATCGCGCACGTGGATCCGCTGAGCGGACCGTTCGCCCTGGTGGGCGAAAGCGATGCGCGCATGCTGCGCGCCGCCATCGACGCGGTGAACGAGAACGGCGGCGTGCTGGGCGGCACCAAGCTCGAGCTGCAGTCCTTCGACAGCAAGAGCAGCCCGCAGGAAGCGGTGCTCATCTTCAAGCAGATCGTCGACTCGGGCATCCGCTTCATCTCGCTCGGTTCCGGATCGCATATCGCGCACGCGCTGAACGAATCGATCATCAAGCACAACAGCCGCAACCCGGCCGATGCCGTGCTGCTGCTCAACATCGCCGCGCAGGATCCGCTGCTCACCAACGAGAAATGCAGCTTCTGGCATTTCCGGTGGGAGGGTCACACCGACATGCGCGTCAACGCGCTGAGCGACTTCATCGCCAAGCAGAAGGGTACGCCCAAGGTGTACCTGATCAACCAGGACTATGCGTTCGGTCAGGCCATCAGCAAGGGTGCCAAGGAGATGCTCGCGGCCAAGCGGCCGGACATCAAGATCGTGGGCGACGACCTGCACCCGCTCGGCAAGGTGAAGGACTTCGCGCCCTACGTGGCGAAGATCAAGGCCTCCGGTGCCGACTCGGTGCTGACCGGCAACTGGGGGCCCGATCTGTCGCTGCTCATCAAGGCGAGCAAGGAAGCCGGGCTCGACGTGATCTACTACACGCTGAACGCGCACAACCCCGGCGTGCCCGGCTCCGTCGGCAAGGCCGGTGACGGCCACATCCGGCAGATCTTCTCGTGGCACGCAAACATCGCCGACAACAAGCTCGAGAAGTACGCCGCCGACTACAAGAAGCGCTTCAACGAGGACCTCTGGCTGGCGCTGCCCAAGCTGCAGATCGATATGCTCGCGAAAGCGATCAACACCGCCGGCTCGGCCGATCCGGTGAAGGTCGCGAAGGCGCTGCACGGCATGCGCTTCCAGAGCGAGACCGGCGAGGTGTGGATGCGGCCCGACGACCACCAGGCGATCATGCCGGAGTACATCGCAACGTTCTCGAAAGCGGGCGGTGCCGTGAAGTACGAGGCCGAAGGCACCGGTTTCGGCTGGAAGACCGACACGCGCATCGAGGGCAAGGACATGGCGCTGCCGACGACGTGCAAATTCGAGGTGCCGCAATAAATGGGCGACCCGGGGCACGCCGCCGCGGTCGACTACGGCCCTGAAGAGCAGGCGATGCGCGCCTACTGCGAGGAAGGCGCGCAACGGGCCGCGGCGCTCGGCAATCGCGGTCCGATCCGGTTCGGCGCGGATGGCCGGATCCACCGCGACATCCTCGATGCGTACTGGCGCTGCGGCTTCTATGTGTTCGAGGGCGTGCTGAAGGCGGACGAACTCGCCGACATCGAGGCGGATATCCAGGACATCCTCGAGCGCCTGCCGGTGCGGCGCGGTGCTCCGGTGGATCGCAAGGGGCGTCCGGCCCTCGGTGCGGATCTCGAGGCGACGACCCTGTACTGGGCGAGGCCGCTGGGCGATCCGTTCGGTGGCACAGAGCTCGCGGGCGGTCGTCATCCGGTGAAGATGTTCGAGCCGAAAGCGGCGGCGGACGCGCCGGAGGAAGTGGTCTATCTGATCCTCGGTTCGGTGCAGTTTTCGGAGGCGGTGCTGCGCGCGTACGGGCACCCGCATCTGCTCGCGGTGGCGGCGGCCGTCAACGGCGACGACTTCGCGCCGTTCAACGAAGGCATCTTCATCAAGGAGCCGGGGCGCGGCGCTTCGGTGGCGTGGCACCAGGATGGGCTCACGCACTGGAACAGCCCCGACTGGGACCAAGGGTCCCATGGCTTCAACTTCATGGCGCAGCTCTATGGCTGCACCCCGGCCAACGGCGTATGGGTGGTGCCCGGTTCCCACAAGACCGGCAAGGCCGACATCCGCGCGATCGTGGCCGCCGCCGGCACCGAGCGCCTGCCCGACGCGGTGCCCATCGTGTGCGCGCCGGGCGACGTCGCGATCACCAACCGCCAGGTGGTGCACGGCTCCTTCGCCAATACCAGTCGCGACTGGCGGGTCACGCTCAACTTCGGTTTCCATCGGCGCAAGTCGGTGCTGGGTGTGCTCGGCGGCGGCCTGCACAACGCACCGGCGGTGTACGACGCCGCCCGCATCGAGGAGCGCAGTCGCGCGCTCGGGTTTGCCATCGACGCGCGCCGGCAGCGCTTTCCCGACGAGATTCCCTATGTCTATCAGCCGCACGCCGGCAAGACCTTTCACTGGGATGCGGCCGCCAAGGCATCGCTGAAGGACTACAACCTGCTGGATCTCAGCATCTGAACTCGCCGTCCCGAGGGGCGCTCCGCCGATGAACGACGAAGACCTCTGCTTCACGCCGGCCATCGAGTTGCAGCGGATGATCCGGAACCGGGCGGTGTCGCCGGTCGAGATCCTGAGCGCGACCATCGGCCGGCTGGAGTGGCTCAACCCGAGCCTGAACGCGGTGTGCACGCCGATGTTCGAGACGGCGATGGACAGCGCCCGCGCAGCCGAAGCGGCGGTGATGCGCGGCGGGCACCTGGGGGTGCTGCACGGCATTCCGGTCACCATCAAGGATGTCGCGCTCACCAAGGGCGTGCGCACCATGGGCGGATCGAACCTCTACCGCGATCGCATCCCCACGTTCGACCATGCCCACGTGGAGCGGCTGCGGGAAGCCGGTGCCATCGCCTTCGGGAAGACGACGGTCCCGGAACTGGGTTGGAAAGGCAACGGCGACAGCCCGGTCACCGGCATCACCCACAACCCGTGGAAGCACGGCATGAATGCAGGTGGTTCCAGTGCGGGCGCGGCGGTGTGCGCGGCGGCCGGTATCGGCCCGCTGCATCAGGGTTCCGACGGCGCCGGGTCGGTGCGGATGCCGGCGGCCTTCTGCGGGGTCTTCGGCATGAAGCCGTCATACGGGCGCATTCCCTATTGGCCCATGCCGAACAACGGGGCGATCTCGCACGTCGGTCCCATCACGCGCACCGTGGCCGACGGGGCGCTCATGCTGCAGGCGATGGCGGGTCCGGACGATCGCGATGCCGCGAGCCTGGAGCGTGAGCCCGACGATTTCGTCGGCCAGCTCGATCGGGGAATCAAGGGGCTCAGGGTCGCCTACAGTCCGAACCTCGGTTACCTGCCGGTGGATGGTGAGGTGGCGGAGTGCGTCGCCTCGGCGGTCCGCGCATTCGAGGAACTGGGATGCGAGGTGGAAGCGGTTGATCCGGGTTGGGGTGACCCCATCGAGATGGAACACGTGCTGTTCACCGGTGGCTACGCCGGCATGATCGGCCCGCTGCTCGACGAGTGGGCCGACCGGCTGGATCCGGGGCTGGTCGCATTGACCCGTCATGGCCTGCAGTACTCCGCCGGCGACTACTGCCGGGCCCAGGGCGAACGGCTGCAGTACTACGACCGGGTGCACGCGTTCTTCCGGCGCTACGATCTGCTCCTGACCCCGTCGCTGTCGGTCGCCGCCTTCGACGCGACGCGGTTGATTCCGGAACACTGGGAGCAGCACCCGTGGGACTGGTTGCGCTGGGCCGGATTCAGCTATCCGTTCAATCTCACCTGGTTGCCGGCCGCGACCTGTCCCTGCGGTTTCACGCCGGCCGGACTGCCGGTGGGCCTGCAGATCGTGGCCGGACGGTTTCAGGATCTCAAGGTGCTGCAGGCGTCGAAGGCGTTCGAGACCGCACGCCCCTGGGCACAGGCGCGACCGGCGCTGTCGTAGGGACGGCTGAACTCTGCTTGGGGAGAAGACCGATGGGACGATGGCTCGCGGCTCTAGTGTTCTTAAGCGTTTGCTGGGTCGGCGCGGTGTCCGCCGCGGACACGTTGAGGATCGGTGTGGTCAACGAGATCAGCGGGCCGCAGGCCGAGGGCGGGCTGTTCACCGTCAACGGGCTCAGGCTGGCGGTCGATGAGATCAACCGCGACGGCGGCGTGCTGGGCCGGCAGGTGGAACTCCGGATCGAGGACAACGCCAGCACCAATCCCGGCACCGTGCTCGCGTTCTCCAAGCTGGTCAGCGAAGGCGGGCTGGCCGGCATCATCGGCCCCATTCGCAGCACGCAGATCCAGGCGATCGCGCCGAGCATCGCGAAGGCGGGCATCCCGACGATGATCGGCGGCAGCGAACCCGGACTCACCCACATGAACAATCGCTGGGTGTTCCGGGCCCGGCCGAACGACAGCTATTCGTCGCGCGTGATCGCGGACTTCGGCGTGAACACGCTGAAGCTGCGCAAGTGGGTCATCGTGCACTCCACCGACGCGTTCGGCACCGGCGGCAAGAACGCGCTGGTCGAGGCGCTGAAGAGCCTGGGCGTGGAGCCGGTGCTGATCCAGGGCTACACCAACAACTCCCAGGACTTCACGCCCATGGTGCTCGCCATCAAGAAGTCCGGCGCGGAGGTGATGGGCACCTACATGACCAACTCGCCCGACCAGGGCATCTTCGCGAAGCAGCTGCGCCAGCTCGGCGTGAACATCGCGTGGGTCGGATCGCCTACGACCATCTCGGTGACGGCTCTCAACCTGGCGGGCGAGGCGCTGCACGGCTCGTACGCCATCACCGACTTCACCACCGATGCGAACGACGTCACGCGCGCATTCACGAAGAAGTACCGCGAGCGCTACAACCTGAACCCGGACACGTTCGCGAGCTGGGCCTACGACGCGCTGCGCGTGCTCACCATGGCGATCAAGGCCGCGGGCACGACCGAGCCGGAGGCGGTGCGCAGGGCGATCCTGGCGATCAAGGACTACCAGGGCGTGGAAGGGCGCTACGAGTTCGACGAATTCGGCGACGGCCTGCACGGCTACAACGTGGTGAAGAACGACGGCGGCAGGATCGTGTTCATCAAGCACGTCGAGTTTCCCGTGAAGTAACCGCGGATCGCGCGGTGGCACGAGCGTGCACACGCCGAGAAGCAAGGTTCATGGGGTTGGGTCCGCCGATGTTCATCCTCCCGAAGCGCTCGCCGGCGCATGGCCGGGCGCGACGCAGTGGAGGATCGAAGCGCCCCCTGCGGTTGGTCTTCGACCGGTGCCGTCACCCGTAGCGCCCGGACGAACGTGAGGTTGCGGACCGGCATTGCGCGGTGGGTGATCGGCGCGTTCGCGGGCGTCGTGCTTCTGACCGGCGGCGTGGTGCTGGCCATGCCATGGCTGATCGATCTGCCGTCGATTCGAACGCAAGTGGAGCAGCGCCTCTCACAGGCGATGAACGGCACGGTGCGGTGGCGCTCGCTCGACATCCGGCTCCTGCCGACGCCGCGTGCGGTGCTGGAGGGCGCACAGGTCGAGATCCCCGGGGTTCTGCAGGGGACCGTCGAATCGGTCGAGCTGGAACTGCGCTTGTGGCCGCTCCTGGAGGGGCGCGCCGAGATCCGATCGGTCGCGGTCATCCGGCCGGCGTTCCGCGTGCAGATTCGCCCAGGCCCGCCCGATCCGAATGCGCAGCCGACGGAACCGATGACGATGTACCGTTCGGCGCTGGAGCCCACCGCGCGCATCCTGCGGAAGATCGCACCGGACACCACCGTGACCGTCCGGGACGGCAGCGCCGACATCGAGATCGCGGGGTTCCCGTCGATCGCAGCCGTGGCCATCGATCTCACGGCCCGCACCGATGGCGCTGGCCTCGCGCTGGAAGGCGCGATGGCGGGCAAGAACTGGGATCGCGTGCGCCTGAACGCACGGCTCGACTATGCCGATCTCAAGGCAGCTGTGGAGGCGGATGCAACCGGACTGAAACCGCAGACCGTCCTCGACCGGCTCTTCGCTGACCTGGGGTCGGGTGTCGAGATTCCGAGCCTCGCGCTGCATGTGAAAGCAGGAACCGACGGCCGCCGGTCGTTCGATCTTGCGGTCGAGGCCGATGCGCCTCGGACGAGGGTGCGCTTCGGCACCCGGCAGATCGAAGTGGTGGAGGCCCGCATCAAGTCGGTGTTCGCCGCGCGGGGCAGCGATCTCGAGCTCACGTTGACCGACGTTCATCTGGGCGAGATGGTGCCCGCGGGGCGGGCGACGTTGCGATTGTCCGGCGCCGAACGCAAGCCGCAGTTGACCGTCGAGCTCGATCGGCTCGATCTTCCTCGCCTGAGGGCGGCTGTGCTCGTGCTTGTGGAGGATCATCCGGACATTCGCGACTACGTCGCGCGGGTTCGTGCCGGGAGCATCACGGAGGTGCGGGTGACCGCGGCAGCCGATACCTTCGCGACGTTGTTCGATCCGTCAGGCTTGAACGCGAGCCTGAAGCTGGACGAGGGCATCTTCGTATTGCCAGTCGTCGAGCAGGCGGCGAAGGATGTCGGCGCCCAGCTGCAACTGGCGGGGGGCACGTTGCGGGTGCACGGCGTGAAAGCGCAAGTGGGTGCCTCGCGTGTGTCCGCCGGTGAACTCGCACTGGGTTTGACCGATGGTCGCCTGGATGCTCGGGTGGACGCGGCACTCCATCTGCCTCAGATGCTGGGGCTCGCGCAGGCAGCGCTCCCCCCGCAGCAGCGCAAGTCGCTGGACGTGATCCGCTCGCTGCGCGGTGGCGTGCAGGGCCGACTGACTTTCGCAGCGCTGGGACGCAGCTGGAACGCGAAGATCGACATCACGCGTTCGGACGCCGTGGTTCACACGAACCTGGTGCCGTTCCCGGTCGCATTGAAGGAAGCGCACGCGGTGGTGGCGCCGGGGCGGATTGCCCTGAATGGCGTGAGCGGCACCGTCGGCGCCTCGTTGTTGTCGGAGGCCGGTGCCGAAATCCTCCTCGACGGTCCGCCGACTCTGAAGACCGCAAGGGCGCGTGCCACCCTCGCGGTAGAGGAGCTCTACGCGTGGTTGCGTTCGCAGCCGGCGCTCGCCAAGAATCTGGAGCGGATTCCGAGGATCGGCGGGCACGCTCTGGTGACGGTGAACGATCTGCACGGTCGTCTCGACCGTCCCGCGACGCTCGTGTTCGACGCGAGCATCGAGCCTCGCGGGCTGAAGGTCGAAAGCGGTGATTGGCCTGCGGTCACGGTGGACGGAGGCTCGGTCCGCATCACTCCCGAGGCCGTGGCGCTGGAACGGATCGGCGCCCGCGTGCTCGATGGTGACGTGCAGTTGTCGGGACGGATCGACGACTACCGCAGCGACCAGCGGCGCGTGGATGCCCGTGTCGACGCCGGCGTGATCGACCATGAGCTGGTGGACTGGCTCTGGCGCCGTGCCGAGCTGCCGCATCGCCTGCTTCCCGCCACGCCGGCTCGGTTCGCGGCGCGGCGCATCCTCTGGCGCGAGGGCAAGCTCGATGTCGCTGCCGAAGTGCAGGGGGATGCAAGGCCCACGATCGGTATCGACCTGGCGCTCGCACCGGGCATCTTCGAGTTGCGCAAACTCACCATCAAGGACGCCGTGACCGACGTGACCATTCGGGCGGCAACGCGCGGACGATTGATCGACCTCGCGTTCCTGGGCGTGCTCGAACCTCGCAGCGTGGCGACCATGCTTCAGCACGCCGCGGCCGATTACAAGGGCAGGCTCCAGGGCGATCTGCGCCTGACGCTGGATCGCGACCGGGAGGGGCGGACCGAGGCGCATGGCCGCATCGTGGGCGAGAACATCAACCTGGCGCTCCTGCTGCCCATGCCGCTCAAGCTGGAGCGCGCCGACATCGAAGGCGCGGGCAGCAAGCTGCTCGTGCGCGAACTCACGGCGAACTGGGCCGAGCAGAAGGCGACCCTGCGCGGCGAAATCGAGCGCCGGGGCAATGGCGCATCGATCAAGGCCGAGGTGGATTCGCCCGGCATCGACATCGACGCCCTGATGCCGTCTGAGAAACCGGCACCGACCGAAGGCGGCGGCACCGAAGCGCAACAGGGGGAGCCGCCCGAACCCTTCAAGCCCTGGCCCTTGAAGCTGACCGGAACGCTGGCGGTGCGCGCCGGGTTCCTGCAGTGGCGGCGCTTTCGTATCGAACCGCTCCGCGCCGACCTCGGGGTGGAAGCCGAGCGGGTCGAGCTCAAGGTGAGCGAGGCAGCGCTCTGCGGCGTGGCGTTTCCGTTTTCGCTGGTGGCCACACCCGACGGGCTCGACGCGGCCGTGAAGTTGTCCGCCAACGGCCAGGAACTGGGCAGCGTGACCCGCTGTGCGGGCGGTGAGCACGTGGTGCTCACCGGTACCTTCGACCTCTCGGCGAAGCTCCGTGCGAAGGGCAGGGCGAAGGAGCTGGTCCGCAACCTCGAGGGGCCGATCAAGTTCAACGCGCGCGACGGCGTGATCAGGAAGTTCGCCCTGCTCGGAAACATCCTGGCACTCAAGAACGTGACCGGCGTGCTCAAGAAGGGCGTCAACCTGGGCGCCGAGGGCTTCGACTACAAGAAGCTCGACGTGCGCGGGCACTTCGGGAACGGCGCGTTCGAGGTCGAGGAAGCCGCGCTGGACAGCCCGGCGCTGGGCATCGCCGCCAACGGCGCGGTCGATCTGACCGGCGACAAGTCGCGGCTGACGGTGCTCGTTGCACCCTTCGGTCGACTGGACCGGCTGGTCCGCAAACTGCCGGTGGTGGGCTACGTGATCGGCGGCACCTTCACCAGCATTCCGGTGGGCGTGAGCGGCGACATCCGCAATCCGCGAGTCGTGCCGCTCGGGCCCGGTGCGGTGACGTCGGAGCTCACCGGCATCTTCGAGCGCACGCTCAAGCTGCCGGGAAAGCTGCTGGCGCCGACGGGGGGCGAAGCGCCCGAACCCTGAGGCGCGGGAAAAAGAAGGCGGGAAGGCGAGCCCTCCCGCCGCAAGGAACGCACCGACCAGAGGGGGAGACAGGCGCGTTTCATGGGAGACAACACCTCGCGGTGCGAGGAGATCAACGAGCAGTGTCCGGGCTTGCTCAAGGCGATCCTCGCGGCGCATCAGTTGCAGACCGATCGCCAGAAGCGCACTGCGCGCAGGCGCAAGGTGCGGGCGGAGAAGATCGCGGCTGTTCGCTTCGGTTCGCCTGACTGCTGCCCCCACCCTGACCCTCCCCCCGACTTCGTCGGGGGAAGGATGGGATGGGGGCCGCGCCGCACACGCGAGTCGCAGTAAAGTAACTACGCCTTCCCGCACGTATGCGGACCCGAGGAGGACCCATGGCACTCAGCTCGACCCCATCCGGAGCGTTGCCGGTGAAGCCGCAGGCCGGTGTCATCCCGGCACCGGCCGCGGTATCGACCATCAGGCTGAAAATCGATGGACGCGAGGCGAATGACCTGCAGGCCGCCCTGATCGATTGCGTGATCGAGCACCGGCGCAGCACGCCTTCCACCTGCACCGCGACGTTCTCCAACTGGGGCCCGGTGGGCGGCAGCGCGGGCTTCCTGTACTTCAACCGGCAGCTGCTCGATTTCGGCAAGACCTTCACGGTCACCATCGGACTCGGCGTGCTGTTCCACGGACGCATCGTCGCCCTCGAGGGTGAGTTTCCGGAGGGAGCGCCGCCGCGCATCCGTGTCACCTGCGAAGACGCGCTGGCGGCCCTGTGGGAGCGCAACGGCTTTCGCAGTTTCGCCGACGTTTCCGATGCCGACGTGGTGCGGCGCGTCGCGACGGATCATGAGTTGACGGCCCAGATCACCATGAACGGTCCGACGCGCAAGGTCATCGCCCAGGCGGGCGAAAGCGACCTCGAGTTCCTTCGTGCGCGCCTGCAGGCGGTCGGCGCCTACTGCTGGATCGACGCCGCGGGGCGCCTCTGTGCGGCGCAGGAGCCCGGCGGTCGCGAAGCGGCGGTCGTGCTGGACGAGGGCGGCGCTCTGCGTGAGCTGCGCGTTCAGGCCGACGTGCGCGGACAATCGACGCGGGTGCAGGCGCGGGGGTGGAACGTGGCCGACAAGGCGGCCACGTCGGGCATCGCCGATCGCACCGCCATGGCGGGTGAGATACCTGCCAGGACCAGCAGCGGCGCGGCGATCCGCGAGACCGCGTTCGGTACCGTGGACCGGTTCACCGGGGAGCCGACGGTCGTCGCTGCCGTCGAGACCCAGAGCGCTGCGGCCGTCGCCTTCGCCGATCGCGCGCGATCGTTCGTGCGTGGTGTCGCCCAACTCACCGAAGTTCGCGAAGCCTTGCCGGGCCGGAGTGCTGAACTGCGCGGAGTCGGTCCGTTGTTCAGCGGCCTCTATCGCATCGAGAGGGTCACCCACCGTTTCGATACGACCGCCGGGTGGCGTTCGACCTTCACCCTCGAACGCCCATGGCTCGGGGCGCCGGCGTAGCCGCCACGACCACAATCCAGGAGTCATCCATGCACGGAAGCAGCGCAGTTTCTCCGCAGACCCGTCTGTTCGGGATCTACACCGGCATCGTGAGCGACGTGAAGGACCCGGACGCGCAGGGTCGGGTGCAGGTCACGCTGCCCTGGAGTGAAGGGACACGAGGGCGCTACGAGATCTGGGCCCGCCTCGCCGTGCCCATGGCCGGCAACGGGCGCGGGATGTGGTTCATCCCCGATGTGGGCGACGAGGTGGTGATCGCCTTCCAGGGTGGCGATCCGGCGAGCGCGGTGGTGATCGGTTCGCTCTGGAACGGTCGGGATGCACCGCCGGAGAACATGGACGGTGCGGGCAACAACGACCGGAAGGTCTTGTGCTCGCGCAACGGAGTGCGGATCACGCTCGACGACCGGGACGGTCAGGAGCGCTTCGAGGTGGAAACCCCTGAAGGACAGCGGCTGGTGCTGAAGGACGGGCCGGGCGAGGTGACCATCGAGGACAAGAACGGCAACTCGATCAAGCTCACCACGGGCGGGGTGAAGGTGACTGCTTCGGCCTGGATCGAGGTGGCGGCA
Organism: Burkholderiales bacterium; assembly: GCA_019745565.1. Lineage (GTDB taxonomy): Bacteria > Pseudomonadota > Gammaproteobacteria > Burkholderiales. The sequence goes on from JAIESW010000076.1 coordinate 35,002, forward strand.
AGTGCCGTGAAGGTTTCCGCCGGTCTGGTGGAGGTGGACGCCGGCATGTCGCGCTTCAGCGGCGTCGTCCAGTGCGACACGCTCATCACGAACTCGGTGGTCGCCTCCAGCTACACGCCGGGGGCCGGCAACGTGTGGTGACCCTCAGTCGAGCGCCGTGACCCCGTGCTGGACGGCAAACTTGACCAGGGCCGGGATGTCGGCCACTCCCAGCTTCTTCATGAGGCGGCTGCGATAGGTCTCCACCGTCTTCGGTGAAAGGTAGATCTGCTGCGCGATCTGCGCGCTCGACTTGCCTTCCACCACGAGCTGCAGCACCTGTCGTTCCCGCGTCGAGAGGCTCGCGAGCGGCGAAGTGCCGGGCGTCGAGTTGTCCTGGGCGACGTCGGCCAGTTCGCGGCTGACGTAGCGCCGTCCGTTCGCCACCGCATGGATGGCCGCCACGATTTCCTCGCTCGCGGCGTCCTTGAGGACGTAGCCGTTGGCTCCGGCCGCGAAGGCGCGGGCCACGTGCTCGCTGGTGGAATGCATCGAAAGCATGACGATGGCCACGCGCTCGTCGCGCTCCCGGATGGCACGGGCGGCCTCGATCCCGTTCAGGTCGGGCATGGAGATGTCCGTGACCAGGACGTCCGGTGCCAGGGCGCGCGCAGCCCGGACCGCCTCGGCGCCGGTGCTGGCCACGGCGATCACCTCGATGCCGGGGCTTTGCCCTAGCAGCGAAGCGAGTCCTTCGCGCACGATCGTGTGATCGTCCGCGAGCACGACGCGCAGGCGCGACGTTCCAGGGTCGACGCTCACCTCGTCACCGCCGCAAGCCGTTGCGACCCCCCTGGTGCATCCGCTGCCCGCATCCCGAATCCTCCATCGTGCCTGCTGCGACCGGCGATCCGATCCGCCGCCCAGCATGGGAATCCGCCGGCGATTATGCAGCAATCGAAGGTCTCGACCGCAGGTCGCGGCCCGTCCTTTCGCGGCCCGGGTCCCGGGCCGTCTACGGCATGGACGGGGTGTGGGCGGTATCCACCAGGCGTGCGATGAGCGCCGGCAGCGCTTCGTGCAGAGTGCCCTTGGGGACGAAGGCACGGGCGCCTGCCTCGAGAGCGAGCTGAAAGTAGCGCCAGTCGTCGGCGAGCGAGACCACGATGATCGTGGTCTCCGGTGCGATCTCGAGAATGCGCCGGGTGGCCTCGAGGCCGTCGATGCCGGGCAGGTGCACGTCCATCAGCACGAGGCCGGGACGGTGCCTGGTCACGGCCTCGATGGCGGCTTCCGCGCTGTCGGCTTCCTCGATGGCGTAGCCGGGCAGCAGCTGGCGCAGCAGCTCGGTCTCCAGGCGCCGCATGCGATGGTGGTCGTCGACGACCAGTGCGGCGTGCGGTGCCGAGGCCGGGTTTGCGAGGGTGCCGGTACCGGCGATCGGGTGGAGCTTCGGCTTCATGGCTGTGTTTACGGCACGCCCGCCGCCCGCTTGTGTAGGGAAGTTCTGACAAACGTGATCGGTGCCGCCGGCCGAGCCCGAAAAAAACCGCGGGGCGATCCCTATGCTCCACGATTTTTTGGGTACGATGCGTCCCGGAGATCTACCCACAACTACCGGACGTCAAGAACAGGCTGCGCATGCCGTGAGCATCGAACGCTCGCGACTGTTCGCACTGATCGACTACGTGCAGCAGTCGGCCCGCTCGCGGGCGAAAGTGGTGTCGAACGTGGCCGACCACGGTCGCTTTCTACTCTTCGACCATCACGTCGCGGGGGTGGAGGGGGTGTCACTCGATGCCGCGGGCGCGGACGGCGACGAGCCGGTCTGGTTGTCGATCCCGCGGCCGCCCAATCCGGAGCTGCCGCCCAAGGGGACGAGTCCGTGGCTGTCGCCCTGGCTGAGCGTGGGCGATGCCGTGCTGGCTGCGCCGCAACTCGCGCCGGCGGTGGAAGGGGCAGCGCTGATCGCAGCCGGAACCCATCGCGACGCCGGCATCCCGGTCACCGACCTGTCGCAGGCCGCCGATCCGGCGGTGCTGCCGGGCGAGGCGGTGAGGCTTTCGGACTACGGGTTCCGCGCCGAAGTGGAAAAGCAGCTCGCGGGCTATCTGGAGCAGGAGTGGGCGCCGTGGGCCGAGTTCGAGCGCCGCCGCCGGCGCCGCGCGCGTCTGTACGTGCAGCTCCTCACGCTGCAACAGGAACTGACCGGCGCCCTGGTCGATGGCCAGCTCGAACTGGTGTGGGGCGTAGGCCTCGGCGTGTGGAAGCACGGCGACGCCACCGCCGCCTACCCGCTGGTGACGTGCCCGGTGGACCTCCGGTTCAATCCGGTGTCAGGTGCGGCGGAGATCCGCCCGCGCGACGGCGACGCCCGGCTCGAACTGGATTTCTACGCCGCCATCGACCGGCCCGGCGTGGCGCAGGCCGAACGGCTTGCCCGCGAATTCCTGGCCGCCTCGGGAACGCCGGTTTCGCCCTTCGAACCGGAAACCTACGAGCCGCTGCTCGACATCGCGCGCGCCTGCCTCGATCCGGATGCCGACGTGGGGGGGGATGCCGAGGTCAAGCTCAAGATCAACCGGTCGTGGGTCCTGTTCGCCCGCCCGCGCAGCGCCAGCGTGCTGATCCAGGATCTCGATCGCTTCGCCCGCGCCCTGAAGGATGCGGACGACGATGTGGTGCTGCCGGCCGCCACGCGTGCGCTGGTGTCGGAGCCCGCGGCCGAGATCGTGCCGGTCGCGCTGCCGGCTTTCCGCGGGGTGAGCAGCGTCGCCGGCGACCGCAACGAGGCAGCCGACGACCTGTTGTTTCCCAAGCCGTTCAACGACGAGCAGCTGCGCATCGTCCAGCTGCTCGAGGCGAACGACGGGGTCGTGGTGCAGGGGCCGCCCGGTACGGGCAAGACCCACACCATCGCCAACATCATCTGTCATTGGCTCGCGAACGGCCGGCGCGTCCTGGTGACGTCGATGAAGGACCCGGCGCTCGCCGTGCTGCGCGAGAAGTTGCCCGAGGAGATCCGGCCGCTCGCCATCGCGCTGCTCGTGACGGAAGAGGAGGGCATGAAGCAGTTCGAGGCGTCGGTGCACAAGATCGCCTCCGAGGTGCAGAGCATCGACCCGGTGGGCATGGGCCGCGAGATCGAACGCATCGCCACCGGCATCAACGCGCTGCACGAACGGCTGGTGCGCATCGACGCCGATCTGAGCCGCTGGGCGCGCATCAATCTGATGCGGATCGACCTGGAAGGCGAGAACGTGGACCCGCTCGACGCGGCGCAAGAGGTGGCCGCGGCTGCCGCGGACACGTCCTGGCTGCCGGATGCGCTGGGCGCCGGTCCGCAGTACGCACCGTTGTTCTCCGAGCGGGACGTTGCGGCGCTGCGCGCGGCGCGGGAACAGCTTGGGGCCGACATTGAATATGCCGGCCGGCGGCTGCCGGCGCCGGATGCCTTTCCCGATACCCGCACGCTGCTCCAGACCCACGAGGACCTGGTGCGATTCGCGCAACTGGCCGGCGCGTCGCGCACTGGCGATGTGCCGATGATCGCCGATCCCGGCCAGGAGACCCTGGAGCGGCTGCACGAGACGCGCGAAACCATCGATCGCATTCTCGGATTGCGCGAGCGGATCGCGGCCATCGACCGTCCGTGGACCTCGAATCTGTCCACGCGGCTGAAGGCGGGCGTGGTGAGCAACGAATGCCGCCTGATCGACGCGCTGGGTGAAGAGTTGCAGGCCGCGAACGCGGAGCGCGGCGCGTTCCTGGAACGGCCGGTCACGGCGCCGCGCGGCGCGGAGCGCGACCGCGAACTGATCCAGGCGGCCGAGAACCTGGCGGCCGGGCGGCGCGCATTCGGCCTGACCGGTGTCTTCTTCCGCAGCGAAGCGAAAGCCAAGCTCGATGCGGTCGAGATCAACGGCCGTCCGCCGGCGGATGCCGCGGACTGGCAGCACGTGGCTGCATGGCTCAAGACCCAGTTGAAGGCGCGCGAACTGATCGCGCGTTGGAACGGACTCGCCGCGGAAGTGGGTCTGGATGCCGTGCCGATTGAGGACCCGCGGGCGGTGGCGCTGGCACTCGAGGAATTCGGCGTGTACCGCGAAGTGCACGCGTTGGCCGCGGCCGAATCCGATCTGGTGCGGCAGTCGGCGCGGTTGTTCCCCGGATGGCCTTCGGCCCGTCGCGTCGCGCAGGACGACGCGGCGCAGGCGGAACTCCAACGCATCATCGGCCACTACCTCGGCACCTATCGTCTCGGCGAAGTGTGGCTGGTGAAGGAGCGGCTGCAGGCTGCACTGGACGGTACCTCCGGCAGGGTCGTGGAAGACATCCGCCGGTTCCTGGCTCTTTCGCTGGGTGATCCGGCCACGGGGGAACAGACGTTCGTGGCCGGGTGGTCCGCACTCGCCACCGAGCTCTCGCGCTTGAACGGCCTGGCGGAGGCGTTCGTGATCGTGGGCGAAGTGACGGCGCGCATCGAGAAATCCGGTGCGCCGAAACTCGCTGCGGCTTTGCGTCAACCCTACGTCGCCGGGGCAGCGGCGGTTCCGCCCGATGACTGGCGCACCGGCTGGCGACTGCGCCGGCTCGCGACCCATCTCACCGCGATCGATTCCCAGGCGGAATTCCGGCGCCTCGCGGCCCTGCGCCGCGATCTCGAGCACGATCTCTCGCGCCAGTATCACGACCTGGTGGTGCAGCGTACCTGGCTCAAGCTCGCGGAGAACGCGACACCGCGCGTGCGTTCCGCGCTGCAGGCCTACCTCAACGCGATCCAGAAGATCGGCAAGGGCACCGGCAAGCGCGCCGCGCGCTATCGCCAGGATGCGCGCGAGGCGGCAGCGGAAGCCAACATGGCGGTGCCGTGCTGGATCATGCCGCACCACCGCGTGTCGGAATCGCTGCCGCCGCAGTTCGGCTGCTTCGATCTGGTGGTGATCGACGAGGCGTCGCAATCCGATCTCTCGGCACTGCCCGCGCTGTTGCGCGCGAAGAAGCTCCTCATCGTCGGCGACGACAAGCAGGTCTCGCCCGAGGGCGTCGGCCAGGAGGAGGAGAAGATCAAGGCGACCATGCAGCGCTTCCTGGGTGACCAGGTGCCGCTGTACCGCGCGCAGATGTCGCCCGAGCGCTCCATCTACGATCTCGCGAAGGTGGTGTTCGCGGGCAGCGGCGTCATGCTGAAGGAGCATTTCCGCTGTGTCGCGCCGATCATCGAGTACTCCAAGCGCGAGTTCTATGCGCACGAACTGCGGCCGCTGCGGTTGCCGCGACCCTCGGAGCGCATCGATCCGCCGCTGGTGGACGTGTGGATCCAGAACGCCGAGCGCAAGGACGACATCAATCCGGCCGAGGCCGATTACATCGTCGGCGAGATCCGGCGCATCACGGCCGATCCGCGCATGCAGAATCGCTCGATCGGGGTCGTGTCGTTGCTCGGTGAGGCGCAGGCGCTGCGCATCTGGGAACAACTGGTGGAGACGCTGTCACCGGAAGTGCTGCAGCGGCATGCGATCGCCTGCGGCGATGCGCGCACGTTCCAGGGCCGCGAACGCGACATCATGTTCCTGTCCATGGTGTCGGCACCGAATGCGGTGGGCGCTCCGCTATCGCGGGACATCTTCGCGCAGCGGTTCAACGTCGCGGCGTCGCGCGCGCGGGACCGCATGGTGCTGGTGCGATCCGTCGATCTGGACGATCTGTCGGAGGCCGATCGGCTGCGCCGCGGGCTGATCGCGCATTTCGCGCAGCCGTTCGCGGAGCACGCCGAAGCGACCGGGGATCTGCGCGACCGGTGCGAATCGCCGATGGAGCGTGAGCTGTTCGACTGGCTCGCGCGACGCGGCTATCGCGTGACGCCGCAGGCGAAGATCGGGGCGTATCGGGTCGACCTGCTGATCGAAGGTGCCAACGATGCACGGCTCGCCGTCGAGTGCGACGGCGATCGCTACGAAGGGCCGACGCGCTGGACCGACGACGTGCGGCGGCAGCGTGCATTGGAACGGACGGGGTGGGTGTTCTGGCGTTGCTTCGCCTCCGCACTGGTACTGCGGCGGGAGGCGGTGTTACAGGATCTGCTGTCGACGCTCGAAGCGCTCGGCATCCGACCGGTCGCGACTGGAGCGGCGGCGCCGGGGATCCATGTGGAGGCGCGAAGAGTGCGTGTCGTGACGGAGCCCGTGCGGGATGCGGAGGAGGTGGTGGGGGCGGGTTAGGCGGGGCCGGCGGCGGCTTCCGTTTCAGCCACCGCTTGCCCTTCCCAGCCTTCCCCCGTCTCGCGCCGGGGGAAGGAGTGCATCTGCTGACGCGTTGACGTGAGTGGGTGGGGGAGAAACTACCCTTTCAATCGCCCCGCCTGCAGCAGCAACCGCTCCGCCTTCAACAGCACCGGTCGATCCACCATCCGTCCATCGACCGCGATGGCGGCGCCGGATGCCTTGGCTGCGGCAGCCAGCACCCGTTCGGCCCACTCGAGTTCCTCGGCGGACGGGGTGAAGCAGTCGTTGACCAGCGGCACCTGGCGCGGATGGATGCAGAGCTTGGCGCCGAAACCCAGGCGCTTTGCGCGCAGCGTGTCCGCCTGCAGTTGCTCGGGTTCGTCGATCTCGGTGCACACGCCATCCACGGGTGCGTCGATCCCGGCGAGCCGCGAGATCAGCACCAGTTGCGAACGGAAATAGAGCAGTTCCTCGCCGTCGCCGTCGATGCCCAGATCCACCTGGAAGTCGATGCTGCCGAACACCAGGCGGCGTACGCCGCGCGCCTGCGCGATGTCGCGCGCCCGCGTGAGCCCGATCGCGGTCTCGATGAGGGGCAGCAGCTGGCGCGAGCCGTCCCCGCACAGGGCCGCCACCGCGCCCGACACCATCTCGGCCTTTGGCAGGACGATGCCGGCGACGCCCGGTCGCGTACAGAGGGCGAGATCGTCGGCATGCCAGGGGGTATCGACCGCGTTGACGCGGACCAGGACCGACTTGTCCGGGGTGAGCCAGGCGGCCAGGGCATCGCGGGCCGAATCCTTGTCGCCCGGGGGAACGGCATCCTCGAGGTCGACGATGACGGCGTCGGCCCCGGCCGAACAGGCGCGGTCATAGCGCTCCGGGCGGTTGGCGGGGACGAACAGGTACGACCGGGGAGTCTGGTGGGACATGGAGTGCTCGTAAGCGGCTGAAGCATTGGAAACCCCAGTATTGTTCCACGGCTCCGGCATGTCCGCAGAACCGACTGTCATCGAATGGTCACAAGGTAAATGCGGTTGACTGTACCGGCTGGACGGTTTAGCGTCGCAGCCTTACTGTACCGGCTGGACGGTCAGAGGCCGTTCGCCTTGCGGAGCCCGCAACCGACATGACCAGGGAAAGTTCCAGGGACGCCATTCTCGACGCCGCCGAAGCCATCGTGCGCGAGCAGGGTGCCGCGCACCTCACGCTCGACGCTGCGGCCGAACGTGCCGGCTTGAGCAAGGGTGGTGTCCTGTATCACTTCCAGACCAAGGATTCCCTGCTGACGGCGCTGGTACAGCGCATGACCAATGCGTTCGAGGGCCTGTACAAGGAAGCGAGCGAGCGCATGGGCAACGATCCGTCGCGCATGCTCGAGGCCTATCTGGAAGCGGTGACGTCGGCCGAAGAGAAGCTCGGCAACACGTCGTGCTCCCTGATCCCGGCGCTCGCCTCGAACCCCGAACTGCTCGAGCCGATCCGCGCCTTCTACAAACATCATTTTGCCCAGCTCTCGAAGACCTCGGTGGGTTGGGATCAGGCGGCGATCGTCACGCTCGCGCTCGACGGCATGTGGCTGCTCGACATGCTGGGTGTGTCACCGCTCGAATCACAGGATAAGAAGCGCATCGCCAAGGTGCTCGCACGTCTGGCCACGGAAAGAATTCACTGACCGGCGCTGCTCGAGCGCCGCGCCTCCAGGAGTGTCGGTATGACCAAGTCTCGGGATTGGATGATCGTCGTTGCGGTTCTCACCACCGTCACGCTGGCCGCGTGCGGCAAGAAGGACGAAGCGGCTGCCGGCGGACCACCGCCGGGCGGCGGCGGAGTGCCGGTGACCTACGCCGAGGCGAAGTTGCGCCCGGTCGTGGAACGCCAGGAGTTCCCGGCGCGTCTCGAGGCAGTCGAGCAGGTGCAGGTGCGCTCGCGCATCACCGGCTACATCCAGGAAGTGCACTTCACCCAGGGTGCCGAGGTGCGCAAGGGCGATCTGCTGGTGACCATCGATCCGCGGCCGGTGCAGGCGCGCGTGGCGAAGGCCGAGGCCGATCTGCTGGCGACCCAGACCCGCATCGATCTCGCGAAGGTGGAACTGGCCCGTGCCGAGAAGCTGCTCGCGAGCCAGGCCACTTCCCAGCGCGAACTGGACGAGAAGGCGGCGACCGTGAAGGACCTCGAAGCCGCGTACAAGGCGGGACAGGCGGCGGTCGACGCCGCGCGGCTGGATCTTTCGTTCACGCGCGTGACGGCTCCCATTTCCGGTCGCGTCGGCAAGCCCGAGATCACCGCCGGCAATTTCGTGCAGACCGAGGGCCCCGAGTCGCCGGTGCTGACGACCATCGTATCGTCGGGACCGATCTACGTGACGTTCGACGTGGACGAGCGCACCTTCGTGCAATTCGGGCTCAAGGGCCGGGGCACGGTGAAGGGCGGCCGTCTGCCGGTGGAAGTGGGTCTGGCGGCGGAGGAGGGCTTTCCCCATCCGGCCGTGCTGGTCTACGTGGACAACAAGGTCGATATCGCGACCGGCAACGTGCGCCTGCGTGCGCTGCTCGACAACCGTGACGGGTCCCTGGTACCCGGCCTGTACGCGCGCGTGCGGCTCGCCGACCCCAAGGGCCTGAGCGATGCCGTCGTGGTACCGGACAAGGCGGTGGCCACCGATCAGGATCGCAAGTTCGTGTACGTGGTGAGTGCCGACAAGAAGGCCGAGTATCGCGTGGTGAAGGTGGGGCAGGTGACCGAAGGCCAGCGCGTGATCCTCGAGGGCCTGAAGCCCGGCGACCACGTGATCGTGAACGGTCTCATGCGCGTGCGTCCCGGTCAGCCGGTCAGTCCGACGCTGGAAGGTGCCGACGCCGCCAAGACCGCGGCGGCCGACCCCAAGAAGCCCGAATCGAAGTAAGCGCCCGGAGCCGTCGCCATGAATCTCTCGCGCTTCTTCATCGACCGCCCGATCTTCGCGGCGGTCATCTCGATCTTCATCTTCATCGCCGGCCTGCTGTCGATGCTGCGGCTGCCGATCGCCGAATTCCCGGACGTGGTGCCGCCGTCGGTGCAGGTCCGCACCCAGTTCCCCGGCGCCAATCCGCAGGTGATCGCGGATACCGTCGCCGCGGTTCTCGAGGAACAGATCAACGGCGTCGAGGACATGCTCTACATGTCGTCGCAGTCGACGGCCGATGGTTCGTACCAGCTCACCATCACCTTCAAGGTGGGTTCGGACGTGGACAAGGCCGAGACCCAGGTGCAGAGCCGCGTGCAGCGGGCGTTGCCGCGGTTGCCCGAGGAAGTGCGGCGCATCGGCGTGGTGGCGCAGAAGAGTTCGCCCAACCTCACCATGGTGGTGAGCCTGACCTCGCCCGACGGCCGCTACGACGAGCTCTATCAGCGCAACTACTCGGTGCTCAACATCAAGAACCGCCTGCAGCGCATCGAGGGCATGGGGCTGGTGGAAGTGTTCGGTGGCGGCGACTACGCCATGCGCATCTGGCTGCAGCCGCCCAAGCTCGCGGCCCTCGGCCTGCAGGCCACCGACGTGGTGCGAGCGCTGCAGGAGCAGAACGTGCAGGTCGCCGCCGGTGTGCTCGGCGCACCGCCGGCGCACGGTGCCGCGGACTTCCAGCTCAACATCAATGCCAAGGGGCGCTTGAAGGACGAGCAGGAGTTCGGCGAGGTGATCGTGCGCAGCACGCCGACCGGTCTGGTGCGCCTGAAGGACGTGGCGCGGATCGAGCTGGGCGCCAACACCTATTCACTGCGCAGCCTGCTCAACAACACGCCGTCGGTCGGTGTGGCGGTGTTCCAGTCGCCGAGCGCCAATGCACTGTCCCTGTCGAGCGACGTGCGCGACGCGATGGTGGAACTCAAGAAGGACTTTCCGCCCGGTCTCGATTACAAGATCGTCTACGACCCGACGCAGTTCGTGCGCGCGTCGATCAAGGCCGTGATCACGACCTTGCTGGAAGCCGTGGCGCTGGTGGTACTGGTGGTGGTCGTGTTCCTGCAGACCTGGCGGGCGTCGATCATTCCGCTGATCGCGGTGCCGGTGTCGATCATCGGCACCTTCGGCCTGCTGATGCTGTTCGGCTTCTCCATCAACACCCTCACGCTGTTCGGCATGGTGCTCGCCATCGGCATCGTGGTGGACGACGCCATCGTGGTGGTGGAGAACGTGGAACGGAACATCGAGAACGGCCTCAGTCCGCGCGACGCCACCTATCAGGCCATGCGCGAAGTGAGCGGGCCGATCATCGCGACCACGCTGGTGCTGTGCGCGGTGTTCGTGCCGACCGCTTTCGTGTCGGGCCTGAGCGGCCAGTTCTACAACCAGTTCGCGCTGACCATCGCCATCTCGACGGTGATCTCGCTGATCAACTCGCTCACGTTGTCGCCGGCACTGTCCGCTGTACTGCTGAAACCGCACGGCGCGCCGCCGGACCTGCTCCAGCGCGGCCTCGACGCCGTGCTGGGCTGGTTCTTCCGCGGCTTCAACCGGTTCTTCAAGTGGGGCTCACGTACCTATGAAGGCCGGGTCGGCCGGTTGCTCAACCTCAAGTTCGCGGTGATGCTCGTCTACGCGGGCCTGATCGCGCTCACCGTGTTCCTGTTCCAGATCGTGCCGCACGGATTCGTGCCGACGCAGGACAAGCAATACCTGGTGGGCTTCGCGAAGCTGCCGGACGGCTCTTCGCTCGACCGCACCGAGGCGGTCATCAAGCGCATGGGCGAGATCGGACTGAAGCATCCGGCGGTCTCCGATTCCGTGGCCTTCCCGGGCCTGTCCATCAACGGCTTCACCAACAACCCGAACGAAGGCATCGCGTTCTTCGGCTTGAAGGATTTCCACGATCGCCACGGGTTCGAGCAGTCGCTGTGGGGGACGTTCACCAAGCTGAACCAGGACCTCGCCGGCATCCAGGACGCATTCGTGATGGTGTTTCCGCCGCCCGCGGTGATGGGGCTCGGTGAGGTCGGCGGCTTCAAGCTGATGATCGAGGACCGGGGCAACGTCGGATTCACGGCCTTGAACGAGGCGCTGCAGGGCGTGCTGGGTCGGGCTTACCAGACCAAGGAACTCGCCGGCGTCTTCACCAGCTACACCATCAACGTGCCGCAGATCTTCGCGGACGTGGATCGGGAGAAGGCGAAGCGGATGGGTGTGGGCCTGGAGGACATCTTCGCGGCGCTGCAGATCAATCTGGGTTCGCTGTACGTGAACGACTTCAACCGCTTCGGCCGCACCTATCAGGTGGTGGTGCAGGCGGATGCCGCCTATCGCCTCCAGCTGGAGCAGATCGGGCAGATCAAGATCCGCACCGCCAGCGGCGGGATGGTTCAGCTGGGGTCGCTGCTGACGCCCAAGCAGAGCTTCGGGCCGGATCGCGTGCAGCGTTACAACACCTATGTCACCGCCGATCTGTACGGCGGCCCGGCGCCGGGCTTCTCGTCGGGGCAGGCCCAGGCCGCCATCGAGAAGATCCTGCTCGAGACGCTCCCGAAGGGCATCGGCTACGAGTGGACGGATCTCACGTACCAGGAACTGCTGGCCGGCAACACGATGGTCTTCGTGTTCCCGCTGTGCGTGCTGCTCGCCTTCCTGGTGCTTGCCGCGCAGTACGAGAGCCTGCGCCTGCCGCTCGCGGTGATCCTGATCGTGCCGTTGTGCCTGCTGTTCGCGATGTTCGGCGTGTGGCTCACGTCGGGACAGCAGTCGCTCTTCAGCTTCCTGCTGACGCTGATCGGTGCCAACTACACGACGGGCGACAACAACATCTTCACGCAGATCGCCTTCATCGTGCTGGCGGGCCTCGCGTGCAAGAACGCCATCCTGATCGTGGAGTTCGCACGCGATCTCGAGTTGGCGGGGCGGAAGACCTACGCCGCTGCGCTGGAAGCCTGCCGGTTGCGATTGCGCCCGATCCTGATGACGTCGTTCGCGTTCATCATGGGCGTGGTGCCGCTGGTCCTGGCGAACGGCGCCGGATCGGAAATGCGTCAGGCCATCGGCATCGCGGTTTTCTTCGGCATGCTGGGCGTGACGTTCTTCGGGTTGTTCATGACGCCGGTGTTCTACGTGCTGGTGCGGGGCCGTAAGCCACTCGCTGCCCCCCACCACGACGTTCCCACGATGCCTGTCGCGGAAGGAGGGGCGATCCATGGTTGATCGTCGACTGATCCCGTTGGCGGCTGCTCTGGCACTGGCCGGTTGCAGCCTCGCGCCGAAGTTCGAACAGCCGAAGGTGGAGACGCCGAACGCGTTCAAGCGGGAAGCCATGACGCTCACCGACGGCGAGCGCGGCACCTGGAAGGTGGCCGAACCGGCCGAGGCCCAGCCGCGCGGCGAATGGTGGAAGGCCTTCGGCGATCCCGCGCTCGATCAGCTCGAGACGGCCGCCATGGCGGACAACCCGGGTTTGCAGGCGGCCGCAGCTCGGGTGCTGCAGTCGCGGGCAGTGCTGGGGATCACCGAGGCGGACCGCATTCCGCAGGTTTCGGTGGGCGTGGGTCCGTTCAACCAGCGGCCGTCACCGGCGTCGCTCGGACTGCCTGCGGACGCCAACCCGTCGTCGCGAACCCTGTGGCGTGCCAACGCGGTGGCGAGCTATGAAGTGGATCTGTTCGGGCGGGTGAAGAACAACATCGGTGCCGCGAAGAACGATCTCGAAGGAACGGAGGCGACGTTTCGCTCGGTCATCCTGGCATTGCAGGCGGATGTGGCGCGCACCTACTTCGAACTGCGCGAGACCGACGGCGATGTCGCGCTGTTGAAGGAAGCCGTGCGCCTGCGGGAAGCCGCACTCAAGCTGATCGACGCGCGCTACCAGGCCGGCGCCGTGGGTGAACTCGACGTGGCGCGCGCCAGGGCGGAACTCGCGGTGACGCGCACCGAACTCGCAGCCGCCGATGGTCGTCGGGCCCGCATCGAGAACGCGCTCGCGATCCTGCTCGGCAAACCGCCGGCGAGTTTCTCGATGGCGCCCACGGCCTTGCCGCCCGCGGTGCCGACGATCCCTGCCGGGCTGCCTTCGTCGCTGCTGGAGCGGCGTCCCGATATCGTGGCCGCACAGCGGGCGCTGGTCTCGGCGAACGCACGCATCGGCGTCGCGAAGGCGGCGTTCTTCCCGCAGATCAAGCTGACGGGGCAGGCGGGTTTCGAATCCGACGACATGAGCGACCTCTTCCGCTGGTCGAGCCGGACGTGGTTCTTCGGTCCGTTCCTGGGGGCGCTGATCTCGGTGCCGATCCTGGACGGCGGCCGCAACCGCAACGAACTCGCGCGGGTGAAAGCGGTGTACGAAGAATCGGTTGGCAACTACCGGCAGAGGGTGCTGATCGCGTTCGGCGACGTGGAAGACAGTCTCGCCGGCCTGCGGTCGTTGTCGGGCCAGGCGTCCGCGAATCAGGATGCGGTGGTGGCGGCAAAGCGGGCGGCGCAGCTGGCGCAGATCCGCTACGACGCCGGTGCCACGAGTTACCTCGAAGTGATCGACGCGCAGCGCACCGCGCTCGACGTGGAGCGCGACGAGAACCGTATCCGCGGTGCGCGCGTCACCGGGACGGTGGCACTCATCCGCTCGCTCGGTGGCGGATGGGGCAACCTGCCCGAGGAGCCGGAGAAGGTTTCGGCGCGGTAGGGCGGCGCTGACGGCTGCCCCCATCCCAACCTTCCCCCAGCTTTGCTGGGGGAAGGGGCGTACGACTCCCTCCCCCGACTTCGTCGGGGGAGGGTTGGGGTTGGGGCAACAGTGCAACTTGCCTCGACAGCCGCTCGCGCTTGGAGGGCGGTCAGGCAGGAAGCTCAGGGCGCCGCATCCCGCTGCTTGAGCAGCGGCTTCTCGAGATCGCGCGAATCGTGGATGAACTCCTCCGGCGTCTCGCCAGGCGCCACCCGCAGGAACGGCGGGTAGAGATTGTTCATGGTCGAGATCTGGTTCACGTCGTCGCGCGACTCGAGCCACGAATTGATCTGCGTGGCGGTCACCGCCAGGATGACGACGGCCGCGCTGCCTGCGATCAGGATCGGTGGCCGCAGACGACTCACCAGCCGCAGGTGACCGAACAGCACGGCGCCGATGATGAATGCGATCGCGATGACGGACTCCGCCGCGAGCGCCGGAAGAGAGAACGCGAACGCCGCCAGCTTGAGCAGCGGTTCCACCACGAAGGCGGTGGTGGCTCCGGTCAGGATGATCGTGCAATGGCCAAAGAAACTGGCCCGGCCGGACGCGAGGCGGCCGATCGCCGCCCAGATGCCGCTCCACACGGCCGGCACGAGCAGCGCGAACGGCAGTCCGGCCAGCAGTCGCGCCGGCTGGAAATCCTCGATCGTGGCCGAATACGTATGCAACCCGAGGAGCGCGAGGTACGCGGCCAACGCCAGCGCCGTGACGAGCGGCGAACGCCAGCCCTCTGCCGACAAATCCGATTCTTCCGCCGGCACCGGCCAGTCGCGGTTGCGGAACCGCAGCACGGTGTGGCCGATGCGCACCCGCTCGTCACCGCCGATGGTCGCTTCGGCGACGCGGCGCTTCGGATGGGTGAGGTGCAGGCCGTTGCGGCTGCCCAGATCCACCACGTGCAGGTTGCCGTCGTCCAGGCGTTCGATGCGCAGGTGGTGAGGGGCGACGAACGGATCGTCGATGATCACGTCGTTGTCGTAGGCGCGGCCGATGGTCGCGGGCAGCGACGCGAGCGGCACGCGCTGCGCGACGTCGCCGGTGCGGGACAGCACTTCGACGTGGATCAGTTGGTCCATCGGAACGTCTCGAGGTAGCGCTGGGCCAGCTTGAGTCCGTTGTCGAAGCTGACGCCGTCCACCGTGAACCAGCTCTGCAGCCCTTCGTCGGTGCGATCGAGGGTGGCGAGCTTGAGCCGCAGGTCGTAGAGGCCTTTCAGCTTGCGATAGGCGCGCAGGCACAGCGCCACGCGGATGGTGCCGCTCGCCACCGTGACGAAGCGTTCGTTGCAGCGGAAGTTGGTGACGTCCTCGCGCGTGCCGCCGCGTTCCGGGAACGGCTTGTTGAAGCTGCGCTCGTACAGGGAGGAGAAGCGGATCGTGCCGAGCTTGCTGCTCTTCACCAGTTCGTGGCGATAGCGCAGGTCGCCGGTGTCGAAGCTGCCGCTCACGAAGATCGTGCCCTGGGCGTCGCATTGTTTGGTGGAGATCTCGTAGGGCAGGGTGCGGTCGAGATCGGAGTCGCCCCAGCAGCGCATATAGGTGCCGAGGCTGTCGGGCACCGTGTAGCGCCCGAAGGTCGCCACCGGCAGCGGCGTGTTGCCGACGCGCGCGATCAGCGCCTCCTGGCGGGCGAGCAGCTGCCGCTCGACGCTCCCGCGCAGCGATTGCGGTTCGGGCGCTTCGCGCGGCGCCAGCGCCAGCAGTTCGCGGGCAAAGCGCACCGGCACGAGGAAGCTCACCAGCTGACCGTCGCGCAGGTTGGCGACGTTGATGCCGAACACGCGGCCGTCGGGGGTGACCGCGGGTCCTCCACTCATGCCGGCGTTGATGGCGCCGGTGAAATGGAACTGCTCGTTCAGCGTGTACTCGACCAGACCGTTGTAGGTGCCCTCGACGATGGTCAGGCCGAGATCGTGCGGATTGCCCATGGCGAAGCCGCGGTCACCCTTGCGCAGGGTGCCCTCGTGCAGCTTGAGGAATGGCAGTTCCGTGCCGTGCATGCGCACCAGCGCGAGATCATGCAGGACGTCGACCGCCAGCACGGCGAGCGGCCCGCGGGCCCCGTCGCTGCGGACGAACTCGACCTGATAGCGTTCCGGTTCGAGCACGAACTGCGAGACCACGTGATAGTTGGTGACGGCCAGGCCGTCACCCGAGGCGATCCAGCCGGAGCCGATCGACGCCTGCGCTTCGGTGCTGCGGTCGATCATCCGCACCTGCAGCAGCCGATCGCGCGCGCGGTCGAAGACCGCCCGCGCCTGGTCGGAGACGATCTCGGCCTGGGGTTGCGCGGCCGCCGGCGCGCCGACGAACCACAGGAGCGCGCAGAGCGCCGCGTAGCGCTTCACGGGGCGGTCAGCTTTCCGCGCGGACCGGCTCGACGAAGATCTCGACGCGGCGGTTGGCCTGGCGGCCTGCCTCCGACTTGTTGCTTGCCACCGGCTCTGCCTCGCCCTTGCCGATCGCTTCGAGGCGTGCGGGATTCACGTTCTTCGAGCGGAAGTAGTCCGCCACCGCCTGGGCGCGCTTGCGCGACAGTTCCTGGTTGAACTGGGTCGTCCCTTCGGAGTCGGTGTGGCCGACGATGGTGAGCGAGGTCTTGCCGTAGCGGACCACGACTTCCGCCAGCCGGTCCATGGTGGCCCGGAAGCTCGGCTTGATCTCGGCTGAACCGGTGTCGAACGCGGTCTGGTTGGTCATGGTGATCTTGACGACGTCATCCGGCAGCTTCTCGACGCGGG
This sequence comes from Burkholderiales bacterium, assembly GCA_019745565.1. Classification (GTDB taxonomy): domain Bacteria; phylum Pseudomonadota; class Gammaproteobacteria; order Burkholderiales. Next base: position 51,630 of record JAIESW010000076.1, read on the forward strand.
CATTGCCGGCGTCGCGCTCCTTCTTGAGGTTCTTTTCGAGATCCTGCTTCTGCGAATCCATGTAGGCACCGACCGCACCGCCGGCCAGTCCGCCGCCCACGGCGCCGATGAGGGCACCCTTGCCGCGCTTGTCGGACACTGCCGCACCCACCACGGCGCCGCCCACGGCACCGATGATCGCGCCCTTCTCGGTGTTGGTCATGCCGCGCTTGCCGTCGGCGGCGCCGCCGCTGGAGGCACAGCCCGCGATGACGAGTGAAAGGGAAAGAACCACTGCCACAAAATTGTTCATGCAAATCCTCGTGATGACTGAAAAGGCCCCGTTGGAGGGGATGCCCGCCGGCTCTGGACGGCCGTTGTGAACCGGTCAGGGATGCAAGCCCCATGCCGCATGCGAGCGGTGCGCGGCGCGGATCATAGCCGGTCCCACAGGACATCGGCGCCCTGCCGGGCGGCGCGCTCGAGTAGGTCGAGGAGAGGGTAGGCACGCTGCTTGAGCGAGACCGGCAGTTCGGCGGCGTCGCTGTCTTCAACCTGCGACGGTACCGGATCGGAACTGCCGCGGACTGCGGCCGCGAGGCGCTGGTGCGCGGCACCCACGTCGGCACCCAGGATGGCGCCCGGCACGGTCCCGGAGTTGCCCATCAACTTGAGCAGCTGCACGGCGATCTCACCGTCCATGAAGAACTGTCCTGCCTTGCTGTCGAACTTGACCAACATCGCGTGCCCCGGATGGTTGTGTCGGATCGCCATGCTACCCGACGCACCGCGGCGCGGAACTTGATAAGGTAACGGCCGGTTCGGCCACGCGCGTCGCCCATCGAGGGATCGGAAGCTTGTTCCAGGAGACCGGAAGGATGTCCTTGCACCATGACCTCGGCCGCGACGCGACCGGCAAAACCCTGGTGATCCCGACCGAACGACCGCCTGCAGTCGTGCTTTCGGCCGCCCTGCGGTTCCGCCCGCGCGATTTCGCGTGAGCCCGGTGCCGACGAGCCCGTCGGCGGCAGCGCCTTTGCGCGGCGCGGTGGTCCGGCTCGATCGGTTGCGCAAGGAATTCGGCGGCGCTGTGGCGGTGGACGACCTGTCGCTGGAAGTGGGGTCCGGCGAGTTCCTGACGCTGCTCGGTCCCTCGGGCTCGGGCAAGAGCACCACGCTGCTGATGATCGCGGGGTTCGTCGTGCCCACCCGAGGCGAGGTGTATGTCGGCGGCAACGCGATCACACGCAAGCCGCCGCACGAGCGCGACATCGGCATCGTCTTCCAGAACTACGCGCTGTTCCCGCATCTCACCGTATACGACAACGTCGCGTTCCCGCTGCGGATGCGAAAGCAGCCTGCGGCGCGTGTTGCGGAGCGGGTGGGGTGGGCGCTCGATCTGATCCGCCTCGGCGGTCTCGGCGGCCGCTATCCGCATCAGCTGTCCGGCGGACAGCAGCAGCGCGTGGCGCTCGCCCGGGCTCTCGTGTTTGAACCGTCGCTGCTGCTGATGGACGAGCCGCTCGGTGCACTCGATCGCCGCCTGCGCGAGACCATGCAGGGCGAACTGAAGCGCCTGCAGCGCGCGCTCGGACTCACGGTGATCTGCGTCACCCACGATCAGGAGGAGGCGCTGACCCTGTCCGATCGCATCGCCATCATGAATCACGGACGCATCGAGCATCTCGGCACACCGGAAGACCTGTATGAGCGGCCGCAGACACCGTTCGTGGCGGAGTTCCTCGGCGAGTCGAACGCGCTGGCGGCCAAAGTGTTGCGCGACGATGGGCCGCGCACCATCGTGCGCACGACCCAGGGTCTCGAGATGTCAGTCCGCGCCGGCGCTGCGAAGAGCGCGAGCGAGGTGCGCCTCGCCATCCGGCCGGAGCGCATCGATTTTCTGGAACCGGGCGAATCGCGCGACAACGTGGTCGACGCCGTCATCGACGAGACCGTCTATCTCGGCGACGCCGTACGCTATCTGCTGCGCACCGCGTCGGGCGAGGGGCTGACCCTGAAGGCGCGCTGTCCCGCGGGCGGCGGCCCCGGTATTGGCGATACCGTCCGGGTGGGCTGGGCCGCGGATGCCGTGATGGTGTACGCCAATACTCACGCCTTCGTCTCATCGAGCGGACTCCCTCCCCCGGCTCAGCCGGGGGAGGGCAGGGGTGGGGGCTAGATGCCGGCAAGCACAGCAACGATATTCCTGGGCGTAGCGCCCGAACACCGCAGACGCCTGCTCCTGCTTCTTCCCGCGCTCATCTTCCTGGCCCTGGCATTCGCACTGCCGCTCACACTGATCGCCATCCGCAGCGTGACCGACCCCACACCGGGCTTCGATCACTACGTCACCATCGGCACGGCCTCGGTGTATCTGCGCGTGTTGGCTTCGACATTCGGTCTCGCACTCACCGTGACGCTGGCTACCGTCATGTTGGGCTACCCCGTGGCGTATGCCCTCGCACGCAGCCGCGGCGCCTGGCGCTCCCTGCTGGTGGCACTGGTGCTGCTGCCGTTCTGGACCAGCCTGCTGGTGCGCACCTACGCGTGGATGGTGATCCTGGGCCGCTACGGCATCGTGAACCAGGTGCTGATGGCGCTGGGCATCACCGAGGAACCGCTCAAGCTGCTGCACACCAGCCTCGCCACCCATCTCGGGATGATCCACATCCTGCTGCCGTTCCTGATCCTGCCCGTGTGGAGCGTGATGACGCGGCTGGATCCGGCGCTCACCATGGCAGCGCGCAGCCTCGGTGCGTCGCCGCTGCGCGCATTCCTGCGTGTGTTCGTGCCGCTCACGCTGCCGGGCGTGATGGCGGGCGCGATGCTGGTGTTCATCCTCGCCCTCGGGTTCTACGTGACCCCGGCATTGCTCGGTGGCCCGGCCGACCTGACACTGTCCATGCTTATCTCGCAACAGGTTTCCGAGTTACTCGCCTGGGGCTTCGCGTCGGCGCTGGCCGTCACGCTGCTGGTGGCGACGCTCGCGGTGCTGGCCCTGGCAGGCCGCTTTCTCGGTCTCGGCCGGATCTGGGAGGGGCTCGATTGAGTCTCGACCGCGCCTGGGATTCACCCGGACGGGCTGCCACCCTGGTGCTGAGCGGCGTCGCGGCGCTGGTCGTCGTGTTCCTGATCGTGCCGGTTCTGGTGGTGGTGCCCATCTCGTTCAGCAGTTCGCAATATCTCGAGTTTCCGCCGCGCGGGTTCTCGCTGCAGTGGTACGAACGTTTCCTCGATTCGGTCGAATGGACCGGTGCGCTGTGGGTGAGCGTGCAGGCGGGCATTCTCGCGACGCTGCTCGCCTGCGTGCTCGGTACCGCGGCGGCATTGGCGCTCGCGCGCAGCCGCTTTCCCGGCAAGGCGCTGGTGGTGGGCTTCCTGGTGTCACCCATGATCGTGCCGGTGATCGTGCTCGCCATCGCCTTGTACGGCATCTACGCGAAGTTGAAGCTCGTGGGGAGCCTCACCGGTCTGGTCATCGCCCATGCGGCGCTCGGCCTTCCGTATGTGATCGTGACGGTTTCCGCGACGCTGCAACGGGTGGACGAGCGCCTCGAGCACGCCGCCCTGAGCCTCGGCGCGACGCCCTGGCGGGCGTTCCGGCACGTTACCTTTCCGCTGATCCGTCCTGGCGTCATCGCGGGCGCGCTGCTGGCGTTCATCGCTTCGTGGGATGACGTGGTCATCGCCCTGTTCATCAGCGGCACGCGCTCGGGTACGCTCCCGAAGCGGATGTGGGAAGGCCTGCGATCGGAGATCGACCCGACCATCGCGGCGGTCTCGACGCTGCTGGTGGCCGTGTCGCTGGCGCTGCTGGTGGTGCTGGAGTTGCTGCGGCGCCGCTCCGCGCGCTTGACCGGTGCGCAGGACGGGTGAGTGCTGCGTTGACGATGCGGGTTGCCAAGGGCCGGGACGGCCGGGAGGGACGGTGATGAATCGCAGGCAAGGTCGGCTGGGCGCAACGGACAGGCGCTCGTTTCTGCAGGGGGCGGGAGCCCTCGGGCTCGGCCTGGTGCTGCCGGTGCGGGCCCGGGCGGCATCGAACGAACTCGTGGTGGCGGGGTGGGGCGGGCCGTACCAGGAAGCGCATCGCAAGGCGCACTTCGAACCGTTCATGAAGGCCACCGGGATCAAGGTGATCGAGACCACCTTCGAGGATCCGCTGTCGCGCATCAAGGCGATGGTGGAGGCCGGCAACGTCGAATGGGACGTGGTGAACGTCGGCGACCGGCACGTGATCGTCGGCACGCGCGAGAACCTGCTGGAGCCCATCGACTACAAGGTGGTGTCGGCTGCCGATCTGATGCCGGCGGCGGTACATCCGCGCGGCACCGGTTGCGACATGTTCGCCACCGCCATCGGCTATCACACGCGCCGCTACTCGGCGCAGAACCACCCGCGCAACTGGGCCGAGTTCTGGGACGTGAAGCGTTTCCCGGGCCCGCGCTCGTTGCGCAAGACACCTTTCGGCAACCTGGAGATCGCGCTGCTCGCGGACGGCGTGCCGCCGGAGAAGCTCTATCCGCTCGACGTGGAACGCGCCTTCAGGAGCATGGACCGCATCAAGAAGCACGTGACCGCATGGTGGACGTCCGGTGCGCAGTTCACGCAGCTGCTCTCCAACGGCGAAGTGGATCTCGCGGCCATCTGGGACGGTGAAGTGGTGAGCGCCATTGCGAAGGGTGCTCCCATCGGCGTCGAGCGCAACCAGGGGCTGCTGTCGGGCGACTGGTGGGCGGTGCCCAAGGGTGCACCCCACCGCGAGAACGCCATGAAGTTCATCGCCTTCGCCACCCAGGCGCAGCAGCAGGCGAACCAGACGAAATACGTGGCCTATGGCCCGACCAATCGCAAGGCCTTCGACCTGGTGGATCCGGTCGCGGCGAAGTCGCTCACCACGCATCCCGACTACGTGAAGGGCCTTATCAAGACCGACAACGAATGGTGGGGCAAGAACGATACGGCGCTCGTGCAGCGCTTCAACGCGTGGCTGATCCAGTGATGCGCCCATGACCGCGGCGGTGGCGTCGTACTGGGAGGACACGGCTGCTCTCGACGAGAGCGGTGCCCGACCGCTGGACGGCGATCGGCAGGTGGAGGTTGCGGTGATCGGCGGCGGCTACACCGGTCTCACGGCCGCACTGCGCCTCGCGGGCGTGCATGGGGTCGACGTGGCGGTGCTGGAGGCGAACCGCATCGGCTGGGGCGCCAGCGGCCGCAACAGCGGCTTCGCACTGACGTCGGTGGGCAAGGTCGGGCTCGACGAGCGCATCCGGAAGTGGGGCCTGGAGGCGGCGCGAGCGTCCGTGCGGCTTGGCGTCGATGCGGTCGAAACGGTGCGCGAACTGATCCGCAGCGAAGCCATCGAATGCGATGCGCAACCTGAAGGCGCGCTCACGGTGGCCCATCGCGACGAACGAGTGGCCGAACTGAAGGATCGCGTCCGCACATACCGCGAGGGACTTGGTTACGACGGCGTGGATTTCTTGAGCCGCGAGCAACTCGAGCGCGATGGCTACTTGCGCGGCCCCGCCGCGGGAGGCGCGATCCGCTTCCGCACCGGCTTCGGGCTGCATCCGCTCAAGTACGCGCGAGGTCTCGCGAAGGCCACTACCCGTCGTGGTGTTGCCCAGTTCGATCGAACGCCCGTCGTCTCGTGGCAGCGTGACGGCAGCACCCATGTCCTGGCAACGCCGGGCGGCACGGTGCGCGCCCGCAAGGTCGTGATGGCCACGAACGGCTACACGCCCGAGCATCTGCATCCGTACTTTCGCGGCAGGGTGCTGCCGGCGGCCAGCAACATCGTCGTGACGCGGCCGCTGACGGCAGCGGAATGGCAAGAGGTCGGCATGGCCACGACGCAGGTCTATTCGGACACGCGCCGGCTGCTGTTCTACTGGCGGCGTCTGCCTGATGACCGCTTGCTGTTCGGCGGCCGCTCAGGGGTGTTCAACACACCGCCGGCGCTGGCTCGGCGCCGGAAGTGGCTGGAGGCGGCCATCGCCGACAAATGGCCGGTGCTCACCGGTATCGGCAGCGAATGGTTCTGGCACGGCAACGTGGGCTTGTCCTACGACCTGATTCCGCACATGAACACCGTCGAGGGCGACCCGACCATAGCCTACGCCATGGCCTATCTGGGCAGCGGTGTCGCGCTGTCGTCTCACTGTGGCGGCCTTGCAGCGGATCTTGTGATGGGCAAGGCCGTACCGCGCGATACACCCGTCACGTCCACGGAGATCCCTCGCTTCCCGCTGCCGGCGCTGCGCAAGGCTTACCTTGCCGGTGCGTATCTCGCCTACGGCATCGAGGACCGCTGGCGATGAATCACCCAAAGCCGGGACTGTCCGTGCCGGAAGCCGTTCGTGCTGGCATACCGACGGTGTGGCGCAATCCGCACGTTCGTCCAGCTGCGGAAGTGCTGCCCAAGCTGCCTCTGCAATGGTCCGACGTGCAGGCGGCACAAGCTCGCTGGCGGCGCTTCGCTCCGTTGCTTGCAAAGCTCTTTCCGGAGCTGCGCTCGTCAGGTGGACTGATCGACTCGGCGTTGCTGGAGCCGAAGGAGAGCTTCGCCCGCGCAGTGCTGGGCGGCGAGGGCCGTCTGCTGGTGAAGGCAGACCACGATCTGCCCGTCACCGGTTGCATCAAGGCGCGCGGCGGTGTCTACGAAGTGCTGTGGTACGCGGAACGCGTTGCAGAGGCCTTTGGCGCACCAGATGATTTCGCCTCGTTCGCCGACCCGGCGTGGCGTGAGCGTTTCGCGCACCACACCGTCGTGGTCGGCAGCACCGGCAACCTCGGCTTCAGCGTCGGCGTGATGGCCCGTGCGCTCGGCTTCGCCGCTGAGGTACACATGTCGAGCGATGCCAAGGCGTGGAAGAAGGATCGGCTGCGCCGCATCGGCGTGAACGTGGTGGAGCAAGAGGCGGACTACACGGCTGCAGTGGCTGCCGCACGCTCATCCGCGGCGACGCGTCCGAAGTGTCATTTCGTGGATGACGAAACATCCGAGCAACTCTTCCTCGGTTACGCGACGGCGGCGATCGATCTGCAGGCCCAGTTGGAGGCAGCCGGGATTGCGGTGGATACCGAGCGGCCGCTGTTGGTCTATCTACCGTGCGGCGTCGGCGGTGCCCCAGGCGGCATCACGTTCGGTCTCAACCACGTGTTCGGCGATGCGGTGCGCTGCGTCTTCGTGGAGCCGGTCGAATCGCCGTGCATGCTGGTGCAGCTGGCATCGGGATCGGACGCATCGGTATCGGTTTACGACATCGGACGCACCAATCGGACCGTGCAGGACGGACTGGCCGTGGCGTCCGCGTCGCTGTTCGCGGCTGGCGTGGTCCGGCATCTGATCGATGGCATCGTCACCGTCAGTGATGCGGACAGTCTCGAATGGGTGCGACGCGCGTGGTCCGAGGCGGGACTCAAGCTTGAGCCCTCTGCGGCCTCGGCATTGGCGGCGGTCGCATCGTGGGCGCGCGCCAGCCCGAGCACGGGACAGCGCACGGACATCGTCTGGACCACAGGAGGCGGACTGTTGCCCGATGATGTGTTCCTGGAGCTTCTGAACGACTTGCCTGCCGGCACTATTCGATCTTGACGCCCTGCGCGAGCAGCTTCGCGTAGATCTCGTTGCGCCGGCCCATGATGTCCGCCGGCCGCTCGGCCTTGTAGCGCTTCGCTTCCTCGGCCGTATAGGGTTCGAGCTTCTCCGGCATGGAAGGTCCGGCGAACTCCCTGATCATCCAGGTGACCACCGCCGCGGCGCGATCATCCGGCATGTTGGCGCTCAAAAGCCCCGGCACCTGCATCAGGAACGCGCGGCCCTCGGGCAGCTTGAGGAAGTAGCCCACCTGATCGGTGAAGCGCGGAATCCCCGCCGACGGCTTGCCCGTGCCGTCCTGTCCATGACAGCCGGAGCAGTGCAGCAGGTAGTCAGTCCTGGCGCGGGTCTCCGACTTATCGGCGGCAAATGCAGTAACCGTCAGCGCGAGCATCAACGCTGAAAAAGCCGCCGCCGATTGCAGAATATCGACTCGCATCGCCCCGTTGTCTTTGCCCTCAGATCAGGCGCCGGGCCGCTCCCAAGCCTGATCTGCTGATCAGATCCGATTGAAGTGCACGTGCATCGGACGCGCCGCGTCCGATGCGTACACTTCAATCGCTAGTTAACCCCTACGATGACCGACACCGTGCAGTGATACATGGTCTGCTTGTCCGCCATGCACCAGTTGATGTCGTTGTGGATGCCCATGCGGTAGGCGGGGCGCTCGCCCTGGTTGTAGTTGCAGAGGCAGCGACCGCAGGCGACCTTGCCGCAGCAGTCGTTGTAGCTCACTAGGTAGTCGCGTCCGTCCTTCGGATTCTTGCAGGTGCCGACCCAGGTGACTTTGGAGGCTTCGGCCCCGGGCGGGCAGGAAGTGATGGACCCGCCGCAGCATGTGCAGAGGAAGCCATCCAGCGCGCAGTTGCGCCAGTATTCGCACTTGGTCGGGTCCTGCGGTGCGGGCAGGGCCGCGTGGGCCTCGCCGCCGGAGCGATCGAAGGGCAGCATCGGCAGCACCGCGCCGCCGACCATCAGCGTTCCGATCTTCGCGACCGCGCTGCGGCGCGAAGTGGATTGCGCCGTGGCGCGCACGCGCCGCTCGGCCATCCGGTCGATCCATTGCTCGATGATCTGGAACATTCTCAAGTCTCCTTCGATCAGGTTCAGGCGGATTCGTGGGTCTGGGCGCCGCGCTGCAGGTAGTCCTGCACCGATGCGACGCCGATTTCCTTGGCGTTGAAGAGGCTTTCCAGTTGCTCGCGGTTGTTGATGAGCCCCTTGGCGCGGATGACGCCGTGCTCGTCCAGCAGCACGGCATAGGGCAGGCGGCTCACGCGATAGGTCATGCCGAGGTCGGCCGAGAGCACGTACGGAAACTGCTCGAGCTTCGCATCGCGGTAGAAGGCCAGGTGCTGAGTGGAATCGCCGTCGCTCGCGACCACCACGTCGAGCCAGTTCTTCTCGGCCTGCGACGCGGAGCGCAGGATCGGCAGCAGCTTCTTGCACACCGGACACGTGGGCGACAGGAAGAAGATCAGCTGGCTCTTGGGCCGCTCGCCGCCGATGGCGATGGTGGCTCCGCTCAGCGAAGGCAGATCGAACTGAGGCGAGGCTTCGCCCAGCTTCGGGCCGGCGTCGGTGATGAGCGCACCCATGGGCGCCACGCGTTCGTACAGGATGCCTACCTGCCGCGCGAGCGCCCACAGCGCCACGATGACGCCGAGCATGAGCACCCAGAGCAGGGCATTGGAGATGGTTATGCTGGTCATGAGAGGGTGCTGCCAGTGTCGGCCGAGCGCTCTGCACGCGCCATGCGGCTCGCCTGGCGCAGCAGTTCGTCGGCCATCAGATAGGTGACGAAGAAGGCCAGCACGCCGAGCACGACGGTGACGGCGTCGAGCCAGTCCAGCGGGCGGTCCATAGTCGCGCCGCTCGCCGCGAGCGCCGCTGCGGCAAGAATGCCATTGCGGACCAGCAGACCCCACGAGAGCGGATGCGCGGCGCCGCCGCAACCGCAATCGATGTAGCTGCGGCCGCGTGCCAGGTTGATGCCGATGGCGAGCGCATAGCCGATCATCAGGACCGCGACCCCGATCAGCGCGATGCTGCGGGTCATCGGCACGAGCATGCCGGCAGCGAGGGCGATCTCGACCAGCGGAACACCACGGGCCGCGACATCGAGCAGGCTCTGCGGCAGGAGTCGATAGCCCGCCAGCGCCGACAGGAACATGTTCGGTTCCGACAGCTTGTGCCACGCGGCCCCGAGCAGGATCAAAGCCAGGGCGCCGATGACGGCGCCCTTGGCGGCCGGGTCCGCGAGGATGGCCAGAAGATCCGCCATCAGTTGACTTCGATCTGGCTCGGGAACTCGCCCACCTGGACGGTGGCCTTCACCTTGGGCTTCTTGCTGACGTCGGTGATGACCAGCGAGGCCTTCTCGGCGTCGATCGCGTACAGCTTGCTCCCGTCGGACGAGGTACCGATGGCCGTCGCGCCATGCCCCGGCATCTTGCCGACGCGCTTCTTCGAGGCAGCGTCGTAGATCCAGATCTCCTTGGCGGGCGTCTTGTGGCTGCCTTCGCTGCCGCCCGGGTGCATGGTGACGTAGAGCTTGCCGGCACCGAGCGCGACCGGCTGGTAGCCGCCCGGGCGCCAGCCCTTCTTGCGTTCGTCGGCGGTGACCAGCGACGTCTTGCCGGCCGCCTTCGCCTTGTCGCCGCTGAAGTCGATGGAGACCAGGTTACCGGTGAAACTCACGAAGTGGTAGGTGTCGCCCGTGGGCTCGCCCTGGATGAAGAGGGCATCCTTCTCGGGATCGAACAGCACGTCGGATACGGTGCGGCCGGCGGCGGAGCCGTCATCGGCGAGGGTCACGATCTGGGCGGTGCCGTCACCGCACAGGGAGCCGAACTTGCTGGGCTGGGACGGGACCGGATAGACGGCCCAGCAACCCGGCATGGCGATCTCGGCCACCGATGTTTTCTTGGCGAGGTCGACCACGGTCACCGACGTCGCCGGTGTGGCGTTCTGGACGATGAGCCACCGGCCGTCGGACGACAGGCTGAGGAGATATTTGTAGTTGAGCGCCATCGCGCGCTTGTCGCTGATGGGGATCTCGTACTTGAAGTGCAGCGTCGTCGAATCCCAGACCTCCACGATGTCCACGCGGTTGCCACGCTGGCCGCGGTCGTAGTAGGTGGTAGAGATGTAGACCTCCGAGCCGTCCTTCGAGAGCTTTGCCTGACCGGTGAAGCCCGATCCGATCACGCCTTCGTAGTTGCCGGTGTCGCCGTCGATCACGTGCAGCTTGCCGTCGGCGATGTGCATGATCGCGATGTCCGGAATGTAGACCCGGTTCTTCGCCGTGACGGCCGGCTTGTTGGTGAGTTGCTCGACCGGCAGTTGGGCGGACGCCGTCCCGGAACCGAAGGCGGCAACGAGGGCAAGCGCTGCACCGACGCAGCCCGCACCGATGGCCCTGTCATGGAACCTCATTCGTGGAACCTCCCCTGGAAGTGACGGGCCGCGATACCCGCCGGACGCCCTGAAGCTTACCGTGCCGGGGGCGTTCCGGTCATGCGATTTTGCGCCGGACGGAATATCTCCGGAGGGGTCTCACATCCCTGCGCAGCGAATCGACGCATCCGCAGCCGATGGATGCACGCGACCAGCAATAGCATGCCGGCCGCGAACAGTGCGCCGGTGGTCGGCTCGGGTACGGCCGTGGCTTGCTGGATCCATGGAGCATATGCCGACAGGATCATGCCGCCGCCGCCACGCGCCGGGCCGGTGACCGGCACCTCCGGGTTGGTCCAGGAAAAGGTGCTGATGGCGGCGAGTTTCCAGATGCCGCCGTCCTGCACGAACACCGGGCTGCCCGAATCGCCGCCCACGACCGTGGCCTGGTTCGCGGAATCGGTGTCGTAGTCGTAGGCGAAGACGTCCGGGGTCGTGCCGGGCCCGGGAGCGGGGTCGAGGAACTCGACGACGTTGGTGCCGCGGCGCTTCACGGTGGCACCCGTGCCGCCGTAGCCGACGAGCGTGATTTCCTGTGCCGGTTGCAGCGGTGCTCCGCTCAGGGCATGGATAGGAATGCTGGCCGGCACGTCGCGGTCGAGCTCCAGCACTGTGAGGTCGTTGCGCGCCACTTCACCGTTGACGAACCCGACGAAGTCCGGGGCCGGAACGATCCGGGTGACCGCGAATGCGCGTTCCGCCGCGGGCAGGCCGTCGAAATTCACGTTGAAGGTCCATTGCGACGGCGACGAGCCGGCGCCGACCACGTGCTGCGCGGTCAGCACGTGGCGCGAATCGATCAGCACGCCGGAGAACGTGCCGCCGCTCGACCGGACCAGGCTGCCGACACTCGCAAAGGTGGTGTCGGAATTGGCATCCACGGTGCCTCCCTCCAACGCCAGGGCGGGGACCGCGGGCAGGGCGCACAGCAGCGCCGCCCCGAGGATGCGGGCGAGCATCGTCAAACCGGGTCGCATGAAGCGGATCAGCCGAATACCGGGAAGCTCTCGAATTTGCCCTTGAGGACCTGGTCGGCGGCGCCCAGCCGCAGCCAGCCGTCGATCGCCGTACCGTACACCCGGCGAAAGTCAGTCGTGTGAATCAGGTTGTCGCCTGCATCCAGCCCGCCCAGATCCGACGGGGTTCCATAGTGGCCGCCCTTGACCGACTTGCCCGCGAAGAACATGACGTTGGCGGTGCCGTGGTCGGTGCCGAGGCTGGTGTTCTCGGGCACGCGCCGGCCGAACTCGGAGAAGATCAGCATGCTCACGCGGTCGGCCTGGCCGATGCGCTCCATGTCGCGCAGGAAGCCGTAGATGGCGTCCGACGTGTAGGTGAGCAGGCGCTGGTGCAGGTCCGACTGCTGGACGTGGGTGTCGAAGGCGTTGTTGCGATAGCCGACGTAGTACAGGCGTGTGGGCAGTCCGGCCGAGATGCACGAAGCCACCTTGGTGAGGCCGAGCGGGATGATCCCGTAGTCCACCGTGGTCTTGTACTTCGACCAGGCATCGCGCACCGCGAAGGAGGATTCGCGCGCGCTGACCGCCACCTGCTCGAGGAAGCGGCGCGAGGGGTTGTCCTCGGCCTCGATCTTCACGTCGTCCAGCAGCGCGCGTTCCTGGTAGAAGGCGCTGCGCACGAAGCGGTCCGGCTCGTCGAAGACCACGGGCGTATGGATGCGGCTGCGCACCGCGAGGGACTGCGTGGTGTCGATGTTGAGCAGGTAATTCGGCACCGGCTTGGGTGACATGGTGTCGGCGAGCCGGCCGACCCAGCCATAGTCGTCGCCGCTGTTGGGCGCGGCGGTGTGCCAGTAGGCCATGGACGTGAAGTGCGAGAACGACGGGTTGTCGTAGCCGCAGCCGTGGACGATGGCGAGCTGGCCGTCCTTCCAGAGGCGCTCGAAGCCGGCCATGCCCGGGTTGAACCCGAAGCGGTCGTCGATCTTGCGCACCTTGTTGGGGCGGATGCCGATGGTGGGCCGCAGCTTGTAGTAGCGGTCGTCGGCGTAGGGCACGACGGTGTTGAGGCCGTCGTTGCCGCCGGAAAGCTCGAAGACCACGAGGATTCGGTCTTCCTGTTCGGCCGCAGCGGCGGCGCGGGCGATGGTGCCGAAGATGCCGGGCATCATGAGCCCGGCGGAAGCCTTGAGGATGCGGCGGCGGTTCTTGTCTGCGATCGTCATTGCTTGGGCTCCTGCTACTTCACAGCAAAGCGCTCAACGCGGCGGACGCGGCGGACGCGGCGTAAACCGAGCGGGGCGAAGGGGCGTGAGGAACGCGTTGCGACCGCGCAGGTTGGAAGCGGTTTTCCACCGCGTCCACCGCGTCCGCCGCGTTGAGCGTTTGTGTCACTGCGTGAATCATCCGAGCTGATATTCAGGCCGGCTCAGCAGCAGATGCAGCAGCAGCCGCAGCGAGTCTTCGGAGTAGGTCGATGCGGCCTTCATGTCGCGCGTCCCCAGTTCCTTCTCCAGGAACGCGGCCAGGTTCTTCCGGGTTGCGTCGTCCAGCTGCACCGACAGGAACCGGCCTTCCAGGTACGCCACGACTTCCTCCGGCGTGTTGCACCCGGCCTCCAGCACCATGCCGGTCAGGTCGAGCTGGGCCACGGTGCGCGGGATCGGCTTCACCCGTTCCACCGCCATCTGCCAGCCGCGATAGCTGCCGAAGCGCGTGTTGAAGTCCTCGTCGCGGTCGCCGCTCATGGTCGACATGGCCATCATCTCCATGCCGCCGTCCGGGCCGCCCGGCTTGGTCGCGGAGGTCAGATCAAGGCCGCTGCGCACCCGTTCGTGCACGTAGCGGATTTCGTAGCCGCCCTGTGTAGCGGGGTAGCGGTCGCCGGGAATGTAGTTGATGTCAGGCAGCGCCACGTCGAGCGCGAAGTTGCCCCGCTCCAGCAGCAGGCCCGGCGTGATCCAGGCGCGGCCCTGCGCCCAGCCGGCCACCGTCGGCGGATGCATCAGGCGCTGGCCCAGCGCGGTGGTGGTCTCGTTGAAGTCGGGTACGCCCGGCACGTCGGTCAAGCCGAGTTTGCGGTACGTGGAGACGACCAGTTCCACCGGGCTCTTGATGCGCGTCGCCACCGATTCCGGTGCGTAGAAGTCGCGCGACAGGAACAACGTCTCCAGGAACGGCGCGATCTCGTAGTTGCCGTCCTTCAGGCGCTTGCCGAGCTCGGCCTTCAGGGCGGGATCGAGATCCTCGCGCACGAAGTACCGGTACAGCTTGGCGGCGAGAAACTTCGGCGTGGCGGGCTGATCCAGGATGATGTCGATCACCTGCACGCCGTCGTAGTTGCCGCTGTGGCCGAGCACTTCCTTGGTGCCGTCGTCGTGCTTCGCTGCGTCGATGTGGAACGCGACGCCTTCGAAGTTCCAGCCGGTGAACGCACGCGCCGCTTCGCGGATGTCACGCTCGCTGTAGTTGCCGACACCCATCGTGAACAGCTCCATGATCTCGCGGGCGAAGTTCTCGTTGGGCGCGCCCTTCACGTTCACGCCGGCGTCGAGGAAGGCGAGCATCGCCGGATCCTGAGCAACGCCGATCACGAGCGTGCGGAAATTGCCCAGCCCCTCGGTCTGGAACAGCTCGAGCTGGTTCAGCATCTTGCGGTAGTCGCGCACCTTCTCTTCGTTGGTGGCGAAGTGGCCGTGCCAGAACAGCGCCATCTTCTCTTCCAGCGGGCGCGGCGAGCTCAGCATGCGGTTCGCCCACCAGTAGGCGACGCGGTCGGTCTCGAGCTTGCTCGCGCGGAGCCAGTAGAAGAACTTGTTGACCACCGGTTGCATGCGCCGGTTGCCGCCGGGCTTCACCTTCACGCCGAGCGCTTCGCCCTTGGCCTTGGCGAGGTCGGTGGTGGCGGGGCGGCTGGGCGGAAACTGATCCAGCCCTTCTTCGAAGACGCCCGAGTGATCGAAGGGTGGCAGTTCGGTGGCGGGCACGCCTTCGAAATAGACCAGACGGCGCACCGCTTCGGCCGGGGTCAATTGCGCGAGTGCGTCGATTTCTTCCGGGGTGCCGCCGAACCCGGCGCGCTCCAGCAGATGGGCAGCGCGGGCGCGGTTCCAGTCCGAGGGGCCGATCGGGGTGAGATCCCCGGCCCAGGGGGATGCGGCCGAGGCGATCGCGCCATGGGCGGCCACCACGAGCGCAAGGGCGGTCAGGACGATTCGAGACATCGCGGGATTCCTCCGGGAGGTTTTCCCGAAAGTATAGGCCGGCACGGCGCCGGGCTTGCCGTGCAAATCGCCTACCGACGCCTAAGGATTTTCTGGATTCGGGGGCTGTCGGTGGTTGTTTTCCCGTGCGGAAACGCCGGATGTCCGCGCGGCCTACGGCTCCCGCAGCCGGGTGAACGTGTCCACCGGCGTCACCCACACGATGCCGTCGCCGCGCTGCCCGGTATGGCAGAGATCGTGGATGATGCGGACCATCTCGTCCACGTGCTCGTCGCGCGTGATCATCTCGATGCGCACCTTGCGGCTGAATTCCACCAGTTCCTCGGTGTCGCGGCGCTGCGGGGCGAGATCCGGCACGTCGCTGCAGCCCTCGGCGGCGGTGATGGTCATTCCGGGGAAACCGCGCACCTTGCGCAACGCTTCGCGCACGCGCGAGAGGCGGGAGGGCTGGATGACCGCTTTTATTTCTTTCATGAGGCAACCTCAGGCTTCGACCCGGCGCTCTTCGAACCACCGGTAGAGCGTCGGCACCACCACCAGTGTCAGCAGGGTGGACGAGATGAGTCCGCCGATCACTACGATCGCGAGGGGGCGCTGCACCTCGGACCCGGGACCGGTGGCGAACAGGAAGGGGATCAGGCCGAGCATCGCGACGGTTGCCGTCATCAGCACCGGCCGGAAGCGCTGTTCGCAGCCGTGGACGATGGCATCGTGCTGCTGCATGCCTTCCTCGCGCATGGTGCGGATGTAGGACACCAGCACCACGCCGTTCAGCACGGCGATGCCCCAAAGCGTGATGAACCCCACCGAGGCCGGCACCGAGAGGTACTCGCCGGTGACGAACAGCGAGAACACCCCGCCGATCGAGGCGAACGGGAGCACGGTGATGATGAGACCCGCGAAGCGTACCGAGTTGAACATCACGAACAGCAGGAAGAAGATGGCCGCGATGGTGATCGGCACGATGATCATGAGGCGCGCCATGGCGCGCTGCATGTTCTCGAACTGGCCGCCCCAGACGAGGTAGTAGCCCTCGGGCAGCTTCACTTCCTGGGCGATGCGGGCCTGCGCCTCCGCCACGTAGCCGCCGATGTCGCGGCCCGCGACGTTGGAGCCCACGACGATGCGGCGCTTGCCGGTCTCGCGGCTGATCTGGGCCGGGCCGTCGATCACGTGAACGTCGGCCAGGTCGCGCATCGGCACCAGCGCGCCGGTGGGGCCGGTCAGCAGCGTATCGGAGATGACGCCGACCTTGTCGCGGAATTCCTCCGGGAAGCGCACCACGGCGGGGAAACGGCGTTCCCCTTCGTAGATTTCGGTCGCGGTCTTGCCGCCGATGGCGGTCTCGATCACGTCGTGCACATCGGACGCGTTCAAGCCGTAGCGCGCCATGGTGCGGCGGCGGATGTCCACGGTGAGGTACTGCTGGCCGGTCAGCCGCTCGATGCGCAGGTCCTGCGTGCCCTTGATCTTGCCCAGCACGCGGGCGATGTCGTCGCCGACGACCTTCAACTGGTCGAGGTCATCGCCGAAGATCTTGATCGCGATCTGCGAGCGCACGCCGGTCACCATCTCGTCCACACGCTGGGCGATGGGCTGGTGCATGATCAGGCTGATGCCCGGCAGGTCCTTCAGCTTGTCGCGGATCACGTTCTCGAAGTCCTCCTGGGAGTTGAAGCCTTCCGGCCACTTCGAGCGGTCCTCCAGGGACACGACCGGGTCCGAGTCGGTGTGCGGCTGCGGATCGGCCGGGCTTTCGCCGCGGCCCACCTTGTTCACCACGGTGCGCACGCCGGGCACCGCGGCGATGCGCTTGGAGGCCTCGAATTCCAGCTTCATGACCTCGTCGAAGGACATGTTCGGCATGCGCGAGATGGCCGGCGTGATCGAGCTCTCCTTCAGCGTCGGGATGAAGGAGGTGCCGAGGAAGGGGAAGAGCGAGATGCTCGCGAGCAGCAGCACCACGGCGGCGCCGACGGTCTTCTTCGGGTTCGCGAGCGCCGCGTCGAGCAGCTTGAGATAGTGCTTCTTCAGGAACTTGATCGGCCTGGTGTCCTCCTCGCGCCCGGCCTTCAGGAAATACGAGCACAGCGCCGGCGTCAGCGTGAGCGCGAGGATCAACGAGACCGTGAGCGCGATCGCGATGGTGTAGGCGAGCGGCGCGAACATCTTGCCTTCCATGCCCTCCAGCGTCATGAGCGGCAGGAACACCAGGATGATGATGCCCACGCCGTAGATGACCGGCTTCGCCACCTGGCCGACCGCCTCCAGCACGATGCGCATCTTCGATTCGCCCTTGCGGTGCGACAGATGGGCGAAGGTGTTCTCCACCACCACCACGGCGCCGTCCACGATGAGGCCGATGGCGATGGCGAGACCGCCCAGGGACATCAGGTTGGCGGAGATGCCGTAGCGGTTCATCACCATGAAGGTGACGAGCGGCGCCAGCACCAGCGACGCCACGACGATCAGGCTCGAGCGCAGGTCGCCCAGGAAGATGAACAGCACGATGATCACGAGGATGATGCCCTCGATCAGGACCTTGGTGACGGTCCACAGCGCGGAGTCCACCAGTTCGGTGCGGTCGTAGAAGGGCACGATCTGCAGCCCGCCGGGCAGCATGTTCTTCTGGTTGATCTCGGCCAC
>JAIESW010000019.1 GCA_019745565.1 Burkholderiales bacterium
GCGAGGGGGTGGGTGGAGATGGTACCGAGAAGCGTTGAGTCGTTGACGCCGGCGTGGCCTTCGCTGCCGCCGCTGGCGCATGCATTCGCCGCGCAGCTGCTCGCATGGCTGCTCACGGCCTGCGTGCAGATCCTGCTGGGTGGCGCCACCGGCTGGTACTGGACAGTGGGGCAGGGCGTGCTGGCCGCGCTGGTGGGCCGCATGTTCGGATTGCCGTGGTGGTGGGCGCCGATCAATGCGGTGTTCGCGCCGGCGGTGATCGAGGCGCAGGTGGTCGACCTGGACTCGTGGTGGTACCTCGGCGCGTTCATCGTGCTGCTGACCGTGTACTGGACCACTTTCCGCACGCGTGTGCCGCTGTACCTCTCCAGCGCCGAGGCCTGCGATCGCCTGGCTACGTTGTTGCCTGCAGAGCGCGAATTCAGGTTCCTCGACATCGGTTGCGGCGTGGGCACCGTGCTCGCCAATCTCGCGCCGCGCTTCGCCGCGGGAAGGTTCCTCGGGCTCGAGATCGCGCCGCTGCCGTTCCTGGTCTCGTGGGTGCGCGGGCGCTGGTCGCAGCGCTTCGAAACGCGGCGTGTGGATTTCTGGGAGGAAAACCTGTCCGCCTACGACGTCGTGTATGCGTTTTTGTCGCCCGTGCCCATGACCGATCTGTGGCGCAAGGCAAAGCGCGAGATGCGTCCCGGCAGCATGTTCGTGAGCAACACGTTCCGTGTCGACGGTGAGATGCCCGACAGCGTGATCCCGCTGTGCGGCGGCCGGCGTTCGCTGTACGTCTGGCGGCTGTAGCCGGGACGAATCCGCCCATGGACATGCAGGAGCTGGTGCGTGCGTGGAGCGGACGCGATGTGGCCGTGCTTGCCTCGACCACGGCTCAGCTGAAGGAGCTCCGCCGGAACGAGGACAAGATCACCGGCCGCGACATTTCGCGCGTGGTCCTGCGCGACCCGCTGCTGACGTTGCGCGTGCTGCGCTTCGCACAGTCGAAGAAGACTTCGCGTCAGCCTACGGACATCACCACCGTCGAACACGCGGTGATGATGCACGGGATCACCAGCTTCTTTCGCGAGTTCGGTGCGGTGCCTGCGCTGGAGTCGGTGCTGAAGGACGATCCGGTCGCTCTGCGTGGCGCATTGAGCGTGATCAGCCGGGCACATCATGCTGCCGCCTATGCGCGCGCGATCGCGGCCCATCGCCATGACATCGAGTCGGACGAAGTGACGATCGGGGCGCTGCTGCACGATCTCGCGGAGCTGCTGCTCTGGTGCAACCTGCCCCAGGCGGCCGCACAGATCGACCACCTCGTCGACAACGCGCGCGGCCTGCGCAGCGCAGCGGCACAGACGGTGGTCCTCGGGTTCTCGAGCGTGGAACTGCAGCTTGCGCTGGCCGAGGCCTGGAACCTGCCGGAGTTGCTGCGCCGTCTGATGGACGATACCCAAGCGGCGCAGCCGCGAGTCGTGAACGTCGTCACCGCGGTCGCGCTTGCACGGCATTCAGCCCATGGGTGGTACAACGCCGCTCTTCCGGACGATTACCATCGCCTCGAGAAGATGCTCGGCATGAACGAGGACCAGTCGTGGCGCATGGTCCGGCAGGCCTGCTTGCAGGCGGCGAGCAACTGGAAGGACTACGGCGTGCGACCTACGGCAGCCTGGCTGCCGCTGGAGCCGGGGGAGGGCAGCGGCGTGGCTCCGGAAGCAGGCAAATGGGCGCAGCCGGACCCGGAAGCGCTCAAGAGCACGCTGCAGCAGCTCAATGCGGCACCCGCCAAATCGGAATCCATGGGATTGGCAGCCCTGGCGCTGTCCGGCCTCCAGCGCGGGCTCGGGCTGCAGCGGTTGATCTACGCTGAGGTGGATCCGTCGGGCAAGCGCATGGAGTTCCGATTCAACTTCGGCGATGGGCATGGTGACACGGATGCGAAGATCTTCAGTTTCGAACTGGGTGCCACCCATCTGTTCGGGCGCTTGATGGCGAAGATGCAGGGTTTGTATGCAGGCGGCGCGAACCGCACGCAACTCGCGGCGCTGCTCACCGACGCGCAGCGCTCTAGAATGGGCGGAGGCGATTTCCTCGCCATGTCGATATTCGCCGGTTCGCACCCGAAGGCTCTCGTCGTCGCTTATCGTGATCCACCGGATTCGCCCATTCCCGAGGCGCTCTACGCGCCATTCAAGGCCGTCTGCCTCGCGCTGTCGCAACGACTGGCTGCGCAGCGTTCGGCCTGAACCCACTTGCGGCGGTGATCGATGAGCACGCCGCCGACCGGACCTGCCGCGTGGTATATCCGTCGCGGTATCCAGATCAGCGGTCCCTTTCCCCAGGGACTGCTGGTGCGCTATCGCGAGCTGGGACGCTTGCGGCCGCCGGACGAGGTGAGCGCGGACGGCATCAACTGGTTCGCGATCGCCGATGTGCCGGCCCTGGCCAACGTCAAGGAAGCTGCGGCCGAGGACACCGAGCCCGTCAACGAACTCGGCGAGATCGATTGGACCCGTGAGCGCGGCCGCGCGCGTCGTCGCTGGCTGGAAGAGCGCTGGGTGCCTGACCGACGGGTCGGCGAAGCCAACGGCGGCGGGGCAGGGGTCGAGCGCGGACCGGATCGGAGGACCGATCCCGCGGCCCGCGCCGGCGTGCACTTCCAGGCCGAAACCACGACGCAGGTCAGCCGCATTCCAGCCTTCGCCATCGCTGCGGCCGCCTTGCTGTCGGTGGGTGTCACGACCATGGCGCTGTGGGAGTACGCACCGCGCGAGGCCTTCAAGGTCGTGTTGTTCCGGTCCCGCATCAGCGACTGCGCCGCGGCGCCGGCGCCTTCGATCCTCTGGGTCGGTTGCGACAAGCGCGGGGTCGATCTGGTCCGGGCGGATCTCTCCGGAGCGCGACTGGAGAACGCGATTCTTGCCGGCGCCAATCTCGCCGGCAGTCGACTCGACGGTGCCGATCTGCGCAACGCGGATCTGCGCGGCGCCGACCTGAGCGGAGCCAGCATCGTCGGCGTGAATTTCTCCGGCGCGAAGCTCGGTGAAGCGCGCTGGGTCGATGGTCGGTCGTGTGCGGCCGACGCCATCGGCGGCTGTGCAGGTGTTGGGCGTTGAAGGTCATCCGCTCGGCCGACAATCCGCTGGTTCGACGTCTGCTGGGGCTGCGCGATTCCGCTCGCGAGCGACGCGAAGAGGGCCTGACCGTCATCGAGGGCGCGCATCTACTTGAAGCGTTCCTCGACAATACGGCGCAGCGTCCCGAAGTGGTCGTGGTGAGCGAATCTTCGGTCGATGAAGGCGAGATGACGGCCTTGCAAGCGCGCCTGGACGCGAAAGTCGTCGTGTCGCTCGACGATGGCGTGTTCGGCAAGATCAGTCCGGTGGCAGGCCGCAACGGCGTGCTGGCGATCATTCCGATGCCGGCTGCGTCGCCGTCCGAAGCGATCGCCGCCAGCGGTTTTCAGCTTTGGCTGGACGGCGTCCAGGATCCGGGCAATGTCGGTTCGCTGATCCGGACCGCCGCAGCGGCCGCGGCGAGCGCCGTGCTGCTGGGGCCGGGATGCGCAGACCCGTGGTCACCGAAATGCCTGCGCGGTGGCATGGGAGGTCAATTCGCGACCAAGGTCGCGGTGACTGACGACCTGGCGGCCGCAGTCCGTTCCGCCAAGGGGCGGGTCCTGGCAGCCGGGACCGACTCGACGGCTTCCGTCTTCACCATGGATCTCACCGGTGACGTCGTCGTGGTCCTGGGCAGCGAAGCGGACGGCGTTCAGCCTGAAGTCGCGGCGGCTGCCGCTGGAACGATCGGAATTCCGATGCCCGGCAACGTGGAATCGCTCAACGTTGGTGCCGCCGGGGCAGTCATCTGCTTCGAGCGCCTGCGACAGCTCCTGGCAAGAGGGTAACCGCCTGGCGGGACAGCCTTTACGGCACGCATCGCGTAATGGACATAATACACATTATGCGGCATTCAGATGGATCGAGAGAGGGGGGTCAGGCCGTCCCGGAAAGCGCTGCCGCGTGCTTGAACAGCCGGAAAAAGTTTGCCGTGGTCTGGCGCTCTATTTCGGCCAGGTCGACCTGCCGCAGGCGCGCGACTTCCTCGGCTACGTGGCGGACGAACCCCGGCTCGTTGGTCTTGCCCCGATGCGGGACCGGCGCCAGGTACGGCGAATCGGTTTCCACCAGCAGCCGGTCCGCCGGGACGCGCTGTGCCACTTCCTTCAGCTGCACGGCATTCTTGAACGTGACGATCCCGGAAAACGAGATGTGGAAATTGAGGTCGATCGCTGCTTCCGCCACTTCCCAGGTTTCGGTGAAGCAGTGCATCACACCGCCGACTTCGGCCGCGGATTCCTCGCGCATCAGGCGCAAGGTATCGGCGGCGGCTTCACGCGTGTGGATGATCAGCGGCTTGCCGGTCCGCCGCGCGGCGCGGATGTGCTCGCGGAAGCGCGCCTGCTGAATGGGGCCGAGCTCCGGATGCCGGTAGTAGTCGAGACCGGTTTCGCCGATGGCGACCACCCGGGGATGGTTCGCCAGGTCCACCAGGCGGTCGGCGCTGGGCTCCTCACCGCCTTCGTGATCGGGGTGCACACCCACCGAGGCGTACATGTTGTCGAAGCGCTCCGCGAGCGCGCGCACGCGGGGAAAATCCTCGAGATTGACGCTCACGCACAGGGCATGACCGACATCCTGTGCACGCATGCGGGCCGCGATGTCGTCGATGCGCGGCAGCAGCTCCGGAAAATCCAGATGGCAGTGGGAATCGACCAGCATGCGGTCGAGACTACATGGTGTGCGTGGGACGCGTCGACTTTCCGTGGCCTGCCAGCAGCGCCTCGATGCGCGTGCGGGCCTGCTGCCCGCCTTCGTCGTCCTTGAACTGCACGCCCACACCCTGCACCTTGTTGCCCTGCGCACCGGCAGGCGTGATCCACATCACCTTGCCCGCGACCGGAATCTTGTTCGGATCGCCCATCAGGCTGATCAGCATGAAGATCTCGTCGCCCAGTGTGTAGGGCTTGTTGGTGGGGATGAAGATCCCGCCGTTCTTCACGTACGGCATGTACGCGGCGTACAGGATCGACAGATCCTTGATATTGAGCGACAGCGCGGTCGTGCGCCCGGGATCGCCTGGTGGGGTGCTCATGGTTTGGGCAGCAGCCGCGAGTAGGACATCAGGAGGTCTTCGGCGAACAGTTTCGGGTTGAGGGGGTGGCCCAGCAGCCGTCGGGCACCCGTGAGTTGTCTTGCGAAATCAGCCAGTTCTATGGGCTCGACGGTGGTCGCCGTGCGCCCCAGTTCCGTCGACCGGTCGCGATGATAACGGACGGAACCGTGGAATCTTGCGGCTGCCAGGTCCCAGCACCAGGTCTGCAGCACGTGCACCAGGTGTGCCAGATCGGTGTCCACGATGCGGGCGGCGGCATCCAGCCAGCTCCGGTCGCGGCCGGTCAAGAAGGGCATCAGCCCTTCCCGTACGACCCAGTAGCGCTCGCCCAGGGCGAGGGCAGCTGCCGGCGCCCCGCCCACCTGAGCCAGCGCGAGATCGGCGTCCTGGAGGCCAGCGGTGGCGAGCCACGCGGCAGCCTGCGCCGGTGTCGGCTTGGGCAATGCAATGGCGACGCACCGGCTGCGTATCGTCGCCGGCAGGCGCGCCGGCTGGGACGTCACCAGCAGAAACAAGGCCCCGGCCGGAGGCTCCTCGAGGACCTTCAGCAGCGCATTCGCCGCGGCGATGTGCATCACGTGGGCGGGATGGATCAGCACCACGCGCGCCCGGCCGCGATGCGCGGCAAGCCGCAGGAAGTCCGCGGCCGCTCGTACCTCATCCACCGAGATCTGGGTACGGGCCTTCTTCTTGTCCGCAGCGGAATCTTCTTCGGCACCCGTAACCTCGGCCTCCTGCGCGAATTCGGGGTCGAGCCGGCTGAAGTCGGGATGGGTTCCGGCAGCGAACCAGCGGCAATCGTCACAGACACCACAGGCATCGCCGTCGGGCAGCGGCTGCGCGCAAAGGCGCGACACGGCCACGCGCTCGGCAAATCCGGACTCTCCCGTGCCGCGCATGGCGGTGAACAGGATCGACTGCGGCAGCGCTCCCTTGCCGAACCGGCGGTTCCACAGCGCTGTGTGCCATTCGAACTTCATGAATTCAATACGTTGAGATTGTTACTTCATAAATAGCATCAAAACAAACTCTTTGCTTTCCAAAAGCTTGAAAGCTCTTTCTCAAGTGAGTTCTGAACTTCTTCAGGGGATCGACCGGCATCCACAGTACGGATGCGGGCCGGGTTCTGTGTCGCCAGTTCGCGGTACACTGCCCTCACCCGCTCGTGAAAAGCGCCCTCCTCGCCTTCGAACCGGTCGGCCGGGCTGCGTTCACCCATGCGCTGCCGGGCGGTGGTGACCGAGACATCGAACAGGAACGTGAGGTCGGGTTCGAGTCCCTGCTGTACCCAGGTTGCGAGGCTCTCGATACGAGGCATCGATACTCCGCGCCCTCCTCCCTGATAGGCACGCGTGGCATCGGTGAAACGGTCGCACAGCACCCACTGCCCTTGCTCCAACGCGGGGCGGATGATCCGCACGATGTGTTCGTGACGTGCCGCGAACATCAGCAGCACCTCGGTTTCGGCATCCATGCGCGAGGTGCGGTCGAGCAGTAACTGACGGATCGCTTCGCCGATCGGCGTGCCGCCGGGCTCGCGCGTAACGACGACAGTGAGGCCGCGCGCCGCCAGCCATGCCTGCACGGTGCGCAGATGCGTGCTCTTGCCCGCGCCATCGATGCCTTCGAAGGTGATGAAGCGGCCGCGCATCGGTCTATCGGCGCTGGAGCTGGAAGCGGTTCACGGCGCGGTTGTGTTCGGTGAGCGTCTGGGAAAAATGGGATGAACCGTCGCCGCGCGCCACGAAGTAGAGCGCCCTGGAACTGGCTGGGTTCGCTGTGGCCGCCAGCGCCGCTTCACCGGGCAACGCGATCGGTGTCGGCGGCAGGCCTCCGCGAGTGTAGGTGTTGTAGGGCGTATCCGTCTCCAGGTCGCGGCGGCGCAGGTTGCCGTCGAAACGCGCCCCCATGCCGTAGATCACCGTCGGGTCGGTCTGCAGGCGCATGCCGATTCTGAGGCGGTTCATGAACACCGCGGCAATCAGCGCGCGATCCTCCGGCGCCCCGGTTTCCTTCTCCACGATCGAAGCGAGCGTCAGGAGATCGTAGGGCGAATTGAGCGGCAGACCCGCCGCCCGGGTCTCCCAATTGGCCTTCAGACGATCGCGCATGCGGGCGTACGCGGCGCGCAGCACCACCAGATCGCTCACGCCCACGCTGAACCGGTACGTATCCGGAAAGAACAGTCCTTCCGGATGGTTTTCGATGGCGCCGACACGCTGGAGGATCTCGCGATCCTGGAGATCGCGGGTGTCGTGACGCAGCCCGAGATGGGTATCGAGAGCCGCGCGCATCTGCCGGAACGTCCAGCCTTCGATGAACTTGATCTCGTCGTGCAGCGCTTCGCCGCGCACCATGCGGTCGAGCAGATCGCTAGGGCTCATGACCGGCGTCACCTCATAGACCCCGGCCTGCAGCGATTCGCCGACGCCGCGCGCTCGACCGAGCAAGGTGAAGGCCCAGGGTAGCGCGGTCACGCCCTTGCGCTCGAGCTGACGCGAGATCGATTTGAGGCCATTGCCCGGATCCACCGACACGCGCACCGGGCCGCCCGCGTATCCGAAGGGCAAAGATGCGTAGCGTATGAATCCCGCTACGACCAAGACGATCGTCAGCACCAGTCCCAGGCCGAACATCACCCACGGACGCCTGCTGGGTCGAGCCTTGGGCTCGAGTCTCTGGAGCTTCCTTCGGGTCGGGCGCGCCATCCGTCAGTCGGGTTCCGGGGACGACGAAAGCGGGTTCACCGGGGCTTGATCCCCGGTGTCCTTACACCGCCTTGAAGACCAGCGTGCCGTTGGTG
This sequence comes from Burkholderiales bacterium, assembly GCA_019745565.1. Taxonomy (GTDB): domain Bacteria; phylum Pseudomonadota; class Gammaproteobacteria; order Burkholderiales. Next base: position 7,967 of record JAIESW010000019.1, read on the forward strand.
CCGCCGAACCCGAAGGAATTCGACATCGCCACGTTGATCTTCATCTTGCGCGCCTCGTTCGGCACGAAGTCGAGATCGCACGCCGGATCGCGCTGGTGGAGGTTGATGGTCGGCGGCGCCACCTGGTCGCGGATCGCAAGCGCGGAGAACACCGCTTCGATGCCGCCGGCGGCCCCCAGCAGGTGGCCGGTCATGGACTTGGTGGAACTCACGGCGAGCTTGGCCGCGTGGTCGCCGAAGTAGCGCTTGATCGCGACGGTTTCCGCGACATCCCCGAGCGGCGTGGACGTGCCGTGGGCATTCACGTAGTCGACCGCGTCGGCGTTCATGCCGGCGTTGCGCATGGCGTTGCGCATGCAGCGATAGGCGCCGTCGCCGTCTTCGCAGGGTGCAGTCATGTGATTGGCATCGGCGCTCATGCCGTAGCCCACGAGCTCGCAGTAGATCTTCGCGCCGCGCTTCTTCGCGTGTTCGTATTCCTCCAGCACCACCACGCCGGCACCTTCGCCCAGCACGAAACCGTCGCGCTCGACGTCCCAGGGGCGGCTGGCGCCGGCCGGGTCATCGTTGCGGGTGGACAGCGCCTTCGGTGCCGTGAAACCGCCGAGGCCCAGGGGGCTGATGGTGGATTCAGCCCCGCCGGCAACGACCACGTCGGCGTCGCCGTACTCGATCAACCGCCCGCCTTCACCGATCGAATGGGTCGACGTGGTGCACGCGGTCACGATCGCGAGATTGGGCCCCTTGAATCCATGCGTGATGGAAAGGACACCTGCGATCATGTTGATGATGCTGCCGGGCACGAAGAACGGAGAAATCTTCCGCGGTCCGCCTTCGGCCACCGCTTCCTTCGTTTCCTCGATGAGCGGCAGCCCGCCGATGCCGGAGCCGATCACCACGCCGATGCGCTCGGCATTCTCCGGCGTTGCGACGATCCCCGCATCCGCGATGGCCTCGGATGCTGCCGCGAGGCCATAGTGGATGAAGGTGTCGAGCCGGCGGACTTCCTTGGCCGGCATGTACTTGGCGGGATCGAAACGCTTGACCTCGCCGGCGATGCGTGACGGAAAGGCACTGGCGTCGAATCGGGTGATCCCGGTGATTCCGGACCGACCGGCGACGATGTTGCCCCAGGCTTCCGGCACTCCTATGCCGGTCGGGCAGACGATGCCGAGACCGGTGACGACGACTCTGCGTCTGGACAATGCGACTCCGGAAGGAAAGCGCGCCGGCGACCGGCGCGCGGGACGTCAGTTGACGTGCGCGTTGACGTAGTCGATGGCCTGCTGGACGGAGGTGATCTTCTCGGCCTCCTCGTCCGGGATCTCGCACTCGAACTCTTCCTCGAGCGCCATCACGAGTTCCACGGTATCGAGCGAATCGGCGCCGAGATCGTCGACGAAAGTGGACTCGGTCTTGATGTCCGCTTCGTTCACTCCGAGTTGCTCCGCAACGATGCGCTTGACACGCTGTTCTACGCTATCCATTGATCTGCCCTTCCCTTCAGGTGGATGAGTCTCCCCGGGCCTGCATCCCGAAACTGCCTGGAGCGCAAGATTCGAATCTGCCCGCTGCCCGGCGGCTCGCCGAACAAGCCCGCATTTTACCAAATCTCGCCTGCGTGCAATGACGCATGCGAGTAATTTTCCTGCGTCAATCCATGAACATGCCGCCGTTCACGTGGATCGTACTGCCGGTGATGTAACCGGCACCATCGGAAGCGAGAAAAACCGCGGCGGCGGCGATCTCCTTGACGGTGCCGAAACGCCCCAGCGGCACCTGCGTCAGCAACGCCTGCTTCTGGGTCTCGGCCAATGACTTGGTCATGTCGGTGTCGATGAAACCGGGTGCGATGCAGTTCACCGTGATGTTCCGGCTGCCCACTTCCCGTGCCAGCGACTTGCTGAAGCCCACCATGCCGGCTTTTGCCGCCGCATAGTTGGTCTGTCCGGCGTTGCCGGAGTAACCCACCACGGAGGTGACGTTGATGATCCTGCCCCAGCGTGCCTTCATCATCGGCCGCATCACCAGCTTCGACAGGACGTAGACCGGCCGCAGGTTGATGGCCATGATCCGGTCCCACTCCTCGTCCTTCATGCGCATGAGGAGGTTGTCGGCAGTGATGCCGGCGTTGTTGACCAGGATGGCCACGTCGCCGAAACGCTGGGCGATCTCGTCCAGCACCGCTTCGCAGCGCGCGGCGTCGTTCACGTCGAGGACGAAGCCCGCGCCGGTACCGCCGGCGGCCTCGATGGCCGCGGTGATGCCGTCGGCCCCGCCCTGGGTGGTCGCCGTTCCGGCCACCTTCGCTCCTGCGGCCGCCAGCTCGAGCGCGATCGCCTGTCCTATGCCGCGCGATGCGCCGGTCACCAGCGCCACTTTGCCGTTCAACATCGTCACCTCACTTGAGAGCCTGGACGGTTTCGGTGATGGCAGCCGATGACGACAGCGTGAACGCCGTCGCCTGGGGCGCGATCCGCTTCACCATGCCCTGCAGCACCTTGCCGGGGCCGCATTCGACGATGTGCGTGGCGCCCTGTTCGGCCATGGCCGTCACGGTCTCGATCCATCGCACGGGGTTGTAGAGCTGCCGGACCAGCGCGTCGGCGATGGCCTGGGGCGTCTGCGGCGACGCCACGTCCGCATTGTTGATTACCGGAATCGAAGGCGCCGCAATCTGCACCGACGCGAGGCGCGCCGCCAACTTCTCGGCCGCGGGGCGCATCAGGCTGCAGTGGGACGGCACGCTCATCGGCAGCAGGATCGCGCGCTTGGCACCCTTGGCTTTGGCTGCTTCGATGGCGCGCTCCACTGCGGCACGCGCCCCTGCGATCACGATCTGGCCGGGCGCGTTCAGATTGGCAGCTTCCACCGCTTCGCCCTGCGATGCTTCGGCGCACGCCTCGCGGATTTTGGCTTCATCGAGACCCAGGATGGCGGCGATACCGCCGGCGCCTTCCGGTACGGCGGCCTGCATGGCTTCGGCACGCGCCTGCACCAGCTTCAGCGCATCGGAAAACGTGAACGCGCCGGCTACGACCAGCGCGGCATATTCGCCCAGGCTGTGACCGGCGACCAGGGTCGGTGCGGGACCGCCCGCCGCCTGCCATGCCCGGTAGACCGCCACGTCCGCCGCCAGCATGACCGGCTGCGTGTTCACGGTCTGATTGAGGTCGGCTTCGGGGCCGGTCGTGGCGAGAGCCGTGAGATCACGGCCCAGCACGTCGGAGGCTTCCCGCATCGTGGCCGACACCGCGGGATGTTCGGCATAGCCGGCGAGCATGCCGACCGACTGCGATCCCTGTCCGGGAAATACGAAGGCGAGTTTCATCGTGTCGTTCTAACGTGAAGTCCGGTTACCAGCGCAGCGCCACTGCGCCCCAGGTAAAGCCGCCCCCGACGCCCTCGAGGAGCACGTGGTGGCCCGTACGGATGCGTCCATCGCGCACGGCGACGTCGAGCGCCAGGGGAATCGATGCAGCCGACGTGTTGCCGTGGCGATCCACGGTGGCGACCACCTTGTCCATGCCGAGGCCCAGCTTCTTCGCGGCCGCCTCGATGATGCGGATGTTCGCCTGGTGCGGAATGAGCCAGTCCACCTGCGATTTGTCGAGACCAGCGGCCGGCAGCACTTCCTCCGCGACTTCGCCCAGCACCCGCACGGCGAGCTTGAACACGGCACTGCCGTCCATGGTCACGAACGGCGAGCCTTCCACCTTGCCGCTGCAGACGGTGCCGGGTACGGAAAGGATGCCGGTGTGCGCACCGTCGGCGTGCAGTTTCGCCGCGAGCACGCCCGGCCTGTCGCTCTGCGACAGCACCACCGCACCCGCACCGTCCCCGAAGAGCACGCAGGTCCCGCGGTCCTTCCAGTCGAGAATGCGCGAGAACACCTCGGTCCCGACCACCAGCGCATGTTTGCAGTGGCCGGCCTTCACGTACATGTCTGCCGTCGCGAGCGCGTAGACGAAGCCCGTGCAGACCGCTTGCACGTCGAACGCCGGACAGCCATGGATGCCGAGCTTCGACTGCAGCAGGCAGGCCGTGCTCGGAAAGATCATGTCGGGCGTGGTCGTGGCGAGCACGATCAGGCCGATGTCGGAGGGTTGCAGTCCCGCTGCCTCGATGGCCTTGCGCGAGGCGTGCAGCGCGAGATCGCTCGCCTGCTCGTCGGCCGCGGCGATGTGGCGTTCGCGGATGCCCGAGCGGGTGAAGATCCATTCGTCCGAAGTGTCCACCATGGATTCGAGATCCTTGTTGGTGAGCACCTTCGCCGGCAGATACGAGCCGGTACCGGTGATGCGGGCGAACGTCACGTCGCGACCTCGACCTGCAGCGTCTGGAGGCGCGCGCTGATCAGCACCGGCAATTCGCTCTTCGCTTCCTCGTAGGCGCGGCTGATTGCGAACTGGAAGCCGAAGCTGTCGGCCGAGCCGTGGCTCTTCACCACGATGCCGCGCAACCCGAGGAGGCTCGCGCCGTTGTAGCGGCGATGGTCCACGCGGCGCTTGAAGGCGTTGATCACGGGCAGCGCGAGGATCGCGGACAACTTCGTGATGAAGTTGCGCTTGAACTCCTCGCGCAGGTAGGCCGCCAGCATCTGCGCGAGACCTTCGGAGGTCTTCAGCGCCACGTTGCCGACGAAGCCGTCGCACACCACGACATCCGTCGTGCCCTTGTAGATGTCGTCGCCTTCGATGTTGCCGTAGAAGTTGAGGCCGCTGCCGCGCAGCAGTTCACCGGCGTCCTTCACGACGTCGTTGCCTTTGATTTCCTCTTCACCGATGTTGAGCAGCCCCACCGATGGGCGTTCGCTGTGATCCATGGCGCTGGCGAGCGCCGTGCCCATGATCGCGAACTGGAACAGATGTTCGGCCGTGCAGTTCACGTTCGCGCCCAGATCCAGCACGAGCGTGTGGCCGTGCTGCGTCGGGAGCACCGATGCGATCGCGGGCCGTTCGATACCGGGCAGCATCTTGAGGACGAAGCGCGCCATGGCCATCAGCGCGCCGGTGTTGCCGGCGCTGACGCAGCAGTCGGCTTCGCCGGCCTTCACCAGATCGATGGCGATGCGCATGGACGATTCGCGCTTGCCGCGCAGGGCACTCGCGGGCGGCTCGTCCATCTCCACCACCTCGGGGGCGTGGACGACGCGGACGCGATTCCCCGGTGCTGCCTTGGCGCCGGCCAGGGCCTGTTCGATTGCCTCCTGCCTGCCCACGAGAATCATCGCCGCATCGTCGTGCGTGGCGAGGAACTCGAGGGCCGCGGGTACCGTTACGTGGGGGCCGTGATCGCCCCCCATGCAATCGACCGCGACGCGGATCGTCATCGGGGCGGAGGCTCAGAAACCCTGGCGCGGGGCGAGTGCCGCCGTGTCGCCGCAGAGCCTCGAGAGGCTCCGGGGTTTCCGTGTCGCGCGCTGCACCGATCGGGCTCGATGCGGCGCAAGGCCTACTCGCCCTTGGCCTTCGTGACCTTGCGACCGCGGTAGTAGCCGCTCGGGCTCACGTGGTGGCGCAGGTGCACCTCACCGGTGGTGGGCTCGACCGCGAGCGGGGGATTGGTCAGAAAATCGTGCGACCGGTGCATGCCCCGCTTCGACGGCGACTTCTTGTTTTGCTGGACTGCCATGACTAGCTCCTTTAGCGCCCTGATCCGGCGCGCTGCTCAATGCTTTTTCCACTGGGACAAGACCGCGAAGGGCCTGGGTTTCCCGGAATCCGAACCGACCGCACCCTGCGCCGGGCATCGATCCGCCTCGTGCCGCGGTGCCATCGGGAGGCACAACATCACTTCATCTTCCACCGTCTCCTCGATGTCGACCGCCTGGCCAGCATCGAGGTAATCCGTTTCCGCTTCCTCCTCGGCGATCTCGCCGAGACCGGATTGTTCCACGAAGACCAGTTCCCGCGTGGACTCGACCGGCTGATCCATCGACTCGAGACAGCGCTGACAGGTCAGATGCACCGTCCCGCTAACTTCCAGGCGGATCGCAGGCTTGCCGTCTGCCTGCTGGTGGCCGGTCAATCGATAACGCACCGTGCCGGCGTGGTCGTGGACCAGATCACGCAGGCGCGGCAAGTCGGCGACGCCGAATTCCCCCTCCAGCCGACGGGCGGCTGCTGCAAACTGAACCCCGTCGAGAGTGGCTCGAGCGGACATAAGCGCGGCATACTATTGGCTTTTCCTTTTACTGTCAAAAGCGTAGATGGCATCGACCCCGCGCCTGATCCTCGCCTCCACCTCTCGCTACCGCCGCGAGTTGCTCTCCCGCTTCGGACTGCCCTTCGAGGCCATCGCACCGGGTGTGGACGAGGCCACTGCGCCTCACGAACTACCCGAAGCGGCTGCGGCGCGGCTGGCCAAGGCGAAAGCCCTCGCGGTGGCGGCCCGGAACGGTGACGCGATCGTCATCGGGTCCGACCAGGTGGCGGTCTGCGACGGCCTGCGGCTCGACAAGCCGGGCAACCGGCCGAATGCCATCCGGCAACTGACGGCAATGAGCAGCCGGACGGTCCTGTTCCACACTGCCGTCTGCGTGGTGAGTCCCTCGGCGCCACCCGCCGAGGCGGTGGTGCCGACGGCGGTGCAGTTCCGCCACCTCACTCCGGAGATCATCGAGCGCTATGTCGATCGGGAGCAGCCGTTCGACTGCGCCGGCAGCGCCAAGGCCGAAAGCCTTGGGATCGCGCTCATCGCCCGCATGGACGGTCCTGATCCCACCGCGCTGATCGGCCTGCCGCTCATCGCGCTGACCGACCTGCTGGCGCGCCACGGCCTGCGGGTGCTCTGAGGTGAGCGCGGCCCCATCGCCCGGGCGGTTGTTCCTGGTGCCGATGCCGCTCGGTCCCGACAGCGATCCGAAAGCGGTCCTGCCTGCGGCCACCATCGAAGCGGCAGTGTCGTTGCGCCACTTCGTGGCGGAGAACGCCCGGACCGCAAGGCGCTTCCTGACGCGGCTGCCGCTCGCCGTGCCGATCCAGCAGGTGCAGTTCGAGGAACTGAACGAGCATACCCGGCCCGAGACGCTGCCGGCCCTGCTCGCCCCGCTGCTCGCGGGCGCCGACGTTGGACTCGCTTCGGAAGCAGGCTGCCCCGCCATCGCGGATCCGGGAGCTCGCCTGGTCGCGCTGGCCCACGAGCGCGGCATACCGGTGGTGCCCCTGGTGGGGCCCAGTTCGATCCTGCTTGCGCTGATGGCATCCGGCCTCAACGGTCAGGCGTTCGCTTTCCACGGCTACCTGCCCGTGGAAAGCGGTGCCCGCGCCACGCGGATACGCGAGCTGGAGGCGGCCTCCGCTGCCAGCGGCGCCACGCAGGCCTTCATCGAGACACCTTATCGCGCCGAAGCGATGTTGGCAGCCGTGCTCGCCGCGTCCGATCCGTCGACACGGCTGAGCGTGGCGGCTGATCTCACGCTGCCGGGGGCCTCGGTCGAGACCCGGACCGTCGGCGAATGGCGCCGTCGGCCCGCGCCGGCCCTCGCCTCGCGGCCCGCGGTCTTCGCGCTGCTGGCCGCGCCGAAGGTCAGCGCACGCGCGGCGCAGAAACCCCGCCGAGCCTGACCAGCGCTTCGGCGGTCGCCGCGCCGAAGCGCTTGGCGAATCGTTCGGCGAGATTCTCGCGCGGCGTGAAATCGACGATCTTTTCGGCCTTGATGACTTCGCGCGCCACGTAGGCCGCGTCGCCGAGCGCATCGGCGAGGCCCAGTTCGATGCTGCGCTCGCCGGTCCAGACCAGGCCGCTGAAGGTGTCGCCGTCCTCCTTCAGGCGCTTGCCGCGGCCTTCGCGCACCACCTTGATGAACTGCTGGTGGATCTCGCCCAGCATGCGCTGCGCATACTGCTTCTGCTTCGCCTCCATGGGTGAGAACGGATCGAGGAAGCCCTTGTTCTCGCCGGCCGTCAGCAGGCGCCGTTCGACGCCGAGCTTCTCCATGGTGCCGGTGAAACCGAACCCGTCCATCAGCACGCCGACCGAGCCGACGATGCTCGCCTTGCTCACGAAGATGCGATCCGCCGCGACTGCAACGTAGTAGCCGCCCGAGGCGCAGATGTCGTCCACCACGGCGTAGAGCGGCGTCTCCGGATGCTTGCCGCGCAGTCGCCGGATCTCGCCGTTGATCGCGTCGGCCTGCACCGGGCTGCCGCCCGGGCTGTTGATGCGCAGGATCACGCCCTGGGTGTTCTTGTCGTCGAACGCGTCTCGCAGGCCCGCGGTCACGTTGTCCGCGCTCGCGGGTCCGTCGGAGTCGATCACACCCGTCAGCGTCACCATCGCGGTGTGCTTGCCGGTCGTCACGCCTTCGCGCGCACCGATCCAGCCGAGCCCGATGAAGAGCAGCGCGAAGAGGTAGACGAAGGTGAGGCTCTTGAACAGGATGCCCCAGCGCCGCGCCTTGCGCTGTTCCGTGAGCGCCGTCTCCGCCAGTTTGCGGATGACATCGCGCTCCCAGTTGTCGCGCTGCGAGGTGTTGCCCGGTGTCTGCTGATCATCCGTCATGGACATTGCCTTCTTCCGAAAGAAAGACGCTGCCGTCGCGCTCGAAGACTGCGAGCTTCTTCAAGCTGCCGCCGGTGCAAGGGCCGCGAACGCAGCGACCGGTTTCGGGCAGGTAGGTGGCACCGTGCGTGGCGCAAATCAAGTATAGCCCTGAGAGATCGAAGAACATGCCCTCCGACCAGTCGAGTTCGACGGGCACGTGCGCGCATTGATTGAGGTAGCCGTGCACCACGCCGTCATAGCGGATGGCGAATGCCGGCACGGGCTTGCCGTAGCGTTCCACTTCGAAGCGCACGCCGGCGCCGCCCTCCTCCAGCGCCGATCCGGCGCAGATCAGGCGTTCTCGTCCAGCCATCGCCACAGGGCCGCGGGAGAGTCGACGCACACGCGCGGCTGAGCGGCACGCAAGGTCTGCGGATCGTGGGCCCCGTAGGCCACCGCGACCGCGTCCACCGACGCGGCGCGCGCCATTTCGAGATCGTGGGTCGTGTCACCGACCATGACCGCGGCACTGCGCTCCACCATCAATTCGTCCACGAGGAAGTCCAGCATGTCGGGATGGGGTTTGGGAAAGCCTTCGTCACCGCAGCGCGTGGCGTGGAAGAACCGGCCGAGACCCGTCTCCTCGAGCGCACGGTCGAGGCCGCGTCGACTCTTCCCGGTGGCGACGGCGAGCAGACGGCCCGACGCGTGCAGCCGCGCCAGACCTGCCTCGACGCCTTCGAAGAGTTTCACCACGTGTTCACCCAGCAGATAGTGATGCCGGTACTGTTCCGCCACCCGGGGATACATATCGGCAGCGAGCTGCGGAAATAGATACTCCATCGCGTCGGTCAGACCGAGGCCGATGATGTGTCGGGCATCCGCCTCGCTGGGCTCGGGAATGTCGATGTCGCGGGCGGCGCGCTGAATGCTGTCGACGATGTGGGCCGCCGAGTCCACCAGCGTGCCGTCCCAATCGAATACCACCAGTTCGTACCGTTGTGCTGCGGTCATGCGCTGGCCGTCAGGGGTGCGGCCTCCAGTTGTGCCAGGAATGCGGCGAGGTCGGGTGCCAGCGGTGCTTCGAGCACCAGCGGCTCGCCGGTGGCCGGATGATCGCATTCGAAGCGCGCGGCGTGCAGGAACAACCGCTTGAGTCCCGAGCGCGCCAGCGTCTTGTTGAGCGCGAAGTCGCCGTACTTGTCGTCGCCGGCGATGGGGAAGCCGAGATGGGCGAGGTGCACCCGGATCTGATGGGTGCGGCCGGTCTTCAACTCGGCTTCAAGCAGCGTGAATTCGCCATAGCGGCGCTGGAGGCGGAAAGTGGTGAGGGACGCCTTGCCGTCCTCGCTGACGCTCACCCGCCGCTCGCCGGAGGGGAGCACGTGTCGCTCCAGGGCCAGCCGGACTGTCTGCTTCGGCGTTCGCCAGTCGCCCTTGACCAGCACCAGGTAGCGTTTGCCGGTCCGGCCCAGCCGGATCTGCTCGTGCAACCCGGTCAGCGCACTGCGCTTCTTGGCGAGCAGCAGAACCCCGGAGGTTTCCTTGTCGAGCCGATGCACCAGTTCCAGGAACCGGAGCTGGGTCCGCTCGGCCCGCAGCCGCTCGATCACGCCGAACGAGATGCCGCTGCCCCCGTGGACGGCGATGCCGGACGGCTTGTCGATGACGAGCAGCGCTTCGTCCTCAAACACGATCCGGGCCCCGAGCGCAGCGGCCGGAGCCGCGGCCGTCGGGGTCGCCGCCACCCGGATGGGCGGTACCCGGACGCGGTCGCCGGCCTGCAGCCGCAAGGTCGGATCGGCCCGCCGGCTATTCACCCGGACCTCGCCGCTGCGCAGGATCCGGTAGACGTGACTCTTGGGGACTCCCTTCAGCACGCGCAGCAGGAAATTGTCGATCCGCTGACCCGCCGCTTCCTCTCCGAGGTCGAGCCAGGTGACCGTTTCTTTACTTAAGCCCTTCATTCTGCATATACTCCGGGCCGGTGACAGGCCCATGGCCGCATCATAGCGGCAGCCCAGAACTTCTGCCCGATGCGCCCGGTTAAGGTCATCGCCCGCGGCCCGGAACCTCCGGCCCCCGGTCATCCAGGTTAAGTTCGCTCACCTCACCAAGCAGCGATCTCAAGTCCCAGAAACGCGCTCGTACCACCGGCTTCAATCCTTTCGCGACAGCTGCCCTGCGGCTTCGCCGAACTAGACAAACCCGCCTATCCATTCGTTCGTATCCGGCCTTCATTCATTGCATGAGCCTGCCATCGCACGACTAAGGAGCGTCTCCAGCAGCGCGCCACCGGCGCGAGTTTGTCGGTCCCGTGGTTTTCAGAGCGCGGGAGAGTACACCGATGAAACGCATGTTGTTCAACGCGACGCAACAAGAGGAAATCCGCGTCGCCATCGTCGACGGCCAGAAGCTGATCGACCTGGACATCGAAACCTCAGGAAAAGAGCAACGCAAAGGTAATATCTACAAAGGCGTCATCACCCGCATCGAGCCCAGCCTCGAAGCGGCGTTCGTCGATTACAGCGCCGACCGGCACGGGTTCCTGTCGTTTAAGGAAATCAGCCGCCAGTATTTCGCCGAAGGGGTCGATGCCTCGCGTGCCCGCATCCAGGACGCGCTGAGGGAAGGTCAGGAAGTGATCGTCCAGGTGGACAAGGACGAGCGCGGCACCAAAGGGGCGGCGCTCACCACCTACGTGAGCCTCGCGGGGCGCTACGTGGTCCTGATGCCCAACAACCCGCGTGGTGGTGGGGTTTCCCGCCGGGTCGAGGGCGAGGAGCGCAACGAGCTGCGCGACGCCATCTCCCAGCTCGAAGTGCCGAACGGCATGAGCATCATCGCCCGCACCGCCGGCATCGGCCGCTCGGTCGAGGAGCTGAACCGCGACTTGAGCTACCTGATGCGCCTGTGGAAGGCCATCGAGAACGCCTCCAAGTCGCAGAACGGCGCGTTCCTGATCTATCAGGAAGGCTCGCTCGTTATCCGCGCCATCCGCGACTACTTCCAGCACGACATCGGCGAGTTGCTGATCGACAACGAGTCGATCTTCGAACAGGCACGCCAGTTCATGGGCCACGTGATGCCCGAGAACGTGAACCGCGTGAAGCTCTACAGCGACGACGTGCCGCTCTTCTCGCGCTTCCAGATCGAGCACCAGATCGAGACGGCCTACGCGCGGCAGGTGCCGCTGCCTTCCGGCGGTGCCGTGGTCATCGACCACACCGAGGCGCTGGTGTCGATCGACGTCAACTCGGCGCGCGCCACCAAGGGGCACGACATCGAGGCCACGGCGCTCAACACCAACCTCGAAGCCGCCGACGAGATCGCGCGCCAGTTGCGTCTGCGCGACCTGGGCGGCCTGGTGGTGATCGACTTCATCGACATGGAGTCGGCCAAGAACCAGCGCGAGGTGGAAAACCGCCTGCGCGACGCCCTGCATTACGACCGCGCGCGGGTGCAGATCGGCAAGATCTCGCGCTTCGGCCTCATGGAACTGTCGCGCCAGCGGCTGCAGACCTCGCTCGGCGAGACCAGCCACATCCCCTGCCCACGCTGCCATGGCATCGGGCACATCCGCGGCATCGAGTCCTCCGCGCTGCACGTCCTGCGCATCCTGCAGGAAGAGGCGATGAAGGAGAACACCGCGGCAGTCCATGCCCAGGTGCCGATCGAGGTGGCGACCTATCTGCTCAACGAGAAGCGCGCGGAGTTCCATTCGATGGAAGCGCGCCTCAAGGTAAGCGTGGTGCTGATTCCCAACATGCACCTCGAGACACCCAACTACACCGTGACGCGCCTGCGCCACGACGAGCTGAACCAGACCGGCCCGCTGCCGGCCAGCTACCAGATGGTGGAAGTACCGACGGAGGCGGAAGAGCAGGTTCCCGGCGTGCCCGGCGAGAAGCCGCAGCGCCCCGAGGCCGCCGTGAAGGGTGTCACGCCCGAGCAGCCGATCGCTCCGCGTGCCGCCGAGCCCCCGCCTCCGGCGCCGAAGGAGCCGTCGATCCTGCAGAAGATCTTCGGCTGGCTCACGCGCAAACCGGAGGAGGCGGCTCCCGAGGTCAAGGCGCCGCCGCGCAACCGTGAACCGCGGCGCGGAGGTCGCGATGGCGAACGTCGTGATCGCCGGCCGCAGGACGGCCGTGGTCGCGGTGCCGAAGGCCGGGGCGAAGGTGAAGGCAGTCGCCGGCGCGGTCGCGGCGGTGATCGCGATCGCAATCAGCCGCAGCAACAGCAAGGTGGTGCACCGGCCGGTGAACGCGAAGAAGCCGCCGCCCGCGGTCCGCAGCAGCAAGGCGAAGGCCGCAAGCGCCAGCAGAAGCAGCGCGGCGAAGGCCACGAGGGGCGCGAACCGCGTGAAGCACGTGAACCGCGCGAACCGAGGGAGCCGCGGCCGAACCGCGATGCTCCTCGCGACGGCGAGCGCGACAACGCACCTCAGCAGCAGGGCCGCCTGACGGAACGTCCGGCTGGCGCCGATGCCGCACCGACCGAGGGCGGTTCGGGTGAAGGCCGTGGTCGCCGCCGTCGCGGTCGTCGCGACCGCCAACGCGGTGAGGGTGTGGAAGCCGATCGCAACAACGAAGTATCGGCGGTCGCAGCGCCGCTCGTCGTGAGCGAGGCGTTGCCGGCTCAAGTGGTCGAAGAAGCCCCAGTTTCGGAGCCTGCAGCGCCGGCCGTTGCCGTCGCGATGCCGTCCTTCATGCTGCCGCCGGTGGAGCGCAAGGCGCCGCCGGCCCCGGTCATGGAAGCCGAGCCGGTCGTCGAAGTCGAAAGCGAGCCCGAAGCAGCGGCCATCGAGGTATCGGCCGCCCCCGCAGCGCCGAGCGCGCCGCGCGGTGTCGTGGAGATGTTCTCCCAGCGTGTCGCCGACCCGGTCAACCCCCCTGCAGTGGAGCCGCTGACCGTGCCGGTACCGCCGGCACCGCCGGCGATGGAACCGATCCGGCTGCCCGAGGGCATGGTGATGATCGAGACCCGTTCGGACCGTGCTGCTCCTGCGGTCGAGGAAGCTGCTCCGGAAGCGCCGCGCCGCCCGCGCCAGCGGCCTCAGCAGGTGGTGGCGGACGAACCGATGCAGCAGGTCGAAACGCGCAAGTAACGCGTCGTCGCACCGTTGTCGCGCGAAAGGCCGGTCTGACCGGCCTTTCGTTTTTTCACCCACGTCGCAGGATGCACCGAGGAGCAGTGCGCCCGAGCCGGCCCTGTCATCGGTGCAGGCCCCCCGAGGGGCACCGCAAACTCAACCCTGCTCCAGGCGCTCCTGCACGCGAACGAGCAGCCCGTCCGCTGCCGCTTCGATGAGGTCCAGCACCAGTTCGAAGCCCCGTGGGCCGCCGTAGTACGGGTCGGGCACTTCGCGCAGCGACTGATCGGGGGCGAAGTCGAGCAGCAATCCCACGTGCCCGGGGTGATCGGGCGGCTGCAACCGCTGCAGCGCGTCGAGGTTGTCGCGATCCATGGCGAGCACGAACTCGAATCTGGCGAAGTCTTCGGGCACCACCTTGCGCGCCTTGATCCGGTTCAGCTGGTAGTTGCGCTGGGCCGCGGTGGCGATGCTGCGCCGGTCGGGCGGCTGGCCGATGTGATAGGCATGGGTGCCCGCGGAATCGATCAGCACGCGGTTCTGCAGACGCGCCTGCTCGATGCGATGGCGGAACACACCCTCCGCCGTCGGCGACCGGCAGATGTTGCCCATGCAGACGAACAGGACGCCGAGCTTGTCGGCCTTGCCGCGCAACGCCATCGATGACTAGCGCCCGGCTGCCCGAGGCAAGGGGATCACGTTGTCGCTGCCCGCGCCCTCTTCCGATCCGAACAGCCGCTCCTTCAGGCGCCGCAGTTCGTCGCGCAGTTCCGCGGCGCGCTCGAATTCGAGGTTGCGGGCGTGATCCAGCATCTCCTTCTCGACGCGCTTGATCTCCCGCGCCAGATCCTTCTCGCTCATGCTGCCCACCACCACTTCGTTGCGCGCGGCCTTGATCTGCGCACGCGATCCTTCCGTGTCGTAGACGCCGTCGATCAGATCCTTCACGCGCTTGGTGACGCCCTTCGCCACGATGCCGTGAGCCTGGTTGAACGTGAGCTGGCGTTCGCGCCGTCGGTCGGTCTCGGCGATGGCCCGGCGCATGGAGTCGGTGATGGCGTCCGCATACAGGATCGCGGTGCCGTGGATGTGGCGCGCGGCGCGGCCGATGGTCTGGATGAGCGAGCGTTCGGAACGCAGGAAGCCTTCCTTGTCGGCGTCGAGGATGGCGACCAGCGATACCTCGGGCAGGTCGAGACCTTCGCGCAGCAGGTTGATGCCCACCAGCACGTCGAACTCGCCCAACCGCAGGTCGCGGATGATCTCGACCCGCTCCACCGTGTCCACGTCGGAATGCAAGTAGCGCACCTTCACCCCGTGCTCGGAGAGGTACTCGGTGAGATCCTCCGCCATGCGCTTGGTCAGCGTCGTCACGAGCACGCGCTCGCCGGCGGCTACCCGCAGCGTGATCTCGGAGAGCAGATCGTCCACCTGGGTGGCCGCCGGCCGCACGATCACCTGCGGATCCACCAGGCCGGTGGGGCGCACCAGTTGTTCCACCACCTGCTGCTGATGATCGGCCTCGTAGTCGGCCGGCGTGGCCGAGACGAAGACGGTCTGCGGCATCATCGCCTCGAATTCGTCGAACCGCAGCGGGCGGTTGTCGAGTGCGCTCGGCAGGCGGAACCCGTAGTCCACCAGGTTTTCCTTGCGCGCCCGGTCGCCCTTGTACATGCCGCCGATCTGCGGCATGGTCACATGGCTTTCGTCGATGATCATGAGGGTGCCGGACGGCAGGTAGTCGATCAGCGTCGGCGGCGGTTCGCCGGGCCGCCGGCCGGACAGGTGGCGCGAGTAGTTCTCGATGCCCTTGCAGAAGCCCAGTTCGTTCAGCATCTCCAGATCGAACCGGGTGCGCTGTTCGATGCGCTGGGCTTCCACCAGCTTGACGCTCTTATGGAAGTAGTCGATGCGCTCGGCCAGCTCGATCTTGATCGCATCCACCGCCTTCAAGGTGGTGCTGCGTGGTGTGACGTAGTGGCTGGACGGGTAGACCGTGAACCGCGCCACTTTCGACAGGATCTGCCCGGTGAGCGGATCGAACAGCGAGAGCGATTCGACTTCGTCGTCGAACAGCACCACGCGCACCGCGGTCTCGGAGTGCTCCGCCGGAAAGATGTCCAGCACGTCGCCGCGGACGCGGAAGGTGCCGCGCCGGAACTCCAGTTCGGAGCGCTCGTACTGCATTTCCGCCAGACGCTGGATCGCCTGCCGCTGCGGCATCTTTTCATGCTCACGCAGGTGCAGGATCATCGAGTGATAGTCGACCGGGTCGCCGATGCCGTAGATGGCCGAGACGGTCGCCACGATCACTGCATCATTGCGCTCGAGCAGCGACTTGGTCGCCGACAGCCGCATCTGCTCGATGTGCTCGTTGATGCTCGAATCCTTCTCGATGTAGAGATCGCGCGAGGGGACGTAGGCTTCCGGCTGGTAGTAGTCGTAGTACGAGACGAAATACTCGACCGCGTTCTCCGGGAAGAACTCGCGCATCTCCGCGTAGAGCTGGGCCGCGAGCGTCTTGTTCGGCGCCATCACGATGGCCGGCTTGCCGATGCGCGCGATCACGTGCGCCATCGTGTAGGTCTTGCCCGATCCGGTCACGCCGAGCAGCGTCTGGTACTTCATGCCGCGCTGCAGGCCGTCGGTCAGCTTGGCGATCGCATCCGGCTGGTCCCCCGACGGTTCGAACGGCTGGTGCAGGCGGTACGGGCTGTTGGGGAAGGTGGCGATCACGGGTAACATATCGGGTCGTACTCGACGATTTTCGAGTCTAGCACGCGCTGTCTGCGCCCCTTTCCGGTCGTACCCGTGCTGCTCAAGAACCGGCGCCGTTTCAAGGTGATCCGGTCATTCACCTCACAGGATCCTGAAGATGACGTCCTCCGTATTCGCCGCGGTCCCGATGGCGCCGCGCGATCCCATCCTCGGTGTCACCGAGACGTTCAACGCCGACACCAACCCGAAGAAGGTGAATCTGGGGGTCGGCGTCTACACCGACGACAGCGGCAAGGTGCCGCTGCTGGAGTGCGTCCGCCGGGCGGAGCAGCAACTGGTCGCTTCCGCCCTGCCCCGTTCCTACCTGCCCATCGACGGCCTCGCGGCGTACGACCGCGCGGTGCAGTCGCTCGTTCTGGGCGCCGACAGCGCCGCGATCCGTGACAAGCGCGCGATCACCATCCAGGCGCTCGGCGGCACCGGCGGCCTCAAGATCGGCGCCGACTTCCTGCGCCGCATCGCGCCCGAGGCCCAGGTCTGGATCAGCGATCCGAGCTGGGAGAACCATCGCGCGCTGTTCGAGGGCGCCGGATTCAAGGTCAATACCTACCCCTACTACCTCGCTGCGACCCATGGCGTCGACTTCCAGGGGATGGTGGGCGCACTCGAAAGCATGCCGGCGGGATCCGTTGTCGTGCTGCATGCCTGCTGCCACAACCCCACGGGCGTGGATCTTTCTCCCGACCAGTGGACCCAGGTCATCGAAATCGTCTCGAAGCGCAACCTGATTCCGTTCCTCGACATCGCGTACCAGGGGTTCGGCGACGGCATCGATGCCGACGCGTTCGCTGTGCGCAAGTTCGAGGCGGCGGGCGGACCGCTGTTCATCTCCAACTCGTTCTCCAAGTCGTTCTCGCTGTACGGCGAGCGGGTCGGTGCACTCACCGTGGTGGCGGGGAGCGGCGAGGAGGCCGCGCGCCTGTTGAGCCAGTTGAAGCGCGTCGTGCGCACCAATTACTCCAACCCGCCGACACACGGCGGCAAGGTGGTGGCCGCGGTGCTCGAGACCCCCGAACTGCGCGCCGTGTGGGAGCAGGAACTGGCCGGCATGCGCGATCGCATCCGTTCGATGCGAGGTGCCCTCGTGGAGAAGCTGCGTACCGAGGTCCCGCAGGCGAACTTCGACTTCGTGAAGAAGCAGCGCGGGATGTTCTCCTACTCCGGCTTGACCAAGGCTCAGGTCGATCGCCTGCGTGAGGAGTTCTCGGTCTACGCCATCGACACGGGTCGCATCTGCGTGGCCGCGCTCAACACCAGGAACATCGATCACGTGGCTGCGGCGATTGCCGCAGTGCTGAAAGGCTAGCGACCGCCGCTGCTCTCCTCGACGCGCTTGCGGGAGCTGCCGCCGAACAGCTTCTTGGTGAACTCGCCAGCCCTGGCGCCTATGGCGGTACCGACGCCGGGCAGGATCGCCGTACCGACGGCGGCACCCGCCAGTGCTGCCTTGCTCGGCCGGACGACCGGATCGTCCACGGTGCCGGAGAGGCTCAGCGGCGTGGCGATGAGCGAAGCGGTGCCGCGCACCTCGGCCGAGATGTCGCCGGACAGCTCCTTCGTCTTGGAGATGGTGACGTCGCCCGTGGCCTTGAGAAATCCCGACGAGATCTCCAGATCGGAGAAGTGATAGCCCGCCGGGTCCATGGCGAAGCGACCGGTCAGTTGATCGAATTTCGTGTCGCCGTTCTTCGCATCGGTGCTGCCCAGCACGGAGCGGGCGGCGGCATTCAGGTCGAGCCCCTTCAGCACGCCTTGCGTGATCTCGAAATCGGTGTCGACGTGCAGGGCGTCGGTGATGCCGCCCGCGGAGCCAGCCGCTGCCGACAGGACCGGCTTCGCCTTGATGCGACCCGACAGAGCGGGCTTCGCACCCACCGCCGCCGTCAACGGCGCGATCGAGACATCGGTCACGGTGAACTTGCCGTCGAGCTTCCAGCCGCCCTTCCAGCCGAGGCGCAGATCGCCTGCAATGCTGCCGTCGTACAGACGGGCGTCGATCGACCGCACCGAAAGTCCGTTCGCGTTCAACGCGGCCTTGGCGTCGATGCGATCGAACTTGAGGGGCCGCACCACCGGGAGCAGCCAGTCGCGCGCGGTGACGTCGAGCGCGAAAGCGCGCCCCGTGGGCCGCAATATCGCCTTCAGGCGGCCGCCTGCCTGCGTGAGTTCCACGCTCTGCAGTGCGCTCTTGTCATCGAGCAGGATGGTCGCATTCACGCTGCCGATGGCGCCCGCGGCAAGGCGCAACTCGGCGTCGGTGATGCGGACCTGTTCGACACGAGCTGCGGGCGGACCGCCGCCCGTCTTGCGCGGGGCGCTCGCCAGATGGGATACCACCGCGAAGCCCGCCTGCTCGATCCACGGTCGCACCACGCGGATGTCGGCGATCACGCGGGTATCGGACAGCAGGCTCGACAGCTTCGGCCTGACGACGATCGCGTCGATGCCGGCCACCGCCGGTTGACCCACCGTGACACGGTAGGCCGTGACGTGCGGTCGCGGCAGCAGATGCAGGCGCAGCGCTTCGACCTTGACCGGCTGACCGAGGGCCGTGCCGGCGGTCTGCTCGATCTCCTGAAGGTAGCTTCCCAGCGGAACGACGTACGGCACGGCCAGTGCCACCAGCAGTGCAGCGGCTGCGCACCAGGCGGCCAGCCTGACGCGTCGGGATACTCCCATGCTCATTGACCCTTGAAATCTTGGACACTATGATAGCGGGCTTGCATTCCCCGATAGCTCAGTCGGTAGAGCGACGGACTGTTAATCCGCAGGTCCCTGGTTCGAGCCCAGGTCGGGGAGCCAACATCTCCACGCGCAGTTCACGGTATCGTATCGAAACGCGCGTGCCGTTAGGGCCATTGCCCTTGCACCGCCCGGAGTCCGCAGCGCCGGCGTGCACGAGCCTGCCGCGGCAGATCGCGGGCCACGCGTTTTTGACACCATGTCGGTAACCATCAAGTCTCCCGAAGACATCGAGAAGATGCGCGTGGCCGGCCGCCTCGCGGCGGAGGTGCTCGACTTCATCGAACCGCATGTGAAACCGGGCGTCACCACCGACGAGCTGGATCGCCTCTGCCACGACTACATCGTCAAGGAGCAAGGAGCGATCCCGGCGCCGCTCAACTACGCGCCGCCCGGCTACCAGCCGTTCCCGAAGAGCATCTGCACATCGGTGAACCACGTGGTCTGCCACGGCATTCCGAGCGACAAGCGGCTGAAGGCCGGCGACGTCGTCAACGTCGACGTGACCATCATCAAGGACGGTTATCACGGCGACACGAGCCGCATGTTCTACGTCGGCGAGCCGTCGATCCAGGCGCGCCGCCTGTGCGACGTCACGTTCGACTGCATGTGGCGCGGCATCCGCTCGGTGCGCCCCGGCGCGCACCTGGGCGACATCGGCCACGTGATCCAGACCCATGCGGAAGGCTCCGGCTATTCGGTGGTGCGCGAGTTCTGCGGCCACGGCATCGGCCGCAAGTTCCACGAGGAGCCGCAGGTGCTCCACTACGGCCGCAGCGGCACCGGCCTCAAGTTGCAGGCCGGCATGACGTTCACCATCGAACCGATGATCAACGCCGGCCGGCCCGGCATCCGCCAGCTCGCCGACGGATGGACCGTGGTCACCAAGGATCACAGCCTGTCGGCGCAATGGGAGCACACCGTGCTCGTGACCCAGGATGGTTTCGAAGTGCTGACCCTGTCTGCCGGCGCGCCCCAGCCGCCGCAGGTCTAGGCGCGCATCTCGATGAACGTCGCGGACGCGCCGGTCCGGCGACCGGCCGACGCACGGGCGCACTGGAAGCAGCAGCTCAAGGACGGGCGCGCCAGGCTCCAGCAGCAGTTCCGTGAGCGCGGGCATCCCCACTCGGTGCTGGTCCACCAGCGCGAGCTGACCGACCAGGTGCTCGCGGACGTGTGGACCACGCTCGCGATGCCGGAAGATTTCGCGCTCATTGCCGTCGGTGGCTACGGTCGTGGCCTGATGTTCCCTTATTCCGACGTCGACATCCTGGTGCTGCTGCCGGCTCCGCCGGAAGGCGAAGGTCACCGCCAGATCGAGACGTTCGTCGGCACGCTGTGGGACATCGGCATGGAGGTGGGTCACAGCACGCGCACCATCGAGGAGTGCGTGGCCCAGTCGCAGCAGGACGTCTCGGTGCAGACCAATCTGCTCGAGGCCCGGCTGCTGCGCGGCGACGCGGAACTCTTCGATCGTTTCCGCAAGGCATGCGCCGATGCCATGGACGGCAAGGCGTTCTGCGAAGCGAAGCTGCTCGAGCAGCAGCAGCGCCATCAGCGCTTCAACGATGCGGCGTACAGCCTCGAACCGAACATTAAGGAGAATCCCGGCGGTCTGCGCGATCTGCAGGTGATCCTCTGGATCACGCGCGCGTGCGGCCTGGGCGAATCGTGGCGCGATCTCACGCAGCACGGGATCATCACCGCGCAGGAAGCCGCGCGGCTCGCCCGTCACGAAGGCGCGCTGCAGGCGTTGCGGGTGCGGCTGCATTTCCTCGCCAACCGGCGCGAGGACCGGCTGCTGTTCGACCATCAGATCCAGCTCGCGCGCGACCTCGGTTTCGCCGACACGCCGGCGCGTCGTGCGAGCGAACAGCTGATGCAGCGCTTCTACCGCACCACGAAGGCGGTGCTGCAGTTGAGCTCCATCGTGCTCGCGAACCTGCGCACGCGCATCCTGCCGCCGCCGGAGACCGGTACCTTCGAACTCACCTCGCGTTTCGAGATCCGCAACCAGCTCCTCGAAGCGCGCCGCTCGGATCTCTACGAACGCCAACCCCACGCGATCCTCGAGACGTTCCTGCTCTGGCAGCGACACCCCGAGGTGAAGGGGCTCGGAGCGAAGACACTGCGGGCACTCTGGCACGCCCGGCGCCTCGTCAACGCGGCGTTCCGCCACGATCCGCGCAACCGGGCGCTCTTCATGGAGATCCTGCGCGAGCCGTCCGGCCTCACGCATACGCTGCGCCGCCTGAACAAGCACGGTATGCTCGGGCTCTATCTGCCGGCCTTCGGGCGCATCGTCGGCCGCATGCAACACGACCTCTTCCACGTCTACACCGTGGACGAGCACATCCTGATGGTGGTGCGCAACATGCGCCGCTTCGCCATCCCCGAGATGGCGCACGAGTACCCGCTGTGCTCACGCCTGATGAGCGGGTTCGAGCGGCGCGAAGTGCTGTACATCGCTGCCCTCTTCCACGACATCGCCAAGGGCCGCGGCGGTGACCACTCCGAGCTCGGCAAGCAGGACGCGATCCGCTTCTGCAAGGCGCATGAGCTGGCCGCGGAGGATACCGAACTGGTGGGCTGGCTGGTGCAGCACCACCTCACCATGTCGGCCACCGCGCAGAAGCGCGACCTGTCCGATCCCGCGGTGATCCGCGAATTCGCCGAGCTCGTGGGCGACGACCGCCGCCTGGTGGCCCTCTACCTCCTCACGGTCGCCGATATCCGTGGTACCAGCCCCAAGGTGTGGAATGCCTGGAAGGCGAAGCTGCTGCAGGACCTGTTCCACGCGACGCGCCGCAGCCTCGGTGGCGCGACGGCCCCGATCGAGGGCTCGGTCCAGCACACCAAGGACGAGGTTCTGGCCAAGCTGCGCGCCTACGCACTGCCCGACGGGGTCGAAACGAAGCTCTGGAACCAGCTCGGCGACAGCTACTTCCTGCAGCACGATGCGCAGGAGGTGGCGTGGCACACGCGGCTCCTCAACTACCGGGTCGACACCAAGGTGCCGGTCGTGAAGGCGCGCCTCTCGCCCATCGGCGAAGGCCTGCAGGTGCTGATCTACTGTCCCGACCGCACCAATCTGTTCGCGCAGATCTGCAGCTTCTTCGAGAAGATCAGCTTCAGCATCGTCGAGGCCAAGGTGCACACGACGAGTCACGGCTGGGCGCTCGACAGCTTCCAGGTGATGGACCCGAGCGACACGCGCTCGCACTACCGCGATCTCATCAGCTACATCGAGCACGAGCTGGCCGACAAGCTGATGGCCAACGCGCCGCTCGATCCGCCGGCACGCGGCCGCCTGTCGCGGCAGTTGAAGGCGTTCCCGATCACGCCCGAGGTGGTGATCCGACCCGACGAGCGCGGTCGCTTCCACTACCTGTCGCTGATCGCGGGCGACCGTCCCGGCCTGCTGTCACGCGTGGCGCGCACGCTGGCCGACTACGGCATCAACGTGCAGAACGCCAAGATCAACACGCTGGGTGCCCGGGCCGAGGACACGTTCCTGCTGAGCGGCGAAGCGCTGCAGGATCCGCGCAAAGTGGTCAAGCTCGAGGCGGATCTGATCCACCAGCTGGAGGCTTGAGGCCCACGTCCTCGCCGCGCTCCAGGCGGTAGATCCAGGCCAGCAGTTCCGCGACAGCCACGTAGAGCTGCGGCGGGATGCGTGCGTCGAGGTCCACCTGCATGAGCAACGCCACCAGTTCGGGCGATTCGTGCACGAACACGCCCGCTTCACGGGCCTTGTCCATGATGGCCTGGGCGAGCATGCCCCGGCCCTTCGCGACGACGCGCGGTGCGCCGTCCGCGGACTCGTAGGCGAGCGCGACCGCGACCGATTGCGGGTCAGGCGCTGCCATCGTCACCTGCCACCCGGAAAGCGTCCAGGGCGAGGCCGCGGGCCTCGAGCATGCGGCGCAGGTCGCCCTCGCCTGCCTGCATTCTGGTGACGCTGGCGGGGCCGCCGGCGTCGATCGCCACGGTCAGGTGATCGCCGTTGAGATCGAGCCGGGCCGTCATGGCGCCCAGCATCGGCAGTTGCAGCCTGAGTTCGGTGCGCCAGCGTGCGGCGGCCTCGTCTTCGCCGGGATGGGCCTCGCGCTCCTCGACCCGCCAGTCCATGGTTTGTCCGGGCCAGACTTGTCCTTGCCACACGATCTGCTGGTTCGCGATGGCGTCCAGCTGCCGGTCGACGATCCCGGCTACCGCAGGCGGCAACGGGGTTGGCGCCGCCGTGGCTGCGACGCTCTCCGTACGGCCGGCGGGCGACGCGGTCGATGATGACCGGGCCGCCTCGACCGGTTCGTCGCCCTGCCGTGCCGTGATGCGGCTGCTATCCGTTCTTTCGGTGCCTGGCTTGCCCTGCTCGTCCCGGGCGATCCGCGCCTGAGGCTCCTGGCGCAGGGTCTCCAGTTCGCGCTTGCCCCCCACCCATTCGGCCTGGTGGGATTCGTAGAAGAGCCCGCTGGTCTCCAGGGCCTGGCGCAGGGGTACCGCCAGTTCGGCCCCGCTGGCGGGCGGGGCCGGCACGATCGGCAGCACCGGCGCGGCAGGTGCGCCACGGGCCGGCGTCCCCGTCGGGTTGGCGTTGCCGAGGGCGGTCGCTACACGGCTCGCGAGCGTGCTCAGGCTGACGCGGCTGGACGCGTTCTCCGGTGCAGGTTCGGTCTCGGGCTGCCGCAACAGCAGCGTCGGCTCGGGGCCCGGGCGGACCACGGTGAGTTGCAGACGCTGGCCCACCTGGGCCTGCGCGTTCTCGGGCAGGCGCACCTGGAACAGCGTGCCCTCCACGTCCAGCAGCGCGCGGCCGTCCGCCAGCTTCGTTTCGACCCGGGCTTCGAGCGTCTGGCCGGGGCGCCACTGGGGCGCCGGGCTGCTCGTACGGTCGGGCGCGGCTTCGATCAACGCGGCGCGACCGTCGCGCAGCATCGACAGGATCCGCGACTGGAGCGCCAAGTCCACCATCATCGTGGGGCCGGAGGAACCGGCGCAGCCATCAGCGCCGGCGGTAGAGCGCGACGATCAGGTCGGCCTCGCCGCGGGATATCCCGGTGTTCGTGGCCACGTCCGCGGCGGCGCGGCCATGCCGCGCCAGCTCGATCGCCTTGCCGTAGGGCGTCGGTGCCTGGGGCGGGTGGGCTGCGCCCGCCAGACGGTCGACCTCGGCTCGCAGCGCACCCACCTGCTGGCGCAACGCTGCGACCTCGTCCTTGAGACCCTTGACCGCGTAGTGCTCGACGTGGGCGTCGGCCCCGCGGCGCCACAGTCGCAACCCCTTGCGGTTGCCCAGGCGCAGCAGCAGGAGCAGCTCGGCGACATAGACGCCCAGCACGGCGATCACGCCGATCAGCAGTTCGCGCCAGGAAATGACGAAAGGTTCCACGCCGCACCTCGGGATACGCAGCGGCGGAAAGTGTGCTGGCGGGCGCCGACGGCGTCAATCCGCTGGACCCCGGGCAGCCCTTCAGGGCTGCGAGTACGTCTTGTTGAGGCGCTGTTCGGTGTTGACGCTGGCGAGGATCTCGCGCAGCTCGCGCATCCAGTCCTGGGTGAGCAGGCGGATCTCGTCGTCGCGCGTCATGATGGTCTGGATCAGCTCGCGCTTGCGATCCCGGTGCTGCCTTGCCTTCACCGGGTCGGCCTCCTCCTGTCGCACCACCTCGATCAGGTGCGCACGTTCCTGCTCGAGGCGCACGAGGTCGTCCCAGTCGCTCTTGCGGGCGCTCTCCAGCATGCGCTCGGTGAGCGCGAGCACCTGGATCCAGACGGAGACCACCTCAGCGGCTTCCACCGGGGTTACGCCTTGCCGTAGCTCGCCGAGGAACGCGGAGCCGGGGCTTCGGCTGCAGCGTTGGCTGCCCGACTCGCCTGCATGGTGATGAGCGATTCCCATGCGCCCTTCAGGTCGCGCAGCAGGC
The DNA here is from genome assembly GCA_019745565.1 of Burkholderiales bacterium. Classification (GTDB taxonomy): domain Bacteria; phylum Pseudomonadota; class Gammaproteobacteria; order Burkholderiales. The sequence continues at coordinate 32,993 of JAIESW010000019.1, forward strand.
CGGTGACCTCGTCGAGCGCCTCGACGCTGTTCTGCAGGTTGGCGAGCATGAGCTGGCGCGTCATGTATTCGTACAACGCCTGCAGGTTCGCCGCGATCTCGCCGCCGGCGACCGGATCGAGCGAAGCGAGCAGGCCCTCTTCGATGATGCCGATGGCCTTCGAGAGCTGTGCGCCCTTGGCCGCGTGATCCTTGCGCAGCATTTCGGAGCGTGCGATCCCGATCGCCTTGATCGCTCCGTCGTACAGCATCACGACCAGAGCTTCCGGGCTCGCACCCAGGACTCCGACCTCGACATCCACCTTGGCGTAGGCGCCGGCGGCGCGATCTGCGGTTGCATTCATTGCGGTGTTCTCCTCGTGCGGACTGCCCGAATCGGCGATCCGTCTTGGCATCAACGGTTGCTGCTGTTGTTGAGCGCGTTCAGCTGCTGGGTCAGGAAGTTGCTGGTCGAGAGCATGTTGCTCATCATGGTGTCGAGCGCGGTGAACTGCGCGCGATACCGGGCCTCGACGTCGACCAGCCGGCGGTTAAGAGCGGTGCGCCGGTCGTCGAGGTCGGAGATGGAACGATTGATACCGTCGGTGCGGGTCGTGATGAGTCCGTTGGACGACAGCAGCCCGCTGAGGAGCGTGTCGACGCGCGTGGCGAAACCACGCATGACGGTCACCGTGCCGCGATCACCGGTGGCACCGCCGACCACCTCGAGGCGCACCCCTTCGATGGAGCTGCCCGTCGTGCCGCTCAACACCTGGCCGTTGCCGGTGGCGGCCGTGCCGTTGATGGTGCCGGCGACGTCGACCCCCGTGGTCGCGACCGGCGCGTTGCCGAACAGCCCCACGGCCGCATTGCCCGAGACCGAAGCCTTCGAGGCACTGCCGTAGCGGTTCGAGGTGATGGTCAGCACACCGGCGTTGGCCACCACGGTCACGGCCGCGCCAACCGCCTGGAGGTCCGAAGAACCGTTGATCGCCGATTGCACCGCGGTCGCCAGCGTCGCCGCGGTGTACGTTCCCGCCGCGATCGTCACCGAGGTCGCGGTGCCGTTGATGTCGACGGCGAGCGAATCGTTGCTGCCGGCGGTGATCGTGAGGTTGGCTGCTGCCGAGCCCACCAGCGTACCCTGGGTGGCCAGCGTGGTCACGTTGAGCGCGTAGCGCCCCGGGGTGCTGGCGCTGGTGGAGCCCAGGTAGTTCACCAGACTGTCGGTGGTCTTGCCGGTGGCCGCAAACGCGCCGGCGAAGTCCTCGGTGGAATTCGCATCCAGCGCCGCCTGCAGTTTGGTGGTGTCGAGTGCGAGGGTGCCGTCGCGCTGGAACGTGATGCCGAGCTGCGAGAGGTTGGACAGGGCCAGCCCGCCCCCGAGACTGCCGCCCAGCGTGCTGCGCAGCTGGGCCTGGATGCTGCGCACGGTGAAATCGCCGTTGAGCGGTCCGGCCTGCCTGGTCGTCGCGTTGAAGCTCGCCAGTTGATCGAGGGTCGCGTCGACGTCGTTGTACGCTTTCACGAAAGCCGCCACCGACGTCTGGATCGCCGAGGTGTCGCGTCCGACCGTGACGGTGCTGGTGCCGGCCTTCAGCAGCGTCAGGTTGACGCCCTGAAGCGCCGTGGAGACCGTATTGGTGCGGCTGGTGAGCGCGAGGCCGTTCACCGTGAACGCCGCATCCTGTGCGGCGAGCGTCTGCGTCAGGTTCTGCGTGCCTGCCGGGTCGTACGCGAGCAGGCTCGACAGCGCGGCGTCGCCCGCCACCGAGATCTTCATGGTCCGGTTCGCCCCGGACGAGGCCGACTGCAGCACCAGCCGGTAGGGCGTCGCGCTGCCGTCACCGACGATGCTGGCGTTCACCCCCAGGTTGGCGTTGTTGATGGCGTCCTTGATGCCCACCAGCGAGTTGTTCTCGGCCGTGATGGTCACGGACCCGCTCGCCTGGGTCCCGTCCTGCGTGAACGTAGCTCCGGTGTAGACCCCGTTGGTCAGAGTGCCCCCGGTGACCGTCCCGAACTGGAACGAGATCGTCGTGCTCGCCCCGGCGCCGATGGCCGCGGTGGTGCTCGCTTGGCCCGTGGCGACGATAGCCTGGGACTGCGCGAGCTGGGATACGTTGAGCGCGAAGGTGCCGGTCGTAGCGATCGACGTGGCCGTGGCGGTGGCAACGCCGGTATCCGAACTGGTCGCGGTGCGCGCCTGAAACCGAGAGAGGCTGTTCAGGGAGGCCAGCGACGACTGAAAGCTGGACAGCGTGCCCTTCAGGCTTCCGTAGGCCGACAGTTGCGCCTGGAAGCTCACTTCCTTCGTATCGAGCGCAGTCAACGGCTGACGCTCGAGCGTCATCAGCTGCTTGACGATCGAGTCGACGTTGATGTTGGAGCCGATACCGGGGGACGAAATAGCCATGGCGAACGTCAGAAAGAAGCTTCTTCTCGACGTTATCGGCAGCGCGCGGGGCGTACTTTAGGAACTTGTCGCGCCGGCCCTTCGGCGCAAACCCCTGAAACTCAAGCCTTCTTGTCGACGAGGACGCTCTCGAGGCGCGCCAGGTTGCGCGCGATGGCGAGCACTTCTTCGGAAGGGTACTGGCGGATGACCTCGTTGGTCTCCGCGTCCTTCACACGCACGACGGTCTCGCCCGACTCGTCGTCGATTCGGAATTCCAGGTTGGAAGCGTTCGTCTGGATCCGGTCCTTCACGGCGGCGACCGCAGCCTCGACGGCTGCGCGGGTTGCCTGTCCGTTGGTGTCCGGCGACACCTGAGGCTCCGAGCCGAGGATGGCCGGCGTATCGACTCTGGGGACCTGCTTCGCCGCAGGCGCACCTGCGTCCGCAGGCGAGTTCCCGGTCGAGGGAACGGGTTGCAGTCCGGTAACCAACATGATCCTAACCTCCGTCTACGGTCAGGACATCCCGGCCGGGATGGTACCCGGCCGGGATGGACCCGATTTTAACGAAGCAGCGACAGCACGTTGTTCGGGATCGCATTGGCCTGTGCCAGGACGGCGGTGCCGGCCTGTTGCAGGATCTGCGCCCGGGTCAACGCCGCCGTCTCGGCCGCGAAGTCCGCGTCCTGGATCCGGCTGCGCGAAGCGCTCAGGTTCTCGGACGTGGTCTGCAGGCTGGAGATGGTGTTGGTGAATCGGTTCTGAATCGCACCGAGGCTCGCACGGATGCGGTTCACCTGCGCCAGCGACGCGTCGATGATGTCGATCGAGTTGTTGGCATTGTTCACCGTCGAGATGTCGACCGAGGACAGCAGCGACGCGCTGGAAGCGGTCGTGGTCGTACCGTTGATGATGACGTCGGTACCGGCGCTCGACACGGCCGTGAAGCCCTGATCCGCATTGAGCGTCACCTGACCCGCGATACGGGTGCTGTCGTTGCCGCCGCTCGTGAGGGCCTCGTTGGTCGCCGCCGTGGCGGAACCGTCGACCTGCACCGTACCGCCGGCCGAGTTGGTGAAGCCTTCGATCACGACGTCCTTGCCTTCGGCCTGCTTGATCGACACCGAAGCCTTGTCGGCCGACAGCGTCGCCGTGACGCCGGTCTTGCCGCTCACGTCGTTGATGGCAGCTGCGAGCGCGGTCAGGTCGGTCGTGGTGACCTGGGCCGAGACCGACGTCGCGGTACCGCCGCCGTTGATCTGGAAGCTCACCGTGCCCGAGGCCGACAGCGTGCCGATCGTCGCGGTGGTCACGGCCTTGGCCGCCACACCCGTGTTGCCGACGATCGCGTTGATCGACGAAGCGATGGTCGAAGCCTGGTCGTTGGCTGCCACGCTGACCGTCGACGAGCCGGAAGCACCGGCGATCGTCAGCGTCTGCGCGCCGACGCCGTTACCGGCAGCGGCCGTGTTGGCGGCAGCCGTCACGGTGCCGAGACCGTCGTTGTCGGTGTTCGACTGGAGCGAGATGGTGTTGTTCTTGAGATCGTTCGCCGAAGCGCCCTGGATCGAGACGCCGATGGTCTCGTTGGCGTTGGCGCCGACCTGGAACTGTTGACCCTGGTAGGTACCGTCGAGGATCTTGAGGCCGTTGAACGTCGTGGTGTTGGCCACGCGGTTCACTTCCTGAACGAGCTGGTTCACTTCGTCGTTCAGCGCCTTGCGGTCAGTCGCGGAGTTCGTGGCGTTCGCGGACTGGATCGACAGTTCGCGGATACGCTGGAGGATTTCACCGGTCTGCGCGAGCGCGCCTTCGGCGGTCTGCGCGAGCGAGATACCGTCGTTGGCGTTGCGGCGCGCCTGATCGAGACCACGGATCTGGGTGGTCAGGCGGTCGGCGATCGCGAGGCCCGCGGCATCGTCCTTGGAGGAGTTGATGCGGAGGCCGGAGGACAGACGCTGCAGCGCCGTTGACAGCGAGTTCTGCGAGGTGGTCAGGTTGCGCTGCGCGTTGAGCGAAGCGATATTGGTGTTGATGATTTGTGCCATTTGAAAACCTTTCGAGGAAAGTCAAAGTTCGAGGAAGAAGAACATTGCTTGACTTTGGTTACCTCGCCACTTAAGGCCTTTCAAACCTCTGTCACTGCGGTTTACGGCACGAACCCCGAAATCTTGAGCCGGGGGTACTGCTGGGCAGGGGGGAAGCTACGCGGTAAGCATCGGATTTCGCGCGTTGCACGCGAGGCGCAGCGACCTGCTTACGGTCCGACTTGTGAAAACTTTAGTCGTGCCGGAACGACCGGACGGCGGTCGCTACCGCCTCGATCTGAGCCGGCGTGAGGGTGGGCCCCATGGGCAGGCTCAGCACCTCGGCAGCCAGCCGCTCGGCGAGCGGCAGAGCGCCCTGCCCCCAACCGGCGTCGCGATACGCGCCCTGGAGGTGCGGCGGCACCGGGTAGTGGATGACGCTGCTCACGCCCCGCGCGGCCAGGTGGCTCTGGAGCGCATCCCGGGCACGCGAGCGGATCACGAAGAGGTGCCAGACGGATTCGGCGTGGGGCGCTTCCACCGGCAGGACGACGTCGGCGCCGGCCAGTGCCTCGCGGTAGCGCGCCACCGCGGCGCGGCGCGCCGCATTCCAATTGTCCAGGTGGCGCAGCTTCACCCTGAGCAGTGCAGCCTGCAACTCGTCCAGGCGGCTGTTGACGCCCTGCTCTTCGTGCACGTACTTGCGCGACGAACCGTAGTTGCGCAGCCGGCGCACGCGCTCGGCGAGCGCCGGGTCGGACGTGACCACGGCACCGCCGTCGCCGAGCGCGCCGAGGTTCTTGCCGGGATAGAAGCTGAAGCCCGCTGCCGTACCGAAGCTGCCGGCGCGCCGGCCACGATGGCGCGCGCCGTGCGCCTGGGCAGCATCCTCGATCAACGCCAGCGCGTGGCGCCGCGCGATGTCGGCGAGCGCGGTCATGTCGGCCGGGTGCCCGTACAAGTGCACCGGCATGATCGCGCGGGTGCGCGGCGTGATGCGCGCTTCGACGGCATTCGGATCGATGGTGAAACCGCCTGCCTCCGGCTCCACCGGCACCGGCACCGCCCCGGCCTCCGAGACCGCGAGCCAGGTTGCGACGAACGTCTTGGACGGTACGATCACCTCGTCGCCGGGGCCGATGCCGAGCGCGCGCAGGATCAGCGTCAGAGCGTCCAGGCCGTTGCCTACACCGATGCAGTGTTGCGCCTCGCAATAGCGCGCGAACTCGGCCTCGAACGCGGCGAGTTCGTCGCCCATGATGAACTGCCCGCCCCGCATCACGCGCTGCCACGCGGCGTCGAGCTCCGGCCGGATGATCGCGTGCAGCGCGTCGAGGTCCAGGAACGGGACCGCCGCGGTGGACGACGGTGCGGGAGGCGTCACGTGCGTCGCGCTGCCGCGGCTTCGGTTGCCGCCTTGAAGTCGCCGTACTCGCGGAAATAGTCGGCCTCGTCGTAGAACTCCGAAGCGAGCACCATGCACACCGATCCAGAGGAGAAGTTGTCGATCTCGCGCCACATCATGGGTGCGATGTAGAGGCCGTAGTACGAGCGGTTCAGGTGGTACCGCCGGGTGCGAGAACCGTCGTCCAGCACGATGTCGAAGCTGCCCGACATGGCGATCACCAACTGGTGCAGCGCCTTGTGGCCATGGCCGGCCCGCGTCGCGCCGCCTGGCACGTCGTAGAGGTAGTAGACGCGCTTGATGTCGAACGGAATGTGGCGGCCGCTCTCGGCAAAGGTCAGGTTGCCGCGCGGATCGTGGATGATCGGCAGTTCGATGAAGCGGCACAGCTCGAGGCCCATGGGCGATTTCTCCTTGTGAGCAATTACGGAGTCGCAGCGTCTTCCTTGAAGCGCACGCGCACCAGACCGTCTTTGCAGGCGAGCAGAGCGCTGTGGCTGCCGATCCGATCGCCGCCGCGCAGCGCATCGGACCAGTCGCCGGCCACGCGTTCGGCAGCGACGACCCGCCGGCCGGCCACGCGCGGCAGCTGGAACGGATCGAAGACGAGCGAGCGGATCAGATCGACGCACTGGCTCGCGGTCATGGCGCGCCAGTCGACGATGTCGACGGCGGTGAAGTCGATGGACTTGCGATCGTAGTACGTCGCTTGCGAGGCATCCTGCGCATGGCGGCGCTCGGTGCCCGCGAGCACGTCCGGGAGGCTGCGCTTGAAGACCTCGTAGCCATGCGCGTGGTACAGGCCGTAGAGAGCGAACGCCGTCGTGAAGGGTGGGACGTCGAACAGCTGCTGATCGACGATGTCGCCGTCGTCGATGCCTGCCTCGAGCACGTGCAGCGTGACCCCACTCTCGGTCTCCCCGTTGCGCAGCGGCCACATGCTCGGGTAGCAACCGCGATAGCGCGGCAGCGGCGAGAAATGCAGGTTGTAGGCACGCGCGCCGCCGAGCTGCGCCGGCCGGATGATGCGGTCGTATTGCAGGCTGAATAGCACGTCGCCCGGTTCGAGCGTGAGCGCATCCACGGTCTCGAAGGCGGGCACGCCCAGGCGATTGCATTGCGCCCGCAAGGAGGGTTCCCAACGATCGACGCCGGGATCGCCCTGGACGGCGACGGTTGCCAAATCCCACCGATCGGCCAGCAATGGCAGCACATCCGTGAGGTACCCGAGCGCGTTGCAGGCGATCGCTCCCTTGCCGCACACGGCCAGGCGCCGGCGGTCACGCCCCATCCCGACCTCCCGGCTCGCGCCAGTCGTGGGTCCAGCGCTGCGGTGCTGCGAGCACCGATTCATAGCGCTGCAGATCTTCGGCCGAGTCCACCTCGCACCATCCCCCGTCCACGGGCACCGCGCCGATGCGCTCGCCTCGATCGAGCATCCGGCGCAGCAGCCCGGTCATGTCCAGGCGATCGCGGCGCTCCGGCGGTTCCGCCTGCCAGGCGGCGTGGGCGCGTCGCCAGCCGTCCGGCGTGAAGCGAATCAATCCCATGTACTGCCCCTGCACCTGATCGAGCGTTTGCGGCCGTTCGCCGATGGCGAGCAGCCGGCCCTGGTCTTCGCGAAACGTCTCCGCGTCGCGCAGCGGATCGGCGAACCGGAGCTGCCACAGCGGCAGCCAGGACCGATCATAGGTGATGGCCACGTCGTCCTGGGCCGCGAGGAGTTTCCGCACGACCGCAGGGCCATAGACGATGTCCGAGTACGAGACGATCGTCGTGCCGGCGTGCAGCCACTCGGCCGCGCAGGCGAGCGATGCCACCATGTTGGTGTCGGCCCAGCGCGGGTTGTGAAAGCGCACCGTCCCGAACGATCGCAGCAGCTCGGCGCGATAGCCGGTGACGAGCGCGATGCGATCGATGCCGGCTGCGCGCAGCGCGGCCAGCTGCCACTCGAGCAACGGGCGGGCGGCCAGCGGCGTGAGGCACTTCGGCTGGTCGCGGGTGATCTCGCCCAGGCGTGAGCCGCGTCCCGCCGCGAGGATGATCGCGCTGGTGGGGTTCATGCGCCCACCCGCGCCGGTCCCACGCCCAGGGCCTCGCGCAGCAGCGCGCGATCCGCCGCCCGAAACGGCGTTTCACGTTCCGGATGCCACATCACGGCGGTCCAGCGCCGGGCCGGGCAAGCGAACGCTTCGACGCTGCCGTCGGGTGCGAACGCGAGCGGCGTGATCGGCTCCGGAATCGCGCCTCCCGGCAGACCCCAGCGATGGTACGAGTTCACGTCCGAGGTCATTGCGATCATGGCGTTCGCGCTCCGGAGCGGATGACGCTGCGCCACGTGTCCCTCCACGGGTACCAGCGCACCGCCGAGGGTGTCCCACATGAGCTGAGCGCCGCGGCAGACGCCAAACACCGGCAGCTCTCGGGTACGACATAGCTCGAGCAGCGCGCGTTCGGTCCCGTCGCGGCGCTCGCTGGCCCCGAGGTCGTCGCCGCCGGTCAGGATCAGAGCGTTCAGCCCGAACGTTTCCAATGCCTGCACCGCACCACCGCCCGCGTTCGGCAAGGGCAGCCACGCGCCCTCGGGCACCGCCCAGGCGAGGAAGTCGGTCCACGCTGCGGCGACGGCATCGCGCAGTTCCCCGGTGCTGGGGTTGCGGACTTCGCGCATCGTGACGCCCATGCGCAACGGGTTCTTCATGCGGCGGCGACCTCGCGCGTGGGGCGCAACATCCGGGCCGCGGCGTTGATCTCGGCCATGCCGGCCGCCAGCAAGCGCGCGTAAGTCTGTTCTCCGCAGCCGATGGCAGCCGGAAGCCCCAGTTCGGCACAGCGGATGGCCATGTGCGAATTTGCTCCGCCGAACTTGGTCACCAGCGCCTGGATGCCGCGCGTGAACACCCAGTCGAAACCGGGATCGGCGTTTTCGATGCAGGCGATGGCGCCGAACAGGTTCACGCCGCCGCCGCTGCGGGCGTCGAGCGCCACGACCGGGCCGCTTGCATGGCCGGTGCCGACGAAATTCGGCTCGCTGCGATGGATCGTCGCCACGTAGATGTCGCGCACGTCGCGGACGATGTGGCTCAGCCGGAACGCGTGCGCTTCGGCATGGCGTTGACGGCCCTGCTCCGCCAGCGCCAGGAAATGCCGGTCGGCATAGTCGATGATCGGATCGGTACCGGTGCGTTCCAGGGCCGACCAGTCGACGAACGAGAGGTCGTCGCGGCTGAGGCCCTGGGCTTCGCCCCAGGTCGCCAGCGCTTCGAGCGCGTCGGACAGATCCCGCGTGAACACGAACTTGGCATGCTCGCGCCCGGCGATGGCACGCCGCGCGTACGCGAGCAGCGCCGCCGGGGTGATGTCGTCGAATCCTGCCTCCGCGAGCAGTGCGCGCAAATCGCGGTTCTCCTGCGGCCGCAGCGCGAAGCGCTCGGCGGTCACGTCCGGTACGACCGGCAGCGCTGCGACGAACAGGTCGTCGCGGGCATCGTAGCGTGGTGACGTGATGTCGTAGGTACCCGGACGCAGGTGGCCGTAGCGCTGCAGGAACACGTCGCGCGGTGCATGGCCGGCACACACCGCAGCGTGATCGCGCAGCATGCCGCTCGTGACCGTGGTGACGGACCGCCGGAACGCTGCGACCCGTTCCGGTGACAGCGCGCCGCGTCGCTGCGCCGAGCGCAGCAAGGCTTCGGCGACGAACGCATGGCGGGCGATGACCGCAAAGGCGAACGTGCCGGTGCGCGCGCCGTCCCGCACCAGCCGGACCGCGCGCCGCAATGCTTCGAACGCGCCCGCGGTCCGCTCCCCGTCGGGCGAGCGGCTCGTCTCCAGTCCCTGCACGAGGCTCTCGGCGCCGGCCAGGGAACCCTCCTCCCGCAGGAATCCATGGGTCAGTGCCTGCAACCGCGCCCGATAGTCGGCACGGGCCCGGGGTCGCAGCAGACCGGCGTAGCGGTTCCGGAAACTCCGATCGAAGTCGAAGTCGAGGCAGGTGTGAGCGATCTCGAATTCCACCTTGTCGTGCAATTCCGGCTGGGCGTCGAGACGATCGAGCCACGCGTTCACCAGGGCCTCGCCGGAAGCGGGATCCACTCCCGCGGGCAGGAAGGAATTGAAGCTCGCGCGCACGTCCACGTAGGGGTGGCTGTTGACCACCACCATGAGTTCCTCCGGCGGCAAGCGCCGGTAGCCCATGGCGGCGCGCGCTTCGCGCCACACGTCGCGCGTCACCAGTTCGCGGTACAGCGAGGCGGCGAGCGGTCGCGGCGTGGTGCCGATGATCTCGGCCGGATTCCAGTCCGGCATGACCGCGAGGATGGTGCGGCTGCCGTAGAGCCCCGGGCGCGGTGCGCCGCATTCACGCACGAAGTTCTCGACGAAGACCAGGTGCCGCGACACGCGGCGCTCGGTGACCGGGTGCCAGTCCCGAGTCGAGGCGATGCGCCGCACCTGCAGCAGCACCAGCGCACCCGCGCCGGTGAGCGCGAATTCGATGTCGAGCGGCAGTTCGCCGCACAGCCTTTCGAGTTCCCGCGCGAGCGCGAGGAAGCGCGCCACTCGCGGCGACTGGATGAACTCGGGTGCAGCGTTTCGATAGACGCGCAGCGCCTTGTGCACGCCCCGCCCTGCGGTCACGGCGTCGGTGCGCCCGGTCTCGTCGTCGAAGTTGATGACGTAGTAGGGAGCGCCGTGCACCAGATCGTGGGTGAGGATCACCCCGCTGACGGCCACGTCGGCCAACATCGGTTGCACCAGGATCTGATCGCGCGGATTGCCGGTGAGCGACGCGACGACCCGATCGATGGCGACGGTCAGTGTCGCCTCGTCGCCGCCGGGCACGCCGAGGATGCTCTCGAACGCGCCCGCCATGGAGAGCCGCGCACCATCCTCGGCCAGGGCACTCGAGCGCACGACCAGTGCCGCCGATCCGAGGCGAGCGGAGATCCGTTGCAGACAACGTCGGCGCTCGCGCCGCCATTGCTCGACGGTGAAGTGGACCAGGTCCAGCACGAGCGCCGAACGCAGGTGCGGCGCGACGCGCTGCAGGGTTTCGGCCTTGGTGCCGAATTGCAGCGGCGTACGGAGGCTGCGGGACCGACGCTCAGTCGCCATAGGCGTAGCGCTGGCGCGCGGCGGCGAGGTCGAACGGCGCACCGGCCGTGGCGACCGGCTGGCTGCGCCGTCGCAGCACGACGAACAGCTTGTCGACATCGTGGAACGGAACGAAGGCGTGCGTCATGCGATGGCGCAGCGTCTCGAAGTAGCGGCCCGCGATGGCGAGCTTGCGATCGAGGTCGCCGTCATCGCCCGGTCCGCCGGTGCCGGGACCGAAGACGTTGTGACTCTCGAAGAGGAGCAGCCCGCCGGGTTCGAGCAGTTCGAAGAGCTTGGCGGCGAAGTGTTCGAAATCCAGGCCCGACCGCCCGTCGATGGTCGCGTGATTGGCGAGCGAGAAGACGGCGTCGTAGGGCGCCGCCGGCCGGAAGCTCCGGAAGTCCTCCACGAAGAAGCGCGCCGTGCGGATGTCGAGCGCGTCCCGCACTTCGGTCGCGATGCCCACCAGCCAGGGGTTGAGTTCGATGCCGTCGACGCGATGGCCGCGCTGCGCCAGTTCGAGCGCGAGAAAGCCGCAGTTGGACCCGATGTCGAGAATGCGGCGACCGGAGCCCAGCAGGCCGTCGATGTCGTACAGCGCGAGCCGTTGCTCCGTCGGTTTGATGCCGCCGATGCCGATGCGCTCCCAGCCCTGGTACGCGTAACCTTGGCAGTAGCTGTGCGGCCAATGGGTACGTTGCAGCAGCAGCTGCGCGAACACGCGGCGCAGCAGGGGCACGGACGCCGGCGCGAACAGGACGGCACTGAGCAGATCGAGGAACGTGTAGTAGCGGCTCAGGAACAGGAAATGGGTCGTGCCGGGATCGGCGCTGCCCAGCTCGCGCAACAGGACTTCGCCGAGCGCTCCGGACGCGGCGATGTCGGACTGCGACGCGATCCATTCCTCGAAGGTGGCTTCGAAGGCGGCTCGCAGTTCGGGCGGCGCCGCCCAGCGGTCGGCGAGATGCTCCAGGGTCGGCAGCAGGTCGGGCAGCGCGGTGCAGGAATCCGGGAGCAGGAACGCGACCCAGCACGGTTGACCGAAGGCTTCGCGGGCGAACGCCGACCAGGCTGCATCGAGCGCGGCACCGCCCGCGCCTTCGAGATCGCGCCCGAGCGCCTCCAGGTGCGCGCCGAGGCGTTCATGGGTCCGCGCACCGGCACGCGGATGGCGTTGCACGATCGTCCGGAGCGCGGCGAAGAGGTCGGTGCGCCGGGTCATGAGCCCGTCTCCCGCGCAGCGCGCGCGTCGCTTCGTTCCGGCAGCGCAAGCAGTGCAACGTGCTTCAACACCGGATGGACGACGAAGTAGGTCTGCGCCGTCTCACCCTCGGTCCGGAGCGCTGGCGGAAGCGCGCCGAGTCGTTGCGTCTCCGCCAGTACGCGGCACAGGAGATCGGCGCGAATCGCCGCGTCGTAGACACGGTCCACGTCGATGCCGCCGGGCGGCAGGGGGTAGCGGCGGCGTGCGAGCACCGGACCGGCGTCGATCTCCGCAGCGAGCACCAGCACGGATGCGGCACACTCGCGCGCTTCCAGCATGCTGAAGTAGATGGTGGTGCTGCCGCGATAGCGCGGCAGCCAGCCCGAGTGGGAATGCAGAAAAGGCACGCCGAGGTCGAGGGCTGCGGTGCCGACGATCTGGCCGCCGAAGCCGGAATAGATCACGCACGCCGGCTGCAGTGCCCGGATGCGCGCCACCACTTCGGCGTCGTTCACGTTACGGCTGGCGATCGCTTCGGTGGACCAGCCGGCCGCACCGCAAGTGGATTCGAGCGGTTCGGCGAGGTTCGGCAGCGCCAACCCTGCTCCGGCCCATGCGGCCGCGGGCGCCGGGGGCGCCGCAGTTTCCGGCTCCCCGCAGATCAGTACCTGCCCGGGATGCAGGCCGGCCGCGGCCATGGCCTGTGCGTAGGCCTGGGAGCGCGCCGTCCGTGCCGCGAGGAAGAGCGTCCGCTCGAGCATCAGGCTGTCTCCACCGCCGCCGCCAGGGCAGTCACGTGCCGCAGTTCATCGCGCTGCAATCGGGCCGCGACGGAACGCCATGCGGCGGGCACCGCATCCCGGTGCGCCCCGAGGATGTCGTTCAGCTTGAGCAGCGCGTTGAGACACGGCAGACGCTGCGAGGTGCGATAGGCGCGCTCCAGGAGTTCGCCGAAGACCACGTACCGCGGCAATACCCGGAAATCCCCGCGATCCACGGCACGCATCGCGTTGTCGTAGTCACCATAGATGCGCTTCGTGACTTCGAAGCGCTGCACGAGCCGTGCGACCACGCGCAGGGCGTCCTCGTGATCGTCGCGCTCGAGGCGCGTCATCGTGTCCGCGAACAATCGGCACGCCCGATCGGTGCTCGCCATGCCGGCGTCCGGCGCAACCGCAGTCGCATCGAACCACGCCGCTGCCGCCAGGCGCTGCGCCCGCCAGGCCTCGAGGAATGCCTGACCGCCGAACGTGGAGTAGAAGTAGGTGTGCGGCTGTGCGAGCAGATCCCCCTGCGCATAGGTGTAGGCAATGCTCACGGCTGCACGCTCCCGGCCTTGCGCAGCACTTCGGCGGCCAGGGCCTCGACGTCCGGCAACGGCCCGGCGGCGTCGAGAGTCAGGTCCGGCGCCGTCGGTTCAGGAAATGGCAGATCGACCCCGGCCACCTGGTGCCGCTCGCCCCTCAGGGCAGGCCCGTAGAGCCCCTTCGTGTCGCGGGCCGCGAGTACCTCGACCGGGGCCTTCAGGTAGATCTCGAAATAGCGCGAGAAGCGCCGGCGGTTACCGGCCCGCATCTCGGGGAACAGCGACAGGATGCAGCAGACGACATTGATCCCCTGCCCGTCCAGCCATTCGCACAGCGCTGTCACGCGCTCGGCGTTGAGACGGCGACCCGCTATCGTGTAGGCCGCGTCGCTACCATCGTGGGCGAACAGGCGCCGCACTTCGTCGCCGTCCACCAGGACGGTATTGGGGGCCGCGCCGCGCCATTGCGCGGCCAACGCCCGACCCAGCGTGGTCTTGCCGCTGCCGGACAGGCCGATGATCCAGATCACCATGGCGCTCAGCCCCGCCGGTCCATGGGAACCAGGCGCTCGGCATTGAGCAGCGCCGCCGCCGCGACCGTAGCCGAGTAGCCGAAGTGCGGCGCGAAGAACGCACGGCGCAGCTCGCGCCGTACCCGCCGCTGTTCCTCCCACACCGCGGCGTCGTCGATCAGGGCGCGCAAGGCATCCGCGTTGCCGGCGGCGATGTGCGGGATCACCTGGCGGATCAGGATATCCGGCGACGACTCACCCAGCATCTCGTCGGCGGCCGCATCGGGCACGTCCAGCAGCACCAGATTGCGATCGGCGTAGATTGCACCGAAGGCAGGACCGCCGTAGTCGCACAGGATCCAGTCCGCCACCACGTACAAGGGGATGTTGTCGGACGAATCGGCGATGACGTGCGTGAGGCCCAGCGCACGCAGAGCGGCGACCTTGTCGGGTTCCTGCTGCGACATGAGCGGGTGCAGCTTGACGAACACGTTGTAGCGGTCGGTCAATGCCGCCACGGCCGCGTCGTGCCAACCCACGGACGACAGGTTCTTCCAGGTGGGCAGCCAGATCACGCTGCGCTTCTGCGGGTCGCCGCCGAGCCCCTCGAGGATCTCGCGCCGGCGCGGCGCCAGTTCGAAGAACGGGTCGAAGCGCGGATACCCCACTTCGACGATGGTGGCGTCGGTGATCGCGGCGAGCGCCTCGCGCTGGTAGGGACCGAAGCACAGGATGAGGTCGTACAACCGGTTCCAGTCGCGCAGGTTCCACCCCGCCTTGCCGACCGAATACATCAGTCGGACGTTGACGCGCCCGAGGCGCCGGATGAGCGGGGTCGCACCGCTCGGGTCGATCGGGTGGTTCGAGATCAGCACCTCGTAGCGCGACGGCGTCGCTTCGACCTGCGCCACGTCCGGGCAATCCACGCCCTCCGTGCGGGCGAGTGCCGCGATCTGCGCCGCATCCTCCCCGGTGCCGGCGTTGACAACGTGGAAGCTGCCGGCGGGCAGACGCCGCCAGATGGCGCGGTAGTGGTTGAACAGCTCCGGAATGTGCATGAGGAACCCGTAGCGCGCATGCACTTCCGTGGCTGCCGCGGGGGCATCCTCGTCGTTCCCGGGTCCGCTTGTCACCGAAGCTGCCGGCGGCAGTGCGGCCAGGGCGTCCAGGGCCGGTCCGATGCGGGCCGGATCGATCGCGAAATCACGCTGGTAGAGATTGGCGTTGGAACCGGCATCCGGCTCCCCCAGCAGGTACATCAGGTTCTGCTGCAACGTGGCCGCGAGCGTCGAGAAGTAGAAATACGGCACTCGGTCGTAGTAGAGCACCAGCACCCGGCACTCCGCGGGAGCGAACACCATGTTGGCCATGCCGGCGCCGGTCGGGCCGGCGATGATCGCGGCCTCCGAGAACAGCGCGATCTGCTCGTCCAGCGTGAGCCGGCCGGGTTCCACCAATTCGAAGCCGCGCGCGACGAACTCGGCCTCAACCGCCGCCTCGTTCAGCAGGCGGCGGTAGCTGGCCGGTCCGCGGCGCAGGTACAGGCGTCGACGGGCGGGCGCGCCCTCGCCCGCGGGCAGGAAACGGGCGCGAAGATACGCCAGCGCTCGCGGTGCGAACAGGATGTCGTCCGCATAGACCGCTGCTCCGGCACGAAAGTCCACCGGCATGCGCACACCGGCTTCAGGCACCAGCAGACGTTGCACGCGATGCCGCACGCCCGCCTCGATCTCGATCACCGGTCGACCGGCGCGATTGACCCGGGCGAGCGCCGCGCGCAGGTTGGGATGCTGTCCCGCGTCCACCAGCAACGGCCAGTCGTCGTACTGCGGCAGGTCGTCCAGCAGCCGCAGCTTGGGACATTGCTCGAAGAGCCAGTGGTAGTAGTTACCGGTCGTCGGACCGCACAGGAAGATGCCGCGCTCGATCGCGGCACCGGCCGGCGGCACATGCGTGACCAGGACGTCGTCGCCGGCGCGATGCGCTACCAGCGTGCTCGTGACCTCCACGCGATCCTCGGGATACAGCAGCGGCAGATCGTAGATGACGCTGTGGCCGTCCGTCGGGAGCACCAGCGTTTCGCGACCGACGATGTCGACGTCGTGCAGCTCGGACACCGCCACCGGGGCAAGATGCACCGGCGTGCGTTTCGCCGACCACGGGCGGTCGAACACGCGGGTCACAGGGATCGCGAGCTCCACGCCGGCTTCCACGACGTTGCGGTCGAGACGGTGCTCGGCGCACCACGACTCGACGGTACGCAACGCGCGGTAGGGTGGCGGCAGCGGGGTCGCGACGCGATCGGTCTGGGCCACCGACTGGAAGAACACGCGATAGGCTGCGAATACCGCGTCGTTGCGATAGAGCTGGCCGCGGGTCGCGCGGATGCGTTGCGCGATCGCGTCGCGATGAGCGGCGTCGGTGCCGAACCGGACGGCCAGTTCCACGTACCGTTCGGGCGAATCCGCCATGCAGTCGTCCACCCCCAGCAGCGCATAGTACGCCGCCAGGAAGCGCGAGCGACTGGTCTCGGTGACCCAGGTCACCATCGGCTTGCCGCACGCGAGACACAGGTGCGCGGTGGTGGCACCCCCATGGTGGAACGAGTCCAGCACCACGTCGGCGGCCAGGATCAGCTCGATGAACTCGGCGAGGCGTGTGCGCCACGGCACGAAATGCACGCGCTCCCGATGCGGACCGGTGGCCGCATCGAGGCGGCCGCGCAACAGCGCATGCCAGGCCGGGTTGCCGTGGTCTTCGATGAACACCACGCGGGCGTCCGGATCGCGCGCCAGGATCCCGGCGACCGCCGCATCCATGGACGGATGCACCTTCTGCAGCTTCATCGGGCAGAGGTACAGAGTGCCCGCGGCCGGCAGGCCGAGCTCCCCCCGGGACCGGGGCGATGCCGGCAGCGCGGGCGGTTCCAGGAACATCGGCAGCGTCGGCAGGCGCACCAGCCTTTCCGTGTACTGCGCGTCGCCGTCGGGCGGCTCGATCAGCGCGCTCGACACGTAGTAGTCCTGGTTCGGTACGCCCGACGTCATCGAGTGTCCATGCAGGACCGCCTGCACCCGCGCGAGCCGGCTGAAGCTCAGGAGATAGGTGAACGGGTCCATGCCGATCTCCGGGTAGACCAGCAGATCGAGCTGCTCGTGTTCGATGAGCTTCCGCGCGTGGCCCAGCTCGGCGTAGGGAATCGCCACATGGCGCTGACACGCGGCGATCAGGCGGCGCAGATGATCGTCGGCTTCGTATCCGAGCGTGAACAGGGTCACTTCGAACGCCGGGTCGCGCGCGATCGCCTCGATCACCGGACCGAAGAAGCGTCCCACCGCGTGGCTGTACAGGAAGCGCGAAACGAAGCCGATCCGGATCGGGCCCGGGCCCTGCGCCCGCAGCGCATGGGCTGCCACGTACGCGAGCGTCGGGCAGGCGGCGAGATAGGCCTGTGCCACCTTCGCCAGCAGGTCGCGGTCGTTGTGGCCGTGGTAGGCCAGGAAGAAGCAGGTTTCCGGGAACCGCAGCAGCTCCGCTTCGGAGGCCTCGATGCCGGACGCGAGCAGCGCATTCACGTCGGCCTCGAAGCGTTCGCGCTCCGCCGCCAGCGAGTCCATCGAGGCCATGACCGGGCTCAGCATCAGCGCGCGCTTGATGCGCAGCGCCGGATTGTCTTCCAGGGCCAGCGCGCGGTCGTACCATGCGCGCGCTTCGTCGAGCCGACCGAGCCGCTGCAGGACGTTGCCCAGGTTCGACACGCAGCGCATCGAGGTGGGGTGCAGAGCCACCGCTTCGCGCAGCACGGCCTCCGCACGATCCAGGTGACCACGTTCGTTCAGGGCGAGGCCGAGCCCGTTCAGTGCCTCCTCCATCCCCGGTCGTGCCGCGAGCGCCTGTTCGAAAGCGTCCACGGCCGTGTCGAAGCGGCCGAGGCGCAGCAGCAGATTGCCCAGATTGCTCCATGCGTGCACGTGCCCGGGCTGGGCGGCGAGCGCGCGGCGGTAGCAGTCTTCGGCTTCGGGGTTGCGCCAGGCCTGGAAATGCAGCACGCCGAGGTTGTTGAGCGCATCGGCGTGTTGCGGGGCGAGCGCGATCGCCGCTTCGTAGGCGGTCCGGGCATCCGAACTGCGTCCGAGTCGGCCGTAGACGGTGCCCAGCTGGAAGTGCAGCCCCGCGTCCGCCGGATTGGCCTCGATGGCCTGACGCAGCGTCTGGATCGCCGCCGGATAGTCGTCGAGCACGTCGATCTGCAGCGCCGCGAGATTGATAGCCGCGGCCGGCATGCCCGGCTTCGCGGCGAGCGCACTGCGGAACAGCGCGATGGCCTCGTCGCTCGCTGCCTCGGCCTGCGCGAGCGAGCCGAGATTGTTCAGAGCCTCCGCGAAGTCGGGTCGGGCCGCCACTGCCTGCTGGTACGCGGTGCGCGCACCGGGACGATCGCCGAGTTGCTCGCGAGCGAGGCCGAGGCCGAACCAGGCGAAGGCCTGGCGCGGCGCCAGCCCGGTCGCGCGCTGATAGGCACGTGCGGCGCCAGCCGCGTCGCCCAGGGCGTTGTCGACCTCGCCGAGGTAGAACCAGGCATCCGCGTGCTTCGGATTGAGTTCCACGGCGCGCTCCAGACGACTGCGCGCGGCGGCGAGATCGCCCTGCTGTAAGCGCAGTACGCCGAGCAGGAACTGCGGTTCCCATTCACCCGGATGAGCCGCGACCAGACGCTCGTACTCGGCGGCGGCGGCCGGCAGGTTGCCGCCGTTGTGCAAGGCGACCGCGTGCTCCAGCTGCTGCTGGCGCTTTCGGATCGCTGTCATCGGGCTTGGGTCTGCATCGGGCTTGAGGCGGAACGCGCAGCGTCACCCACCACCCAAGATACACCGGGGGGCAGTGCGCTGCCCGATCGTGATCGGTGACATCTCATTCACGGCAGCGCTTGCCGTAGCGACGGCAACGCTTGCCGATCCGACCGGCGCAACAGCCGGTCGAGCGGGTTCGGGACGCTGTGAGGACCTTGCTTAGCACAGTGCCTGCCAGCATGTCGTTCGAACCCTCAGGCTGCGACCACGGCATTGCGTCACGCACGCCAGATCCGCTCGAAGACCGTTTCGAGGCGGCGGGCGCACGACTTCGCATCGAACAGCGGGGATGCGGCGACGCTCGCCGCGAGCCGCGCCCGCAGCGCCGCAAGCCGTTCGCGGTCGTTGGCGAGTTCGACCGCCCGCTCCTCGTACCGTGATCCGTCGTCGGCGATCAGCTCCGGCAATCCCAACGATCCGAGCACCGCGGCGGACATGCGCGCCGCGTAGCCGCGGCCCTGATACGCGAGTAATGGAACGCCCGCTGCCAGCGTCTGTCCGGCGGTGGCGCCGGCTGCGTAGACCCAGGTATCGAGGAACAGGTCCGCCGCTGCGATTCTCGCGCTGTGCACCTCGTAGGGTACCGGCGCAGCGAAGCGCAGGCGCTCCGCCGCGATGCCGGCGCGCCGGGCGGTCTCCTGCAGCCGCGCGACCGCACCATCGTTCGCGCGCAGTAGCCACAACACGCTGCCCGGCACGCGCGCAAGGATACGCATCCATGCGGTGAAAGAGTCGGGACGGATCTTGTAGGCGGCGTTGAAGCAGCAGAACACGAAGCCGTCTTCAGGCAATCCCAGCGCGCTGCGCGAAGGCGGCGGTACCGCGGCGGTGCGTGAGCTTACGAGATACCCGTCGGGGACCGGGATCAGCGCCTCGTCGAACCAGGGTTGCAGCGCAGCCGGGGTCAACCGTTCGTCCGTGAGGATGCCGTCGATCCACGGCGCACCCATGGTTCCGGGATAGCCCAGATAGCTCAACTGCACCGGGGCGCAGCGCAGCGCCAGCGCTTCGCTGCGGCCGTGTTCGGTATGGCCGTTGAGGTCCACCAGGATGTGGATGCCGTCGGCGGCGATGCGTGCCGCCAGGTCCGAGGCGTCGAGCGCACCCGATTTGCGGAAGACGTCGACGCCCTGCTCCACCGTCCGCCGGATCGCGCTGCCGTCGTCGGGACCGATGCCGTAGGCGGTGACGTGGAAACGCCCGCGGTCGTGGGCCGCGAGAACCTCGGCGATCATTCGCCCCACTGCGTGATCGCGGAAATCGGCGGAAAGATAGCCGATGCGCAACCGGTCGATGCCGGAGACGCGTGCGATATCCACGAGCGGTCCGCGCCCTCGCACCCACGGCGTGACGCGATTGGCCACCCACTGGCGCGCGGCCCGCTGCTGCAGCGGCGGATCGTCGAAGATCTGGACGATGTTGAACGGTGCGATCGCCGCATCGGGACGCTGTTCCACCAGTTCGCGCAGCCGTTGCGCGGAAGCTTCGGCGGCGGTCCAGTCGCAGCCCTTGTAGTGGTTGAAGGCCTGCGCCGTTAGGGCCTCGGCGAAATCGGGGCGGGCTTCAATGGCCCGTGCATACCAGCGTCCCGCTTCTGCGACTTCGGTCGCCGCCAGCCCCAGGCTGTATGCTGCTTCCGCGTGACGAGGATCGATGTCGAGGGCCCGCTGAAAACTCCGCATGGCGTCGTCGCGTCGCCCCAGTGTATTGAGCGCATTGCCGAGGTTGTAGTGCGCCTCGGCAAAAGCCGGTCGCAGGACCGTCGCCCGCTCGAACGCTGCCGCAGCATCGCTCGTCCGGTCCAGGGGTCTCAGGCAAACGCCGAGGTTGTTCCAGGCCTCCGGCCAGTCCGGCCTGAGTCGCGTGGCGGTTCGGAAGCGTTCCGCGGCCTCCTCCCAGGCACTGCGACGCCGCAGCACGTCGCCCAGGTTGGCATGGATCTCTGCGATCTCGGGCGCGAGATCCAGGGCGCTGCGGAACGCCTGCTCGGCCTCGCCACCCGGCCCCCGCGTGGTCAGCGCGAGCCCCAGATTGTTGTGCGCGGCCGGCTGGCGCGGATCGAGCGCGAGCGCCGATCGGTAGTGCTCGATGGCACCGGCCGTGAGGCCGAGTCGGACCAGGGCTTCAGCGTGTTCGAACTGATCCACGAAGGTCTGCGGGACGTGGCCGCGGGCGAGCGTCAGGCAGGCGCCGGCTTCCTCCGCGAAACCGAGGCGTGCGAGCAGCGCCGCCAGCTCGCGATACGCCGGCACGCATGCAGGGTCCAGCGCGAGGCATTCCAGGAGCCGGTCACGGGCGGTCGCGAAATCGCCCCGGCCGGCAGCTTCCCGCGCGGCAGCGAGCGGCTGCGCCGCGGTGAGCGGTGGAACTTGCGTGGTCGGTACCGTCGACCGGCTCCGTCACTCGTCCTCGAGCTGCTGCCCGGGGAACAGGACGTCCGCGAAGCCGAAATCGCGCAGGTCGCGGATGCGCATCGGATACAGGATGCCGTCCAGGTGATCGCACTCGTGCTGCACGACGCGCGCGTGGAAGCCGGAGACGGTCCGGTCGATGGGTTTGCCGTACTGATCGAAGCCGCGGTAGCGCAGCCGCGTGTAGCGCGGCACGACGCCGCGCATGCCCGGCACCGACAGGCATCCTTCCCAGCCGTCTTCCATGTCGTCCGCGAGCGGCTCGAGCACGGGGTTGATGAGCACCGTGTAGGGCACCTCGTCGGCATCGGGATAACGCGGGGACTTGAATCCGCCGAAGATCACCACGCGCTGGTTGACGGCGATCTGCGGCGCGGCGATGCCCGCGCCGTTCATCGCCTTCATGGTGTCTTCCAGATCCTGGATGAGCGCGTGCAGCTCCGGGGTGTCGAACTGCGCCACCGGCTTCGATTTCTCGAGCAGCCGGGGGTCCCCCATGCGGATCACCTCACGTATCGCCATCGATCTGTACCAGGGATTCCAGGATTCGGCGCACTCGGGCAATGGCGCCCGTGAGCGTCGCGTTGATGTCTTCCATGTGGACGCCGTCGCGGCTTTCGCCCCGACCGGCGGCGTGGTTCACGACCAGGGCAATGGCACCGTAGGCGAGTTCGAGTTCCCGCGCCAGCACCGCCTCGGGCATGCCGGTCATGCCCACCACGGTCGCACCGTCGCGTTCCAGGCGGTCGATCTCCGCGGCCGTCTCCAGCCGCGGTCCTTGCGTGGCGGCGTACACGCCATCCGCCACCACCTTCTCGCCGGCCCGCTTCGCCGCTGCCAGCAGGGCCTGACGCACGGATTCGGTGTACGGATGGGTGAAGTCCACGTGGGTCACGGGCTGGTCCGGGCCTTCGAAAAAGGTCTGCTTGCGGCCCCAGGTGTAGTCGAGGATCTGATGCGGCACGGCGATGACGCCCGGCCCCATATCGGCGCGGATGCCCCCCACCGAAGCCACCGACACGATCCGCCGCACGCCCACCGAGTGCAGCGCCCAGATGTTGGCGCGGTAGTTCACCTGGTGCGGGGGAATGGTGTGGCCGTAGCCGTGGCGCGCGAGGAACACCACGTCGCGCCCGCTGAGGCGACCTAAGGTCAGTGCTCCCGAGGGCTCGCCGAACGGGGTACGGATGACCTGCTGTTTCGTGGTCTCCAGCGACGACAGCTGCGTGAGTCCGCTGCCGCCGATGATGCCGAGCGGCGCGCTCATCGCCTCTCCTCCTTGAGGGCGTACACGGCCGGCAGGTTGCGCCAGGCGCCGTAGACGTCCATGCCGAACCCGAACACGTAGCGATCGGGCACCGACACCCCGACGTGATCGGCCTCGATCGGTCGTGCGCGGCCGATGCGCTTTTCGCAGAAGACGGCAGTGCGCACTTCGGCAGCCCCGCTTTCGAGCAGCGTGTCGCGGATCGCAGCCAGGGTCCAGCCCTCGTCGAGGATGTCGTCCACCACCAGCACCACGCGGTCGCGCACGTCCTCGCGCGGGCGCACCTTCCAGTCGATCGCCTTGCCCGTCGTGTCGCCGCGGTAGCGCGTGGCGTGCACGTAGTCGAAATCGAGCGGGAAGCGCAGCAGCGGCAGCAGCTGGCCCGTGAACACGACGCCGCCGCCCATCACCGAAAGCACCACGGGGTAGCGATTGCGCAACCCCTTGGAGACCTCATCCGCCACACGTTCCACCGCTGCGGTGGCAGCTTCCGCCGTGCACACGAGCTCTGCGGTCTCGAAGATCTCCCAGGCGCGCGCGGCGGTGAGCATGCCCAGGCTAGGTATTCTTCCCGTTTCCGAGCGCCGCAGCGAACTGGGCGAACGGGGCACCCACCTCGGGATGGCGCAGGCCGTAGACGTAGTTCGCCATCATGTACCCGAGCTTCGAACCGCAGTCGTAGCGCGTACCGTGGAACTCCCACGCGAGCGCCTGTTCGTGGAACAGCAACTGGGCGATGCCGTCGGTCAACTGGATCTCGCCGCCGGTGCCTTTGCCGATGCGCTCGAGGAAATGGAAGATGTAGGGTGTGAGGATGTAGCGCCCCACCACGGCGAGATTCGACGGCGCGTCCTGCGGCTGCGGCTTCTCGACGATGCCGGCGATGCGATGCAGCCGCCCTTCCAGCGCCTCGTTGCGGATCACGCCGTATTTGTTCGACTCCTCGCGCGGGATTTGTTGCACGGCGATGACCGAGGCCTGACGCTCCTCGAAGATGTTGACCATCTGCTTCAACGCCGAGGGCTCGCCGTCGATCAGGTCGTCGGCCAGGATGACGGCGAAGGGCGCGTCCCCGACGACCGGCCTCGCGCAGAGCACCGCATGACCGAGGCCGAGGGCTTCCGGCTGGCGCACGTAGATGCAGCTCACGTTCTTCGGCACGATGTTGCGCACCATCTCCAGCATGGCGGTGCGCCCGCGCGCCTCGAGTTCCTGTTCGAGCTCATAGGCCTTGTCGAAGTGGTCCTCGATCGCACGCTTCGACTTGCCGGTGATGAACACCATTTGCGTGATGCCCGCGGCCACCGCCTCTTCCACTGCGTACTGGATGAGCGGCTTGTCCACGATCGGCAGCATTTCCTTGGGGCTCGCCTTGGTGGCCGGGAGGAACCGGGTGCCGAGGCCGGCGACCGGGAACACTGCTGTGGTGACTTTGCGCACGGGAAAAATCCGGGAGAGAAGCAACTTCTAGTTATCGGGACTTGCCTGAGCGGACTTGAGCAATTCTAGCAACCCGTCCTCATCGAGCATAGGCACGTTCAACTGCGCGGCCTTCTCGGCCTTCGATCCGGGATCGGCACCCACCACGACGTAGTGCGTCTTCGCCGAAACGCTGCCGGCCACCTTGCCGCCGAGCGCCTCGATCCGTGCTTTCGCCTCGTCGCGCGTCAGCGTGGGCAGCGTGCCGGTCAGCACGAACGTGCGGCCGTCCAACGGCCGCGGCGCAGCCGCCGCCCGCCCCTCGTGCTCGATCCAGTGGACACCGGCGGCACGCAGTTGTTCGATCACCTCGCGGTTGTGCGCTTCGGCGAAGAAGCGCGCGATGCTCTCGGCCACCACCGGCCCCACATCGGGTACCTGCTGCAGGGTCTCGACGTTCGCGTCGATCAGGCGGTCGAGCGATCCGAAGTGATCGGCGAGATCCCGGGCGGTGGCTTCGCCGACGTTGCGGATGCCGAGCGCGTAGATGAAGCGCGCGAGCGTGGTGTCCTTGCTCTTCTCGATGCCCGCGACCACGTTCGCGGCCGATTTCTCGGCCATCCGTTCGAGCTCCGCCAGAGCGCTCACGCCGAGCCTGTACAGATCGGCCGGCGTGCGAACCACGTTGCCGTCGACCAGCTGGTCCACCAGCTTCTCGCCGAGGCCTTCGATGTCCATTGCCCGGCGCGACGCGAAATGCAGCAGTGCCTGCTTGCGCTGGGCCGGGCAATAGAGCCCGCCGGTGCAGCGCGAGACGGCTTCGCCTTCGGGGCGGATGACGGCGGAACCGCAGACCGGACACCGTGCGGGCATCCGGAAGACGATGGCGTCGGGTGGGCGGCGATCGATCACGACAGCCACCACTTCGGGGATGACGTCGCCCGCGCGGCGCACGATCACGGTGTCCCCGATGCGCACGTCCTTGCGCTGCACTTCATCCTCGTTGTGCAACGTCGCGTTGGTCACCGTCACGCCCCCGACGAATACCGGTTCGAGCCGCGCCGTCGGCGTCAGTGCCCCCGTGCGGCCCACCTGGACGTCGATATCCCGGACGACGGTCAGTTCCTCTTCCGGCGGGTACTTGTGCGCGACGGCGAAACGCGGCGCGCGCGACACGAAGCCGAGGCGCTCCTGCGCGGCCAGGTCGTCCACTTTGTACACGACGCCATCGATCTGGAAAGGCAGGCTCGCACGGCGCTCGCCGATCTCGCGGTAGTACGCGAGCAGACCCGCCACGCCGGTCACCACGCGACGCTCGCGATTCACCGGAAAGCGCAGGCGCTCGAGCCAGTCCATCTGGGCGCTGTGGCGTCCGCCCACGGCACCGTCGCCATCGATCTGCCCCAGGCCATAGGCGAAGAACGTTAGCTTGCGCGATGCGGTGATGCGGGAATCGAGCTGGCGCAAGGCGCCCGCGGCGGCGTTGCGTGGATTCGCGAACAGCTTCTCGTCGCGCGCCCGCTGCTCGTCGTTCAGCCGCTCGAAATCACGCTTCAGCATGAGCACTTCGCCGCGTACCTCGAGGATGGTCGGGGCCGGTCCGGTCAACACCAGGGGAATCGACCGTATCGTTCGCAGGTTCGCCGTTACGTCCTCGCCGGTGGCACCGTCGCCGCGGGTGGCGCCGTGCACCAGCCGGCCGCCCTCGTAACGCAGGCTGATCGCCAGGCCGTCGAACTTGAGCTCGACCGCGTAGTCGACGCTTTCGACCTTGAGTCCTTCGCGGATTCGGCGGTCGAACCCGACGATGTCGTCTTCGGTGAACGCGTTGTTGAGCGAGAGCATCGGTCGCGCGTGGGTCACCGACGCGAACGCGGATTGCGGCGCCCCTCCCACGCGCTGCGTCGGGGAATCCGCCGATGCCGCTTCCGGAAACTGCGCCTCGAGCGCCTGCAGCTCACGGAACAGGCGGTCGTACTCCGCGTCCGGGACCTCCGGCGCGTCGAGCACGTAGTAGCTGTAGTTGTGGTGTTCGAGCTGCTCCCGCAACCGGGCAATGTGCCCGGCCGTCTCGGCCGGCAGCGTCATCCGGAGAACAGGCGCAACGCCACGGGGCCGCCGGGCTCGATGCCGCGCTCGTCCATGGTCGCGTAGACGCCCAGCAGCGCCCGGCGCGTGGCGTCCAGGCCGGCGTCGCTCAGGATCTGGCGGTTGTCATCCACCAGGGTGCCGCCGAGCGAATCCGCGAACCGGCGCGCCACTTCGACCATGCGATCGAAGGCGGCGATCCCGCCGTTCGCGCGCGGCACGTCCAGCAGGAACGTGACGCCGCTGGTGTTGAGCGCCTTGATGGTCTCGGGAAAGAACGGTTCGGTGTCCTGGTTGTCCAGGGTGAACTGGGTTGCTCCCGGCGCCGCTTCGCTGTGGAACAGGCCGTCGGCCTGCAGTTTCAGGCCGTCGGCCTGCGCGAGCGCCTGGATGGTCGGGCCCTGGAACTTCTGGCCCGCGTGGGCGACGACGTTGATGCCCACGGCGATGTCCACGTCGGCACACAGATCGTCGAGGGCCTTGGCCCGCTCGGCGCAGGCCGCGGGATCGGGCAGATCGGCCGCGGCACCGATGCGCACCGCGACTGCCGTGATGGTGTCGGCGAAGTTCTCGAGGTCCACCCGGGTCGCGACGCCCTGGCGGTCCGCCAGTTGCATCGCCACTTTGAGCCGGCGATAGCGCATGCCGCTGTCCTCGGCCAGCGGGACCCAGGCGCCGCCTGCGCCGTCGGTGCCGAACATGCGCACCGGGCGCGCGAAGGCCGTCGTGGCACTCGCCAGTTCATCGAAGGCGGACTGGGGGAACGGCGCATCGGCCGACAGGAAGGCGGTGCAGTCGATGGTCGACTCGTCCGGTTCGGGCGGACCGCGCATGGGGCGTGGCGCCGGCCGCGGTGCCGGCGCGCTCTCCTCGGGCGGCGGTTCGGGCAGCAGCAGCTCCTGCGTATCCTCGAAGCGTGGTGCAGGTGCCGGCGCTACCGGTGCGCGTTCCATCAGGATGTCCTGCCGCGGCATGTCGAACGCCGCCTCGGCGCGCCGCCGGTGGCTGCGTTCCTGCAGCCAGTTGAACGCGTAAACCCCGGCGATCACCACGATGCCGAGGACGAGCAGCCATACTTGCAGTTCGCTCATCGTGCGGCAGCCTCCGCCGGTCAGGCGGTGCGGTCTCCGGGAGGGTACGGGTAGGTCTTGGGCGCGGCGGGCCCCCATCCCAACCTTTCCCCAGCGGAGCTGGGGGAAGGAGCTTGGATTCCCTCCCCCAGCTGCGCTGGGAGAGGGTTAGAGGTGAGGCAGGGGTTTCGAGCTGCATGCAGCGAGCCGGCCGAACGGCGCCGGCATGCAGGCCGGCGCGCGCTCCGCAGGAGGGGGCAGCGGTGCATCACGCAGCCTCTTCCCGCAATTTGAGCGCTTCCTCGATATCCACCGCCACCACGCGCGACACACCGAGCTCCGGCATGGTCACGCCGATCAGCTGGTCGGCCATCTCCATGGTGATCTTGTTGTGGCTGATGAAGATGAACTGGGTCTGGTCGGCCATCTTCTTCACGAGTTCGCAGAAGCGCCCGGTGTTGCTGTCGTCGAGCGGCGCGTCGACCTCGTCCAGCAGGCAGAACGGCGCCGGGTTCAGGCGGAACAGCGAGAATACCAGCGACACGGCCGTGAGTGCCTTCTCCCCGCCCGAGAGCAGGTGGATCGAGGAGTTCTTCTTGCCGGGCGGCCGGGCCACGATCTGCACGCCGCTGTCGAGGATTTCCTCGCCGCTCATGACGAGCTTCGCTTCGCCGCCCCCGAACAGGGCCGGGAACATCTGCCCCAGGTTCTGGTTCACCTCATCGAAGGTGGCCCGCAGCCGGTCGCGCGTCTCGCGATCGATGCGGCGGATCGCCTCGACCAGGGTGTTCATCGCCTCGGTCAGGTCGGCCGACTGGGTTTCGAGGTAGCCGTTGCGCTCGCGGGCGGTGGCAAGTTCGTCCAGCGCGGCCAGATTCACGGCGCCGAGCGCTGCGATCTCCTCGCTCAGGCGATTGATGTCGCCCTGCAGAGCGTTGGGCCGCGGCGCTTTTTCCACCGAGGCGAGCAGCTCGGCCTCGTCGGCCTTGGCCTCGGCCAGCTGCTGCGCATAACTCTCTTCGTTGAGCCGCGCCTCCTGCTCCTTCAACTTGAGGTCGCCGATGCGGTTGCGCATGGGCTCCAGGCGCTGCTCGGCGGAGAGGCGCTCCTGCTCGGTGCTGCGCAGGACAGTTTCGGCCTCGGCCATTGCGTCGCGCGCACTCGCCAGGGCGGTTTCGCGTTCCATCTTGACCGCCAGCACGGCCTGCAGCCGTTCGGCGATGGGCGCTTCGTCGAACCCTGCCACTTCGGCCTCGGCCTGGGCGAGCCCGTTGCGGGCGCGGGTCAGTTGATCGGCGATACCGGAGAGCGTGCGTTCGAGTTCGCCGATGCGGTGCTGCGCGGTGCGTTCGCCGAACTGCGCTTCCTGGTGATCCCGTTCCGCGCGCAGCACGCGCTCGCGCAACGAGCCGAGTTCCATCTCGGCCTGGCGGTCGCGCTCCGTGGCGCCGCCCACCTGGGCCTGCAATTCGACGATGCCGGCATCCAGGGTACCCAGCGCTTCCAGCGCCGCCTGGAGGTCTTCGTGTTCCCGCTCGCGCTCGGCGGCGATCTCCGCCAGTTCGCGATCGATCTGGTCGTGGCGTTCCCGGGCGCGTGCCACGGCCTGGGATGCGCGCACTTCTTCGAGCTCGATTTCGTGCCGGCGCTCGGAGACGTCGGTGATCTCGCCCCGCAGCCGGTCGATCGCGCTGCGTTGCTCCGCAAGTTCCATCTCGGCATCGGCGAGCTGGCCGCGCCGTTCGGCCAGTCCGGCCTCCAGGTGCGGCACTTCGGCCTCGAGCTGTTCGATCTCTTCCTTGCGCTCCAGCAGACCGTGGATCTCGGAGTCGGCGGCGTGGAAGCCGACGCTGTGCGCAGTGAACATGTGGCCGTCGCGCGTGACTACCATCTCGCCCGGCCCCAGGCGCGCCGCGATGTCGAGCGCCGTGGCGGCGGAGTCGACCGCGTAGACGCGATCCAGCCACTCGCGCAGGACCGCCTTCACCGCCTCGTCGGTCGAGGACACTCGATCGAGCAGCGGGACGGTACCGGCCGGCGCCACCGGGGTCTCCGTGCCTGCGGCAGGTCCGGAGCGATAGATGGCGAGCTTGCCGGGCGGCGATGCGCCGAACCAGTCGGTCAGCGTGCCGGGATCCTGCACCGCGATCGCGTTCAGGCGTTCGCGCAAGACTGCCTCGAGCGCGTCCTCCCAGCCGTTGTCCACGCGGATGTGCTGCCATAGGCGCGGGCGCTCCGACAGCCCGTGCTGTCCGAGCCAGGCCGCCATCTGCTCACTGGCGCCGACCTGCTGCTGCAGGCCCACGAGCGCGTTGCGGCGCGCCTCGACCGAAGCGAGTTTCTGACGCAACTGTTCGACGCCCTGGGTCGCCTCGCGGAAACGCTGCTCGAGACCCGGGAGCGCCTGCTCGGCATCGGACTGGCGCTGCCGCAGGGCCGCGATCTCGTCGTCCAGCGCGAGGGCATCGGCCTGCAGCTGCTCCAGGGCTTCGGTATCCGGCATCACGAGCGCTTCGCGCTCTTCCGCGAGACGCTGGTTGCGCGCTTCGAGCTGTGTCACGAGCTTCTCGGCATGCTCGCGGCGGGTCGAAGCCACTTCCAGGCTGCGGCGGGCTTCGGCCAGCGCCTGCTGCAGGCGTTCGGATTCCGCGCGTGCATCGCGATAGGCCTGCTCGGCCGCCGGCAGCTGTTCCTGAATAGCCTGCAGGGCTTCGCGGCGGTGGGCTGCCTCTTCCGTCACGGTCGCGAGCTGGCTGCGCGTATCGGTGAGCGTCCGGTCGAGGTCCGCGTGGCGCTGATCTTCCTCGTCGATCTGGGTCCGCAATTCGCCGGCCCGCGCCTCGGCGCGCTGGCGGTTGGCACGCAGGAAAGCGAGTTCCTGTTCGATGCGGGCCAGCTCGGCGTTGCTCTCGTAGAGCTGACCCTGGGCGGCGTGGACGGCGTCGGAGGCGGTGTAGTGCCCTTCGCGCAGGGCTTCCAGACGTTTCTCGGCGTCGCGCAAGGCCGCACCGGCCTGCTCGATGTCGATCGTGAGTTGTTCCACCTCGCGCGCCGCCTTGGCGCGTTGGGCGGCCGCATCCTGCCGGCGGATGGCCCACAGCAGGTGCTGGGTCTGGCGCAGCTGGGCCTCGAGCGAGCGGTACTTCTCGGCGGCTTCGGCCTGCGCTTCCAGGTGCGTGATCTGGCTCTGCAGTTCGCGCCGGATGTCGTCGACGCGCAGGAGGTTCTCCTTGGTGTCGTCGAGACGCGCCTCGGTTTCCTTGCGGCGTTCGCGATACTTCGAAACTCCCGCCGCCTCCTCGAGGAAGATCCGGAGCTCCTCCGGCTTGGCCTCGACGATGCGGGAGATCATCCCCTGCTCGATGATGGCGTAGGCGCGAGCGCCCAGCCCGGTCCCGAGGAAGATATCGGCGACATCGCGGCGCCGCACCGCGGTGTTGTTGATGAAGTAGCTGGAACCGCTGTCGCGCTCCAGCACGCGCTTGATCGAGATCTCCGCATATTGCGACCACGCGCCAGCGGCCTTGCCGAGACTGTTGTCGAACACCAGTTCGACGCTGGCGCGGCCCACGGGCTTGCGCTCGCCGGAGCCGTTGAAGATCACGTCGTCCATGCTCTCGCCGCGCAGATGCTTCGCGGACGATTCGCCCAGGACCCAGCGCACGGCGTCGATGACGTTCGACTTGCCGCAGCCGTTGGGGCCCACCACTCCGATCAACTGTCCCGGCAGCGCGACATGCGTGGGATCGACGAACGACTTGAAACCAGCGAGCTTGATGTGGGTGAGGCGCACGGACGAGCCCGTTCGGGAGCGGGATACGAAGAAAAAACAGCGGCTAAAAAATCAAGCGCCTGGCGTCGTTGCCGGGCCAGGCGTTGATGCGAACATGCAGGCGATTGTAACCGAATTGCCTACCCCGAAAACACTGCGGCCGGGCGCACCGGCTCCTATAATCGCGGACTTTTCGAGTGCCGGATGCGCGGCCGCGCATCGGTGTCACGGCGGACCATGAACCCCGATCTCCAGCGGCTCCAGACCTACCCGTTCCAGAAGCTCGCCACCCTGTTCGAAGGTGTGGTTCCCAACCCGCAGTTGGGGCCGATCAACCTGTCGATCGGTGAACCCAAGCACGCGACGCCCCGATTCATCCTCGATGCGCTGACTGGCGGCCTGAGCGGCCTCTCCGCCTACCCTGTCACGGCGGGCCGGCCCTCGCTGCGCGAGGCGATCGCCGGCTGGCTCCAGCGCCGCTACGGATTGCCGGGCATCGATGCCGCCACCGAGGTCTTGCCGGTCAACGGCAGCCGCGAAGCGTTGTTCGCGTTCGCGCAAACTGTCGTCGATCGGACACAGTCGGACCCGGTCGTCGTGATCCCGAATCCGTTCTATCAGATCTACGAAGGCGCGGCGCTGCTCGCCGGGGCCAAGCCGTACTTCCTGAACCAGGTCCCGGAGAACGGCTTCGCTGCCGATTTTCGATCGGTGCCGGACAGCGTCTGGAAGAACACCCAGCTCATCTACGTCTGCTCGCCCGGCAATCCCACCGGGCGCGTGATGCCGCTGGCCGAATGGCGGACCCTGTTCGAACTGTCGGACCAGTACGGATTCGTCATCGCCTCGGACGAATGCTATTCGGAGATCTACTTCCGCGAAGGCGAGCCGCCGCTCGGCGCACTCTCGGCGGCGCACCAGCTGGGACGTGCCGGCTTTCCGCGCCTGGTCGTGTTCGGCAGTCTGTCCAAGCGGTCCAACGTTCCGGGCATGCGCTCGGGCTACGTCGCCGGGGATCGTGCCGTCCTCAAATCCTTTCTCCTGTACCGCACGTACCACGGCAGCGCCATGAGCCTGGCGGTGCAGGCCGCCAGCGAGGCCGCCTGGAACGACGAGGACCACGTGGTCGAGAACCGTCGCCTCTACCGCGAGAAGTTCGAGGCCGTGACCGCGCTGCTGCCGAAGGCCGCCGGCGTCACCATGCCGGACGCGGCCTTCTACCTCTGGATGCGCACGCCCGGGGACGACACGGGTTTCGCCCGTGCGCTGCTCGAACAATATAATGTCACAGTCCTGCCAGGGAGTTACCTTGCGCGCGCAGCGCGCGGCGTCAATCCCGGAGCGCGATTCGTCCGCATCGCGCTCGTCGCACCCCCCGAAGAATGCACCGAGGCCGCCCGGCGCCTCGGCCACTTCCTTTCCCAACACCACTAGAGCGAGACCCGCCGCCCATGTCCGACCTCAAGAAGACCATCGAAGAAGCGTGGGAGAACCGCGCCGCCATCAACCCCGCTTCCGCCCCCGCCCCGCTCAAGCAGGCGGTCGCCGAGGTCGTCGCCGGCCTGGACGCAGGCAAGCTGCGAGTGGCCGAGAAGCAGGGCGACGACTGGGTGACCCACCAGTGGATCAAGAAGGCGGTCCTGCTGTCCTTCCGCCTGGCGGACAACGCGGTCATCCGCGACGGCTACACCAACTACTTCGATAAAGTCGCGCCGAAGTTTGCCGATTACGGGGATGGAGATTTCCGGGCCGGCGGTTTCCGGGTCGTGCCCAATGCCGTGGTGCGCAAGGGTTCCTACATCGCGAAGAACGTGGTCTTGATGCCGTCGTTCGTGAACATCGGGGCGTACGTGGACGAATCCACGATGGTGGACACCTGGGCGACGGTGGGCTCGTGCGCGCAGATCGGGAAGAACGTGCACCTGTCCGGCGGTGTGGGCATCGGCGGCGTGCTGGAGCCGATCCAGGCCAACCCCACCATCATCGAGGACGACTGTTTCATCGGGGCGCGCTCGGAGGTGGTGGAAGGCGTGATCGTCGGCGCCGGATCGGTGATCTCCATGGGCGTCTACATCGGGCA
Source organism: Burkholderiales bacterium (assembly GCA_019745565.1). Lineage (GTDB taxonomy): Bacteria > Pseudomonadota > Gammaproteobacteria > Burkholderiales. Next base: position 65,876 of record JAIESW010000019.1, read on the forward strand.
GAGCACGAAGATCTACAACCGCGCGACAGGCGAAGTCAGCTACGGGCGCATCCCGCCGGGATCGGTGGTGGTGTCGGGCAACCTGCCCTCCGCCGACGGCAAGGTGAGCCTGTACTGCGCGGTGATCGTGAAGCAGGTCGACGCGAAGACGCGCGCCAAGACCAGCATCAACGAATTGCTAAGGGGCGATTGACCGGCGGGCGGTACCGCTGCCGCGACGCACCGGGAGAATTCCATGTTCCTGACACCGCTGTTCAAGCTGATGGCCGAGAAGCAGGCATCCGACCTGTTCATCTCGGTGGGCGCGCCCATCTCCATCAAGATCCTCGGCAACATCATGCCGGTGAACCAGCAGATCATGGACTCGGAGACGGTGCGCAAGATCGCCTTCGAGATGATGACCGAGAAGGAAGGCCGCGAGTTCGAGGAAACCAAGGAGATGAACTTCTCCTACCCGGTGCCCGAGATCGGCCGCTTCCGCGTCAACGTCTTTCGCCAGCGCGGCAACGTGGCACTGGTGATCCGGTACCTGAAGAGCGGCACCCCGGGCTTCGAGAAGCTGCGCCTGCCGGGCGTGCTGAAAGAGCTGATCATGGAAAAGCGCGGCCTGATCCTCGTCGTCGGGTCCACCGGCTCGGGCAAGTCCACCACGCTCGCCGCGATGATCGAGCACCGCAACAACACGCGCGCCGGCCACATCCTCACCATCGAGGATCCGATCGAGTTCGTGTACACGAACAACAAGTGCGTGATCAACCAGCGCGAGGTGGGCCAGGACACCCATTCGTACGAGAACGCGCTGGTCAACGCCATGCGCGAAGCACCCGACCTGCTGATGATCGGCGAGGTGCGCGACCGGCAGACCCTGCAGCATGCCCTGCTCTATGCGCAGACCGGCCACCTTTGCATGTCGACCCTGCACGCCAACAACAGCTATCACGCGCTCGGGCGGATCATCAACTTCTTCCCGTTCGAAGCGCGCGACGGTCTGCTGCACGACCTGTCGACGACGCTGAAGTGCATCATCTCGCAACGCTTGGTGAAGGCCATCGACGGCTCGCTGGTGGCGGCCGTGGAAGTGATGCTGAACACCAAGCACATCGCCGAACTGGTGAAGAAGGGCGAGATCGACCAGATCAAGGAGGCGATGGAGCAGAGCCTCTCGCCCGGTTCGGAAACCTTCGAGCAGGCGCTCTTCAAGCACTACACCTCGGGCCTCATCACCAAGGACGAGGCGCTGCGCAACTCGGACTCGGCCACCAACCTCTCCTGGCTGCTCAACAACGCCGGTGCGAAGCCCGCGGGTTCCAAGCCGGGAGACATGCTGCGGCCCGCGCCGCGCGCAGACACGGCGGCCTCGGCCTCGTATGCGGAACTCAAGTTGAACGTCGACGGACTGGACAAGATCTGATGCGCGAGGCCCGATGAGCGCCACGCTCGAACTCACCCAAGCGCTCATCGCCTGCCGTTCCGTCACGCCCGCCGACGGCGGTTGCCAGCAGCTGCTCGCCGCCCGCCTCGCCCCGCTCGGTTTCAAGGCCGAGCACCTGCGCTTCGGCGACGTGGACAACCTGTGGCTGCGCCGCGGCACCGCGCGCCCGCTGTTCTGCTTCGCCGGCCACACCGACGTGGTGCCGACGGGCCCGCTCGATCAATGGAACAGCGATCCGTTCAAACCCGAGATCCGCGACGGAGTGCTGTACGGTCGCGGAGCGGCGGACATGAAGACGTCCATTGCCGCCTTCGTGACCGCGATCGAGGGTTTCCTCGCGCAGCATCCGGAGCCGAAGGGCTCCATCGCGCTGCTCATCACGTCGGACGAGGAAGGCGTTGCCGTCGACGGTACCACTCGCGTGGTCGAGACGCTGCGGGCCCGCGACGAAGGCATGGACTTCTGCATCGTCGGCGAGCCCACGTCGGTAAAGCGCCTCGGCGACATGATCAAGAACGGCCGGCGCGGCTCGCTTTCGGGCAAGCTCACGGTGCGCGGGGTGCAGGGCCATATCGCCTACCCGCACCTTGCCCGCAATCCGATCCATCTGGTGCTGCCGGCGCTGACCGAGCTCACGCATATCGCGTGGGACGAGGGAGACGAGTACTTCCAGCCGACGAGCTTCCAGTTCTCGAACATCAACGCCGGTACCGGCGCCAACAACGTCATTCCGGGATCGCTCGAGGCGCTGTTCAACTTCCGGTTCTCGCCGGCCCGCGCGCCTGATGACCTGCGGGCAGCGGTGCACACCGTGCTCGATCGCCATGGCCTCGACTACCGCATCGACTGGTCGCTCTCGGGCATGCCCTTCCTCACGCCGCGTGGCAGACTGGTGGACGCCGTGGCGGAGGCGATCCGCGCGGAGACCGGTGCTGCCACCGAGCTCTCCACCTCGGGCGGCACGTCGGACGGCCGCTTCATCGCGACCCATTGCCGCGAAGTGCTGGAGCTGGGGCCGGTCAACGCCTCGATCCATCAGCTGAACGAGCACGTGCGGGTGGCGGACATGGAGCCGCTCGCCGGCATCTACCGGCGCACCCTCGAAGCGCTGCTTGCCTGACCTCGTGGCGACGGCGCCGGACCCCTATGCCGACGCGGCCCGCGAGTTCGCCACGATCCGCGATCTGCTGCGCTTCGCCGTCACACGGTTCCGCGCGAACGATCTCGCCTACGGCCACGGTTTTCCCGACGCGCGCGCCGAGGCGGCCTACCTGATCGGCTGGGCGCTCGACCTGCCCCACGCGGATTTCGACCAGTACCTCGATGCCCGCCTCACGCGCGAGGAACTCGCGGCCATCGTCGAGATCCTGCGCCGCCGCGCGGAGCAGCGCATTCCCTCGCCCTATCTCACCCGGGAAGCGTGGCTCGGCGACTACCGTTTCCACGTGGACGAGCGCGTGCTGATTCCGCGTTCGTTCATCGCGGACCTGCTGCGCGAAGGTCTGGCCCCCTGGGTGGCGGATCCCGATGCCGTCGGCTCGGCGCTCGATCTGTGCACGGGCTCGGGTTGTCTCGCGATCCTGCTGGCCGAGGCGTTTCCGAATGCCCGCGTGGACGGCGTCGACCTCTCGCCGGACGCGCTCGACGTCGCCCGCGTCAACGTGGACGACTACGGTCTTGCCGGTCGCGTGGAGCTGATCCGATCCGATCTGATGGGTGCCCTGGGCGGCCGGCGCTACGACGTGATCGTGTCCAATCCGCCGTACGTGGATGCGGCCGCCATGGCGAGCCTGCCCCCGGAATACCGCCACGAGCCGTCCCTGGCCCTCGCCGGGGGCGCCGATGGCCTCGATCTGGTACGCAAGCTGCTGAAACAGGCAGCAATGCACCTGGCATCCGGAGGATTGCTTGTCGTCGAGATCGGGCACAACCGGGCTGCCCTCGAAGCGGCGTATCCCGCCGTCCCGTTCACCTGGCTGGAAACCCACGCCGGCGACGGGTTCGTCTTCCTGTTGCGGCAGGAGGAACTGCCCGCCTGAGGCAGGCAGCCTGTCGCGACCCGTCACCCGGCGCGCCGCGGCCTGTGCGCCGGCCGTGCGCGGATCCGCCACCGCCGCGCGTGCCTATCTCGTTGTATCGACGCTGTTCCTGCTGGTGAGCCAGGGGATTGGCCCGGCGCAGGCGGCCACGCCGGCCGAAGAACTCCGCATGCTGGTCGAGCGCGGCCAGGCGCAGGAAGCCTACGCCCGCGGCCGCCGCTATCCCGACCAGCTCGGCGACCCTGCATTCGACTTCTACTACGGCGTTGCCGCGATCGACGCGGGCCATCCCGGCGAAGGCACGCTGGCGCTCGAGCGCTACGTCATCACGTATCCGAACAACCTCAATGCGCGGCTCGAACTCGCGCGCGGGTACTTCATGATGGGCGAGGACGGGCGCGCGCGCGAAGAGTTCGACGGCGTGCTCAAGGCGAATCCGCCGGCTTCGGTGCGCGCGAACATCGCGAAGTTCGAAGAAGCGATCAAGGCGCGCGAGGACCGCTACCGCATCCGCCTCACCGGCTATGCGGAAGCGGGCTACGGCTACGACTCGAACGTGAACGGCGGCGTGTCGAGCAGCAACATCAGCCTGCCGATCTTCGGTCCGGTCGTGGTGGCGCCCGCCGGGGTGAAGACCGACGACGGCTTCTCCATGGCCGGTGCCGGCGGGCAGATCAACGTGCCGCTCACGCAGCGCTGGAGCGCGTTCGTCGGCGCGTCGATCGACTCGCGGTTCTATCATCGGCTCGACGTGTTCGATCAGCTGAACCTCACGGGATTCGGCGGCGCGCTGTGGCAGAAGGATCGCAACCTGATCCGGGTCTCGCTGTCGGCCACCGAGCTGCGCCTCGACAGCGAACGCTTCCGCGACATCTTCGGCGGCACCGGCGAGTGGTATCACCAGTTGTCCGAGAGCTGGACTGCCAACGTCTTCGGTCAGTACGCGCGCATCGCGTACACGGGGACCAACGCCGTGCGCGATGCCGATTTCTACAGTGTCGGGGCCGGACTGCGCAAGGTGTTCTCCGGTGCATGGAGTCCGACGCTCAACGCCACGCTCAATCTCGGCCGCGAAGCCAACATCCGCGATCGCGACGACCTGGGCCGCGACCTCTACGGCGGCCGTCTGACCCTTTCGCTCAAGCCGGCAGCCAAGGTCGGCTTCTACGCCGCGGCCAGCGCCCAGCGCAGCGAATACCTGGAACCCGACGCCTTCCTCGCCACCCGTCGCCGCGATCTTTATGCGGCCATCGAAGCGGGCGGCAGCTACAACTTCACCGACGCGCTGAGCCTGAGGCTCGACCTCATCACCTCGCGCAACGATTCCAATCTCGAGCTTTACCGATACGCCCGCAACGTCGCGCTGCTGAAACTGCGGTACGACCATCGCTGATGGAGGTTGTCATGAAGTTCCATGTTCGCAACGGGCTCCCGATCGCCCTGGTACTGCTGCTGGCACCGGCTCCGGTGCACGCGGCGGCAGGTCGGGTGCTGATGGCTGCGGGCGACGCGGTCGCGGTACGCGACGGCAAGGAGGTGAAGCTCGCCGCCGGCACCGAGATCAACGACCGCGATGTGCTCCGTACCGGAACCGCCAGCAACCTCCAGGTGCGCATGACCGACGAGAGTGTCGTGGCGCTGAAGGAGCGCACCACGCTGTCCATCGACCAGTATCGCTTCAGCGGCCGGCAGGACGGCAGCGAACGCGCGTTCTACCGCCTGCTGAAGGGCGGCTTCCGCACCATCAGCGGCCTGATCGGCAAGACCAACCGCGCGAACTATGAAGTCCGCACATCGGTCGCCACCATCGGCATCCGCGGCACTGCCTATTCGCTCGCGCTGTGCGCAAGCGGTTCGTGCACGAACGCCAACGGTACCGCCGCCAAGGATGGTCTGTACGGCGCGGTCACCGAAGGCAAGGTGGCCGCGAGCAACGGCAAGGGTGCGTTCGAGTTCGTTGCCGGTGAAGCGTTCTACGCGCCACGACCGGATGTCGGCGTCGAGAAACTGCTGGTGCCGCCGGCGTTCCTCGCCGACCGGCTCGAGGGTCAGAAACGCGGGTCGAACCAGCCACAGACGGCGAAGACCGAGGCCGGCGCCACCGCAGCGACAACGGGCACCGCTTCGAAGAGCGAGGCCGCCGGCTCGATCACGACCGGCAGCACGATCGCAACGCCCCTCGTGACAGTGCCCAATCCGACGCCGGGCAGCGCGGTCCAGACGGCCGCGACCGAGAACAAGAACACCGTCGGTGCGCCGGAGGTACTGCCGCCGCGCGACGGGTTCGTCGCCGCGTTTCCCATTCCCACCGGCGGCACTGACTTCTATTTTGGCGGCAAGGTCGAGGGCACGTACGACGCTGCGGGCAACCTCGTTGCCTTCACGACCCCCGATGGCGTGGTCAGCGGTTCGCTCGCCGGCGGGACGATCCAGAGCCCCGGTTCCTTCACCGACGGCGGAACCGTCGTCACGTGGGGCCGCTGGAGCGGCGGAACTATCACCGGCTCGGACGGCCGGACGCTCACCAACTTCCCCCTTGTGTTCGCGACGACCAACCATTCGGCCGCTGGCGTACAGCAGGTGCTGCCCAGTGCCGGTGTAGTGAGCTATACGCCGGTCGGCGGACCGGGCGCGGTCGCTTCCGACGGCAGTCTCGGCACCCTCGCCGGTTCGCGGCTGACCATCGACTTCACGGCGCAGCAGGCTTCGTTCGGCACCACGGTCAACTTCGCCACCCTGAACAAGTCGTTCGCGGTCAGCGGCATCGCCGGTCCGAACCAGGGAGGCGGCCTGGGTGACTATTTCGGACATACGTCGGTCACCTGCACCGGTTGCAGCGGAGGTTCCTACAGCGGCAGCGTCAGCGTCGGCCTGACCGGCACCAATGGTTATGGCACCGCGGTCACCGCAGGCTGCCTCGGCGACATCGCCAACGGCTTCAACGCGACCTTCGTCGAGGTCTTCCGGAAGCAGTAGCGCCCGCGCGGGCGGGGGCACGTGCCGGCTTCTTGGCCGGTCGCGCGGCTCCCCGTTCCGGCGGTTTCGCCGGCTTCGCGGGCGGCGGTGCGACAGGCATGTCGCCGAACTGTTCGCCGCCGCGCGCGAGCCACTCGAGCACGCTGCGGGTCTGGGCTTCGGTGAGCTCGAGATGCTGGCCGCGCTTCAACCGCGGCGGCAGATTGATGATGCCGAAGCGCACGCGCATCAGCCGGCTCACCTGCAGCCCGAAATGCTCGAACATGCGCCGCACCAGCCGGTTGCGGCCTTCGCGCACGACGACGCGGTACCAGTGATTGGAACCGGTGCCGCCCTGGGTCGCGAGCAGGTCGAAGCGCGCCTCGCCGTCCTCGAGCGGCACGCCGCGCAGCATCGCGCGGCCCTGCTCGTCGCTCACCTGCCCCATGATGCGCACCGCATACTCGCGCTCCACTTCGAAGCGCGGATGAGTCAGGCGGTTGGCGAGCTCGCCCGAGGTCGTGAAGATGAGCAGGCCGCAGGTGTTGTAGTCGAGGCGGCCGATGGCGAGCCACTTGCCGCTGCGGATCGCCGGCAGCTTCTCGAAGACACTGGTGCGCCCCTGCGGGTCGCTGCGCGTGACGATCTCGCCCTCGGGCTTGTGATAGATGATCACCCGCGGGAGTCGCGCCGACAGCTTGAAGCGGATCTGCCGGCGCCCGACCTTCACCTCGTCGTCGGGCTCGACGCGCATGCCCAGCGTGGCGGGCTGCCCGTTCACGAGCACCTTGCCGGTCTGGATGAGCTCTTCCATCTCGCGGCGCGAACCGAGGCCGGCCTGGGCCAGCACCTTCTGCAGCTTCTGGGATGCGCCGGAGGCCTGCGGCGCGGTCTCGGTGCGTGGTGCGCTGCGTCGGGCAACGGGAACGACCGGCCGCTCGGGGCGGGCGCGTCCCGCGGGGACGGGTTCATCGGGGCGGCGCCGCGTCGGGCGCGCGGCCGGCGCCTCGTGATTCGGGCGCGGCGCCTCGCTGCGGGTGCCGGGACGGGGTGCAGGTCGGCCCGTGGCGGTCGGCTTCCGGCCGGACTTGCCGGCGGGGCGCTGCGGTTCGCCGCCGGCGGTCGCGCGCGGCCTATTGGAGGTGCGAGGCATGTCAGTACGGTGTCTGCTGCCGCGAGGGGCCAGCGGCCGGCGCAGCCGGGGCGCACAGGCCCTCTCCCGACAAACATCGAGATGTGTACCGCCGGGCCGCCCCAAGGTACTGACGCGCCCCCTTGGGGGGCAGCGACCACAGGGAGCGTGGGGGCTGTTTCATTCTAGGCGACGGCGCGGCGTTCGATGACGGCCTGCGCGAGGGTGCCGGAGTCCACGTACTCCAGTTCTCCGCCCACGGGCAGGCCGCGGGCGATGCGCGAAACCTTGATCCCGCGCGGCTGCAGCATCTCGCCGATGTAGTGCGCGGTGGCTTCGCCCTCGACCGTGAAATTGGTCGCGAGGATGGTCTCCTGCACCACACCATCGGTGGCCCGCTTCACCAACCGGTCGAGATTGAGTTCACGCGGCCCGATGCCGTCGAGCGGCGAGAGCCGCCCGAGCAGCACGAAGTACAGTCCGTCGTAGGCCTGGGCCTGCTCCATCATCATGAGGTCGGCCGGCGTCTCGACCACGCACAGCAGCGCGGCGTCGCGGCGCGGCGAACGGCACAGTTCGCAGACCGGCTCCTCGCTGAAGTTGTTGCAGCGCTCGCAATGCTGGATGCGGGTGAGCGCGCTGCTCAGCGCGGACGAAAGCCGGCCGGCGCCGTCGCGGTCGCGCTGCAGCAGGTGATAGGCCATGCGTTGTGCCGATTTCGGACCGACACCCGGCAGCACGCGCAGGGCGTCGATCAGGGTCTGGAGGGCGGTGGGAGTCTTCAATGGGGTGGCCACGGGACCGGTTCAACCGGTGCGCGTGGCCCGTGACGGATTACGGATGCTAGAACGGAAGCTTGAAGCCTGGCGGCAGATTCATGCCGCCGGTGAGCGCGCCCATCTTCTCCTGCGTGGTCGACTCGACCTTGCGCACCGCGTCGTTCACGGCCGCGGCGACCAGATCTTCCAGCATGTCCTTGTCATCGGCGAGCAGGCTCGGATCGATGGTGACGCGCTTCACGTCGTGCTTGCAGGTCATGAGGACCTTCACCATGCCGGCGCCCGACTGGCCCTCGACTTCGAGGGTGGCGAGCTGCTCCTGCATCTTCTTCATGTTCTCCTGCATCTGCTGGGCCTG
>JAIESW010000049.1 GCA_019745565.1 Burkholderiales bacterium
CCATGATGCGCGACCACGAACCTTGGAATCCCGCCCTTCACAGCGCTTGACTTCCAACACGGTTGCTTCCCCCACCAGAGGTGGGGGAAGGTTGGGATGGGGGCCGGCGCGTGGCCGAATGAAGATCCCCTTCTCCTACAGCCTGCGCAACCTCTGGGCGCGCCGTCTCACGACGGCACTGACCGCCGCCGGCCTCGCCCTCGTGGTCTTCGTCTTTGCCACCGTGCTGATGCTGGAGCAAGGCTTGCGCTCGACGCTCGTCGCCACCGGCGCCTACGACAACGTGCTGGTGATCCGGCGTTCCGCGGGCACCGAAGTGCAGAGCGCCATCGACCGCACGCAGGCCGGTGTCGTGGAGTCGCAACCGGAAGTCTCGCTCGGCGTCGACGGCCAGCCGCTGGTCTCCAAGGAAGTGCTGGTGCTCATCTCGCTGCCCAAGCGTGCCAGCGGCAGCCCTTCGAACGTCGTGATCCGCGGCGCCACGGAACGCGGGCTCGTCCTGCGGCCCCAGGTGCATATCACGCAAGGACGGATCTGGCGCCCGGGCAGTTCCGAGATCGTGGTCGGGCGCAGCATCGCCGAGCGCTTCGAGGGCGTGGCTATCGGCCAGCAGTTGCGCTTCGGAATGCGCGACTGGACCGTGGTCGGCATCTTCGATGCCGGCAAGAGCGGCTTCGATTCCGAGATCTGGGGTGACGCGGATCAGATGATGCAGGCGTTCCGGAGAGTGAACTTCTCCTCCATGGTGATGCGCCTCAACGATCCCACGGCCTTCGACGCCCTCAAGGCGCGCCTGGAAGCCGACCCGCGTCTAACGGTGGAAGCGAAGCGCGAGAAAGTCTTCTACGAGGAGCAGTCGGAAGCGCTCGCACGGTTCATCCGCTACCTCGGCATCACGCTGTCGATCATCTTCTCCGTCGGAGCTGTCATCGGGGCGATGATCACCATGTACGCGTCGGTGGCGGCGCGCACTGCCGAAATCGGCACGTTGCGTGCACTCGGCTTCCAGCGCAGCAGCATCCTGTCGGCCTTTCTCACCGAAGCGCTCCTGCTTGGTGCGGTGGGTGGCGCGATCGGCGTCGCGATGGCGTCATGGATGCAGCTCATCACGGTGTCGACCGTGAACTGGCAGTCGTTCTCGGAACTCGCGTTCAGTTTCGATCTCACGCCGCGGATCGTCACGGCTGCCATGGCATTCGCCATCGGGATGGGACTGCTGGGTGGCGTCCTGCCCGCGGCGCAGGCAGCCCGGATGAAGATCGTGGATGCGTTGCGGGCGGCGTGAGCGCAGGGCTGAGGCTGGGGAGCAGCCGCAAAACATGCGGCTGGTCCCCGCCAGATTGCGTTACTGAGGTCTTCCCGAGGCTCGGCAGTTACTGCTCCATGAGCCCGCTCCATTCCTCGTTGAAGCCGCCGTCTGCAGCGACACTTCCGGTCCATGTGCCGCCGCCACTCAGGCCCGCAAACGGGCCGGAACCGGAGCCAGGGACCACGAACCATCCGCCGCTGCAATATGGCGTGGACTTGTTGTCAGAACCGGCTACCGGGTAGCACACGCCTGTCCACTCCACCAGCACCGAGCCGCCAGCCTTTTCGATTCGCGAGAACCCGGTGCCGATTCCGTAGCCATTGGTGAGGTCCCAGTGGGCACTTGAAGTGCGGCTGGAGCCGTTGTACAGCCCTTTGCCGCGAGTCTCCTGATCGATGGCCTTGCTCTGCGAGAAGAACACCATTCGACCGGACTTCTCATCTTTGCCGATGATCTCGAACTTTTCGCCTTTGTGCGTGGCTTTGGCGCTGATCAAGAACGGCTGTGCGGCGAGAACTTCCACGGAGCTGCCGGCTGAGACGAGAGTCAAGCTCACCACGACGGCAAGACGCGAACGGTGTATCGGTAGATGCATGATGTTCTCCTGAGTTGTTGGAAACTGCCTGCCATAGCGCTGTACGCCAATCGGGGGACTACTTCGCTAGGGCCCGTCGTCGGATTGCACGCCGCGCGCTCCGGTGGCCAATGAGCGACCAGAGATGCTCGGCCGATTTCAAGGTCATGCGCTTACCGGTCGAGACGATCTCGACGGTTCCCTGAAGCTGGCCGTTGGTCTTTCGACCGTATACGCGAACGATGTACGAACGTGCTTCCGGCACGGCTCCTCCCGGCGGGCGTACGCGCACTCTGTCTCGGCCCCGTATACGGATTGAGCACCGATTCGTCCCGGCGGGCAGGGGGCGTCCCTCTGCGCCGCGATTGCGGCGACGGGCGGCTAAGATCGCGGAGCGAGTGCGCGCAACAGTGCCTCGCTCTCTCGAGACGGTTGCGTGCCGAACGTCGAGCTCAACGTCTGTTGAAGTTGCTGATAGACGCCGATTCCCTCCGCTTTGCGGTCCAGTCGGGCGCAGCAGCGCAGAAGTCCCTGGTAGAACGATTCCGCGAGATCGTCGACTTCGAGGGCGCGCCGATAGACATCGGCAGCCCTTTCAAAGTCACCAGCAGCTTCCCGCTGTGCAGCGAGCCGTCCCGCATGGCGGATGAACTTTGCGCGCAGGCGTTCACGGGTTGAAAGCGTCCAGGTGTCGTCCGAATCCGCTGCCAGGAACGAGCCTCGGTAGATCTCGAGAGCCCGGGCACGCTGCGCATCCCGATTGTCACCGCGTCCGTCTTCAGCGTCCGCCGCCAGCGATTCGAACGCCCAGGCATCGACCCATACCCGATGCGGGTTCAGTCGTACGCGGTTGTCGTTCACCAGGACTACGTCAGAACCGCCTAGCAGCGTTCGCAACCGGTATACCGCTGTCGCTAACGCCTTGTCCGCAGCGTCGGCCGTGCTGTCCGCCCATAGTGCGTCGGCCAAGGAGCTCTCTGACGCGCCGCCCGGTCCGGCCGCGACCAGTGCGCGCAGCAGCGCCAACGGCTTCCGGGGAGACTTGCGGCCGTACTCGATCGGCTGTGTATCCCGAAAGACAGCGAACTGCCCGAGGGTAACGATCCTCCAGGTCCAGGGCCATTCAATCATCGACTGTGAGCGCGGTTCCCATCGTGCGAGCCGGATCAACTCGTGGACGTAGTCGCGCTCGATCCCGTGTTCGAGCGCGATGGCGGCGAGGTCGCTCAACCAGGGGTGCAGCAGGTTGAGATAGCTGCCATGTTCGTTCTCACGGGCCATGCGGAACATCGGTTCCACCAGATCACGAGTTCTTCCGGGGTTGCCTTCGCGGAGGGCAATGGTGGCCTCGATACCAAGAAACATGGGATCGAAGCAGCGAATCTGAGTGTTGGCCAATGCGGATTGCTGTTCGGTCAGCCGCGTACGAGCTTCCCCCAGGCGTCCGGTCTCCACCAGTCCGTAGATCATCGGCGTACCCCAATGCACGAGGTAGGAAGGCGAGCCGAGTTGCCGGCTGATCTCCCACGCCAGTTGTCCCGATCGCAAAGCCTGCGCCGGCTGTTGGCGGGACAGGGCGATCCATCCGCGGAAGGCATGCTTGATGGCGGTCTGGATGCGCGAGTCGGGATTCGCTCGGGCCATGACCTCTTTCAAACACCGGTCGACGGTTTCCCTGCGGCCGTGCCGGGCTTCGTGCAACCCGACGAAGTAGTTCGCAAAGAACACCAAAGCGGTAAGCCCGTGGGCCTCACCGATGGCGATTGCCTGTCGCGCCGCCTCGCGAGCGCCCTCGGCATCGAACAGGAATCCCCGGCAATAGCCCGCCCAGTTCCACCAGGTTCCGCGGTTGAGCGGAGTGACATCCTCCCTCGGCGCCAGGGCGTCTCCCAGTGGCGCTACTTGGCGCGCGATCTCGAACTTTCCGGTATAGCCGCAGTACCACATCAGGAACGTCGCCCCGATCATCTTCGGGTTCGCGCCGGCGTCGGAATCCAGCAGTTCGAGGATTCCTGCAGCGCACGCCGCAAGCATGGGATTGCCGGGCTGCCGATACAGCAGGGCGATCAACAAGGCCGAGCAGGCGCGCAACCGGAGTTCGGCGGAAGCGCGCGCGGTTACCCTGCCCAGAAGCTTCTCGTGCACGGGAATCCAGTTGTCGACCAGCTTGTGGTTCGCATGCTGGAGAAACCGTGCCTCCAGAATGCCGGACGTGCACATCAGCTGCGCGTCGACGTTGCCCTCCGCCGCGAACAGCGCGTACGCACGTTCCAGCGCGAGACGGGCATGCTCCTGATCCACGGCGACGAGGGAGTTGCCCAACCAGTACGAGAGCCACGGGTCGCGAAGTAGACGCGCTGCCGGCAAGCTCCCGATCCAGTCCCGCAGCGTATGCCCTCGGCCCTTATCCATCGCTGCTGCGGCGTTGGTCACGACTATACGGACGATGGAATCCCAATCCTCTGCGGTGGCGTAAACAGCGACCGCATCGTCAAGCAAGCCGTCGGATTCGAGGAGTGCTGCCGCCCGGCGCTTCAGATCGGCCAATTCGTCGGCGGGAAATGTTGTTGTAGCCCGTAGCCGCAGGAACGCGAGAAACAACGGGTGGTATTGGTACGTCAGGTCGTCGCCGATATACCGATCGGTGAACAGGTGACGGCGGTAGAGATCCTCGAGCATCGGCCCGGCCTCGCTCCAGCCGCTGACGGCCTGCGCGGTTCGCGGGCTCATGCGCGGAAGCACGGCGGTGCGCAGCAGAAAATCGCGAGTATCGGGTGGCGCTGCTTCGAAGACCTGATCGGCCAGAAACGCAAACACATTCTCCAGAGTCTGAGGGTGCTGGAGCGTGCTTACGACTCCGGTGCGGCGCAATTCCTCCAGCATCAACCGCAGTCCGCCGGCCCAACCGCCGCACTGGTCCTGCAGCATCCGTACGACGCGGTGCTCGATCTTGCCGGTGGCTTCTGCAATCGCGCGTGTCTCGTCCAATCGCAGGCGCAGGGCTTCCCATCCTATCGTCGTCATGCGACTCGTCGCCAGCAGGCGGGCGAACGCTTGCGGGGCGACATTGCGACTGATCGCGATCAGGCAAGAGCCGGGCGGCAGTTCTTCCGCAGCCAGCGCGACGATCCGATGGAACGACGAACCGGCCGGTGCGTCCTGATAGTTGTCGAGGACGATCGAGGTGCTGACGGCCAGGCGAGCGAACATCACCCGGAAGAACCGGCGGGCGAAGCCCGCCAGGTCAGAGAGGTACTCGGGGGCGAGAGTGGGTAGCGACCCGGTCGACTCGGGAGCGCTTTCCGCGAGATAGTGGAACAGCGAGGCGGGATCGCCATCCACTGAATCCACTTGATACCAAAAGAAGGGGACTTTCCGACTCTCGAGATAGCTCGCTACCAGAGTCGTCTTGCCGGCGCCGGGAGGCCCTGTGATCCAGATAACCGGCCGATTGCGGCCGTCGTCGAGCATTGCGAACAAGCGTTCCCGCGGCACTGCCCCGAACAGACGCGGACTTGTCAGTTTGGCCGAGCGGAGGGGAGGGCGCGCCATGGCGGTTCGTCGTTGAACGCAGTCGTTATATTATCGCGCGACGAAAACTGTCCGCGCTTATGCCGAACCTCGTCCGCACGATCCTTTGCCTTCCCGCAATCCTGTTTGCAGTGGTCTGTGCACGGCCTGGTCAGGCGGACGACAACGTTCGCATCGCGTTGACGTTTCCGTTCAGCGGTCCATTCGGAATTTACGGCGACCTGTACATGCGTGAGTATCAGATGTTCGCCGACGACATCAACGCCCGCGGCGGCGTGCTGGGTGGCCGTAAGCTCGAGCTCGTACCGCTCGACAACAAGAACAATCCTCAGGAGGCGCTGGTCAACCTCAAGTTCGCGACGGATCGTCGGATACCATTCATCGTCCAGGGCGCGGGATCGCATGTGGCCCTCGCGCTGGCCGACGCCGTCGCGCGCCACAACGCGCGCGAGCCTGATAACCGCCTGCTGTATCTGAATCAGTCAGGCGACTACGACCTCGCCAACTCCCGCTGCAATTTCTGGACGTTCCTGTTCGATGCGCACAGCGAGATGCGCATGGAAGCCTTGATCTCGGGTCTCGTCGATCGCCCTGGCATCAGACGGGTGTTCCTGATCAACCAGGACTACGCTCACGGCCAGAACGTCAGCCGCGAGGCCAAGGCGATTCTTGCGCGACGCCGCCCCGATGTTGCCGTCGTCGGCGACGATTTGCATCCGCTGGGTCGGGTCAAGGACTTCGCCCCTTACGTAGCGAAGATCAAGGCATCAGGTGCGGACGCGGTCATCACAGGCAACTGGGGTGGTGATCTGGCGTTGCTCATCAAGGCCGCCGGCGAGGCGGGACTGAAGGCCGACTTCTACACGTTCTACGGCAATGGACCCGGCACACCGACGGCGATGGGCGAAGCCGCAATCGACAAGGTCAAGGTCGTGTACCGGTGGCACCCGAACATTGCGGGTGCCCCGGGCGAGAGCGACAACGTGCGCTATCGGACCCGCTATGGCGCCGACTACTATGGATTGCCGGTGAAGGTCATGCTCGAGATGTTGGTGCAGGCGATCGATCGAGCCGGAACGACGGAGGCACTTGCGGTCGCGAGAGCCTTGGAGCGTGTTCGGTACGACAGTGTCACTGGCCCCGTCTGGATCCGACCAGAGGATCACCAGCTCATGCAGCCTTTGTATCTGTTCACTTTGACGCGCGCCGATGGGCGTGCCATCAGGTACGACTTCGAAGGCACGGGCATCGGCAGCAGGACTGACGCCCGTATCGATCCTGAGGACACTGCGTTGCCGACCGCGTGCAAAATGCGGTCGCCCTAGGACTGCGAAATGAATCGCCGCTGCTGCGTAACAGGGGCGTGGCGGATTCTGCGGCGGCTGGGAGATCCGCTCAAAGCGTCATTAGACGCGGTGCGCCGAGGTGGCTACTACCTGAGGGCGAGTCCGCTTCTCAGCACGGCCTCGACTGCTAGAGGCGACAACGGTCTGGCAAACAGAAACCCCTGAACCGCATCGCACCCCTCGTCCACCAGGAAATCGTACTGTTCCTGGGTCTCGACGCCTTCCGCCACCACCGACAGATTGAGGTGGTGCGCCATCGCGAGAATCGAACGCGCGATCGCCGCGGAGTCGCTGTCCGACGGCAGATCGCGCACGAACGATTGGTCGATCTTGAGACAGTGCAGGGGGAGGTGCTTCAGATATGCGAGCGACGAATAGCCGGTGCCGAAATCGTCCACGGCGAGGGTGACACCCATCTCCCTCAGCTCGCGCAACACGCCTTCCACGGCGTTGAGGTTCTCCATCATGAGCCCTTCGGTGATCTCCAGTTCGAGGGCATCGGCATCGAGGTGGGCATCGTCCAGGGCGGACCGGACGATGTGTACCATGTTGGTGAGCCGGAACTGTCGCGCCGAGACGTTCACGGATACCCGAGCGTGCGGATGACCTGCCGCGCGCCATAGTGCGCATTGACGGCAGGCTGCGCGCAGCACCCAGTCCCCCAGCGCGCCGATCTGACCGGTCTGCTCGGCGATGGGAATGAAGACCCTGGGCGAGATCAGGCCGTCGCGCGGATGGTTCCAGCGCACCAGCGCTTCCAGGCAAGTCACCGCGCCGGTCATCACGTCCACCTGCGGCTGGTATTCGAGCGTCAGCTCGCGGCGCTCGACGGCACGGCGCAGATCGTTGGCGAGCGCGAGGCG
Source organism: Burkholderiales bacterium (assembly GCA_019745565.1). Taxonomy (GTDB): domain Bacteria; phylum Pseudomonadota; class Gammaproteobacteria; order Burkholderiales. The sequence goes on from JAIESW010000049.1 coordinate 7,624, forward strand.
CTGGGTGATCCGGATCTGCAGTTCGTGCGAGTAGAACTGGTAGTTGTTGCGGCCGCTCGACTTCGCCTGGTACATCGCGGCGTCGGCCTGCTTCAACAGCGTCTCGGTGTCGGCCTCACCGAGCGGGTAGAGGGTCGCGCCGATGCTGGCGGTCACGAAGACCTCGGTTCCCGCGAGCGGCACGCCGGTGGACAGTTCACGCAGCAGCTTGTCGAGCACCACCTGGAGCTGCTCGATGCTTTCGAGATTCTCGATCAGGACGGTGAACTCGTCGCCGCCGAGGCGCCCCACGGTGTCCTCGGCGCGCAGGCACCGCTCGAGGCGCTTGCCGACCTCCTTCAGGAGCTGGTCGCCGGCCGAGTGGCCGAGCGTGTCGTTGACGTCCTTGAAGTTGTCGAGATCGATGAAGAGCAGCGCCAGCAGCCTTTCGTGTCGGCGCGCCCGTTGCATGGCGTGGGTCAGCCGGTCGCGGAACAGATCGCGATTGGGCAGGCCCGTCAGCGGATCGAACTGCGCGAGGCGCGCGAGCCGTTCCTCGGTCTTCTTGCGCTCGCGGATGTCGCGGGCGATGCTGGAAAGGAACAGCAGGCGCCCCGAACTGCTGCGATGCGCGATGATGATCTGGGAGACCGGAATCTCCGTGCGATCGGGGCCGATTAGGGCGGTTTCTCCCAACCAGACGCCATCGCGGATGGCGCACGGGATCGCCTCCTCGCGGACCAGGCGCATGGCCCACGGGGCGAAATGTTCCATCAGATCGACGGCCGCGAGGCCGATGTCGGGCGCGAGCCCCAGTACCGCGTGTCCGGCCTGGTTGAGGAAGCGGGTCCGACCGTCCGGGGTGATGGTCCATACCACGTCGGTGGTGGCTTCGAGGATCGCGACGAGCTGCCGGCGCTCCTGTTCGACGCGATTGCGCTCCACGGCGTACATCATCGCCCGCGTGAGTGCGCGCGCGTCCAAGCCATCCTTGACTAGATAGTCCTGGGCGCCGTGGGCCACGGCGGCGAGCGCGGTGGATTCGTCCGTGTTGCCCGTGACGAGGATCACGGGCGTGTCCGGAGCGCTCTTCTGCAACGACTGGAAGGTATCCAGCCCGTTGCTGTCGGGCACGTTGAGGTCGGCCAGGATCAGGTCGTAGGGTTCGTCGTCGAGGACTTCGAGCGCCTCCATGAGGCGCGAGACCGCGTTCAGGTGGAACCGCATGTCGCCTTCGTCGGCCACCATCTCGCGCAGGAGGCGCAGGTCGCCCGGATTGTCCTCCAGGACGAGGACGCGGAATTCTGGGTTCATGACGGGGGGTGCTCCTGTCGCGGTTGCTCCGAGGCCCATGTGGCGACCACGTGCAGCAGGTCGACGTAGGCATCGAGGGACTGTGGTTTGGTGAGGAAGGCGGTGGCGGCGCTGGCGTAGGAGCACCGCCGATCCTCCTCCGAGGCGGAACTGGTCAGGACGATGACCGGTATCCCTGCAATGGCGTCGATCCTGCGCATCTCGCGCAGCAGATCGAGACCGTGACGGCGCGGCAGGTTGAGGTCCAGCAGCACGACGTTGGGCCGCACGGCCGCGGCGAAGCTGTCGCGTCGCAGGAGGAAATCCAACGCCTGGTCGACGCTTTCGACGGCGTGCAGGCGGCCGAGGTAGGGCACTTCGCGCAGGGCTTCGCGCAGCAGCCGGACGTCGCCCGGATTGTCCTCGACCAAGAGGATCTCGCGTTCGGGTGAGGGCCTGGACTCGGTCATGCGGCCGCCTTGCGCAGCGAGAAGAAGAAGGTGGCGCCGCGGCCCGGCGCCGACTCGACCCAGATCCTGCCGCCATGCCGTTCCACGATGCGCTTGCACAGGGTCAACCCGATCCCCGAACCGGGGTACTCCGCCTGGCCGTGCAGACGCTGGAATGCAGCGAAGATGCGCTCGCTGTACTTCGGATCGATCCCGATGCCGTTGTCGCTCACGGATACCAGCCACTCCTCACCTCGATCGGTGGCGGCGACACGGATGTCCGGAGCCGCCTCGCCCCGGAACTTGACCGCGTTCGACAGCAGGTTCTGGAACAGCCGGGTCAACTGGTTCTCGTCGCCCATCACCTGGGGCAGCGGCTCGCGCCAAAGGTTCGCCCCGGATTCGTCGAGGACGAGGGTCAGGTTGCCGGTGGCCCGCTCGAAGGCGGCATCGAGCGACGTCGGGACCAGGTCGGGACCTCTCGACGCGCGCGACAGCGCCAGCAGATCGTCGATCAAGCCTTGCAGCCGCCGGGCGCCGTCGGTCATGAAGCCGAGGAATTCACGGGCGTCGCCGTCCAAGCGTTCGGCATACCGGCGCTCCAGCAACTGGCCGTAGGCCGAAACCATGCGCAGCGGCTCCTGCAGGTCGTGCGAAGCGACGTAGGCGAACTGCTCGAGCTCGCGATTGGAGTTGGCCAGCCGGTCATTGGCGAGCTGCAGTTCGCGCGTGCGGTCCGCCACCCGGCGCTCGAGTTCGGCGTTCGCGGCCCGCAGGGCGTCCTCGGCCTGGCGGCGGCTTTCGATCTCCGCCTCGAGGCGGCGGTTGATCTCGGCCATCTGCTTCGGCGAAGGCAGGGCCAGCACCTTCGGGACCAGGGGCCAGAGCATCACGGCCGTCAGCACAGACAGACTTGCGGTCACGACCTTGATGGTCGCGTCGATGTGATAGACGGGATACCAGATGCTGACGAGGCCGATCAGATGCGTGGTCCCGCACGCGAGGATGAAGAACGCGAACAGGTAGAACATCCAGTGGAACGCGAGATCGTGCCGCTTCCGCGCGAGGACGAAGAGCCCCAGCGGGATCGAGTAGTAGGCTGCCGCGATCAGCGCATCGGCCGCGACCAGGGTCCACAGCAGCCCCGGCGACCATGCGATGCAATAGCCGTGGGGCAGCAGGCCCTGACCGGCGAGGAAGGTCTGCAAGTCGTCCATGGATTTCTCCCGTTCGCCCTGACGGAACCGACGGGGCGGTTCCGCGACTATCCTGTCATCGACCCGGTCCGAATCTCAAGGGCTGGAAGGCTCCCGCAGCTTGCCCATGGGCTCGATGGTCCCGGTATGCGTCCGGTAGGCGCCGGCCCGCCGGTCTGAATAGTATCGGCGCAGAGTGTGCCGGACTGTAGCGAAAGCGAGTTGATCCCAGGGCACCTCGGCCTCGCCGACCAGGCGGGTTTCCAGCGTCTCAGCCCCCGGGCTGAAATCCAGATCGAGCAGGCGCGCCCGGAACAGCAGGTAGACCTGGTCGATGTGAGGAATGTTGTAGAGCGCATACAGCCCCAGGATTTCCACCCGCGCGTTCGCCTCCTCTAGCGTCTCGCGCGCGGCGCCTTCGGCGGTGGTCTCGCCGTTCTCCATGAAGCCGGCCGGCACAGTCCACAAACCGAGGCGTGGCTCGATGGCGCGGCGGCACAGCAGGATGCGGTCATCCCATTCCGCGATGCAGCCCACCACCATGCGCGGATTCTCGTAGTGGATCGTGTTGCAGGCGTGGCAGACGGCGCGTGCGCGGTTGTCATCGGGCGGAATCTCGTGGACGACCGGCGCGCCGCAGTTGCTGCAGAAGTTCATCCGCGCGAACTTAGCAGACCGGCCCCCGAGTCGAAAAGCCCGTGCGGTGCCCGGTAGAATCGGCGCGATGAGACCTTCGAACATCGCCGCCATCCTCGAACGCGAATTCCGTGCCGCCATCGCGGGCGCGCACACGCCGGTGATGCTGTGGGGCCCGCCGGGGGTGGGCAAGAGCGAGATCGTGCGCGATCTCGCGGCACGCGCTGGCGTCGGGCTGATCGATCTGCGGCTCTCGCAACTGGAACCCACCGACCTGCGCGGCATTCCGTTTCGCGATGGTTCGCGGGTCGAGTGGTCGGTGCCCTCGATGCTGCCGGAAGCCGCGCGTCACGGTGCGCGGGGGGTGCTGTTCCTCGACGAGATCAACGCTGCTGCGCCGACTGTCACCGCCGCCGCCTATCAGCTGATCCTGGATCGCCGCCTCGGCGACTATGCGGTGCCGGGCGGCTGGGCGATCTTCGCCGCCGGGAATCGCCAAGGCGACCGCGGCGTCACCTACGCCATGCCGGCGCCGCTCGCCAACCGCTTCACGCACTACGAAGTGGAGCCCCACCTGGACGACTGGGTGACTTGGGCCCATCGCAGCGGCGTGGATGCCCGGGTCATCGCGTTCCTGCGGTTCCGGCCGGAGCTGCTGTTCGATTTCGATCCGGCGCGCATGCCGGTGGCGTTCCCGTCGCCGCGCACGTGGTTCTATGCTCATCGTGCGCTCGAGAAATTCGGTGACGACGGTGCGCTGTTGCTCGAGGGTCTGCAGGCCTGCGTCGGCAAGGCTGCCGGCGCGGAACTCAAGGCCTTCATCGATCACATGGAACGCATGCCGGACGTGGATGCCATCGTGCGCGGCGAATCGCAGCGCATGCCCGACACAGTAGACCTGCAATACGGTGTCGCCGCCGCGCTGGTGCGTCGGGCAGTCAGGGCCGAACGCGCGCCCGAAGCGAAGGCTGTGTACGGCAACATCCTGCGGTACGCCCGCGGCTTTGCCCAGCGCGAGTTGGGCGTGATGCTGGTCACGGACATGCAGCGCTGCGTCGGCCGGCCGCTGATCGACGTACCCGAGTTCGAGGAGTGGGCCGACAGCGTCGGCGAGTTGGTCCTCTTCGACCGCCTTCCGACGTGAACGATACTGCCGACGTTCTCGCACGGGCTTTCACGAAGCTCGCAGCGGCCCGCGCGCGGCTGGTGCTGGAGCGGCCGTTCATCGGCTCGCTGTCGCTGCATCTCGCATTCCGCGCGGCCGATCCGGAATGGTGCGCCACGCTGGCCACCGATGCGCACAGCGTGCACTTCAATCCGGCCTTCGTGGATGAAGTGGCGTTCGGCGATCTCCAGTTCTGGCTGGCGCACGAAGCACTGCATTGCGCGCTGGGGCATTTCGCGCGGCGCGACCATCGCATCAAACGGCGCTGGGACGTGGCGTGCGATCACGCGGTCAACCACATGCTGCGCGACGACGGCTTCGTGCCGCCGGTGGACGCACTGCTCGAACCCATGTTCCGCGGGTTGTCGGCGGAAGAGATCTATCCGCTGATTCCGGTCGAGACCGCCGAGCAGAGCTTCGACCGGCACGTGTTCGACCGCGACGATCAGGGCGGTCTCGCGGGTTATCTGGGCGAGCGGCGGCTGCGCGAGGAACTGCGAACCCGCGCGACGTCACCGACCGAAGGGGAGGGTGGTGCGCCGCCGCCCGAGGCGGCGGAGGACGCCTGGGATGACGCAGGCTCCGAAGGGCGGCGTCATCGTCCCGACGGACACAGGGATCTGCGCGTCGAGGGCATGGGTGATCCGCTCGTGCTCGAGCACCTGTGGAAGAGCCGCCTCGCTGCCGCGGCCCAGGCCGCGCGTGAAGCCGGGCGACTCGGCGAATCGTGGCTGCGTCGACTGGAGCGGCTGCTCGAGCCCACGTTGCCCTGGCGGGCACTGTTGGCCCGCTACGTCTATGCGGCCGCACAGGAGGACTACACATTCCAGCGGCCACCGCGCCGCGATGGTGCGGCATTGTTGCCACGGCTGGCGAAGGGCTCCATCCGCCTGGTCGCCGTGCTCGACACGAGCGGATCCATCACCGAAGGCGAACTCGGCGAGTTCGCCGCCGAGCTGGATGCGCTCAAGGCCCAGGTGAGCGCGCAGCTCACGGTGCATGCGTGCGACGAGCGACTCGCTGCCGATGGCCCGTGGACGTTTTCGGCGTGGGAACAGGTGCGGCTGCCGGCCGCAGTGGGCGGTGGCGGCGGCACCAGCTTCGCGCCGGTGTTCGACTGGGTCGAGCGCGAAGCGCTCGCGCCCGACCTGCTGATCTACTTCACCGACGCTATGGGCGAGTTTCCCGCCCTGGCGCCGTCCTATCCGGTGCTGTGGCTGGTGAAGGGTAACGGCCCGGTGCCGTTCGGGGAGCGGGTGCAACTCGCGTGACGGGTTTTTTCAGCGCACCTTGCTCTTGACCCCCGCGGCCTTCGACCGCCTGGTCTTGCCCACGGCCGGTTTGCGGTCGTCCTCCGCATTGGTCGAGGGCGTGAGCGGGATGAGGCTCTGCTTCAACGTTCGCAGCACGAAGCTCGACCGGCTGTGGCGGATGCCGGGGATGCGATACAGCTTCTGCCGCAGCAGCCGTTCGTAGTCGCGCGTGTCGCGGACGGCGATGCGGATGTAGTAGTCGTAGTCGCCCGAGATCAGATACGCCTCGATCACTTCGGGGATCTCCTCGAGCATCCGTCCGAACGCCACGAGGGTCTCGTCGTTGTGGCTCTCCAGCGTCACCTGGACGATCACGGTCTCGGCGAAGCCCACGGCCGCGGGATCGATGCGGACGGTGTAGCCCTGGATGACGCCCTCGCTTTCCATGCGCTTGATCCGGGTCCAGCAGGGAGTCGTCGAAAGGCCGACCGCCGCGCTCACCTCCTGGAGGCTGGCGCGGGCATCTTTCTGGAGAACGGAAAGGATGGCGATGTCGAATTTGTCCAAATTCATTCTTTCAATCCTTGTTTATTAGAAAACTATTCTACATACCAGCCGAAGATGTAGAAAGATCGGAAGCCTTTTCCGGGGCGAACCCCCTAAGATTCGTCCTGCCATGAACGACCGCGTCGCTTCCTCCTCCCTGCTGGCTCCCCCGGAGCTCGACCGCCCCTCGCGCAACGGAGCGCAGGCGCTCATCGATGCCTTGGTGGAGGCGGGCGTGGAAGTGGTCTTCGGCTACCCGGGCGGCGCGGTGTTGCCCATCTACGATGCGCTGCACGGCGAAACCCGCCTGCGCCACGTGCTGGTCCGCCACGAGCAGGCGGCGGTCCATGCCGCCGAGGGCTATGCCCGCAGCAGCGGCAAGCCGGGCGTCGTCCTGGTGACTTCGGGTCCCGGCATGAGCAACACCACGACCGGGCTGCTCGATGCGCTGTGCGATTCCGTCCCCGTGGTCTGCATCAGCGGGCAGGTGGCCACGGCGCTGATCGGCACCGATGCCTTCCAGGAGTGCGATGCCCTCGGCATCTCGCGTCCCGTGACCAAGTGGAATACGCAGTTGCGCGCGGCCGGTGACGTGCGGGCCGTGGTGCTGAAGGCCTTCGAAGTGGCGACCCAGGGTCGACCCGGTCCCGTGCTGGTGGATTTCCCGAAGGATCTGCAGCTGGCTCCGGTGCCGTCGGCCGCTGTACGTCAGCCGGTGAACCCGGCCGTGTCGCGGCCGGGTGCGTTACCGCGCGGCAACCTGCGCAAGGCGGCGGCCCTGATCCGCGAAGCGAAGCGTCCGGTGTTCTACGGCGGCGGCGGGCTGATCAACTCCGGCGAAGCGGCGTGCGAGGCGTTCACGCGTGTGGTCCGTCAGACCGGCGCGCCCTGTACGCTGACCCTGATGGGCCTCGGTGCCTATCCGGCGTCGGACCCGCAGTTTCTCGGCATGCTCGGCATGCACGGCACGCTCGAGGCGAACCTCGCAATGCATCACGCCGACTTGATCGTGTGCGTCGGCGCGCGGTTCGACGATCGCGTCACCGGCCGGCTCGACGCGTTCGCGCCCGGTGCGAAAAAGATCCATCTCGACATCGACCCGTCGTCCATCAACAAGATCGTCCCGGTGGACGTGCCGCTGGCGGGCGACTGCGGCTGGCTGCTGGAAGGCCTGCTGGAAGAACTGGCGCTGACCCCGTTGCCGGCCGCCCGCCTGGACGACTGGTGGGCGCGCCTTGCTCGCTGGCGGGCGGCGGATTCGCTCGCTTTCAAGACCCGGCCCGACGCCATCGTCCCGCAGCAGCTGATGCGGACGCTGCGTGCGGCGCTGCAGGATCGCGACGCCGTCGTGTCGACCGACGTCGGGCAGCATCAGATGTGGGCGGCGCAGCATCTGGCCTTCGAGAAGCCCAATCGCTGGCTGACTTCCGGCGGCGCCGGCACCATGGGCTACGGTCTGCCGGCGGCCATCGGTGCCCAAATTGCCCATCCGGGCAAGACGGTAGTCTGCGTGAGCGGCGACGCGTCGGTCCTGATGAACATCCAGGAGCTTTCGACTGCGGTGCAGCATGGCACGCCGGTCAAGGTCTTTCTGTGCAACAACGGCTACATGGGCATGGTCCGCCAATGGCAGGAACTGAATCACGGCGGCCGGCTGTCCCACAGCTACACCGAGGCATTGCCGGATTTCGTAGCACTGGCCAAGGCATTCGGCTGGCATGCCGAGCGTGTCAGCGATCCGGCCGAACTCGATGCGGCGGTTGCCCGCTGCCTCGCGGCGGAGGGCCCCGCGTTTCTGGACGTGGTGGTGGCGTCTGTGGAAAATTGTTTCCCCATGATTCCGAGCGGCTGCGGCCACCACGAGGTCATGCTGGATTCAACCCGGCGCTGGGACGAAGCCGGCGTCTGATGTCGTAGTACGGACGTGGTCGCCGCTACCCGCAACGACCACGGCGCAGGGGCTTCGCCGCACCCAAGGCGGATGTCCTCGAAGACAATCCCAAAGGAGAGCACATGCAAGCCGTCACGCTGGACGACAAGTACGTCGCCGATTCCGGACGCATTTACCTGACCGGCATCCAGGCCCTCGTCCGCCTGGCGCTCGTGCAGCGCCGCCGCGACCTCGCCGCCGGTCTCAACACCGGTGGGTTCATCTCAGGCTATCGCGGCTCGCCGCTCGGTGGCCTCGACGAGGCGCTGTGGAAGGCGAAGAAGCACCTCGCCGCGCACCACGTGCATTTCCAGCCGGGGGTGAACGAGGAGCTCGCGGCCACGGCCGTGTGGGGGTCGCAGCAGGTCCACCTCATCGGCGACTCGGCCTATGACGGTGTCTTCGCCCTCTGGTACGGCAAAGGCCCCGGCGTCGACCGTTGCGGCGACGTCTTCAAGCACATGAACTTCCAGGGCACCGCGCAGCACGGCGGCGTGCTGCTGGTGGCGGGCGACGACCACGGCGCGTATTCGTCGACCCTGCCGCACCAGAGCGATCACCTGTTCTCCGCGTCGATGATCCCGGTGCTCTATCCCTGCAACGTGCAGGAGTACATCGAACTGGGCCTGCACGGGTGGGCCATGTCGCGCTTCTCGGGCTGTGCGGTGGGCTTCAAGGCGCTGGCCGACACGGTGGAATCCTCCGCGTCGATCGAAGCGGATCCGTTCAAGGTCAGGACCATCATTCCGCCGGACTTCGTCATGCCCGAGGGTGGGTTGAACGGCCGGCGCTCGCTCGACCTGCTGGGTATCCAGGCGCGCAAGCAGGAAGCGCTGATGCAGGACTACAAGATCTACGCCGCGATGGCGTACTCGCGCGCCAATCGGTTGAACCGCACGATGATCGACAGCCCGAACGCGCGGCTCGGCATCGTCGCCTCCGGCAAGTCCTACATGGACGTGCTCGAGGCGCTGGAAGAACTGGGCATCGACGAGCAGCGCGCCGCCGAGATAGGCATCCGCCTCTTCAAGGTGTCGATGCCCTGGCCGCTGGAACCGGAAGGCATCCGCGAGTTCTCGCGCGGCCTCGAGGAGATCCTCGTGGTCGAGGAGAAGCGCCAGATGGTCGAGTACCAGCTGAAGGAACAGCTCTACAACTGGCGCCCCGACGTGCGGCCGCGGGTCATCGGCAAGTTCGACGAGAAGGGCGAATGGGTCGCCCCGCGCGGCGAATGGCTGCTGCCGGCGAAGGCCGACTTCTCCATCGCGCAGATCGCTCGCGTGATCGCGGGCCGCGTGGCCCGGTTCCACGACAGCGATCACATCCGGGCGCGGCTGTCCTTCCTCGAAGCGAAGGAAGCAGTGCTGCGCAAGACGGTGGACACGCCGGTGCGCCCCCCGTGGTACTGCTCGGGCTGTCCGCACAACACGTCCACCAAGGTGCCCGACGGCAGCATCGCGTTGGCCGGCATCGGCTGCCACGTGATGGCGACGGCCATCTATCCCGAGCACAACCGCACCACCACCCAGATGGGCGGTGAGGGCACGCCGTGGATCGGGCAGGCACCGTTCTCCAAGCGCGAGCACGTGTTCGCGAATCTGGGTGACGGCACGTACTTCCACTCGGGCTATCTCGCGATCCGCGCCGCGGTGGCTGCCAACGTCAACATCACCTACAAGATCCTCTACAACGATGCGGTCGCCATGACCGGCGGGCAGCCGGTGGACGGCACGGTGACCGTGCCGATGATCGCCGCGCAGATGGTGGCCGAGGGGGTCGGCAGGATCGCGCTGGTCTCGGAAGATCTGTCACGCTACGAAGACCGGTCGAAGCTGCCGTCTTCCGTGACCGTGCACGACCGCAGCGAGCTGGAGACGGTGCAGAAGATGCTGCGCGAACACAAGGGCGTGTCGGTGCTGATCTACGACCAGACCTGTGCCGCGGAGAAGCGCCGGCGCCGCAAGAAGAAGGAACTGCCGACGCCGACCGAGCGCCTGTTCATCAACGAGGCGGTCTGCGAAGGTTGTGGAGATTGCGGCGTGCAGTCCAACTGCACCTCGCTCCTGCCGGTGGAGACCGAGTTCGGCCGCAAGCGGATGATCGACCAGTCCTCCTGCAACCAGGACTACTCTTGTGTGAAGGGTTTCTGCCCGAGCTTCGTCACCGTGGACGGCGGTGCGGTGCGCAAGTCGAAGACCGCCAAGACGGCGAAGACCGAAGACTTCGGTGCGCTGCCCGATGCGGTCGTGGCCGATCCGGGCGAGGGCACCTACGACATCCTCATCACCGGCATCGGCGGCACCGGCGTCATCACCATCGGCGCGCTGCTGGGCATGGCCGGCCACCTGGAAGGCAAGGGCGTCTCGGTGCTGGACATGACCGGGATGTCGCAGAAGAACGGGGCCGTGACTTCGCACGTGCGTGTCGCGCGCCAGCCCGGCCGCATCCGCGCCCAGCGCATCGCCACCGGCGAGGCGGATCTCATCCTCGGTTGCGACATGTTGACCGCCGGTGCCCAGGACGCGATTTCCAAGACGCGACCCGGCGTCACCGTGGCGCTGATCAACTCGCACGAGCAGCCGCCCGGCCAGTTCGCGCAGCAGCCCGACTGGCAGTTCCCGGACGACCGCATCCGCGCCCTGATCGACGAAGCGGTGGGCGGCAGGTCGACGTTCATCGACGCGACCAAGCTCGCGACCGCGCTGTTCGGCGATTCCATCGCGACCAACCTGTTCATGCTGGGCTTCGCGCTCCAGCGCGGCCTGATTCCGGTGGGCGAAGCGGCGCTGCTGCGTGCGATCGAGCTCAACGCCGTGGCGGTGGAGGCGAACAAGCAGGCGTTCCTGTGGGGTCGCCGGGCCGCCGTCGATCTCGCGAAAGTGGAAAAGATCGCTCTGCCGCCGAAGCCGGTCGTGGTGCAGATGCCCGAGAACCTCGATTCGCTGGTGCGCCGGCGCGTCGCCTTCCTCACCGAATACCAGAACGCCGCGTATGCTCAGGAGTATGCCGACTACGTCGCCAAGGTGAAGGAGACGGAGGCTCGCGTCACAGGCAAGGACCAGATCGCTCGGGCCGTCGCGAAGTATCTCTTCAAGTTGATGGCCTACAAGGACGAGTACGAAGTGGCCCGCCTGTACACGACCGGTGAGTTCGAGCAGCGGCTCAAGGCCCAGTTCGAAGGCAACTTCACGGTGAGCTTCAACCTGGCGCCGCCGCTGTTCTCGAAGAAGGATGCGAACGGCCACCTGGTCAAGGCCCGGTACGGGTCGTGGACCTGGACCGCGTTCCGTTGGCTCGCAAAGCTCCGCTTCCTGCGCGGCACCGCCTGGGACGTTTTCGGCAAGACCGAGGAACGCCGGACCGAGCGGGCGCTGATCGGCGAGTACCGGGCATCCCTGGACGCCGCGCTCAGTCGGCTCTCAGTGGACAATGCCGCCCTCGCCCTCGAGTTGGCCAACCTGCCCGAGCACATCCGCGGCTTCGGCCACGTGAAGCACGACCACCTCGACAAGGTGAGGACGCGCTGGCGCGCGCTGGACGCCGAACTCTCCGGCACCAAGACCGTGACCGCCCAGCAGGCCGCCTGACAACCAACCGATCCCAGACTGCCATGACCGACCTCTCCGAATCGAAGAAGCTCGCCGAATACCGCCCCACCAACAAGGTGCGGTTTGTCACCGCCGCCTCGCTGTTCGACGGCCACGACGCCTCCATCAACATCATGCGGCGCATCCTGCAGAGCATGGGCGCCGAAGTGATCCACCTGGGCCACAACCGTTCCGTCGACGAGGTGGTGACGGCGGCGCTGCAGGAAGACGCTCAGGGCATCGCCGTGAGCTCCTACCAGGGCGGCCACGTCGAGTACTTCAAGTACATGATCGACCTCCTGCGCGAGCGCGGCGGCGAGCGCATCCAGGTCTTCGGCGGCGGCGGCGGCGTGATCGTCGCCCCCGAGATCGCCGAGTTGCACGCCTACGGCGTGAAGCGCATCTTCTCGCCGGAGGATGGCCAGAAGCTGGGCCTGATGGGCATGATCGGCTCCATGGTCGCCGCGTGCGATATCGACCTGGCACCCCTCGCGCCGACGAAACTCGACGCGCTCAAGGAAAAGGACGTCGGCAAGCGCTGGCGGTCGCTGTCGCAGGTCATCACCGCGCTTGAACTGGAGCGCGCCGATGCGAAGTTCCGCGAAGCGCTGCACGAAGCGGCCGGCAAGGTCACGGTGCCCACCCTGGGCATCACGGGCACCGGCGGCGCAGGCAAGAGTTCGCTGACGGACGAACTGGTGCGGCGCCTGCGACTCGACCAGGATGACGCGCTGTCCATCGCGGTCGTCTCGATCGATCCGTCGCGCCGCAAGAGCGGTGGTGCGTTGCTGGGTGACCGCATCCGCATGAACGCGATCAATCCCTGGGGCAAGGGGGCGAAGGTCTACATGCGCTCGCTCGCCACGCGCGAAGCCGGCAGCGAGATCAGCAAGGCGCTGCCGGACGTGCTCGCCGCGTGCAAGGTCGCGGGCTTCGACCTGATCCTGGTGGAGACCTCAGGCATCGGCCAGGGCGATGCGGCCATCGTCCCGCATGTGGGTGCCAGCCTCTACGTGATGACGCCCGAATACGGCGCGGCGAGCCAGCTCGAGAAGATCGACATGCTGGATTTCGCCGACTTCGTGGCCATCAACAAGTTCGACCGCAAGGGCGCGCTCGATGCGCTGCGCGACGTGTCGAAGCAGGTCCAGCGCAACAAGGGAGATTTCGCCAAGAAGCCGGACGAGATGCTCGTGTTCGGCACCATGGCCGCGCGCTTCAACGACGACGGCGTGACGGCGCTGTACCAGGCGTTGCTGCCGAAGCTGCGGGAGCTGGGGCTGAAGACGGTCTCGTCGAAGCTGCCGCCGGTGGCGACGCGGCATTCGACCCACCAGACGCCCATCGTGCCGTCGCCGCGCGTGCGCTACCTGGCCGAGATCTCCGACACGGTGCGCAACCACCACAAGCGCGGGCTGGAGCAGTCGCGCATCGCGCGCGAGCGCCAGCAGCTCGTGGAAACGAAGCGGATGCTTTCATCCGCTCCCCCAGCTACCCTGGGGGAGGGCAAGGGTGGGGGCAGCATCGCCCAACTCGACGCGCTCATCGCCGATCGCGAGGCGCGCCTCGATGCCGCATCGAAGAAGCTCCTCGCCATGTGGCCCGCCATGCAGAAGGCGTATAGCGGCGACGAGTACGTGGTGAAGATCCGCGACAAGGAGATCCGCACCAAGCTCACGACCGCGTCACTGTCCGGCACGAAGATCCGCAAAGTGGTCCTGCCGCGCTACGAATGCCATGGCGAACTGCTGCGCTGGCTCTGGATGGAGAACGTGCCGGGCTCGTTCCCGTTCACCGGCGGCGTGTTCGCCTTCAAGAGGGAGGGGGAGGACCCGACCCGCATGTTCGCCGGCGAAGGCGACGCGTTCCGCACCAACCGCCGGTTCAAGATGGTGTCCCAGGGCATGCCGGCCAAGCGCCTGTCCACGGCGTTCGATTCGGTCACGCTGTACGGCAACGACCCCGATCTGCGTCCGGACATCTACGGCAAGGTCGGCAACTCGGGCGTGTCCATCGCCACGGTGGAGGACATGAAGGTCCTGTACTCGGGCTTCGACCTCACCGCGCCGAACACGTCGGTGTCCATGACCATCAACGGGCCCGCGCCGACGATCCTGGCGATGTTCATGAACACCGCCATCGACCAGAACATCGACAAGTTCAAGGCCGACAACGGCCGCGAGCCGACGGACGACGAAGCCCAGAAGATCCGCGCCTGGGTGCTGGAGAACGTCCGCGGGACGGTGCAGGCCGACATCCTGAAGGAGGACCAGGGCCAGAACACCTGCATCTTCTCCACCGAGTTCTCGCTCAAGGTGATGGGCGATATCCAGGAGTATTTCGTCCACCACGATGTCCGCAATTTCTATTCGGTGTCCATCTCCGGCTATCACATCGCCGAGGCCGGCGCGAATCCGATCAGCCAGCTCGCGTTCACGCTGTCGAACGGCTTCACGTTCGTCGAAGCCTATCTGGCGCGCGGCATGCACATCGACGACTTCGCGCCCAACCTGTCGTTCTTCTTCAGCAACGGCATGGACCCCGAGTACACGGTGCTGGGTCGCGTTGCCCGTCGCATCTGGGCCGTGGCGATGCGCGACAAGTACGGGGCGAACGAGCGCAGCCAGAAGTTGAAGTACCACTGCCAGACCTCCGGCCGCTCGCTGCACGCGCAGGAGATCGACTTCAACGACATCCGCACCACCCTGCAGGCGCTGATCGCCACGTATGACAACGCCAACTCGCTGCACACCAACGCGTACGACGAGGCGATCACTACGCCGACCGAGGAGTCGGTCCGGCGCGCCATGGCGATCCAGCTCATCATCAACCGCGAATGGGGCCTCGCCAAGAACGAGAATCCGAACCAGGGCAGCTTCATCATCGACGAGCTGACCGATCTGGTGGAAGAGGCGGTGCTGAAGGAGTTTGAAGCCATCAGCGAGCGCGGCGGCGTGCTGGGCGCGATGGAACTGGGCTACCAGCGCGGCAAGATCCAGGAGGAGTCGCTGCACTACGAGCACCTCAAGCACACCGGCGAGTACCCGATCATCGGCGTGAACACCTTCCGCAACCCGCACGGTGACCCGGTGCCTGACAAGCTGGAACTGGCACGCTCGAGTGAAGAGGAGAAGCAGTCGCAGCTGAAGCGCCTGAAGGACTTCCACGCGGCCCATGCCCATGAGTCGCCGGCCATGCTGGAGCGTCTGAAAGGGGCCGTCATCCGCAACGAGAACGTCTTCGCGGTGCTGATGGATGCGGTGCGCTGCTGCTCGCTCGGTCAGATCACCAGCGCGTTGTTCGAGGTCGGAGGGCAATACCGCCGGAACATGTAGGGTCGCTGTATCGCCCGCCGACCTGAACCAACGCAGGTGCTGTGATCCGCTCGCATCGTCGGCGCTGTCCGACGGCCGAGCGATCGCGGTCGGAATCGGTTCGCAGGGGGGGGATGAGAAGATGTCCATCACAAGAAAAGTCGCCGCCGCGGTGTCGGGTGTCGCCTGGATCGTGATCGGTGGACTGGCGCAAGCCGCCGATCCGCCGATCCGCATCGCCACCATCGAGCCGTTGAGCGGTCCGCCGGCCGCAGTGGGCAAGTGGTGGACCAACCAGGCGCAGTTCGCCGTGGACCGGTTGAACGCCGGCGGCGGGGTGCTCGGGCGCAAGGTCGAGCTCGTGCCGTTCGACAGCAAGTCGAGTCCGGCCGAGGCCCTGATCGCGCTCAAGGCGGCGACAGACCAGGGCATCCGCTTCGTGTTCGGCACGGCGGGGTCGCACGTCGCGATCGCGCTCAGCGAAGCGATCACCAAGCACAACGCACGCAATCCCGACGCCCGGGTACTGTTCCTCAACTACGGTGGCGTCGCGCCGGAACTGACCAACGAGCAGTGCAGCTTCTGGCATTTCCGCTTCGAAGCGAACGGGGACCAGAAGGTGGTCGGCTTGCTGCAGCAGGTCCTCGCGAGCAAGAACGTCCGCAAGGCGTATCTGCTCAACCAGGACTATGCCTACGGTCAGGCGGTGCGCAAGCTGCTGCGCGAACTGCTCGCGCAGAGGCGGCTGGACATCGAGATCGTCGGTGACGATCTCATCCAGCTGCAGAAGGCGAAGGACTTCGCACCCTACGTGGCCAAGATCCGCGCCTCCGGAGCCGACACGGTGATCACCAGCGTCTGGGGCTCGGACCTGATCCTGCTGATGCGGGCGAGCCACGACTCCCGACTCGGTGCACGCTTCTACACGCTCAACGCCCATTTCATCGGAACGCCTACGGCCATCGGCGAGGCCGGTGCCGAACGGTTGGTCAACGTCAATGCCTGGCACCCGAACGTGAGCGACGGCAAGCTGCAGCCGTACTATCTCGAGTTCAAGGGCAAGTACAGG
Organism: Burkholderiales bacterium; assembly: GCA_019745565.1. Taxonomy (GTDB): domain Bacteria; phylum Pseudomonadota; class Gammaproteobacteria; order Burkholderiales. The sequence continues at coordinate 24,041 of JAIESW010000049.1, forward strand.
CAAGAGTGGAACCACTTGCCGATGAAGGCGGCGGTGGAGATGTGGGCGCGGGCCATCGAATCGACGAAGTCCACCGATGCGATCAAGATCGCACAAGCGCTGGAGACGACGCGCTACGACGCCGGAAGCGGAACGATGTGGATCCGTGCCGACGACCACCAGATCATGCAGCCGCTGTACGCCGCGGTGTTCACGAAGGTGGGCCCGGGCGTGAAGTACGACGCCGAAGGGACCGGATTCGGTTGGAAAACCGAAGGTCGGGTCGATGCGGAGGAGACCGTGCTGCCGCATCGCTGCAAGATGGAGCGGCCCCGCTGAACCTGTCCCGGCTTGTCAGGCGACGGTGAGATGGGAACGTTCGTCGACCGTGGCACCGGGCTCGATCCGATCCGACGTGCGAGCCCGCGGCGATCGGGCTGGCAGGTCGCGACCTCTTGCGGGCCTGTCGCCGGGGGCGCAAGCTTTCATGGGTGTCGGGATCGCGCCCGACAAACCGGGGCGAAGCCGTTCCTGCTGCGCCGAGCGATCGAGGAATCGCAAGGCGGGTGGGCCGGGACGAAAGGGGGAGGGGCCATGCTCGGATTCCGTCTGGTCGTCGCAGCAGCCGGAGCGTCGTTGTCCATCGCCGGTTCCATCAATGCTGGCGCCGAGACCATCCGCATCGCGGACATCGAACCGCTGAGCGGGCCGCCGGCTGCCGTGGGCAAGTGGTGGTCGAACCATGTGCAGTTCGCCGTCGATCAGGTGAACGCCCACGGCGGTGTGCTGGGGGGGCAGAAGATCGAAGTGGTGCAGTTCGACAGCAAGGCGAGTCCGGCCGAAGCGCTCATCGCTCTGAAGGCGGTCACGGATCAAGGCATCCATTTCGTCTTCGGGACCGCCGGTTCCCACGTGGCGATCGCCTTGACCGAGGCTATCGCCAAGCACAACGCGCGCAATCCGGAAGGCAGGGTGCTGTTCCTCAACTACGGCGGGCTCGCACCGGAGCTTACCAACGAGCAGTGCAACTTCTGGCACTTCCGTTTCGACGCCAATGCGGATATGAAGGTGGTGGGTCTGGTCCAGCAGGTGGCCGCGAGCAAGAGCGTGCACAAGGTGTATCTGTTGAACCAGGACTACGCCTACGGCCAGGCGGTGCGCAAACTGCTGCGCGAACTCATCGCCCAGCGCCGGCCCGATGTGGAAGTGGTAGGTGACGATCTCATCCAGCTGCAGAAGACCAAGGACTTCGCACCCTACGTCGCGAAGATCAAGGCGTCCGGCGCCGACACGGTGATCACCAGCAACTGGGGATCGGATCTGATCCTGCTCGTACGGGCCAGCCACGATTCCGGTCTGGCGGCGCGCTACTACACGCTGAATGCTCATTTCGTCGGTACGCCGACCGCGATCGCCGAAGCCGGTGCGGAACGTCTGGTCAACGTGAACCCGTGGCACTCGAACGTGGCGGACGGCCGTCTGACTTCGTATTTCCTCGAGTACCGGAGCAAGTACAAGGAGGAATGGAATGCGCTGCCCCAGAAGAACGCCGTGGAGATGTGGGCGAAGGCGATCGACACCGTGAAATCCACCGACCCGGTCAAGGTGGCGGCGGCCCTGGAGACGATGCGCTACGACGGCGGCACCGGAACCATGTGGATGCGGGCCGACGATCATCAGCTTATGCAGGCGCAGTACGCTGCCGTGTTCACCAAGGTGGGGGCGGGTGTGCAGTACGACGTCGAAGGGACCGGGTTCGGCTGGAAGACCGAGGGACGGATCGAGGCCGAGGACGCCGTGCTGCCGCATCGCTGCAAGATGGAGCGGCCGCACTGAGGCTGCGAGAGCCGCTCAGGCCACGTTCAGGGTCGTGCGTTCCTTGACGACCGTACCGCGGTCGTCGATCCAGGTCAGTTCGAACTCGGCCGCAGCGGTCGCCCGGACGAAGAAGGCGACATAGGGATTGGTGGCGACGGAAGGATGGAAGTCCGCGCGGAACACTTCCTTCCCGGCATAGCTGCACGTGAAGGTCGTGACGATGTGGCGGGGAATAGGTTTGCCTACGTGATCCAGGCGGAACCCGGAGTGCTGGGGATGTTCGATCATCGCCTTCACTTCGACGATCTCGCCCGGCTTCGCTTCGGCTGGGATGCGGATGAACGTGCGGGCCATTCGGATCAGCCGCCGCAGGCGGTGAGGGAGACTTCCACCTGCATCTCATCCGACCACAACGTTCCGTCGTTCATGCGAGCGACGGCGATCACGCGCTGAGCTTCAGCCAGCCGGATTCGGGTCGAGACCTGCGCACGGCCGTTGTGAGGGCCGAGATGGAAGGCGGCTACGCGAGGCAGCGGATTGCGTTCCGCGAAAAGATGGATCTCCTTGACGTGATCGGTCTCGGTCATGGGGCTGTCCACGGTGATCGTGGTCGGGACGATGGTGCCGTCCTCGGCGATCAGGGCGATGTCCAGCTTCACGCGGCCGCGGCGGATTTCGGTGTCGCCGAAGGTTTCGCGCAGAGCCGCGGCAAGCAATTCGGGTGTGGCTTGCACGGTGCGGATGGGCAGCAGCGTGATCGCGGCCGCGGACGCGGTTGCTTGCAGGAGGCGGCGGCGGGATGACTGTGGGGTCATCGGGGATTCGCTCTCAGTGTCGTGCCCCCATCCCAGCCTTCCCCCACGACTGCGTCGCGGGGGAAGGGGCGTACTGCTCTTTGCCCCACCTTCGGTGGGGGGCATACCGCTCCCTCCCCCGGCTTCGCCGGGGGAGGGTTGGGGTGGAGGCAGCGTGCCGTTGCCGTCAGACGTAGCTGAATCCCGCATGCTTGAGGGGTAGCGAGCGGATGCGTTTGCCGGTGGCGGCGAAGATCGCGTTACCGAGCGCGGGACCGACGGCCGCCATGGGAGGCTCGCCGACGCCGCCCCAGAACCCGCCGGTCGGCATGAGGATCGCCTCGGTCTTCGGCGTGTGACGCATGGTGAGCACCGGATAGTCCGCGAAGTTGGTCTGGACCACGCGACCCTTGTCGATGGTGATCTCCTCCAGCATCGCGGCACTCAACGCCCACACGACACCGCTCTCGATCTGCGCCTTCACCGCGTCGGGATGCACCACGTAGCCGGGGTCGAGCGCAACGATCACGCGCTTGACCTCGATCTCCGTGCCGTTCTTCACCGAGATCTCAACCGCCGCCGCCGAATAGCTGCCGTATGAATCCGACACCGCGATGCCGCGGAAGACGCCCTTGGGCGGCGCGGTACCCCAGCCCACGGCCTTCGCCGCCGCATCGAGCACGCCCAGATCCTTGGGCTTCTTCTCCAGCATCGCACGGCGGAACTGGTACGGATCCTTGCCGGCGGCCTGGGCCAGTTCGTCGATGAAGCACTCGCGGAAGAACGGGTTGTGGGTGTGCGCCACCGCGCGCCACGGACCGAGCAGCACGTGGGTGTTGCGCATCGCGTATTCCAGCGTGTAGTTCGGTACGCCATAGGGCGAATCGATGAACACGCGCGTGCCGATCTGGTCGATGCCGTCCTTGAGGAACTGCGTCAGCACGGCGGCGGCGATCGAGGGTTCCGACTGGCGTACCTGCCAGCCGATCCAGTTGCCGTCCTTGTCCAGAGCGCCGCGCAGCTTCGTGAGCGACACCGGCCGATAGCGGCCCTGGGTCATGTCTTCCTCGCGCGACCATTGCAGGCGCACCGGTGTGCCGGGCATGGTCTGCGCGATCTTGATCGCCTGCTTGGTGAACTCGTTGAACGCCGTGCGACGACCGAAGGCACCGCCCGCGTGCATCTTGTGCAGGATGACCTTCTCCAGCGGCACGCCGGCCGCTTCCGACGCGGCAGCGATGGAGGCCTCCCCGTTCTGCGTACCGACCCAGACCTCGACGCCGTCCGCCTTGATCAGTGCGGTGGCAGTCTGCGGTTCCAGGGTCGCGTGGTTCAGGAACGGTGCCGAGTATTCGGCCTCGAGCACCTTCGCTGCACCGGCGAAGGCCGCGGCAGCGTCGCCATCCTTGCGCGCGACCGGTACGTCGGTTGCATCGATGCCGGTGCGCAGGAACGTGTTGATCGACTCGCTCGACACTTCGCCGTTGGTGCCCACGTCCCATTCGATCGGCAGCGCCTTCAGTGCCTGGTTGGCGCGCCACCAGTTGTCGGCGACGACGGCGACCCAATCCTCGGCCGTGACGACGCTCTTCACGCCGCGCATGCCTTCGACCTTGGATTTGTCCACCGACTTCAACTTGCCGCCGAACACCGGGCACTGGGCGATCGAAGCGTGGACCAGTCCGGGCAGGCGCACGTCGGCAGCGTAGATCTGCTTGCCCGTGGTCTTGTCCGGAATGTCGAAGCGGGCCGGCGAGGTGCCCAGCAGCTTCCAGTCCTTCGGGTCCTTGAGCTTCGGTTCCTTCGGCGCTTCGAGCAGCGCCGCCTGCGGCGCGATCTTGCCGTAGGTGGTGGACTTGCCGGAGGCAGCGTGGGTGATCACGCCCTTGCTCACGGTGAGTTCGGAGGCCGGGACGCCCCATTCCTTGGCGGCCGCGGTCGTCAGCATCTCGCGGGCCGCGGCACCGGCTTCGCGCAGGTACTTGTGCGAGTCGCGGATGGAGCGGCTGCCGCCCGTGGTCATGGGGCCGAAGATGCGGTTGCGCCGGACGTGTTCGTTCACGTCGGCGTACTCGGGGCGGACCTTGCCCCAGTCGCATTCCAGTTCCTCGGCCACCAGCATGGCGAGCCCGGTGAAGCTGCCCTGACCCAGTTCGGAGCGGGCGATGCGGATGATCACCGAGTCGTCCGGCTGGATCACGATCCAGTGGGTGACTTCGTTGACGCCTTCGGCGGCGGCCTGGGCGAGGAGGGGGAAGTTGACGCCGATCATCATCCCGCCCCCGAGGGCGGCGGAGGAGACGATGAACTGGCGGCGGCCTTGATCGATGTTGGCGGTCATGGCGGGTCTCCTCACTTGAGCGTCGCCGCGAGCTTCACGGCTTCGCGGATGCGCACGTAGGTACCGCAGCGACAGATGTTGCTCATCGTGGTCTCGATGGTCTCGTCGCTGGGCTTCTTGTCGGTGGCGATGAGGGACGCCGCCGCCATGATCTGGCCGCTCTGGCAGTAGCCGCACTGGGGCACCTGCAGTTGCACCCAGGCCTTCTGCACGGGGTGCGTGCCGTCTTTCGACAACCCTTCGATCGTCGTGATCTTCCTGCCGGCCACGGCGGACACGGGCAGCACACAGGTCCGGGTCGCGACACCGTCCAGATGCACCGTACAGGCGCCGCACATGGCGATGCCGCAGCCGTACTTGGTGCCGGTCAGGCCGAGCTCGTCGCGCAGCACCCACAGCAGGGGCATCTCGGGCTCGACGTCCACCTGGACGGCCCGCCCGTTCACACTGAACTCAATCATGGATCTTCTCCTCGGGGAAAACTGGTTCTCGGACGCGAATCGGGGAAGCGGAGTTCCGCGTCGACGCGGAAAACCCGCAAAGTTCTCAGGCGTGCAGCCTCGCGGTGCGCTCGGCCTTCGGACGCACCGGTACGAGGCGGATCGTCAGCGCCGTCAGCACCGCGAACGCCACGTAGAGCGCCGAGAACACCCACTCGGGCAGATCGTAAAACAGAATGGCGTGCAGCCAGCGGGCAATGAAGGACCGTTCGTTCGTTGCGCCGCGCAGGGCATCCTCCCATTGTGTCAGGGGGCAGACCATGCCGATCAGGGATTCGATCGCCACGAAGGTGATGGCCGCGAGGTGCAGCGAGCGGAACACCCGGTTGCCGATCCAGCCCCAGCCTGCGAAGTGACCGATCCATACCAGGGCAAAGCCGCCCACGACGAATGTCACGAAGGCGAAATGCAGCACCAGAACCGCATCCGCGGCCACGACCGGCCTACAGCGGCTTGCTGGGGTCGATCAGCGTGCGCCACATGTGGGCCGTGGCGCTCGCGTCGTTGCCCAGCCCTTCCTTCGGCTGGCGGAAGTGCCGGCCGATGATGTCCTCGAACGGTTCGATCGACCAGACCTGGTTCTTCTCGAAGCTGTAGTCGTCGAAGAGCGTGATGCTGCGCGCCTGCATGTACCATTTGTGGTTGCGCGCATGCTCGTGGGCGGCCGCGATGTACTCGGGCGGGCGATAGTCCTCGCCGAACATCTTGCGGTACATCTGCGGGTACTCGTAGCCGACGGATTCATCGGGGAAGTAGCGCAGTGCCTGGTGGTAGCGGATGGCCCACGACACCTCTTCCGGCACGTAGGGCTCCACGAGCTGGGCACCCCACCAGCCGTGATCGGGACGGCAGACGGCGAGACCCACGTCGTGCAGCAGACAGGCGAGCACGATCTTCTCGTCCATGCCGGCCTTCAGTGCCTGCACTGCGCACTGGGTGCAATGAGGCGCGGCGGCGATGGGCAATCCGAACTTGGGCGTGTTGAGCCGCAGGTTGAAGATGTCCTTCAGGGTCGGGCGGGCCGGCATGTTCGGTTCCGGTTCAGGCGGACGCGTCTGCCGGAATGCGGCACCGATCTGCTCCAGGGTTTCCGTACGCTCGTCCTGCATGCCGTCTTCCTCGAGGAGTGATTTCGCGGTCAGGTGGCGACGGGTCGCGCGGGATCCGCGCACCATTCGCTCCACGACCCCGGATACAGCTTCGTGCCCTTCATGCCCGCGATTTCCATCGCGAGCAGATTGTGCGCGGCCGTGATGCCCGAGCCGCACTGGTGCACGATCTCGTGCATCGGATGATTGCCCACCAGCGGCTCGAACGCAGCGCGCAGTTCCGCCGCTGGCTTGAAGAACCCGAACGGATCGAGATTGTCGCGAAAGACGCGGTTGACCGCTCCGGGGATGTGCCCGCCCACCGGATCGATGGTCTCGTTCTGGCCGCGGAAGCGATCGTTCGCGCGCGCGTCGATCACCTGCATGTCGGGTTTGCCTAGATGGGCCAGCACCTGATCGACGGTGACGATCGCATCCTTCGGCTGGGCGGTGAACGTCGCCGGCCGAGGCTTCGGAACGCTGTCGGTCACCGGCAAGCCCGCTCGAACCCAGATGTCCCAACCGCCGTCGAGCACGGCCACCTTCTCATGGCCGAGCCAGTGCTTCAGCATCCACCACAGCCGTGCGGCGTACATGCCGCCGCCGCTGTCGTAACCGACCACCTGGGTCGAGTTCGAGACGCCCTGGCTGCCGAGCCAGGCGATGAACTTGTCCGGATCGGGAAGCGGATGGCGGCCGTTCTTGCCCGTGAGGGGACCGGCCAGATCGCGATCGACGCTGGCGAAGCGCGCGCCGGGAATATGGGATTTCGCGTAGGCGGCGGCGCCGGCCTCCGGTTTCATCAGATCGTGGCGGCAGTCGAAGATCACGATGCCAGGATCGTCCAGCCGCTGTGCCAGCGCCGCGATGGAGATCAACGTCGAGAAAGTTGTATCCGCCGGACTCCCGGCGACGGCATCGAGCCATTCCCGAGCGCCCGACTCCTCGTCGAACACGCGCACCTCCGCGTCCACCATGAGCCGTGTGAGCCACGCGAGCCAGACGGTCCACTGGTCGTCGGAGATGACGGCCACGCGCCGGAAATCGTGCGCGTGCTCGCGCACGAACCGGACGTCCTCCCACGCGACGTCGAGCGTGTAGCTCTGCATGTCGCGCAGGTCGAGCAGCAGGTCGACCTTGCCCTGGACCCGCAGCCGCTCGAGCACTTCGCGCTCGAACTGGCGATAGTCACCGAGGGTGAACTCGCCGAACACACCGGTCGTGATGAGACCGCCTTCGTGCTGGATGGTGATCATGGTGGCGGGAGTTTATTTCGGAACGTGGGGGGACGTCACCTCGTCCCCGCGTCAGTACGTCTCGATATGGATCCGGTTGCTCGCCAGCAGCTGCGGCCATAGCGCATCGAAGTCGAAACCGTGCTGCCGCGCAACATCGCGGAACGCCTCGAGCACACCGCCTTCCATGCCCTTCAGTCCGCAGATGTAGATGTAGCAGTTTTCGTCGGACAGCATCGTTGCGACGTCGGCGGCGCGCGCACGAACGAGATCCTGCACGTATTGCTTGGGCTGGCCCGTAACCCGCGAGAACGCAAGGTTGATGTCGATGAAGTCCTTCGGCAACTTCATCAGCGGGCCGAAGTAGGGCAGTTCACCGGGCGCACGTGCGCCGAAGAACAGCAGCAGCTTGCCGTCGCCGGAAGCGCGATTGCGCCGCCGCCGTTCGGTCATCGCCCGCATCGGGGCGGAGCCGGTCCCGGTGCAGATCATCAGCAGCGACGCACCCGGATGGTTGGGCATCAGGAAGCTGGTGCCGTAAGGGCCGACCACCTGCACGGTGTCGCCCTTGCGCAGATCGCAGAGATAGTTCGAGCAGACCCCGCGCACCGGCTTGCCGTCATGGTCTTCGTCGACCCGTTTCACGGTGATCGAGAGGTTGCTGTAGCCGGGCCGTTCGCCGTCGCGCGGGCTTGCCACCGAGTACAGGCGTACGTAGTGCGGCTTGCCGTTCGCGTCGGTGCCGGGAGCGATCACGCCGATGGACTGGCCTTCCAGCACCGGAAACACCGCACCGCCGAAGTCGAGCACGATGTGGCGGATGTCGCTCGACGCGCCGTCCTCGGTGAGGCGGAAGTTGCCTGCCACCGTGGCCGTGACCGGATTGCGCGGCGTGAACAGGTTGACCGACGGCTTCTCCGCGGACCAGGGGGCGGCGACCGCAGTGCCCAAACCAGCCGTTGCTTCCGCGGTGAGGCGTTGGACCTCCTCGGGGATCGCGGTTTCGGCGGTCTCCGTCGACGCCGTCTGCGGTGGCAGCACGTCCCAGGAGAGCTGTTCCTCGACCGTGTAGGCCTGTGCGCGAGCCACGTGGCGCCAGTTGTCGATGGCTCCGGTGGGGCAGGGCGGCACGCAGGCGTTGCAGCCGTTGCAGACCTCGAACTTCACGACGTAGTTGCGCTCGTCGTGGGTGACCGCGTCGATCGGACAGGTCTCTTCGCACGTGTTGCACCGGATGCAGATCTCCGGGTCGATGACGTGCTGGAGGGCGAGGTCGGGGGCGTTCATCTTGATGTGTGGGGACCGCTTGCCCCCACCCTAACCCTCCCCCAGCGAAGCTGGGGGAGGGGATGTACTGCATTCTTCCCCCAGCTTTGCTGGGGGAGAGGATGTACGCCCCTTCCCCCGGCTGCGCCGGGGGAAGGTTGGGATGGGGGCATCCGTCCGTCAGTTGAACCGCACATACTCGAAATCCAACGGCTGCTTGTTGATGCCCATGGGCGGCGGCGCGATCCAGTGGGCGAACTTGCCCGGCTCCGCCACCCGCCCCATCAGCGACTGGACGTAGGCCTTGTCCTCATCCGTGGGCAGCCACGACCGCACGCCGGCCTCCCAGTCGGCCGCCGAAATGATGCGGCCGTCCGGCGCGACCTTCACGCCGGCAAAGCTGCCGATCTGCCGGTTGAACGCCTTGTGCGGCACCGTGAGCTGAAAGTCGATGCCGTTCTTCTGCATGACCTTGTTCCAGCGGCCCACGCCCGCCAGGGTGTCGCGGATGTAGTCGTCGCGCAGCTTCTCGTTCAGCGCGTTCAACGCCGGCGCCTCGCGCGTGACGATCTCGCTCCCCGAGATCTCGAGCACCGGGTAGGTCGCATCCTTCAGCACGTGATCGTCCGTCAGCTTCGATTCCTCGAACCGACCCTTGATGCCGGTGCTGTAGAACGTGGCCGCGTTCGAGGAAAGATCGGCGCCGAAGAGATCGATCGTCACGCTGTAGTGGAAGTTGAGATAGCGCTGGATCGCGGGCAGGTCGATCACGCCGAGGCTGCGCAGCGTCGCCGGGTCGTCGGTCTTGTGCTGGTTCATGACCTCGCAGGTGCGCTGCAGGATGCGCGCGATGCCGGATTCGCCCACGAACATATGATGGGCTTCCTCGGTCAGCATGAACCGGGTCGTGCGGGCGAGCGGATCGAAGCCCGATTCGGCCAGCGCGCAGAGCTGGAACTTGCCGTCGCGGTCGGTGAAGAAGGTGAACAGGAAGAACGACAGCCAATCGGGCGTGCGTTCGTTGAAGGCGCCGAGGATGCGCGGATTGTCCTGGTCGCCGGAGCGGCGTTCGAGCAGGGCCTCGGCCTCCTCGCGGCCGTCGCGCCCGAAGTAGCGGTGCAGGAGGTACACCATGGCCCACAGGTGGCGGCCTTCCTCCACGTTGATCTGGAACAGATTGCGCAGGTCGTAGAGCGACGGGGCGGTCAGGCCGAGATGGCGCTGCTGCTCGACCGAGGCGGGTTCGGTGTCGCCCTGGGTCACCACGATGCGCCGCAGGTTCGCCCGGTACTCGCCGGGAATCTCCTGCCACGCGGGCTCGCCCTTGTGGTCGCCGAAGCCGATGCGGCGATCGGTTTCCGCAGGGTTCAGGAAGATGCCCCAGCGGTAGTCCGGCATCTTCACGTAACCGAAGTTGGCCCAGCCGGCGGGATCGACGCTCACCGCGGTGCGCAGGTACACGTCGAACGCCGCGGAGCCGTCGGGCCCCATGTCGGCCCACCAGTTCAGGAATTCGGGTTGCCAATGCTCGAGCGCACGCTGCAGGGTGCGGTCGTCGCTCAGGCCGACGTTGTTCGGAATCTTCTGGCTGTAGTCGATGTTCATCGGGGCAGTCCTACACGCGTTCGCGGTTGAATTGGGCCTTGTGACCGGTGCCGTAGACCTTGAGCGCACCGAACTCGCCGACCGCGTTGGGCCGGTTGAAGATCCAGTTCTGCCAGGCCGACAGGCGGCCGAAGATGCGCGTGTCCATGGTTTCCTGGAGGCCGAAGCGCAGGTTCGCTTCCATGCCGGTCAGTGCGTCGGGCGAGAGGCTGGCGCGTTCTTCGAGCGCGATCCGGATCTCGTCGGCCCAGTCGATGTCGTCCGGCGCAGCGGTGATGAGACCGAGGGTCAGAGCCTCGGCGGCACTCAACGATCGGCCGACGGCGGCGTGCGCCGCACCGACGAGCGCCGCGTCGCCGTAGAAGCGGGCGCCGAGGCGCGTGTGACCGTCGATGCGCGGGTACGTCCCGAAGTTGAGCGCCGACAGCGCGATCTTCGGGGCGGTGTCCGGTGCGTCCTGCGCATCGAGCATGTAGATACGGTCGGAGGCGCCGGCCAGTTCGAAGAGCGTGCCGGCGAAGCAAGACCCGGGTTCCACCAGCGCGAACAGGGTGCGCGAACTGGTCTCAAGGCGCGCCAGGGTCCGGCGCAGCATGCCGATGGTTTCACGCACGAACCAGTGATCGGCGTGACGCACGAGCGCCGCGTCGACCGCGAGTACGTGATCGATCGAGCCGGCCGTCTTCAGCACCCACGTGCCCAGTTCCAGGTGGTTGGTGCGCAGCATGAGGATCGCATCGTCCAGTTCGCACGCCATGGCCAGCGGCCACCAGTCGGCGCCGCGGGCGACGATCCCGTCGATGTCGTCAGGCTCGGCACCGTCCGGCGCGCGTACGGTGAACACGGCCTGGCGTGCCTTGCCGTCCAGGCGCACGTCCACGTGGCGATAGCGATAACCTTCGGCGCCGTCCTCGCGCTCGATCCGCGGCAGCGCCACACCCTTGGCGTCCGCGGGGCGATCGCTGCCCGCGGCCAATGCCAGCGCGCGTTCGGTCACGCGAGCCGCGAACTGCTGCGGTTTCACCACGTCGTCCACCAGCCGCCATTCCTTCGCGCGCTGCCCGCGGATGCCTTCGGTGGTGGTGCAGAAGATGTCCGCGAGATCGCGGCGCACCTTGCGCTTGTCGGTGAGCCGCGTCAGGCCGCCGGTGCCGGGCAGCACGCCGAGCAGCGGCACCTCGGGCAGGCTCACGGCGGAGGAACGATCGTCCACGAGGATGATCTCGTCGCACGCGAGTGCCAGTTCGTAGCCGCCGCCGGCGGTCACGCCGTTGCACGCCGCGATGAACTTGAGGCCCGAGTGGGCGCTGGAATCCTCGATGCCGTTGCGGGTCTCGTTGGTGAACTTGCAGAAGTTCACCTTCCACGCGTGCGACGAGAGCCCGAGCATGAAGATGTTGGCGCCGGAGCAGAACATGCGCTCCCTGGCGCTCGTGAGGATCACCGTGCGTACCTGCGGATGCTCGAAGCGGATGCGCTGCAGCGCGTCGTGCAGTTCCATGTCGACGCCGAGGTCGTAGGAGTTCAACTTGAGGCGGTAGCCCGGCCGCAGGCCGCCGTCCTCCTGCACGTCGAGCGTGAGGCGTGCGAGCGGGCCTTCGACGGCAAGGCGCCAATGGCGGTAGCGCGAGGGATCGGTGCGGTAGTCGACGAGCGTCGACGCGGCGGTTTCGGAGGCGACGGTCAAGGTGGCGGTCATGGGGGACTCCCTCGTCAATCGTCACGCCGACACGGCGCGACGGAGGCGTTGCAGGCTTTGCTCGACGGACTGGCCCGCGGTGTCGACCACCACATCGGCCTTGCGGTACAGCGGCTCGCGCACGGCGAGGATGCGCTTGAGATCGTCCATGGCGTCGGCGTGACCGGCCATGGGCCGCAGATCGCCTTGCGCCAGGACGCGCGCCATGTGTTCTTCCGGGCTCGCTTTCAACCACACGGTGCGGCAGCGGCGCAGCAGCAGATCGAAGGTTTCGTCGTCCGATACGGCGCCGCCGCCGAGGGAGAGCACGGCGCGCTCGTGCTGGTCGATCAGGCGCTCGAGGCAGCGGCGTTCGATGCGGCGGTAACCGGCCTGGCCGTAGAGGTCGAACACTTCGGAAGCCGGCAGGCCGGTCTCGCGTTCCACCTCGGAGTTCAACTCGACGAAGGGGACGCCGAGCGACTGCGCCAGCGCGCGGCCCAGCGTCGACTTGCCGGCGCCACGCAGGCCGATCAGCGCGATGCGGTGCTGCTTCTCGACGTGGCTGCCGTCCAATTCCGCGGCGATGCGGGCCACGACTTCCGCGCGACGGTGGGCCGGGACTCGCGCGAGCAGCGATCCCAGGCGGCCCAGGTCGGCCTCGGCTTCGGTGGAGGCCAGCAGTTCGGGCAGCGGAACCTCGAGCGCGAGGGCGATCCGGCGCAGCAGCAGGATGGATATGTTGCCTTCGCCGGTTTCGAGCTGACCGAGGTAGCGCTCGGACACATCGGCGATGCGGGCGAGCGTCTTGCGCGTGATGCCGCGCTGCGCGCGCCGTTCGCGCACGCGCCGGCCGACGGTCGCGAGAAAGGCTGCGTCGGCGTCGGCGAGAGCGTCGGGCGCGTCATTCATCGGGAGCACGGCCACTGGATTCACGAAGGCCTCGGCGCGGCGGCTGGAAGTGCGCGAACTCTAGTTCCGCCTCGGAGGAGGCGCAAGCGATATTTTGCCGATCCAGTGTCGATCTACCCTTGCCAGAGCTCGGTACCGCTTGCACACGATCATCGAGGGCCGTATAAGAACATGAACAAGAGAGATTAATTGCCGGAATTCCGAGACAGGCAATATATTGCTCACAGCCGGTGGTATTGGCGCGGACCGGGCCGCGTCGATGCGGTGATCCGACCCGGTGCCCGGGGCGAGCGCCGCGCTGTACCGGACCCGCCCGGTCAAGCTAGAGTGCAGGCCCGCCGGTCCACCGGCGCAACACAAGACATCGAGGGGGAGGGGAAGCGCTTGGCGGAACTCAGCACGGCGGACCACGGATCGAGCCCGCCGCGGATCTCGATCCCGCGCGACTACAACGCCGCCCACGATCTGATCGAGCGCAACCTGCGTGCGGGACGGGCGGACAAGCCCGTGTTCATCGACGACGCGGGGCCGCACACCTACGGCGATCTTGCGCGCCGGGTCGATCGATTCGCCCACGCGCTGACCGGGCTGGGGGTGCGGATGGAAGAGCGCGTGCTGCTCGCGTTGCACGACTCCATCGATTTTCCGACGGCGTTCCTGGGCTGCGTGAAGGCCGGTGTCGTGCCCGTGTGCGCGAACACGCTGCTGACCGCGAACGACTACGAGTACATGCTGCGCGACAGCCGCGCGCGGGTGTTGTTCGTGTCGGCGCCGCTGCTGCCGACGTTCGCGCCCCTCGTCGCGAAGATTCCCTCGCTCGAGCACGTCGTCGTTTCAAGCGCCGTCGTCGAGGGTCATCGCGCCTTTGCCGATCTGCTCACCGGTGCCGACCGGCCGTTCGAGCCTGCGGCGACCACCGCTGACGATCCCTGCTTCTGGTTGTACTCGTCGGGCTCCACCGGTGCGCCGAAGGGTACGGTGCACGTGCATGCGAGCCTCATGCAGACGGCGGAACTGTATGCGCGCCCGATCCTCGGTCTGCAGGAAAGCGACGTGGTGTTCTCCGCCGCGAAACTGTTCTTCGCCTACGGGCTCGGCAACAGCCTCACGTTTCCCATGGCGGTGGGGGCGACGGCGATCCTGATGGCCGAGCGTCCGACGCCGGCGGCGGTCTTCGCGCGGCTCAAGCAGCACCAGCCCACGATCTTCTACGGCGTGCCCACGCTGTATGCCGCGTTGCTGGCGAGTGCCGAACTGCCTGCGCGCAACGACCTGCGCCTGCGCCGCTGCACATCCGCGGGCGAAGCGCTGCCCGAGGAACTGGGCAAGCGCTGGTCCGCCCACTTCGGCGTCGACATCCTGGACGGCATCGGCAGCACCGAGATGCTGCACATCTTCCTGTCGAACCGCCCCGGCGACGTGCGCTACGGCACCACCGGCAAGCCGGTGCCCGGCTACGAGGTGCGCATCGTCGATGACCACGGCGCTCCGGTGCCGGTGGGTGAGCCGGGCGAATTGCAGATCGCCGGCCCGACGAGCGCGGCGTTCTACTGGAACAACCGCGAGAAATCGCGCGCCACGTTCCAGGGTCCGTGGACGCGCAGCGGCGACAAGTACGTGCAGGACCGTGACGGGTACTACATCTACGCCGGTCGCAGCGACGACATGCTCAAGGTGAGCGGCATGTACGTCTCGCCGGTGGAAGTGGAATCGGCGCTGATCACGCACGCCGCCGTGCTGGAAGCGGCGGTGATCGGGTGCGAGGACGAAGATCGCCTGGTGAAGCCGATGGCGTTCGTGGTCTTGAAGTCCGGTCAGTCGGCGGCGCCGGACCTCGCCGATACGCTCAAGCAGCACGTGAAGTCGCGGCTGGCGCCGTTCAAGTATCCGCGGTGGATCGAGTTCGTGGACGAACTGCCGAAGACCGCGACCGGGAAGATCCAGCGTTTCAAACTGCGTGCGCGTGTGGCGGCGCGGTAATTCGAGAGAATCGGAGCTATGGGAAAGACAACTTCAGACGCTTTCAGCACGAAGGACGCGAAGGTCACGAAGAGATTCGGAACGCGTACATCTCCCGTGGCGGCCCGCCGCGAAGCTGGGTGCAGCGGCAGATCAACCCGCCTTTCCTTCGTGCTCTTCGTGTCCTTCGCGTCCTTCGTGTCGAAGGCGTTGCTTGTTGGCATCGCTTCCACGACTGCCGCCCAAGCCGAGGACAAGCTCCGCGTCGGCCTCATGCTCCCCTACACCGGCACCTACGCGGCGCTCGGCAACGCCATCACCAACGGCTTCAAGCTGCAGGTGGAGGGCAACGGCGGCAAGCTCGGTGGGCGCACCGTGGAGTTCTTCACGGTGGACGACGAATCCGACCCGGCCAAGGCCACGGAGAACGTCAACAAGCTGGTGAAGCGCGATCGCGTCGATGTGCTGGTAGGGACGGTCCATTCGGGCGTGGCGATGGCCATGGCGAAGGTCGCGCGCGAGACCAATACGTTGATGGTCGTTCCGAACGCGGGCGCCGATGAGCTCACGGGACCGTTGTGCGCCCCGAACATCTTCCGCAGTTCCTTCTCCAACTGGCAGTCGTCCTATGCCATGGGCCGCGAAGTGGCGGCGCGCAAGCACAAGACCGTGGTCACGCTCACCTGGAAATACGCGGCGGGCCAGCAATCGGTGGACGGATTCAAGGAAGCCTTCGAGAAGGAAGGCGGCAAGGTGGTGAAGGAACTCACGCTGCCGTTTCCGAACGTGGAGTTCCAGCCGTTCCTGACCGAGATCGCGGCGCTCAAGCCGGACGCGGTGTTCGTGTTCTTCGCCGGCGCCGGTGCGGTCAAGTTCGTGAAGGACTACGCGGCCGCGGGACTGCGCACCTCGATCCCGCTGTATGCATCGGGCTTTCTCACCGACGGTACCCTCGAAGCCATGGGCGAGGCGGGGCAGGGCCTCGTCACGACGCTGCACTACGCCGACGGCATCCTCAACGCGCAGAACCAGTCGTTCCGGTTGCGCTACGCGAAAGCGTACAAGGTGCAGCCGGACGTGTACGCCGTGCAGGGCTTCGACGCGGCGCAGTTGCTGGACATCGGTCTCACCGCGGCGGGCGGTGACGTGACCAGGCGCGCCGAGTTGCAGAAGGCGATGGAGACGGCCCAGATCGCGAGCCCGCGCGGGACGTTCACGCTGTCGCGGGCGCACAACCCGGTGCAGGACATCTACCTGCGCAAGGCGGAGGGGAAGGAGAACAAGCTGGTGGCCGTGTCGATCAAGGCGCTGGCGGATCCGGCGCGGGGTTGCAAGATGTAGTTCGGGCCGGGCCCCCATCCCAACCTTCCCCCAGCGAAGCTGGGGGAAGGGGTGTACGGCTCCCTCCCCCGGCTTCGCTGGGGGAAGGTTGGGATGGGGGCTGCGGCGCCGGTTTTCTCGCCTACCGCCCACGATGGACCTCCCCACCTTCCTGATCCAGCTTCTGAACGCCGTCCAGTACGGCCTGCTGCTTTTCCTGGTGGCGAGCGGTCTCACGCTGATCTTCGGCATCATGGGCGTCATCAATCTCGCCCATGGCGCCTTCTACATGGTCGGTGCCTACATGGCGTTCGCGTTGACCGGGCTCACCGGCAATCTGTTCTACGCCATCCTGCTCGGCATTCCGCTGGCCTTCGCGTTCGGCGCGCTGCTCGAGTGGCTGCTGTTCGCGCACCTGTACAAGCGCGATCACCTCGAGCAGGTGCTGCTCACCTATGGCCTCATCCTGATCTTCGAGGAAGGCCGCAGCCTGCTGTTCGGTGACGATGTGCACGGCGTCGATGTGCCGGCCCTCTTCGCGGCGTCGATCCGGCTCACCGACACGCTGTCGTACCCGGTATATCGCTTGGTGATTTCCGCGGTCTGCGTTGCGCTGGCCGCCGGCTTGTTCGTGCTGATCCGCCGCACCAGGCTCGGCATGGTCATCCGCGCCGGCAGTCACGATCGCGACATGGTGCAGGCGCTGGGCATCGACATCGATCGGACGTACCGCATCGTCTTCGCGCTGGGCGTGGCGCTGGCGGCGTTTGCTGGCATGCTCGCCGCGCCGGTCTCGTCCGTGTTCCCGGGCATGGGCAACCAGGTGCTCATCGTTTCGTTCGTGGTCGTGGTGATCGGCGGCATCGGCTCCATCTGGGGTGCGCTGATCGCATCGCTCGTGATCGGGCTTGCCGACACCTTCGGCAAAGTCCTCGTGCCGGAATACGCCGGGCTCGCCGTCTATCTCGTGATGGCCATGGTGCTGCTGTGGCGTCCCGAGGGCATCTTCCGGCGCGGATGAAGTTCCGCGCGTCCAGCGTCGCGCTGTTCGTCGCCGTGGCGGCGGTCATCGTGTTTCCGTTCACGGACTCGGCGTTCTACACGGAGCTGCTGGCGAAGGCCATGATCCTCGCCATCTTCGCGCTGAGCCTCGATCTGCTCGTCGGATACACCGGGCTGGTGAGCTTCGGTCACGCCGCGTATTTCGGGATCGGCGCCTACGCGACGGTGCTGCTCGCGCCGAAGTACGATCCGGCGAGCTTGTGGGTGGTGCTGCCGGGGGCGGTCGTTGCCGCCGGGCTCGCCGCGCTGATCATCGGACTGTTCGTCCTGCGCACGCGTGGCATCTACTTCATCATGGTGACGCTCGCATTCGCGCAAATGGTGTACTACGTGTTCCACGACACGGCCATCGGTGGTGGTTCGGATGGGATCTATCTCAACTTCAAGCCCAGTGCCGCCCTCGGGGCGTTCCGTCCGTTCGATCTCGAGCAGGCCCGCCAGCAATGCTGGTTCGTGACGGCGGCGCTGCTGATCACCTGGTGGTTTCTGGCACGCCTGCTCCGATCGCCGTTCGGCCGTGCCATCGTGGGCATCCGCAGCAACGAGCAACGCATGCGTGCGCTCGGCTTCGCGACGGTGCGCTACAAGCTGGCGGCCTTCACGATAGCGGGCGCCATCGCCGGCCTCGCGGGCTCCCTCTATGCCATCCTGTTCGGCTTCGTCACGCCGGAGCTGCTGTCGTGGCATCAGTCGGGCAACGTCCTGCTGATGGTGATCCTGGGCGGCATCGGCAGCTTCGCGGGCTCCGTGGGCGGCGCCTTCGCCTTCGTCGCCATGCAGGAGGTCTTCTCGGGCTGGACCAGGCACTGGCAGCTGCTGATGGGCGGCGTGATCGTCGCGGCGGTGCTGTTCCTGCCGGGAGGGCTGGCGGCGCTCCCGGGGCGCCTCAAGCGCGCCTTCGGGGCGGATCGTGGCTGACGTCCTGCTCGCGGCCGAGGGGCTGACCCGGCTGTTCGGCGGGCTCGCCGCGAATCGCGACGTGTCGCTGTCGCTCGCGCGCGGCGAAGTGCATGCTTTGCTCGGCCCCAACGGCGCCGGCAAATCCACGTGCATCAATCTGCTGTCCGGCGATCTGCCGGTGACCAGCGGTCGCGTGCTGTTGCGCGGCAAGGACGTCACGGCCTTGCCGAACCACAAGCGGTCGTTGGCCGGCATCGGCCGCAGCTATCAGCGCACCAACATCTTCGCGAAGTTCACTGCCTTCGAGAACTGCCGGCTCGCGGCGCAGTCGCGCGATCCGCGGGCATGGCGGATCCTGTCCGATGCACACGGCACCGTCGCGCTGCGCGATCGGGGCCGGGCTGCCCTGGAGCAGGCCGGCCTGGGCGCGCGCGCAGACATCGTCGCTGCGACGCTGAGCCATGGCGAGCAACGTCAGCTCGAGATCGCGATGGTGCTTGCCACGGGCGCCGCGGTGCTGCTGCTCGACGAACCGCTGGCCGGCATGGGCAGCGAGGAATCGGCGCGCATGATCGAACTACTGAAGCAGCTGCGTCCGGCGCACGCCATTCTCCTGGTGGAGCACGACATGGACGCGGTCTTCGAAGTCGCGGACCGCGTGACCGTGATGGTGGAGGGGCGTGTGCTGGAATCGGGCCCGCCGGCGCAGATCCGCGCGAGCGCCGCCGTCCGGGAAGCGTATCTGGGAGAGCCGGTGTGAGCGTTGAGCCGCTGCTTCCCCGATGGCACCATCGCGCCGTACGTATCACCCCTCACGGAGGAGAACGATCATGAGCGAAGCGCCACGCCCGCCGCTGCCGCCGTTCACGCGCGAGACCGCAACCCAGAAGGTCCGCATGGCCGAGGACGCCTGGAACACACGCGACCCGCAGCGCGTGGCTGGTGCCTACACCGTGGACAGCCGCTGGCGCAATCGTGCGGAGTTTCCCGTGGGGCGCGAGGAGATCGTTCAATTCCTCACCCGCAAGTGGAACAAGGAACTCGACTATCGCCTCGTCAAGGAGCTGTGGGCGTTCGAAGGCAACCGCATCGCGGTGCGCTTCGCCTACGAGTGGCACGACGACGCGGGCAACTGGTTCCGCTCCTATGGCAACGAGAACTGGGAGTTCGACCCGCAAGGCTACATGGCGAAGCGCTACGCCAGCATCAACGATCTGCCGATCAAGGAATCCGATCGCAAGTACCGGTGGCCCCTGGGGCGCCGGCCCGACGATCATCCGGGTCTCACCGATCTGGGTCTCTGACGTCCGGCACTTCGTGATGGCGATGACACATCCGATCCTCCAGGCCCGCGGCCTGCACACCTATTACGGGTCGAGCCATATCCTGCGCGGCGTCGACTTCGACGTGGGGCGCGGTGAGACCGTGGCGCTGATGGGCCGCAACGGCATGGGCAAGAGTACGCTGCTCAAATCGCTGCTCGGTCTGGTGCGGGCGAAACGGGGCGAAGTGCTGGTGGATGGGGCGAACGTCACCGCAGATCCGACGCACCGCATCGCGCGCCGCGGGATCGCTTACGTGCCGGAAGGGCGCGGCATCTTTCCCAACCTGTCGGTGCGCGAGAACCTGGTGATGGCCGCGCGCAGCGGTGCCCGTGGCCAGTGCGACTGGACACTCGATCGTGTGCTCGGCAGCTTTCCGCGTCTCGCCGATCGCATCGGTCATGCGGGCGATGCGCTGTCGGGCGGTGAGCAGCAGATGCTCACCATCGGCCGCGCGCTCATGACCAATCCCGACCTGCTGATCCTCGACGAAGCCACCGAAGGTCTGGCACCGCTGATGGCACGGGAGATCTGGGCCATCGTGGGTGCGATCCGCGCGAGCGGCATCGCGACCGTCGTGGTGGACCGCAATCACGCGGCGGTGACGGCGATCGCCGATCGTGCCGTGATCCTGGTGAAGGGGCAGGTGGTCTACGCCGGGACCGCCGCCGATCTTCGTGCGCAACCCGACCTGCTGCACACGCATCTGAGTGTCTGAGAAATGACGCCCCCCCCGACAGGCCTTCGGCCTCTCCCCCCTGAGATGTCAGCGGCCGTAACTGGGCAGCGTCCAGCGCAGCTGGGGCGCACAGCCCCTCCCATGCTTCTCGAGCGGTGGGTGAGGGGGCCAGCCCTCTTGCGGGCTGAGGCCGGACACAGACAGTCCCTGCGGACTGTCTGTGCCTGCAGAAGGCCATCGCTCTCCGGGCGATGGCAGGCCGGCGAGGGCTGATGTCGTTCGTCGAAGTAGCCGGAACCCGGCTCGAATACGTACGCCTGCCGTCGGCTCGTCCCGTGTCCGGTCGACCCGTCATCGTCTTGCTGCACGAAGGTCTGGGCTCGGTATCGTTGTGGAAGGAGTTCCCTCAAGCCGTGGCGGATGCGACCGGCTGCGAGGCGCTGGTCTACTCCCGCAAGGGCTATGGGCAATCCGATCCGATCACGGCGCCGCGCGCCATGCGCTACATGCACGACGAGGCACTGGTCGTGCTGCCCGAACTGCTCGATCGCCTCGCGATCGAGCGTCCGGTCCTGTTCGGCCACAGCGATGGTGGATCGATCGCGCTGATCCACGCCGGCGGATCGAGCCGCCCGGTGGCCGGGCTCATCGTCCTGGCGCCGCACGTGCTGGTGGAGGACATCTCTGTGACCAGCATCGCCGAGGCGAAGGTGGCCTACGAGACCGCCGATCTCAGGGAGCGGCTCGCGCAGCGCCACGCGAACGTGGAGTCGGCGTTCCGCGGCTGGAACGATATCTGGCTCCATCCGGACTTCCGCGCGTGGAACATCGAGGAATACCTGCCGCGCGTGCGCGTGCCTGTGCTCGCGATCCAGGGCGAGCAGGACGAATACGGCACCCTGGACCAGATCGATCGCATCGCGCGCCTGGCCCCGGACGTGGAGACCCTGAAGCTCGCCGACTGCCGGCATTCGCCCCATCGCGACCAGCCGGACGCCGTGATCGCGGCAACGGTGGATTTCGTGACGCGGCGGTTGGCGCGCTGAAAACGACGACGCCGCCCGAAGGCGGCGTCGTGAGGGAGCGCGTGTTGCCCTAGCGGATCGCGGGTCCCAGTTCCCGACGCAGGAACTCGTGGAAGTGCACCATCCCGTCCTCCATCGGTGACTGGTACGGGCCGACTTCGTTGTCGCCACGCAGCCAGAGGGCCTTGCGGCCTTCCTGCATGCGGACGCAGATCTCGCGGTCCTCCGCCGCGGTTTCGGCGTAGGCGGCCTGCTCGGCTTCCACGAACTCGCGTTCGAACAGCGCGATGTCCTCGGGATAGTAGAACTCCACCACGTTGGTGCAGGCTTCCGGTCCGCGCGGCACTACGGTCGAAACCACCAGCACGTGCGGATACCACTCGACCATGATGTTGGGGTAGTAGGTGAGCCAGATCGCGCCGTGGCGCGGCTGCTCGCCGCCGTAGTACTTCAGCACCTGCTCGTGCCAGTTCCGGTAGGTGGGCGTGCCGGGCTTGCCCAGCTGCTGGAAGACCCCGACGCTCTGGACGCTGTACCAGTTGTCGAACTCCCATTTGAGCCCGTCGCAGTCGACGAAGCGGCCCAGGCCGGGATGGAACGGCACGACGTGGTAGTCCTCCAGGTAGACCTCGATGAAGGTCTTCCAGTTGACCGGATACTCCTCGATCTCTACCCGGTCGAAGACGTGACCGGTGAAATCGAACTCGCGGCCGGCCGCCATGCGACCCAGATCCCGGGCGATGTCGCGTTTGCCCGAGAACAGCAGGCCGTTCCAGTTCTGCAGCGGCGACTTGCCGAGATCGAGGCAGGGATTCCCGGGGAAATGGGGCGCACCCAGCAGACGGCCGCCCATGTCGTAGGTCCACCGGTGCAGCGGACACACGATGTTCTGGGCGTTGCCGCGACCCTTCAGCATGACCGCCTGGCGGTGGCGGCAGACGTTGCTCAGCAGCTCGATGCCGTTGGCGTTCCTGACCAGGCTCTTGCCGTGCCCCATCCACTCCAGGGAGTGGTAGTCACCGACTTCCGGCACCATCAGCTCGTGGCCGACGTAGCCGGGACCGCCATCGAAGAGGAGACGTTTCTCCAGTTCGTAGATGGCCGGATCGAAGTACCAGTCGATGGGCAGTTGAGTGGGTGTACGGGTGAGAGCGGCGACGTTGGCCAGGTCGGACATGATGCTCGAGCTACCTCCTTGATCCTGAGTCGATGAGATCGGGTTCCGATGTCGGGGTGGGTCGATGAAAGCAAAAGGCCGTCCCCGCGGCAGCGCGTGTAACGGCCCTTTTCCTGTCATCCCCGGGGGAAAGTACCCCCAAAAAACCCCCGGGGCAAGCGAAAATTGGCTTATCCGGGCGCTCCAAAACGGGCCGGGCGGGAGTTGCGTTGACCCGGTTTGGGGCACAAGGTATGTTCGACCCTTTTTCGATGCCGGTAACGATGGCCAAAGCTGCCGAACCCAAGGCTCCCCAGAGTTTCGAGGCCGCCATGGCCGAACTCGAGGCCTTGGTCGCTTCGATGGAGGGCGGTCAGCTCACCCTGGAAGCATCGCTGGCTGCCTACAAGCGCGGAGCCGAACTGCTGAAGTACTGCCAGTCCGCTCTCGATGACGCCCAGCAGCAGATCAAGGTGCTCGAAGGCGACCGGCTCACGGACTGGTCCGGTGCAGACGATACCGAGTGATTTCGCCGGCTGGATGCAGGCCCACCAGGCCCGCGTAGAAGCTGCGCTCGACCGTGCGCTGCCGGGGGCCGACATCGCTCCGCAGCGGCTGCACGAAGCCATGCGCTACGCGGTGCTGGGCGGCGGCAAGCGCATCCGCCCGTTGCTGGCCTATGCCGCAGGGGAGGCGACCGATGCGCCGGCCGACCGGGTGGACCGGATCGGTGCCGCGGTCGAACTGATCCACGTCTATTCGCTGGTGCACGACGACCTGCCGTGCATGGACAACGACGTCCTGCGTCGGGGCAAGCCCACCGTCCACGTCCAGTACGACGACGCGACAGCGCTGCTGGTGGGCGACAGCCTGCAGAGCCTCGCGTTCGGGGTGCTCGCGGGTGCGCCCGTCGGCGATAGCGCCGTTCTGGTGGACATGGTAGGACGCCTCGCCACGGCAGCCGGTTCGCGCGGGATGGCCGGCGGCCAGGCCGTGGACCTCGCGAGCCTCGGCAAGCAGCTCTCGGTACCGGAGCTCGAGTTCATGCACGTCCACAAGACC
This sequence comes from Burkholderiales bacterium, assembly GCA_019745565.1. Lineage (GTDB taxonomy): Bacteria > Pseudomonadota > Gammaproteobacteria > Burkholderiales. The sequence goes on from JAIESW010000049.1 coordinate 47,742, forward strand.
GGGGCATTGATCCGGGCGTCGGTGCTCCTCGGCGCGCAATGCGGCAGTGCCCTCGATGCTGCGCGCATGGAGTCGCTCGACCGCTACGCCAAATGCATCGGCCTCGCGTTCCAGGTGGTGGACGACGTGCTGGATGCCACGGCGAGCACCGCGACGCTCGGCAAGACGGCCGGCAAGGATGCGGACGACAACAAGCCCACCTACGTGAGCGTGCTGGGGGTCGAAGCGGCACGGAAGTTCGCAGGCCAATTGCTCGACGATGCGCTCACCGCGCTCGACAAGGTCGCCGGTCAGGGCGGGCGCCTCGCGCAGCTCGGCCGGTTCATCGTCACCAGAGAGTTCTAGCGTGTCCTACGAGCTGCTCGAAACCATCAACGAACCCGCCGATCTGCGCAAGCTGGATCGGAAGCGGCTGCCGCAGCTCACGAAGGAACTGCGCGATTTCATCGTCGAATCGGTCTCGCAGACCGGCGGACACCTGTCCTCGAACCTCGGCACTGTGGAGCTCACGGTGGCGCTGCATTACGTGTTCGACACGCCGACCGATCGCATCGTATGGGATGTGGGCCACCAGACCTACGCCCACAAGATCCTCACGGGTCGGCGCGAACAGATGTCCACGCTGCGCCAGTTCGGCGGGGTAGCCGGGTTTCCGCGGCGCGAGGAGAGTCCCTACGACACCTTCGGGACGGCCCATTCGAGCACGTCCATCAGCGCCGGACTGGGCATGGCGGTGGCCGCCAAGCTCGCCGGCGAAGGGCGGCGTGCAGTGGCGGTGATCGGCGACGGTGCGCTGACGGCGGGGATGGCGTTCGAGGCGCTGAACAACGCCGGCGCCATGGACGCCAACCTGCTGGTGATCCTGAACGACAACGACATGTCGATCTCGGAGAACGTCGGCGCGCTCAACAACTATCTCGCGCGGCTGCTTTCGGGACGCCTGTACACGTCGGCGCGCAAGGCGAGCGAGAAGGTGCTGGGCGTCGTGCCGCCCATGTGGGAACTCGCGAAGCGCGCCGAAGAGCACGTGAAGGGCATGGTGACCGGCGGCACGCTGTTCGAGGAGTTCGGGTTCAACTACATCGGGCCGATCGACGGCCACGACATCGACACCCTGGTGTCGACGCTCTCGAACATCCGCAAGCTCTCGGGGCCGCAGTTCCTGCACGTGGTCACGCGCAAGGGCAAGGGGATGGGCGCGGCGGAGGACGATCCGATCCTCTATCACGGCGTGTCCAAGTTCGATCCGGCCGTGGGCATCGTCGCGAAAAGCGGCGGCAAGCCCACCTATACCCAGATCTTCGGCGACTGGCTGTGCGACATGGCCGCGCAGGATGCACGCCTGATCGGCATCACCCCGGCGATGCGCGAAGGCTCGGGGCTGGTGCGGTTCTCGCAGGAGTATCCGGAGCGCTACTTCGACGTGGGTATCGCGGAGCAGCACGCGGTCACATTCGCGGCGGGGCTTGCCTGCGAGGGACTGAAGCCCGTCGTGGCGATCTATTCGACCTTCCTGCAGCGCGCCTACGATCAGCTGATTCACGACGTGTGCATCCAGAACCTGCCGGTCGTGTTTGCGCTCGATCGCGGCGGCCTGGTGGGCGCCGATGGGCCGACCCATCACGGTGCGTTCGATCTCTCGTTCCTGCGCTGCCTGCCGAACATGACGGTGATGGCGCCGAGCGACGAGAACGAGTGCCGGCAGATGCTCTACACCGCGTTCACGCTCGACACGCCGACGGCGGTGCGCTATCCGCGGGGCAGCGGCCCCGGCGTGACGCCGGTTGCCAGGATGACCGCCTTGCCCGTGGGGAAAGGCGAGGTCCGGCGCCGCGGCCAGCGGGTCGCGATGCTCGCCTTCGGTTCGATGCTGAAGCCGGCGCTCGAAGCCGCCGAAACGCTCGATGCCACCGTCGTGAACATGCGCTTCGTGAAGCCCCTGGACGCAGCGCTGGTGGCCGAGATCGCGGCCGATCACGACCTGATCGTCACCGTCGAGGAGAACGCTCTCGACGGCGGTGCCGGATCGGCCGTGCTGGAGGCCCTTGCAAGCGCGCGCATCGAGCGCCATGTCCTGCAGCTCGGGCTGCCCGACCGCTTCATCGAGCACGGCGATCACGCGCTGCTGCTGAAGCAATGCGGGTTGGACAGCGTCGGCATCGTCCAGTCCGTCCAGGCCTGCCTGCACCGCTGACGTCGGACCGCATCACGGCCCGAAACGTTTTCGGGAGGGGCGGGGTCTATAATCGGTCCAAGTCACGGACTGACAGGAAATAACCCTATGAACTTTCCGGAAAAGATCGTCATACCCGACGTGCAGAGCTCGGCCGACACGCGCCAGCTCGCCATCGACAAGGTCGGCATCAAGTCGATCCGGCATCCGATCCGCGTGCGCGATCGCAGCAGCGGCGTGCAGCACACCATCGCCACCTTCAACATGTACGTGCACCTGCCGCACAACTTCAAGGGCACGCACATGTCGCGGTTCGTGGAGATCCTGAACAGCCACGAAGGCGAGATCTCGGTCGAATCCTTCGAGGACATGCTGCGCCACATGGTCCAGCGTCTCGAGGCGGAGTCCGGCCACATCGAGATGACGTTCCCGTACTTCATCAACAAGTCGGCCCCGGTGTCGGGTGTCAAGAGCCTGCTCGACTACGAGGTCTCGATCATCGGTGAAGTGGGGCGCGACGGGTATCGCCAAATCATGAAGGTGGTGGTGCCGGTCACGAGCCTGTGCCCGTGCTCGAAGAAGATCTCCGAGTACGGCGCGCACAACCAGCGCTCGCACGTGACCATCACCGCCGAGACCGAAGGCTTCGTGTGGATCGAGGACCTCGTGCGCGTCGCGGAAGAACAGGCATCCTGCGAACTCTACGGCCTGTTGAAGCGCCCCGACGAGAAGTACGTGACCGAGCGCGCCTACGACAATCCCAAGTTCGTGGAAGACATGGTGCGCGACGTGGCCACCGCGCTCAACAAGGACGATCGCATCGTCGCCTACGTGGTCGAGTCGGAGAACTTCGAGTCGATCCACAACCACAGCGCGTATGCGCTGATCGAGCGGGACAAGCGCAAGGCGAAGTAGGGTTTGCCCCCACCCTGACCCTCCCCCAGCGAAGCTGGGGGAGGGGATGTACACCCCTTCCCCCACCTTCGGTGGGGGAAGGTTGGGATGGGGGCCCAAGCGTTGTCGAGTGGGCCTAGAACCGCTGCATCATCGTCAGCGTCTGCCCCTCGTGCCGCAAGTCCAGCCGGCCGAGGAAGCTCATGCCGAGCAGCGCGAACGGCATGTCGGAATTCTCGTGCACGACGCCGTCGACGTTCCTCAGCGTGATGGAACCGACTCGCACCGAATCCAGCTTCACGTGATAGACGACGGCCACACCGTTGGCCGTGCTGCTGGTGCCGCGCTGACCCTTCAGATATTCGATGCCGAGCCGGCGGGCGTCCGATGTCCCGAGCGAGACCATGGTGGCGCCCGTGTCCACCAGGAACTGTACCTGCCCGCCGTTGATGCTGCCGCTGGTGAGGTAGTGACCGGCGCCGTCGGCGTTCAGGACCACCTTCGAGCGGCCGGTGTTCTCGAAGTTGGTGGTGATGCCCTGGCCCATGCCGACCGTGCGGCGCTTGCCTTCGATCTCCAGCACGGCGGACTCGGACGTAGCGGTGATCAGCTTCACGCCTTCCGGGCCGACGTCGCCGACGGAAAGCGTCTTCGGGCGGCCGCCGTTCACCGTGATGATGGCCTTGCCGTTGGTGAGGGCCACGACGCTGACGTCGAGGGCATGGGCGGGCAGCGTCACCAATAGCCACAGAATGGCCCATGAAATACCATGACGAGTTGCCATCGATCCTGACGAAAGCCGAGGAATGAAGCCAGTCGCCATCTTCCGCCACTCTCCCACTGAAGGCCCCGGGTACTTCGGTACCTATCTCGATGCACGAAGCGTACCGTGGAAACTGATCGCCCTGGATGCAGGCGAGGCGGTGCCCACGTCGCCGGGACAATACGCCGGGCTGGTCTTCATGGGCGGCCCCATGAGCGTCAACGACGATCTGCCGTGGATTCCGAAGGTGCTCGAGCTGATCCGGCAGGCTGCGGCCGAGGACGTGCCCACCCTGGGCCATTGCCTGGGCGGTCAGCTGATCTCCAAGGCGCTGGGCGGCGTGGTCACGCGCAACCCGAAGAAGGAGATCGGCTGGGGTGAGGTCGTGGTCGACGACAATCCGGTGGCGAGAAAGTGGTTCGGCGACATCCGTGCCTTCGAAACCTTTCAATGGCACGGCGAGACCTTCTCGCTGCCGCCGAACGCCACGCGGCTGATGTCGAGCCCCTATTGCTCGAATCAGGGGTTCGCGATCGGTCCGCATCTGGGCATGCAATGCCACGTCGAGATGACCGAGCAGATGATCGACAACTGGTGCCGCGACGGGCAGGAGGAGATCGCGACGAACCGCGGACCTTCCGTGCAGACCGAGCCGGAGATGAAGGCGAATGCGGAGCGCAAACTCGACGCCCTGCATGCTGTGGCCGAGCGGCTCTACGATCGGTGGATCGAGGGGTTGAAGCGCTAGTCCCTGAAGTTCTGGAACTGCACCGGAAAGTCCGTCACCGTTTTCCGTACCAGCGCGATCGCATCCTGCAGTGTGTCCTTCTTGGCACCCGACACGCGCACGCTGTCGCCCTGGATGCTCGCCTGGACCTTCAGCTTGCTGTCCTTGATGGTCTGCACGATCTTCTTGGCGAGCGTGGTCTCGATGCCGGTCTTCACGGTGACCACCTGCTTCACCTTGTTGCCGGAGATCTTCTCCGGCTTGCCGAGGTCGAGGCAGCGCACGTCCACGTTGCGTTTGGCGAGCTTGGTGGTGAGGATGTCGCGGACCTGACCCAGCTTGAACTCGTCGTCGGCGAAGACGCTCAAGACCTTCTCGGCCATCTCGACCCGCGCGTCCGAGCCCTTGAAGTCGAAGCGCGTCGAGACTTCCTTGTTGCACTGGTCCACGGCGTTGTGGACCTCGACCTGGTTAACTTCCGAAACGATGTCGAAGCTGGGCATCGCGATTCTCCCGAAACGCGATCAGGAACGCAGCAGGGCGACCGTATGGGACTGGATCGGGCCGCCGGTTCCGTCGTCGAACTCGATCGCCGCGGCGATGGCGTGGCGCGCCACCGCTTCGGCGTCCATGTCGGGACGATCATAGACCGAATACAGCGCCCCGAGGGCGTAATCGCTGCCGCTGCCGTAGGCGTAGAACTTGGAGAACTCCTGCACGGTACGCTGGCCGGACACACCGAAGATGCCGTGCGGATTCGCGAGCAGCACGTCGACCCGGGTGGATTCGACCGCGTCCTCCTTTTCCTCTTCCGGTTGCAGGAAGTAGCGCTCCTTGAAATCGGCGTGCAGCCGGTTCCACGTGCGGAAGATGTTGGCCACGTTATCGAGCTTCGGCGCGCCTTCCTGTCCGCCGAAGTAGTCGCGGACGATGTGCTTGAACACGGCATCGCCGGTGACGGCGATGAAGCCGTTGGCGAGCGGGAAGATCTTCTCGTGATTGACCACGTACTCGGCCGACTCCTTGGCCGAGCCCCACTTGGTCAGCGTGTCCGCGGCGATCGCGGCGACACCGCCCTTGCGGACGACGGCGATGGTGGTCATCGGCGTGCGGTGCCGGTCACTTGCGCTTCTTCCGGTTGGCGGCGATGCGCAAGCGCAGCGCATTCAGCTTGATGAAGCCGCCGGCGTCGGCCTGGTTGTAGGCGCCCTTGTCGTCGTCGAACGTGGAGATGCGCGCGTCGAACAGCGAATCGGATTTCGACGTGCGGCCCACACACATGATCGTGCCCTTGTAGAGCTTGAGCCGGACGGTGCCGTTGACGGTGGCCTGGGAGGCGTCGATCAGGCCCTGCAGCAGCTTGCGCTCGGGGCTGAACCAGTAGCCGTTGTAGATCATGCGGGCGTAGCGCGGCATGAGATCGTCCTTCAGTGCCAGCACTTCGCGGTCCATGGTGATGGACTCCATGGCGCGGTGGCCCTTCAGCATGATGGTGCCGCCCGGGGTTTCGTAGCAGCCGCGCGACTTCATGCCGACGTAGCGGTTCTCCACCATGTCGAGCCGCCCGATGCCGTGCTTGCCGCCCAGCGCGTTCAAGGTGGTCAGCACCCCGGCAGGGGAGAGCTTCTTGCCGTCGATGGCGACGATGTCGCCGGCCTTGTACTCGAGCTCGATCACCTGCGGCTTGTTGGGCGCCTTCTCGGGCGAGACCGTGATGCGCCACATGGAATCTTCCGGTGCGAAATCCGGATCCTCGAGGATGCCGCCCTCATAGCTGATGTGCAGCAGGTTGGCGTCCATGGAGTAGGGGGCGCCGCCGCCCTTGCGCTTCTTGAAGTCCACCGGAATGCGGTGCTTGTCGGCGTAAGCGAGCAACTTCTCGCGCGAGAGCAGATCCCACTCGCGCCAGGGCGCGATGATCTTCACGTTCGGCATCAGGGCGTAGGCGCCCAGTTCGAACCGCACCTGGTCGTTGCCCTTGCCGGTGGCGCCGTGGGAAATGGCATCCGCCCCCACCTTCTTCGCCACTTCCACCATGTTCTTGGCGATCAGCGGCCGCGCGATGGATGTGCCGAGCAGGTACTCGCCTTCATAGACGGTGTTCGCGCGGAACATGGGGAACACGAAATCGCGTACGAATTCCTCGCGCAGATCCTCGATGAAGATGTTCTGCTTCTTGATGCCGAGCTGCAGCGCCTTCTTGCGCGCCGGCTCCAGCTCCTCGCCCTGGCCGATGTCGGCCGTGAAGGTGACCACCTCGCACTGGTAGACGTCCTGCAGCCATTTCAGGATGACCGACGTGTCGAGTCCGCCCGAATAGGCCAGTACCACCTTCTTGATGCCGCTTGCCATGTTGCCTCGTGACTGTTTGGTTGTGTTCTGATCAGGTGCGATTCGGGTCGTTCTCGCGGTCGGTGTCGCCGCCCTTGAACGTCCCGTTCTCCCATTCTCCGCGGATGACCTTGCCCTCGGGCGTGCGCAGCACTCCCGGACCGTGCGGCTTGCCGTCCTTCCAGCTGCCCTTGAAGACCGAGCCGTCGGGGCCGTAGAACGTGCCGTCCCCGTGCTGGCGGCTTTCCTTGAACTCGCCCTCGTAGCGGCCGCCGTCGATCATGGTCTGCACGCCCTTGCCCTCGGCGTAGCCGTGGCTCATCTCGCCTTCGTACTTCTCGTCGGCGACGCCGGACTGGAACCATTGCAGCAGGCCTGAGCCCTGGGTGTAGCCGTCGGATCCGCACTTGCCGGACCACGTGATGGTTTCCTCGGCGCGCGGGTTCGGATTGACCACCTTGCAGCCGTTCTGGTCCTTGATGAACTTGACATCGTCGTCGGCCGCGACCGCGAGGCCGACAGTGAGGAACGCTGTCAGCAGCGCTGCGATGAACTTGATCATGGCGAAAAGCTCCGGATTGGTTGGTCCTGCCCTGGATTGAAAGGGCGGCTCGGGCCGCCTCTGGAACTAGCCTTCGATGCGCCCGAGCAACAGGTACTCGAGCAACGCCTTCTGCGTAGGCATCCTGTTTTGGTTACGGCACGCTACGCTTAACCTGCGCCGACCGCAGGTTAGCCTTCACTGAAACAGGATGCCCGTGCCTCTTCATTCGCTGACGCGCCCGAGCAGCAGATACTCGAGCAGGGCCTTCTGCGTATGCATCCTGTTTTCTGCTTCATCCCAAACGACGCTGTGCGGCCCGTCGATGACTTCCTTGGCGACCTCCTCGCCGCGGTGCGCCGGCAGGCAGTGCATGAACAATGCATCCGATTTGGCGACCCGCATCATGTCGGCGTCCACCTGCCAGTCCTGGAAGTCACGGCAGCGCTGCTCGTTCTGGGCTTCGAAACCCATGCTGGTCCAGACGTCGGTGGTGACCAGGTCGGCGCCGCGCACGGCATCCATCGGGTCGCGGAACTGCTCGTAGTGGTCGGCACCGTACAGGCCCGCGCGCTCCGATTCCACCTCGTAGCCGGGCGGCGTCGAAACGTGCACGTTGAAGTCGAACACCTCGGCCGCCTGCAGCCAGGTGTTGCACACGTTGTTGGAGTCCCCGATCCACGCGACGGTCTTGCCCTTGATCGAGCCGCGATGTTCGATGAAGGTGAAGATGTCCGCCATGATCTGGCAGGGGTGGTATTCGTTGGTGAGGCCGTTGATCACCGGCACGCGCGAATGGGCCGCGAAGCGCTCGATGATCTCCTGCTCGAAGGTGCGGATCATTACCGCGTCGCACATGCGCGAGATGACCTGTGCGGCATCTTCCACGGGCTCGCCGCGACCGAGCTGCGAGTCGCGGGTGTTGAGGTAGATCGCCGCGCCGCCCAGTTGCTGCATGCCGGCTTCGAACGACAGGCGGGTCCGGGTCGAGGCCTTCTCGAAGATCATGACCAGCGTCCGATCCACCAGCGGCCAGTACTGCTGGTAGCTCTTGAACCGCTCCTTGATCCAGCGGGTGCGAGCGAACAGGTACTCGAACTCGTCGAGCGACAGATCCTTGAACTGGAGGAAGTGCTTCAGGGGCCGCATGGCGGTGCGGATACGGCGGTCACCTCAGCCGGCGACCGTCGCAGGCGTCTCGATGTGCAGGAAGGAACGGATGAGTTCGGCGAGGCGCTCGACCAGCATCTGCGCTTCGCCGTTGCGTAGGATGAGCGGCGGCAGCAGGCGCACCACGGTGTCGGCGGTCACGTTGATGAGCAGGCCGGCCTCGAGGCCGCGCTTCACCAGGTCGCCACAAGGGCGGTCGAGTTCGATGCCGATCATGAGCCCCTTGCCGCGGATCTGCTTCACGCCGGGTTCGCCGGCGAGCCGTTGTGAAAGCTCGGCGCGGATGAGGCCGCCGATGCGCGAAGCGTTCTCCATCAGGCCCTCGGCCTCGATCGCTTCGAGCGTTGCCAGCGACGCTGCGCAGCAGAGCGGATTGCCGCCGAAGGTGGAGCCGTGCTTGCCCGGACTGAACACATCGGCCGCGGCACCACGGGCGAGGCACGCCCCGATGGGGACGCCGTTACCCAGACCCTTCGCGAGCGTCATCACGTCGGGCGCGATGCCGGTGTGCTGGAACGCGAACCACTTCCCGGTCCGGCCCATGCCGGTCTGTACCTCGTCGAACATCAGCAACCAGCCGTGGCGATCACAGGCCTCGCGCAGGAAGGCGAGGTAAGTCTCGTCCGGCACGTTGACACCACCTTCGCCCTGGATCGGCTCCACCAGGACGGCGACCACGCTGCGGTTGTTGGCGGCGACGTGCTCGATCGCCTCGCGGTCGCCGTAGGGCACGCGCGAGAAGCCGGTCAGCAGCGGTTCGAAGCCCGCCTGCACCTTGCGGCTGCCGGTGGCGGACAGGGTGGCGAGGGTGCGGCCATGGAAGGCCTTCTCCATCACGACGATCACCGGCTGCTCGATGCCCTTCTGGTGGCCGTGCAGGCGAGCGAGCTTGATGGCGGCTTCGTTGGCCTCGCAGCCGGAATTGCACAGGAACACGCGATCCATACCCGAAACCGCCGTCAGCTTGTCGGCCAGGCGCTCCTGCTCGGGAATGCGGTACAGGTTGGAGGCGTGGATCATGCGGCCGGCCTGCTCGGCGATGGCGCTCACGACGCGCGGGTGGGCATGGCCCAGGCCGGTCACGGCGATACCGGACAGGGCGTCGAGGTATTTCCGTCCTTCGGTGTCCCAGACCCAGACCCCTTCACCGTGGGTGAAGGCCACGGGCAGGCGGCCATACGTGTTCATCAGATGCATGGGCTGTTCGAGGCTCCAAAAAGACAACACGGCGGGCTCCTTCGCCGCCGTGCCGGGTCGCTGCGAGAGGGATATTGTCCCGATTCCAGTCCAGGGTGCAAGCAAGAGATCGCAATGGTACAAAGGGTTCAGGCCAGGGAGACGGGGTCTCGCCGAGATTGGCCGTGAAGCCTGTGGGGGCCTCCCGGACGGTGAAGTGTCTGGGGGCGATTGCGTCAATGCCGAATGAAAAACGCCGCCGGGGTTGCCCCTCGGCGGCGTTCTTCGAATTCAGGGTACTTCCGGTCAGGCCATCGCCTTGATCGCTGCGGCGAGACGGCTCTTGGTCCGGGACGCGGCGTTGCGGTGGATGATGCCCTTGCCCGTGATCGAGTCGATGGTCGACTGGCTCTCGGTGAAGACGGTGCGGGCGGCAGCCTTGTCGCCGGCCTTGATCGCCTTGCGGATCTTCTTGACGGCGGTGCGCAGTTCGGAATGCAGACCGGCGTTCTGCTGGCGCCGGATTTCAGCCTGGCGGGCGCGCTTCCGGGCTTGTACGGTGTTGGCCATGCGGATCGGTTCCTTGGGGGAAACTGGAAAAGGGCGCGATAATACGCGAACTTAACGCCCCTGCGCAAGCTCGCGGGGCGTACCCGGACGGGCCGGCGCCCGGTTTTCTCCCGACCCCACTTCGTTGAATCTCCTCAAGGCGCTGGCCACGGTCAGCAGCATGACGTTCCTGTCCCGGATCCTGGGCTTCATCCGGGATGCGGTCATCGCCCGGGCCTTCGGCGCCGGCATCGCCACCGACGCCTTCTTCGTCGCCTTCAAGCTGCCCAACCTGCTGCGGCGGATCTTCGCGGAGGGGGCGTTCTCGCAGGCGTTCGTGCCGATCCTGGCCGAATACCGCAATCGTCGGGGCGACGGCGCTACCCGCGATCTGGTCGACCACGTGGCGACGCTGCTGGCGCTGGCGCTGCTGGCAGTTACGGTGATCGGGATCATCGCTGCCCCGCTGATCGTCTACATCACGGCGCCCGGATTCGTGGCGAGCCCGCAGAAGTTCGACACGACGGTCGATCTGCTGCGCGTCACGTTCCCCTACATCTTCTTCATCTCGCTCACGTCGCTGGTGGGGGCGATCCTCAATACCTGGAGCCGCTTCTCCATCCCGGCGTTCACGCCGGCGCTGCTGAACGTCTCGTTCATCGTCTTCGCGCTGTTCCTGCTGCCGTACTTCGATCCGCCGGTCATGGGCCTCGCCTGGGCGGTGTTCCTGGGCGGCGTGCTGCAACTCGGATTCCAGCTCCCGTTCGTCGCGCGGCTGGGGATGCTGCCGCGGATCCGCCTCGACTTTCGCGACGAGGGCGTGCGGCGCGTGCTGCGGCAGATGGGGCCGGCCATCTTCGGCGTGTCCATCGGCCAGATCTCGCTGGTGATCAACGGGATCTTCGCGTCGTTCCTGGTAACCGGCAGCGTTTCCTGGCTGTACTACGCCGACCGTCTCATGGAATTTCCGACCGGCATCCTCGGGGTGGCGCTGGGGACGATCCTGCTGCCGAGCCTCGCCAAGAGCCACTCGACCGGCGGCACCGAGGAATTCTCGAAGTTGCTCGACTGGGGGCTGCGCCTCACGCTGTTGCTGGCTGCACCGGCGGCTCTCGCGATGGCGATCCTGGCGGTGCCCCTGATCGCGACGCTGTTCCAGCACGGCGCCTTCCAGGCTCACGACGTGGAAATGACGCGACGGGCGCTCGTGGCCTACAGCGCGGGGCTCATCGGACTGATCCTGGTCAAGGTGCTCGCCCCGGGCTTCTACGCCCGGCAGGACATCCGCACCCCGGTAAAGATCGGCATCGTGACACTGGTGGCGACCCAGCTCATGAACCTGGCGTTCTACCGGCCGCTCGGCCACGGCGGTCTGGCACTGGCGATCGGTCTTGGTGCCTGCCTGAATGCCTTCCTCCTGTACCGGACGCTGCGGCGGCGGCAGATCTTCAATCCGGCGGGCGGCTGGTCGCGGTTCTTCTTGCGCCTGGCCGGTGCCCTGGTGGTCATGGGCGGGGTCCTGTGGTTCGCCGCAGGTCCGGACACATCCTGGGTGTCGGGCAGCGTCTGGCTGCGAGCGGGCCGGCTTGCGGGGGTGGTCGTGCTCGGTACGGTGGTCTATTTCGCGGCCCTGTGGGTCTTCGGGTTCCGGTTGAAGGACTTCCAGAAGCGCGCCGCGTAACCGGTCGCGTGGACCGGTTAGCCGCCCAGCCGATACAATCCGCGTCTTTTCAGCACCCTGCGCTCTGCAGGACAGCCGCGGCTCCCGGATGCGCATCTACCGCACCTTTCCCTCCCGTGCCGAAGGCGGCATCGCCCTCACCATCGGCAACTTCGACGGCGTGCACCGTGGCCACCAGGCCATGGTGGCTCGGCTCGAGGCCGCTGCGGCCGAGCGCGGACTGCCGGCATGCGTGATGACCTTCGAGCCGCATCCGCGGGAATTCTTTACCCCGGCCCAGGCGCCGGCGCGGCTGACGCCGCTGCGGGACAAGGTGGAGCAGCTTGCAGCCCTGGGCGTGGATCGCGTTTACGTGTGCCGTTTCAGCGAGCGCTTCGCCCGTCAGGCGCCGGAAGAGTTCGTGCGCGACGTGCTGGTGCGGCGCCTCGGTGTGCGCTGGTTGCTGGTGGGTGACGATTTCAGGTTCGGTGCCCGACGTGTCGGCGACGTTGCCTTGCTGCAGCGGCTCGCGCCCGAATCCGGCATGGAGATCGACCGGATGGATACCATCCTGGTCGACGGCGCGCGCGCGTCGAGTACGGCAGTGCGCGATGCGCTGGCGGCCGGCGATCTCGAGATCGCCCGCCGATTGCTCGGCCGGCCCTACGGCATCACCGGGCGCGTCGTCGGCGGCGACAAGCTCGGCCGCCAGCTCGGCTTTCCCACAGCCAACATCCACATGACCTTGAATCGGCCGCCGCTCAAGGGCATCTTCGCGGTGGAGGCCCACGGTCTGGGCGATCTTCCGGTGCGCGGTGCCGCCAGTCTCGGCGTGCGTCCCACGGTGAGCGACAACAACCGGCCGACGCTCGAGGTATTCCTGTTCGACTTCGACCGCGACATCTACGGCCGCCGCGTCCGCCTCGATTTCCTGTGCAAGCTGCGGGACGAGGAGAAGTATCCGACCCTGGACCTCCTCAAGGCACAGATCGCGCGCGACGTGCGCGCCACGCAGGATTTCTTTCGCAGCAGAGCCGGCGCCTGACGCCGTCGTTCATCCCACCATGGCCGATTACAAGAGCACCCTCAATCTCCCCGACACGCCGTTTCCCATGCGTGGCGACCTCGCGAAGCGCGAACCCGGCTGGGTCGCGCAATGGCAGGAGCGGAAGCTCTATCAGCGCATCCGTGAACATGCAGCCGGCCGTCCGAAGTTCATCCTGCACGACGGCCCGCCCTATGCGAACGGCGACATCCACATGGGGCACGCCGTCAACAAGGTGCTGAAGGACATCATCGTCAAGAGCCGTACGCTCGCCGGCTTCGATGCGCCTTACGTGCCGGGCTGGGACTGTCACGGCCTGCCGATCGAACACCAGATCGAGAAGAAGCACGGCAAGGGCCTCGAGCCCAACGCGTTCCGCAAGCTGTGCCGCGAATTCGCAGCCTCCCAGGTGGAGCGCCAGAAGAAGGACTTCGTGCGCCTGGGCGTGCTCGGCGACTGGGACGATCCTTATCTCACCATGGCGTACAAGACCGAGGCGGACATCATCCGCTCGCTCGCGCGCATCTACGCGCGCGGCTACCTGTACCAGGGTGCGAAGCCGGTGCACTGGTGCCTGGATTGCCGCTCGTCGCTCGCGGAAGCGGAAGTGGAGTACGAAGATCGCGTCTCGCCGGCCATCGACGTGGCGTTTCCCGCGAAGGATGCACAGGAACTGGCGCGCCCGTTCGGCTTCAGCCATCTGCAGATGCCGTCGTACGCCGTGATCTGGACGACCACGCCGTGGACGCTGCCGGCGAACCAGGCGATCTCGGTGCATCCGGAGCTGGACTACGCCCTGGTGGAAGGGCCGAAGTACTTCCTGCTGCTCGCGGCCGAACTGGTCGAGGCCTGCATGAAGCGCTACGGCATCGAGCAATGGAAGGTGGTCGGCGCCGTCAAGGGCGAGAAGCTGGAGAAGCTCGAGGTCTGGCATCCGTTCCAGGCGCGCCGCGTGCCCATCGTCCTGGGCGATCACGTGACGCTCGATGCCGGCACCGGTCTCGTGCATACCGCGCCGGCGCACGGCGTCGAGGACTTCGCGGTCGGCCAGAAATACGGGCTGCCCGTGGACAATCCGGTGGGCCCCGACGGACGCTTCAAGGAGAGCATCGGCCTGGTGGGCGGCAAGACCGTCTGGGAAGGCAACGCCGATGTGATCGCAGTGCTCGAGGAAAAGACGCTGCTCCTGCACAACGAGGCCTACCGCCACAGCTATCCGCATTGCTGGCGCCACAAGACGCCGGTGATCTTCCGCGCGACGCACCAGTGGTTCATCGGCATGGAGTACCACGGACCCGACGGCCGCACCTTGCGGCAGTCGGCGCACCAGGCGGTGGACGCCACGGAGTTCTTTCCGCAGTGGGGCCGTGCGCGCCTCGAAGCGATGATCCAGGGGCGGCCCGACTGGTGCGTGTCGCGGCAGCGCAGCTGGGGCGTGCCGATGTCGTTGTTCGTCCATCGCGAGACCGGTGAACCCCATCCGCACACGCTCGAACTGATGGAGCAGGTGGCGCAACGGGTGGAGCAGGGCGGCATCGAAGCCTGGTTCGCTCTCGATGCGGCCGAACTGCTCGGCGCGGAAGCGAAGGACTACGTGAAGGTCCCCGACACGCTCGACGTTTGGTTCGATTCCGGCACCACGCACGTGAGCGTGCTGGAGCGTCGCAGCCATCTCGCGAAGCCGGCCGATCTGTATCTGGAGGGATCGGACCAGCACCGTGGCTGGTTCCAGTCCTCGCTGCTGACCGGCTGCGCGATCGACGGCCGCGCTCCCTACCGGCAGCTGCTAACCCACGGCTTCCTGGTGGATGAGAAGGGCCGCAAGATGAGCAAGTCGGCCGGCAACGGGATCGACCCGCAGGAGGTTTCGGGCACGCTCGGGGCCGAGATCCTGCGCCTGTGGGTGGCCTCGAGCGACTACTCGGGCGAGATCTCGCTCTCGAACGAGATCCTGAAGCGCGTGGTGGAGAGCTACCGGCGCATCCGCAATACGCTGCGGTTCCTGCTCGCCAACGTATCCGACTTCGATGCCAAACGCGATCTGCTGCCGCCGGAGGAGTGGATCGAGATCGACCGCTACGCGCTCGCGTTCACGCGGGCGGTGCAGGCCGAGATCGTCGCGGCCTACGATCGCTACGAGTTCCACGTGGTCGTGCAACGCCTGCAGACCTTCTGTTCCGAGGAGCTCGGCGGGTTCTATCTCGATATCCTGAAGGACCGCCTCTATACGACGGCAGCCACCGGTCAGGCGCGCCGGTCGGCGCAGAGCGCGCTGTGGCACATCACCCAGAGCTTGCTCGGCTGGATGGCGCCGGTCCTGTCGTTCACGGCCGAGGAGGCGTGGGCCGTGTTCAGCGGCAAGGGCGACGACAGCGTGCTGCTGCACACCTGGTACGAGTTGCCGTCCCAGACCGGTGAAGCGGCGCTCGTCGACAAGTGGAATGTGATCCGCGAGGCGCGTGCGTGGGTGCAGAAGGAGCTGGAAGAGGTGCGCGCCTCCGGCGCGATCGGGTCGTCGCTGCAGGCGGAGGTGGAGCTTGCGCTGCACGGCTCCCGTCACGCCGCGCTCGCCACCCTCGAGGACGATCTGCGCTTCGTGCTGATCACCTCGCAGGCCACGCTCGTGCGAGTGGATGCGGCGGATCAGGAATACGTCCGCGTGAACGCCAGCCCGAACACCAAGTGCGGCCGTTGCTGGCATTGGCGGGCCGATGTCGGACGGGACGCAGCGCATCCCGAGCTATGCGGTCGTTGCACGGCCAATCTGTTCGGTGCCGGGGAGCCGCGTGCCTACGCTTAAGTCAACGCTGCGGTGGTTCGCGCTGGCTGCGCTCGTCGTCGGCCTCGACCAGCTCTCGAAGTTCGCCATGCGGCAGGAGTTCATGCCGGGCGAGTCGCGAACGGTCACGCCGTTCTTCGACCTGGTGCTGGTGTTCAATCCCGGGGCAGCGTTCAGCTTCCTGTCGGAGGCCTCCGGCTGGCAGCGCGGCTTCTTCATCACCATCGCCCTCGCAGCTTCGGCGTTCGTGAGCTTCCTCATCGTGAGGCATCGCGACAAGCCGCTGTTCTGCCTGGCGCTCACCCTGATCCTCGGCGGTGCGATCGGCAATCTGGTCGACCGCATCGCCTTCGGTGCCGTGGTGGATTTCCTGCACTTCCACGTGGCGCAGTACTATTGGCCCGCGTTCAATCTCGCCGATTCATCAATCTTCTGCGGCGCGGCGGTGCTCATCTGGGAGAGTTTCTTCGACCGGCGTGGGCAGCGGCGTGCCGCGGACGAGCGGTGAGTCGCGAACGCACAATCCGGGAGCAGTCCCCATGAAAGTCCTGCTGGCGAATCCCCGCGGTTTCTGTGCCGGTGTCGACCGCGCCATCGAGATCGTCGAGCGCGCGTTGCAGTTGCACGGCGCGCCCATCTACGTGCGGCACGAGGTCGTGCACAACAAGTTCGTCGTCGCCGACCTGCGCCGCAAGGGTGCGGTGTTCGTCGAGTCACTGGACGACGTTCCGCGCGGTGCCACCGTCGTGTTCAGCGCCCACGGCGTGTCGCGCACTGTCCGCAAGGAGGCGGAAGAGCGCGGCCTGCAGGTGTTCGATGCCACCTGTCCGCTCGTGACCAAGGTGCACGTCGAAGTCGCCCGGATGCGTGAGCAGGGTCGCGAGATCGTGATGATCGGCCACCGCGGGCATCCCGAGGTGGAGGGGACCATGGGTCAGTCGCGCGAGGGCATGTACCTGGTGGAGACGCCCGTGGATGTGGACCAGATCACGGTTCGCGATCCGGACAACCTCGCTTTCGTCACACAGACCACGCTGTCGGTGGACGATGCGCGAGCGGTCATGGACGCTCTGAAACGCCGCTTCCCCAACGTGGTCGGCCCGAAGAGGGACGACATCTGCTATGCGACGCAGAACCGCCAGGATGCGGTGAAGGCGGTGGCGCGCCTGAGCGACGTCGTGATCGTCGTCGGCTCTCCCAACAGTTCCAACTCCAATCGCCTGCGCGAGGTGGCGGCGAATGCGGGCGTGGTCTCGTACATGGTCGACAATGCTGCCGAACTCGATCCTGCCTGGGTTGCGGGCAAGCAGCGGATCGGAGTCACCGCAGGGGCCTCCGCCCCGGAGGTGCTCGTGCAGGACGTGATCGCGCGCCTCAAGTCCTTCGGTGCCACCGAGGTCGAGGAGGTGTCGGGCATCGTGGAAGACGTAACCTTCCCGATTCCGAAGGCGCTGTCGGTGGCTTGATCCGTGGACTGCTCGGGTCTGCCCGATGAAAAAGCCCCAGGAGGATCCTGGGGCTTTTTTGTGGAAGAGCCCGACGTTCGTTACTGCACCAGTTCGCGCCAGGACATCCGACGGCCGGTGGTGGTGTCGATGTTGTTCGGCGGGTCGACTCGGCGCGTGATGGTGTCGGAACCGCGCACCAGACCGATGATGTCACCGTTCGGCAGGCGCACCAGCACCACGCGGGACGACAGCACGTTACCCATGGACTGACCTGAGGGGCTCGACGAGTTCACCACCTTGCCGCCGGTGGAGTAGTCGAGGAACCACACCCAGGACGAACCGCCGGGAATGCAGGGGTCGGTCTGCGACGGGATGTTGGTGGTGAAGGAGAGCACACCGCCGGAGAGTACGGGGTTGGTGACCGAACGCTCGCCGTTGTCGGCGAAGTCGAGGTACCAGCCGGCCTGGGTCCCGAAGTCCACCGCGTTCGTCGAGACCGTCGCGGTGCCGGCCGATGCGTTCTTCGTCATGGTCTGCGCCACGAGGTTGGAACGCAGCGGCGTGATCACCGGATTGGGGTACGTCGGCGTCGTGAGATCGTCGCGGATCCCGTAGAACGTCATCCTGCGCGTCGCGTAGGCGTTCGCTCCCGTGGCGCCGGGGATGTCGGTGTCGCCGAGGTACTGGCCGGTGCCGACGTAGATCACGCGCTTGCGGTTGACGATGCCGAGCTCCGGCTCCGTGGTGATCGGCTGGATGTTGCCGGAGCCGTCCACCAGCGTCGTGAGGCGGGTGACCGACCACGACGCGGTGGTCGTGCCGGAGAGATCGAAGCGCCACAGGTTGCCCAGCAGATCGCCGGCGTAGACCGCTTCGACCAGCGCATCCACATCGGGACGCTCGACGAAGGCGGACATGTGCGCGAGACCGCTCGGCGAGGTGGTGGTGCCCACGCCCGTGGTGGGGATCGAGCGGATGATCGCTCCTGTCGCGGCGTTCAGGATCCAGATACGACCCACTCCGTCGCCGCCGCTGTCACCGGTGTTGGTGCCGTTGTTGTAGCCCGAGGACACGACCACGACCCAGCCGGCGGCGCGCGTCTTCACAATCAGTGGGCGACCAAAGGAGTAGCCGACGTTCAGGCGATCCGTGGCCGGCGTGCTGGCGTTCGGGAACTCCCACAGCACGCGCGCCTTCTGGGTGGTCTCGGTGCCGGTACCGGCCGCCGAGATGTCGAGCGCGTAGTAGCCGAAGCCGCCCTTGCGCAGGCTGCCTACCAGAATGGTCTTCCAGTTGTCGGTGTAGGTACCCGTCGGGATCGGATCGGTGTAGCTCATGTCGACGTCGTTGTACGTCGGGGTGCCGTCGACCATGTACTTGTGCGTGAACGTGTTGCGATCGGAGAGGTTCTTCAGGTTGCCGTACACGAACGAAGGCACGTAGGCCCAGTTCTCCGCGCCGGAACCGCCGTCGAAGGCGTGCAGCATGCCGTCGTTGGCGCCTTGGTACACCACGGTGTTGCGGCCCGCGTTGTTGGTGCGGAACGTGAAGTAGCCTTGATCGAGGTAGCGCAGGAGGGGTGCTCCGACCACCACCGGCTCGGCGTTGATGATGCTGCCCAGCACGGAGATGTTGGAGGGCGTCACGCCGTTGATGTACGAGGGCGGTGTGGTGCTCTGGTCCGGGCGTGGGCCACGCGAGCGGAACTTCTCGACCTCCTTCTCGCGGTTGCCGCGCAGGAAGCCCAGGACGTCGGCGTCGTTGTTGAGCGCGGTTTTCTGTGTCGTGCTCAAGTTCGCCCACTGGAACGGCTGGCCCGTCGTGCCGTCGTAGGTGAAGATGACGCGCTTGCGCGTGTCCGCGGCGCTGGTCTCGCGGTTCGCGAGCTGCTTCTGCGGCGAAGGATCCCAGATCGGCGTGGTGCTCTGGAAACCCGTCGTGAGGTCGATCGCGAACTTGTTGATGTCGCCGGACCAGGAACCCGAGTTGTAGCTCGAGGCGTAGGCGTAGTTGTCACCTGGGGTGAGGTTGGGGTTGGCCACCGACACCGCTGCACCGGCACCGCCCTTGGCTCCCACGTTGTTCACGATGTCCACCACGCCGCTGCGCGCCTGCTCGGGCGAGCTCGCCGACAGCATGGTGCCGCGGCCGTTGATGGTGGCGTGCCACAGCTCGTCCACGGCGCTCGGGCTGCGGACCGTCGCGGTGGGATCGCCGTTGGCGTTCCAGTCCGGCGGATACTTGTACGGATCGGTGTTGCTGTTGGTGAGCGCCGTCGTGTCCGTGCGGTTGAAGAGGAAGCCTTGCACGCCCAGACCCAGGGCGTAGGTCGCCATGTGCAGGTAGTCCTGACGGTCCGCGTCGGGCGCGGTGTCGTTCAGGTCCACCGGCACCTGCCGCACGGTCCGGTCCGGCCGCAGGTTGATCGAGTAGTAGTACATCGCGATGTCGGCCAGGGTCCCGGACCACTTGTCCGGATACGGTGGAGTGGGTGTGACCGTCACGGCCGGCGGCGTCGCGGTGGGGGGTGGAATGTTGCCCGCCGGGATCTCGGTGGTGAGCCGCAGGTTCGGGTTGGTCTGGTCGTAGGGAATCGTGAAGCGGTTGGAGGCGTTGTTGTCCGCGTTGCCGTACGTGTTAGTCGGCTTCTCGTCGTTGGCGAAACCGTCCGTGATCACGAACGCGCCGTTGTACTGGCAGTTCGCGTTGATGGGCGCGTTCGTGTCGGTGCGCTGGAACTGCGTGCCCGCGAACTCGAGCGACGGCCGGGTCGGCGTGCCCCCGTCACCCTTCGTGCTGTAGAGGTCGTACAGCAGGCGCTTCGCGTTCGACGCGTCGGTCGTACTGTCGAAGTCGTACATGCTGACGTTGGTGCGGTTGTTGAACGCGAACTGGCCAACACGGATGCCCGTGACCTGGTCGAAGGCGAGGCCCGTGGCTGCGTTGAGATAGAGGTGGCGCTTGCGGTAGTACGCCATCCAGTTGGCGAAGTTCTGCATTTCCTCGGCGTAGGTGCAGGTCGTACCGGCGCAGTCCGTGCGCGCCGTGTACTTCGTGTAGCTGGTGACCGTGGACTTGATCTCGATGCGCTTCAGGCGCGTCGGGGTGGTGGCCGGCGGAATGATCGGGCCCCAGGACTCGTCGGACGCGAGCGTACCGGTCGCGGTCGACGCGACCCAGACCGTCGGGATCCAGTAGGAGATCTGCACGTCGACGTGGTCGTTGCTGCCGCCGATGTTCAAATCTGCACCGATGGCACCGAACGCGGCGCCGAAAATGCAGTTTTCGGTGCCCTTCTTGATGCAACGGTCGCTGGTGCCGGTGGCAGTCCACGCGCCGCAGGTGGTGTTGTTCGTGGTGCTGCAGATCCGGTAGTTCGAGTTGGCCGGAATCACCATGCCCGGGTACATCCGAAACGTATTGTCCGCGGTGTTCAGGTTCCGGTTCGTCGTGAGATCGAAGGTATTGGCGGTACCGGAGGTCGGATAGATCGGGTGGCTGCGCACCGCGTTCCACATGCGGCCCGTAGCGCCGTTGTCGTAAGTGGGCGGCGTGGTGGTGGTGGACCCGTTGTTGTACGGGCGCCAAGGGTCGTAGTTCACCGCAGGGTTGTAGTACTGCGCATTGAACAACGGGCTGCGGAAGTAGGCGAATTCCCGCGTGGGGGGAATCGCGAAGTGATCGTGGCTGCCGTCGTTGTACGAGCGGGTATCGCAGTTCCTGCCGCAGGCGCCGTTCGGAAACAGGTAGGTGTATTTCTTCCAGTCCGTACCGGCTACGCCGCTGATGTTGAAGTTCCAGTCGTTCACCGAGATCAGGGGAACGTTGCTGGAGTCCAGCGGCGGGTCGTTACACTGATTGGCGCCGGAGCCATAGCCGTTCAGTTCGAATGCGTAGCCGCAACCCACGAAGCTGTTGATCCGCGTGTTCCACCAGGCGGCGCCGTCGTTGGTCGAGAAGCCGCGCACCGGGGAGAACTCGCCGTCCATGGAGCCGGAATCGTCCACCGCCATGATCAGGTTCGGCTTGGCACGCCCCTTCGTGGCCATCGGCACGTTGGCGATGTCCGTCGAAGCGGCCTGCGCGAGCGGCGCCAGGTCGGCCCAGACGAGGCAGCACGCCAGAGCGTAAGCAGCGCTGCGTTTCAGGGTCATGTGGGAGGTGTTCATGCTGTTGCTCCTTACGCGGGCGTATTCTCGAACGGCAGTGAAAGCGCTAGCGGGCGATGATGGCTTGACCCATCGCCACGGTATTGCGTGGTCCTTCCACGCGAATGGTCACGCGGTAGGCCACGGCGAAGTTGGTGTTGGTCGGCTGCAGGCCGGGCTTCTGGCTGCTGTTCGGGCGTCCCGGAGCGGTCGAGCAGTTGGCGAGGATCAGCTCGCGCGTGGCGGTGCTGCCGTTGCACATGCGCTCGGCCACCCAGCGCACCACGTTGCCCTCGCCGATGGTGGTGCCGGTCACGGCAGACCAGGTCACGTCGGGCAGGCCGTCGGGGCCGCCATCCGGGCCGGTGGTGTCGTTGATCTGCGTGTAGTACTTGTTCGCGATCCCGGTCTCGGGATTGTTGGCGTAGCCGCTGGCGCCGGCGACGTTGGTGAACGCGTCTTCCACGCCGGTGTCGACGGCCTGCACGGCAGCGGCCCGGAAGGCCATGTTGCCGGAGATCACGTTGCCGGTGTCGGTGGTGCGCACCAGCGCGAGGCCGGCTAGCGACAACGCGACGAGGATGATGAGCGAGATCACCAGCACCACACCACGCTCACGGCAGAGCGGGCGAGGTGCGGAGCATCGAACGTTCTTGGAGGTCATGATCGCGAGCGCCTTCAGAAGGTCTGCCACATCACGTTGCGGATGGGGATGATGGTTTCGTACACGCGATAGCGGTAGCGCTGCCAGTTCGTGTCCCCGGACAGGTCGATCTGCGGCGCGGCCGTGGTGCCGGTGTCGTCCCAGGCGCAGGGCCCGTTGTTGACGGTGCCGACGGGTGTGGTGCAGGTGCTGGTCACGTTGCCGCTCGACATCGTGGTGGTGCGCTCCATCTGCGAGCTGCGCGAGACGATCGCGACGCGGATCGCCTTGACGCGGCCGATGTCGGCGATGCTGATGGCGGTGGGTGCCCAGGTGCCGGTCGGATTCACCCAGTTGTTGATCTCCTGGGTCGTCGCAGCGGCCGAGACGCCCAACTGCGCCTGCATGTTGACGATACCGCTCGCGAGGGTGACGCTGGTGGCGCTGGCGTTGGTCATGTCGAGCTGCTGCAGTTCGCCGTCGCGGTTGGACGCGTTGATCACGACCGAAAATTGGTTGCGCGTGAACGCGCCCATGTTGATGACGATCGACGGTTCGGCAGGGGAGTTGCCGTAGCTCGCGACCGGATTCGGAGCCGTCGCGAACAGGTTCGTCGCGGCCGGCGGATTGGCGGGCGCCGCGGTGGCGGAAGCGGTTGCGATCGTCAGCGAACCGCCATCGGCCGCGAGCGTGGTGCCGCTGACCTGCAGCCGGGTGCAGTTGCGGCCGAGGGTGGGGTTGGCTACCAGCAGCATGTTGCTCACCGAGAACCCGGCGGTCCTGGTGGCGTTGTTGACCTGCAGCGGCTGGGCCGAGGTCGTCGTGTCGAGCAGGAGCTGCGCGGGCAGACTGCCGAAGGCGGACGTGCTGTAGCTCGTGACGATCATGTCCGATCCGGTGCCGCCGTCGGTGATCATGACCGGCATCAGCGGCACCTGCAAAGCCGCGGTGCCGGTCCAGACGTTCATGCGGTTGCACACCAGCTGGTTGTTGTAGAACAGACCGTAGCCGGCGAGGCGCACGTCGCGCTCGATCGCGTTGAGCGCCATCAACCCGGATTCCTGGGCGTCGGTGGCGCTGGTGGTAGTGCGCTTCTGTGCTTCGAACGTGTCGAAGGACTGGAAGATCACCAGCATGCCGATCAATGCGATGACCATGGCCACCAGGATTTCGACGAGGCTGAAGCCTCGTTCGCCGGCGTACATCGTGTGGTATCTGGGTTTCATCGCTGGCTCGGCCGCTTTAGACGTTGATGACGGTTCGCACGTCGTAGTTGTGCTGACCGGTCGGTGAGTTCCAGCAGATCCGGATGAACACCGTGCGCGTGTTGTTGACTACCGCGCCGACGATGACCTGCTGGTTGTTCACCGTGGCGCCCGGCAGCAGGATCTGCTTTTTGGCATCCAGCGCCGTGCCGGTTGTGGTGAAGCTCGCGACCCAGCGGCCGACGGCCGTCGAGGTGCCGGCAGCGGCGCCGGTCGGGCTGCAGACCGTCGTGCCGGTGGGCCGATGGGCATACGAGTCGAGGTTCGCGCGGTCGGTCCACATGCGGCCCACCAGCTGGTTGGCGAGATAGGCGGCGTCGGAGCGGTACTTCGCCTCGGCGCTGTTGCGGATCGACTGCGCCTGCAAGCCGATGATCGCGAGGATGCCGAGCGAGAAGATGAGGATCGCGATCAGCGCCTCGAGCAGCATGGCGCCGGATTGATCGCGGCGAGGGCGGGGCATCGATTTCATGGTGGGTTCGCTCCTCACTTGGATCAGCAGGCTTGCGAGTCGCTGGTCGGCAGCGCCGGGTCGCACATGCGCATCTGGCCGCCGGTGCGCACGACCACCCGCAGGCAGCGCACGTTGCCGGAGGGTGCACACGTGCCGCCCGCGGGGTTGTCGATGTCGAAGGTGACCTGGCTGCGCGCCGGGCAGACACCTTCGGCGGAAGGAATCTGCTGGCCCGAGCCGTTGAAGCAGACCACGGTCGCGGAGGCCGTCACTCGGGCGTTGCTGGTCTCCGCGGCCGACCGGTCCTGGATCGTCGCCACGGCGGTGAGATCGTTCACGTTCAGCGTGCGGATGGTCCAACCGGCGCCAGCGGTGTTCGTCAGGGTGAAGGCGATCGGGCCGTTCTGGCGCACGGCTTCCGCGCGGGCGAGCTGAAGGCCTTCGTTGATGGACTCAGTGGCGGTCCGGACCTGGGCGTTCTGGATCCAGTCGCGGAAGGACGGCACTGCGATGGCCGCGAGCACCGCCACCAGGATCAGCCCGATGGCGATCTCGATCAGGGTCACGCCTCGCTGGCGGGAGCGCATGATCAGCAGCTGCCGTTCTTCTTGATCACCCAGCACGTGGCGCTGGTGGTCCAGCCCGTCGGCACGGCGGTGGTCGCGCGGACGTTGGCTTCGGTGATCGTGTAGGTGAAACCGCCGGTGCCGCCGCCGGCGATGCCGGTGGCAGACATGGTGTAGTTCTGTCCCGCCGTCGCACCCGCCGCGCACGTGAAGCTGAAGTATTGGGTGCTGGCCGGCGCCGTGAAGGCGGCCAGACCGGCGGCGCCGCCGCACCAGGTGGGGTAGGACTTGTTGTCCTGGTAGTACTGCTCCATCCGCACCCGCGTGCCCGACAGGATGGAATGCGCGTCGGTCAACTTGCCGCGGATCACGTAGTCGCGGTAGGCGGGGACTGCGATGGCACCCAGAATGCCGATCAGGGCTGCGACGATCAGCAGCTCGATCAAGGTCACGCCCGTCTGGTTTCGTTTCATGTCTACCGCTCCCCGTTTCAAGGTTGAAGGCATCGTATGGAGCCCGTCGGCAAACCGGCAAATCCGGCCGATGGGTGGTTGAATCGGCGGAACGACCGGCGGGCGGTCGATCTCAACTCCTTGTAAATGCAAGGCAAGATCTGCGCCGTGGGGGACGCGAAGCGGGTTCGACCCGGTCGTTCGGGGCCGACGAGCGGTCGAGGCCGGTATCAGCGGTCGATTCCCGGGAATGAACGGTAGGCCGACCTGTCAGCGGGCCTGCCCGCCGTCCCGTTGGAGGCAGGAAGGTCGGGCGGCGTGTCCCCGGATTGGCGGAAATTCGGCAGTCGGGCGGACGCGAAGCGGCAGGGATCCTGGGTCCGGGACCTCATCTTGCGTGTTCCGGTGGCCGGCCAAAACGCGCCGGAGGCGGTCTCAGACCCGATCCGGAAAGGCAGAGGTTAGACAGAGTCCAATTCTTATCTTAAACTCAAGTCCATGATGAATACCGACTATTCGCGGGCGAATCTGGCCGAAGTGCTGCGCGGGCATGGGATAACGCCCACCCACCAGCGCATCGAGATCGCGCACGCCCTGTTCTCGAAGATGGCGCACCTGTCCGCGGACCAGGTGCTCGCCATCGTCAACGAGCGGCACGCGGAAACGTCGAAGGCCACGGTGTACAACACGCTCAAACTGTTCGTGGAGAGCGGCCTGGTGCGCGAAGTGATCGTGGATCCGAGCAAGGTGTTCTTCGATCCGAACACCGATCCGCATCACCACTTCTACGACATCGAAACGGGGGAGATCACCGATATCGATGCGGCGAAGGTTTCCATCGCCGGGCTGCCCGAGCTGCCTCCAGGCAAGGTGGCGGCGGGGATGGATGTGATCATCCGCGTGAAGCGAGCTATCGCCTAGCCGTACTCGGGCTGTTGGTTCTCAACGCGGCGGACGCGGCGTAAACCTGGAGCGTTGCATGCAGTGCTTTGCCTTACGCCGCGTCCGCCGCGTTTATCGGCTTGATCTGGCGCTTGCCAGCCCCGGCTAGCGTCCTGTGAAACGTGCCGGACGCTTCTCGAGGAACGCCTTCACCCCCTCGCGGAAGTCTTCCGACTGCCCCGCCTGCCGCTGCAGTTCCACCTCGACGGCGAGCTGACGGTCGAAATCGTTGTCTGCCGCCGCATACAGGGCCCGCTTGATCAGCGTGAAGGCCTTCGTGGGGCCATCGGCCAGGCGGCGGGCGAGGCTGCGTGCCTCGTCCATCAGCTTGTCGTCGTCCACGCACTTCCAGATCAGGCCCCATTCTTCGGCCTTTGCCGCCGGCAGCGGCTCGGCGAGCAGTGCCAGCCCCATGGCGCGCGCCATCCCTACCCGATGCGGCAGGCTATAAGTGCCGCCCGCATCGGGGATCAGACCGATCTTCGCGAAGGCCTGCAGGAACGACGCCGATCGGCCCGCGATCACGATGTCGCAGGCCAGCGCGACGTTGGCCGCGGCGCCGGCCGCCACGCCGTTCACGGCGGCAATCACCGGCATGGGCAGGGCGCGCAGCCGGCCCAGCATGACGTTGTAGTTGCGTTCGAGCGTGGTGCCCACGTCGAAGTCGCGCGGCTCGCCCGTATTGATCGCCTCGGCGAGATCCTGGCCGGCCGAGAAGCCACGCCCGGCGCCGGTGATGATCAAGGCGCGCGCCGCTCCCGGTTTCTCCACCGCGTCGAGGGCGGTGCGCAGTTCGCGATGCATCTGCTCGGTGAAGCTGTTAAGCCGGTCCGGCCGGTTCAGGGTGATCGTGGCAACTTGATCGGCGATCTCAAATAGAATCGTCTGGGCAGTCATCGAGGTCTCTTTCTCCGGTCGCAGGCCGCTGGTTCGTCTTGTCGACCGCATTATCCCATCACATTTCAACGCCGAGGACGCGCAAGAATGAGCTACGAGAACATCCTGGTGGAGACGCGCGATCGCGTGGGCCTCGTCACCTTGAACCGCCCGAAGGCGCTCAACGCGCTGTCGCCGGATCTGATGAACGAGTTGACCCAGGCCCTGGATGCATTCGAGGCGGATGAAGGTATCGGGTGCATCGTCATCACCGGCAACGAGAAGGCGTTCGCCGCCGGGGCCGACATCAAGGCGATGAAGGACAAGTCGTACATGGACGTCTACAAGTCCGACTTCATCACCGCCAACTGGGAGCGCGTCACGCGCTGCCGCAAGCCGGTGATCGCCGCGGTGGCGGGCTACGCCCTGGGCGGCGGCTGCGAACTCGCGATGATGTGCGACTTCATCATCGCGGCCGACAACGCGCGTTTCGGTCAGCCCGAGATCAATCTCGGGGTGATCCCGGGTGCGGGAGGGACGCAGCGCCTGCCGCGCTTCGTGGGCAAATCGAAGGCGATGGAGATGACTCTCCTCGGACAGGCCCGGATGATGGACGCCGCCGAAGCCGAGCGCGTGGGACTGGTGAGCCGGGTGGTCCCCGTGGACAAGCTGGTCGAGGACGCGCTCGCCACGGCGGCCAAGATCGCGGACCTGTCCCTGCCGATCGTCATGATGGCGAAGGAGGCGGTCAATCGCGCCTACGAGTCGACGCTCGCGGAGGGCGTGCGGTTCGAGCGGCGGCTGTTTCACTCCGCGTTCGCGACCGAGGACCAGAAGGAAGGCATGGCGGCCTTCGTGGAAAAGCGAAAGCCCGTGTTCAAGCATCGGTAGGTCAACGTCTTCGGGGTCTTTCCGGGTTGATTTGTGGATATAATGCGCGCCCTCACGCCGCTGTAGCTCAGTTGGTAGAGCAGCGCATTCGTAATGCGAAGGTCGCCAGTTCGACTCCGGCCAGCGGCACCAAC
>JAIESW010000079.1 GCA_019745565.1 Burkholderiales bacterium
CGCCACGCGCTGCCATGATTCCATCGCCGCCATGCCGCGCCCGCGGCCGCCCGTCAGCCCCGCTCGTAGTCCCAGGCCACGTCGCCGCACAGCACGCGCACTTCGCCGTTGACGCGCAGGCTCATGGACAATGTCACGCACGGCCGTGCGCCGGCCAGAGACAGATAGGGGCGGGATACCTGCACGCGGCCCGGATGTTCGAGGGCGCGGCGGAAATACGGTCGGCGCGACCAGTTGGCGCCGTCGGCATTGCCGAGCGGAGTGAAGCGGGCGTCGGTCATATCGGGCCGGCCGGCCGGCGTCATGTTGGTTCCGAGCTGGATGCCGTTCTCGTCCAGCACGAAGCAGCGCTCGGTGTCGGGCAGTTCGAGCATGCCGTTGCATGCCACGTACGCCGGCATGCCGCTCTCCATCAGGCTGGCCGCGTAGCCGAGTGCGTTCTGATAGGGGCCGATCTCGCGCCGGTATGCGTCTACCTGCGGCCGCACGTGCGCACGGAACCCGTCCCACAGGGTCTCGAACGTCGCGTGCGATGCGGCCGGATCGGGGATCGTCGTGCCCGGCCGCCCGAACTGGTAGCCCTGCACGAAGTCCGCGTCGCAATCCATCGCGAGCAGCGCTTCGTCGCGTGTCTCGACGCCTTCCATCACCACCAGTGCGCCGGCCTCGTGCAGCAGCGAAACGATGCCCGGAAGCACCCGTCGCACGCCGGGATCGCGTGCGCCCTGCGACACCATGAGCCGGTCGAGCTTCACGATGTCGGGCCGCAGGCTCCACACGCGGTCGAAGTTGGAATGGCCGGCGCCGAAGTCGTCGAGGGCGATCAGGCAGCCCTTCGAACGATAGAAGGCGACGGCTTCCTGCATCGCATCCTCGTCGGAAACCGACTGCTCCAGCATTTCGACCACCAGCCGCCGGCTGGGGAAGCCGCGGGCGTCCAGCAGGTCGGTGATGTAGGAGCCCCGATGCGGGCCCTGGATGAAGACCTCGGGATGGACGTTGACGAACAGCCAGTCGGTCTCCCGGCCGAGGGCCTGGAAGTTTTCGAGGTGGACCGCGCACGCCAGCCGGTCGAGCAGCAGCCGCTCGGCGAAGCTGCGGGGGGTGGCCAGCAGCTGGATCGGCGGGATCGCCTCCCGGGCCGGGCCGAGTCCGCGCAGGAGGGCTTCGAAGCCCACGATTCGGCCATGGGCCAGGCTGTAGATGGGCTGGAAGTGACTCTGGAGGTCGTACCGCTGGTAGCGGCCCGTGGTCCATGAACCGTCGGTTCGGGACACCAGCCGCTCTACGGCGGCGAAATCGCAGGTGGAAGGCCAGTCGCCTGGGATGGCGAGGTTATTCATTTTTAGCACCACGGGCGTAACGCCGCACGGCACGCATGCAAGGAGCAGGCCGGCGGTGCCGCACACAACCCTCGGGACTCCCTAGGTTTTTCCGATGCACTGCTTCGGAGCACCCACGGGCGACCGGCCGCCAAAAAAAGCCCTTGTGCACTGCAACGCAGGGCCGGGTTGCGGTGCTAGAATGTGAGACTTTTTTCCTCGGGAGTCCGCATCGTGACTCGCGCTGTCCGCAACATCGCCATCATCGCCCACGTCGACCACGGCAAGACCACGCTGGTCGACAAGCTGCTACGCCAATCCGGCACCTTCGCCGCCCACCAGCAGGTGGCCGAGCGGGTGATGGATTCGAACGACCTGGAGCGCGAGCGCGGCATCACGATCCTCGCGAAGAACTGCGCGGTCGAGTACGAGGGTACCCACATCAACATCGTCGACACGCCCGGTCATGCGGACTTCGGCGGCGAGGTCGAGCGGGTGCTGTCCATGGTCGACAGCGTGCTGCTTCTGGTGGATGCGGTGGAAGGCCCGATGCCCCAGACCCGTTTCGTCACGCGCAAGGCGCTGGCGCTCGGTCTCAAGCCCATCGTGGTCGTGAACAAGGTGGACCGCCCCGGCGCCCGGGCGCAGTGGGTGGTGAACCAGACCTTCGATCTGTTCGACAAGCTCGGCGCCACCGAAGAACAGCTCGATTTCCCCGTCGTCTACGCCTCGGCTCTGCAGGGTTGGGCGACCGACAAGCTCGAGCAGGCCGGTACCGACCTGCGGCCGCTGTTCGATGCAATTCTCAAGTACGTGCCGGTACGCGACGCCGATCCCGACGGCACGCTGCAATTGCAGATCTGTTCGCTCGACTACTCGAGCTTCGTGGGTCGCATCGGCATCGGTCGCGTGCAGCGCGGGCGCATCCGCTCCGGCCAGCAGGTGGCCGTCATGCGCGGGCCCGGATCGGAGCCGAAGCTAGCGAAGGTGAATCAGGTGCTGGTCTTCAAGGGCCTGGAACGCACCGTCGTGGAAGAGGCGGAGGCGGGCGACATCGTGCTGGTGAACGGCGTCGAGGACATCGGCATCGGCGTGACGCTGACCGACCCGGCGAAGCCGGAGGCGCTGCCGTTGCTCAAGGTCGACGAGCCGACCCTCACCATGAATTTCCTGGTCAACACTTCGCCCATGGCCGGCCGCGAAGGCAAGTACGTCACCAGCCGGCAGATCCGCGAACGCCTCGAGCGCGAGCTGATGAGCAATGTCGCGCTGCGGGTGGAGTTCACATCGGATTCCGACACCTTCGTGGTTTCCGGCCGCGGCGAACTGCATCTGACGATCCTGCTGGAGAACATGCGTCGCGAAGGCTACGAACTCGCGGTGGGTCGTCCGCGGGTCGTGACGCGCGATATCGACGGCGTCAAGTGCGAACCCTTCGAACTGCTCACCGTCGACGTGGAAGACACCAGCCAGGGCCCGATCATGGAAGAGCTCGGTC
This sequence comes from Burkholderiales bacterium, assembly GCA_019745565.1. Lineage (GTDB taxonomy): Bacteria > Pseudomonadota > Gammaproteobacteria > Burkholderiales. Next base: position 2,821 of record JAIESW010000079.1, read on the forward strand.
GCCGCCGCGGCGATCTCCAGGACATGCAGCCCGACGGCAAGGGGCGCGTGCGCCTCGAGTATCGCATCCCGGCGCGCGGCCTGATCGGGTTCCAGGGGGAGTTCATGACAATGACCCGCGGCACCGGACTGATGAGCCACATCTTCGACGACTACGCGCCCATGAAGGGCGAGATCTCCGAGCGCCGCAACGGCGTGTTGATCTCGCAGGACGACGGCGAGGCCGTTGCCTACGCGCTGTGGAAGCTGCAGGACCGCGGCCGGATGTTCGTGAGCCCGGGCGAGCCGCTCTACGAAGGCATGGTGATCGGCCTGCACAGCCGCGACAACGATCTGGTGGTCAATCCGATCAAGGGCAAGCAGCTCACCAACGTGCGCGCGTCGGGCACCGACGAAGCGGTACGGCTGGTGCCCCCGATCGTGCTGACGCTCGAATCCGCGATCGAGTTCATCGCCGACGACGAACTGGTGGAGATCACGCCGAAGTCGATCCGCATCCGCAAGCGGTTCCTGAAGGAGCACGAGCGGAAGCGGGCGTCACGGGCATCGGAAGCGGTGGCCTGATACGGCAAGGCAAACCAAACGCTTTCGACACGAAGGACACGAAGAACCGCGAAGGAAAGCAAACCAAACCTTCGTGCTCTTCGTGTCCTTCGTGTTGAAAGAGGGTTGGTGCCGGATGAAGGTGCCGCACCGGTAGCGGCGCTATACTGCGCCGCATGAGTTTCGCATTGCCCGATCTGATACTCCTGCTCGTCGCGGGCGTGATGTTTGCCGCGGTCGTGATGCTGGTGGCGCGCATGGTCACCATCTCGCGTGCGCAGGCCGAGCTGGCGGTGCGCGTGACCGAGTTGCTCGAGGCCAAGCATCTGTCGATGCTGAAGGACCTGAACAGCGGTCTCAACACGTTGGCCGACCGGCTCTCCGGCACGGGCGGCGAAAACTCCGAGCGCATCCGCGCGGCGGTGGACCAACAGCTGCGCAGCACGCGCGAGGCGCTGGTCGCGCTGCAACTCTCGCAGAGCCAGGACATGGCGGCCAATCGGGAGCAGTTGCTCGCGCGCGTGGGCGAGATCCGCAGCGACATCCTCGAGCAGTCGCTCACGGCGTTCGCCGAGCAGGGGAAGCACCAGTCCGAAACCCTGCAGGAGAGCGTCCGGTCGCTGACCCAGCAGTTGAACGACCAGTCGAAGAGTCAGTCCGAGGTGCTGCAGACCAGCGTCCGGACGCTCACGCAGCAGTTGAACGACCAGGCGAAGATCCAATCGGAGGTGCTGCAGGACAGCGTGAGATCGCTCGCGCTGCAGCTCACGGGCAGCATCGAGACGCTCACACGCACGGCGGATTCGCGCCTGGCGGAGATCCAGGGCAAGGTCAACGATCGCCTGGAAGAGGGCTTCCGCAAGACCAACGAAACCTTCGTGAGCGTGATGGAGCGCCTCGCCACCATCGACGAAGCGCAGAAGAAGATCGATGGCCTCACCACCAACGTCGTGAGCCTGCAGGAACTGCTGGGCGACAAGCGCTCGCGCGGCGCGTTCGGTGAAGTGCAACTCGAGGCCCTGGTGCGCAACATCCTGCCGCCCTCGGCGTACGAATTTCAGGTGACCTTGTCGAACGGTAACCGGGCCGACTGCCTGTTGCGGCTGCCGGAACCCACCGGCGCCGTCGTGGTCGATTCCAAGTTCCCCCTGGAAAACTACCACCGCATGTTCGAATCGGGCTTGAACGACATCGAGCGCGTGACGATCCAGCGCCAGTTCCGCGCGGACGTGCGCAAGCACGTGGACGATATCGCCTCGCGCTATATCGTCGCCGGCGAAACGTCGGAAGGCGCGGTGATGTTCATTCCGGCCGAGGCGGTGTTCGCCGAAATCCACGCGCGCCATTCGGAGGTGGTCGACCACGCCATGCAGGAGCGGGTGTGGATCGTGTCGCCCACGACGATGATGGCCGTCCTCAACACGGCGAGGGCCGTGATCAAGGACGTCGAGACGCGCCGCCAGGTGCACGTCATCAAGGACGAGCTCGGCAAGCTCGGCAAGGATTTCGCGCGCTTCGAGCAGCGCATGAAGAAGCTGGCGGACCACATCCGCCAGGCCCACGACGACGCGCAGCAGGTGCAGATCAGCAGCGACAAGATCGTGCGGCGCTTCACGCAGATCGAGAAGGTTGAGCTCGATGCGCCCGCTGACATGGCGCGGCTCGAGCAGGCGATGGATGGGCCCGACTCGGAGGCGGACGTCTCATCGGCGGAGCGCTGATGGCGTGGAGCTTCAAGCAATGGCGGCGCAACCGGGCGCTCGCCCGCAACCGCCTCGACGATGGGCTGTGGAGCGAAGCCGTCGAACGGTTCTCGTTCACCCGCAACCTGAAGCCCGACGAATTGCGGCGCCTGCGCGAGGCGGTCACGCTGTTCCTCGAGGACAAGGCCTTCTCTGCCGCCGGCGGGCTGGAACTCACCGATGCGATGCGCCTCGATGTCGCCATCCAGGCGTGCATCCTGATCCTCAACCTCGATCTCGAGTCCTACTCGAGCTGGGCTGAAGTCATCGTCTACCCGGACGAGTTCGTGCCCGGCCACAGCTTCACCGACGAGTTCGGGGTGGTCCATCACGATCGCGGTCCGCTCGCGGGCGAAGCCTGGCTGCAAGGTCCCGTGGTCCTGTCCTGGGCCGACGTGGCTCGCTCGGGCGAGGACGACGGCGTGAACGTGGTGATCCACGAGTTCGCCCACAAGCTCGACATGCTGAACGGCGATGCCAACGGCTTCCCGCCTTTGCACAAGGGCATGAATCGCGAGGACTGGAGTCTCGCGTTCGAGGCGGCGTACACGGATTTCTGCGCGCGGGTGGACGCGGACGAGCATACCGAGATCGATCCGTATGCGTCCGAATCACCCGGTGAGTTCTTCGCGGTGCTGAGCGAAGCGTTCTTCGAAATTCCCCATGCCGTGTCCGGCAGCTATCCGGCGGTCTACGATCAGCTGCGGCAGTTCTATCGCCAGGATCCGCTGGCGCGTCTCGACGCGCGAGCCCATTGACGGAGGTTGCCATGCCCCGTTTCCCCAGCATTCTCGTGGCCATCGCTGCCTTTTGGTGTGCGGTGGCGATGGCGCAGCAATCGGTGCTCAAAGTGATCGACCTCAAGTATCGCAACGCCCAGGAGGTGTTGCCGATCCTGCAGACCTTCGTGGCGAAAGACGGTTCGATCAGCGCGCTCAACAACCAGCTGATCGTCCGTACGACACCGCAGAATCTCGCGGAGCTGCACAAGATCCTCGACAGCATCGACAAGCGTCCGCGGCGGCTGGTGATCACGGTGTCCCAGGACGTCGACCTCTCCGCCAAGAAGAGCGGTGCCTCGGTGTCGGGAACCGTCGGTGGCGACAATGCTTCGGTAACCGTGCCACGCAAGCCCGGAGCGGGTGGTCAGGGCGCCAGCGTGTCCAGCGGCCGGGCCGAGGCGCGCGTGTACAACAGTCAATCCGCCGGCGCAGAGCGAGGCGGCCAGACCGTGCAAGTGCTCGAGGGCAATACGGCCTTCATCCGAGTTGGGCAGTCCGTCCCCATCACCAGCCGGCAGCGCGTGGGCCCCCTGGTAACCGAATCGACCCAGTTCCGCGATGCCACTTCGGGCTTCTACGCCCGGCCCCGTACCAACGGCGATCGAGTCACCATCGAGATCGCCGGCAATCGCGACCAGTTCACCAATCCGGCCACCGGTGCGGCGAACATCCAGCGGTTCGACACGGTCGTCTCGGGACGCCTGGGCGAATGGATCGAACTCGGGGGCTCGACCCAGGCGCGCGAGTCCGACGAGAGCGGCATCGTGTATCGCAGTTCGGAGGCGAGACGGGATGAGCGGCGTATCTACCTCAAGGTCGAAGAGGCCCCTTGAAGTACGGTGGGTATCGTGATGGTTCTCTCCAGAAGCGCAACGGGCGGCCGATGATTCAGCCGCCCGTTGCCTTTCGCCCGGCCGCCATGGGCAGTCGGAACGATTGATACCGTCTACATCACCCGCAAGTTGCGGTTGATGTCCTGATACTCGGCCAGGTGTCCGGTGCGATCCAGCATCGGTTCGAGTTCGTCGAGGATGTCGTCCAGTTCACTCTCGAGCCACATCTGGTCGGTGCGGCTGGCGTCCTGTACCCGACCCTGGCGCAGCAGGGCCACCAGATAGGCAGCACCCTTGACGATGGCGAGCAGGCGTGCGGCGTCTTCGGTGACGGGGTCGTGGTGGGCGGCTGTGTTCATGCATTGTCTCCTGGTTTACCGGGCGAAAAGTCGGCCGCGGGCGCATGGGATCACGCGGTCCGACTTTTGTATAGGTAAATGCGTTTGCGCCGGGTTCCCGGACGGTCGGCAAGGGCTCAGGTATCCTCGCGATGTCCCCTTCGCCCGAAACCATCGCGCATTGAACGCGGCTCGCTTCCCACTTGGATTGCTCGCCAGCTTCGCGGTAGTCCTCGCCTGGTCTGCCTGGCACCCCAGGGACGGATTCATCTGGTTCCTCGAATCCGTTCCGGCCATCGTCGGCGCGATCGTATTGGTGGCGATCTATCGCAAGACCAGGCTCACGACGCTGGTGTACGTGCTGATCTGGCTGCACGCCATCGTGCTGGTCGTGGGTGGGCACTACACCTATGCCGAGATGCCGCTGTTCAACTGGATCCGCGACTCGTTCGGCCTGGCCCGCAACTACTACGATCGCCTGGGCCACCTGATGCAGGGCTTCGTTCCGGCGATGATCGCGCGCGAAATCCTCCTGCGGCGCCGTGTCGTTGCCGGGCGACGCTGGCTTTTCTTCATCGTCACGTGTATTTGTCTCGCCATCAGCGCCTTCTACGAGTTCATCGAATGGTGGGTGGCAATCGCGTCGGGCGAGGCGGCGGATGCTTTTCTCGCGACCCAGGGCGACGTCTGGGATACGCAGTGGGACATGTTTCTGGCTTTCGTCGGCGCGATGGCGTCGCAGTTGCTGCTGGGTGCGTGGCACGACCGACAATTGGCAGCGCTCGGGGGGCGGCGTGAGTGACACGACGATGACCTGGCCGCGGTTCGCTTCGGTCACCGATGACACGCCGGCCGCAGGGGGCGGGTTGCTGACGCGCCGGGCCTTCCTCAAGGGGGTGGCGGTGCTGGGCGCCGGGGTCGCGGTCTCCGCTGAGGCGGCGGATGCGCATATCGCCGGCGCGCTGCCCTCGCAGAAGACGCCCGGGCGGCCGTTCAGCGGCTACGGGCAACCGTCGTCCTTCGAAAAGGACGTGCAGCGGATCATCCTGGCGTCCCAGGGCACGAACGCACCCGGCAACGGACAGTCCTGTACGCCGCTGCACCTGCTGCGCGGGACCATCACGCCGTCCGGCCTGCATTTCGAGCGGCACCATCACGGGGTGGCCGACATCGATCCGAAGCAGCACCGGCTGTTCGTGCACGGGCTCGTGAAGCAGTCGCTCAAGTTCACCGTCGATCGCCTGATGCGCTATCCGATGGTGACCCGGACCCTGTTCCTGGAATGCGCCCGCAACAGTTCCCGCAACACCTTGCCGGAACCGGCGCAGGCCACCTGCGGCGAGATCCACGGGCTCGTGTCGTGCAGCGAATGGACCGGCGTGCCCCTGGGACTCCTGATCGAGGAGACGGGTCTTGACCCCAAGGCGAAATGGATCGTCGCCCAGGGGGCGGATGCATCGTCCTTCATGCGGTCGATCCCGATCGATCCGGCCATGGACGACGCGATCGTCGCCCTGTGGCAGAACGGCGAACGGCTGCGACCGGAGCAGGGCTATCCGTTGCGGCTGGTGCTGCCGGGACTCGAGTCCTGTATCGGCGTGAAATGGCTGCGCCGGATCAAGGTGACCGATGCTCCCGCGTACTCGCGCGAAGACGTGGCCGAAGGGGCCGAACTCCTGCCGGAGGGCAAGTCGCAGCTGTTCCACTTCACGATGGGCGTGAAGTCCGTCATCACCCAGCCTTCGCCCGGCTGGTCGCTGCACGGACGCGGCTTCTATGAGATTGCCGGGCTTGCGTGGTCCGGTTCGGATCGCATCGCCAAGGTGGAGATCTCGGCCGACGGCGGCAAGACCTGGGCACCGGCCGAGCTGCAGGAGCCGATCCTCTCGAAGTCGTTCACCCGTTTCCGGCTGGCGTGGAACTGGAACGGCTCGCCCGCCGTGCTGATGAGCCGCGCCACCGATCAACGCGGGCACACGCAGCCCACCCGTTCGGCCTGGCTGCAGCAGTACGGTGCGGGTCAGCGCCGCCGCTACAACGCAGTACAGGCCTGGCAGGTCGAAAGCGATGGGACGTTGCGCAATGTCTACGCGTAAGGCTCTGCAGCTCGCGCTGATCGCGACGCTGCTGGCCGGCAGTGCGAACGCTGCCGGCCCCAAGCTCGGCCAGACGGCCGGCGACATCGAGATGGCGGTGATCGACATCGACATCGCGCCCGATGGTGACGGACTGCCCAAGGGCAAGGGCACGGTGGCCGATGGCGTCGATGTCTACATGGAAAAATGCGCAGCCTGTCACGGTTCGCGTGGTGAAGGCGGCACCGCCGGGGCGTTGACCGGGGGCATCGGTTCGCTCGCTACCAATGCGCCGGTCAAGACCGTGGGAAGCTACTGGCCCCATGCGACCGCGTTGTTCGACTACGTGCGCCGCGCGATGCCCTACGACAAGCCCATGTCCCTCACCAATGACGAGACCTGGGCGGTGACCGCGTACGTGCTGTGGCTGAACGGCATCATCGGCCGCACCGACGTGATGAACGCCCAGACCCTGCCCAAGGTGCGCATGCCGAACCGGGATGGATTCAACGATGCGCGGGACGGCCGCCCGAAATAGCGTCGTGCGGCCGGGACGGGTGGTGACGGTGCTGTTGGCGGGCCTGCTGCTGGATCACGCGGCGGCCGAGGATCGACCGACGGCCGAGCCGGTTGCGCCCCCGCGCCTGGAAGTGCTCCAGGACGGCTTCGTCGTGGAGCCCAAGGACGGCGAGTACGTCCTGGCGCGGGCGCCCTTCGTCGTGCGCGTGGCGCCCGGACATGGACGACTGTCCGTGATCGCGACGACCCACGAAGAGGCCATCGGCAACGCGCGCGCGTTGTGGAGCGCGCCGTTGGTTGCACCGCTCGGCACCGGTTCGACCGCGATGCCGTTGTCGCTGCTGGTCACCGAGAACAGCCTGGAGTTCTACTCCGGACTCACCCAGAGTTTCGTCGAGCAGTGGGGGCCGGTGCTCGGTGCCGCGCAACTCGGTGACTATGCGGCGCTGCGGCCGTCGCTGCCGCGCGATCCGAACCTGCTGATGACGCCGCGCCAGCAGGCGAACGTGCTGCGGCGGCGCGACGGCGTGCAGCTCCTGGCGGTGGACAAGCTCGGGGCGGAGGCCATCGGGACCTCGGCCATCGAGGCAGTGACACTGTTCCTGTTCTTCGAGCGTAACGGCGAGCCCCGGTCGTCGTGGGCGATCATCGACAGCGTCGAACTGGCGCGCTTGCGCTTCATCCCCGTGGCCTCGCGCCGCTCGGAACCGCCGGCCGCGCGCCGCAACGTGCTCGACTGCGGCTCGAGCGGCGTAGTGCAGGCGGTGCGGCGGAACGACTTCCAGCGGCTCGAGCGCATCCTGGAGCAGGGCGTCGATCCCAATACCCGCTCGGCGCGCAACAACGTGACGCTGTTGATGTGTGCCGTCGGCGGGCTCGACGTGCACAGCAACGCCGTGTGGGTGCTGCTGGAGGCGGGCGCCGACGTCAACGCGAAGACCGCCCATGGCGAATCCGCGTTGCTGTGGGCGGCGCGCACCGGCGATCGCGGCATCACGACGGCGAGCCGCCTGAATGCGGTCGAACAACTGATCTCGCGCGGCGCCGACGTCAATGCCGCGGACGAGGAGGGCGAGACGCCGTTGCTCGGTGCCGTGTGGATGGGGCATGCGGAGATCGTGGCGGCGCTGCTGTCGGCTGGCGCCGATGCCCACAAGGCGAACGCGGCGGGAGAAACGCCGCAGGTGCGCGCGAAGCGGTTGGGGATGCTGGAGATCGCGGATCTCATCGGGTTGTTTACGGGGGAGTAGTTGCCGCAGCTGGCCCCATCCCAGCCTTCTCCCACCGAAGGTGGGGGAAGGGGCGTACGTCCCCTCCCCCGGCTTCGCCGGGGGAGGGCTAGGGTGGGGGCCAACTACCTCAAACCGTCAACCCACGCGCCTCATCCACCCCCAGCATCACGTTCATGCATTGAATCGCTGCGCCCGACGCGCCCTTCCCCAGGTTGTCGAAGCGGGCCGCCAGCAGCACCTGCTCGCCGTGCCCGAACACGAAGATCTCCGCCCGGTTGGTGTCGTTGCAGGCCGTGGCCGGCAGCGCGCCGTTATCGAGCACGGCAGTCGTGTCGGCGGGCATCACGCGGATGAAGTGCTCGCCGCGGTAGTAGTCCGCATAGAAAGCCTGCAGCGATTGCAGCGATACCGGCTGCGGCAGTGTGCGCGTCAACAGCGGTACCGCTACCACCATGCCCTGCGTGAAATTGCCGACGATCGGTGTGAAGAGTGGCGCATGCGCCAACCCGGAGATGGTTTTCATCTCGGGCAGATGCTTGTGCGTGAGGCCCAGCGCGTAGAAGCGCGGGCTCTTCATGCTGTCCGGCAACGACGCGGGTTGCTCGTAGGAGGCGATCATCTCCTTGCCGCCGCCGCTGTAGCCGGTCACCGAATGGCAGCTCAACGGATGGTCGGCCGGCACGATGCCAGCGGCCACCAGCGGATGCAGCAGCATGATGAAGCCGCTCGCGTGGCACCCCGGGATGGCGACCTTGCGCGCCGCGCGGATGCGGTCGCGTTGGCCCGGATTCAGTTCCGGCAGGCCGTAGACCCACTCCGGATTCGTGCGATGCGCGGTGCTCGCGTCGAGGAAGCGCGTCTTCGTATTGCCGGCCGCGAGCAGTGCCACTGACTCGCGCGACGCGGCGTCCGGCAGGCACAGGAACACGATGTCCGCGGCGTTGATGATCGCGGCCTTCGCGGCAGGGTCCTTGCGCTGGGCTTCGGCGATCGAAAGCACCTCGATCTCGTCACGTCCGGCGAGGCGCTCGTCGATCTTGAGGCCGGTCGTGCCGTGGCGGCCGTCGATGAAGACTTTCCAGGTCATGGGGTGGTTTCAGGGACGTGGGCATTCGATTGTATGTCAGTGCCGCCCGTCCGGAACGTCGCAGCCGTAGGGGAATCCCGACATGGCTGCGGTGATGCGCGGACTTCGTGCCATCATTCGCGCCCTCGATAACAAACCATCTTTCGGAGGACTCCATGCTGCTCGACGTGCGTACCTATACCTGCCGGCCCGGCACAATCAAGAAGCACCTCGCGCTGTACGAGAAGCTCGGCAAGGGCCCGCAGACCCGCCATCTCGGCCAGCCGTTCGCCTACCTCACCACCGAAACCGGCAACGTGAACCAGTACATCCACATCTGGGCCTACGAGAACGCGGGCGATCGCGAGCGCCGCCGGGCCGCCATGTGGGCCGATCCGGAATGGATCGCGTACACGGAGGAAAGCGCCAAGCTGGGTGCGCTGGAGCAGCAGGAAAACCGCCTGATGACCCCGGTGTCATTCTTTCCGTTGTCGCGCTGAGATCGAGGGTGAGGGCCGTGGCGGGCGCGTCCTGCGCCCCCTGCAGCCCATGATTCTTCGGGCTTTCCGCCGGAATACAGGGACGCCCGGACCGAGCGCCGAGCCTGAAGCTCGCTCGGCGGCGGTGCTATCTAGGGGCGCGGATGGAACCGGCCCGGCGCGACGCTGTCAACTCTGGCGCAAGAGGGTGCCGCCATGTACCAGGGTTCCGTCGTCGAAGTCCGTTGTCCGCGCTGCCAGTCGGTCGTCTATCGCGTCCGGCGGCGGTGGATCGATCGTTTGACGAGCCTGTTCCGGCCGGCGCGGCGCTACCGGTGCGAGGAGTTCCGCTGCGGTTGGGAAGGCAACGTCCCCGTGGCCGAACTGCGGGCCCTGCGGGAGACGCACGGGTCCTGAGGCGCCGGCGTGACGGCAGTCACGTCGCGGGTCTGCGGGCCCATACCTGCCAGCGTTCCCTGTCCTGGAACACGGGGATCGAGTCCGTGACCGGTTCGTCCACGATGCGCTTGAACCGTGTGCCCAGAAGAGCCTGCAGCTCGGCCTCGCTCGTACCGAATGGCGGGCCCTTCGGGTTGTCGTCGAAGAACCAATAGCCCGCGATCACGCCATCGGGAGTCAGCAGTTCAGATGTACGGACCGCGTAATCGGCCCACATCTTCCTCGGCAGCGCGCACAGGAAGGCACGCTCGATCATTACGTCGAACGGTGCGCCGGCATCGAATGCAAAGAAATCGGCCAGTTGCACGCGGCCGGCGCAGCGGCCCAGATTCTTCCGCGCTGCTTCGACCGCCGCAGGGCTGAAGTCGATGGCGAGCACGTCGAAGCCCGCTTCGGCCAGGAAGCCGGCTTCATGGCCGGAGCCGCAGCCGGGGATCAGCACACGTGCGCCCGGCTTCATCTCACGCGCGTAACGCTGCAGGCGCTCGCCGATGCGGCCAGCGTCCCACGGCGTGACCTGATCGCGGTAGCGCGTCTCCCAGAAGTCCGCTCGCGAGCTGTCCTGGGCCACGGAGGTCAGGAATCGCGCGGTGTCGCGTTCATGCGCGCGAACGCCGCGAAGCAGAGACTCGCTAACGCGATGGCGCCGACCGCATGCTGGAAACCGATGACCGTGGGATAGCCGGTCTTGAGGCTCGCCAGCAGCGCCACGGCGCAGCCGGTGCCGATGAGAACGAGCAGTGCCTGCACCGCAGGGTGCAATCCGAAGGCCCATCGGCGCGCGAGCGAGGTCCCGAGGCAGGCGGCGATCCACCCGCCGGTCATACCGGCCGCGATGTCCACCGGCCAATGCACCCCGACCACCGCGCGCGACAGACCCACCAGCACCGCAATCGCCAGCACCGGCACGCGCACCCACGGCGACCTGAAGTGCAGCCACAGCAGCGCCGCTGCCACGAAGATGGTGGTCGTGTGTCCCGACGGAAACGAATGGGCGCGGTACGTCGCGCCGATGATGATGATGTCTTCGGCCGACAGCACGGCCGGCGGGCGCGGTTCGTCGAAGAGCGGCTTGAACCCGTGCACGAACAGCGTCGCCAGCACGGCGCTCACGGCCAGTGCCCACAGGATGTCCGGCCGTCGCCACGCGAACGGCAGGAACAGCGCGAGGGCCACGGCGGTATCGCCCAGCACCGTGATGAAAGGCCAGAGTTCCGGCCCCGTAATGCGGCTCCACCCGTTGATCGCGGCGAACAGGGCACGGTTGGAACCCGTGACCACGAGCACCAACAGCAACGCGACACCGACTGCCGGCACCGCCCACACCGAGGGCGAGCGCCAGGGGACGGGTGTCACTTCCCGGCCTCCGTCACCTTCACCAGTGCGATGCCGTTCTTCTGGTACAGCGTCTCGTAGCCGGGCAGTTCGCCGAGGCGCTTCACCTTCGACAGGACGATGTCGCCGGGCACCGGATCGCGCCGTGGCGTCAGCCGGCCCGAGTACACGATGAAGCTGGGCGTGCTGACGCTCCACAGGATGACTTCGTAGCCGCGTTCGCGCGCGAGCAGGGCGGCCTCCTTGATCGGTCCCTGCTGCACGGCGCCTACGGCCGGCAGGAGGAAGAGTGCCAGCGCCGAGGCGTGCAGCACCCCGGCCGCCATCAGTTTCGCCGGCAGCGGGATGCGCTTGGCGAAGATCAGCGCGATGGTGACCGCGACGGCGGCCGCGGCGAACGTGTAGAAGCCGGGCCCGAAGGACTCGCGCACGTTGCCGACCACTTCGCGGTAGTACGGGTCCTTCACGGTGGGCGCCATGTGTTCGAGTGCCCATGGCACCGCCGCCAGCGCGGCGAACAGCAGCAACGGCGGCAGCAACGCGAAGTACGACGAACGCAGCCGGTCGACGTTGAGCGCCATCATGATGAACACGCCGGTGTAGCCGTAGAAGGCGTAGTGCGGCAGCTTGGTGCCCGATAGCGAGAAGAACACCAGCACGAAGGCGAACCAGATCAGGCAGAAGCGCTGCAGGTCGTCGGCCCACACCGCGCGAGGATTGCGCGCGATGTTGAGCAGCGGCGTGGTGAAGGGCAGGGTGGCGACGAACAGCCACGGCACGTAGAAGAACAGGCTGCCGTCGAAGCCGTGCATCGGCGCGCCGAAGCGCTGCACGTTGTGCTTCATGAAGAAGCCCTGGATGAACGCGTCGCCCTCCTTGAGGTACTGGGCCACGTACCAGGGTGCCGCGATCGCGACGAGCAATGCGATGCCGGCCGGATCGAGCATGGCGCGCAGCCAGCCGCGCAGATCGCGCTTCGACAGGCAATACAGGAAGGTGACCGCGCCGGGCACCAGCACCGCCACCGGCCCCTTCGCCAGCAACCCGAATCCGATGGCGATGAACGCCGCCCGCAGCCAGACCTTGTGGCCTTCGCGGAAGTAGAGGAAAGCGCTGGTGAGCGCCGCCACGATCAGCATGTTGAGCAGCGCGTCGGCGATGGCCGCGCGACCGATCACCGTGATGCCCGCTGCGGCTGCGGTGAATCCGGCCGCTATGAACGCGAGGCGCGGTCCGCGCAGGCGCCGCACGAACAGGAAGACGAACGCGACCCACAGCGTCGCGCAAATGGCCGAGGGCAGGCGGAACGCGAACTCGTTCACGCCGAACGCCAGCACCGACACCGCCTGCAGCCAGTAGATCAGCACCGGCTTGTCGTAGCGCGGCACGCCGTTCAGGTAGGTGGAGATGTAGTCGCCGCGCTCCAGCATCTCGCGCGTGGCCTCGCTGAAGGCCCCCTCGTCCAGATCGAAGAGCGGCACATCGCCCAGGCCCACGAAGAAGCTCATCGCGATGGCGGCCACCAATAGCAGTGCGAAGCCGCGATGGGTGCGGATATCGTCGGAGAGCGAGGCGGCGATCATGGGCGGCGCGATGGTAGCAGGAAGAGCGGCGCGGCCAGCAGGCCCTGGATTACGGCGCAGATGCCATACAGCAGGCCGGTGCCGGCGGCGATGTCGGCTGGAACCCCGGCGAGGCCGAGCACCGCCACGGCAGCGAGTTCGCGCGTGCCGAAGCCGGCCACGCCCAGCGGCAGTGCCGCCATCACGAAGATCGGCGCCGCGGCCGCCAACATGATGAGGAACGGAACCTGCGCGCCGAGCGACGCAGCGCACGCCACCAGCGCAGTCGCAGAGAGGAACTGCACCAGGATCGACAGCGTAAGCGACTTGACCAGGCGGCGTTTCAAGCCGGTCGCCGGATCGTTGAGGCGGCGCCACAGATCCGCGACGCGCTCAGCGGCCTTGAAGGGCAGGCGCCGCACCCACTCCACCGGCCAGGGGATGAACGGCATGACGACGATCGCCGCGAGCAGCGATCCGTAAGCGAGCAGCACGTGCCGCCCGGCGGCGGCGCCCGAGAGCGTGATGCCGGCAATCAGCGCGGTGCCGGCCGCGACGAACGACAGCACGCAGAGCGTCCACAGGCCGCTGAACCGGTCGAACGCGACCGACGCCGTGGACTCGAGCAGCGGATTGCCGAGCCGCGACAGTTCGTAGCTGCGCAGCAGATCGCCCGACACCGTGGCGCCGGGCAGGAGCATGTTGCTGGTCATCGCGCGTGCGTACATCGGGATCAGCCGGCCCGTGGGCGCGGTCAGCGACAGCGCGCGGGCGATGTAGGCCCAGCGCATGGCCGACACGATGTTGGAGGCGATGGCGATCGCGAGCGCGACCGCGAACCACGCAGGATCGGTGCGGGCGAGGCTCGTGAACAGGCGCTCGGCACCGACGAACCAGAAGACCAGTGCAAGCAAGGCGAGGCCGCCGGCGATGCGGGCGGCGATCGACAGCAGGCGCACGTCAGCGGACCGGCTTCGCGCCGTCGGCTCTTGCGGCGGGACGCGGAGCGCTGCGCGTCATGTACTGCGCGCGGCCCTCGGGTTCGTGATAGATCCGCGTGAGCATCTCGCCCAGCACGCCGGTGGCGACGAGCTGCAGGCCGATCAGCACCATCATCACGCCGAGCAGCAGCAGCGGCCGGCCGCCGATGTCGTGGCCCAGGGCCAGCTTGTCGAAGGTGAGCCAGGCGAGAATCAGCACGCCGATCGATCCGAACGTGAGGCCGATGCCGCCGAACGCATGGATCGGCCGATGCAGGAAGCGCAGCAGGAACTTGATCCACAGCAGGTCGAGCAGCACGCGGAACGTGCGGTCGATGCCGTATTTCGAAACCCCGCGCGTGCGGGCGTGATGGCGCACGGGCACCTCGATGATCTTCGCGCCCACCTCGGCTGCAAGTGCCGGAATGAAGCGATGCAGCTCGCCGTAGAGGCGCAGATCGCGGATCACGCGGCCGCGATAGAGCTTGAGGGCGCAGCCGTAGTCGTGCAGCCGGACGCCGGTCACCTTCGAGATGAGGCCGTTCGCGATCATCGAGGGCACCTTGCGCGAGATCGCAGCGTCCTGCCGGTCCTTGCGCCACCCGGAGATCACGTCGACGTCGGGGTTGGCGTCGAGATGGTCGAGCAATCGCGGGATGTCGGCCGGATCGTTCTGCAGATCACCGTCGAGCGTGACAATGTAGTCGCCCTCGGCCACGTCGAAGCCCGCCTGTAGCGCGGTAGCCTGCCCGTAGTTGCGGATCAGGTACACGGGCTTCAGCCATGAGCGCTCGGCCGCCAGGGTTTCCAGCATGCGCGCAGAACCGTCGCGCGAACCGTCATCGACGCAGATCAGCTCGAAGCTGCGACCGGTCGGAGCGACGGCGTCGCGCACCTTGGTGACGAGGTCGGCGAGGTTTTCGGCTTCGTTGTAGATCGGGATCACCACCGACACGTTGGGCGGTGCCGTGTCCACGGCCGCTTCGCGCGACAGCGGGACTGATTCGTTCACGAGGTCTCTCCGCCCTCGGGGCCGTAGAACATCACCCAGACGGCGAAGTCGTCGGAGAACGATTCGAAGCGATGGGGCACGCCGGCCGGCACGAACAGCGTGTCGCCCGTCTTGAACGCGTGCCGCGTGTCGCCATTCAGGAAGATTCCGCTGCCCTGCGCCACCACGTACAGTTCATCGCGCGTATGCGGCACCTGTGCGTCAGTGCCCTTTGGGGCATACAGCTTGACGAGGAGGGAGCCGTGTTCGAACACCGGCGAGGAAAGCGCGCCGGCGGGCGGCTTGAGCGCCCGGGCCGCTTCGAGCGGCAGGTGGCGCGGGTGAGCGTCGGCGATGTGATTGCGTTCGGCAGCCATGGGGTGTCGGGATCGGGCCGGCGAGGCGGCCGGATGAGGGTAGCCCATCGGCCCCTCGATGTCGATTGCGCTACCAGGGCCGTCAGGCCGGGCGGTCGAGCTCGCGCCAGCG
Organism: Burkholderiales bacterium; assembly: GCA_019745565.1. Lineage (GTDB taxonomy): Bacteria > Pseudomonadota > Gammaproteobacteria > Burkholderiales. Next base: position 18,245 of record JAIESW010000079.1, read on the forward strand.
AAAGCAGTCCACCGTGTGATCGTTGACCATGCCGGTCGCCTGCATGAAGGCGTACATGATGGTCGTGCCGACAAAGCGGAAGCCGCGCTTGCTAAGGTCCTTCGAAAGGGCGTCCGAGACCGGCGTGCTCGCGGGTACCTCGCGCGCCGACTTGCGGCGGTTGCGCAGCGGGGCCCCATCCACGAACCGCCAGAGGTAGGCGTCGAACGATCCGAACTCGTTCTGCACTTCGATGAAGGCGCGTGCGTTCGAAACGGTGGATGCGATCTTCAGGCGGTTGCGCACGATCGCGGGGTTCGTCATCAGTTTTTCCATCCGCGCCGGCGTGAAGCGTGCCACCTTCGCCACGTCGAACTGCGCGAACGCCGCGCGATAGCCTTCGCGCTTCTTGAGGATGGTGGACCACGAGAGGCCGGCCTGGGCGCCTTCGAGCGTCAGGAACTCGAAGAGCTTCGCGTCGTCGTGCACCGGCACGCCCCACTCGGTGTCGTGATACTGGACGTCGAGAGGCCCTCCGGAAAGGGACCAGCTGCAGCGGACCGGTTCGCGTGCAGCCACGTCGGTTGCGTCAGTCGAGGTAGTTGGAGACCTCGACCAGGTTCTGATCGGGGTCGCGGAAATACACCGACAGCAGGCGCCCGATGGCGCCGGTGCGCTCCACCGGGCCCTCGATGATCGTCACGTGCTCGCGCTCGAGATGTGCCACCACGTCGGCGAGCCGCACGTTGGTGATCAGGCAGAAGTCGGCCGATCCGGGCGTCGGCGTCTGTGCCTTCGGTTCGAATTCGTGGCCGGCCTCGTGCAGGTTGAACTTCTGCCGGCCGAAGTTCAACGCGGTGCGGCCGCCGGCGAACGTCACCGCCTCCATGCCGAGCACGCGCTGATAGAAGGCGCAGGTGGCGGCGATGCTGCGCACCGTGAGCACGACGTGATCGATGCGGTCGATGGTGATCATGACAACCCCTTCGGTGGATCTCCCTTCAAGTGCGCGGACCGAGCAGGATGAGCGCGGCACCGGCCACGCAGACGACAGCCCCGATCGTATCCCACCGATCGGGACGTGTGCCCTCGACCGCCCACAGCCACACGAGCGAAGCCGCGATGTAGACGCCGCCGTAGGCCGCGTACGCCCGGCCGGCGTACGCGGTGTCGACCCGCGTCAGCACCAGCGCGAACAGGATGAGGCTCGCGATACCGGCGGCCGCGAGCCAGGCGTTGCGGCCCATGCGCAGCCAGGCCCAGAAGGCGAAGCAGCCGGCGATCTCGAACAGGGCGGCGAGGGTGAACCATCCCAGTCCCACCAGCTTGCCCATGACCCGACGCGCGGCGGTGCTAGCGTTGGTCCCGCGCGAGGCGGATGCCCGAGAACTGCCAGCGCGCCGAGGGCGGAAAGAAGTTGCGGTAGGTGGCCCGGATGTGCGACTGCGGCGTGGCGCACGAGCCGCCACGCAGCACGAACTGATTCACCATGAACTTGCCGTTGTATTCACCGAGGGCGCCGGCGGACGGCTTGTAGCCGGGGTAGGGCAGATAGGCGCTGTTGGTCCATTCCCAGACGTCACCGAAGAGCTGGGCCGGACCCCAGTCCGCGCGCAGCGCCGACACGACGGAGGAGGGATGCAGCCGGGCGCTTTCCGCGAAGTTGCCGCCCTGGGCCGCATCGAGTGCCGCCACTTCCCACTCCGACTCGGTGGGCAGGCGCGACTGGTGCCACCGCGCGTAGGCGTCGGCCTCGTACCAGTTCACGTGGCACACGGGTTCGTCGAGGTCCAGCTCGCGCAGCCCCGACAGGGTGAAGACCATCCAGCGCCGGCCTTCGCGGCGCCAGTAGAGCGGCGTGGTCCAGCCACCGGCCTGCACCGCGGCCCAGCCGTCGGACATCCACAGCTCGGGGCGCTCGTAGCCGCGGTCTTCCATGAACTCGAGGTACTCGCCCGCGGTGACCAGCCGCGAGGCGATCTGGAACGGTTCGAGGAACTGCCGATGGGCCGGTGCCTCGTTGTCGAAGTGGAAGCCGTCGCCCACGTGGCCGATGCGGCGCACCCCTTCGGAGTAGGAGAACCACTGGATCGGCTTCAGCTTGACCGGGCTCGCGAACGCCTGCGGGCGGTAGGCGGGCTCGAGCGGATTGCGCGAGAGCAGGTGCTTGAGATCGGTGAGGATCAGCTCCTGGTGCTGCTGCTCGTGCTGCATCCCGAGCTCCAGCACCTCCATCGCTGCGGGCGACAGCGGCCATTGGTCCGAGAGCATCCGCACCAGCGCGTCGTTGACGTGGCGGCGGTACGCGATGACCTCCTCCAGCGTCGGACGGGTGAGCAGGCCGCGCTCCGGGCGCGGGTGCCGCGGACCCACCGCGTCGTAGTAGGAGTTGAAGAGGTACCCGAACTCCTCACGGAAGATGCGATAGTCCGGGATGCCGGGGATCAGCAGGAAGGTCTCGAAGAACCAGGTGGTATGCGCGAGGTGCCATTTGACCGGACTCGCGTCGGGCATCGACTGCGCCGAGCAATCCTCCGGGGTCAGGCCGGACACCAGCGCTTCGGTGGCGCCACGCACGCCCAGGAGGCGCGATCCGATCTGGCGCGCTTCCAGGCTCAGTACGCTCGCCGGGGCCGGGCGCGGCGGCGGCAGCGACGGTCCGGAGCTCACGGGAGTGCGATCGTTGGGCACGGGTCAGGCGCTCAAGAGGAGGCGGACAGATCCATCAACGTCAGCGCCCCGGGGGTTGCCATCCAGGTGCGTCCGCCCGGGCCGGACAGGCGCCAGGCCTCGCCGCTCGCGCTGTCGTTCCAGATCTCCAGCACGTGACCGCCGCTGAACGCGATGGCGAGGTCGCCGCTGTTGCGCGCCGCCACCACCGACAGCACCTGTGCCTGGATCATGAGCGTGGCGACCACCTCCACCGGATCCACCGGACTGCGCGCCGTGAACAACTGCTCGTAGTCGGTGCGGCCGAGCAGCAACTCGCCGCTGCCGCTGGAGATGCGCCAGGCGCACGACACCGCGAGGCGGTAGTGCGCGAACTCGAAAACGAATCCGTCGTCGGCACGGCGGTAGACCCGCGTGCAACGCTGTCCCCTCAGCCAGTCGAAACTCTCCAGAGCTTCGAGTGCCCGGGGATCTTCCATGGGTAAGTATTGAGTACAGGCTTGGTCTCGAATGCGCTCTTTGGGTGTAGTGGCGCAATTGGTATACCGGCCCTTTACCCCCGATCACCCTCGGCCGTTGCGTGAATCTTAGGGGGTCATCTCGCCGTGCTCAACCCCAAACCTCACAAACAAAGCGATTTCGGCCCGGGAAATTTTTCGGGAATGTCGAAAATTTTTCCAACACGGCCTCTACGCCCGCTTGGGGCGAGGGGCGCACGCCCATCAGGGGATCTCAGGCGGCGGCCTCGCCGTCAGGCAGTGACTTGAGGAAGGTCTGCTGGACGATCAGGGCGTCCACGCTCGCCCGGTGCCGCATCTGCCCGACCTCGCGGATGACGCGCTCGCGGGTGCTCTGCCAGCGCTCCACCTGGTAGTCGGACAGCAGGGAACGCAGGGATTCGAGACGGAAGTGCTGTGAAACCTCCGCCTCCTCGAACAGGCGGGCGAGCCACGAGCGATCGTGGCCCCAGGCGTCGCTGTAGACGGTCTGCCCGCGCAGGACCTGGTTGAGCGTACGCGCCACTTCGTCGACGGCGGCACCGCGGCTTTCCAGAATCTCGCGGCGGATGCCGTGGACCGCTTCGGCCTCCGGGTCCCAGTGGGTCCACGACGGCGCCGGCTTGATAAGGTAGCAATGGGACTTGCCGTTCGGCAGCACCATGCCGACTTCGATCGGGTAGCTGCCCGCGCCGAAGCCGGAGGCCTCTACGTCGATGACCGCGGGTACCGGATCGTGCGGAGCGCGCAGGGCGGTCATCAGACGAGATCCAGCGCGTGCCGCTTGAGCGCGTCGAACGGAACGACGTCGAGCGCCCTGCGATGGGTCGCGGCCAGGATGACGGGCGGCGCCACGCCGGCGGCATAGGCCTCGGCCCAGCGGGCGGCACACAGGCACCATTGATCGCCGGGCTTGAGACCGGGGAATGCAGCCTCCGGGACGGCGGTGACGAGGTCGTTACCGTGCGCGGCTGAGTAGTCCAGGAACTCGCGGGTGATCCGGGCACAGACCACATGGGCGCCGCGATCCTCCGGCCCGGTCGCGCAACTGCCGGTCCGATAGAACCCCGTCAACGGATCCAGACAGCAGGGCGCCAGCGGTTCGCCGAAGACGTTGCTTGCGTCGTCCATGGGAGAGTCGTTCGAATTCTTGTGACGCCATCATAGCCGGTTCAGCGCCGCGCCGGCCTGCGATCGATGCGGTGCGCGAGCCAGGCGAAGCTGGCGGCGAGCAGGGCGGCGATCCCTGCGAGGATCAGCGCGGTGCGGTCCCCCTGGCGCCACGCATGCCACAGGCCGAAGCAACCCACCAGAGTGAAACCGCAGGCGGCAACCGTGAACAGCGTCTTGCGCAGCGCGACGCCGAAGGCGCGGCTGCGGTTCTGCAGCTGGGAGGGATCGGGGCGGGGCGTGAGGGCGATCAGGACCAGGGCGATCACGCCGAGGATGAGGATGAGGCGGAGGATCATGGCCGGGGCGACGATAGCCAAAGGCGCTTGACGCGGCGGACGCGGCGGACGCGGCGGACGCGGCGGACACGGCGGGAACACAATACCCAATGACGGCGGGTTCGGGTTTCCGCCGCGTTGAGAGTTTCTGCCAGGTGGGAAGCAACCATCGGGATCACGGGGACGGTCACTTCATGCCCGACCAGGTTTCCCAATTGATATCGCGCCCGGGGAAGACGGGCTTGCGGAACGGCCAGCGCTCGCGCAGCCACTTGCGCACCGCCCGGTCCAGGCTCGCCTCCAGATCGGTGGCGCTTTCGCTGGCCCGCACCCAGAAGTAGACCGTGCAGTCGGCATCCTGCTTGAGCGAGGGCAGCAGGTAGACGCAGCCCAGCACCGCCGATTCGTCCGGCGCGACCACGGTGTAGGTGAACGAGCTGCGGATCTGGAATTCCTTCTGGTGCCAGGCGAGGTCGATCAGATCCTGCTCGAGGGTGAGCTTGCGCGTGGGCCAGCGGGCGTCGGGGCCGAAGACGCCGGCGATGTGATCGATGCTGGTCATCACCGCGTCGTAGTCCTTCACGGCGTCGTGGATCGTGATCGGCCGCAGCACGAAGCGCCCGGACTCCAGGCGTTCGGGGACGATGAAATCGGCGGGCACCATCACAGACTTCATCATTCACCCTTCGATGCCGCTGTCGCGCACGGTCATCAGCGTCGCCAGCATCTGCGCCACCTGCTTGCGCTCGTCTCCGGCGCGCATCCAGGCCTCGCCCTCGCATACCGTGACATTGCGCCCGGCGCGCAGTATCCGGCCCATGGCGATCAGCAGCTCGCCCTTGGCCGGCGACAGCAGGTTCACTTTGAACTCGATGGTGAGCACCGCCGCGCCCGCCGGCATCAACGTGAATGCCGCGAAGCCGCAGGCGCTGTCCACCAGGGTCGTCACGACCCCGGCGTGGAGGAAGCCGTGCTGCTGCGTGAGGTCGGTGCGGAACGGCAGCTCGATGTCGATCTCGCCGGCCGCGACGTGGACGAGCCGCGCGCCCATGAGTCGCATCACGGCCTGACGGTCGAAACTCGCGCGAGTGCGGACCGCGAAATCCGCAGTCGAGGGGGTCAACGCCATCAACCGCTGCCCGAGACGCGCCGAGCCTCAGCTGCCCCGGGGCGCTGCCCCATCACGGCCAGTGGCATGTCAGACCTCGCCGACGTCGATGTCCCCGATCCGCAGCAGCACGCCGCTCGGGTCCATCACGTGGAATTCGCGCATGCCCCAGGGTTTCACCTCCAGCGTCGACAAACGCGGGAAGCCGTCGTCGGGCAGCCCCAGTTTCGCGAACTCGTCGTGCAGTTGCTTCGCGTCCGTCACGCGCAGATAGCAGCCCGCATAGCAGGTGGTCGGATCGAGGTCGGGTGCGCCGAACAGATGAAGTTCGATGCCTTCGCGGCGGAGCAGGGCGTAATCCTCGGGGGCGGGGGCACGCCCCACCACCTCGAAGCCGAGGCTTTCGTAGAAACCCACGGACTGGTCGAGATCGCGTGCGGGAAGGATGGGGATGGCAATGTCGATCAGCATGCTGATTTCCTGGTTCGATGGGCCGGGAGCTTACGGCATCCGGTGTCGGTCAGGCTGCGGAGCCGGCGACGAAACCGGAAGCCCACGCCCACTGGAAATTGTAGCCCCCGAGGTGGCCGGTGACGTCGACCACCTCGCCGATGAAATACAGACCCGGCACGTCGCGTGCCTCCATGGTCTTCGAGGACAGCCCCTCGGTGTCGACACCGCCCAGCGTGACCTCGGCCTTCTGATATCCCGTCGTGCCGCTCGGCTTGATCTGCCAGTCGTTGAGACCGGTTGCCAACGAGTGCAGGGCCTTGTCGGACATCTCGATCATGGGGCGGGTTGCCCCCGCTGCTTCACACCAGTGCTGGGTCAGGCGTTTCGGCAGATGTTCGCCGAGTACGGTAGCGGGCAACGCGCGGCTGCGGCGATGCGCGGCGAAGAGGTCCCCGGTGGAGACATCGGGCAGCAGATCGATGTGCAGCGGGGTACCGGGTGTCCAGTAGGACGAGATCTGCAGGATCGCCGGTCCGGACAGTCCGCGATGGGTGAACAACAGATTTTCGCGGAAGCTTCCGGCACCTGCTTTCACCTCGACGTCCACGGACACGCCGGCCAGGTCCCCGAAGCGCGCGAGCTCGGTTGCGTCGAACGTGAGCGGCACCAGCGCCGGTCGCGGCGGCACCACGCCCAGGCCGAACTGCTCGGCCACCTTGTAGCCGAACGGCGTCGCGCCGATCTTCGGTACGGACAATCCGCCGGTGGCGATCACCAGCGCCTCGCATTCCACGGGGCCGCTCGAGGTGTCGAGCACGAACGTGCTGCCATGGCGCTCGATCCTCGTCACGCTGCACGGCGTGCGCCACGCGACGTCGGCGTCGTCGCATTCGCGCTTCAACATGTCGATGATCTGCGTGGCGCTCTCGTCGCAGAAGAGCTGCCCGAGCTTCTTCTCGTGGTAGCGGATGCCGTGCCTCTCCACCAGGGCGATGAAGTCCTTCGGCTGATAGCGCGCCAGCGCCGAGCGGCAGAAATGCGGATTGCGCGACAGGAAGTTCTCGGGCGCGCAGCGGATGTTGGTGAAGTTGCAGCGGCCACCGCCGGAGATGCGGATCTTCTCGCCCAGCTTGGCGGAGTGGTCGATCAGCACGACGCGGCGGCCGCGTCTGCCCGCGGTCGCGGCGCACATCATGCCGGCCGCACCGGCGCCGATCACGGCGACGTCGAACCGCGCCGTCATTCCTTCGAGAGGTGCGCGACCGCGCCGGCCGACTGCTCCCAGTTCCGTCCGTCGAAGGGCTTCACTCGCATGGAACGCACGGTCGACCGATCCAGGCAGCGCGCGTTCACGCTGAAGCCGTCCGGGTTCGAGCGCGGCACGTAGAACGGTTTGACGCCGCAGATCTTGCAGAACATGTGCTTCGCCACGCCGGTGTTGAACGTGTAGGTGGTGATCATGTCGGCGCCACGCAGGATGCGGAAACGGTTCCTGGGGACGATGAGATGCAGGAAGCCGACGCGCTCGCACATGGAGCAGTTGCATTCGACGACTTCGATGTCGGCGGGCGCTTCCACTTCGGCGGCGACGGCGCCGCAATGGCAGGTGGCGGTATGGATCATGGGATTCTCCGATGGGGCCGCGCTACTCGGCTTCCACCACGATGTCGCACTTGAGCGAGTTGGCGATGAAGCATTCGGCGTGGGCGTCGTGGTGCAGGAACGCGATCTCGTCTTCGGTGGGTTGGGCCGCGCCGCCGAAGCTCACATTGGGCTGCAGCGTGATGCGGGAGAAGGCGAGCTTGCCGTCCGCGTTCTTCTCCATGACGCCGAAGGCGTCGTCCACGTAGCTGTCGACGACGAAGCCGCGCTTCGCGGCAAGCGAGAGGAACCAGAGCATGTGGCAGCTCGACGCGGAAGCGACCAGAGCCTCCTCCGGATCGACCGCTGCGGCGACCGACCAGGGCGCCGGCACGATGGACGGCGAGGCGGAGGCCGGAACGGTCACGCCGCCGTCGAACGACCATTCATGGCCGCGGCTGTAGCGGTTGTCCGAGAACGTGGCGCCGTTGCGGCTCCACGCGGTACGGGCGCTGTAGCGATGCATTCTGGTCTCCTCCCGTTTTCCTGTCGTCACCTTGCCGCCGGGATTTCCTCCAGCGAGTGGTAGATCTTCTTGCCGTGTTGACGTGCGAGCGCCACCATCTCGTCGGCGCCGGTGGACGGGCCGCCGATGCGGAGGCAGGCATCGCATTTTGCGACGAGGCGGCGCGAGATGGGATGAAAGATCTCGTCGTAGACGGGATCGCCGATGCCGGCGGAGCCCGCGTGCTCGATGAGCGGCAGCGCGAACCACTCGCCCATGACCGGCAGATGACCGGCGCGGAAGAGCTTGAGCGACGTGTCGGTCATGGCCTCGACATTGCGGGCGATGAGGACGGGGTCGTCGTTGGTGCCGGAGCGGTAGGGGCCGGCGACGAGAATCAAGAGGGGGTTCACGAACGATGTCTAGACCGGGTTGGAGCACGAACAATACCGCAGGCGCCCCCACCCTAACCCTCCCCCACTGAAAGTGGGGGAGGGGATGTACACCCCTTCCCCCAGCTTAGCTGGGGGAAGGTTGGGATGGGGGCCATTCTCCACTTCGACGATCAGCCTTTCCGATCGCCGCATTCCTCTCCTTCCTCGACCAACGGTGGGGGAAGGTCGGGATGGGGGCAACGCCTACCTACGTCGAACCCTTCTTCCTTTCGTCTTCCCCGCGCTTCTTACCGCAGCCTCGTAAGCCTTCCGTCCCCAATCCACCATCGCCCGCCGATCGTCCATCACCGACTCCGGCACCTGCCAGTACGACATCACCATCTCCTTGTCGGGGAACGGCTTGAACTGCCCGGTACCGGCAGCTTCGTAGTCGGCCCGGTTGCCCTCGTCCACCTTGAACCACAGCGTGTCGTCCTGGATCAGTCCCGTCGGCATCTCGTCCACGTAGATGCACCACCCGCCGAACATGCGTTTCGGCCGGATGGTCCCGAGCGGTCCGAGCAGCTCGCATACGTGCTCCACGAAATCATCGTAGCGGTGATTCAGCTTCATCGCCGCCGCCGCGTCGCCCGCAGTTCGCGATACCCGGTCGCGGCATCGAACACGCGGCGCATGCGCCAGCCGGCCAGCTCCATCAGTGCCAGTTCGCATGTCGTGTGCACCTTGCAGCCAGGCATGAGATGCCCGCCGAGCGTCCTGCCGCCGGCGTCCGCGATCGAGAGATGCACGTGCAGCCCGTCGCACGAGACGGTGCCGGTGATCGACACGATCTCGAACGGCCCGGCGAGCTTCGTGCCTTCCGGCCGGCCGGCGAACCGCAGATTCGCTTGCGAGAGGCTGCCGACGCCCGACAGGATGACGGCGGCCTTCAGGCGCCGCTGTTTCGCGATGCGGATGAGCGAATGCCGCAGGTCCTCGCCCGGACGCAGCCGAACCAGCGTGGCGCCGCAGTCAGACGAATTCCCGCAGCGCATCGAGCACTTCGTCGGGCTTCTCCGCCATCAGCGCATGTCCGGTTCCGGCGATCTCGACGACACGCTTGTCGGGCAGGGCGGCAGCGAGTTCCTTCGCGGCGCGCGGTGGTGTCATCACGTCGCGTTTGCCGACGATCAGCATGGCGGGCACCTTGACCTTGCCCGCGGCAGCGATGCCGTTCGCGTAATCGTTGCAGGCTTTGAAGTCGACATGCATGACGCCGGGTTTCTGGCGTTGCATGACCCGCAAGTTGCCGCCCATTACCCAGAAGCCCGGCCCGGGATTGCTCGGGTATTGCGCGTAGGCCGAGTGCGACCAGATGTTCACCATGTCCTGGGCGAGCGGTTCGTCGTCGCGGGTGGCGTTGAGCAGTTCGTCGGAGACCTTCATGGGAAAGGCCGTACCCACCAGCACGATCCTGGCGATGCGGTCCGGGTAGCGCGCCGCGCACTCGACGGAGATGAGCGATCCCATGCTGTGCCCGACAAGCGTCGCGCGTTGCACCCCGGCCGCGTCGAGGAGGGCCACGACCCAGTCGGCGATGGCCTCGACGCTGTCGAGCGGCGGACCTTCGGAGCGGCCGTGGCCCGGCAGGTCCACGGCGAGCACGCCGCGCCCGTGATGGGCGAGATAGCGGCTCTGAAGCGCCCAGACGCTGTGGTCGTGCTCGGCGCCGTGGATGAAGACGACGGTAGGGAGGGCGGGATCGAAGGTCTTGCCGCCGGTGTAGGCGTAGGCGAGCTTCTGGTTGACGGTCAGGTCCATGGGGTCACAGAGGGTGGCTGCTCGATTCGGAGAAAGGCGATCAACGCGGCGGACGCGGCGGAAAGTCAAAGGCCATAAGCAACGGATTCGGGGCGCGCAAACCAGGCCTCCGTCGTCCGCGTGAGGCTGCGGTGGTCATAGGCGATAGACGATGCGCTTCACCGCATCGCGCATATGAACGACATTGAAATTCAGGAGCAAACCAAGACGGCTGCCGGTCAACTTCAAGTATGTCAGCACTTGGGCTCCATGGATGAGGAGCACCCGCTCGATCGATTTTGATTTCGACAATGAGATTGTCCGCGACGAGCAAGTCGACGCGAAAGCCGCCTTCCAGCTCTACTCCGTCGTACTGCACCGGCAAGGCAACTTGCCTGCGGACGGGGATGCTCATCTTTGCGAGTTCGTGCACCAGACAGATTTCGTAGACGCTCTCTAGAAGCCCCGGGCCGAGCGTGGAATGCACTTGGAACGCTCCGTCGATCACACGGGTCGCTAAGTGGTCGAGTTCTGCCTTGGTGAGCGCTTCGCCGCTTCCGGATTGCACGATGGTCTCCACCTTGAGCATTCCTTCGGCTGATCCGGGAACCTGGATGTACGCCGGATCAATCATAAGGGGTTTTCCGCCGCGTCCGCCGCGTCCGCCGCGTTAATCGGAAGTTCGACCCTCATCTGACATGCACGTGCAATTCGGCCGACGGCCCATCGGATCACCGGCACATTCACCGAGGTCCTCTGCGTTGAGAGCTGCAGTCAGGCCTTCTGAGACACTCGCAACGCCGCACCCAGGTCGTCCGTCAGATCCTGAGCATCCTCCAACCCGATCGACAGCCGGATCGTTCCCGGCCCGATCCCTGCCGCCAATAGCGCCGCGTCGTCCATCCGGAAGTGTGTCGTGCTCGCCGGATGGATCACCAGCGATTTCGCGTCGCCCACGTTCGCGAGGTGCGAGAAGATCTTCACGGTCTCGATCAGCTTTCGTCCTGCGGGTCGACCGCCCTTGATCGTGAAGGTGAACACTGCTCCCGCGCCTTTCGGCAGGAGCTTCCGCGCCAATGCGTGGTCCGCATGCGAGTCGAGTTCGGGATAGCTCACCGACTCCACGGCCGGGTGCTTCGTGAGAAACTCGACCACCTTGCGCGTGTTGGCCACGTGCCGTTCCATCCGGATCGGCAATGTCTCCAGCCCCTGGAGGATGTGGAACGCGGTGGTCGGCGCCATGCACGCGCCGAAGTCGCGCAGGCCTTCGCGCCGTGCCCGCAACGAGAACGCCCCGATCGTGGACTCCTCCTGGAAGTCCATCCCGTGGAACCCGTCGTAGGGCTCCGTCAGCTCCGGGAATTTGCCCGACGCCTCCCAGTCGAAGATCCCGCCGTCCACCAGCAGCCCGCCGATCGCGATGCCGTGGCCGCCGAGGAACTTGGTGGCCGAATGGTAGATCAGGTCGGCACCGTGGTCGAACGGCCGCAGCAGGTACGGCGTGGTGAACGTGGAGTCCACGAACAGCGGCAGCTTCGCCGCGTGAGCGATGCTCGCCACCTCGGGGATGTTCAGCACGTCGAGGCCCGGATTTCCCAGCGTTTCGGCATAGAGCACCTTGGTGTTGGGCCGGATCGCCTTGCGCCAAGCATCGAGGTCACGCGGATCCACGAACGTGGTCTCGATGCCGAAGCGCGGCAGCGTGTAGTGCAACAGGTTGTGCGACCCGCCGTACAGCGACCGGCTCGCCACCACGTGCGAACCGGCGCCGGCGATGGTCGCGAGACCCAGATGCAGCGCCGCCTGGCCGCTGGCGGTGGCGAGCCCGGCCACACCGCCTTCCAGCGCCGCGATACGCTCCTCCAGCACCGCGTTGGTTGGATTGGAGATCCGCGAGTACACGTGACCGGCGCGCTCCATGTTGAAAAGCGCCGCGGCATGATCTGCATCACGGAAAACGTACGAAGTGGTCTGGTAGATTGGCGTCGCGCGCGCACCGGTGTGCGGATCGGGTTGCTGACCGGCGTGCAGGCTCAGCGTGTCGAAGTTGTAGTAGCGGGGGGCGGCCATGGATGGAGTCCTCGGTTGGATTGCGGGCGTGATTGTGCCTCGTGGGGCAGGCGCCGGTCACAGGGAAGGGGGAGGGGATGAGTTTCGACGTGCGCTGGCTGGTGCCGGCGATGATCGTTGCGGCGGCGCAGCCGTGTGCTGCAGCGAAGTACATGAGCGTGGAGCAGGCGCGGGCGCTCATCTTTCCGACGGCCGACGAGTACGTGGTCAGACCGGTGCAGCTCACGCCCGAGCAGATGCGCGAGATCGACCAGGCGTCCGGCGTGCAGGGGCGCACCGCGCAGCCACCGGTCTGGCAGGCCCTGTCGAAGGGCAAGCCGGTCGGATGGTTCTTCGTCGATCAGGTGATCGGCAAACACGAACTCATCACCTATGCGCTCGGCATCAACGCCGACGGCAGCGTCCGCCAGATCGAGGTGATCGAATACCTGGAGGCCTACGGCTCGCAGGTGCGCTATCCGAACTGGCGCAACCAGTTCGTCGGCAAGACGGCGGACAACCTGCTGCGGCTGGACAGCGACATCGAGAACATCAGCGGTGCGACCTTGTCGGCGCGGCACCTGACGGAAGGGATCCGGCGGCTGCTATTCGTCCACAGGGCGGTGCTGAAATAGCGGGAGCTGGAAGAGCGATCAACGCGGCGGACGCGGCGGAAAACCTTGAGACCTGAACCCCAGGGCCTTCCTCTACAGGGTTTTGCCTTTCCGCCGCGTCCGCCGCGTTGATCGCCTTTCCCTCGAAGGCTCCTAGTAGAAGGCGCCCCGAGCCGCAATAGGCCACACATCCTCCACCCGCTCGCCCCGGTAGCACACCAGCCAGTCGTACAGGTTGACCGTCGGATCGCAGTGCCCGGGGATCAGCTTCACTTTCGATGCGAGCGGCAGATCGAAAGGGGACGCCACCTGGATCGTGCCGTGCTCGTCGGAGGCACGCAGGAAAGTCGCACCCGGAACCCCGGCTACCGACGGATTGCCCGAGTCCACCGAGTGCGCCTTCAGGCCGGCGTCCACCACGGCGCGAGTCGGCGTCGGCCGGCTCATCACGGTCGCCAGTACGAACAGGCTGTGGCGGAACGTCTGCACGGGTGTGCCGTCGGCTTCCAGATTGCGGCCGTAGTCCGCGTCCATGAAGATGTACGACCCGGGCTGGATCTCGTTGTAGATGCCGCTCGCCGCTTCGAGCAGATAAGTGCCGGTGCCGGCGCCGGTGACGATCTCGGCCTCGAGGCCATGCTTCTTCAGGGCCGCAAGCGTGTCCTTCACCTGGGCGACCGCACTCGTGATCGCGCTCTCGCGTTCGGCGGGCGTACGCAGGTGCTGCGCGCCCCCGTGATAGGCGTGGATGCCGCGGAAGCGCAGTCCCGGCTTGCCGGCGATGTGGGCCGCCAGTACGGCCGCAGGTTCTCCAGGCAAGGTGCCGCACCGGCCCGCGCCCACGTCCACTTCCACCAGGACCTCGATGGATGCACCGGCGCCTCGCACCGCCGTCGCCAAGGCGTCCACCGCGTCCGGATGATCCGCGAGCACGCTGATGCGCGCGCGTTTCGCGAGCGCGGCGAGTTTCGCCAGCTTGCCCGCGCCCACCACCTCGTTGCTCACCATCACGTCGGTCACGCCGCCGTCCACCAGCGCTTCGGCCTCGGACACTTTCTGGCAGCACACGCCGACCGCGCCGCGCTGCATCTGGGCAAGCGCGATGCGCGGGCACTTGTGGCTCTTCGCGTGGGGACGGATGCGCACCTCCCGACCGGCGAGCGTGCGGTCCAACGTGTCGAGGTTGTGCTCGAAGGCGTCGAGGTCCAGGAGCAGGGCCGGTGTGTCGACTTCGTCGAGCGACATGCCGGTGCGGGCGGGCGGGGGCAGGGTCATGGGGCCGTTCAATGAAGGAGAAGGGAGACGCTTTCGGACCACAGCGACGCGGCGACGATCAGTCCCGCGAGCAGCATCGCGGCACCCGCGAACGTGCGCATGGTGTAAGCGGGGAACAGATCCCGGGGCTGCAGGTTGGAGATCACGAACGCGTTCGAATCGGAAGGCGCCATGATGACATGCGTTTCGCCGGGCGGGGGTCGGCGCCCCGCGCGGCGCGCTTCCACCTGCGCGGATGCGATAGCTGCGGACGAATCTCGTTGCGCCCGCCGCTGCCACGGCAACGGCCAGGACGAAGGTGGTGCCGATGCACCAGGGGCCGGGTACGCCGCTCAGCCAGAGGCCGGCGACCACGACGCTGCAGACCAGCAGGAGCTGCGTGTCGAGGGCTGGTGCGGGCGGGCGGAGGTACGCCATCGCCGGAGACTGGGTCGGGCGATGCGTCCGGTCCTTGTCGCAGTGCTACTTCGGTTTGCGCCCGGTCTCGCAGTCGGTCTTCAGCACTGCCCCCGCACTTTGCACGCCCAGGTTGCGCCCGAGGTTGCCGTAGAGGATCTCGACGACGTCGGTCAGGTTCCGCTTCTCGACCGGATCGCCGTAGGTGCGGGTGTCGAGCGCGGCCAGCGCATCTTCCTTGGAGCGCCCGCTTTTCTTGGCGGCCATGACTTCCGAGGCGAATGCGCCGATGTCGTCGCACGTCATCGTGCCGAGCGGATAGTCGGCGGCCGCCGCGGTCAGGGTGAAGGCGCACAACAGCACGCCGAAGGTGAATCGCATGGGACGTCCTCTCGATCCGGGTTTCGGTGCCGGCCGCGTAGAATACGATCCGGCTTCACAGGGAGGCGCATTGTAGGGATGCCGCGCGATTCCCGTCACGAGCCCTTTGCCCGATTCGCGTCCGCATGACCTCCCATCTGCCGCAGTACGGCGCCCCGGTGTCCCGCGGCGCGCTCGCCGATCTTGCCCGCAATCTCCTGAGCGGCCTGAAGTCGGTCGTCTTCCGGCCGCCTGCAGCGCGGCATTGGCGTCCCTTCGCCGAGCAGATCGTCCTGCTCACTCTGGTGCAGGTGGTCGTCGCGTTGGCCTTCGATCTTCTCGAAGCGGAGGGCCCGGGGTCATTCGCGATCGGCGAATTGCCGCGCACCCTGCTGGTCGTGCCGCTGGTATTCGCTGCGGCTTGGCTGGTCGCGTGGCGTGCCCGTCGCACGGCGCTGCTGCTGCCCGTAGCCACCGGATTGCTGGCGGTGTCGGTGTGGTTCCTCTGTGCTTTGCGCGTCCTCAATTACCTGCACACGATCGAGTGGGAATTCGTAGTCCGCTACCCGGGCCTGCCCCAGTACATCGGGTTGTACGTCTGGTGGGCGGTGGCGGCCGGGCTGTGCGCTGCCCGCCTCGGCGAAGCGCGCCTGCCGGGCCGGCTCGCCGACTTCGGCTGGGCGGTGGTGGTCCTGGTGGTACCGTTCTGGTGGGCACCGTATTCGCCGCTGTGGCAGGCTGAAAATCCGGAGGACGCCGAGGACACTCAGGATGCCTACGCCGTCACCCGCGAAGAGGTCTTCTACGGTCAGACGACGCTGCTGGAGGAAACACTCGACCGGCTCGCGCGCCAGCGTCCGGGCGTGGAAGATCTCTACTTCGTCGGTGCGGCCGGCTATGCGTCGGAGGACGTTTTCTTCAACGAGGTGGGGCTCGCCGCCGACCTGCTGCGCGGACGGTTCGACGCCGACCACCGATCGCTCCTCCTCGTCAGCAATCCGAAGACGCTGAACGTGCTGCCGATCGCGAGCGCGACCAGCCTGCGGCGGGCGCTCGACGCCATCGGGCGCACCATCGATCCGGAGGAGGACGTCGTGTTCCTCTTCATCACCACGCACGGTTCCCAGGATCACCACCTCGCGATGGAATTCTGGCCGCTTCAACTGGATGACATCACGCCCACGGACTTGAAGCGCATGCTGGACGACGCCGGCATCCGCTGGCGGGTGATCGCGATCTCGGCCTGCTACTCCGGCGGCTTCATCGAGCCGCTCAAGGACGAGCGCACGCTCGTCATGACCGCGGCGGACGCCGACCACGCGTCGTTCGGGTGCGGTGCCGATTCGGATCTCACCTACTTCGGCAAGGCGTATTTCGACGAAGCGCTGCGCGGTACCTATTCGTTCGCTCAGGCTTTCGAAGCGGCTCGTGCCGCCATCGCCCAGCGCGAGCGAGGTCTGGGACTGGCCCCGTCGAATCCGCAGATCTTCGCGGGTGCCGCGATCGCTGCGAAGCTGCAGCGCATGGAACGGCGCTTTGCCCAGACCCGCGGGCCGGTGCCGTCGGTCGAATGCACCGCGGGCGCTGCCCCGAGGTCCGCTTGTGGCGCAGACGGGAGCACGGCAAACTGAGTCCTGGTGCAAGGGGCCGGAGGCGACATCCATGGCATTCCAGTGGCGGGCCGTGACGAAGGTGGCAGTGTTGCTGTGCCTGGTGGGCGCATCGACGCTGGCGACGGCGGCCGGCACGTGGGGCAAGTCCATGAGCCGCGAAGAGGCACTGCGCAAGACCGCGTCGGCCCAGGTGGAGCAGCGCCGCGCGGGCTATCTGCGTCTCGCCGAAGTGGGCACCATGGACGACACGCCGGTCCTGCTCTCGGCGCTGCAGGACGAAGAGGCGCTGATCCGCGGCGTCGCCGAACAGGCGCTCTGGGGCCTCTGGATGCGCGCGAACGACTCCACTGCGGACCCGATGTTCCAGATGGCACTCGAGCTGATGAACACGAACCAGCTGCCGGAGGCGCGCGCCAAGTTCACCGACGTGATCGATCTCAAGCCCGACTTCGCCGAGGCCTGGCATCGGCGCGGCGAGGTGATGGTCATGATGGACGCGTGGGATGCCGCATTCCGTGATTTCGAGCACGCCCTGGAACTCAATCCGTATCACTTCGGCGCGCTGGAAGGCATGGGCCATTGCCGCATGCACGACGGCGACGCGGAGGCCGCGGCGGGCTACTTCCGGCGCGCGCTGGAACTCAATCCGAACCTCTGGGACGTGTACCCCGCGCTCGAACGCGCGCAACAGGCGGCGGAGCGCAATCGCACCTAGATAACGGCGATCGCCGTCACAATAAGACCAATCGACCAGGAGGAGACCATGACCGACGCGCGCCGCCCGTGGCTTGCGAACTACCCGCCCGGTGTCCCCGCCGAGATCGGCCCATTGGCTTATCCGACGATTCCCGCATTGCTCGCCGGCAGCGTCGCGAAGTTCGGCAGCCGACCGGCGTTCGAGAACTTCGGCGTGCAACTCTCCTACGCCGACCTGGATCGCCTGTCGCGCGACTTCGCGGCGTATCTCCAGTCGGGGCTGGGTCTCAAGAAGGGGGACCGGGTCGCGGTGATGATGCCGAACGCGCTGCAATATCCGATCGCGCTCTTCGGCATCCTGCGCGCGGGGCTCATCGTGGTCAGCGTGAACCCGTTGTACACGGCGCGCGAACTGGAGCATCAGCTCAAGGATTCGGGCGCCGCGGCGATCGTCATCTACGAAGGCGCGGCAGCGACGCTGCAATCGATACTGCGCGCGACTCCGGTGAAGCACGTGATCGTCGCTGCGATCGGTGACATGCTCGGATTCCCGAAGGGCATGCTGATCAACTTCGTGCTGCGGTACGTGAAGAAGATGGTGCCCGACTGGAACATCGCGTCGGCGATACGTTTCCCGGCAGCGCTGGCGGCGGGCAAGGGTTTCGCGTTCACCGCACCGGTCGTCGACACCGAAGACCTCGCATTCCTCCAGTACACCGGCGGAACGACGGGCGTGTCGAAGGGGGCCATGCTCAAGCATCGCAACGTGCTCGCCGACGTGGCCCAGGTGCAGAGCTACTTCAAGGGGCACGTGGAAGAGGGCGTGGAAGTGGCCGTGGCGCCGTTGCCCTTCTATCACATCCTCGCGCTGGTCCTGAATTGCATGATGCACTTGGCACTCGGGAGCCGGCAGATCCTCGTCACCAATCCGCGCGACATCCCGCGCCTGGTGAAGACGCTGGAGGGTAGCGGGTTCACGTTTTTCGTCGGCGTGAACACGCTCTACAACGCGCTCGCGCACAACGCGGAGTTCGCCAAGCTCGATTTCAGCAAGGCACGCGTATTTGGCGGCGGCGGTGCGCCGCTGCAGGTGGCGGTGGCCAAGCGATGGAAGGAGATCACGGGCAAGCCGCTGGTGGAAGGCTACGGACTCACTGAGACGTCCGGTGCCGCCACGGTCAATCCGCCCAACATTTCCGAGCACACCGGTACCACCGGGTTTCCGCTGCCCAGTACCGAGGTCGAGATCCGCGACCCGAACGGCAACGTCGTGCCTCAGGGCCAATCGGGTGAAGTGCACATCCGCGGACCGCAGGTGATGGCCGGTTACTGGAACCGTCCGGACGAGACCGCGAAGGTGATCGGCAAGGACGGCTTCTTCGCCACCGGCGACATCGGCGAGTTCACGCCCGAAGGCTATTTGAGGATCGTCGATCGCCTGAAGGACATGGTGCTGGTCTCGGGTTTCAACGTGTATCCGAACGAGATCGAGGATGTGCTCGCGGCTCACCCCGGCATTCTCGAAGCGGCCGTGATCGGCATTCCCGACGAGCAGTCGGGCGAAGCGGTAAAGGCAGTGGTGGTGCGCAAGGACCCGTCGCTCAATGCCGAGCAGGTGATCGCCCATTGCCGCGCGAGCCTGACCGGCTACAAGGTGCCGCGGCAGGTGGAGTTCAGGGATTCGTTGCCGAAGAGTCCGGTGGGGAAGATTCTGCGGCGGGAACTGCGCTCCTAGTTTCGCGGACCGCGCAGTTCGCCCGCGAGGCGATCCGGAATCTCCAGCTCGAACGCCAGCACCCTGGCCGACAGTGACTTGCCGTAGTTGTCGAGGCACAGACTGCGCGAGACGCCGCCGCCCAGCGCATCCTGCGCGACGAAGTTGAGCGCCCAGAGCCCGTCCACTTCGTAGCGCTGCACCGGCCCCTTCACCACGCCGGCGTAGTGCGCCTTGAAGCGTTCTGCCGTGAGCTGGTCGCGCAAATAGGGGTAGAGCGCCTCGCTGTAGGCGATCACGCAGATGTTCGAGGTGTTGCCCTTGTCGCCGGAGCGGGCGTGGGCCACGTGCTGCAGCATCACTTTCATGGTGGCTCCTAAACTTCGTAGAACGAAAGCGAAGGAACGATCTTCTCGCGCGGCACCAGCGACGACCATACGCCGATGATCTCGCGTGTGCGATCCTGGTGCGGCACTCTCTTCCCGGTCATGCCGATGCCGGACACGGCCATGCCGTCCACCTCGCGGCCGACCTTGATCGCTTCTTCACGCGTCCTCGTTCTCGCAGCGACGCGCACGGCGATCTCGTAGGGCTCCGGCGCGTCCGCGGGCGTCATGGCGCCGTGGATCGCGTTGAGGCCCAGGTAGTCGATGCGGACTTCCTCGGCATCGAGCTGCACGATCTTGAAGCGCTCTTCCAGGATGCGCTTCGCGAGTTGCGCGCGGCGCAAGGCGCCGGGGCCCGCGTAGAAGAACATGTCCTCGCCGATGTAGCCCTCGGTGCAGCCGATGGAGACCTTCAGCGTCGGGGTGCGCGGCTTGCCGGAGAGGTTGGTCACGCGCACGCGGTCGGGGCCGATCTGTTCGAGGCGGGCGGTGGTGAAGTCCACGACGACGTCCGGGGTCAGGTAGTTCGCCGGATCGTGCACCTCGTAGAGCATCTGCTCCTTCACCGTCTGGAGGTTCACGGCGCCGCCGGTGCCGGCCACCTTGGTCAGCACCGCGCTGCCATCGGGTGATACTTCTGCGATGGGAAACGCGAAATTCCACGGATCGGGCACGTCCTTGAATCCGGGGTCGGCGAAATACCCGCCAGTGACCTGGGCGCCGCATTCCATCAGGTGGCCGATGCCGTTGCCGGCGCCCAGTTTCATGTGGTCGAGTGCGTCCCAGCCGAACTCGTACATCATCGGCGCCATGAAGATGGAAGGGTCGGCCACGCGGCCACTTACCACGATATGCGCGCCTTGCTTCAACGCGTCGACGATGGGCTCGGCCCCCTGGTAGACCTCGGCGGACACCAGTGTGTCCCGCAGAGTCGACGTCGGCTTGCCATTCTCGAGGATGCGGTCGGTGAGTTCCAGCACCCGATCGGTGATGAGGCTGCCATCCACGGCGGCCACTTTCATGCCGCGCGGGGCACCGCATTCGCGCAGCCAGTGCACGATGCGCTCGGCCGCGCCGCGCGGATTGATCCAACCCTGGTTGGTGACGATCTTCGTGCCGCGCTTGAGGCACGCCGGCAGCACCGCGCGCATGCGATCGTCCAGGTACGTGTCGTAGCCGGGAAACGAGGGGTCGCGGCGCGATCGCACCTGTGCTGCCGAGATCGTGGCTTCGGCCATGGTCTCGAAGCACAGGTAATCCAGATCGCCGCGCTCGGCGTTGAGTCGGGCGGGTTCGACGCGGTCGCCCCACCAGGCGGAGCCGGCGCCGATGCGGATGAGCGGCTTCATGCTTCTCGATCCTCCGTGTTGTCGTTATGGCTGCTCCGGGAGTTCGATTGACAAGCCGCGACCGCCTCCACAAGATGCCGGACGATCATAAGCGATAAGCAACACGAGGGGAGGAGAGGAGATGGCGGGCGTTTCGCTCAAGCGGCGCGGTCTCGCGGCCGTGGCCGGTGCATTGCTGATGCTTCAGGCGCCGTTGTCCGTCGCAGCCGACCCGGTTCGCATCGGCTGGCTTTCGTCCCTGACGGGGCCGTTGTCGTCCGCGGCCATCGCGGAAAACCAGGGCGTGCAGTTCGCGGTGGAGGAGATCAACGCCGCCGGCGGCATCGACGGCCGCAAGATCGAACTCGTGACCTACGACACGCAAGGCGACCCGACCAAGGCGGTCAACTTCGCGCAGCGCCTCGCCTTCGTCGACAAGGTGCACTTCGTCATCGGCCCGGTGAACTCGGGCGAATCGCTCGCGACGGTGCCTATCCTCGCGAAGGCGGGCTTGCCGAACCTCATCATCGGCACCATCGACGAACTGGTGGATCCGAAGCGGTTTCCGCGCGCATTCCGCGCCATCAACACCAACCGTCAGTGGATCATGGCGGCCAACGACTACGCGCTGAAGGTGCTGAAAAAGCAGAAGATCGCCGTCATCGGTGATACGTCGGGCTACGGCACGTCAAGCGCCAAGACCGCTGCGCAGCTGCTGGAGGCGGCCGGTGTCAAACCGGTCTATTCGGTTCTGGTCGATCCGAACAAGACCGACCTCACCGACGAACTCACCAAGGCGAAGGAAGCAGGCGCCGAGGTCATCATGCCGTGGTCGGCCGCGACCGGACTGCTCGCACGCCTGCTCAACGCGCGCGGCGACATGGGCTGGAAGGTGCCGGTGGTCGGTCACTCGGCGATGATGGCGCCGGCGATTCCGAAGCTGCTCAACAAGCCCGAGTACTGGGCCGATGCCTACGCCACCGGTTACGTGAGCACCACGTACGCCGCGGACGGCAAGCTGCCCCCGGCGACCAAGGCGCTGCTCGACAAGATGCGCCCGCGCCTCGGCGGCAAGGAGATCGACTTCATGTTCTGGTGGGTGGCCCTGGGCTACGACACCGTGAAGATCGTCGAGCACGTAGTGAAAAAGGCGGGCGGCACGGATCCGGCCGCCATCGAGAAGGCGTTCGAGACCACGAAGGATCTCAAGGGCGTCTACGCCGATTACTCGTGGACCGTGGAGGACCGCAACGGCTTCCCGGATACCGGGGTCGTGATCAACGCCGCCAACAGCTTGAAGGACGGCTGCTTCCGCGCTGCGCCGCGCTAGGAGGACGTCATGCGCTATCGCCTGCTGGGCCGTTCCGGCCTGCTCGTTTCCGAGATCTGCCTGGGCACCATGACTTACGGCGGCAAGGGCCGCTGGCAGCCGATCGGAACGCTTGGGCTTACCGAGGTCGAAGCGCAGATCAAGACCGCCGTCGGTGCCGGTGTCAACTTCATCGATACGGCCGACGTCTACTCCGAAGGGCAATCCGAGGAGCTGGTGGGGCAGGCGCTCAAGAAGCTCGCCATCCCGCGCGACGAACTGGTCATCGCGAGCAAGGTGCGCATCCGCATGGGACCGGGCCCGAATCAGGTCGGCCTGTCGCGCGGCCACATCATGGACGGCATCCACGCGAGCTTGAGGCGCCTGCAACTCGATCACATCGACCTGTACCAGATTCACGGGCAGGACGTCGCCACGCCGATGGAGGAGACGCTGCGGGCGCTGGAGGATCTCGTCCGGTCCGGCAAGGTCCGCTATCTCGGCATCAGCAACCACGCGGCGTGGCAGATCATGAAGGCCACGGCGATCTCGGAGCGCCGCGGCTGGAATCGCTTCGAGAGCATCCAGGCCTACTATTCGCTCGCCGGACGTGAGCTGGAACGCGAGATCGTGCCCATGGCGCTGGACCAGGGCCTGGGTGTGCTGGTGTGGAGTCCGCTCGCCGGCGGTCTGCTGTCGGGCAAGTTCTCCGAGAAGGACAAGGGGCCGGAGGGAGCGCGTCGCACCAACTTCGATTTTCCGCCGGTGGATCGGCCCCGCGCCTTCCGCTGCGTCGAGGCGATGCGGCCGATTGCGAAGGCGCACGGCGTTTCGGTCGCGCGCATCGCGCTGGGATGGCTGTTGCACCGGCCGGCGGTGGCGAGCGTGATCATCGGTGCCAAGACCACCGAGCAACTCGCGGACAACATCGCGGCGACCGATCTGCGCCTGTCCGATGCCGAGTTGGCGGCGCTGGAGGAAGCGAGCCGGCTGCCGCCGGAGTACCCGGGCTGGATGTTCGACCGGCAGAACCGCGATCGCTTCCCCGGAGGCGCGATCACCTGAGCATGTCGTGCCGTTCCGCTGCCGCACCGATCGCGAACCCCTGAAGTGCTGACCGCTCTCGTCACCGGCATCGCCGCCGGCGCGCTCTACGCGGCTGCGGCGCTGGTCTACAACGTGATGTTCTCCACCTCCAAGGTGCTGAGCGTCACCACCGGCCATCTGTCGATGCTGGGCGGCGTGTTCGGCGCGTGGTTGATGGCGGGGCTGGGGTGGCCGTTGCCGCTCGCGCTGCTGGGGGCGGTGCTGATCGGTGCCGCTTTCGGCATCGCGACCGAGATCATCGCGATCCGCCGGGTGCTGTCGCGCAGCGACGAGCATCTGTGGCTGCTGTCGACGCTGGCGCTCGCGACCATGCTCCAGCAGGGTGTCGCGCTGTGGTGGGGGACGGAGCCGAAGCCGTTCCCGCGCTTGCTGCCGCAGGATTTCTCCGCGGGTCTCGCTGATCAGAAATACTGGCTGCCGGTGGCGATCGCGCTGCTGCTCGCCGTCGCGCTGGAGTTGTTCTATCGACGCACGCTGTACGGCAAGCTGTTCGTCGCCATGTCGGAGGATGCGTTCGCTGCACGTGCACGAGGCATTCCGACCGATCTCATCCGTTCGCTCTCCTTCGCGCTTGCGGGCGCCATGGGTGCACTGGCAGGCTTTGCGGCCGGGCAGCTCACTTTCGCCTATTTCGCGCTCGGCCTCACGCTCACGCTGAACGGTTTCGTGGCGCTGGCGGTGGGCGGCCTCGGCAGCAACCTCGGTGCGCTGGTGGGTGGATTGCTGCTCGGCGTGATCGGTGCGTTTGCCACCTACTATCTGGGTGGCGAGTACCAGCAGACTATCGCCGTAGGTTTGCTGATGTTGGTGCTGCTCGTGAAGCCGGCCGGCCTGTTTGGTTCGGCGTCCATCCGGCCCGTCTGAAGCTGATGCGCGCGTCCCGGGCAGTCGTCATGGTTGGGGGGCTGCTGGCACTTGCGACCATGCCCTGGTGGGCACGCGACCAGTATCAGCTGCACCTCGCGGCGCTGATC
This sequence comes from Burkholderiales bacterium, assembly GCA_019745565.1. GTDB lineage: Bacteria > Pseudomonadota > Gammaproteobacteria > Burkholderiales. Next base: position 42,481 of record JAIESW010000079.1, read on the forward strand.
GGCGTGTACTGGATCCTGATCGCCGGTCTGAACCTTATCGTGGGTTACAGCGGACAACTATCCATCGGCCACGTGGGCCTGCTCGCCATCGGCGCCTATGCGTTCGCGATCCTGACCGGACGCTACGAATGGAGTCCGTGGATCGCCCTGATGGCGTCCGGCGGCATCGGTGCGCTTTGCGGTCTGCTGCTGGGATTGCCGTCGCTGCGTCTGCCGGGATTCTATTTCGCGATGGCCACGCTGGCCTTCGCACTGATCGTGACCGAGATCTCGCTGGCCCAGGGCGACCTGACCGGAGGTGGCACGGGTCTTTCAGTGCCGGGATTCACCGCGCCGTTCGATACACCCGGCGGTTTCCACGCACTGATCCTGAGTGTCGCGGCGCTGATCACGTGGCTCACCTGGAACGTGGCGCGGTTCATGTGGGGCCGGGCGCTGATCGCCGTGCGCGACAGCGTCGTGACCGCGCAGGCGGTCGGCGTGCCGGTGTTCCGCGCGAAGCTGCTGGTGTTCGTCTTCAGCGGGCTCACGGCCGGTGTGGCGGGGGCGCTGTTCGCTTCGCTGCAGAGCTACATCACGCCCGACACGTTCGTGTTCGAACTGGGGTTGTTCTTCTTCGTCTGCATCATCATCGGCGGGCGCGGCACCATCGTCGGCCCGCTGATCGGTACCGCCGTGTTGACCGCGTTACCCGAGATCGTGGCGCCGCTCGCCCGCTGGAGCACGTTCTTCTACGGGTTGTTGCTGCTCGCGGTGGTGCTGCTGGTGCCGGAGGGGATCGGCCACGTGGTGGAGATCGTGCGCGCGCGATGGAAGCCGCGCTCGCTGCAGAGCTTCGCCGTGACTCCCGACGCGGCGCGGCTCGCGCGCTGCCTGCGTGCGGACCCGGAGCGATGATCAGTCTCGCGGCAAAGACCGTCACCAAGGTCTTCGGCGGCCTCACCGCGTTGTCGGAGGTGTCGATCGAAGTGCGGCCCGGCGAGATCCATGGCCTCATCGGCCCCAACGGCAGCGGCAAGACCACTTTGCTCAACGCGCTGTCCGGCTACTACCTCGCCGATGCGGGGCGCGTCACCCTGGGCGAGGCCGATCTCACGCGCGATTCCGTGCAGCGCCGTGCGTTCGCCGGCGTGGCGCGCACGTTCCAGAAGCCGCGGCTGCTGCCCACGCTTTCCGTCATCGACAACGTGATGCTGGGCGGCTGGCCCGCGGTGCGCTCCACATTCTTCGGAACGGCGTTGTCGTGGCTGCGCGCACGGCGTGAGGAGAGGACGCTGCGCGCGAGGGCCGAGGAGTTACTGCACGGCGTCGGCCTGGCGCAGGTCATGACCCGTCGCGCGAGCCTGCTGGAACACGCCGAGCAACGCTTCGCCGAGATCGCGCGTGGCCTGATGGCCAGTCCGCGCTTCCTGTTGCTCGACGAACCGGCGGGCGGCCTGACGCCGCACGAGATCGAGCAGCTCGGCGTCGTGATCCGCACGGTGCGCGACGCCGGCATCGGTGTGCTGCTGGTAGAACATCACACCGACTTCGTCTTCCGCCTGAGCGATCGCGTCACCGCGCTCGACCTGGGCCGGGTGATCCGGCAGGGCACGCCGGCCGAGGTGCGGCACGACGCGGAAGTGATCCGGGTGTACCTGGGCGCATGAACGCGACGTCGCCGCTGCTCGAAGTCGAGGGCCTGCACGTGGCCTACGGCAAGGCCGAAGTGGTGCACGGCGTGGATTTCCGCGTGCATTCCGGCGAGTTCGTCGTGCTCCTGGGCCGCAACGGAGCAGGGAAGAGCACGATCCTGCACGCGCTGTCGGGGCTCATCCCGAAGCGAGGCGGTCGCGTGCGCTTCGGCGGTCACGACATCTCGGGTGCGACCCCGCGCGAGATCGTGCGCGCTGGCCTGGTGCAGGTGCTGGAAGGCCATCGCGTCTTCGGCACGCTGACGGTCGAGGACAACCTCGCCATCGGCACCTATGCGAGCGACCGCCGCGCCGATGCAACGCAATTCGAGCGGATGTACACGCTGTTTCCGGAGCTCGCGGAGCGGCGCCGGTTGCCGGCCTCGAAGCTCTCGGGTGGGCAGCAGCAGATCCTCGCAGTCGCGCAGGGCGTGATCGCGTCGCCGAAGCTGCTGATCCTCGACGAGCCGTCGAGCGGTCTGGCACCGCTGGTGGTCGACCGGATTCTTTCGGTGGCCGCGGACCTGTGCAGATCCGGCATGGCGGTGCTGCTGGTGGAGCAGCTGGTGGAGAAGGCGCTCCAGCACGCGCATCGCTGCTGCCTGATCGAGACCGGCCGCGTCGTTGCCGAAGGAGCGGCGGACGAGATCCGCCGCGGCGAGGTTCTGGAGCGGGTCTACCTGGGGGACCACACGGCGAGTTGAGGCAAGCCGTCCGGGCCGCGCGCTAGCTGCTGCGGCTGATCCGCGCGTTCGAGAGCGTCAGTCGGTCCGCGAGGCTGCGCAGTAAACCCCGCACGAGCTTGAGCTGGCAGGGTGTGGACAGGGCCGCGAGGGCATTCAGTTCGAACTCGGCGACGGTGGTATCGGTGGTCGCGAGGATGGTCGCCGTACGCGGCGTGTTCTCGCCACGGATGTAGGACATTTCACCGAAGCATTCGCCGACTCTCAGGACGTTGAGCAACCGGCCGTTGGCGGTGACGGCTGCCTCGCCCTCGGTCAGCACGAAAAGACTGGTGCCGATGTCGCCCTCGCGCACGATCGCGGTCTGCGCGGGCGCGCGCCGCCAGGTGCCGGCTCGCACCAGTTCCCAGACCTCGCCGTCGGCGAAATCCTTGAGCAGATCGAGGCTGCGCAGCCGGGTGTACTTCTCGCTGTCGGAGATGCTGCGCGTCCTGGCGCCGAGCCCGCCGACCTTCGCGAGCGCTAGGGCGAATTCGGCCCAGTCGGGGAAGCGGTCCTCCGGCGCCTTGGCGAGGGCGCGCAATACGACCGCGTCGAGTTCGGGTGCGATCCCCTGGCGGCGCGAACCGGGCGGAGGCGGTGCCTCGGTCAGGATCTTGTGGAACAACGCTGTGGCGTTGCTCGCTTCGAACGGGCGCGTGCCGGTGAGCAGCACGTACAGGACGACGCCGAGCGAATAGATGTCGCTGCGGTAGGTGAGCTCGTCGCCGCGAATCTGCTCGGGCGATGAGTAGGAGGGCGTGCCCACGTCCATCATCTGCGTGTGCTGGGCCCCGCGGATGAATGCGGCGCCGAAGTCCGCCACCTTGATGTCGGTGCCGCGATCCACCAGGATGTTGCTCGGCTTCAGGTCGCGGTGGACGATGCCCTGGCGATAGGCGTAGTCGAGCGCCCCGCAGCACTTGAAGCCGATCTCGATCACTTCCTCGATGGGCAGCAGCTTGTCGGGCTGGGCTTTGGCGTAGAGGCTCGTACCCGGCACGTACTCCATGGCCACATAGGTGGTGTTGCCGTCGGAGAACGCATCGAGGATCGCCGCGATGTGCGGATGCTCGAGCTTGCCGACCAGCGACGATTCGTTGAGGAACTGCGACCGCGTGAGCGATTGCGCGTCACCCATGTCGACGTCGTAGACCTTGAGCGCGATGTCGGAGTTGAAGAACTCGTCGTACACGAGGTACACGCGCGTGTTCTCGCCCGAACCCAGCTCGCGCTTGACGACGTATTTGCCGATGCGGCCGGGGTGGGTCATGGGGTGTTGGTGCGAGAGGATGAAGCTGGCCCCCATCCCAACCTTCCCCCACCTGCGGTGGGGGAAGGGGTGTACGTCCCCTCCCCCGGCTTTGCCGGGGGAGGGCGGAGGGTGGGGGCAGACGACACGCGCATGCCCCTACTTCTTCGCCGGCAGCTCGATCCCCGTCAGGGCCTGGAACACTTTCACCACCGCCGAGTCATCCTCCAGGCCGTGGCCGTGCGCCGCCGCGGCGAGATAGAGCTGATGGGCCGAGGCCGTGATCGGCAGCGGGAAGGGCATCTTCTTCGCCGAATCGAGCACGATGCCCAGGTCCTTCACGAAGATGTTCACGGCCGACAGCGGTGCATAGTCGCCATCCAGGATGTGCGGCACCCGGTTCTGGAACATCCACGACGCGCCCGCGCTGTTGGAGATCACCTCGTACAGAGTGCGCGGATCCACGCCGGCCTTGATGCCGAGCGCCATTGCTTCGCACGCAGCGGCGATGTGAACGCCTGCCAGGAGCTGGTTGATCATCTTCACCTTGGAGCCGGGGCCCGGCACGTCGCCCAGGCGGTAGACCTTGGTGGCGATCGCATCGAGCACGGCCTTGGCCTTGTCGAACGCTTCCGGCGCGCCGGAACCCATGATGGTCATCTCGCCCTTGGCGGCGCGGGCAGCGCCGCCCGAGACCGGGGCATCGATCATCAGGAGGCCCTTGGCGGCGAGACGCTTGCCGAGGTCGATGGCGTATTCGGGTGCCACGGTCGCGGAAGCGATGACGACGGAGCCCGGCGCCATCCTGGCGACCGCGCCTTCCGGGCCGAACAGCACCTGCTCGGTCTGATCGGCGTTCACGACCAGCGTGATCGCGATCGGCACTGCAGCGCCCAGCACGGCCGGGCTCGCGGCTGCGACGCCGCCATCCTTCGCGAAGTTCTGCACCACTTCGGGGCGAACATCGCACGCGTGGACTTCGAATCCCTTCGCGACCAGCGTCTTCGCGACCCCGAGGCCCATCGACCCCAGGCCGATCACCCCCACCTTGGACTTCGCCATCATTCTCTCCTCTTGTTCTCTCCACGTGCGGCCATCGCCATCAGGGGCGCGCCCCAGCGCGTCCCCTGCATGGCGATCCCCAGGCACGCCGTCCCGTCACCAAGCGTTGGATTATAGGGGGACCAGGTCCTTCGCCATCGCAATCACTGCGGCCGCTGCCGGTTCCGGATGCTCGAACGGAAACAGATGTCCGCCGTCCACCGACGCGATCCGCAGGTACCTTCCCGAAGTGCGCAGTCCCAGGCGCGCCACGAGGTCGGACTCGGTTCCCACGATGATCCCGCCCGGTACACCGAGGCGCCGCCCGGCCCGCTGGATGTCGTGCGGAATCGTGCGGTAGATGTTGTATTCCACTTCCGTGTCGAAACGGAGCACCACCCCGTGCCCGCCGGGCTCGGTGCCGTAGCGCACGTAGTCCGTCAGGCAGCGCGGGTCGAAGGTGCGGAACGCCGGTTTCGAGCTGAAGTGGGCCAGCGCGCTGTCCGCCGACGGCCAGGTACTGCGGCGCCCCTTGGTGGTGCCGGCCAATGTGACGCGATCGATGAAGCCGACGCGCTTCGCGAACGCCAGGGCGCTGCCCTGGAAGCGCGACATGATGGGCGCATCGAGCAGGATGACGGCGCGGAACAGGTCCGGCCGCCGCGCCGCCGCCAGGAACGAGAGATAGCCCCCGAGGGAATGCCCGACGGCGATGGCGGGCCTGCCGTGCTGTTCGACGGCGGCGATCAGCTCCGAGACGAGATGGGGCCAGCCGTCGGTCACCGGATACTTCGGGTCGTGCCCGAACTGCGGGACGTACCGGACGTCGAAGCGCTTCGCGAGCGCCGCGAGGAATGCCCGATAGCACGGCGCCGGGAAGCCGTTCGCATGGGAGAATTGCAGCAGCGGCTTCATCGCGCGTCCGTCGCACCCACCACTCGCTTGTTCTTCGTCGCCATTCCATGCGGTTTTCGATCGCAGTTGCCGTCATTGTCGCACTGACGGCCTGGCCCTCCGCCCCCGGCATGACCACCGAACCGACCCACCATACCTCGCAGGGCTTTCGCAACAACTATCCGACCGGCTGGATCCGCGGCAGCTTCTGGAAATGGCAATGGGAGCGCTGGCGCAAGGGCCTGCCGCCCGCCTTGCCCACCGCATGGCATGCCGCTACCGTCACGCCCGACGTGGCCTGGTTGAAGAACAATCGGAGCGAACGCGCGATCACCTGGGTGGGCCACGCGACGTTCCTGCTGCAGGTGGGCGGTCTCAACGTGCTGACCGATCCGCATTTCACCGAACGCGCGTCACCCTTCGGATTCGTCGGGCCGAAGCGCCTGGTGCCGCCGCTACCGGCGCTGAAGGACCTGCCGCACATCGACGCTGTGGTCGTGTCGCACAACCACTACGATCACCTCGACGAAGGCTCGGTGCGCCATCTGGCCGCGCAGGCCGGCGGCAGCCCGCGCTTCTTCGTGCCGCTCGGGCTCAAGGCATGGTTCGCCGGCAAGGGTATCCACGACGTGGTCGAACTGGACTGGTGGCAATCCGCCGCGCACGAAGGCGTCACGTTCACGCTGGCACCGGTGCAGCACTGGAGCGCGCGGTCGCCGTGGGACCGCAACAAGACGCTGTGGGGCGGCTGGCGCGTGGAGCGGTCGGATTTCAGCTTCTTCTTCTGCGGCGACACCGGCTACTCCGCGGACTTCGCCGACATCCAGCACCGTCTGGGGCCGGTGGACATCGCCGCCATTCCCATCGGTGCCTACGAACCGCGCTGGTTCATGCAGGTCATGCACGTGAATCCGGAGGAGGCGGTGAAGATCCACCGCGATCTCGGTGCCGCGCATTCGATCGCGATGCACTGGGGCACGTTCGTGCTGACCGACGAGCCGATCGACGAGCCGCCGCACAAGCTCGCCACCGCGTTGCGCGCGGCCGACATCCCGCACGAGCGCTTCCGGCTCATGAAGCACGGCGAGACCTGGCGGCTCGAATAGCCGCCGCGGCATCCTACGCCTGCAGCTCGCGAACGCCCCGGCGCAGCAGTTCGGTCAAGGTCCAGAACAGCAGGAAGCCGCTCAGCGGATGCAGCGCCGCCACGGCACCGAACGTCGGCGAGACGCGGATTCCCACGGTCGCGTACTGCAGGAAGATCAGGAAGACGCTCGCGCCCGACAGCGTCTTGAAGCCGCGCGACATGCGGCCGACGAAGGCGAGCACGACGATCACCACGGTGAGCCAGTCGAACCAGTGCACCGTCGCGATGTGCCATGCCCACCACTCGGGGTTCACGAACACGGCGGCCCCGGCGCTCACCACCTGCCACAGGAGCGCGATCGCCAGTACGGCGCTCGCCATGACCGCCGCGCGACGGGCGATGCGCCGGTAGGGCACGAGGGCCGGGAGCGGCGCAGGGGTGGGGGATGAATCGTTCATGGCGGCAGCAGGAGAAACTCCCGGCGGGGACGCGAGCATCCTCCATGGTGCCACGGGGCGAGGCACGCGTAGCCTTGCCGGCGATGACCCATGGTCATCATTTCGTCTGACATTCTCGATTCGGGCCGACCGTGCGTCGGCCCTTTTTTCGGGCAGCCCTGCCTGCGCAGCGGCCGGAAACGTCAGTGCAGGGACAGCACGTACCTCGCCAAGGCCAGGGCGTCGGCATCCGAGACCTGAGGCTGCGGCGGCATGACGTCCTGGCCCCAGACGCCGGTGCTGCCGGCCTTGATCCTGGCGGCCAGCTTCTCGACGGCGCTTTCATCGTTCGCGTATTTCGCCGCCACGTCCTTCAGCTTGGGGCCGTACTTGCGTTTGTCGATGAAGTGGCACGCAGTGCAATTGTTTTTCGTCAGGAGTTCGGTCAGCAGTTCGCGGTCGTCGGCGTGCGCATGATCGCCCACACCCGCAAGACTGGTGAGAAGAAGCAAGGTGGCAAAGCTTCGCATTGATGGTCTCTCGATTACGGATCTCTCGGATGCCCTGTCCCCATGCCTCCGGAGGCGTTGGCGGTGCAGTGCCGATGACCGCGTCGCGCCGTGACACTCGGTCTGATGGCGCCGGACACAAGAAAACGCGCTGCCCGGCGGCAGCGCGTTCGAGCATGGCACTACTGCGGAGTCACGCGGATGATCTTGCCCTGATCCTCCAGTGCAACGTAGAGGTTGCCATCGGGACCCAGGACCACGGAGCGGAAGCGTCCTGTCGCCGTGGGCCAGGACACCTCGGTTCGCTTCGAGGAGAGCCCGTCGGCGCTGATGCTGAGCACGTCCAGACGGTTTGCGACAGGGGTTCCATGGATGCCGATCCCGGCATAGCCGACCACCATCTGGCCGTTCCAATCCTTCCACTGGGCGCCCGTCAGGAACGCGTTGCAGAACATGCCCTGCGACAGGCCGTTGTTGTTCCAGGCCGGCTTCATGGCATTCGGATAGGTCTTGAGGTCAGTCATCGGCATGAACGCTGCGCGTTGCTTGGGGTCCATGGCACCCATCTGGTTGGGCGAGTAACCGCAATAGTCGTCCGGGCAGTCCTTCCTGCCGCCGACGTTGGGGCGCGGGTCCCAGCCGGCATTGCCGCCATTCACCAGCGCGGTCACCTCGTCGCTGTGCCACGGACCGTTCTCCGCGGTGAAGGGGCGGTTGTCGCCAGGACGGAAGGCGATGCCCTGCGGATTGCGGTGACCGTAGGTGTACACGCGAGGATCGAAGCCAGCCGGCGGCTTGTTGCCGGGAGCCGCTTTGCCGTCCCTGTCGATACGGAGAACTTTCCCGCCGATGTACTTGGGATCCTGAGGCGCGCTGCCCTTGTGATTGTCGCCGGTGGTCACGTAGAGGAAGCCGTCGGCCGGACTGAAGCGGATGCGACCGCCGTTGTGCGCGCCGGGACCGCCGAAGGGATGGTTGGTGGCCTTGGGCTTGTAGCCGATGTCGGAGACGATGTCGGTGCGGTCCGAAACGTTGCTGAACGACTCGTCGACCTTGAACCGCATCACGCGATTCGCGAGGTTGCCATCGAGGTTCGAGCTCGAGTAGACGTATACGAAGCGGTTGCTGGCGAACTCGGGATCGATGGCAACTCCCATCACGCCGGCTTGGCCATCGCAGAAGAGGTCCTCGCTGGAGGAGGCGTATCCGTTCGACCCGCCGATGCCGTGCAGCTTGTTGATGGAACCCGAGGGCAGCCGCACCGACAAGCCGCCGCACTTTTCGGTGAAGAACATCGTGCCGTCTTTCATGAACGCCATGTCCCACGGCGATTCGAGCTTGGCAACCACGACTTCAGTCGAAAGGGTGGGTGATGCTGCGAACGAGCTGCCGGATGCCAGCAGGCCTGCAGCCGTCAACACGGCAGTCGTCATACGGGTGGAAACATCAGTTGCTTTCATTCTTTCTCCTCTGTGGATTAGGGGCGTTCTGCGCGTGGCGTCTTGGCGCCACCAGTTTTCCCCGAGGGCAAAATAGAAGGTCTTCCCGGCCGGCGCCTCGGAAAAACTCACGATGCGGGCGCAAAAGGCGCCCCACCGGGCCCGGGAATGCACCGGGAATCGACATTCGCGAGACGCGGGAGGGTGCGACTGCGCCTGCCATTGACGGGAGCTTCCGGCCCCCGCGACCGCGTCGACATCCCGGCGTCACCCGGAATTACTCCCTATCGAATGGCGGTTCCGCGAGCCCAGACTACGGTGTTCTTCCGGACGTCGCGAAATACCGACGGCTCCTTCCGGGGGACGATCGCATCGAAAACGAGCCGAAGCTCGTCATTCCAACGAGGAGAAATCAGCGTGTTCAAGAAAACGTGCTTGTGTCTGGCATTCGCGGCAGCATGCACCGCCGCGCCGTTGACCGCGTCCGCACTGGACGTGAAGCTGGAGGTGGTGGCCGAAGGGCTGACCCACCCCATGACCATGGTTTCGCCACCCGGCGATGACCGCAAGTTCATCGTCGAGCAGACCGGCACCATCAAGATCCTCGGTGCCGACGGCAAGCTGATGGACGGGGACTTCCTCAACATCAAGCACAAGCTGCCGCCGCTCAAGTGGGAGTTCGACGAGGAAGGTCTGCTGGGCCTCGCGTTCCCGCCCGACTTCAAGAAGACCGGCAAGTTCTACATCGCCTACACCGCACAACTGCGCGGCGATGCGGACCTCGGGAAGCAACTGTGGTACGCCCACACCAACGTGGTGGCCGAGTATCGCGTGTCGAAGGACGACCCGAACAAGGCCGACCAGAACTACGAGCGCATCGTGACCGCGATCGACTGGCCTCAGTTCAACCACAACGGTCACTGGATCGGCTTCGGACCGGACGGGATGCTGTACATCTCCACCGGCGACGGCGGCTACGCCAACGACTGGGGTATCGGCCACAACGTGACCATCGGCAACGGCCAGGACACCTCGTCGCTGCTCGGCAAGATCCTGCGCATCGACGTGAAGGGCGATCCCTACACCGTTCCGAAGGACAATCCGTTCGTCGGCAACAACAAGTACGCGCCCGAGATCTGGGCCACCGGCTTTCGCAATCCGTGGCGCTGCTCGTTCGACATGGGCGGCAACAAGGATCTGATCTGCGCCGACGTGGGCCAGAACAGCTACGAGGAAGTGGACGTGGTGAAGAAGGGCGGCAACTACGGCTGGCGCGCCATGGAAGGTTCGCACTGCTTCGACTACGTGAACCCCAACAGCCACCCCGCGAGCTGCAACAAGGCCGGGATGACCGATCCGGTCGTCGAATACAAGAACTGCTCCAACCCGGACTTCGCCGCCAAGGGCGATTGCGAGGGCATCTCGATCACCGGCGGCTATGTCTACCGCGGCCCGCACAAGCCCTGGGACGGCATTTACTTCTTCGGTGACTGGAGCAAGTCGTTCATGGTAGCCGAGGGCGTGCTGTTCGCTTCCAAGATGACGGGCAACAAGTGGTCGAAGGAAGTGGTGAACGTCACCAACATCCCCGGTTTCAAGGACTTCATCCTGGGCTTCGGTCAGGACAACCAGGGCAATGTCTACATCATGGGCACCCGAGCCCGTGGCCCGAACGGCGAACAGGACAAGATCTACAAGATCGTGCCGTGATCGGTCTTAGCTAGACAGGCGGTCGCCGGTCGCTCAACCTCGGGCGACCGGCAGCCGGGACGCGGGGAGACCCGCGTCCCGGTTCTTCCCCGAGAATGCGGAAATGATGCCGGACAAGAAAAAGTTATCGATGAAGCTGGCGGCGGGCGCGTTCTGTACGCTCGCCATCCTCGGACCTTCGCAGGCTGACGATGCCGAAGAGTTGCCGCCGTTCCCGCAGGAACTGCTCGGCAATCCCGAATACGTGGCCGAGGGCAAGGAAGTCTTCGGCAAGATCTGCAAGTTTTGCCACGGGAAGTCGGCCTATCCCGGCAAGGCGCCCAAGCTGAATCCGTCACGCTATACGCCGGAGTTCGTCTTCGACCGCGTGACCAACGGGTTCCGCGGCATGCCGGCCTTCAAGGAGCAGTTCACCGAGAAGGAGCGGCAGGCCGTGGTAACCTTCATTCTTAGCAAGGATTTCTCGAACTGATCTCGCCGCGCGCCATGACACCGACTCTGGTGTTGAACGTGGTGGGGCTGACGCCGGCGCTGCTGGGTGCTGCGCCCAACCTGCAGGCTTTAGCGAAGCAGGGGGCGATGCGCCCGTTGCAGACCGTGCTGCCGGCCGTGACCACGACCGTACAGTCCACCATGCTGACCGGGGTATTGCCGCGCGAGCATGGCATCGTCGCCAATGGCTGGTACTTCCGTGATCTGTCGGAAGTCTGGCTGTGGCGACAGTCCAACCGGCTGGTGTCCGGCGAGAAAGTGTGGGACGCCGCGAAGCGCCGCGATCCGGCGTTCACCTGCGCGCAACTGTTCTGGTGGTACAACATGTACTCGTCCGCCGACGTGTCGATCACGCCGCGGCCCATCTACACCGCCGACGGGCGCAAGCTGCCCGACGTCTACACCCATCCTGCTGCACTGCGGGATGAACTGCAGCAGCGTCTCGGCCAGTTCCCGCTGTTCAAGTTCTGGGGCCCCGGCGCGGGGATCGAATCGAGCCGGTGGATTGCGCACAGCGCGCTGCACGTGCTCGAGCACCAGCGCCCCACGCTGACGCTGGTCTACCTGCCGCATCTCGACTACGACCTGCAGCGCTTCGGGCCGAATCATCCGGCGATCCCCGCCCAGGTGGCGGAGGTGGACGCCCTGTGCGGTCTGCTGATCGAGAAGGCGAGAGGCGCGGGAGCCCACGTTGTGGCGCTGTCGGAGTACGGCATCACCGAAGTGTCGCGCCCCGTGCACATCAACCGCGCGCTGCGGGAGGCCGGGTGGCTCAAGGTGCGCGTGGAGCAGGGGCGCGAACAACTGGATGCCGGGGCCTCGGATGCGTTCGCCGTGGCGGACCATCAGCTCGCGCACGTGTACGTGGCCCGTCCGGAACTTGTTCCCGAAGTGGCCGCGTGCCTCCGCAAGCTCCCCGGCGTCGAGCAGGTGTTGGACGAAAACGGCAAGCGCGCCGCCGGCCTGGATCATCCGCGCTCGGGTGAACTGGTGGCCGTGTCGGCGGCCGACAGCTGGTTCACCTACTACCATTTCCTCGACGACCAGCATGCACCCGATTTCGCACGCACCGTCGATATTCATCGCAAGCCAGGCTACGACCCGGTGGAGCTGCTGATCGATCCGCGCATCGCGTTGCCGAAGCTCGCCGTGGCAACCCGCCTCGCGCGGAAGCTGCTCGGCATGCGCTATCTGATGGATGTGATCTCGCTCGACGCGACCATCATCAAGGGTTCCCACGGCCGACCCACCGATCGGCCGGAGGACGGACCGCTCTTCATCACTTCCGCGCCGGAACTGCTGTCGGAGGGCGCCGTGCCGGCGACCGCCGTGAAGCAGCTCCTGCTCGATCACATCTTCGCCGATGCCGCCGGCATGCGGCGCGCTGCCTGAGGTAGGACGTCATGCCTGACACCGCCGCGGCACCTGCCCAGCTCCTCCAGAAGTGGATCGCTCAGAAGGTCGATGCGGCGGGCGCCGGCTGGCTGGCAGAGGCCGTGGCGGGCCTTGCAGGCGGTGGTTCGGACCGCGATCTCTACCGTTCGATCAGCCTCGTGTCGCGCAAGCTCGGCAAAGCGCCGCTCGCGCTGCCGCGCGCCGAGCTGTCCGCCGCCACGCGTGCCCGACCCGGATGGGATCCGTCCCAATGGACGGTGGATCAGGCCGGGCGGGTTGTTTTGCTGTTGGCGGTGGCAGGCGATGTCGATGCGTTCGTGCGTCGTCTCGATCAGCTCTGCGCCACGGCCGACATCGACGAACTGGTCGCGTTCTATCGCGGACTGCCGCTGTACCCCGAGCCGCCGCGGCATCGGCTGCGCGCCGCCGAAGGCGTGCGGACCAACATGAAAGTGGTCTTCGAAGCGGTGGCGCATCGGAATCCCTACCCGGCCGAGCAGCTTGAAGAGGACGCATGGAACCAGATGGTCCTCAAGGCGCTGTTCGTGGGCAGCGAACTGGACCCGATCGTCGGGTTGGACGGCCGGGCCAATGCCGCGCTGGCCCGGATGCTGGGCGACTACGCCCACGAACGGTGGTCCGCCGGCCGGCCTGTCAGCCCGGAGCTGTGGCGGTGCGTTGGACCTTTTGCGCAGGGGCAGCTGCTGGCCGACCTGGAACGGGTGCTTGCCACCGGCACGCCGCCCGAGCGTGCTGCGGGGGTGCTGGCGCTGCAGCGGGCACGCGATCCGGAGGCCCGCCGGCTCCTGGAGCGGTATGCTGCTATCCGTGACGCGGTGGCGGCCCAGGGCATCGACTGGAAGTCGGCCCTGCAATTCCAATAAACGGAGGAGTTTCACCATGCGATTCATCGATCCGCACATCCACATGGCGGCGCGCACCACCGACGACTATGAACGCATGGCCGCCGCCGGGATCGTCGCCGTCATCGAACCGGCCTTCTGGCTGGGCCAGCCCCGCACCAACGTCGGCACCTACATCGACTACCTCTCCAGCCTGGTGGGGTGGGAGCGCTTCCGCGCCTCGCAGTTCGGCATCCGCCACTACTGCACCATCGGCCTGAACAGCAAGGAAGCGAACAACGAGGCGCTCGCCGAGGCGGTGCTCGACGTCCTGCCGCGCTACTTGTCCAAGGAGGGCGTGGTGGCCGTGGGCGAAATCGGCTACGACGATCAGACCCCGGTCGAGGACAAGTACTACCGCGCGCAGCTCGCGCTCGCCAAGGAATTCGACATGCTGGTGCAGGTGCACACCCCGCACCGCGACAAGAAGGCCGGCACCAGCCGCAGCATGGACGTGGCCATCGAAATGGGTGTGGCACCCGGCCGCGTGGTCATCGACCACAACAACGAGGAAACCGTGCGCGAAGTGCTGGACCGCGGTTTCTGGGCCGCCTTCACCATCTATCCCAACACCAAGATGGGCAACGAGCGCATGGTGGAGATCGTGCGGCAGTACGGCTCCGAGCGCATCTTCATCGATTCCAGCGCCGACTGGGGCGTGTCCGATCCGCTGGCGGTGCCGAAGACGGCGCGGCTCATGCTGGAGCGCGGTATCAAGGAGGCGGACGTGATCGCCACGTGCTACGGCAACGCGCTCGCCGCGTTCGGGCAAAGCGGCCAGATGAAGGAGTCGGATTGGTTGTCGCCCGACCCGATCGACCAGCGCACGCTGTTCGAGGGCAACTCGGTCCTGCGCGGGCAGACCCCGCGCATTGGCGAAACGCCGGCGATCGAAGCTCGCATGGAAGCGACGGTGTTCAAATAAGAACCGAAGGCGGGGAAGGGGGTCAGGGGTGAGTGCCGATGTGAAGCCGTTGCCGGGCCGTGCCGAAGAGCGGTCGGCAGCCTATCTGCAGTCGTTCTCGGTGAGCTACGAGTATCCGGTGCATTTCACCGAGCATCTGTTCGCGCACGACAATCCGATCTTCGCGGAGACGGTCGCACGACGCGAGGCCGGGAAATGCCATCGCGTCGTGGTCTTCGTGGACTCCAACGTGGCCGCTTCGTTTCCTTCGCTCGCGCACGACATCGCCGGCTATGCCGACGTGCATGCCGAGACCATGGAACTGGTGTCGCATCCGGAGATCGTGCCGGGTGGCGAGCACGTGAAGAACGATCCGGCCCTGGTCACGCGGCTGCAGCACCGCCTCGTGGAACTCGGCATCGACCGCCATGCGTTCGTGGTCGGCGTCGGCGGCGGTGCGTTCCTCGATCTCATCGGCTACGTGGCAGCCACCACCCATCGCGGCATCCGGCACATCCGGGTGCCGACCACGGTGCTCGCGCAGAACGATTCCGGCGTGGGCGTGAAGAACGGCGTCAACGCGTTCGGCATGAAGAACCTGCTGGGCAGCTTCGCGCCGCCGTTCGCCGTGCTGAACGATTCCGCCTTCCTGCGCACCTTGCACCCGCGTGACAAGATCGCCGGCATCGCCGAGGCCGTGAAGGTGGCGCTGATCCGGGATCGCATGTTCTTCGAATGGCTGGAGGCATCCGCGGGCGCACTGCGCGACTGCGAATCCGCCGCCATGGCACGCATGATCCGCCGGTGCGCGGAACTGCACATGCGCCAGATCGCCCACGGCGGCGATCCGTTCGAGACCGGCAGCGCCCGGCCGCTGGATTACGGTCATTGGTCGGCGCACAAGCTGGAGGCGCTGACCAACCACGAACTGCGGCATGGCGAGGCCGTGGCCATCGGTCTCGCCCTGGATGCACGCTACTCGGTGCAGATCGGCATGCTGCCGGCTGGCGGCGAAGACCGGGTGCACGCGCTGCTGAAGCGCCTCGGCTTCCATCTCTGGCACCCGGCGCTCGAGTCGCGCGACAACGAAGGCCACTGGCTGCTGCTGCGCGGCCTCGAGGAGTTCCGCGAGCACCTCGGCGGCGAACTCACCATCACCCTGCTGCGCGACCTGGGCGTGGGCGAGGAGGTGCACCACATGGACTCCGGCGAGATCCTGCACGCGCTCACCTGGCTGCGCCGGCGGGAGCTCGGCGCGTGAATCTGGGCGCCGGGGGACATCTCACCTACTGCAGCAACATCCATCCCGGCGAGTCCTGGGCCGAGGTCCGGGCCAACCTCGATCGCTACGTCACCGCGGTACGCGACCGGCTGAGCCCCGTGGGCGACTTCGGTGTCGGCCTGCGGTTGTCGGGGCGCGCGGCGGCAGAGCTGTCGGTGCCGGAGACGATGCGGGAGTTCCGCGACTTCCTCGCGCGAAACCGCATGTACGTCTTCACCATCAACGGCTTTCCGTACGGCACGTTCCACAACACGCGTGTCAAGGAAGACGTCTATCTGCCCGACTGGCGCGATCCGGAGCGGCTGCGCTACACCAACCAGCTCGCCGACCTGTTGGTGCAATTGCTGCCCGACGATCCGGCGATCGAAGGCAGCATCAGCACTGTCCCCGGCGCCTACAAGCCGGCCCTGGGCGGCGCACAGGACGTCGCGCGGATGGTCGAGCATCTGCTGCAGCACGTCGCTTATCTGGTCGACGTGCGGCGGCGCACGGGACGTGTGATCGCGCTGGCTCTCGAACCGGAACCCCATTGCTTCCTCGAGACCATCGACGAAGTGCTGGGTTTCTTCCAGCAGGATCTGCACGGCGCTTCGGCGGTGCGACGCTTGAGCGACCTCACGAAGCTCGACCGGCAGGCCTCAGCGCAGGCGCTGCACGATCATCTGGGCCTGTGCCTCGATCTGTGCCATGCCGCTGTCGAGTTCGAGGATGCGTCCGCCTGCGTTGGCCGACTCGAAGCGGGGGGTATCCGCGTTCACAAGCTGCAGATCAGTGCCGGCCTGCGACTGCCGGAACTGGATGCCGGTGCGCTGGCCGCACTGCGTCGTTTCGACGACCCGGTCTATCTGCATCAGGTCATCGAGCGTGGCCCCGGAGGGCTGCGCCGCTTCAGTGATCTCCCCGAGGCCTTCGCCACGGTTAACGGCGAGGCGCGCGAGCGCGAATGGCGCGTGCATTTCCACGTGCCCATCTTCCTCGACCGCCTGGCGCCGTTCGCGTCGACCCAGCCCTTCATCCGTGAAGTGCTGGCGCAGCATCGCGCGCGGCCGTTCACCTCGCACCTGGAGGTGGAGACCTACACCTGGGGCGTGCTGCCCGAACCGTTCCGCAGCGGTCCGGTGGACGAAGCCGTGGCGCGCGAGCTCGAGTGGGTGCGCACGGAGTTGACGGCGTGACACTGACACTCGCGCTGCGGCTCGGGCGCATCTCGAATCTGCCCACCGTCTGGACCAACGTCCTGGTGGGTGTCCTGCTGGCCGGCGGCGCGCTCGCCGATCCGCGCCTGCCGCTGCTCATGCTGGCGCTGTCGCTGTTCTACGTGGGCGGCATGTTCCTGAACGATGCCTTCGATCGCGAGTTCGATGCGCAGCATCGGCCCGACCGGCCGATCCCCTCGGGTCAGGTGTCGGCGCAACGGGTCTTCACCATCGGCTTCGGTTTGCTCGCGGTCGGGACCATCCTCGTCATGATCGCGAGCCGCGGAGCGGACGGTCTGCCGGAATGGCGTGCTCTGGTAGCGGCGCTCGCGCTGTCCGCGTTCATCGTGCACTACGACGCGCATCACAAGGGCAACGTGCTGAGCCCGCTGGTCATGGGGTTGTGTCGCGTGTGCGTCTATCTCACGGCCGCGTACAGCATCGCGATCGTGCTGCCGGCCACTGTCTGGCTGGCGGCGACGGCATTGCTGTGTCACCTGATCGGCCTCACCTACATCGCCAAACAGGAGCATCTCGATCGCATCGGTGCACTGTGGCCGCTGGGCTTTCTGGCGGTGCCGGTGGTGTACGGCGCGATGCTCGCCACGGCCACACCGGCCGCGTGGGTGCCGTGGATTCTCTACGTCGGCATGATGGCTTTCGCGTTGCAGCGGCTGCGCCGCCGCGCGCGCGGCGACGTGCCGACGGCGGTGGTCACGCTGATCGCGGGCATGTCGCTGCTCGATGCGGTTGTGCTGGCCGGGGACGGGAAGATGCTGGCGGCAGGCGTGGCCATCGTGGCGTTCGTCCTGACTCTGATGCTGCAGCGTTGGGTCGCGGGTACTTGACCGCAATGCTGCGCAACTCTTGAAAGTCACCGCGCAACGTGGTCGTCCCGAAGACTGTTCGGGCGAGGCCGGTCGCGTCGTGCCGGTCATCGACCGCAACCGCTGCGAGGCGAAGGAAGCCTGCGTGCAAGTCTGTCCGTTCGACGTGTTCGAGATTCGATCGCTCGAACCGGCAGACCGTGCCGGACTCTCGCTCATGGGCAAGCTGAAAGCGTGGGTGCACGGCAATCGCCAGGCGTACGCGGTGCACGCCGAAGCCTGTCACGCCTGCGGACTGTGTCTCAAGGCCTGTCCGGAGCAGGCGATACGCCTGGTGCCCGTCGCAGACTAGTCGTTTTCCGTTTCACGGATGGTCAGGCGGATGGTCGCATCCGCATCGCGCAGATAGCGCGCCTGGAACGCGTAGGCCTGTCGCTCGCGCCGGTACCAGAGCGGCGTCCCGTATTCGGCAGGACCGCTCTGCGCCTGCAACGCGTGCACGAGTTCGTGCAGCAGGATGCTGCGTCCTAGCGCAGTGGCGAGATTCACGTCGTCGCGCAGCAGCAGCCGCTCGGGAATCCGGGTGACGCCACCGTAACCGCGCGACTCCCTTGCGTAAGCGAAGAAGCCCTGACAATTGCACGGCATGCTGGCCGACGGCACGATCTCCACGGGAGGAATGTGAGCGGGCCATGGCTGGCCGCTCCAGGCCACGATCACACGCAGGAGCGCAGCGACCAGTTCCGTGGTGGCTGCGTCCATCAGTGGTTCGACGACTGCGCGCCGCCTCCGGCTATGGGCTCCGCGGTGCGCAGCGCGACGATGGCGGCGATCACGGTCCAGATCTCCTGCTCGGACAGCGTGCCTTTCCACGGCGGCATCACCTTGCCGCCGCGCTTCCGGCCGAACGAGATGGTCGCGTGCAGCGAGTCGGGGCTCAGGTCGTCGCGGTTGCGCAGTCGCGGCGCCTTCAGGCCGCCGCCGCCCGTGCCGTGGCAGTAGCCGCCGCAGGTGGTGTTGAGGATCTCCATGCCCTTCGCGATCACTTCAGGGGACTGGAGGTCGACGCCTGCGGTCTTGTCCGGCGGTGGAATGTCGTCGGCGGCGACGCAGGGGAGGGCGATCGCGAGAGCGATCACCGATGATCGGATGAACGGGAGTTTCATGACGGGGGAAGCACGAAGGAGGCGTGGCCTCCCCCGTGCGGTGGTGGATCGACGAACGGGATCGACGAACGCCTAGCGCGGCACCTTGAAGGCGAACAGGCTCGCGCCGGCGGGGAAGTCGGCTACTTCCGGATAGATCGACGCCGTGATCGCCTGGGCCGCCGACCCGATGCCGCTCGGGACCAGGATGTACTGTTCGCCGCCGGCCATGTAGCTGATGATGCCGCCGCGCGAACCGGAGCCCGTGTTGAAGCGCCACAGTTCCGTGCCGCTGCGGCCGTCATAGGCGTAGACGTAGCCCTTCATGTCGGAGCTGAACACCAGCCCGCCCTTGGTGGACAGGATGCCGGAGATGCGCGGGTACTTGTCGTGCACGCTCCAGAGCTTCTTGCCGGTGAGCGGATCCCACGCGTCGATCGCGCCGTGGGCCGTGTCCCCGGGCGGGTGCACCCACTGCAGGTCGGCGCCCGCGTACCAGCCGGGCAGCGGATCGAGTGAAGGCCGCTCCGGCCGCACCTTGGCGATCTCGCAGATCTCCTGGCGCGAGTTGAACCACACGCCCATGTCGGGGTTGTAGGAGCCGGCGTTCCAGCTGCGGCCGCCCAGCATGGAGGGGCAGAACATCGCATCCTTGGAGATCGACGGCGGGTTGCGGCCGATCAGCTCGCCCGTCTTCGGATTGATCGACTTCACGAAGGTCACGTGCTTGTTGATCGTCCAGACGTTCTCGATCTTGCCGTTGGTGCGGTCGTACACGTACACGAAGCCGCTCTTCGCCTGGTGCACCATCAGCTTGCGGTCACCGCGGTCGATCAGCACGAACTCGCCGAGCGTCGAGTCGTAGTCCCAGTCGTCGTGCGGATGTTCCTGGTGGTACCACACCAGTTCTCCCGTGTCCGGCCGCAGAGCCAGCACCGAAGAGCTGTAGAGGTTGTCCCCGGGGCGTGCGCCGATGCCGGTCTTGCGCAGATGTCCGTCGGGCCCGTCGGTGGGGGCTGCCCAGTCGAACCACGGCGACGGATTCGAGGTGCCGTAGTAGATCATGTCGAGCTTCGGGTCGTAGCTGCCCACGTGCCACGCGCCGACGCCCGCATACTTCGCGCTCGACTCGCCGAAGTCGTTCATGCCCCAGTGCTCCTCGCCTTCCAGCACCGGATCGAAGTACCAGACCTTCTCGCCGGTCGACTGGCTCAGGCCGAAGATGCCGCCCCCGCGCGCCGGAATGCCGCCCTGGGTGGAGCCGAAGATGACCTTGTCCTTCACCGCGAGCGGCGGCGACGTGAACATGCAGCCGCACTTCAGGGTGTCGACCAACTGGGTTTCCCACACCGGCTTGCCGGTCTTCATGTCGAGCGCGATGGCGCGGCCGTCGATGGTGCCGATGTACACGCGCCCGTTCGCGACGGTCACGCCGCGTGAATACGGTCCCACCGGCAGCTTGTCCACCCCGTCCTTGATCTTGGGAAAGTAGTGCCAGATCTCCTCGCCGGTGCGGCCGTCCACGGCGAACACGCGGTTGTACGAGGCGGTGTAGTAGATGACGCCGTCTACCACAAGGGGGGTTACCTGCAGGCCCTGCGTGATTTCGCCGGCCTGATGCACCCAGGCGACGGAGAGGCGCTTCACGTTCGACTTGGTGATGCCGGTGAGCGGGCTGTAGCGATGGGCGTCGTAGGTGCGGTGGTAGCTCGGCCAGTCGCCCGGCGCGGCGTTCTCGATCTCCGGTACGCCCGCCGCAATGGCTGTCGACGCGATGGCTCCCAAGGTCGCGGCGACGAGCAGTCTCCTATCCAGGACTCCAGACATGTCGGGTTCTCCTCCAGTTCGTTGTATTGGCTTTTATGGGGTTCCGGCTGACGTCCGGCGGATCTCCCGGTCAGACCTCTGCGGAACACCTCGGAGGGTAGGCGACGAGCAACGCGCGTCGATATGGACACGATCTCGCGGCGGATACGAAAATTTCCGGGCGTCGCGGTGAGTGCGGCTTGTGGCGGCCGTGATCGCGGCCACGCGTGCCATGGAACCCACGGGCGGGTTTCCACTTCGTTTCCCGAGGTGGTTGGTCTTGGGTCCCGGTGTCTTCGGGAATGGATGCGAGTGCGCTCGGTTCAGCCGTCGTGGCCGGACGCCTCCTCCTCCGGATCGTTCCAGAGCACGTGCGCTTCGATCAGCAGGCGGTGACGCGACTCCTCCGCCTCGGCTCGCGCCAGCGCGGCGGACAGCGCCGATTCCACGGCGAGGCGTCGCGCGATCACCACATCGGACAACGAAGCTTCCTTGAGCTGCCAGGAGCGCACCATGCTGTCGGCATTGCGGCTCATGCCTTCGGCGGCCGCGCGCGCCCGCTGCCATGCGGCGTACGCTCCCTTGGCCTGGCCGACCATCGCGGCTACGTCGGCGCTGATGCGCTGGACCACGGCGGCCTCCAGGTTGAGTGCCGCATCGGATTGAGCACGCACGCCTTCGGAGAAGGCGGTGCGTGCTCTCCCGGGAATCGGCACGACGATGTACACGCCGGCGATGCGGTCCGGACCACTGCGATCCGACGAGAGGCGCGCGCCGATGGCGGGGTCGGGGACGAGGTCCGCCGCGGCCCGATCGGCGTAGAGGCGTGCACGTTTGCTGAGCGCACGGGCGACGCGCACTTCGTCGTTGTGCGTGCGTACGCGCTCCAGGTAGAAGTCGAGATCGCCGTCGAGCGGCCGCGGATCGCTCAACGGCGCGCGCGCCGGTATCACGAGCGCCGGAAAAGTCCGCTCGAGCGCGGCGCGCGCACCTTCCTCGCGGCCCTGCAGGGCGGCCACGCTCGCTTCGGCCTGGGCCACGGAAGCTTCGGCGAGATTGACCTCGACGCGCGGCGCGTCGCCCACGCGTGCCCGCTTGGTCACGACCACGTGTTGCGTGCGCAGGAATTCCGCCTGTTGCTGCAGCAGTTCGAGCTGCACGCTCTCCCGGGCCCACGCGAACCAGAGTTTCAGCATGAGCCGCGCCCCGTCGCACCAGGCGCTGTACGCAGCGCGTCGTGCGAGCTCCACGCCCTGGGCGCCGATCGCCGTGTCGACCCGCGCCTTGCCGGGCAGCCGGATCGCGCGTTCGAGGCCCACCCCCCATTCAGGGTAGCGGCCGCGGTCGATGTTGTGGCTCTGATAGTCGCCCCGGACCGCGAACTCGTACGGACCGGCCTGCAGGCGCCGATCGTTGGCTTGCTCGAACCGGACGGCATCGCGGGCAGCCTTGACCGGCGGGTAGGCGGCCAGGGCCCGCTCCACCGAAGCGACCGGCGGCAGCGATGGGTCGGCCGCGGGTTGATCGGCACGAGCCGTGTCGACGGCGACGATGCTCAACGTGAGTGCGAGGACGTATCGGTTCATGGCAGATCCCGGGTGAGTTGCTCGGCAGGGCGTGCGGGTGCATCACCGAACCGTCGGTAGAGCAGGGGCAGGATGACCAGCGTCAGGGCGGTCGAGGTGACGAGTCCGCCGATCACCACGATCGCGAGCGGTCGCTGGATCTCGGACCCGGGTCCCGTGGCGAAGAGCAACGGCACGAGGCCGAAGGCGGCGATGCTGGCTGTCATCAGCACGGGCCGCAGACGACGCAGCGCGCCGTCGATGGCCACCTGTTCGGCGGTGAGGCCGGAAGCGCGCAGCTGGTTGAACGTGCTCATCAGCACCACGCCGTTCAGCACCGCGATGCCGAGCAAGGCGATGAAGCCCACCGATGCCGGCACCGACAGGTACTGGCCCGACCACCAGAGCGCCACGATGCCGCCCACCAGCGCGAACGGAATGTTGGCTACCACGAGCGCGGTCTGCCGCAGCGAGCCGAAGGTCGTGTAGAGCACCGCGACGATGAGCGCCAGGGCGATCGGAATCACCACCGCCAGGCGCCGCGCGGCGCGCTGCTGGTTCTCGAACTGGCCGCCCCAGGAGATCGTGTAGCCGTGCGGGAGTTGCACCCGCTTTGCGATCGCGCTCTGGGCATCGGCGACGAACCCGACCAGATCGCGCCCGAGCACCCCGGACTGGACCATCGCGTAGCGCGAAGCGTTCTCGCGGTCGACCTTGACCGGGCCGTCGACCCGCGTGAGGGTCGCGACCGTGCCCAGCGGCACGGCACGACCGTCCGGCATGATGACGTTCTGATTCTGGAACAGCGTCGCGGACGCGCGCAGATCGCCGGGACCGCGGATCACGAGCGGCGTGCGGCGGTGTCCCTCGATCACGGTGCCGACCCGCCGTCCCTCGATCTGGGCGCGCAGGTCGTTCTCGATCTCGTCGACGGTGAGCTTCTGGTGCCCGGTGGCGAAGCGGTTGATGTCGACGCGCAGGTACTGGAAGCCCTCGTTGGTGACGCGGAACACATCGCTGTTGCCCGGCACGGTTTTCAGCACCGCTTCGACCTCGTGCGCGAGGCGGTTGAGGGTCGGCAGATCGGAACCGAAGATCTTGACCGCCAGCTGGCCGCGCACGCCGGTCAGCATCTCGGACACGCGCATCTCGATGGGCTGCGTGAACGTGAAGTCGATGCCCGGGAATGCGGTCATCACCTGGCGCACCGATTCGACGATGTCCTGCTTGTTGGGTGTGCGCCATTCGTCGCGCGGCTTGAGATCCATGAACACGTCGGACTGGTTGAGTCCCATGGGATCGAGCCCGAGCTCGTCAGTGCCGGTCCGCGTCACGATGCGCGTGACCTCGGGCACCCGAGCCAGGATCGCCTTCTGGATCGCGATGTTCTGGGCGGCACTCGCCTCGATGCCGATGGAGGGCAGGGCTTCGAGCTGCATGATCAGATCGCCTTCGTCCAGCGTGGGCATGAAGGTCTTGCCGGTGGCAAAGTAGGCGACACCCGCCACGGCCAGCAGCACACCGGCGGCGATGGCGACCGCCCGCTCGCGGGCGAGTGCGAACGCGAGGACCGGCCCATAGCCGCGCTGGAGCATCCGCATGAGCCATGGCTCGCGATGGGCCCGCGGCTCGAGCAGCAAAGATGCGAGCACCGGAATGACCGTGAGCGAAAGCAGCAGCGAACCCGAGAGCGCGAAGATGATCGCCCATGCCACCGGCTTGAAGAGTTTGCCCTCCAGCCCTTCCAGCGTGAGCAGCGGCAGGAAGACGATGACGATGATCGCGATGCCCGCGGCGACCGGTACGGCAACTTCCTGAACCGCGCGCAGGACCACCTGCGCCTTCGAGGGGGTGGTGCCTTCGTGCGCCAGGCGGTTGACGATGTTCTCGACGATCACCACCGACGCGTCCACCAGCATGCCGATCGCGATGGCGAGACCACCAAGACTCATGAGGTTGGCGCTCATGCCGGTCTGCTGCATGAGGATGAACGTCACGAGCGCCGCCAGCGGGAGGGTGGCAGCGACGACCACGGCCGCCCTGAGATCCCCCAGGAACAGCAGCAACAGCACCACGACCAGCACGATGGCCTCGAGCAGCGCCTTCGAAACCGTGCCGACGGCGCGGTCCACGAGACGCGCGCGGTCGTAGAACACGTCGATCTTCACGTCCGGCGGCAAGGACGGTGCGAGTTCCGCGAGGCGTGCCCGTACCCCGGTGACCACCTGGCGGGCGTTGGCCCCGCGCAGGCCGAGCACCAGACCCTGTACGGCTTCGCCTTTGCCGTCACGCGTGACGAAGCCGTAGCGGGTGAGGGTACCGATGCGGACCTCGGCCACTTCGCCGACGCGTACCGGGATGGCGCTGCGCTCGCCGATCACGATGGCGCGGACATCGTCGAGGGTGCGGATGCTGCCTTCGGCGCGCACCAGCAGCGCTTCCTCGCCGTCCGCGAGGCGCCCGGCGCCGTCGTTGCGGTTGTTGGCGCGCAGCGCGCGTTCCAGTTCGGCGCGAGGGATACCGCGCGCGGCGAGCGCCGCCGGGTCCGGCACGACTTCGAAGGTGCGCACGTGGCCGCCGAGCGCATTCACGTCGGCCACGCCCGGTACCGTGCGCAGCCGCGGTCGGATGGTCCAGTCGAGCAGCGTGCGGCGTTCGGCGAGCGACAGATCACCGCCCTCGATGGTGAACATGAACATCTCGCCGAGCGGTGTCGTGATCGGCGCGAGCCCGCCGGTGACGCCTTCGGGCAGATCGCCGACCACGTTGTTCAGGCGCTCGTTCACCTGCTGGCGCGCCCAGTAGATGTCGGTCCCTTCCTGGAAGTCGATGACGATGTCGGCGATCGCGACCTTCGATACCGAGCGCAACATCCGCTGCTTCGGGATGCCGAGCATCTCGAGCTCGATCGGCGCGACGATGCGGTTCTCCACCTCCTCGGGCGTCATGCCGGGTGCCTTCATGATGATCTCCACCTGGGTGGAGGAGACGTCCGGGAAGGCGTCGATCGGCAGGTTGAGGAAGGCGTGGACGCCGGCGAACGCGAGCAGCAAGGCCGCGACGAGCGCGAGCAGCGGCTGCGCGAGGCAGAGACGGATCAGGCGGGTCATGCCAGTGTCACCGGGCTGCCCCAAGACACTGACGCGCCCCCTCGGGAGGCAGCGAACGCAGGGAGCGTGGAAGGCGTCCTCATCTAGCCTCCCATGCCCAGCAGGCGGGCTTTCAAGGCGGGGATGCCGCTCACGGCGATCTCGGCACCGGCAAGATCGCCGGTCACTAGCGTCGCCTGCGGCCCTTCGTTGACCAGCGCGACCGGCACCGCGCGAAAGCCCTGACCGGTACGCACGAAGAGCAACGGCTTGCCCTGGTGGCGCACCAGCGCCGCGTTGGGCACGCGCCATTGCGGCGTGCCGCCGGCTGCGGTCGCGACGGTCACCTCGACGTACTGGCCCGGCCGCAGCCTTGCCGCGTTCACCGAGATCAGTGCCCGCAGCATCACGGTCTGGCTCTCGGGCGTGACGCGCCGGCCCACCGAGATGATGCGGCCCTTCGCGTCCGCCGACGGCACCTGCACCGGAGCCCCTTCGCGGATGCCGGCGGCCCGTGCGAGCGGCACCTGGATTTCGAGCCACAGCGGATCGAGGCGCGCGATGCGATAGATGGGCGTGAAGGCTTCGAGCCGCTGTCCGGCCTGTGCCATCTGCTCGATCACCACGCCGTCGACCGGTGCCGTCATGGTGATGGTGGTCGAGATCGCGGTGCCCGACTGCAGCGCCGCGATCGCGGCATCGCTCATGCCTGCGAGCTTGAGCGCGTTGCGACGCTCCGCGAGCAGTGCCACGGCCTGCACGTGCATCGCCTGCGTCGACATCAGGCGCGATTCGGCGATGAGGCCGTCGGCGGCCAGCTTCTGATCGCGATCGAGGTTGGCGCGCGCGAGCTCGGTCTGGGTGCCGGCCTGCAGGAAGCTGCGCTGCGCCTCCGCGAGGGCGGTGCTTTGCATGCGGGCGAGCGGCTGACCGCGCTGGACCCGTTCGTTGACGGCGACGAGCACCGATTCGATCAACCCCGGCAGCGGGGTGCTGACCACGTGCAACTGGTTGTTGGGGACCATCACCTCGGCTGCGAGGCCGTGTACCTCGCCGGTGGCCTGCGGCAGCGGCGGTGAAGTGGTAATGCCGAGCGCCTTCACCTGATCGGAAGTGAGGGCGATCTCCTGGCCCCGTGCCCAAGGCACGACGGCGAGCGCGAACAGCAACAGCCCCGCGAGAAGGCGCGATGCAGGATCCATGGACGGCTCCGCGACCGGTCCCCGCGAAGGGGCCCGGAAAGTGGCGAATGCGCGCGACACCGAAGATCGGTGCCGGCGCGGCGAGGCGGATCAGACGCTCGCGGGGGGAGCCTGGGCGGGAGGACGGAGGTGCAGGCCGCCGGCAGCGACGACGCGACCGGATTCGACCGGGGACGTTCCGCCTGCAGCGGCCGAAAACGGAATCGCGCTCGCTGCTGCCGCTACCGGTGGGTCGCCGACAGTGGCTTCGTTGCGGCGATGCTCCGGCGGCACGGTGATGGCGCTGGATTCCTCCAGTACCACACCGACCGACAGCGACGCGGTCTCGTGACCGTGATCCTTGTGCAGCACGGCGACCGGCAGATGGATCCCGATCTGGCTGTCGGCGGCCGACGGTGCCACGTGGGCGTGCAGCAGCGGCGCCATGCCCTGGACGAGCGCGAACGCCGCCACTGCGGATACGGTGGCGGCGCGGCGAGCGCGGGCGAGCAGTTGCTGCAGGGAAATCACGTCGGGAGTCCGAAGCCTCTCATCACCATTGCATCTTAACCGCAACCTGTGACCGAAGTTTGACGTACCTCAAGGATGGTGTCCCGGTACCATGGGCCCATGCAGCCCGCCGCAACGACCGACATCGAGGCCTTGGTACGGACCATCCGCGCCTGGGGGCGGGAGGCCGGCTTCGGCGCGGTCGCATTCAGCGACATCGACCTGACCACGGCCGAGCCCGGTCTGCTGGCCTGGCTCGAGGCAGGCTTCCACGGCGGCATGGACTACATGGCACGCCACGGTCTCAAGCGCGCGCGCCCCGCCGAACTGGTGCCCGGTACCGTCTCCGTGATCACGGCACGCATGGACTACTGGCCGGCGGAGGCGAAGCCGGCCGACGCGGTGCTCGAAGACGGTGAGCGCGCCTACGTGTCGCGCTATGCGCTGGGTCGCGACTATCACAAGGTGCTGCGCACACGGCTGCAGCATCTCGCCGACCGTGTGGCGACCGCGATCGGTCCGTTCGGTCATCGGGTCTTCACGGACAGTGCGCCGGTGCTGGAAGTGGAACTCGCGCGCAAGAGCGGTCTCGGCTGGCGCGGCAAGCACACGCTGCTGCTCGACCGCAATGCCGGCTCCTGGTTCTTTCTCGGAGAGATCTACACCGACCTCGCTCTGCCGCCGGACACCCCGGTGTCCGACCATTGCGGTACCTGCAAGCGCTGCATCGAGGTCTGTCCGACCCGGGCCATCGTAGCGCCGTACCGGCTCGATGCACGCCGCTGCATCTCCTACCTGACGATCGAACACGCAGGGGCGATCCCGGAGGAACTTCGACCGCTCCTGGGCAATCGCGTGTACGGCTGCGACGACTGCCAGCTCGTCTGTCCGTGGAACAAGTACGCACGGCCGGCCGGTCTCCCCGATTTCGCGGTCCGCAATGGATTGGACGATACGACCCTGGCCGGACTGTTCCGCTGGACCGAAACGGAGTTCGAATCGCGCATGGAGGGCAGTGCCATCCGGCGCATCGGCTACGAGCGCTGGTCGCGCAATCTTGCCGTGGGGCTCGGCAACGCGCCGACGACACAGGAAGTGGTTGCTGCACTGGAAGCACGTCGCCACGATCCGTCGGTGCTCGTTCGCGAACATGTGGTCTGGGCGCTGGCCCGGCACGGGAGCTGACGCACGCGTATCGCGAACGCGTACCGGAATGACGGGCGCGTAAGCGAATCGTAAGGACGTCGCGCGTACCGTGTACCACCGTCCTCGCGCAGCGAGGGTGCGGTGGCCGGTTGAACGACCGGCATGACAAGACTCTCCAGGGGCGCTCCGCGGGTACGGGATTGCTTCGGTCGCGTTCACCGTCATCGGACGCTGAAGTTCGAATGCAAGGGAGACAGTCATGAGCAAGACAACGGTGGTTGTCGTTCTCGGTTTCGCCGCGGCGGTACTTGCCGGCACCGTCGATGCGCAGCAGTTGCCCAAGTCGGGGACGTTCGCGCTCAACAGCGGCTGGAAGGCAGTCGGAGAAACGACTCAGGCCGCTGAAGGCCGCGTCTTCGGCTGGGGCGCGTTCTACGGTGTCACCTTCAACCAGCGCGGCAGTGGTCCGTTCCACATGGGCACGGCCGTATGCAACTACACCCTCGACCTGAGCGGCGGTGTCGGACCGGGACGCGGCACCTGTGCCTGGACCGACGCGGACGGCGACAAGATTTACACCGACTACAACGGAGCGCTCACCGCCGACGGGGTCTTCAACGGCATGAACCAGTACACGAGCGGCACCGGCAAGTTCAGCGGCATCACGGGGAAGGCGCCGTTCCAGTGCAAGGCGCTCTCCGCGCAAGGTCACTTCGGCTGCACCCAGCAGTTCGAGTATCGGTTGCCCTGATTCCGCGGTGCGGCTGCTCCGCGTACGCATGAACGCGTACGCGGAGCCCGGGTGCCATCCCCATACTGTCCACGATGATCGCATTCCGATCCGGCTGGGTCAGCGCAGTACTTCACCCTCATCCGCAACACCGGCCACAGCAACGTCACTCACCTCATCCCACTAGCGGGCGGTGCCGGGTGAGGCGGGACTGTTCGACTACAACCGGTTGGAGAATCGATAGAGCGGTGGGCCGGCGCGGATCAGCGCCGGTCACGACGTGCCGGCGACACGATGGCGGCACGACATTGGGGCACGCGACCGGCAATTCTGCGTGTGATGCG
Source organism: Burkholderiales bacterium (assembly GCA_019745565.1). Taxonomy (GTDB): domain Bacteria; phylum Pseudomonadota; class Gammaproteobacteria; order Burkholderiales. Next base: position 71,759 of record JAIESW010000079.1, read on the forward strand.
TAACGCCACCCAATCGACGACGCAATAGGCTGCCGCGATCCCGCTTGGCGGATTGCCCATGCCGAGCGTGCCGGTCGGTTCGGTCGCGGACCAGGTCCACGCGCCGATGGCCGTGCCATACAGTTCCAGGAACGCGGTGACGAAGAACGCGCAGGCGTAGACCAGCGGAGAGCGTCCGCGCAGGACGAACACGGTGAAGATCGCGAACAGCAGCAGGCCGAAGAGGTCGTGGTTCGGCGAGACCCACGCGCCCCAGAGCGCCCAGGTGCCGCCGATCGTCAACGCAGCCGCGCAGACGAACCGCGACCAGCGCTGTGCGAGGTCGGCACGGGCCGCGGCGATCGCAGCGAGGTAAACCAGGCCGTGCCCCGGCGGCACGAATGCGGGTACGTTGTCCAGGCGGTAGGTGTAGAAGCCGAGGAGGGGGGCGGCGATGAACTCACCGATGGTCGCGAAGATCGAGGCCACCAGGACCTGCCGCCGCACCTCGGGCGTTTCCCCCTTCAGCAGGCAGGCGAGAAAGACGACCGTGATCGCGCCGAGCCCGTGCTGTTGCCACAGGGTCGCATGGCGGTCGAACGCCAGGGCGGTGGCGATCCAGATGAGCAGGAGGACGACGATGGTCGCGTTGCGACCGGGGGTCAGAGCTTGCATTTGGTAGGGCGCGGCGGATCTGCCTCAGGTACGAGAGGGAGGCGGGCTACGGATGCGGACGCATCCTAGCGGATATCGGCACCGGCGCCGAAACCTTCACTGGTAGCGCAGCGCCTCGATCGGCTTCAGCCAGGCGGCCTTGCGGGCCGGGTAGAACCCGAAGAACACCCCGATGAACGCGGCCACGGCGAACGACAGCAGCACCGACCACACGGTGACCTCGGCATAGATGCCGGTCACGCGCATCGCGAGCAGCGCGCAGCCCACGCCGAGCGCGACGCCGATCACGCAGCCCAGCACCGACACGATGATCGCCTCCAGCAGGAACTGCGCGAGGATGTCGCGACGGCGCGCACCGATCGCCATGCGGATCCCGATCTCGCGGGTGCGTTCGGTTACCGACACCAGCATGATGTTCATGATGCCGATGCCGCCGACGATCAGGGAAACGCACGCGACGGCACCGAGCAGGATGGACATGACCTTCGTGGTCTGGGCCTGCACGTCGGCCACGGCGCTCAGGTTCCGCACCGTGAAGTCGGGCTCCTGGCCCTCCGGCGTGCGGCGGCGTTCGCGCAAGAGGCGGGTGATGTCCTCCTCGGCCTGGGCCATCGCATTTTCCGAGACCGCCTGCACCATGATCATGCGGACGCTGTTCGGGAACTGGCTGCCGAACACCTTGCGCTGCGCGGTGGTGAGCGGGATCAGCACCGTGTCGTCCTGGTCGCGGCCGTCGAAGCTCTGGCCCTTGCGATCGAGCACGCCGGCCACCGTGAAGGGGATGTTCTCGAGGCGGATGGTCTTGCCCACCGCCGGTTCGTCGCCGAACAGCCGGTCCAGCACGGTCTGGCCGACGATCGCGACCCGGGTCGCGTTGCGGACGTCGGTCTCGGTGATGGGATCACCCTCGATCACGGTCCAGTCGCGCACCGTGAAATAGCCCGGCGTTACGCCATAGACCTGCGTGTTCCAGTTGGCCGCACCGTAGACGATCTGCTTGGTGCCGGGCTGCATGGGTGCCACTTCGGCGACCGTGTTGAGCTCGAGGAGCGCGCGGGCGTCGTTGACCGTCAGGGTCGGGGCCTGGCCGGTGCCGGTGCGCACCCCCGAGGTGGTCGAGAAGCTCGCGAGCACGATGAAGAGGTTGCTGCCCATGGTGGCGATGGCCTGCTTCACCACGTACTGCGCGCCCTGGCCGATGGCGAGCATCAGGATCACCGCACCCACGCCGATCACCATGCCGAGCATGGTGAGGAAGGTGCGGAGCTTGTTCGCTCCCATGGACTTCCAGGCTTCGCGGAGGATCGATCCGATCACGTCGCGGACTCCGGTTCGCGGACGTGGCCGTCGTGCGTCACCACGCCGTCGACGAAGCTCACCTCGCGCTTGGCGAAACGCGCCACGTCGTGCTCGTGCGTGACCAGCACGACGGTGATGCCGGCTTCGGCGTTCAGCTGCGTGAACAGCCCCATGATCTCGTGGCTGGTGGCGGTGTCGAGGTTGCCGGTGGGTTCGTCGGCGAGCAGCAGACTCGGACGATTGGCGAGGGCCCGCGCTATCGCGACCCGCTGCTGCTGTCCGCCCGAGATCTGGCTCGGCCGATGCTCCACGTGGCGCCCGAGACCGACGCGTTCCAGCAGTTCCCGCGCGCGTTCGCTGCGTTCCCGCCGCGGTGTGCCGGCGTAGATGAGAGGCAGCGCCACGTTCTCCAGCAGGCTCGCGCGCGGCAGCAGGTTGAAGCCCTGGAACACGAAACCGATGAAGCGGTTGCGCAGTCGCGCGAGGTCGTCGGAGTCGAGCGCCGAAGTGTCGTGGCCGTCGAGCACGTAACGGCCGCGGGTCGGTGTGTCGAGGCAGCCCAGGATGTTCATGAAGGTGGACTTGCCGGAACCCGAGGGACCCATGATGGCGACGAACTCGCCGCGATGGATCTCGAGGTTGACGTCCTTCAGCACCGGCACCGGACCGGCGGCGGTCTCGTACTGCTTGTAGAGGTGCTCGATGCCGACGACGACACCGTTCGGGGGCTCGGTCATGACTTAAAACGCGCGCACGCGCGGCTGCTGACCCGCGGCCGGTGCGCCACCAGCGCTGTCCGGCACGCGGTTCTGCGTTGCCACGCGATCGCCGGCCTTCAGCTCACCGCTCGTGACCTCGACCATCTTGCCGTCCGACAGGCCGGTCTGGATGGTGACGGGCACGAGCTTGTCGCCGCGCGCCACGTAGACCCGGGCACCGCCGCCGCGCTGTTTCTTCTCACCCGGGGCGGGCGCCGTCGCGGCCTTCTTGGGCTCCGGCGGCATGTCGCGCGGACGGAAGCGCAGCGCCGAACTCGGCACCAGCAACGCGTCCTCGCGCTTGTCCACGTCGATGTAGATGTACGCCGTCATGCCGGGCATCAGCTTGAGATCGCGGTTGTCCACCGACACCACGACGTTGTAGGTGACCACGTTCTGCTGGATGATCGGCGAGAGGCGGATCTGCGACACCTTGCCCTCGAAGCGCCGGCCGGGGAAGGCATCCACGGTGAAGCGCACCGGCTGCTCGACCTTGATCTTGCCGACGTCGGCCTCGGCCACGTTGGTGTTGATCTGCATCACCGACAGATCCTGCGCGATCTGGAACAGTGTCGGCGTCTGGAAGCTCGCGGCGACGGTCTGCCCGATGTCCACCTGGCGCGACACGACGATGCCCGACACGGGCGAGCGGATCACGCTGTAGCCGACGTTCGCCTCGTCGCGCGCGACCTGGCCCTTGGCCGTGCGCAGCTGCGCCTCGGCCGCTTCGCGCTGCTGCACGGCGGCGTCGAGGTCCTGCTTCGAGACGTACTCCTGGCCGAAGAGTTCACGGATACGCGCTTCGTTCGCCTGCGCGAGCTTGAGTGCGGCCGATGCGTTGGCGACGTTGCCGCGGCTCTGCTCGACGGCGGCCTGGAACAGTGTCGGATCGAGTTCCAGCAGGATCTGGCCGGCCTTCACGGTGGAATTGAAATCGGCGTAGAGCTTGCGCACCGTGCCCGAGACCTGGGTGCCGACGTTGACCAGCACGACGGGATTCAAGGTGCCGTTGGCGGTGATGGTCTGGGTGACGTCGCCCTTGGCGATGTCCTCGAACTGGTAGCGCTCGTCGAGCGTCTTCACGTTCGCTGCCTGCCAGTAGCGCCAGCCGGCGAAGGCGCCGGCGGCGATCAACAGGAGCACGACGAGGCGGATCAGCCAGTTGCGCAGGGTCTTGGTCATCGGGGTGCGGCGGTGGTCAGTTCGTTGAAGAGGCCGGCGTCGAGCCCGCCGATGGCTTTGGCCAGCGTGATCTTGGCGACGTTCCAGGAGAAGCGCGCCTGGATGCGCTGCAGGTTCGCTGCGGCGAGCGCGCTCTGGGCGTTGAGCAGGTCGGTCACGGTGCCGACGCCGGCCTTGTAGCGGCCGAGGGCGACGTCATAGGACTCCTGCGCACTCGCCACGAGATCGCCGGCGGTCGTGAGCGCTTGATTCTGGGTGCGCAGATCCTGGAACGCCTGCCAGACGTCGAGAGAGACGTCGTTGCGCAGGCGGTCGCGCGTGGCCTGTTGTTGTTCGAGCTGCTCGCGGGCCCCCCGGATGCGATAGGTGGACTGAAAGCCGGTGAAGAGCGGAATGCTGATCTGGACGCCGATGGTGCCGCTGCGCGAGTCGAGTCCCGGGTTGTTGTTGATCGCGTTGCCGGTGCCGAAGGCCGAGATGGTCGGCTTGCCGGCCGCCTCCTGCACCCTGACGTTGGATTCCGCGGCGCGGACGTTGGCTTCGGCCGACAGCAGGTCGGGGCGGCGCGCGACGGCGGTCTGCACCAGTTGTTCGAGTTGCGCATCGGCCAGACGGCGCGCCGGGAGATCGGCGGGAGCGACGATGCGGACCGCGCGGTCCGACGGCACGCCGATGCGGTTGGCCAGCACACCGCGGGCCGAGGCGGCACCACCTTCGGCCTGCACGCGCACGAGTTGCGATTGCGAGAGCGCGGTCTGGGACTGCAGCACATCCGCCTTCGTGGCCGCACCGGCTTTCTGGCGCGCGCGCGCGGCGTCGAGACTCTTCTGGGCCGACTCCTCGGCAGTGCGGGCGGCGACCACCGCCTCCTCGTTGGCGAAGAGCTGGAAGTAGGCGGACGCGGCGTCCTGCAGCACGGTCTGCAGGGTGAAGTTGTGGCTCCAGTCGGCGGCGAACAGGCTCTGGCGGGCCTGTTCGAGGGCCGCGTCGCGGCCTCCGAAATCGAACAGCAGGTAGTTGAGCGCGATGGCACCGGTGGCCTGGTCGCGCCGACCGGACAGCGTCGTGTTGCGTTGGTCCGTGGTCTGCATGCCGCCGGTCACGGTCACGTTGGGAAGATAGGCGCCCCGCGCGACTCCCACCTGGGCCGCGGACGCCTTGGCGGCCGACCAGGATTCGCGCGTGCGCGGGTTGTTGCACAGCGCGAGCTCGATGGTGTCGAGCAGGGTGAGCGGGTCGGGAACGGCAACCGGTGTGGCGCAAGGCTGCACGGCCGGCTGATCCCAGAACTGCGACGGGGCCGGCGGGCGGAGCTTGTCGGTGTCGAAGGGGTCGTCCTTGCCGAAGGCCGGAAGGACGGCAGCCAGCAGGACGATGCCGACCGAAACGGCGATCGCTGGAGAGTGGGACATGGTGCGCATTGAATCAGGCCCGTGTAAGCGCCGCATATCATCGGTCCGGAATTTTGTAACGCAGTATGTCAGTGCCTGAGGACTGCAAAGCGCCCTTACAACGTCGATGCCCACGGTGCCGGCGGGAAGCGGTACAAATAGCGCATGGAAACGCAGGACCATATCCTGGTGGTTGACGACGACCTCGAGATCCGTTCGCTGCTGGGCGACTATCTCCGGCGCAACGGCTACCGGGCGACCGTAGTGCCGGATGGCCGTGCCATGTGGCAGACGCTCGATTCGGCGCAGGTGGATCTGGTGATCCTCGACGTCATGCTGCCGGGCGAGGACGGCTTCACCCTGTGCCGGCAGCTCGGGGTCCGGAAGGGGCTGCCGGTCATCATGCTGACCGCCAAGGGTGACGACACCGATCGTATCGTCGGTCTCGAACTCGGTGCCGACGACTACCTGCCCAAGCCGTTCAATCCGCGCGAACTGCTGGCGCGGGTCAAATCGGTGCTGCGGCGCTCGCGGGCGGTACCGCCGACCTTGGAGCCCGACGACGCCAAGGCGCTGTCGTTCGCCGGCTGGACGCTCGATCTGGAGGCGCGGCACCTGGTTTCGCCGCAGCAGGTGGTCGTGGCCCTGTCGGGGGCCGAGTATCGGCTGCTGCGGGTGTTCCTGGCGTACCCGAACCGGGTGCTGTCGCGCGATCAACTGATGGACCTGACCGTGGGGCGCGAAGCCGATCCGCTCGACCGCAGCATCGACGTGCAAGTGAGCCGCCTGCGGCAGCGCCTGGGCGACGCCGGGCGTGATCCGGAGATCATTCGAACCGTGCGCGGCGAGGGGTATGTGCTGGCGGCGGCCGTCAGGGCGGCGGCGTGAGTCGTGGCCCCCACCCTAACCCTCCCCCATCTTCGATGGGGGAGGGGATGTACGGCTGGGTGCGTCGGCTGGTGCCCGACTCGCTGTTCGGGCGCATCGCACTCACGTTCATCGGCGTGCTGGTGTTCACAATGGGCATCACGCTGTTCGTGCAGATGCTCGATCGCGAGGCCTCCGTGTTCCGTGCGAGTGCGGGCCCCGCGGCGCGCCGGGTCGTCGATCTCATCAAGCTGCTCGACCGGCTGCCGCCGGCGCAGCGCGTGGCGTTGGCGGAGATCGCCGAAGCCCAGGGGGTGAAGATCGAATTGCTGGCGACGCCGCAGGTCGTGGCCGACCCCGATCCGGACGACGACGATGCGATCGCGATGCTGGGCATGCTCAAGGACCGGATCGGGCCCGATCGCAAGCTGGGCGTCCACGTGACGCGGAAAGTCGGCGATACGACAGTCCCGGGAACGATGGGGGAGAGAACCGAGCGCTTCGCGTTCAACGTGCTGGCGCGGCTGGACGACGGCAGCTGGGCGCGCTTCGCGCTGGAGGAACCGCGTCGCCTGCCGCGCTGGCCCACACGGGTGGTGCAGAACCTGGCGGTGATGCTGATCGTGGTGGCGATCCTGTCGTTCGTCGTGGTGCGCTGGGTGACGCGGCCGCTCAAGGGTCTCGCCGAAGCCGCGGACGAGCTCGGTCGCGACATCGACCGGCCGCCGGTGCCGGAGAGCGGACCGCAGGAAGTGCGGCGGGCAGCGCGCGCGTTCAACACCATGCAGGAGCGGCTCGGTCGCTACGTGCACACTCGCACGGCCATCCTGGCTGCGATGTCGCACGACCTCAAGACGCCGATCACGCGGTTGCGCCTGCGCGCCGAGCTGCTCGAGGATACGGCGCTGCGCGAGAAATTCCTGCGCGACCTGGACGAGATGCAGCGCATGGTCGGCACGACGCTCGACTACATGCGCGGGCTGGACGATCGCGAACCGCTGAGCCCGATCGACGTGGATGCTCTGGTGGAGGCGCTGCGCGCCGATGCCGAGGAGCTGGGGCATCCCGTCGCCGTGACCGGCACGGTGCACACGCCGTTTGCCGGCAAGCCGCTCGGTTTGCGGCGCATCCTGCAGAACCTGCTCGACAACGCATTGCATTACGCACGCGACGTGGAGATCGCCGTCGACGACAAGCCCGATCGTCTGACCATCGCGGTGCGCGATCGCGGACCCGGGATTCCGGGTGACCTGCTGGACAAGGTGTTCGAGCCGTTCCACCGGCTCGAAGGTTCGCGCAACCAGGGCACCGGCGGCACCGGATTGGGGCTGTCCATCGCGCGCAACCTGGCCCAGGCCATGGGCGGCGATGTCACGCTTTCCAATCGGATCGAGGGTGGACTGGATGCGCGCGTGGTGCTGCCGCGGGGTGGGATCGGACTTACGCGTGGAGCATGAGGTGATCGGGCGGCGGCGTTTCGTCCTCGCCGCCGCGGCGCTGTTGGCGAGTGCCGGTCCGGCGAACGCGCAGGTTACGAATGTGGAGACGCGCACCGGCAGCAGATTCGTGCCGGTGCGTAGGGATCCGTGGCAAGCACCGCGCACCCGGATACTCGACGTGCCCGACTTCGCCGATGCGAACAGCATCTGGGGCGCGACCGGGCGCGACGTCGCGGGGCGCATCTGGATCGGCGTTTCGGCGAAGGTCCCCGGTGGCAGCGCGCATCTGCTGCGGTTCGATCCCGCGTCGGACGAATGGCACGATCTCGGCAGTGTGGTCGAGCGGCTCGCCGAGGCGGATGCGCTGCGTCCCGATGCGGGCCAGGTGAAGATCCACTCGAAGATCGTGCCGGGCAACGATGGCCGGCTCTATTTCACTTCGATGGACGAAGAGGGCGAAGCGGAGGACGGTTCCGCACTGCCGAAGTGGGGCAGCCACCTCTGGCGTATCGATCCCGCATCGGGGCGCTGGGAGCATCTGTTCGCTGCACCCGAGGGTCTGGTGGCCGTTGCCGGCGGCGGGCGGTGGATCCATGCGCTCGGCTATTGGGATCACGTGCTCTATCGGTTCGACACGGTCACGCAGGAGCAGCGACGGGTCGTGGTCGGGGCGGTCGGCGGCCACGTGTCGCGCAACCTGATCGCGGGTCCGGACGGGCATGCGTTCGTGCCGCGCGTCACCCGTGACGGTTACGGCACCTTGCGGGCGGCGCTGGTGGAGTTCGATGCCGATCTGCGGGAGCGGGCGGCGACGCCGCTGGAGTTCTATTTCGGTGAGGCGCCGTCGGCCGAGGATCATGGCATCGTCGGAATCGCCGCACTGGCCGACGGACGATCGTTGTTCACCACGCATGCGGGTCAGCTGTACTCGATCGAACCGCGCGAAGATGCGGCGGCCCGCATCACTGCGTTGGGTTGGTTTCATCCTCGAGGGGCGTCCTATGCGCCGTCGCTGTTCGCTCTCGACGGGCGGACGCTGGTGGCCGGCGTTGCGCGGCGTGATGACCGCTACGAATGGATCGTGTTCGATCTTGTGTCACGCACGTCGCGGGCATTCCCGTTCGATACGCATGACGTGCCCGGGCCGCTGCTCTACGGTTCGATCACGCGCGACGATGCGGGGCGCTGCTACGTCGGCGGGTGGCAGTCGATCGCCGGCGGCGGACATCGGCCGCTGCTGCTGCAGGTCGACGTCGGTTGACGAAGTGTTGCCTCCACCCTAACCCTCCCCCGGCGCAGCCGGGGGAGGGGACGTACACCCCTTCCCCCGCCTGCGGCGGGGGAAGGTCGGGATGGGGGCCGGCGGTGGCGGAGAGAGACGTCGGCTGCCCCCACCCTGACCCTCCCCCACGCTGAGCGTGGGGGAGGGGATGTACGGCGCAGGGCGGGTGAAGATGAGATTGCAACTGCGAGATGTGTCGCCAGGCACTCCTTCCCCCGGCTTTGCCGGGGGAAGGTTGGGATGGGGGCCAGCTCAGGCTCCGACGATCGACCTCACCGATCGTCGCCGTTTTCTCCTTCCCTCACGCGCACGCGTGGCTAAGGCCGGGATGGGGGGCGCTACCGCTCCCCTGCCGGCGCACTCGTCGCGGGTGCCTCGAGCGAGGCGCGGAATTCCTCCATGATCGGCTGCACGTCCGCGCGCCGGCCCTTCATCTTTTCCTGGATGTCGGCCGTCACCTTGTCGATGTGGCGGATCAGCCCGCCCTGCAGCGCGCCGCCCAGCAGCTTGGCGTAGCGCGGACCCATGCATGTCGGATTCTGCGGACTGCAGGCGACGAACTGCCATGCGTCGCGGTTCTTCGTCGTGAAGCCGATCTCGTTGTCCTTCTCCGGGATGCGTGGCACGGCTATCTTCTGCAGCGCCTTCAGTTCGGCTTCGGCACCCTTCAGCTCATACTGGAAGCGCCCGGTGTAAGTGTAGTTGAAGAGCGTGGTCTCGCCCATGAACCAGTCCATCATCTTCACCTGTGCCTGGCCCGATGACGATTCCAGGTGCGTGGCGATGACGTCCGCTTCCTCGCCGCCGAACGTCTTGCCCACATAGTCGACCCAGATGTCCTTGACCCAGGTGCCGGTCGCCACGTTTTTCATCGGTTCGACCGTCTCTTCGAGCAGCAGTGTCTCGGCCTTCCGCCAGTGGTCTCCGCCTTCCTTCCAGGTGGGGCCGAGGCTCGCTTCCTTGCCCCATTGCGCGAGCAGGGCGCGGGCCACGCGGATGGATGCCTGCTTGATGATCAGGTTGGCGGCGCCGGTGACCAGTTCCTGGGTGTGGGCGTTGGCCACGCGCTCCACGGCTTCGCGCTTGTGCGACTCGAGCTCGGCCTTCTCGTCATAGGGCAGGGCGGCCGGAATGCCGGCAACGAAGAGCACGATGCCGGCGGCGAGCCGGTGGAAATGCGGAAACCCCATGAGGCGAACGGGAAGGCGAGGACAGTCGTTACGGAAGTGCGGGTGACGCGGCGGACATCAAGGGCGGGTGGGCTCGCGGGAGGGGCTGCCCCCATCCCAGCCTTCCCCCGGCGTTGCCGGGGGAAGGAGTGCCTGTGGTGTACATCCCCTCCCCCGCGCGCATGCGCGGGGGAGGGTAAGGGTGGGGGCAGCGGATGTGCGCATCGCGACGACTGCCTGCCCCCATCCCAACCTTCCCCCGCCTTCGGCGAGGGAAGGAGTGCCTTTGCGACGAGCGCGAGGGAGATGGGCAGCCGCGAAAGCGGCTACTTCTCCGTGGTCTTGCGGATTTCCTTCGTATCGCTCCACTCCTCGATGCCGCTCTGGATGTTGGTCATGCTGAGGAAGAGCTGGTAGTACACGTCCTTCACCTTCTT
>JAIESW010000001.1 GCA_019745565.1 Burkholderiales bacterium
CACTGCTTCATGCCGAGCGAGATGCGGCGGCGGTCCTCGTCGATCTCGAGGATCATCACCTCGACCTCGTCGCCCAGCTGCACCACCTTGGACGGATGGACGTTCTTGTTGGTCCAGTCCATCTCGGAGACGTGCACCAGGCCCTCGATGCCGGACTCGATCTCGACGAACGCGCCGTAGTCGGTGAGGTTGGTGACCTTGCCGAACAGGCGGGTGCCTTGCGGATAGCGGCGACCGAGGCCGACCCACGGATCTTCGCCGAGTTGCTTCAGGCCCAGGGAGACACGGTTCTTCTCCTGGTCGAACTTGAGCACCTTGGCTTCCACTTCGTCGCCCACCGACAGGATCTCGGACGGGTGCTTGACGCGGCGCCACGCGAGATCGGTGATGTGCAGCAGGCCGTCGATGCCGCCCAGGTCAACGAACGCACCGTAGTCGGTGATGTTCTTGACGATGCCCTTGACCACCGCGCCTTCGTGCAGCGTCTCGAGCAGCTTCTGGCGCTCTTCGCCCTGCGAGGCTTCGACCACGGCGCGGCGCGACACCACCACGTTGTTGCGCTTGCGGTCGAGCTTGATGACCTTGAATTCGAGGTTCTTGCCTTCGTACGGCGTCGTGTCCTTGACCGGGCGCACATCCACCAGCGAACCGGGCAGGAAGGCGCGGATGCCGTTGATCATGACGGTGAGGCCGCCCTTCACCTTGCCGGTGATGAGGCCCTGCACCAGCGTGCCCTGCTCCAGGGCCTGCTCCAGCGCATGCCAGGCGGCGAGGCGCTTGGCCTTCTCGCGCGAGAGGCGCGTTTCGCCGTAACCGTCTTCCAGCGCTTCGATGGCGACGGAGACGAAGTCGCCGGGCTTTACTTCCACTTCACCCTTGTCGCCGCGGAACTCGTCGATCGAGATGAAGCTCTCGGATTTGAGGCCTGCGTTCACCACGACGTGGTTGGAATCGACGCGGACGACTTCGGCGGTGATCACTTCACCGGCGCGCAATTCCTGTCGGGACAGGCTTTCTTCGAAGAGTTCGGCAAAGTTCTCCATGGCGCCGGGAATCGACGTGGAGGATGAAGCGACGGTCTGGGTGGCGGTTGTCATGAGATTGAAGGGATCCATCTTCCAGCCGCAGGGGCTGGGTTCGAACTTCGAAAAAAATGCCTTCCTGTCAGACCGTTGGGTTGGCAGGCAACACCTGCTCGACCGCAAATCCGGCCCGAAACGGGAAGACGACCGGTTGTATGGACTACGTGCTGCTGCTGCGTTGCCGGACCCAGGCTACCACCTGGTTAGCGGCCTCTTCAGCCGAAAGTTCAGTAGTATCAAGGGGCAACGCATCGCTTGCCGCCTTGAGGGGGGCCACACTGCGTTGGCTGTCCCGCTCGTCTCGACTCGCGATTTCCTGCAAAAGGGCGGGAAGATTAACATCCATTCCTTTTGCTATCAACTGCTTATATCTGCGCTCCGCGCGCACCTTGGCGGTGGCAGTCAGGAACACCTTCGGCGAGGCGTCGGGGAACACCACGCTCCCCATGTCGCGCCCCTCGGCAACCAGGCCCGGCATCGCGCGAAAGGCCTTCTGGCGCCATAGGAGAGCGGCGCGCACGGCGGGCAACGCGGCCACTTTCGACGCTGCGTCAGACACTTGTTCCGAGCGGATCCGATCGCTCACGTCCCGGCCCGAAAGCCAGACGCGCCCCTCATCGAACGCCACGTCGAGCCCTGCCGCGATGGGCGCAAGCGCCCGTTCGTCCTGCAGGTCCACGCCCTGCTCGAGCGCGGCGAGGCCCACCACGCGATAAAGCGCACCGCTTTCCAGCAGATGCCAGCCGAGCTGCCGTGCCACCAGCAGCGCCACCGTGCCCTTGCCCGAGGCAGCCGGCCCGTCGAGTGCCACCACCGGCACGTGCGCGGGCCTGGTCACCGACGCGAACCGCTGGAAATAATCGGGAAACGTCTTCGCGACGCAACCGGGATCGTTGATGCGCATCGGCACACCACCCAGCGCCACGAGCGAGAAACACATCGCGATGCGATGGTCGTCGTAGGTGTCGATCGCCGCCCCGTGCAATGCAGCGGCTGGTGTCACACGCAGAAAGTCCGGACCCTCTTCCACCGTCGCACCCACCTTGCGCAGCTCGGTCGCCATCGCGGTGAGCCGATCCGTCTCCTTGACCCGCCAGCTCGCCACGTTGCGCAGGCGGCACGGGCCATCGGTGAAGAGCGCGGCCACCGCCAGCGTCATTGCGGCGTCGGGGATGTGATTGAGATCGAGATCGAACGCTTTCAACCGCCCGTTCGCCGGTCCGCTCGCCTCGATCCACGTGTCGCCCCAGGTGATGCGCGCACCCAGTTGCTCCAATGCATCCGCAAAGCGCACGTCACCCTGGATGCTGGTACGCCCCACCCCTTCGATGCGCAACGGACCCCCGCCGATGGCACCGGCCGCGAGGAAGTACGACGCACCGGAGGCGTCCCCCTCCACCGGCACCGTCCCGGGCGATCGATAGTGCGCACCGGCAGGAATCGTGAACCGCTCCCAGCCCTCGCGTCGCACCTCGATGCCGAAGCGCGCCATCAGGTTGAGCGTGATGTCGATGTAGGGCTTGGAGATCAGTTCGCCGTCCACCTCGATGACGGTGGCCGCTCCAGTGAGCGGCAGCGCCATCAGCAGCGCGGTCAGGAACTGACTCGACACGTCGCCGCGCACCCGCACCGTCGGCAGCGGCCTGATCGCGCCAGGGCCGATGGCGAGCGGCGGAAAACCGTCGTTGGCCTCGAAGCGGATGTCGGCCCCGATGGCGCGCAGACCCTCCACCAGATCACCGATGGGTCGCTCGTGCATGCGCGGCACGCCGGACAACCGGTAGTGCCCCCCAGCCAGTGCCAGCACGGCGGTCAGCGGACGGAAAGCCGTCCCGGCATTGCCCAGGAACAGATCGGCCGCCCTGACCGGAAACCGCCCGCGACATCCGGTGATGCGAGCCACACCGGACGCCACATCCCCTGCGATGTCGACGCCGAGTTTGTCCAGGGCCTCCAGCATGTGACGCGTGTCATCGGAATCCAGCAGGTCGCGGATCTCGGTGACACCATCGGCCAGGGCGGCTAGCAGCAGCGTGCGATTCGAGATGCTCTTCGACCCCGGCAATCGCACGGTGCCCCCGGCAGCGCCGAGCGGCGGCAGATCGAGGTGCTCGGGGTAGCCGGCAGCCACTAGCGGCCTTGCTCGATGCGCCGCAGCCAGGCGTTGCGGGCATCGCGGGATTGGGTGAACAACTCCTGCAGCGCGTCGCCATCGCCTGCCGCCACCAGTTTGCGCATGGTCGCAAGCGCGTCGCCATAGCGATCGATCTCCGCCAGCAGGGCCTCGCGGTTCGCGAGTGCGATGTCGCGCCACATTTCCGGCGAGCTGGACGCGATGCGTGTGAAATCGCGGAAGCCGCCGGCCGCGAAGCCGAACAGCCGCTCGGCATCGGGTCGCTGCGCGATCATCGCCACCAGCGCGTACGCCAGCACGTGCGGGAGATGGCTCACGGCGGCGAACACGCTGTCGTGTTCATGGGCGCTCATGCGCGCCACACGGGCGCCGCACTGTTTCCAGAGCGCCTCGGCCCGGTCCGCCGCATCGGGCGCCGTCTCGGGCAGCGGCGTCAGCACGACGTTGCGGCCGTCGTACAGATCGGCGCGCGCAGCGTCGACGCCGGAATGCTCGGCACCGGCGATGGGATGCGCCGGCACGAAGCGTGGCCACCGCGCGCCCAGTGCCGGCCGGGCAACCGCGATCACGTCCTGTTTGGTGCTGCCGCCATCGGTCACGACCGTGCCCGGGTCGAGCCTGGGGGCGATCGCTCGCAACACCGCATCGAACTGGCCGACCGGCACCGCAACCACGACCGCATCGGCGCCGTCCACGCCGGAGGCCGGATCGGCGGCGATCTCGTCGACCACGCCGAGCTCCAGCGCACGTTCGAGATTGGCCCGGCCGCGCCCGATGCCGACGACGCGATCCACCGCTCCCGCCCGCTTGAGCGCGAGCGCGGTGGAACCGCCGATCAGGCCGACGCCGATCACGGCGAGGCGTCGCACTTTCACTGCCGCCGGTCCCTACCGGTGGGCCGCCGCCGGCGCCAGCACCGCACCGAGCGCTTCGAGAAAGCGCTCGTTCTCGGCCGGCAGCCCCACGCTGACGCGCAGCCACTCTGGCATGGCGTAGCCCCCGACCGGGCGGACGATGACGCCGCGCTCGAGCAGCCGGCGGAAGATGCCGGCGGCATCGCCGACCCGCACGCACACGAAGTTGCCGAACGACGGGATATGCGGCAGCTCCATGGGGCCGAAACCGGCAACCAACTGCCGCAGTCCCTCGTCGTTCAAACGTCGACTGCGCGCGACGTACTCGTCGTCGTGCAGCGCCGCGATGGCACCGGCCTGCGCGACCGTGTTGACGTTGAACGGCTGGCGGATGCGATTCATCAGGTCGGCCACGTCGGGGTGCGAGAGCGCGAAGCCCACGCGCATCCCGGCCAGCCCGTAGGCTTTCGAGAACGTGCGCGTGATCACCAGGTTCGGATGGGCCTTGAGCCAGGCGATGCTGTCGTAACGCTGCGCGTCCGGGAGATACTCGGTATAGGCCTCGTCCAGCACGACGACCACGCGCCGCGGCACCTTCGCGAGCAGTGCCGCCAGGGCTTCGCCGCGCAGAAACGTCCCGGTGGGATTGTTCGGATTGGCGATGAACAGCATGCGCGTGTCGTCGCGGATGGCGGCGACCATGGCATCGGGGTCGTGCCCGAACTCCCGCGCCGGAACCTCGATGCCCGTCGCGCCGATCGACTGGATCGACAGCGGATACACGGCGAACGCATGCTTGGCGTAGACGGCGCTGGTGCCGGGCGACAAAAACGTGCGCGCCACCAGTTCGAGCACGTCGTTCGACCCGTTGCCGATGGCAATCTGCGCCATGTCCACACCGAAGCGGGCTGACAGCGCGCGCTTCAACTCGAAACCGTTCGCGTCCGGGTAGCGGGCGATCTCGGGCAGCGCCGCCTGCATCGCGGCCAGCGCCTTGGCGCTCGGTCCGAGCGGATTCTCGTTGGACGCGAGCTTCACGATCCCCGACTCGGGCAGGCCCAGTTCGCGCGCCACCTCGGAGGCCGGCTTGCCCGGGATGTACGGCGCAAAGGTGCGGATCCAGGACGGGGCGGACTCACAGACGTCGATCATGACGGACCTTTTCGAGGACTTCAGGCGACGGCGACGGGATAGGACCCGAGCACCTTGAGGAAAGCGGCCTTCGCGCGCACCTCGGCGAGCGCCTGTGCGACGGTGGGGTCGGCCTGGTGCCCTTCGATGTCCACGAAGAACACGTACTCCCAGAGTCCGGTGCGCGAGGGGCGGGATTCGAACTTCGACATGCTGACGCCATGCTGCGCCAGCGGTTCCAGCAACTCGTGCATGGCGCCCGGTCGATTTTGGGCCGACATCACGAAGGAGGTCTTGTCCCGGCCGGAGGGCGACACGTCCTGATCCGCCACCACGAGGAACCGCGTGGTGTTGTTCGGTTCGTCTTCGATGTTCTCGGCGAGCAGCGGCAGCCCGTACAGTTCGCCGGCCCCGCGTGATGCGATGGCCGCGGCACCGGTCTCGGCGGCCGCACGCTTTGCCGCCTCCGCGTTGCTCGCCAGCGCGACGCGTTCCGCCGCCGGCAGATGCCGCGCGAGCCACTCGTTGCACTGGCCGAGGCTCTGCGAATGGGCGAAGACGACCTTCACGTCCCGGATGGCCGCTGCCTTGGACAGCAGGCAGTGGTGGATCGGCAGCAGCACTTCGCCGCAGATGCGCAGGCGCGTCCCGACCAGCAGGTCGAGCGTCGTGCCGACGCTGCCTTCGGTCGAGTTCTCCACCGGCACCACCCCATAGCCAGCCGCGCCGGACTCCACTTGCCGGAAGACTTCGGCGATGGACGCGCACGCGAGCGGCGTCGCCGCGCCGCCGAACTGCTTGCGCACCGCCTCTTCGCTGTAAGTCCCGCGGGGACCCAGGTAGGCGATGGCGAACGCGCGCTCCAGCGCTCGACCCGCCGAAATGATCTCGACGAACAGGTGCTGGATGGCCGCGTCGGGCAGCGGCCCCCGGTTGAGTTCGGCCAGGCGGCGCAGTACCTGCGCCTCGCGCTCGGGCCGATAGACGACCCCGCCCTCGCCCTTCAGATGGCCGATCTCCGAGGCGTAGCGCGCCCGTTCGTTGACCAGTTCCAGGAGCTTCGCGTCGAGTTCGTCGATGCGATCGCGCAGCCGGCGGATGCCCTCGTCCATGACCGGCTCAGCCCTCGGTCGGCAGATAGCGCACGGCCAGCACGCCCCCGATCGAGGCGATGCCGCGGATCACCGTGTCCGGCACAGGGCTGTCTACGTCCACCAGCGTATACGCCATCTCGCCGCGCGACTTGTTCAGCATGTTGTGGATGTTGAGCCCGGCGGTGGCCATGGCGGTGGAGATCTGCCCCAGCATGTTCGGCACGTTCGAGTTGGCGATGCCGACACGGTACGGCGATTCGCGCGCCATCACCACGTCGGGGAAATTGACCGCATTGCGGACGTTGCCGTGCTCGAGGAATTCACGCAACTGGTCGACCACCATGAGCGCGCAGTTCTCCTCGGCCTCGCGGGTCGAGGCGCCCATATGCGGCAGCGCGACCACACCGGGCTGGCCGATCAGCGTCTCGGTCGGGAAGTCGGAAACATACCCCTTGAGTTTCTTCGCCTTCAGCGCCTCGAGCACCGCACCGGCATCGACGATCGCCTCGCGGGCGAAGTTGAGCACGACGGCTCCATGCTTCATCAGCGCGATGCGCTTGGCATCGATCAGGCCCACGGTCGCGGGCACCTGCGGCACGTGCACGGTGATGAAATCGGAGGCGCGGATCAGTTCCTCGATGCTGTGCGCCCGCTTCACCTGGGACGGCAGACTCCAGGCCGCGTCCACGGTGATCTCGGGGTCATAGCCGATCACCTGCATGCCGAGCCGGATCGCGGCATCGGCCACCAGGCTGCCGATCTTGCCAAGGCCGATCACACCGAGCGTGTGACCGGGCAGCTCGATGCCGGCGAACTGCTTCTTGCCGTCCTCGACTTGGGTTTCCAGTTCCGCGCCGGAAGCCTTGAGGCCCTCGACGAACCGCGCCGCCGGAACGATGTTGCGCGCCCCCAGCAGCAGGCCTGCGATCACCAGTTCCTTCACCGCGTTCGCGTTCGCGCCCGGCGCATTGAACACCGGCACGCCGCGCGCGCTCATCTTGGGTACCGGGATGTTGTTGGTACCCGCCCCGGCACGACCGATGGCGAGCACCGAGTCCGGAATGGCCATCGCGTGCATGTCCTGGGATCGCACCAGGATCGCGTCGGGTTCGGCCTCGCCGCTGCCATGGCTGTACAGCTCGGCCGGCAGGCGCGACAGCCCCTTCGCCGAAATGCTGTTCAGCGTCAGGACCCGAAATCTAGCCATTTCGCTGCGCGAAATCAGTCATGAAGGCCGCGAGCGCCTGCACCCCTGCCATCGGCATCGCGTTGTAGATGGATGCGCGCATGCCTCCCACGGAGCGGTGCCCTTTCAATTGGATCAGCCCGTGCTTCTTGGACTCGGACAGGAATTTCTCGTCGAGGGCCTCGTCGCGCAACCGGAAAGGAATGTTCATCAGGGACCGGTCTTCCTTCGCGACGGGATTGGTGTAGAAGCCGCTGCCGTCGATCAGGTCGTACAGCAGTGCCGCCTTGGCACGGTTCACCCGCTCCATGCCGGCGAGACCGCCGTTGCGCTTCAACCACTGGAACACCAGCCCCGCGATGTAGACGCCATAGGTGGGCGGCGTGTTGAGCATGGACTCCCCTTCCGCCATGGCCTTGTAGTCGAGCAGGGTCGGCGTGCTGGCGGGCGCGCGGCCGATGAGATCCTTGCGCACGATCACGATGACGAGGCCGGCCGGACCGATGTTCTTCTGCGCGCCGGCGTAGATCAGGCCGTACTTCGACACATCCATGGGTCGCGACAGGATGTGCGACGACATGTCCGCCACGAGCGGCACGCCGCCGGTATCGGGCACTTCGTGGAATTCGACGCCGCCGATGGTCTCGTTGGTGGTCACGTGCACATAGGCCGCGCCCGGATCGAGCTTCCAGGCGGCACGCTTGGGCACGTAGGAGAAATTGCGATCCTCGGCGGTGGCGGCGACGTTCACCTTCCCGAACTTCTTCGCCTCGCCGATGGCCTTCTTCGCCCACTCGCCGGTGTGGATGTAGTCCGCCCGACCGGCCGCCCCCATCAGATTCATCGGCACCATCGCGAACTGCAGCGTGGCACCGCCCTGCAGAAACAGCACTTCGTAGTTCTCGGGAATCGCCATCAGCTCGCGCAGATCAGCCTCGGCCGCCGCGATGATGGATTCGAACTCCTTGCCGCGATGGCTCATCTCCATCACCGACATGCCCGACCCGTGCCAGTCGAGCATCTCGTCGCGCGCCTGCGCCAGTACTTCTTCGGGCAGGACCGCCGGACCGGCGCTGAAGTTGTGGACGCGGGCCATCAGACGCTCCCCCCTTCGTCGCCTGCGGTACCGTCGCCGTCGACTCCGTCGCTTCCACCGCCTCCGTCCGCACCACCGCCGTCCCCGTTACCGCCGTTGCCCTCGACTTCCGGCCCGCCCTCGTCGGTCTCGACCACCCGTTCCAGGCCCGCCAGCTTCTCGCCGGCGTCCAGTCCGATGAGCGTGACCCCCTGCGTGACGCGACCCATCTCACGGATCTCGGCCACACGGGTCCGGATCAGCACGCCGCCCGTGGTGATCAGCATCACCTCGTCGGTGGGGGACACGAGGCGTGCCGCCACCACCTTGCCGTTGCGCTCGCTAGTCTGGATGGAAATGGTGCCCTGCGTGCCGCGACCATGACGCGGGTAGTCGCCCACCGGCGTGCGCTTGCCGTAGCCGTTCTCGGTCGCCGTGAGTACGGTGAGCGAGGGGTCCTTGGCGACCACCAGCGAAATCAGCGTCTGTCCTTCGAGCAACCGCATGCCGCGCACGCCACGGGCGTTGCGTCCCATGGGCCGGACGTCCTGTTCGTCGAACCGCACGGCCTTGCCGCCGTCGGAGAACAGCATGACGTCGTGACCGCCGTCCGTGATGGCGGCGCCGACCAGGTAGTCGCCCGGGTCGAGGTCCACCGCGATGATGCCGCTCGGCCGCGGACGCGAGAAATCCGACAGCGGCGTCTTCTTCACCGTACCGAGCGCCGTGGCCATGAACACGAAATGCTCGTCGTCGAAGGTCTTGACCGGCAGGGCCACGGTGATCTTCTCGCCCTCCTCGAGCGGGAACAGATTCACCACCGGCTTGCCGCGGCTGGCCCGGCCGCCCTGGGGCACTTCGTAGACCTTGATCCAGTACACACGCCCGCGGTCCGAGAAGCACAGGATGTAGTCGTGCGTGTTGGCGACGAACAGGTTGTCGATGAAATCGTCTTCCTTGGTCGCCGTGGCCTGCTTGCCGCGCCCGCCGCGCTTCTGCGCGCGGTAGTCGGCGAGCGGCTGGGACTTGATGTAACCGGTGTGCGACAGCGTCACCACCACGTCCTCGGGCGTGATCAGATCCTCGATGCCGATGTCCTGGACGTTGTGGGTGACCTCACTCCTGCGCTTGTCGCCGTACTGCGCCTTCATCGCGGCCAGTTCCTCCGCGATGATGGCGGTGATGCGCTCCGGCTTCGCCAGGATGTCGAGCAGGTCGGCGATGTTGTCCATCACCTCCTTGTACTCGCCGGTGATCTTGTCCTGCTCGAGGGCGGTGAGGCGCTGCAGCTGCATCTCGAGGATGCGCTGGGCCTGGACTTCCGACAGGCGGTAGCCGTCCGGCTGGAGGCCGAAATCGGCGGGCAGGCCGTCGGGGCGGAAGCTCTGGGCGTTCTCCGCGCCGGCACGCGCCAGCATCTCTTCGACGACGGACGAGCGCCACAGACGACCGGTCAACTGGGCCTTCGCTTCGGCCGGCGACGGCGCGGCCTTGATGAGCTCGATGATCTCGTCGACGTTGGACAGCGCCACGGCGAGACCTTCCAGGATATGGCCGCGCTCGCGCGCCTTGCGCAGATCGAAGATGGTGCGGCGCGTGACGACCTCGCGACGATGCCGCAGGAAGGCCTCGATGATCTCCTTCAGGTTGAGCAGGCGCGGCTGGCCGTCCACCAGGGCGACCATGTTCATGCCGAAGCTGTCCTGGAGCTGGGTCTCCTTGTACAGATTGTTGAGCACCACCTCCGGCAGTTCGCCGCGCTTAAGCTCGATCACCACGCGCATGCCGGACTTGTCGGACTCGTCACGCAGGTCCGAGATGCCCTCGAGGCGCTTCTCGCGCACCAGTTCGCCGATGCGGATCAGGAGCTGCGCCTTGTTCACCTGGTACGGCAACTCGTCGACGATGATGGCCTGGCGCTGACCCTTCTCGATGTCCTCGAAGTGGGCCTTGGCGCGGATCACCACCCGGCCGCGACCGGTGCGGTAGCCTTCGCGCACGCCGGCGACGCCGTAGATGATCCCGGCCGTCGGGAAGTCGGGCGCCGGGATGATCTCGATCAGTTCATCGACGGTGGTGTCGGGCTTATGCAACACCGCCAGGCAACCGTCGACGATCTCGCCCAGGTTGTGCGGCGGGATGTTGGTCGCCATGCCCACCGCGATGCCGGAGGACCCGTTCACCAGCAGGTTGGGAACCTTGGTGGGCAGCGCCGAGGGCTCGAACTCCTTGCCGTCGTAGTTCGGCACGAAGTCGACGGTTTCCTTCTCGATGTCGGCGAGCATCTCGCCGGCGATGCGCTCGAGGCGGCACTCGGTGTAGCGGTAGGCCGCCGCGGAATCGCCGTCGACCGAGCCGAAGTTGCCCTGTCCGTCGATCAGCGTGTAGCGCATCGAGAAGTCCTGGGCCATGCGGACCAGGGCTTCATACGTCGCGGAATCGCCGTGCGGGTGGTACTTACCGAGCACGTCCCCGACCACGCGGGCGCACTTCACGTAGGGCCGGTTCCACTGGATGTTGGCCTCGTGCATCGCAAACAGGATGCGGCGGTGCACCGGCTTCAGGCCGTCTCTCACGTCGGGCAGCGCGCGCCCGACGATCACGCTCATCGCATAGTCGAGATAGGACCGGCGCATCTCCTCTTCGAGGCTGACCGGCAGGGTTTCTTTGGCGAATTGATCCATCGACGAGGTCTGTGAACGGGCGAACGACCCGTGGAGAGATTTGTCCGATCCGGTGTCTCCGGCACACCGCAAGCCGGGTCGGAAAAAACGCGAAGTTTAGCACGCGACCACGCCGGAAATCCCCGCTCCGGGACCTCTCGAACGCTGCCTCCGCCCTATGGAACTCGACGGATGAATGTCTGTGTTATCGTTCCCGGACGCTGACCGGGAGGAGCGTCGTAGCACGCGTTGGAGCCTGAGCAGCTGACCAATCAAAGAGACCAAGCCCGTAACCTCTCTCCAACGGTGATGCCATGAAATTCAAGCTCAAGAAATCCCTCATCGGGGTCGCTGCGCTGTCCGTCCTCGTGCCCGTCGCGAGCCACGCGGACACCGGCAAGGGCCAGTACATCAACGACGGGTTCAACCGGACCACCAAGGACGGCCGCGGCAGTACCTGCGTATCGAGCGGCGGCGCGGACAACGCGTTCGATGCCGCCAACTGTGCCTCGGCCGCACAGGAAATGAGTGCAACGGCGGCCTCAGAGAGGGCCGCACGCCAGGCCGCTGCAGCGGAAGCCGCCGCTGCGGCCCAGGCGGCCCGGGAAGAGGCCATGATGGCCGTCGAGCCGGGTTCCGCGTTGAAGCCCGGCGAAAAGGGCGCATACGTGAGCCATGGCAGCGCCGCACCGATCCGCGACGGTTTCGGCCGCGCATGTGTGAAGGACGGCCGGTGGAATCCCGCCATGGCGACTGAGGAGTGCGATCCGGACCTGCACAACCTCTATCGCTCCAAGAAAACCGCGAAACCGCAGCAGGAACTCGCACCGCGGCTCACGGCGAAACCGCCTGAAGTGGTGCGCGCGGCGCCGACGGCAGCAGCCTCTGCCGCCCCCGCTGCCGCTGCAGCGGCAGCCGCCACCGGAGCCGCGGTCGCTGCCACGAGCGCCGCCGACGATGACGTCATTCCGGCCTTCGTTCCGCCGCCGGGTGCCGACGACGATGACGTCGCCGATGCGGTCATGGCACAGGATCTCGCCCAGGACGAGGAAGTCACGCCCGACATGATGCTCTCCGAGGCCGATCGCACGTTGCCGGATGACGACGCCGCGCTGTTGGCGGCCGTACCGCTGATGGACGACGACGCCGACGAAGCGGACGACGCCATCGAAGAGCTCGCCGAGGACGACGAAGTCACGCCCGACATGATGCTCTCCGAGGCCGACCGTACGCTGGCCGACGACGAGGAAGCGGCCTTGGTCGCAGCCCTCGACGACGACGAGGACGACGACGGCGGGCCCGCCAACGACGACGGCGAGGACGAGGACACCACGCCCGACATGATGATGTCCGAGGCCGATCGCACTCTGGAAGGCGAGGAAGACGTGGCCGTGGTCGCGCTCCTGGCCGATGACGACGACGACGAGGAGGATGAAGTCGCGGCCGCCGACGACTTCGACGACGAGGAGACGACGCCGGACATGATGCTGGCCGAGAACGATCGCCGCCTCGACGACGAAGACATCGGCATGCTCGCCGCCATCCCCACGGACGACGACGATGACGACGCCAGGAATGTCGACGAGGACGACGACGACGAAACGACGCCGGACATGATGCTGTCCGACGCCGACCGGACGCTCGAGGGCGAGGAGGTTTCCCCGGGCGTTGCGACGCTGACCGACACCGCCCCGGGCGTGGCACCGCCCCCCGAAAAGGTGGAGGAAGCCAAGCCGGTCATCGACAACACGCTGCCCAACTTCCCGATCACGAAGCACGAAGTGGCGGATGCCGCGCCGGCGAAGAAAGAAGCGGTGCCGACGTCGCTGCCCGTGACCATCGACGTGAAGGAGGACGGCCTGTTCGACTTCGACCGCGCGATCCTCAAGTCGGACCTGGTCTCCAAGCTCGACGCGGTCGCCGCCATGCTGCGTGACTCCAAGTACGAAGCGATCAACATCGTGGGCCACGCCGATCCGATCGGCACCGAAAGCTACAACCAGGGCCTGTCGCAGCGCCGCGCCGCGGCAGCCAAGAAATACCTGGTCGGCAAGGGTATCGACGCGAGCCGCATCAACGTCACCGCCCGGGGTGAGACTGATCTCGTGGTCGCCCGCGCCGATTGCGCCGGTCTGCGCAAGCAGGCCCTGATCGACTGCCTGCAGCCGAACCGCCGCGTCGTGGTGGAAGCCGCGGGCAGCAAGTAACCCGAAGCACGAGAGCAGCGAGAGCCCTGCCGATGCAGGGCTCTTTTCTTTTCCGACCACGATGACGACCGTCTCGGGAACCATACAGCTGATCGAGCCGCGTTGGATCATCCCGATCGTGCCCGCGGAGGCGGTGCTCGAAGGGCATGCCGTTGCCGTCGGCGACGGACGCATCCTGGACGTGCTGCCGTCGGGCGAAGCACGGCGACGCTATCCGGACGCCGGCGTGACCACCCTGCCCGACCACGCACTGATTCCCGGGCTGGTCAACGCGCACATCCACGCCGCCATGGCCCTGATGCGCGGGCTCGCCGACGATCTGCCGCTGATGCGCTGGCTGCAGGAACACATCTGGCCGGCTGAGGCGCGCCATGTATCGAAGGAGTTCGTCCACGACGGCACGCTGCTCGCGATCGCCGAGCTGTTGCGCGGCGGCGTCACGTGCATGAACGACATGTACTTCTTCCCCGAGATGGCGGCCGATGCGGTCATCGAGTCGGGCATCCGCGCGGCACTCGGCATCATCGTGATCGACTTTCCCACGGTGTACGCGGCCGACGCCCAGGATTACCTCGCGAAGGGCCTCGCGATGCGCGACGCCCACAAGCACGAGTCCCGGCTGTCGTTCTGCATGGCGCCGCACGCGCCCTACACCGTCTCCGACGCCACGTTCGGCCGCATCGTGACGCTCGCGGAGCAGCTCGACATCCCGGTGCACGTGCATGTCCACGAGACGGCCGGTGAACTGCAGGACCACATCGCCAGGCACGGTGTGCGGCCGATCGAACGCATGCAGTCCCTCGGGCTGATCGGGCCGGGCTTGATCTCGGTGCACAGCGTTCATCTGAATGCAGCCGAGATCGAGCTCTACGCGTCCCACGGCTGCCACGTCGCCCATTGCCCGAGCTCGAACCTCAAGCTCGCATCGGGCTTTGCACCGGTGACCGCGATGCTGGACGCCGGCATCAACGTCGCGCTCGGCACCGACGGGGCCGCCAGCAACAACAGCCTCGACTTGTTCGAAGAGATGCGCCTGGCCGCGCTGGTCGCCAAGGGTGCGAGCGGTCGCGCAGACGCGTTGCCTGCGCGCACGGCCCTCACCATGGCCACTCTCGGCGGCGCCCGCGCGCTTGGCCTGGAAGAGCGCATCGGCTCCATCGAAGTCGACAAGCGCGCCGACCTCGTCGCGGTGAACCTGGGCAGCCTCGAGCTTGCACCCTGCTACGACCCGGTGTCGCACCTCGTGTACTCGGCCGGACGCTCCGACGTCAGCCACGTATGGGTGGATGGCGAGCTGCTGGTCGATGAACGTCGCTTCACGCGCCTCGATGAGGCGAACCTCGTTGCCCGCGCGCGACGCTGGCAAGGTATTCTCGCCGCGAAATGAGATGAAACCGCCCCCATGATCAACGTCGATCCCGTCGAACTCGAGAAATTCAGCGCCCTCGCGCACCGCTGGTGGGACCCGACCAGCGAGTTCAAGCCGCTGCACGACATCAATCCGCTGCGGCTCGACCACATCGACCGCCTGGCCGGCCTTGCGGGCAAGCGCGTGCTCGACGTCGGTTGCGGCGGCGGCATCCTGGCGGAATCCATGGCAGTGCGCGGCGCGCAGGTGACCGGCATCGACCTGGCGGAGAAGCCGCTCAAAGTGGCGCAACTGCATCTGCTCGAAACCGGAAATCACGTCGACTACCGGCTCGCCTCGGTGGAGTCCATCGCGCAATCCGAACCGGCGAGCTTCGAGGTCGTGACCTGCATGGAGATGCTGGAGCACGTGCCCGATCCGGCGCAGACGGTCCGCTCCTGCGCTGCCGCCGCGCAGCCCGGCGCGCGATTGTTCTTCTCCACCATCAATCGCAACCCGAAGTCCTACCTCTTCGCGATCATCGGCGCCGAGTACCTGCTGCAGCTCCTGCCCAAGGGCACGCACGACTACGCGAAGTTCATCCGCCCCTCGGAACTCGCCGCATACTGCCGCGGCGCCGGCCTGATGGTGACGGGCTATACGGGCATGACTTACAACCCGATCACGAAAACCTACGCGCTCGGCCGCGACATCTCGGTCAACTACATCGTCGAAGCGCGCAAGCCCGCATGACCCGGGCGGTCCTGTTCGATCTTGACGGCACGCTCGCCGACACGGCCCCCGATCTGGCCGGCACGCTGAACCGCATGCTGAAACGCCGGGGACTCGCACCGATCCCCGTCGACAAGTTGCGGCCGCTCGCCTCGAGCGGCGCGCGTGGCATGATCGCGCTCGGCTTCGGCATCGTGCCAGGTCAGGCGGAATACGAACCGCTGCGCCAGGAGTTCTTCGACGAGTACGAGTCCGACCTGATGGGCGAAACCGTGCTGTTCGACGGCGTGATCACGCTGCTCGACGCGATCGAAGCCCGCGGCCTCGCCTGGGGCATCGTGACCAACAAGATCGCACGCTTCACGCGGCCGCTGGTGGGTCTGCTGGGGCTCGACGTCCGTGCCGGTTGCGTCGTCTCTGGCGACACGACGCCGCACGCCAAGCCGCATCCGGCGCCGCTGCTGGAGGCGGCACGGCGGCTCACCGCCCCGCCGGAACACTGCATCTACGTGGGCGACGACGAACGCGACATCCAGGCTGCACGCAGCGCAGGGATGGGTGCGATCGCGGCAGGCTACGGTTATCTCGGTCCGGGCGCCCCGCCCTCGGCCTGGGGCGCCGATCACATCATCGCTTCGCCGGGCGCCCTGCTCGACCTCATCCCTCCAGGGCGCTGACCCACTCCCGGTTGTGCGCGCCGATCCAGGCGTGCATGTCCGGCCAGGGCTTGGGCGGGCTCAGGACGTAGCCCTGCGCCAGGTCGCAGCCGAGGTCGGCCAGCATGCGCAGCACCTCGTGGGTTTCCACGCCTTCCGCCACCACCTGCAGCCCGAGGTTGCGGGCGAGCCCGATGGTCGAGCGCACGATCGCCAGATCCTGATTGTTGGTCGCCATCTCGGTCACGAACATGCGGTCGATCTTGAGCGCATGGATCGGCAGCCGCCGCAGGTGCGCGAGCGACGAGTACCCGGTCCCGAAGTCGTCGATCGAAATGCGCACGCCGAGGGCGGCGATGCGCCCCAGGCGCTCCGCAGCGCCGGCCGGATCCTGCATCAGCGCGGTTTCCGTGAGTTCGAGTTCCACCAGCTTCGGATCGACTCGATGGCGACGCAGCGCCTGCTCGAAGCTCGACACGAAATCGCGCTCCAGGAGATTCCGCGGCGACAGGTTGATCGCCATGGTGTAGTTGAGCTCAGCCGCACTCCACGCATGCAGCTGTGCCAGCGCCAGGTCGATCACGCTGCGCGTGACGCCCTGCATCAGGTCGCCCACCTCGGCGAGCGGGATGAACTGCCCCGGACCGAGCAACCCCAGGCGCGGATGCTGCCAGCGCACCAGCGCCTCGAAGCCCTGCACCGCGCCGGAAGCGAGATCGAGCTTCGGCTGGAAATGCAGCACGAGTTGACGGCTGCGGATCGCTTCGCTCAGGTCCTGGACGATGGCGAGGCGCTCCGGCGTGTGCTCGTCGAACGACGGGTCGTAGACCACCACACCCGCGCCGGAACGCTTGGCCTCGTACATGGCCACGTCCGCCGAGCGCAGCAGTTGATGGCTGTCGGTGCCGTGGTCCGGGAACACTGCGACACCGATGCTCGCGCCGATCTCGAGACGCATGCCGCCGACTTCGAACGACTGGCGCAACGCGCTCACCACGCGGTCGGCGCTCTCGAGGGCCTTCAACGCACCTCCCGCCACGAACAGCAGGACTGCGAACTCATCACCGCCCAGGCGGCAAACCAGGGACGGCTCCGCTGCCAGCGCCTCGGCGATCCGCGGCCCGATCTGCGAGAGCAGCAGGTCACCCACGTGATGACCGAGCGTGTCGTTGATCTCCTTGAAGCGGTTGAGATCGAGCAGCATGAGAGCCGGGGCCGTCATGCTCTTCGATCCCGTCGGCGCCAGGCGTTCGAACTCCAGATGCAGCCGCGCGCGATTGGGCAGGCCGGTCAATGCATCGTGATAGGCCTGGTGCTCCAGGCTCGACACATGCCGCAAGTTGGCGAGCGCCAGCGAAACCGCAGTGGCGATGGATTCGAGGGCACCGGTGGGCGGCACCGACCCTTCGTTGTCGCCGCCGTAGGCAAGCACGATGGCCCCGAGCGACAGATCACCGTGGGCCAGCGGCAGCGCCACCATCGCCTGCACGCCCTGTTCGATATAGACCTGACGGAATGCCGGGTGGATGCGCTTATCGTTGGCGATCTCGCGGGTGATCACGACCCGCCGCTCCTGGAGGGAGTAGCCGCTCAACGTACCGTCGCAGGGCACGCTGCGCACCATCCGCAACATGCCGTCGTCGACGCCGGCATGGGCGGCGAGTCGCAGACGCGTGCCGTCCGGTTCGAGCAGGAAGAAGAGGATCACCGGCGGCTGGCGAAAACCCACCAACACGCTGACCGTCTCGCGAGCGATGGATTCGGGCGAATCGCTCGTCTGGAGCCGCGCCGACAGCCTGTTGACGACGCTCAGCACCTCGTTCTGGTTGAGCAGTTCGGTGCGCGAGGCGCGCAGGATCATCTCGCGCCGGTTGCCGTCCAGCTCCGCCGCGGCGCGTGCAGCGAAGATGCGCAGCAGCGTCTGTGCGAACGGAATGTCCTGGATCGGACCGCTGTGCAGGACCGCCAGGATCCCGATGGGCTCCCGATCGGCCGACATGAGGTGGGCGCCGAGATAGCTTTCCACCTTTAAGTCGCTCAGCAATGTGTCCTCGGGAAACAGCGCCTGCACACCAGCCGGATAGACGCACAGGGCCCCCGCCATCACCTGCTCGCATGGGGTGCCCGCGAGCGAGTACTCGAAGTTGGGTACGTGGCGGCCCTCCGCGTAGACCGAGATCGTCCGCATAGACGTGGCCGACGGCATGGGAAGTTCGCCGACACACACATGGTCCACACCCAGCACATGGGCCAACTCTCGCGTCAGCGTGTCGAAGAACTGATCGCCGGTCGCCGCTGCCGTCCCCTCGGCCACGTGCAATAGCAGTTCGCGCCGCCGCTCCGAACCCTCATCGACCCGCTTGCGATCGGTGACGTCGGTGATGACGCCGTCCAGCAGGATCATCGCCTTGTCCGGGTCGCGTGTGGCCTGGCTTTGCTCGTGGACCCAGCGCACGTCGCCATCGGGCCGGACGATGCGATACTCGAGATCGACCTGCTTGCCTTCGTCGTGGGCCTGCCGCAGCGCTTCGGCCAGCCGATCCATATCCAACGGATGCACGTGGGAGTCGAGGCTGCCGCGGCGTGGGCCGCGCAATTCCTTGTCCGGCACGCCGTAGATCACGGCCGAGCCGCCGCTGATGAACTGCACCGTCCAGCCCGATTCCCACACGCAGCGGATCGCCGCCGAGGGCATGTTGTCGAGCAGCGCGCGATAGCGGGCCTCGCCGCGGCGGGTGCGATCCTGGATCAGCAGTTGCGATACCAGATCGGCCATCGACACCGCGAAGCGCCGCTCCGGATCGGTCCACAGCCGCGGACCGCCGACGTGCTCGAGGCTCAGTACCCCCACGGTCTCGCCGGCGAGGCGCAGGGTGCTGTCCATCAGTGCGCCAACGCCAGCCTCGCGCAGGTAGTTCTGCGCCAGTTCGCTGGTCCTTGGGTCGGTCCAGGCATCGTGCGCATCCACCAGCCGGCCGTTGCGCAGCGCCTGGAAGTACAACGGGTACTCGACGTAGGCCAGATCGACGCCCGGCGAGAACTGCTGATCGATCGAGTCGTACAGGAT
Organism: Burkholderiales bacterium; assembly: GCA_019745565.1. Lineage (GTDB taxonomy): Bacteria > Pseudomonadota > Gammaproteobacteria > Burkholderiales. The sequence goes on from JAIESW010000001.1 coordinate 19,230, forward strand.
CGTGCAACGCATCGCCGCACGATCGTCCTGCATCAGCCAGATGCTGGCGCGCCGGACCTGGAGGGCTCCCGCGAGGGTCTGGGCGACGCGTCGCAGGGCGTCGTCGAGTTCCGCGTACCAGATGGACCAGTCCGTCGCCAGCGCCAGGTAGGCGTGCTGAAGCGACCGGTCGTCGAGGGGCTTGCGATGCTGCCGAGTGACACTCATGAATTCTTTTCGGCCGGGCAAGCCGACGCGGGCCCGGGCGGCCGATCGGGAGCCGCCCGGTTATCTTAACGCAGCCGGTATCGGGAGCCGGCTGCGCCTCAGGACCTTGATCGGCAGAAATCTGCACAAACTTGAGGGTTGCCCGCAAATCGGTCCCGCAATGCGGGACGGTCGGGCATAATCCAGTCGTGGTGTTTCGCCGGTCTCAGTGTCGCTGCCGGCAGACACCCCGTGTAGTTCGCAGGATTTCGTCTTCCGGGGGCGCATTTGGCTTCGACGGGGGTCACGAAGCAGTGCAGTGCATGCCGAGGCCCAGTCACCTCGTTAATCCGCTGGAAATCGACAGTCGCCAACGACGACCGTTACGCTCTCGCGGCCTAACACCCGCGGGACTCTGCTCCGGTTCTGCCTCGGACCGGCTAGCGCAAGCTAGAGCAGAGTCATTTTCGAGGCATCGCTCGGTTTCGGGTTACTTGACTCCGGGTTAAATCCAAGGTGACTCGCCCTGAGATTGCCTGCCCGTCGGCGGCCGAAGGGTTAAACCCAATGACGTGGCTAAGCATGTAGTACTGTCTGTGTAGGGCTTTCGGACGCGGGTTCGATTCCCGCCGCCTCCACCAATTAAAAAGGGCTCGCCAACCGGCGGGCCCTTTTAATTGGTGGATGTGGCGCGGATGACCCCCAAGCGGGGTGGCGGTCCTGCGCAGCCTGGCGGGATCGCCATAAGGCGAGACCGGCACAATCCCGCCACCTCCATCATACTACCTACGGTCTTGATTCTTCAGTGGACATGTGACGCTGGGGGTCAAGGTTGGGGGTCAATCGTATGGCTCACCGGCTGCAACCGAAACCCGTAACGCGTGCCTCGCACCGCACGAGGGTTGCGGCTGCGGGGGCTGTCCTCGTGGTGTGCAATTCGCCGCTGTGACTGCGTCCTATACCTCACGGGACCGCATCTCGATGGCACAGTGTTAGTTGCCAAGGCAACTAGCGTGCGACTGGTACGGGGGTCGCCCTGAACGCCTATGCAGCGGGGTCCGGGGTCCGGGGTCCGGGGTCCGGGGTCCGGGGTCCGCGGCCCACGGCCGATGCAATTCGACTGCGTCAACCGCGGAGGATCGCGCTATTTCTTCGTTCGCACCGCGGCCCTTTCGTACCTCTGACGGATGGTCAGTGTGGTCTTGTCCCAGTGATCGAAGTAATACCCGCGCCGGCACTGACGCGCTTCCCGTGACCCCCTGTCCATTATCCGGGCCTCATCCCTATCAGACTTGGCGTCCGCCAGCGCCCTTAAGTCCCGGTTCGCGAGGTAGTAGATTTCTTCCATGCAAGAGCGGTTTGCTTTGGCCGTCCAGAAATCAGCTATGAAGTCTGCCGCTTTCTGGTCCGCTTGGCTGAGTTCGTTGAGTTCGTCGGTAGCACCAGCCTCATTCATGAGCGAGTACTGCACAAGCGCATAGTCGATGAGGAAGCTGTCGTACATAGATTCGCCTTCTTGCGCAGCCGCCGTGCCCCCGAATGCAAGCGCCAGAATCGCGAGTCTGAGCACGTGCCGGATTGGCTCGGTCCGTACGGGAAATGTCATGGTTTTTTCCGTGTTGATATCGATGGTATCCACGCAGCGACTCGCTGCCCGTCACGCTCGGCTTCGACAAGCGCGACGGCCTCCTCGGCGGCGGCATTACCTATGGCGCTTTGTCGTGGGCGCCCGGCCGGCTGAATCTCGATCCGGCGCTCGCGGCGACCGACCAGGTGACGGCACAGACCGAGGGCCGCTTCAACCGCGTCAACCTCGACGTGGCGCGGCTGCAAAGCATCACGGGCGGGCTGAGCGGCTACGTCCGGCTCTCGCTGCAGCACGCGAGCAAGAACCTCGACTCGTCGGAAGGCTTCGGCCTCGGCGGGCCGACGGGGGTGCGCGCCTATCCGGTGGGCGAGGCGTACGGCGACGCGGGGCACTTCATCCAGCTCGAGCTGCGCCAGGCGCTCGGCAACTGGGAGCCGTTCGCGTTCTACGATGCGGGCGAGATCAAGGTGAACGAGCGGCCGTGGGCCGCAGGCCCGAACGAGCAACGCATTGCGGGCGCCGGGCTGGGCGTGCGCTTCCATGGCCGCGCGTGGACCGCGGACGCCGCGCTCGCCTGGCGCACGGAAGGCGGCGCCCCGCAGTCGGACACCGCCGACCGCAATCCGCGCGCCTGGGTGAACGTCGCCTACCGGTTCTGACGCGTCGCGGCTCGGGCGCCGGCGGGTCACCCCACGCGGTCGAGGCCTACGCCTGGTTCCGGCCCGCACCGTCTCGGGCAGCTTTCGCAGCATTCGGGAAGACAGGGTGCTCCCTCGCTCCGTACGCTTGCATCGAACAGGAGCGCGCATGCTGAAAGTCAATCCGACAGCCGGGGTCGAACAGGCGCCCGGCTTCCGCCGCATGTTTCATGCGGGCCACCTCACGCTCGGCGTCTTCTTCCCCATCGAGGCCTTCAAGGGCGACGAGCCGTCGATGCGCGACCAGGAGCGGCTTGCGCAACGCGCCGAGGCCCTGGGCTACGCCGCGCTTTGGGTGCGCGACGTGCCGTTGCGCGATCCCAGCTTCGGCGACCTCGGCCAGATCTACGATCCGTGGGTGTACCTCGGCTGGATCGCGGCGCACACGCAGACGATCGCGCTGGCCACCGGCTCCATCGTGCTGCCGCTGCGGCACCCACTGCATGTGGCGAAGGCAGCCGCTTCGGTCGATCAACTCTCGGGCGGACGGCTGGTACTGGGCGTGGCGTCGGGCGACCGGCCCGTGGAGTTCCCGGCCTTCGGCGTCGACATCGAACAGCGTGCCGTCCTGTTCCGCGAGTACTTCGAGGTGATCCGCAGCGTGCTGGAGCACGAGTACCCGGTGCTTAAGTCGGCGGCCGGCCTGCTCGGCGGCAATGCCGACCTCGTGCCCAAGCCGCTCGCGAGGCTGCCGATGCTCGTCACCGGACACAGCGGGCAGCCGCTGCCCTGGATCGCGGAGCATGCCGACGGCTGGATCACTTATCCCCGCGGCGTGGACAGGCAGGCCGAGGTCGCGGCCCGTTGGCGCAGCGCAGTCCATGCCGCCACGCCGGGCGCCTTCAAGCCGTTCGCGCAATCGCTCTACGTCGACCTGGCCGACGATCCGCACCTGCCGCCCACGCCTATCCACCTCGGGTTCAGGGCGGGGCGGCACTTCCTGCTGCGCTTTCTCGGCTCGCTGGGCGCAGTCGGCGTCAACCACGTCATCCTCAACTTCAAGTACGGCGCGCGGCCGGCGTCCGAGGTCCTCGAAGAGATCGGCACCGGGGTGCTGCCGGCCCTGGCCGACCTGCAGGGCGACAAGCTTGGCGGCAGCAGCGGTTCAGCAGCGGTCCGGACCGAGCCAGTCTAAGCGCACCGGGCGACCGATCGACGCGGCGAACTCGCGGCGCCAGACCTCGCAATGCGCGATCCATACGGGCAGCGTCTCCTCGCTATCGGGGACCGGACACGGCGCCACTGCGATCTGCGCGACGTCTTCGGGTATCCGTACGCGCCGGACCCGCTGATTGGCCGCGGCCCACTCCTCGATCAGCCTGCGTAGCGCCTCGGTTTCGCCGCTCATGTCAAAGGTAGGGCGCGAACAGCCGCGCGGCGCCGTCACGCAGCTTGACCGGTAGCGGCCGCGACTCGAGATCGGCGGAAGAGATCCGGCGCGCCCCGGCGCGCCGCTCGAGGAGGTGCTCGTCAGCGCGGCGCCCGAGCTCCGCGGAATAGCACTCCACGTTCAGCTCGAAGTTGAGCCGCAGGCTGCGCGTGTCCCAGTTCGCCGAGCCGCGCAGCGTCCAGGCGCGGTCCACCACCATGAGCTACAGCAGGAGGTTGAAGACCTTGAGCGCCCGGTCCCAGTCCGGGGTGGCGGGGTTCTTGATCCCGGGCTCGATGAGCTTGAAGGTGCGCGCGAGCGCCACGCTCATGCCGCCGGCAATTTCCGGCAGCTCGGCTTTCGTCTCGTCGTTGTAGTCGAGGTCCATCGGCGGGTGCTTCGTGAGGCCCTCGAGGATCGGCAGGAGATCGATCTGCTCGTCGATCTCGCGGAACACGTGGATGCTTTCCTGGAGTCCCTTCGTGATCGGCAGGTCGCTCGGCCAGATGAGCACGTGGTCGTTGGTCTTCGCGTGCGCCTGGCCGACCAGAAGCAGGTCGTAGATCTCCTGGTCGATGAAGTCGTTGTAGCGCCTGAGATCGCCCTTGTCGACGTCCAGGCTCGCCGCGAGGCGGAAGAAACGCTCGAACTTGGCTACGTTCATCACGGCCATGGCGGGTTCATCCTTTCGCTAGCGCCAGGTCTCGTCGACGGATTCCTTGGGCTGCTCGCCCCGCTCCTGCGCGAGGCTGGGGTAGTCGGTGTAGCCCTTTGCGCCGCCGCCGTAGTAGGTGGACGAGTCGTCCTTGTTGAGCGGCACGCGTTGCCGGAAGCGCTCGGGCAGGTCGGGGTTGGCGAGGAACTTGCGGCCGAAAGCGATCACGTCTGCGCGGCCCATCTTGAGCCAGGCTTCGGCGGAATCGCGGTCGAAGCCGCCGCACAGCACCAGCTTGCCGCGGTACGTGGAGCGGATCAGCTCCACCATGCGCAGCGCCCGGGGCGCCGGCGGCAGCCCCTGCTCGACCTGGGCCGACGCGGGATTGATCAAGTGCAGGTAGGCGAGGTTGTAGTCGTTCAGCCTTTCGGCGACATGGCCGAACGTCTCCTCGGGATTGTCGTCGCTCATGTCGTTGAAGCTGCCCAGCGGAGAAATCCGTACGCCGACGCGCTCCGGGCCCCAGACTTCGCACGCGGTCTCGACCACTTCCATCAGCAGGCGCGCACGGTTCTGCACCGAGCCGCCGTACTCGTCTGTGCGCTGGTTGGTCCCGGATTCGAGGAACTGGTCCAGCAAGTAGCCGTTGGCGGCGTGCACTTCGACCCCGTCCATGCCCGCGCGCTGCGCGTTGCGGGCGCCGCGCGTGTACTGCCGCACGAGGTAGGGCATCTCCTCGAGCTGCAGTGACCGCGGCGCCACGAAAGGCACGAGCTCCGGCTCGCCGCGCTCGTTCTCGATGAACGCCTGGCCGCTCGCGCCGATCGCCGAGGGCGCGACCGGCAGCATCTGGTCGGGCTGCAGCGCGGGGTGCGAGATGCGCCCGACGTGCCAGAGCTGCATGACCATGCGGCCGCCCGCCTCGTGGACCGCCTCGCTCACCTGTTGCCAGCTGTCGATCTGCTCGCGGCTGTGGATGCCCGGGGTCCACGCATAGCCCTGGCCCTGCATCGAAACCTGCGTCGCCTCGGTAATGATCAGCGCCGCGGACGCGCGCTGCGCGTAGTAGCAGGCGTTGAGCGGCGCCGGCACGTTCCCCGGCTGGCGCGCGCGCGAGCGCGTGAGCGGGGCCATGACAATGCGATGCGGCAGTTCCAGCCCGCCGAGCCGGACCGGCTCGAACAGGAGCTCCGCCGAGCCTCCGGCCATTCTAGGCGAGCTCCACTGGAACATAGAGCGCGCTTGCTCCGCGCCGCACGAGCAACGGCGCGCGCTCGCCCTTCTTGCGCCGCGCAAGGAGCTTGTTGAATTCCTCGAAGCTGCGGAACTGCTCCTGTCCGACTGCCACGATCACATCACCGGGCCGGATCCCGCTCCCCTCGCCCGGGCCGCCGCGCACCTCCTCGACGACCAGCCCGTAGTCGACGCCGAGGGCCTTGCGTCCTCGAGGCGGCAGCTCGCTTACCGCGAGTCCCAGACTGATGTCGGCTGCCTTTGCCGGCGCCTCACGTGATGCGGCACTCGTGTCGGCCGGGAATTCGCCCACGGTCGCGGCGAGCTGCTCGCGCCTGCCGCCACGCCAGACTTCGAGCGTCGCCTTTTCGCCCGGCTTGGTCGCCGCGACGAGGCGCGGCAACTCGTCGGGGTCTTCGATCTTCTTTCCGTCACAGGACAGGATGACGTCGCCGGCCTTGAGCCCGGCTTTGTCCGCGGGGCTGCCTTTCTCGACAATGACGACCACTGCGCCGACGGGCGCGTCGAGCTTGAAAGACTGGGCCAGCTCCTTCGTCATGGGCTGGATCCCCACGCCCAGGCGTCCGCGCCTGACCTTGCCGGCGGCCTGGAGCTGCTTGGCGACGTCGAGGGCGACCTCGATCGGGATGGCGAACGAGACGCCCATGTAGCCGCCGGTGGCGCTGTAGATCATCAAGTTGATCCCGATCACCTCGCCCTTCAGGTCGATGAGCGGACCGCCGGAGTTTCCCGGGTTCACCGCCACGTCGGTCTGGATGAACGGCACGAAGCCCTCGTCGGGCAGCGCCCGGCCGGTGGCGCTCACGATGCCGACGGTGATGGTATTGGCGAAGCCGAAGGGCGAGCCGATCGCCGCGACCCATTGGCCAGGCGCGACCTGCGAAGAGTTGCCGAGCTTGGCACTCGGCAGGTCCGTTGCCTCGACCTTGAGCAGTGCGACGTCGGTGCGCCGGTCGAGTCCCACCAGCCTCGCCTTGAACTTGCGCTTGGGATCCGCGAGCCGCACCGTAATGTCGTCGAAATCCGCCACCACGTGCGCGTTGGTGAGGATGTAGCCGTCCGGCGTAATGATGAAGCCCGAGCCGATGCCGCCGCGCTGGCGCCCCGCGTCCGGAGCGCCCGGGCCGCCGGAATGGACGTCCGGAATGAAGCGCCGGAAGAACTCGTACATCGGGTCGTTTTGCGGCGGCCCGCCTCGGCGCGATGCGACAGCGGCCCTGTTCGTGGTGATGACGTTCACCACCATCGACCCCTGCGCCTTCATGAGCGGCGTGAAATCCGGCAGCGCCACGACGCGCTCGCTCGCTGCCCCGGAGGACGCGGCAGGACCGGGTTGCGAAAGTGCGGTCTGCAAAGCGAGCGGCGGCCGTGACGCGGTGGATGCCTCGCCCGCGTCCTGCTTGCGATCGCACGCGGCGAGCGACAGGGCGAGCAGCGCCGCGATCGACATACGTCCTGCGTCGCTCAGGTGAGCGCGAAGGGGCTTCCCCGGCTGTTCAGTGCTGCGCATGCTCCGGCGCCGGCAACATCAGCGGATCACGCAATTTGATGATCTGCCGCACGCCGTTCTTCCTCACGCGTACTGGAATTCGGGCAGCGCCTTGAGCGCTTCCTTCGTGGCGCCGGGCAGGACCAGCTTCTGCGCCTTGATGTCGGCGAACTTTTCCACCGGGATGGCCACGCGGTGGCTGCCGATGCCGAGGAAGCCACCGACCTCGATCACCGCGGCGGAAACCTTGCCGTCGGGCGAGACGATCATGTCCTCGATCTTGCCGATGCGCTGGTTCTGATCGTTGAACACGCTAGCGCCGAGCAGCTTCGAGGCGCGCCAGCCCTGCAGCACCAGCGCCTTCGCCGCGACGGTGGGCTCGAGCGGCTGCACCCCGGCGATCGGCGCCTCGCGGGCCGCACCGGCGGCTGGCCGGTCCTTCTGCGAATCCTGCTGCTTCTTGTCCTCCGCGACGGCCGGGCCGGCAAGGATGGCGGCCAGGACCAGAGCAAGGATGTGATTGAAGAATTTGCGGCTCATGGGGTCCTCCGATGGTGGAAGGGGTGGCAGTCGCAGCCTATGGCGCCGCGGCCGCCGGTTGTTGCGGCTCCTTGCGCAGGCTTTCCGGATCGTTGCTGCAATCGAGCAAGGACGCAGAACATGGCATGGCGCGGCGCGGCTAACCTGCCACCATGGAACTGGGTATGTTGGGTACTCGCCGCGCGGTGTGCGTCGACGCCGACCAGACGGTCGAAGCAGCGTGCTTCGCCATGCGCCAGCAGAAGATCGACCGGGTCGTGGTCATGCAGCGCAGCGGCGCCGCCAGCGCTCCGCTCGGCATCCTGTCGGCCAGCAACATCGTCACGCGGGTGGTCGCGCTCGGGCTGGACGCCTCGGCCGTGACGGTCAGTGACCTGCTCTGGGCGGCGCCCGCGCGCGCACGCGTGAGCGACACGTTACCGCAAGCGCTCGAGCGGCTGAGCGCGGCGGGCGCCGACGCCCTGCCGGTCGTCGATAGCGACGACCGGCTGATTGGCGTAGTATCGCTAGAGGATCTCCTGGTCGCGCTTGCCGCAATTGCTATCCCCCGAGTCCATCGTATTCGTCGTTGACGACGATCCGTCGGTCCGGGAAGCGATTGTCAGCCTGATCCGCTCGGCCGGGCTGCGCGCCGCGGCCTTTTCCTCCGCGGAGGAAGTCCTCAGCGCGGAAGGCACCGAGTTTTCCGCGTGCCTGGTCGTCGACGTGCATTTGGCGCTCATGGGCGGGTTCGAACTGCAGCGCCGGCTGGTGGCACTTGGCTGGGATATCCCGGTGATCTTCATTACCGGCTACGGCGACATCCCGATGAGCGTGCGCGCGATGAAGGCCGGCGCGATCGACTTCCTGACCAAGCCCTTTTGCGATGACGAGCTTCTCGCGTCGATCCGCCATGCGTTGGTCATGCAAGACGGCTCGCGCGCCGAGCGCGAGCACGCTCTGGAGCTCCGGCACCGCTTCACGACGCTCACCCGGCGCGAGCAGGAGGTGATGCAGCACGTGGTGAAGGGGCTGCTCAACAAGCAGATCGCCGCGACGCTCGGCGTCGCGGAGATCACGGTCAAGGTCCATCGCCGCCGCGTGATGACCAAGATGCGCGCTGCCTCGCTCGTCGACCTGGTGCACCTGAGTGACGCGCTCGAGCGCGGATATACCAAGGTGTAATGGGGCGCGTCGCCGCGCGGCGTTACTTTCCGGGTTCCTTCCATGCTGCTAGGTGGGACGGTGGACTCGCCAGTGCTCGATGGCGTTGGCTCGCACGACCAACTGTGCTCGATCTACGAGACGGATGTGGAGCGCGATGCCGTGGCAGTGCCTTTCCTGCGGATCGGCCTTGGGCGCGGTGAGAAATGCGTTTATCTCCATAGCGACGGCAAGTGGGACGACATCGCGCGGGCGCTCTCCGCGGACGGCCTGGATGTCCAGCGTTTCATCAGCAATGGCGCGCTCGTTATCAAATCCAAGGACGAGTCGTACCTGCGCAACGGTCGCTTCGACGTCGAGCGCATGCTTGGATTGTGGCAAGACGAGTCTGCGGCGGCGAAGAGCCAGGGCTACAGCGCCATGCGAGGCGCGGGCGAGACCGACTGGGTGCTCTCCACGGCGCCGGACCTCGAGCATTGGCTCGACTACGAAGCACGCCTCACCGATGCAATCGCGCTCTGCGACTGCCGGCTGGTTTGCCAATACAACCGCGCACGCTATCCGCCCGAGCTCCTGCTTGGCATCATCCAGATGCACCCGCTCGTGATCCACGACGCTGCGGTGTGCCGCAATCATCACTACGTCCCAGCCGTGGAGTTGCTGCCCCTGCGCGACGCCCGGCGCACGGTGCAGCGCTGGCTACGCGACATCCGCGCTGATGGGCAAGGGGAGCTCGCGTTGCGGCGCGCCGAGGAGACAATCGCGCGCGAGCGGATCGACATGCAGCACCAGCACCAGCGCCTGGCCGAACAGGTCGAGGCCATGGCGAAGCTCGAGGAGCGCCTGCGGCAGACCGACGCGAGAAACACCGCGATCCTCGAGAACATCACCGACATGTTCTTCAGCTTCGACAAGGACTTTCGCTTCCTCTACATGAACCGCCAGGGCGCAGACCAGATGCGCCTCGCCGGCAAGGAGCCTGAGCTGCTGATCGGCAAACTGCTATGGGACGAGTTTCCGGACGCCCCGAACCGGGAGGCGATGCGGCGGGTGATGGACGAGCGCGCGCCCGAGACCGACGAGGTTTGCTACCCGCTGCTCCGGCAATGGTATGAAAACCGGATGTATCCCAGCCCGGACGGCGGCATGGTTCTCTTCGTGCGCAACGTCACGCAGCGCCGGCAGCACGAGGAGGCGCGGCGGCGAGGCGAAGCGTACCTCGATGCGGCGCAGCGCATCAGCCACACCGGCAGCTGGGGCTGGAATGCGTCGACCGGCGAGCTCGTCTGGTCGGCGGAGCTTTTCCGCGTCATGGGCCACGACCCGCAGGGCCGCAAGCCGAGCCGTGAGATGCTCTACGAGCGGATGCATGCGGACGACCGCGAGGCGGTGCGGCGAGCCTTCGATGCAGCGGTGCGTGGGCGGCAGAATTTCTCCGCCAACTACCGCATCGTGCGGCCCGACGGCGCTATCCGGCATGTTCTGTCGGAGGCGCACCCGATGCTCGACGATTCAGGGACGCTCATCGAGTACGTCGGCGCCATCGTCGACGTCACCGAGCGCAAGGAGTCCGAGGACGCCGCGCACAAGGCACGCGCGGAGCTCGCGCACGTCAACCGCGCGCTGACCGTCGCCGAGTTCACCGCTTCCATCGCGCACGAGTTGAATCAGCCGCTCGCCGCGGTAGTGGCGAACGCCGCGGCCGCTGAGCGCTGGCTCGCTGCGCAGCCGCCGGACGAACTGGAGCTGCGTGCAGCGGTGAAGCGCATGGCGCGGGACGCCAAGCGCGCATCCGACGTGATCACGCACATCCGTGGGCTGCTCACGCGCCGCGAACCGCACAAGGCCGAACTGCTCCTGAGCGCGGTCATTGCCGAAGTCATCAGCTTGGTGGAAGGCGACGCGCGGCACAAGGAGATCGCCCTCAGTGCTACCGTGCAAGCGGTGCTGCCGCCGATTCGCGCCGACCGCGTGGGCATCCAGCAGGTGCTGCTCAACCTGCTCGTCAACGGCATGGACGCGCTCGCCTCGGCGCCCCAGCCGCGCACGCTGACGGTGAGCGCGCGGCGCGAAGGCGCGGAGGTGAGCGTGCAGGTCAGGGATTCCGGCCAGGGCATCGAGCCGCAGAGCTTCGCGCTTCTCTTCGAGCCATTCTTCACCACCAAGGCGCAAGGCATGGGCATGGGGCTCGCGATCAGCCGCTCCATCATCGAAGACCATGGCGGGCGCATCGGTGCGCTGAACAATGCCGAAGGACACGGCGCCACGTTCGAGTTCACGCTGCCGGCGTATACGCAGGTTCAATAGCGACGAGCACACCCGCACGTCTACGATACTGGCGGGAGAGCATGGTGTACTTTGCGATCGTCCATGACCATTTGGGCCTGCGCGAGGCGATCGCTGCGCTGCTCGGTGCCGCCGGCTCTCCCTCGCGCGGCTTCGGCTCCACGGAGGAATTCATGAGCTCGCCGAAAATGGCCGAGGCCGCCTGCCTGGTGTTCGACCTGCGGCTGCCCGGCATCGACGGCCTCGCCCTGCGGCAGGGGGCGGTGGCCTTCTTCCGCAAGCCGTTCGGCGAAGCGGAGTTCCTCGGCGTCGTAGGGCGCACCTGGCAGACGCGACCAGAACCTGTTGACGCCGTCCGCCGGCATCAGGCCAAGGCGCAATAGCGCACCGCCGCGGCGGCAATATCCTGTGCGCATGCGTGACGAGATGACCGACCTAGAGATCACGGTCGTTGCCGGCGGCGCAGCACTGGATGCGGTGGTCGTGCGCCTGCGGTTCGCCGACCGCAGAGTCCTCGAGCAACTCGAGCGCGGCCAGCTGCGCGACGCGATAGAGCTCGTCGTCTCGCAGCATCTCGCGCGACACGCAGGCGCCGCACCGGGCGGCCTTGGCCCGGAGCGCCTCGAGCGCGTGCGGGTGCTCGTCGAGCGCTCGCTCGACCAGCCGCTGCACGTCGAGGATCTCGCTGCCGCTGCGCACATGAGTGCGTTTCACTTCTCGCGGCTTTTCAAGCTCGCCACCGGCCAGTCGCCGCACGCGTACCTCACCCAGCAGCGCGTCGAGCGCGCGAAGGAACTGCTGGCCGAATCCCGCCTGCCGCTCGTGCACATTGCCTCGGCCGTCGGCTTCCAGACCCAAGGGCATTTCACCGAAGTATTCCGGCGCCACACCTGCACCACGCCGCGGCGGTTCCGCCTCGCGGCGCTCGCGCCGGCCGCCCGCGCCGCGCCACCCCCGTCATCAATGGCGGATTGAACCATGGCGGTGACCCTTTTCCGCAACTCGCGGCCGTTCGCACTGCGCGGCATGGTCGCCATCGTGTTCGGCGTGCTGGCGGTCGGCTGGCTGATCAGCGTCTACGCGATCGCGAGCGGCGTCCCGCTGCTCGCCGCGGCCTGGCGTCTGCGCCGGCCGGAAAGCTCCTGGCGCTGCGGCTAGGCGACGCGCGGGCTCGGCCCACGCGCGGCCCAGGCGCGCACGCTGCCCGGTTGGAGGCGGCGGTCCAGCCGGATCCGCTCCCGCACCGCGGCCGCGTCGACCGGAGCCCGGATCGCGATCAGGTTGCGCAGTTGCCCGAGCGCCGGCAGCGCGCGCAAAGCGCTCTCCGCACGCTCCTTCTGATAGGGCCAGTCGACCTCGCCGCTCAGCGTGGTGCCGCCGGCATCGGCCGACAGCCGGATCGAGCCGTGCGAGCAGGGCAGCAGCGCGTGCAGCGCTTCGCGGGCGGGGGTTTCCATGCTTTCAGTGCATGCCTGCACGGTCGGCCGCCGACTGCGCGCTGAGGGTGGCGTAAATCAAGGCGAATCCCTGCATCATGCCGAGATAGCTCCTCTGGCGCGCGGCGAAGCCGTGCGCCATCTGCAGCAACTCCGGGTTGGCGCGCTCCATCTCGTCGAGGGCCTCGAAGGTGAAGTACTCGGCGCCCTTGTCGTCGATCTCGCTCACGATACCGTCGCGCGTGGCGGACGAGACGCGCGGCAGCGCGAACTCCGCGGCTGCCTCGGCGACCAGCAGGCGGTAGAACATCGCCAGCCCGACCATCGGCTCCTGCCCCGCGCCCTGGTCCGCCGCGCAGCGCTGCGCCATGTCGAGCAGGTCCGGGTTGTGGCGGCGCATGGCGGCGGCGATGTCCGCGACGCAGGCGTCGGGGCCCAGGTTGTCGAACTCCCGGCTGATGCGCTCTCGCGTCACCGCGGTTACGCGGGGCAACGAACTCAATGGCTAATAGCTGATCGTGATGCGGTTCTCCACCTTGTGCACGCCCGGCGCGAGCCAGGCGGCGCGCTCGGCCTCCTCGCGCTCGGCCCAGGAGCGCACCGTGCCCTTGAGAACCACCTCGCTGCCGTTGGCTTCGACCGTGATGCGGCTCGCGTCGATCTCCGCGCTGCGCTTGAACGCGTCCTCGATCTTGCGCTTCACGTCCTGGGCCTCGATCTTGGGCCTGATCATCAGGAAGTTGGTAATGCCCTTGATGCCTTTCACGCGGCGCGCGGCCGCCTCGGCGCGCTCCTTCTGGTAGTTCCACTCGACGTCGCCTTCGAGGGTCACCCAGCCGTTGCTCACCACCGCCTTGATCAGCTTGTGCGAATAGGGAAGCTCGGATTCGAGCTCCTGCGCCACCTCGCGTGCGATTTCCGGGTCGGGCTTCTGGTGGATCGCCGGCAGGCGTACTTCCAGATCGTTCGCCACCGCGAGCACCCCCGCGACGCGCTTCACGTCGCGCTCCGCGTGGTACTTCTGCATGTAGCTGCGCACGAAGCCGGTCAGCGTCACCACGCCGTTCTTGACCGCGATGCCGATATCCGTCGCATCGATGTCCTGGTCCCAACGCAGCTCGGTTTCCACGTCCCGCTTGATGTCCTCGTCCGATCTCATGATGTCGCCTCCTTTCGATGGCTGCTAAAGGGACGGTATGCGGCGGTCGGCGCCCGGTCTTCCGCTTCCCTGCGCACTGCTGCCGGTTTCTTGCGTCTCACCCGGTCGTAAACGCCCTACGGCAGCTTGCAGGCGAGGACGTCGACCCTCTCGATGAGCGGCGCCCGAGCGAACAGCTCGCTCGCCCGATCGTTGAGCGAACGGGCGACGCGTCCCGCGAGATGCGCCCTGCGGCCCGAGTCGTCCGTGAACGTGTCGAAGATGCCGAAGGTGGAGTTACCGAGGCGCACGCCGTACCAGGCGGTCGTATCCGGCTCTTCCCGCACCAGCGAGAGGCCGCTGCGCAGCAACTGCTCCACGTCCGCTTCGCGCCCCGGCTTCGCCTCGAGCCGGACGAGGAGCGCGACACCGGCTTCCTCCCCGGCATCCGCGCGCGGCGGCTGTGCGAGCGCCTCGGAAGAGTTGCCGAACAGCGCGAGCATCTCCCGGTTGAATGCGGGGATGTCGTCGGGCTTGCGGCTGGTGACGAGGTTGCCGTCAATGCAGACTTCGCGGTCCTGCCAGGTTGCACCGGCGTTCTCGAGGTCGGTCCTGAGCGAGGGCCACGAGGCGATTTCCCGCCCCTCGGCGCAGCCGGCTTCGATGATCGTCCACGGCGCGTGGCAGATTGCCGCCACCGGCTTGCCCGCATCGAAGAACGCCCGCACGAACCGTATCGCGCTCGGCTGCATGCGCAGCTGGTCCGGATTCATCACTCCGCCGGGCAGCATCAGCGCATCGAAATCGTCCGCCTTCGCCTGGTCGAGCGGCACGTCCACCGCCACCTCGTCGCCCCATTCGGTGAACTTCCAGCCGCGAATCTTCCCGGATTTCGGCGACACCACCTGCGTCTTCGCTCCGGCGGCGTCCAGCGCCTTGCGCGGCTCGGTCAGCTCGACCTGCTCGAAGCCGTCGGTGGCGAGTATTGCAACCTTCTTGCCCTTCACACCGGCCTGCTGCTTGTCAGCCTGCTTTTGCTTTTCAGCCATTGGTAATCTCCTTTCGCCAAACTGCAAGGCTAGGCGGACCAGCCCTCGAAGGTTCGCGATTCCTGCTGGCCTGTTCCGGTTTCGTGCTGTGCCGCGCCGTCAGGACGAGGCGAGGTACTCATGCGCGAACTTGACCGCCATGGCGCCCTCGCCGACGGCGGAAGCCACGCGCTTGACCGAGCCGACGCGGACATCGCCGGCCGCAAACACCCCGGGGGCGCTCGTCTCGAGCAGGAACGGCGGCCGCGCGAGCGGCCAGGCGCGGATGCCTTCCGCCTGCGGCCCCGTCTTCACGAAGCCGTGGCTGTCGAGGCCGATGTCCTGCGGCAGCCAGCCGGTGTGCGGCCGGGCGCCGATGAAGACGAATGCCGCCGGGCACGTCACGCGCTCCAGCGCGCCGGTCGGCCGCGAGCGCAGGTCGACCGACTCGAGCCACTTCTCGCCGCGCATGCCCCCGACCTCGGTCTGCCGGCGCACGTCGATCGTCGCCGTGTGCTCGATGCGCCGCGCCAGGTAATCGGACATGTCCTTGCGCAGGTCGTCCCCGCGCAGGACGAGCAGGACACGCCGAGCCCGCTCGGCGAGGTACACCGCCGCCTGGCCGGCGGAGTTGCCGCCGCCGACGATCACGACCTGCGCGTTGCGGCAGAGCTCCGCCTCCACCGCGGTGGCGGCGTAGTAGAGGCCGAGGTTCTCGAAGCGCGCGCAGTCCGCCGCGTCGAGCCGGCGATAGCTCGCGCCGGCGGCGATCAGGACGCACCGCGCGGCGACCTGCTCGCCGCCGTCGACCTCGAGCACATGAAAGCCGCCCTCGCAACGCAACCGCGCCACTTCGGCGGGGACCGAAAAGATCGCGCCGAACTTCTGCGCCTGCAGCAGGGCGCGATCGGCCAGCTCGGCGCCCGAAAGGCCGGCAGGAAAGCCCATGTAGTTCTCGATGCACGAGCTGCCGCCCGCCTGCCCGCCGGGGGCCATGCGGTCGAGGACGAGCGTCTTCAGGCCCTCGGACGCGCCGTACACCGCCGCAGCGAGGCCCGCCGGACCGGCACCAACGATGACGAGATCGTAGACCGCGCGCTCGATCGGCTTGCGGATGCCGAGCGCCGAGGCGAGCTCGGCGTTCGGCGGGCTGCGCAGCATCCGCCCGTCGACGAGGATGACGAGCGGCGTGTCCTGCGCGCCGACCTTGAAGCGCGAGAGCAGGCGCTTGACGGCGGGGTCCTTCTCGAGGTCGAGCCACTCGAAGGGGATCTTGTTGCGCAAGAGGAACTCGCGGATGCGATGGGCGTCGCGGCAGAAACGCGAGCCGACCACGCGCAGCGCGGCGATGCCCGACTCATCGAGGAGCTGGCGCCGCATGAGGAACGCCTTGAGGAGCACGTCCCCCACGCGCGGTCGCTCGTCAACTACGCGGCGCAGGTCCTTGGCCGAGATACGCAGCGTGGCGCAGTCGGTGCGTGCGAGCGCGCTCACGCGGGCCGGCCTGCCGGCGAGGATGTCGACGTCGCCCGTGATCTCCCTGGGGCGGTGCAGCGCGAGGATCTCTTCCGGCCGCGACGGGTCGACCACCGCCACTTCCCCCTGCTCGACGACGAAGAACGGCACGCTGCAGTCCCCCGCGGAGAAAAGCGGCTCGCGCGCAGAGAAGCGGGCCGGCGTGCCGATGCCGCGCAGCGCCGCGATCTGCTCGTCGTCCAGCCTGGGGAACGCGACCGCGCGCTGCAGCTCGTCCAGGCGCGCGTCGCGCTTCAAGCGCGCAGCACCATTTTGCCGAGCACGTGTCCCGCGGCAAGGCGCCGATGCGCCTGGGCCGTCTGGGCCAGCGGGAACGCGGCGCCGACGTGCACCTTCAGCTGCGCGGCATCGACGGCGCGCGTGAGGCGGGCGAATTCGTCGATGCCGGGCGTCGCGTCGTAGGACAGGAACTCCATGCCCGGGCGCTGCCGCGGCTCCGGCTCGATACCGTTCGGCCATGCCACGCGGGCGCCCTCGCGCATCGCGGCGAGCAAATGCTCGAGCGACTGACCACCGATGAGGGCGAGGAGCTGGTCGAGGCCCTGGGGCGCGAAGCGCCGCGCCGCTGCGGCGGCGTCGGCCTTCCTGCCGTCGACCGCCGCCTCGGCGCCGAGGCGATGGACCAGCGCGACGCCGTCTTCGCCCGAAGCGATGCCGAGCACCTTCGCGCCGCGCAGCCTTGCGAACTGAACGGCGAGGTGGCCGACGGCGCCGGAAGCGCCGTGGACGGCCACCGCTTCGCCCTGCTGCACGCGAAGCTGATCGTCGATGCCCTGCAGCGCGGTCAGCCCGATGCAGGCGATCGCACCGGCCTCAGCGAGGGCGAGCGAAGAGGGAATCGGTCCGGCATGGCTTTGCGAGACGGCAACGTACTCGGCATAAAAGCCGCGGCGTTCATAGTCGTAGGCATAGACCGCGTCGCCCTCCGCAAAGCGCTCCACGCGCGCGCCGCGCGCCGCGACGACGCCGGCGCCGTCGGTGCCGAGCACCAGCGGGAAGCGCGGCTGCTCCGGCGCGTCGCCGCCCTCGCGATGCCAGGCGTCCCACTCGCCCACGCCGGCGGTGTGCAGCTGGACGAGGATGTCCTCGGGGCCGGGCTGAGGGACGGCAACCTCCCGCAGCTCGAGCACTTCCGGGCCGCCGAATCGCTCGATGACGGCGGCGCGCATGGTCTTCGGGACCACGCGCGGAGCGGCCAGCGTGTCAGAAGGGGAAGCGTGGCGGCTCATGCTGGAGACTCACCCATTGGTCGGTGGTAAAGGCCTCGATCGCACAGGCGCCGTCGAGCTCGAGCTCCAGGCGCTTGAGCGTCGGCGCGCGCGCAGAGAGTCCGGCGATGTGGCGGCCCACGGCGGTCGATCCGGTGAACGAGACGACGCGCGGCGCCGGATGCAGCACGAGCGGCTCGCCGATCTCGCTCCCCGGCCCGACCAGCACGCTGAAGAGGCCCGCGGGGAAGCCCGTTTCCTCCACGATGCGCGCCGGCAGGAGGCCCGCGGTGACCGGGGTATCGCTCGAGGGCTTGAGCACGACGGCGTTGCCGACGGCGAGCGCGGGCGCGACGCAACGCAGGCAAAGATGCAGCGGCCAGTTCCACGGCCCGATCACGCTCACCACGCCGACCGGCTTGCAGTGCGCCTGGGATTCCTTGCGCGGCGCATCGACCGGCAGCAAGCGGCCTTCAACGCGGTACACGAGCGCGGCCGCTTCGAGCAAGATGTCCCGTGCCCACTGCCACTCGAGCTCGGCCTTGACGCGCGCGCTGCCCGACTCCTCGGTCAGCCAAGTGACGATCTCGGCGCGCCGTATCTCCATCACCTGCGCGGCGCGGCTCATCACCGCGGCGCGCTCCGCCGGAGGCTGGCGTGCCCATGCACGCTGCGCGTCGAGCGCCTTGTCGCAGGCGGCATCGAGATCGGCGCGGTCGCATTGCTGCCTCTCGACCATCAGCGCGCCGCTGTAGGGGTTGCGGTCCTGCAGGCGCCGCTTCAGGCCACCCGGGCGCCAGAGCCCCGCGATCGGCAACAGGTCGAATTTGGGATGGGCCTCCGGCACGAGCCGGCCGCCGGGTAACCGTTCCATGCAAGCACACTAACCAAGCGCGTCAGGGCCTTGCGCTTCTTTCTTGCTGCCTTATTCCGGCTTCGTGCGGTTCTCTACGCGTCGAGAGCAAAGCCTGGTACAGGC
This sequence comes from Burkholderiales bacterium, assembly GCA_019745565.1. Taxonomy (GTDB): domain Bacteria; phylum Pseudomonadota; class Gammaproteobacteria; order Burkholderiales. The sequence goes on from JAIESW010000001.1 coordinate 37,763, forward strand.
GGACATGATCGCCGGCCATCCGCGCTGCCGTAAGGCGCTCGACTAAGCACCTGCGCACGTGGCGCGGGTCGATCGCCACCGCGCGATGAACGCAATGCGCGCCTTCCTCGATCGAGTGCACGCTGAGCCAGTGGTTCCGTCATCGATAATCTCCGGAACGGCGCCGCACGGCCTATGCGCTCGCTCCCGGCGTCGTCAAGACCGAGCACTCAGGCTGGGGTCAACCGCGGGCTGGTGAAATCGGGCATCCTCGATCGCCACCTGCTTCGGACTGGTTCAGTGAGCTAAAGCTCACGCGCTCAAATCCGCCAATGGATGCGGCCTCCCCCTCCACGCCTCCCACGGCGCCGCGAAGTGCTCCGCCACCCACGCTTCGGTCATCCGATCCAAGGTCGGCGGCGTCCACTGCGCCTGGTTGTCCTTGTCCACCAGCCGCGCCCGCACGCCCTCGACGAAATCGGGATGCTCGCAGCATTGCAGGGCGACTATCAGTTCGACCTGGAACACTTCCGCCAGGCTCATCCGTTTCGCGCGCTGCCAAAGCTCCCAGATCAGCGCGAACGTCGTCGGAGATCCGCCGGCCAGCGCAGTCGCGGCGCCCCGCAACCAAGCGTCGTCTCCGTCGTACGCAGCGATCGTCGCCACCACTTCGGCAAGCGTGTCGCCGTCGGTCATCCGTGCGATGGTGTCCTCATGCTTGCGCACGTTCGATTCAGGCTTCGCATCAGTGGCTCGGGCAGCAAAGTGACGAAGCATCTTGGATAGCGCAATGCGGTTGGCCGCGCCCGAATCCGTCCAGGCGATCGAAGCCAATCCCTCCATCACCGCATCGCGATCTGAGCTCCGCAAGAAGTAGTCACCCAGGCCGACCGCCAGCGCATCGCTCCCGTTGAGCGGCGCCGCCGTCAGCCCCAGGAATAGACCTACCCGTCCCGGCATCCGCGGCAGGAACCAGCTGCCACCCACGTCGGGGAATAGACCGATGTTGATCTCGGGCATCGCGATCCGGGAGGTCTCGGTGACGACGCGATGGCTCGCGCCCACCAACAACCCGAGGCCGCCGCCCATCACGATGCCGCTGCCCCATACCATGATCGGCTTCGGATAGGTGTGGATGCGATAGTCGAGCCGATACTCTTCGCCGAAGAAGGCGGCCGCCTGCGGTATCGGCCCCGGCCCCTGGTGCGCGAGGATCGCGCTGCGCAGCGAGCGCACGTCGGCGCCCGCGCAGAACGCCCTGCTCCCGGCCCCGTCGAGCACGACGCACGCGATCTTCGGATCGGCCGCCCACCGGATGATGGCCGCATCGAGCGCGCGGATCATGTCGAGCGTCAGCGAGTTGAGCGCCTTCTCGACGTTGAGGGTCGCAATGCCGACGAGGAAACCGCCGGCGGCCGGCACTTCGCGAACGAGGACAGCCGGCGGGCTCTGGGTTGCGTCAGCCATGGTGGTGCTCGCGCTGCCCGCGGGTCGTGGTGTGCATGAAGGTTCCTCGGTGGATCGACAACCTGCGATTGTGGTGGACCAGCCGTATCCAGGGCAATGCCGCTTTCCCGCCTCCCGGAGCATTCGGGACTTTCGCCGGATCGGGCCCGGGACCGGTTGCGCTACACTGCGGCCGTCGTAATTTCACCTGCACGAGAACACGATGTATCCGAAATCCGCCCTGACCCTCGCCGTGCTCGCCGCCGCGCTCGCCTCCACTCTCCCCGCCCGGGCCGACGGTACCGCCGCCGCGCAATACAAGTCCGGCACCCTGACCGTCGATGTCTCCGGCCCCGACGTCAGCATGCAGCTCCGTCTGCCCATGACCCGCGCCGACACCTCGAGCGGCAACAAGCAGACGCTCGAACCGGCCGACGTCGTGGCTCGCCTGAAGGAAGCCGACAAGCTCTTCGTCTTCCCCGCCAAGGCCAAGTGCCTGGTGGAAAACGCCAATGCCTTCGTCGTCGACACGCAGGGCCGCCCCACCAAGGGCGACGGAAACATCCAGGCCATGTACCGCTTCCGTTGCGACGGCGCCACCGCGGCCCGCATCGACACGCTCGGTATCCGCCTGGCGGACCAGCTGCCGGGGCTCGACAAGCTGAAGCTCCAGGTGGCTACCGACAAGGGCGAGATCAGCAAGGAGCTCTCGCCAGCCTCCGGCGACTTGACGTTGTAATACAGGCGAGCCGGCCCGTCCGGCTCGTTCGCTCTTCGCAGCGGCGCGGCGCTGGCACATACTCGGTGCCATGCTGCGACGCACGGATGCTTCCGCCGTCGAACCGCCCCCACCCGGACCACGCGCCGGTGGCGGGCTGTTGCGCACCAAGCTTGCTCCACCGCTGATCCGCGGCGACACCGTCGCGCGCGAGCGCCTGCAGGCGGCTCTCGACAAGGGGCGATACGCCAAGCTCGCGCTGATCCACGCCCCGGCGGGCTACGGCAAGACCACGCTCATGGTCCAGTGGATGAAGCACCTGCAGACGGTCGGCGAGCGGGTCGCGTGGCTCGGGCTCGACAGCTCCGACAACGACGTGTCGCAATTGCTCGTCGCGCTGCACGCGGCGATGCTGCCGCACGAACCGGATCGGCCGCTCGACCTGTTCGCCCTGATCAATCGCTGTGCGGCAGAGGAACAGCCCTTCACGCTGTTCCTCGACGAAGTCGAGGCGCTCACCGAGGCTGCAGCCTTGCAGCTGGTCGGCCAACTCCTCGAGTACTCCCCGCCCCAGTTGCACATCGTCATGGGTACACGCAGCGTTCCGGATCTGCCGCTCGCGCGCCTGCGCGTACGCGGTGACCTGATTGAGATCGACGGCCAGGATCTGCGCTTTGCGCTGCGCGAAGCCGCAGAGTTCCTCTACGTGCGCTGCGGCGTGCAGTTGAGCAAGGCCACCATGAACGAGTTGCTGGAGCGGACCGAAGGCTGGGCCGCCGCCCTGCAGCTGCTCGCGCTCTCGCTGCGCCAGGGCACGGACCAGGACATGCTCCACCACCTCTCCGGCTCCCGCACCCAGATCATCGAGTACCTCGCGGTCGACGTGGTCGCCAAGCTGCCGGAGGACATGCGCGAGTTCCTGATGCAGACGTCGATCCTGCGCCGGCTGAGCGGCCCGCTGTGCAACGCGGTGACCGGCGCCAGCGACGGCACCGAGATGCTGCAGCGGCTCGAGAACGCCAATCTGTTCGTGCTGGCGATCGATCAGGAGCGGGAGTGGTACCGCTATCACGCGCTCTTCGCCGAATTCCTGCGCGACCGGCTGCTGCGGACTGCTCCGGAGTGCGCGGCCGCGAATGCCCGCAGAGCCTCGGACTGGTGCGCCGATCACGGCTTCCTCGCCGAGGCCGTCGACTACAGCCTGCAGGCGCGGGACTACGAGACCGCGATCGAGCGCCTCCTCGCGTGCGTCGATCAACAGATCCAGAGCGGGCAGTTCCGGCGGATGCGCGGCTGGATCGCCGCACTGCCGGACACGGCCGTCGAGCGGGAGCCGCGGTTGTTGGTGGCACGGGCCTGGGCCGCCACCTTCTGCCAGGCGTTCGAGTTGGCCGAGCGCCTGATCGGCCAGCTCCGGCGCATCGCGGACAACCCCACGACTTCAGCGACGCTGCGCAAGTCGCTCGTCGCGCTGGAGCCGCAACTCCTGATCAGCACCGGACGCATCGACCTCGCCGCCAAGCGCGCCGCCGCCGGCCTGCTCGATATGGGCCGCGATTCGCCGTTCGAGCGCGGCCGCACAGCGACGGCCCTCGCCTACACACGCATCGCATCCGGCCGGCATGAGGAGGCACAGCGGCTCCTGCGCGAGGCCGAGGCATGTCACTCCATGCCCCCTCCGAGTGTGCTCGGTCTGGTGTACGCGATGGGCTATTCGGCCTTACTGGAATTCAGCCTGGGCAATCTGTCGGGCGCGCTGCATTTGCTGCGTTCGATCGACCACCTGGTGACGGACCAGGGCCGGACCGGACCGGAGACGGCCGACGTGTCCTTCCTGCCGGCATTCTTCATCGGCAACGGCGCCGAGATACTGTACGAATTGAACGAACTCGACGACGCCGAGGAATGGCTCGATCGCCGGTTCGGTCTGATCGATTCGATCCCGACGGTCCAGTCGGTCTTGCTTGCCTACGTGGTGCGGGCACGCCTGCTGCTCGCGCGAGGCGAGCGCCAGGCCGCCGAGGAAGTCCTGCTCGCGGGCAGTCGGCATGCGCTGCGCAACGGCATCGAACGGTTGACCCATGCCGTCGAGTGGGAACGCGTCCGGATCGCGCTGACCGAGGGCGATGTCCCGCGCGCCCGTGTGCTCGCGCGGTCACTGGCACCCCATCCTCCGGCGGACGTGCCGCCCGCCCTGATCGAGACCTACGACGAGGTCAACGGCGCCGGCATCGAGACCATGCGGCTGCACCTGCACGACGGCGATCCGCAGACGGCGCTCGGCTGGGTGGACATGCACATCGAACACGCCGCCGGGGCCCTGCGGCGACGGCGGCTGATGAAGCTGCACATCCTCCGGGCGCTCGCCCTGCGCGCCCTGGGACGGAACGAAGAGGCCGTCGACAGCATGGCAGCCGCCGTGACGCTGGCGGCCCCCATGGGAGCCGTTCGGTCTTTCAGCGAGGAAGGCAGCGGATGCCAGGCTTTGCTGAGCGCGTTGGCAGCGCGGCCCGGTCCTTGGGCGGACGAGAAGACCCAGGGGCACGTCAGGACGCTGCTTTCCACGTTCGACGGTGGTACCCCCGAGCCCGAGGCTGCCCAAGCCGTTCCCGCGGCCGTGGGCGATGACACGCTGTCCAAGCGGGAGGCTCAGATCCTCCAGCGGCTGTCGCAGGGGTACTCCAATCTGGCCGTCGCCCAGCAGCTCTTCGTCTCCACCCACACGGTCAAATGGCACCTGCGGCAGATCTACGACAAGCTGGGTGCCCGCAACCGCAGCCAGGCGATCTTCAGGGCTCGCCAGCTCGGCCTCCTGCAGTAGCCTACCGTCGCCTGACGGCGACAGCGCACGGAAACCCTACTGTGCGCCGCACAAAAACTATCCTTTCGGCTAGTCATGGCCGTGCCCTCTCCTGCCGATAATCCGGGTGCCTGGGAGATGGGAGCTCCCGGAGCGTTCTCTTGCCGCGCCGCACAATAAGCAACGTCGGGGGCATGGATCGGAGCACCCGAGGTCTCCCCTGATGGATTTCTACTGAATCGGAGCGGCAGCCATGTTGGGGAACCTGAAGATCGGCAAGCGCCTCGCCATCCTGGTGGGGGTGTTGAGCATCCTGTTACTCGCCGTCGGCATCATCGGCATCGCCGGGATGTCTTCCACCAATGAGCGCCTGCGCACGGTCTACGAAGACCGCACCGTCGCGCTGCAGAAGCTCAACACGGTGCTGGACTACACGTACCGGAACCGCGGCCGCGTCGACGCCGCGTTCTACGAAGAGAACGTGGCCGAGGCACTGAAGGATCTGGGCAAGGTGGAGGAATACGCTGCCACGCTGAACAAGGCCTGGTCGGAGTACCTCGCCACGCACCTGACGGCCGAGGAGAAGGCGCTCGCGGACCAGGCCGACGCTGCCCTCGTGATCTTGCGCGAGGCGCGCTCTCAGGTGGTCCAGGCCCAGCGCACGCAGAGCCGTCCGGCCGCGTACGAGGTGTTCAAGACGGTTGGCTATCGCCAGAAGCTCTTCGTTTTCCGGGAACTGCTGGGCAAGCTGATCGACCTGCAGGTGCAAGTGGCCGACGCGGAGTACCAGGCCTCGATCGCGGAATCCAAGCGGATGCAGGCGCTGGCCGTGGGTGCGATCGCGCTCGGCCTGGTGCTCGGCATCGGACTCGCGTGGCTCATCATCCGTTCGATCACCCGGCCGCTCGATGCGGCCGTGGCCATCGCCGACCGCATCGCCGGTGGCGATCTGTCGGGTGAGATCGAAGTCCGCGGGAAGGACGAGACCGCTCTGCTGCTGCAGTCATTCTCGCGCATGCAACACTCGCTGCGAACCCTGGTCGGTGAGATCAACGGCGGCGTCGAACAGCTGTCCAGCGCTGCAACCGAACTGGCCGCCGCTGCGCATCAAGTCGCGCAGGCCTCCGATGCGCAGAGCGAAGCGGCGTCCTCGATGGCCGCATCGGTCGAGGAGATGACCGTCAGCATCACCCACATCTCCGATCGCGCCACGGATACCCAGGCCATCTCGAGCGAAACCGGGCGCCTGTCGCGCGAAGGCGGTGCCGTGGTTCGGCGTTCCGCCGACGAGATGGAACTCATCGCCGAATCCGTGAACCAGTCGGCCACGAGCGTCCGGCTGCTGGGCGAGAAGTCGAAGGAGATCGCCCACATCGTGAGCGTCATCAAGGACATCGCCGACCAGACCAACCTGCTCGCGCTGAACGCGGCCATCGAGGCGGCGCGCGCGGGCGAACAGGGTCGCGGCTTCGCCGTCGTGGCGGACGAAGTGCGCAAGCTCTCCGAGAAGACCGCCGGCTCCACCAACGAGATTGCCGCCATGATCCAGGCGATCGCCGACGGTACGCAGCACGCGGTGTCGACCATGGAAGAAGGCGTGACCAAGGTCGGTGCGGGCGTCGCACTTGCACGCGAAGCCGGTCAGTCGATCGTCGGCATCGAGGACGGATCGGCCCGCCTGCTGGGTGCCGTGATCGACATCTCGAGCGCGCTTAAGGAACAGAGCCAGGCGAGCAACGACATCGCCAAGCACGTGGAACGCATCGCCCAGATGACCGAGGAGAACAGTGTCGCTGTGCGCGAAACCGCGAAGGCGAGCCAGGCCCTGGAAGATCTCGCCACTTCGCTGCAGGCGAGTGCCGGGCGCTTCCGGGTCCACGCCGGCTGATCCGGCCCGGCACGCAACGACGATGCCCATGAAGGCCGCGAACAACCGTGCCGCACGACCCGGCGCATCCGTCGATGCGTCGGCGGAGGATGCGACACCTGGAGTCACCGTGATTCCATCGGCGCATCTGACGCCCGCGCGGTCGATGGAGTCGGCCGACGCGCGCCTGCGCGCGGTGCTGCGGCTCGGGTCCTTCTGGTATTGGGAGCTCGATGCGGAATGCCGCTTCATCTCGAGTTCGTTCGGCCGGGATGAGCAGGCCGGTGCGCGTGCGCACGATCGCATCGGCAAGGCCGCCTGGGAAGTGGGGCAGTTCGCGCACTCCGACGCCGCGTTCCGGCGCTGGCAGGCCACACTCCTTGCGCGGAAGCCGTTCCGCAACGTCGTGCATTTTCGCAAGAGTGTCGACGGGCAACTGCGCTGGGTGCGCACGCACGGCGAACCCATCTTCGACGAGCATGGACGGTTCCACGGCTACCACGGTCTGAGCGAGGACATCACCGAGCACGTGTCGGCGGAGCATCGCTACCGCGAACTGGTCGAACTGTCCCCAGACGGCACGATGATCCTGTGCGACGGCCGCATCGTGTACGCGAACCAGGCCGCGGCAACATTGTTCCAGGTGCCCAACCCGTCGGACCTGGTCGGCCGGCGCGCCGTCGAGTTCGTGCATCCGGCACAGCGCGAGGAGGTCGTGGAGTGTCTCTCGACGGTGCTGCGCGACCGTGAGGTGCCCCCCGCGCTCGAATTGCGCGTGCTGGGCCCAGACGGACGCGAAGCGGTGGTCGAGTTCTCCGGGCGGTTCCTGGAGTTCGACGGCAGACCGGCGATCCAGGCAATCGCGCGCGACGTGACCGAGCGCCACGAGGCCCGCCACAGGATCCGACGCCTCACCAATCTGTATTCCGCGTTGAGTCGCACGAACGAGGCGATCACCCGCCTCACCACGCCCGACGAAGTGTTCGACGCGGTCTGCCGCATCGCCGTGGAGTTCGGCCGCTTCAGCATGGCCGGCGTTGCACTGCTGGATGGTGAGACGCGCCGCGTGCGTCCCGTCAAGGCAGCGGGCAACACGGCGCTGTTCGAACGTCTCGGCGCGCCGGATGCCGGCGGGCCCGCAACCGAAGGTCCCACCGCCGCGGCCCTGCGCACCGGAGCCCCGGTCATCTGCCAGGACGTCGCCGTAGAGGCGTGTGCCCTGCCCTGGCGCGATGCCATGCTGCAGGCGGGCTTCCGCTCGTCGGGCAGTTTCCCCATCGCGCGCGGCGGTCAGGTCGTCGGCGCACTGGTGCTGTACGCGTCGGAAGTCGACTTCTTCGACCAGCAGCTGCAGGAACTGCTGGCGCGATTGACCGCCAGTGTTTCCTTCGCGCTCGACGCGATGGAGAAGGAGAGCGACAAGCGCGCGGCCCGGCAGGCACTGGAGGATCGACAGAATGCGCTGTCGACTCTGCTCGATCATCTCCCGGGCATGGCCTTCCGTTGTCGCCCCGACGACGCCTGGACCACCGAGTTCGTCAGCGAAGGCTGTTACGAGCTCACCGGCTACCGCGCCGAAGACCTGGTCGGCAACCGGCGCATCTCCTATGCCGAGATCATCCACCCGGATGACCGTGCGCGCGTCCACGAGGAGGTGCGGCGCGCCGGCACCCACCGGTTCGTGCTTCGCTATCGCATCGTGACCGCTGCCGGCGAAACCCGCTGGGTGTGGGAACAGGGGCAACTGGTCGGCACCGCCGCTGGTGACGAGCCACAGCTGGAGGGCATCATCCAGGACGTGACCAGCCAGGTGACGGCCGAGCGGCTGCTCGACGAGCACCGGCAGAAACTGCTGCTCACCCTCGACGCCGCCGACCTGGGCCTGTGGGATTGGAACCTCACGACCGGCCGCGTCTTTCTCGACCGGGCGACGGCGCGCATCCTCGGCCTGGGCGACGGCGAAGTCGAGGGTCCGGGCAACATGTGGTTCGATCGCATCCATGCGGCCGACGCCGGCGCGGTGACCGACGCGATCCGCAATCACCTCGCGGGGCGTACCGACCGCTGTCACGGCGAGTACCGGATGTGCCTCGGCTACGGCGCGTTCGCGTGGGTCGGCACCAGCGGGCGGGTGATCGAACGATCGCCGGACGGCCGGGCGCTGCGGATGGTAGGCACGGTCGTCAACATCGCCGAACGCAAGCGCTCCGAAGAACGGCTCGCATTCCTCGCGCACTACGACGAACTGACCGGCCTGCCCAATCGCACGCTGTTCCGCGACCGGCTGCACACCGCGATCGCGCGGGCACGCCGGACACGCAAGCAGCTCGCCGTCATGGCCCTGGACCTGCACCGGTTCAACCAGATCAACGACACGCTGGGCCACGCCGTCGGCGACCAGATCCTGCGCGAAGTGGCGCAGCGCCTGCGCTCCTGCCTCCGTGACGTGGACACGATCGCCCGGCTCGGCGGTGACGACTTCACGCTGCTGATCGAGGACATCGACCATCCCGGCGATCTCACGCGCGTGGCGGAATGCATCCAGAGCTCCTTCTCGCTGCCGCTCCACGTCGACGCGCGGGAAGTCTTCGTGAGCGCGAGCATCGGCATCGCGCTCTACCCGCGCGACACCGAGAACACCGACGAACTCATCCGCTACGCCGATGCCGCCCTTTATCGAGCCAAGGGGCTGGGGGGCAACGCCCACATGTTCTACGACGCCGAAATGGGATCGCGCACCGTGGCCCGCCTCAAGCTCGAGAGCGAACTGCACCGCGCGCTGGAACGCGACGAGTTCTTGGTGCACTACCAGCCCAAGGTATCCGTGGATACGCTGCGCATCACCGGGGCGGAAGCACTGGTGCGCTGGAACAGCCGCAATGGCGTGATCTCGCCGGCCGAGTTCATTCCGATCGCGGAAGAGACCGGACTCATCCTCGACATCGGCCGCTGGGTCATGCAGACGGCCTGCACCCAGGCGATGCAATGGCAACGCGCCGGCCTGCCGCCCATCGGTGTCGCGGTCAACCTTTCGCCGCGACAGTTCATGCAGCGCGACCTGTTCGAAACCATCAACAGCGTGCTCGCGCAGACGGGCCTGGACCCGCAGTACCTGGAGTTCGAGATCACCGAGAGCATGCTCATGCACCACGGCGAGTCGGTGATCGACACGCTCGAACGCCTGAGCGCCATGGGTGTACGCCTCGCCATCGACGACTTCGGTACCGGCTATTCCAGCCTGGCGTACCTCAAGCGCTTCCCGGTCCAGGACATCAAGATCGACCGGTCCTTCATCCGCAACCTCACCGAGGACCCCGACGACGCTGCCATCGTCACCGCGGTCGCGCACATGACGCGCAGTCTCGGCCTCAACCTGATCGCCGAGGGCGTGGAGACCGAAGATCAGTTGGCAACGTTGCGGCGGCTGCGCTGCGACACGTTCCAGGGCTACCTGTTCAGCAAGCCGCTCCCGCCGAGGGAGTTCGCGGCGCTGCTCGCGCTCGACGCCAGGAATACCGACCGGTAGAGCGGTACCGGCGCAACCGTCAGGCGGCGGCCGCGTCGGCGCCTGAGTGCCCCGCCATCGCACGCCCGATCACACCGACGTCGGCGCTGTCGATGTCGGTCTCGTGCACGATCCGGCCGTCGAACATCACCACGACGCGATCGGACAGTTCGAGCAGTTCGTCCAGATCCTCACTCACCAGCAGTACCGCCGCGCCGGCCTCGCGGGCGGCCAGGATGCGGGCATGGATCTCCGCCACGGCGGCGAAGTCGAGACCGAAGACCGGATTGGCGACGATCAGCACCGACACGTCGCCGGACAACTCGCGTGCGAGCACGGCGCGCTGCACGTTGCCGCCGGAGAGGTTGCGGATCGGCGCTTCGGCACCCGGCGTCTTCACCTTGAACTCGGCAATGAGCCGGCGTGCCTGCGCGCGGAGGCGGCCGCGCTTGAGCCACGGCCAGGTCGCCTGCGGCGGGCGGTCGAAATTCCGCAACCCCATGTTGTCCGAAACGGACAACATGCCGACGCAGGCGTTGCGCAGCGGTTCCTCCGGCAGGCTGAACACGCGGTGCCTGCGGATCTCGGCCCGCGTCGCTCGGAACGGTTCGCCCGAGATCTTCACGCTGCCCGCCACCAGCTCGCGCTGGCCGATCAGGGCTTCGACCAGTTCGCGCTGGCCGTTGCCCGAAACGCCGGCGATGCCAACGATCTCGCCTTCGCGCACGGACAGTGACAACGCTTCCACCGCAGGCAGACCCGCATCGTCGTGCACCTTGCACGCCTCGAGCGCGAGCCGCACCGAACCCGGTGCACGACCGGCCTTGCGCTGCAACTCGCCGGATGCCGGCTCGCGCGTTCCGATCATCATCTCCGCCATCGCGGCCGGCGTGAGGTCGGCCACGCGACCCTCGCCGGTCAGCTTGCCCCGGCGCAGCACCGATACGCGATCCGCAAACGCCATGACCTCGCGGAACTTGTGCGTGATGATGAGGACCGACACTTCCTTGCGCTGCGCGAGTCCGCGCAGCATGCCGAGGACCTCGTCGGCTTCCTGCGGCGTGAGGACCGAGGTGGGTTCGTCCAGGATCATGAAGCGGCGCTTGAGATACAGCTGCTTCAGGATTTCGACCTTCTGCTTCTCACCCGCCGCGAGGCTCGTCACCGGTGCGTCGAGCGGAATGCGGAACGGCACGGTTTCCATGAACGCCGCGAGCCGCTCGCGCTCCGTGCGCCAGTCGATGCGCATCGGCACGTCGTTGCGTGCCATGACCAGGTTCTCGGCCACGCTCATGCTGGGCACCAGCGTGAAGTGCTGGTAGACCATGCCGATGCCGATCGCATGGGCATCCTGCGGCGAGCGGATGTCCCGTTCGCGACCGTCGACCGTGATCTGGCCCGCATCCGGCCGGTAGTAGCCGACGAGGCACTTCACCAGCGTGCTCTTGCCGGCGCCGTTCTCGCCGAGCAATGCATGGAAGGCGCCGGCCTCGACCTTGATCGTGACGTCGTCGAGCGCGGTGAAGCTGCCGAACCGCTTGGTCATGCCGAGGCACTCGATCGCGAGTGCGGTCTCGGACGGCGGAGGCGGCGGCGGAATCAGCACTTCGGCACTCCGGCCAGTGCGTCGATCACGGCCGTCGAGCTGGCGACAGCACCGAACACCCCGCCCTGCATCTTGACCATGTGGAGCGCGGCCAGGTGATTGCCGCGATCCGTGGCGCCGGTGCAGTCCTCCAGCAGCAGACACTCGAAACCGCGATCGTTCCCCTCCCGCATGGTGGTGTGCACGCACACGTCGGTGGTGATGCCGGTCAGGATCAGATTGGTGATCCCGCGTGTACGCAGGATCAGCTCGAGATCGGTCGCGCAGAACGAGCCCTTGCCGGGCTTGTCGATGACCACCTCGCCGGGCAAGGGTGCCAGCTCGGGAATGATTTCCCAACCGGGTTCGCCGCGCACCAGGATCTTGCCGCACGGCCCCGGGTCGCCGATGCCCGCACCGATGCGCCGCGAGCGCCAGCGCTTGTTGGCCGGCAGGTCGGACAGATCGGGCCGATGGCCTTCGCGGGTGTGGATGATCGCGAAGCCGCGCGCGCGCATCGCTGCCAGCAATCGACCGATCGGCTCGATGGGTGCCCGGGTGAGCGACAGGTCGTAGCCCATCTTGTCCACGTAACCCCCGACGCCGCAGAAGTCGGTCTGCATGTCGATGATGACGAGCGCCGTGTTGTCCGGGCGCAGCGCACCGTCGTAGGGCCACGGATAGGGGTCGGCCACGACGAAGCGGCCGCTCGTGTTCACGGTCTCAGGCATAGCGACGCCGCGGTTCGGTCGCGGCCTCCGGTTGATAGTCTCGGGTCGGTGCGGCGAAGCCGCAGGACGTGCCGTCGGTCACGACGACCTCCTGCTCCCACGGCAACTCGTAGCGCCCGGCCACCAGATCGTGCATGTAGGTATAGGGACAGTCGCGCGCCCCGCCCTTCACGGCCACGTAGCCGCGATGGCCGAACTGGTAGATGTTGTTCTCGACACCCCACACGCGGCGGGCCTCGCGCACCAGATCCGGCCGCAGCTCGCACGTGATGATCTCGTCGGGCCGGTGGCTGCCGCGCGCCAGGACGGTGCCGTCGAAGTTCACGAACATGCCCTCGCCCATGGAATCGAAGGTGCCGTCGCTGCCGCACATGCACACGCTGGCGGTGGCGATCATGTTGCAGAACGCGTTCGCCTGGTTGGTGATGTCCCATGCGTGGCGGATCGGCGCCGTATAACCCGCGGTGCGGATCATGATCTCGGCGCCCTTGTAGGCGCATTCGCGCGCCATCTCCGGGAACATGCCGTCGTGGCAGATGATGAGTGCGAGCTTCGAGCCGTTCGGCCCGTCGCACACGGGAATGCCGAGATCGCCGGGCTCCCAGGGCTCCACCGGCACCCACGGATGCAGCTTGCGGTAGTAGAGCTTCAGCTCGCCGCGATCGTCGATGATGAGGCCGCTGTTGAACGGATTGCCGCGCGGGTTGAACTCCATGATGGAGAAGCAGCCCCAGATGCCGTTCTCGACGCACGCACGCTTGAAGGCCGCCACTTCCGGGCCATCCATGCGGCACATGATCTCGGGATTGGTGTCCATCGAGAGCCCGTGCAGCGAATACTCGGGAAACACCACGAGGTCCATGCCGGGCATGTTGCGGCGGGCCTTCGCGACCATGTCGCAGATCACCGTGGTCTGCGCACGCAGTTCGTCTACGGTCTTGACGGTGGGAAGTTGCAACTGCACCAGACCCATCACCACACCGTTCGGTGACTTGTTCAATCCACCCAGTCCGCTCATCTCACCTCTCCTCGATCGGGGTTCATCGGGTCACGCTCAGTTCGCCCGGGGCACCCGCGAGCGTCCGGCGCGTCGAGCACGTGGCGATCATCACGCCCAGGGTCAGCACGTAAGGTGCCGCGTTGAACAGGTAGTAGCCGCTGGTGATGCCCACCGATTGGAGTGCGGGTCCGAGGGCGCTCGCGCCACCGAACAACAGCGCCGCCCAGAAGCAATGGATCGGGCGCCAGCGCGCGAAGATCACCAGCGCCACCGCCATCAGGCCCTGCCCGCTCGACAGGCCTTCGTTCCAGCTGCCCGGGTAGTAGAGCGAAAGGAATGAACCACCGACGCCGGCCGAGAACCCGCCCAGCGCCGTGGCGAGCACACGAACTGCGTTCACGTTGTATCCCATGGCCCGAGCGGCGTCGGCGCTGTCGCCCACCATGCGTACGACTAGACCCCAGCGCGTGTTGCGGAACACCCAATGCAGCGCCACCGCAAGCAAGGCGCCCACGATGAACAGCACGTTGATCTGAAGCGCCGCCTGTACCTGGGGCGACGAAGCCCACGCACCCAACGGCAGTGCCGGCAGCGTCGGCGCCTTGGGTTGCACGAACGGTTTGCCGAGAAAGAATGCGAGTCCGGTGCCGAACAGCATCAGGCCGATGCCCACCGCGATGTCGTTGACGCGCGGCAGGCTGCACACCATGCCGTGCAGCAGACCCAACAACAGGCCGGCGAATCCGGCAGCCAGGACCCCAAGCCAGGGATTGCCGCTCAGGTACGAGACACCGTAGCCGGTCATCGCGCCCATCACGAGGATGCCCTCGAGACCGAGATTGATGCGGCCGCTCTTCTCGGTCAGGCACTCGCCGAGGCTCACGAACAGGAACGGTGTGCTGATGCGGATCGCACCACCCAGCACCGCGATGGGCACGCCCCACCAGCCTAGCGAGGCGTCCATCGAATCTCCGTTGTGGTCGCGACATGCAGGTCTTCGGATTCGCGCACGGTCATCCACCCTTCGGCTGGAAGATCCGCGCGCGTCCGTACAGCGTCTCGCTCGCGAGGATCACCATGAACGCGATGCCCTGCAGCAGCAGCACCGTGGCATCCGGCAGATCGAGCCGGCGCTGCAGCAGGCCGCCGCTGGCCGCGATACCGCCCAGCAGCACCGCGACCGGGAGGATGGCCAGCGGGTTGTGGCGCGCGATGAACGACACGAGGATCCCGGCGTAGCCGTAGCCCGCGATCAGCGATGCGTTCGCGCTGCCGTGCACCGCGGCCACTTCGGCCATGCCGGCAAGGCCGGCGGCCGCACCGCCGAGACCGCAACTCGCGAGAATGAGCAGACCTACGGGCAAGCCGGCGAGCTTCGCCGCCCGCACGTTGCCGCCGACGATGCGCATCGCGAATCCCTGCACCGTGTAGCGCACCAGGATGAAGGCGACGATGCAGAACATCACGCCGTAGACCAGTCCCCAGTGCACGTCCGTTCCCGGAATGGTGCCGACCATGGTCGCTTCGCCGATGGGCATGGTCGAAGGCTTGTTGAGGCTCGCGGGATCGCGCAGCGGACCTTCGACGAAATGATTGAACAGCGCGATCGCGATGTAACTCAGCAGCAGGCTGCTGATGGTTTCGTTGACGCCGCGGTAGTGGCGCAACGCGCCGGCGAGCGCGATCCAGGCCCCGCCCGCGATCATCGCGGCGATGGCCATACAGATCTGGATCGTGTGCGGCCCCGCGCCGGACATCGCATGACCGACGACTGCCGCCGCCAGACCGCCGAGCACCAGCGCGCCCTCGCCGCCGATCACGATGAGTCCGACCTGAGCGGGCAATGCCACGCACAGCGCGGTGAGCACGAGCGGCGCTGCACGCTGCAACGTGTTCTGCCAGGCGAAGGCACTGCTGAAGGCACCCTTGTAGATGAGCTTGTAGACCTCGATCGGGTCCTTGCCCAGCACCCAGACGAAGGCGCCGAACAGCACCATAGCTGCGAGCAACGCACCGAGCGGCACGAGCACCGCCTCCGCCGGCCGCCGCAGGCGGTCGAAGGAAAACGTCGCGACGCTCGGTGCCGCGGCAGGCAGGCTGGCGGAATCGCTCATGGTCGGACCGGACGGCGGGCGATCCTGCAGCCCACCGCCCTGCACTTCATGCCCGGGGTCAGACCTTGCCGATCACGCCGGCCACGAGGTAGTTCATCCCTTCCAGGGTCACGTCCTGCTGCTTGAGCGCCGTGCCCGCCGGGATGACCACCTTGCCGCCGTTGTCCTTGAGCGGGCCCTTGAAGATGACGAAGTCGTCCTTCATCATCTTCGCCTTGATGCCGTCCGCCGCCTTGCGGCCGGCCTCGGGCACGGCCTTGCCGTAGGGCGAAGTCTTCACGAAGCCTTCCTTCAGGCCGCCGCGCAGGAAGTTGTTCATCGGCTTGCCGGCCAGCGCGTCCTTGACGTGCTCGGTGTAGGGTGTCAGCCAGTTCCATTCGGCGCCCGTGAGGTAGCCCTTCGGCGCCAGTGCCGACTGGTCCGCGTGGTAGCCGCAGACGTAGATGCCGCGGCGCTCGCAGGTCTCCACGATCACCTTGGGGCTGTCCACGTGCATGGTGATCACGTCGATGCCCTGGTCGATCATGCTGTTCGCCGCCTCGGCCTCCTTCACCGGCAGGGCCCAGTCGCCGGTGAAGATGACCTGGGTGGTGATGGCCGGATTGACGCTCTGGGCGCCCAACGTGAACGCGTTGATGTTGCGCAAGACCTGCGGAATCGGCTTGGCGGCGATGAAGCCGAGTTTCTTGCTCTTGGTCGCGTGGCCCGCGGCGACGCCGTTCAGGTACTGGCACTCGTCGATGTAGCCGAAGTAGCTGCCGGAGTTCTTCGGGTGCTTGCCCTCGGTCCACAGGCCGCCGCAATGGGCGAAGCGGACCTTGGGATACTTCTCCGCCATCTTGATGACGTGCGGATCGAAGTAGCCGAAGGACGTGGGAAAGATGAGCGTCGCGCCGTCCTGCTCGATCATGGAGGCCATGGTCTTCTGCACGTCCATGGTCTCGGGAACCTTCTCCTCCTCGATCACGGTGACGCCGGCCATCTTCTTGAGCGCCGCCGCGGCCTGGGCCTGGGCCTGGTTGTACCCGTAGTCGTCCTTCGGTCCGACGTAGATCACGCCGACGGTGATCTTGTCCGCGGCGAAAGCCTTGCCGAACGGGAGCGTGACAGCACCGGCCGCGGCGAGCGCGCGTAGCAGCTCACGGCGGGTGGGTTGAAAGGACTGGCTGGACATGGCTGGAGGACCTCCCTGGGTTCGCGTCTTGTCTTGGAAGTCGGCGCGGCTGGCACTCGCCGCGGCCGGCCCGACGTGTCGTTCGGGCGCCCCCAATTTCGCAAGGCACGTGCCCAGGGTTTCCGTGCCCCCGAAGCGCGTCCCGCCGTACAGGCTTCGAGGAAAATCAATGCTCTGGTCGCGCGAACGAGCGCTCCAATTCCGTGCATCGGCCCGGTCGGGCGCGCGGCATTGGTGCGCCGCCGACCGGTTGCCGGAGGTCCCTTGCGGCGCCCCCCCTTGAAACGCTGGGTCGGAACCCCATTTCCGCGCGCAGGCGGGGCTGCTTCGGCGGCTCACCGCCCTTTCACCTGTCTTCAGATTCAGCTTTTCAAGGAGAACTGATCCATGAAGATTCGTCCGCTGCACGACCGAATCATCGTCAAACGCCTGGAGGAGGAGCGCAAGACCGCCTCCGGCATCGTCATCCCCGATACCGCCGCCGAGAAGCCCGACCAGGGCGAAGTGGTCGCCGTGGGCACGGGCAAGGTCCTGGACGACGGCAAGACCCGCGCTGTCGCGGTCAAGCCCGGCGACAAGATCCTGTTCGGCAAGTACTCCGGGCAGACCGTCAAGGTCCAGGGCGAAGAGCTCCTCGTCATGCGCGAGGAGGACGTGATGGGCGTGATCGAGTAATCAGGCTTACTGGAGGAAAGAACCATGGCAGCAAAGGAAGTCCGTTTCCACGATTCCGCCCGCAACCGCATCGTCGCGGGCGTCAACGTCCTGGCCGACGCGGTCAAGGTGACGCTGGGCCCGAAGGGCCGCAACGTCGTGCTGGAGAAGTCCTGGGGTGCGCCCACCGTCACGAAGGACGGCGTGAGTGTCGCCAAGGAGATCGAACTCAAGGACAAGTTCGAGAACATGGGCGCGCAGATGGTGAAGGAGGTCGCCTCGAAGACTTCCGACGTGGCCGGTGACGGCACGACCACCGCGACCGTGCTGGCGCAAGCCATCGTGCAGGAAGGCATGAAGTACGTGGCCGCCGGCATGAACCCGATGGATCTCAAGCGCGGCATCGACAAGGCCGTCGGCGTGGTCGTGGAGGAACTGAAGAAGCAGAGCAAGCCCTGCTCGACCGCCAAGGAGATCGCTCAGGTGGGCTCCATCTCCGCCAACTCCGACGCCGCGGTGGGCAAGATCATCGCCGACGCGATGGAGAAGGTCGGCAAGGAAGGCGTCATCACGGTCGAGGACGGCAAGAGCCTCGACAACGAGCTGGACGTGGTCGAGGGCATGCAGTTCGACCGCGGCTACCTCTCCCCCTACTTCATCAACAACCCCGACAAGCAGGTCGCCGTCCTGGAGGACCCGTACATCCTCTTCCACGACAAGAAGATCTCCTCGATCCGCGATCTTCTGCCGGTGCTGGAGCAGGTCGCGAAGGCCGGCAAGCCGCTGCTGATCGTCGCCGAGGAAGTGGAAGGCGAAGCGCTCGCCACGCTGGTCGTGAACAACATCCGCGGCATCCTCAAGACCACCGCGGTGAAGGCGCCGGGCTTCGGCGATCGCCGCAAGGCGATGCTGGAGGACATGGCCATCCTGACCGGCGGTACCGTGATCGCCGAGGAAGTGGGTCTCAAGCTGGAGAACGCGACCCTGAAGGACCTGGGCCGCGCGAAGCGTGTCGAGGTGGGCAAGGAAGAAACCACGATCATCGACGGTACCGGCGACAAGACCACCATCGAGGGCCGCATCAAGGCTATCCGCCAGCAGATCGAGGAAACCACCTCCGACTACGACCGCGAGAAGCTGCAGGAGCGCGTGGCCAAACTGGCCGGCGGTGTGGCGGTGATCCGCGTCGGCGCCGCGACGGAAGTGGAAATGAAAGAGAAGAAGGCCCGCGTGGAAGACGCGCTGCATGCGACCCGTGCCGCCGTCGAGGAAGGCATCGTGGCCGGCGGCGGCGTCGCGCTGATCCGTGCCCGTGCCGCCATCGAGAAGCTGACCGGCGACAACGAAGACCAGAACGCCGGCATCAAGATCGTGCGCCGCGCGCTGGAAGAGCCGCTGCGCGCCATCGCTTCGAACGCCGGTGCCGAACCTTCCGTCGTCCTCAACAAGGTCATCGAGGGCAAGGGCAGCTTCGGCTACAACGCCGCCACCGAGCAGTACGGCGACATGGTCGAGATGGGCGTCATCGATCCGACCAAGGTCACGCGTTCGGCGCTGCAGAACGCGGCTTCGGTCGCTGCGCTGATCCTCACGACCGATGCGATGGTCGCGGAGGCACCGAAGGACGAGAAGCCCGCGGCCGGCGGCGGTATGCCCCCGGGCGGCATGGGTGACATGGACTACTGAGCTTCACCCGCGTACCTGGCAGCATGGAGCCCCGCCCGCGTGCGGGGCTCTTCTTTTCCGGCGCTGGAACCAGCGACGACCAGCCGACCAGCGGACGCAGGTGATCGCCATGGCGACCGTGACCTGGGATGCCGGTTCACGGCCCATGGGCCCGACCTCGCACGCGGTCAACAGGTCCAGCGCCCCGTCGCGGCGACCCGCTGCAGGTACGTACGGACCCGCGCGTCCGCCGTAAGTCCGACGGCATGAACCAGCGCGACCCGGGCACTTTCGAGGTCGGCCGCCTTCGTGCGCAGGTAAGCGAGGGCAACCCAGTAGGGCTGATGGGTACGTACGTCATCGGACGCCAGCGTTTCCAGGATGCGCAGTCCCTCGACGCCGTCACCCGCCTCCGCCAGGGCGACGGCGTGTCCGATCCGCGCACCTACGCTCGGAAAATGCTCCACCAGCGCCGCGTACAAGGCCGCGATACCGCCCCAGGGCGTGCTGCCGGTGAACAACCGCTGGCAATGCGCCGACTGGATCGCCGCTTCGATCTGGAAATGACCCGGATCACGTTGCCGCGCAGCCCGGGCCAGCAGTTCCTCGCCTTCGCGAATGCGGACGCGGTCCCAAAGCGCCGTGTCCTGCTCGGTCAGCGGCACGAAGCGTCCACCGGCATCGAACTGCGCCGGCCGGCGCGCTTCGCAGTAGCTCATGAGCGCGAGCAGGCCGAGCGCCTCCGCGTGCTCGGGTTCCAGTTGCACGACCAAGCGGGCAAGGTAAAGGGCTTCGTCCACGAGTTCGGAGAAGCTGCCGGCACCGTCCGCTTCGAGGCCGTTCACCGCCACGTGCGACCCGATGCCGTAGGCGCCGTAGACGGCATCGAGCACGGCGGCCATGCGCTCGGGCCACTCGCGGCGTTCGGGCACTTCGAAGCGGATGCCGGCGTCGCGGATCTTCGTCTTGGCACGAACGAGCCGCTGTGCCATCGCCGCGGGCGACACGAGGAACGCGCGCGCGACGTCCTTCGCGTCGAGACCGAGCACGGTCTGCAGCATCAGGGGAGCATGCACGGACGGAGGGAGCGCGGGATGCGCGCACACGAACATCAGAGCCAGGCGATGGTCGGGGATGTCGGGCATCGGTTCGGCCTCCGCTTCTTCGTCGAGCAGCGCCTGCACGGCTGGCGACTGCACCATGCGGGCATGGCGCGCGCGCTGGCGCAGGTTGTTGCGTGCGGCCGTGAGCAACCAGGCATCCGGGTTTGCCGGCACCCCGCCGTGCGGCCAGTGGGTCAAGGCCGCGAGGAAGGCCTCCGACAGCGCATCCTCGGCGCCGGCGATGTCGCGCCAGCGATACGCGAGCCACGCGACGAGCCGTCCGTACGACTCGCGCGCGGCCCGCTCCGCGGCAGGCCAGCCCAGCGGGGCAGGAGCCATCACATCGGGGCGCTTTGCGGTGGCGGCAGAACCGGACGCACCTCGGTGCTTCCCGTGGTGACGTTGGGCGAGCGAGCGGCCCAGGCGAGGGCTTCGTCGAGCGAGGGGACGTCGACGATCACGTAGCCGCCGAGGTGCTCGCGCGTGTCCGCGAAGGGACCGTCCTGCACCTGGCGCTTGTTGTCGCGCACGCGTACGGTCGTGGAGGTCTGCGGCGGCTGCAAGCCGTTGCCGCTGACCATCACGCCGGCGCTCGACATGGCACCGATGTAGGCGGTCCAGGCGCCCCAGTACGCGGGGGCTGCCTTCGGATCGTTGCGGGCGGCAAGGTCCTGTTCGGTTTCGCGGTAGATGAGCATGTATTGCATGGCGGTTTCCTTTGGGTATCGAAGGGTAAATAAGAAAAAGTGTTCAGCGGGGAGCATCGGATACGGGGTCCGAGCCTGCTAAGCGCCTCGGATGGTCTCCGTCGACAGCCGCGCAGCCAGGACCAGCGCATCGGGGGGATTCTTCACGCCGATGACGAAATTGCCACCCGAGCGGCCGGTCGCCCCGGTGCCCGGCCGCTGGGCGCGTTCCTGGGAGTGATCGTGAACCAGCAACGTGTATTGGGCAGCGCCCGCCGAGACGCCGACGCCCAGGCCCAGGGCCGCCATGAGGATGAGAGGTTGCATGAAGTCTTCCTTCTTCGAGATGGGGAGCGCACCGATTGCAGCTCCTGACCACTCGATGCGCGGCGGCGGGAGAAATCGACAGGCCCCCTCGGAAAAAGATTGGAGCCGGTGGCTGGCACAGCGCCCGCGGCGCCTCGCATAATGGGCGGCTCATGCCTCCCGCCATCCGTATCCGTGCCGGCAACCCCGTCTACCGCTCCGCCGTCGCTCTCGCCGTCGCGTTACCGATGGCGACCGGTCCAGGATGCGCGACCGTGACATCGAGCCCGTCTCCGCCGCTGCCTGACGCCGTGTCCGGAGAGCGCCGCGCGTTCTCCGGTCGCCTCGGTGTTCTGAGCTACTACGTGGCCGGATCGCAGGCGACGGACGCCCCGCCATTGCTGCTGGTCCACAGCATCAACGCGGCCGGCTCGGCCTACGAGGTGCGCCCGCTGCACGAGCACTACCGGGCGCAGCGCACCGTGTACTCGATGGAGCTGCCGGGGTTCGGTCACTCGGACCGCAGCGACCGGAACTACTCCGCGCGGCTAATGACCGACGCGATCCTGGAGATGGTGGAAGAGATTCGCCGGCGGCACGGACCGGTCGCCGTAGACGCTCTCGCGCTCTCGCTGTCGTCGGAGTTTCTCGCACGCGCCGCCTCGGAAGCGCCGGACCGGTTTCGCTCGCTGGCCCTGGTGAGCCCCACGGGCTTCGACAAACGCGCGCCCTGGTACGGGCCGAACGGCAGCACGCGCGGCAAGCGCTGGTTGTACAACACCTTCACGGTCGGTCTTTGGAGCCGACCGTTCTTCGACTTCCTGACTTCCCGACGCAGCGTGCGGTTCTTCCTCGAGAAGACCTGGGGTGCCAAGAACATCGACGAGGGACTGCTTGAGTACGACCTCCTCACCACCCGCGACCCCGGTGCGCACCATGCGGTGTACTACTTCGTGTCGGGATACCTATTCAGCGCCGACATCATACGGGTGTACGAAGCCCTGCCCATGCCCGTGTGGATGAGCCACGGCGTGCGTGGCGACTTCACCGACTATCGTCACAAGGCGGCTTTTGCCGGCAGACCGAACTGGTCCTTCGACGTCTTCCAGACAGGCGCCTTGCCTCACTTCGAAGTACCGGACGTATTCTTCGCGCGTTACGACGCGTTCCTGCAGCAGCGCGAGCGCTGAACCCGCCGCTACGCGGCAAGCTGGGCCGCGAAGCGCGGATACGTCTCGGCGATCTCTTCGCGGATGCGCCCGCGCAGCAGCGCAAGCGTCGCATCGTCGGGCGCCGGGGTAGGCGGCAGCCGCTCCGGCACGTCCAACGGGAAGCCGGTGTTGTCGAGCACCTCTTCCACCGTATGGCCGGGATGCACGCTTTCGATCGCGAAGCGCTTGCGCGCGCGATCGAATGCGAACACACCCAATCCGGTGACGAGCTTCCAGGGCCCGCCGGGTCGGTAGACGTTCGGCGGGCTGGTCCCCGGTGCGCTGATGAAATCCACCTTCGGCACGAACACGCGGCGCGTGTGCTCCTCGCGAAACAGGATCACGCGCGGCACCAGGAAATACAGGTAGGCCGAACCGAACGACCCCGGCCAGCGCACCTCGCTCGCCGGATAGCCGCCGGCTCCGACCAGATTGATATTGGCTTCGCCGTCGATCTGGCCGCCGCCCAGAAAGAAGGCGTCGACCCTGCCCTGCGCGGCCAGATCGAACGTCTCGACACCACCATTGGTGAAGGCGTTGTGCCGGCGCGAGCCGAGCACGTTGACGTGCAGGGCGCCCTGCGAACGTGCCCGCGCCAGCAACGCCCCCGCGCCGGGGATCGGCGAGGCGGCCCCGACGATCACGTGCCGGCATCCTTCGAGCAGGCGGCCGATGACCGTGATCAGCAGTTCGGCGCGCGTGAACGGTTCCATCACGCGGCGATCGCGTCCGCCTGCAGCCACTCCTCCAGCCATTCGCAGAAACCGTCATCGGTCCGTGCCATGGCTGCGTAGCGGGCCACTGCCGCATCGTCGCGCGCATAGTGGTCCTGGAACTTGAGCGGCCTCGCACCGCCGGGCGCCAACGCGATCCGACTCACATACATCGCCGGAATCACGCCTGCAGCGCGAACCTCGTCGCGCATCAGGTCTTCGTCGGTGACGGCCTCCACGGTCACCAGCGACTGCTTCGAAGCCTGCGCGATGACGAGCAGATCGCGCTGCCGGCCGATCCACACGTTGCCTTTCGTGTCCGCGAGCGGGGCGTGGAACAGTGCGAAATCGGGACGGATCGCCGGCAGCAGCACGATCGGATCGTCCGCGCCGAACGGATTGTCGATGACCTTCCAGTCGGAGCGATGGCGCACCAGGTCTGACCCGATCAGGCCGCGCAGCGGCATGAACGGCAGCCCCTTCTGACCCGCCTGCAACGCGGCATGGATGGCCGGACACGTCGAATCGAGCACGCGGATCGTTCCTGCCTTGAGCGCCGCGGCGAAACGCGGCGCGGTGCCGAATTCACCCAGCGTGACCGCCGAAGTCTCGATGGACCGCACGCAACCCGCACCGATCAGCACGTCGGCCTGCAGCCCGCTGATCGGCACGCCCACGAGATCGAGATCGCGCACGCCGTCGCGCACGAGTTCACGCGTCGCAGCCATGGAAACGCCGACCGAATCCTGCGCCAGCGCGACCGTCGCGCCGTCGGGGATTGCGGCAGCGAGCTCGCCGATCATCCCTTGCGTTCCGGCGGCGTGAAGAACGGCGTGGGTCGCAGGATCTTGTTCTCCATGCTGTCGAGCAGCGGCATGGCCTTCGCGAGGAATGCGCCCCAGGCCGGGTCGGCGGCGAGACGATTGCGGCGTTCCTCGCGATCGGCGAGGCTGGCATAGGCCCACATGTGCACCACCTGCGACAGGGGTCCGATGTCGTTCGACGTGTACCAGCCCACGTTGTGGCCGAGGTACTTCAATTGGAGCGGATACGCCTCGGCCTCGTACAGCTTGAGGTATTCGGCAAGCTTGCCGGGCTTCACGGCGTAGGTGCGGTGGTCGACGATCATTGCTCCCCCTGGTGGATTGTCGTTGTGGTCAACGCACCAAGGTTACACCGTCCAAGCGGACGACAAAAAACCCCGGCGCCTCGCGGCTTGCCGGGGTTTCGTCGGGAACCGACGTGATCATTGAACCTTGAGGTTGTACTCCTTCAGGGTCGCGACCACTTCGACCCGGCGATCGCGCTGCAGGCAGTCGATCAGCGCATCGCGCTTCAGACCCTTGCACTCGTCGGGCGTGGTGAGCGGTGCGGCCTTGCCGCGCCCCACCACTGTGAGCTTGTAGGGCGGCACACCCTTGTCCATCAGGTAGCCGGCGACGGCCCACGCGCGCTTCTCTGAGAGCTGCTGGTTGTACTCCTCGGTCCCGATGCGGTCGGTGTAGCCGTGCACGATGAGCCGGTCGTAGGGCGCTTCCTTCAGCTTGTCCCAGATCTCGTCGAGCTTCCCCTTCACTTCGCTGTTGAGCTCGTACTTGTCGAACTCGAACTGGCCTTGCTCGTCCATGTTGAAAGTGGCCGGCAGCGTACCGCCCAGGGTCTGCAGCTTCTCGTCCTGGTCGATCACCACGCGGTTGGCTGCGGTTTCGACGCGGCCGCGGCGCTCGGCTTCCAGCGCCTCTTCGCGTTCGCGCTGCGCGCGCGCCGCGGCTTCGGCCGCGGTCTCTTGTGCTCCGCCGCCTGCGGCAGCCGCGCCCGCACCGCCGGCTCCACCAGCGCCAGTGCCTCCGGCACCGGCTCCGCCCGCACCTTTGGCTGCGGCAACGTCGGTATCACCGCCGCCCGCACCTTTGCGACCGCCCGCCGCGCCCCCTGCCGTTGCGCCTCCGGCACCGCCCGCCGCGCTCGAGCCCGCAGCGGTCGAACCTGCCCCGGACTTGTTGCTGCTGCCCGCCGCTGCGCTTCCCGCCGCAGCGCCGCCGGCAGCGGTCGATCCGGCCGCGCCCTTGGCGCCGCCGCCGGCACCCGCCGTATTGGATCCGCCTGCACCCGCGCCGCCGGCTCCTCCAGCCGCACCCGCACCGCCCGTGGATCGTCCGCCGGCCCCGGCTGCACCGCTCGAATCGGCACCGGATGCGTTCGCGCCATCGGCGGAAAGCGCGGTGACTTCAGCGCCGGAATTGTTCGTGCCCTTTACCGTCGGGTCGGAACTGCCTGTGGCACCGGGTCCGCTGCGGGCGCCGGCCGCGCTGCTGCCGGTCGTGGACCCGCTCTGTCCCGCCGTCTTGGAACCTGCAGCCGTCGCCGCACTCTGACCGCTGCTGCCCGTCGCTTTCGTCGGCGCGACGCCGACGAGCGAGCGCGTGCACGCCCCGAGGCTCAACGCGAGAACCGCGACCGAGAGGCCCGTGATCAGTCGAGTCGACGATCGGGGTCTGCGTACTGTTGCGTTCGTCATGGTCCTTCCCTCCTTCAATCGTTGCGCCATTAGTCCTGAACCTTCGTCATCGGTTCCCGGCACTGAAAACTTGAGAACATTTCGTCGCCGAATCCCGACGACGCCGGCTCGCGGGAACCCTCAATGCGCGCATTTTGCATTCCCGGGCCGCGAACAGGGGAAACAAATTGCGTCGGCCGAGCGTTCGATGAACGCGACAACGCGTGATCGCACATGCGGCGGAGGCTCCGGGCCCGCGTGCTAACCTCTCGCGCCACCATGATCCGTCTCTTCCTCGCCGGAGCGCTCGCGATACCGGCGCTCGCGTCGCTTGCCGCGCCGCTCGACGTACCGCATGCGCGCGTCGAACTGGTGGCCGCGCAGGATTCGATCCGTCCCGGACAGCCGTTGCTGGTCGCTCTGCGCATCGAGCACGAGGCCGGCTGGCACACGTACTGGAAGAACCCCGGCGACTCGGGCATGCCCACCCGCATCGCCTGGTCGCTGCCGAAGGGTTTCGCCGCCGGACCGATCCTGTGGCCCGTGCCCGAGCGCATACCGGTCGGCCCCCTCACCAACATCGGTTATCACGGCGAGACTCTCCTGCTCACCGAGATCACGACGCCGAAAACGTTCGCGGCCGATGTGCCGTCCCGCATCGAAGCGAAGGCCGAATGGCTGATCTGCAAGGAGATCTGCCTGCCCGGCGGCGCGACGCTGTCCCTGGATGTGCCGGCCGGCGCCGGCACACCCGACGCGCGCTGGGCGCAGAAGCTCCGCGACGCCCGTGCAGCCGTGCCGCAGCCCCTGCAAGGATGGAAGGTGACGGCGAAGCCGTCGACCGATCACATCGTGCTGCACCTCGAGCCGCCGGGCGGGGTCCAACACCAGCTCGGGAGTCTCGTCTTTCATCCCGACGATGCCGAGATCGTCGATTACCCGTCGCCGCAAACGCTGGTCCACGAAGACACCGGCAGCTACCGTCTGGAGTTGACCGCCGCACCGACTTTCAAGGGGAATATTGCCGCGCTGTCAGGTTTGCTCGTCGCCGATGCGGGATTGGACCCAAGCGGCAAGGTGTCGGCCGCGACGATCTCCGCGGCGTGGCCCGGCGGCGCACCGACCGCACGCGCCAGCGCACCCGCGGCAGCCATCGACGCCCAACAGATCTCGGCCGCGGCCCGCGGCACGGATGCCGACCGGCTCGGCCTGGCGCTTGCGCTGACGTTCGCCTTCCTCGGCGGCCTGGTGTTGAATCTCATGCCGTGCGTGTTTCCGGTGGTGTCCATCAAGGTCCTGGGCTTCGTGGAGCAAGCCCATGGCAGCGCCCGACGCCTGCGCGCTCACGGCCTGACGTTCGCCGCGGGCATCGTCGTCTGCTTCTGGATCGTCGCCGGCAGCCTGATCGCGCTCCGCGCGAGCGGGCAGGCGCTCGGCTGGGGCTATCAGCTGCAGTCGCCGCCGATCGTCGCCGGTCTCGCCACGCTGTTCTTCGTCCTCGGACTCAACTTGAGCGGCGTGTTCGAATGGGGTCTCAAACTCCAGACGGCCGCGGGCAACGCGCCGGATCGCGGCGGACTGCGCGGCGCCTTCTTTGCGGGCCTGCTGGCGACCGTCGTGGCGGCACCGTGCACGGCGCCGTTCATGGGTGCCGCACTGGGTTACGCGCTCACGCAGCCGGCCCTGCAGGCGATGGTCGTGTTCACCGCCCTCGCGATCGGCATGGCAGCGCCCTACGTGGCCCTGTCGTTCCAGCCGAAGCTGGTGCGCTGGCTGCCGCGGCCCGGCCGATGGATGGAAACGTTCAAGCAGGTGCTGGCGTTTCCGCTGTACCTCACGGCGGTATGGCTCGTCTGGGTGCTCGGCGAACAACTCGGCATCGGTGCCGCCGCGCGACTGCTCGCCGCTCTCGTCCTGGTGGCGGCGGCCCTGTGGGCCTGGAACCGCTTCCTCGCGCCGGCGCACGGTCCGCGGCGCGCGGTCGCCCTCGTCGCCGTCGTGGCGCTGCTGGCCGCTGCAGCCCTGTTCGGCTGGCCGGCCGGCGAACCGCGGACAGCAACAGCCGACGCGTCGGGCCGATGGACACCCTACTCCGACGCCGCCTTGCAGACCGAGCGCGCGAACGGCCGCGCGGTCTTCGTCGACTTCACCGCGGCCTGGTGCGTCACTTGTCAGGTGAACAAACGCCTCGTGCTCGAGTCCGATGCCGTGCGGCGCGCCTTCGCCGACCACGGCGTGGTCCGGATGCGGGCCGACTGGACCAATCGCGACGCCCACATCACCGCGGCGCTGGCGCGGCTGGGCCGCAACGGCGTGCCGGTCTATGCGGTCTATTCGACGACCGGGGATGGTGCGCCGGAGCTGTTGCCGGAATTGCTGACTTCGGACATCGTGGTGCGCGCGCTCGAGCGCGCCGCCGCGGGCGGATCGTGATGCCACGCAGGAAAGGAGAAGCGATGAGGACATGGATACGCAGTGCCGCTCTGATGGTTGCTCTGGCCGCCGGCCCGGCCTTCGCCAACGCCGTACCGGGCACGCCCGCCAAGGATTTCACGCTGAAGGACGTGACCGGCAAGACCGTCCACCTGTCCGACTACAAGGGCAAGTTCGTCGTGCTGGAGTGGTTCAACCAGGGTTGCCCGTTCGTGCAGAAGCACTACGAGAGCGGCAACATGCAGAACCTGCAGAAGACCTACACCGGCAAGGGCGTGGTGTGGCTCGCGATCAGTTCCACCAACCCGAAGAGCGGCGACTATCGCGACCCGCAGGGCACACAGGGTGTCATGCGCGACTGGAAGATGAATCCGACCGCGTTCGTGCTGGACGAGGACGGCGCCGTCGGACGCACATGGGGTGCGCGCGCCACGCCGCACATGTTCGTGGTGGATCCGGCCGGCAAGGTGATCTACGCCGGCGCCATCGACGACAAGGCCACCTGGCGCCAGGAGGACGTGCGTACCGCGAAGAACTACGTCGCCACCGCGCTCGACGAAGCCATGGCCGGCAAGCCCGTGACCACGGCCAACACGGCGGCGTACGGTTGCTCGGTCAAGTACTGAAAGGAAGGACCTGCGGGTTGGCGGGCGTGCCGGGATGACCGGCACGCGCTGGGACATCTTCTGCAAGGTCGTCGATCACTACGGCGACATCGGCGTTTCGTGGCGCCTCGCGCGCCAGCTCGTGGCCGAACACGACCTCGCAGTGCGGCTGTGGGTCGACGATCTCGCCACGTTCCACCGGCTGTGTGCCGAGGTGGATGCGGCCGCCGAGCGCCAGACGATCGCCGGGGTCGACATTCTCCATTGGCGCCCGGATGCAGATTTCGGTGCGGCCGCGGACGTGGTGGTGGAGGCGTTCGGCTCGCGCGCGCCTGACCTCTATCTCGATGCCATGGCCGCCCGCCAACGCAAACCGGTCTGGATCAACCTCGAGTACCTGAGCGCCGAAGACTGGGTCGAGGAGTGCCATCTCGGCAGCTCGCCCCATCCCCGGCTGCCGCTCGTCAAGCACTTCTTCTTTCCCGGTTTCACGGCCCGCACCGGGGGGGTGCTGTGCGAGCAGGATCTCGAGGTCCAACGTCAGGCCGAACTGGCAACGCGGCCGCATCGGCCGGGGTCCGTCACCAGCGTCTCCCTGTTCGGCTATGGTGGGCCGGCGGTAGGTCCGCTCCTGTCGGCTTGGGCCAACGGCCCGGAAAACATCCTGGCCCTGGTGCCGGAGAGCCGGGTGTTGCCCGATGTCCTGCGGTACTTCGGGGCCGCCGGCGTGCTTCCGGGCGCGCGCCTGGAGCGCGGTGCGCTGGCGGTGCTGGTACTGCCATTTCAGCCGCTCGACCAGTACGACCGCCTGCTGTGGACCTGCGACTGCAACTTCGTGCGCGGCGAGGATTCCTTCGTTCGCGCCCAGTGGGCCCGGCGCCCGTTCGTCTGGAACATCTACCCCCAGGAAGGCGGTGCCCATTGGGCCAAGCTGCACGCCTTCGTCGACCGCTACACCGAAGGACTGTCGGCCGAGGCGACCGCAGCCACCCGCGACCTGTGGCGCCAGTGGAACCGGGGGGAAACGGCAGCCGGCGATATCGGGGCGGCCTGGCGCCGCTTCCGGGCAGTCCGGGCGGAGCTCAATGCCCACGGCGACACCTGGGCGACCCGCCTCGCCCGCCTGGGCGACCTTGGCTCCAATCTGGTGCGATTCGCTGCCGCGCGGCTATAATTCGCGGCTTTCATTTCGGCACCTGATTCCGGTGTGCCGGTGACTCTAAACCGACCTTGGCAGAACGTTCATGAAGATCGCTCAGGAACTGCGTTCCGGCAACGTCATCATGGTGGGCAAGGACCCGCTCGTGGTGCAGCGTGCCGAATTCAACAAATCCGGCCGCAACGCGTCCGTGATGAAGATGAAACTGAAGAACCTCTTGACCGGCGCGACCAGCGAAACCGTGTATCGCGCCGACGAGAAGTTCGATGTGGTCATTCTCGACCGCAAGGAAGTGACCTACTCGTACTTCGCCGATCCCATGTACGTCTTCATGGACGCCGACTACAACCAGTACGAGGTGGAGAAGGAGAACATGGGCGACGCGCTCATCTATCTGGAAGACGGCATGCCGGTGGAAGTGACCTTCTACGACGGCAAGGCCATCTCGGTGCAGTTGCCCTCCTCGCTGGTGCGCGAGATCACCTACACCGAGCCCGCCGTGCGCGGCGACACCTCGGGCAAGGTGCTGAAACCCGCCAAGCTCGCGACGGGCTACGAAATCCAGGTGCCGCTGTTCTGCGCCACCGGCGACAAGATCGAGATCGACACCACAACGGGCGAGTACCGCCGCCGCGTGGCTGCCTGAAGCTCGCTGTCCGGCAATCCGGAAAAGCCGCGGTCCGCCGCGGCTTTCTCGTTTTCCGGGTCGCGTTCAGCGACCGGCCGCGGGGTCGGCCGGGCTGCAGGGATAGGCGCTCGACAGCGCCGAGAACAGCATGAGGTGCGCGGGCTGGTCGAGTTTGTCCGGATGCGCTTCGAGGTAGGCGACGACCGCGGGAATCATGTCGCGTGCGGCGACCGCGCCCTCCTCCCCCGGCGGACAGAAATACATGTCGCGGGACGTGCGCCACGCAGCCCAGCCGTGGCCCCACAGAAAGCCTTCCACGAACGCGAGGCAGCGCGTCGCTTCGGGGCCGCCGGCAGGCACCGCGCGGCACGCCGCGAGCAGTTCCGCCGCAGGACGCCGCGCCATCGCGTCGGGTTCGGCCAGGGCCGCGTCGGCAGCGATCAGGCCGGCGAACGACAGGACGAGACACGCACGCACGGTTCAGTGCCCGTCGAACGCGATCAGTGCGTGCGTGTCGCAGCCGACTGCCGCGAGCCGCTCGCGCCCGCCCAGGGCCGGCAGTTCCACCAGGAAGCAGCTCTCGATCACGGTCGCCCCGACATCGCGGAAGATCCGCAGCGCGGCTTCGGCGGTTCCGCCGGTCGCGATGAGATCGTCGGCCACCACCACCCTTTCGCCCGCGGTGACCGCGTCCACGTGCATCTCGATGCGATCGGTTCCGTACTCGAGCTCGTAGTCGCGCCCGATGGCGGTCGCGGGCAGACGCCCACGCTTGCGCAGCGGGACGAACCCGGCGCCGAGTGCGTGGGCGAGTGCTGCGCCCACGATGAAACCGCGGGCCTCGATACCGGCAACCTTGTGGACCCCGCTGTTGCGATAGCGATCGGCCAGCAGGCCGACGGCCTGCGCAAAGGCCGGACCGTGTTTCATGAGCGTCGTGACGTCACGAAACAGGATGCCCGGCTTCGGGTGGTCGGGAATGCTCCGGATCAGTGCGGCGAGGCTCATGGCGGGCGTGCGGCTTCGAGGACGGGCAACGGAATGCGGGACCGGCTACGGTCGGCCTAAATCCCGGGGCGTGCCGGCCGATAAGGTGACATTGAAGGTTGGCTTTGGCCATAATTCAAGGGGATGGGTACTGCAGCGCGCGGCCTGTCCATACCGAAACCTGAGCAGTACGTGATGTCAACAACAAGGTGAACCATGTCCGTACTCGATATGTCGATGATCGGGGGGTTCGTTCTGCTGATCGTCCTGATCGTCGTGCGCTTCAAGAAACGCTGAAGCCGGCGTCCCCGGCTGCTCGACGCGCATCCGCCCGTGTGCCGGACCGCGTTCCCGCCGAAGTCATCGACGCGGCGGAACTTCCATGCGTTGACACCCTTCTATGCAGTCAGCATCATCGATTAACGTCCACGGAAGGATTTGTCACCAATGCCCGACACACACTCGAACTACAAGTTCCCGGTAGCCCTCGTCATCGCGTCCTCGCTGGCACTCGCCGCGTGCTCCAGCATGCCGGGTTCGTCGTCCAGCAGCTCGAGCAGTTCCAGCGGTACGAGCAGTTCGGCCAAGTCTTCCTCCGCCTACCAGCCGGTGTCGGACGTGCCGATTCCTGCGGGAACCAAGATCAACACCGACAAGTCGGTCATCCTGGGTCAGGGCGACAAGTGGTTCGGTCGCATGGTACTCGTGACCGATCGGCCGTCGACGCAGGCCTACACCTATTACCAGGAACAGATGCCGACCTTCGGCTGGGAACAGGTGACCGCGGTGCAGGGCAAGACCAGCATCCTCACTTTCACGCGCGGTGAGCGTGCCGCGACCCTGGAGATCAATGCCGGCACGTTGTCCGGCTCGGAAGTCGCGATCACGGTGAGCCCGCGCCAGACGGGTTCTGCGGCGGCACCGGCCCCCACGGCCGAGAAAAAGTAAGTCCGCGGGATGCCGATCCGCGGGATGAACCATTTCACGGTGCTGACCTCGGATCTGGCGGCAACGCGCGACTTCTACATCGGGGTGCTGGGTCTCAAGGAAGGCCCGCGCCCCGATCTCGGCTTTCCCGGCACGTGGCTGTACGTCGGCGACGAGGCGGTGCTGCATGTGATCGCGGGCCGCCCGCTGCCGCCCGACCCGCGCGGGGTGCTCGACCACATGGCGTTCACCGCGGCGGATCTGCCGGGCATGACCGCGAAGCTGAAGACGCGCGGGATCAAATACGACCTGCGGCGCCAGAACGAATCGGGCACCTGGCAACTCTTCTGTTTCGATCCGAGCGGCGCCCGGGTCGAACTGGATTTTCCCGCCGGCGAAGAGCTTCAGGCCGGCTGAGGCAGCGCCGCCCGATCGGCCTGGCCTCCTAGGGGGCAGTCCTTCTGAGGCAGCCCGGCGAGGGCCGGGGCCGCAAGCGTCAATTGAGTTCGGGTATCTCCGCGAACCGGTCGCGGAGATGGTCGATGAACACGCGCACCTTGGTCGAGAGCTTCCGCACCGACGGATACACCGCATTGATCTCGGCCGAGGGCGGAGCGTAGTCCGCGAGGACGGTCTGCAGGCGTCCCGTTTTCAGGTGGTCGTGCACTATCCAGAGCGGGGTCGCCGCCACGCCGATGCCGGCCAGGACGGCCCGCCGGATCGCGCTGCCGCTGGTGGTGCGGAACGTTCCGGCCACACGCACCGCCATTTCCCCCTTCGGCCCGCGGAACGACCAGATGTTGCCGCCCCGCAGATAGCTGTAGAGGATGCAGTTGTGGCGCTCGAGGTCCTGCGGCACACGGGGTTCGCCACGGCGCGCGAAGTATTCCGGCGTGCCCACCACCACCCGCCGGCTCGATCCCACCCGCCGCGCCACGAGCGTCGAATCGGTGAGGTCACCGACGCGGACCGCCACGTCGATACCCTCCTCCACCAGGTCGGCAAAGCGCTCGCCTTCGATCAGGTGCACTTTGAGTCCGTCGTGCCGGGCCTGGAAGTCGATCACCACCTGATCGAGGAACTGTTGCCCCAGGGCGTTCGGAGCGGCCACCGTCAGAGTCCCCGTGAGCCCGGTGGACAGCCGTGCGACCCCTGCCTCGGCCTCGGCAACGTCGTCCAGGATGCGGCGCGCCGCTTCGTAGTAGGCAGCGCCCGTCTCGGTCAGGCTGAGGCTACGGGTCGTGCGCTGCAACAAGGTGACGCCCAGGCTAGCCTCGAGTGCTGCGAGCTGCTTGCTCACGGTCGGCTGACTGGTACCAAGCTCCCGTGCCACCGCGGAAATGTTGCCCGTTTCGGCAATGCGGACGAAGGCCTGCATCAGACTGAATCGATCCATGAGTATCCCCCGTTCATGCAGATATCGAATGGATCATATTCCCATCGAGTACTTGGTTGTGCAATGCAATATCGCTACATTGCTCCCATGGGATGTGCCGTACGAACCGCGTGGAGCGGTGAGACGGCGGATCCGGACCACACTGAAAAGGGAGCAAGAACATGCATGCAAGAACCCTGGCAACCGTCCTTCTCGCGGCCTGGTTGGGCCTCGTCGTCACCGGTGCGGCCCACGCGGCCGACTGGCGCAGTCTGAGCGCCGACGCCGCCACCCAGGTCTTCGTCGATCAGAACTCGGTCACCACCGAGGGCCCCACCAGCGAGGCCGTGGTGCTGGTGAACTATTCCACCACCCACACGCTGGGCGACGACTGGTTTCCCCACCGCTCCCAGGTGGTCCGCTACAAGCTCGCCTGCGACACCGGCGAAGCGGCCATGAAAAGCTGGGCTTTCAAGACCGGTGAACTGGGCAGCGGCGCCACCGTCTGGAAGAGCGCCCGGACCGAACCGCAGCTCGCCCGGCCCGCTGCCGACACCGTCGAAAGCCTGCTGGTCGCCAAGCTCTGCACCGGACCCGTATCGCTGCGCTGAGCCCTCGAAGCTTCGACTGAACAACGCCCCGGACGACATCCGGGGCGTTTTTCCTTTGCCGGCTCGCGCGCGACGCGAGCCAACCGCGGTATCGTCGGGGTCCGATCAACCGTCCTGCCGAATCCATGTTGAACGCTCTCGAAATCGCCACTGGCCCCGAACCGACCGCCGCGGTCATCTGGCTGCACGGTCTGGGCGCTGACGGCAACGATTTCGCGCCGATCGTGCCCGAGCTCGATCTGCCGCCCGCTCCGATCCGCTTCGTGTTCCCGCACGCGCCTGCAATGCCGGTCACCATCAACGGCGGCTACGTGATGCCGGCGTGGTACGACATCCTCGGCACCGACATCAATCGCCGCGAGGACGAAGCCGGCGTTCGCGCGTCACAGAAGGCGGTGGAAGAACTGATCGCCCGCGAAGCCGAGCGCGGCATCGCGCCGAGCCGCATCGTGCTCGCCGGTTTCTCCCAGGGCGGCGCCATCGCGTTCCAGACCGCCCTGCGGCGATCGCAACCGCTGGCCGGGGTGATGGCGCTGTCGACCTACGTGCCGCTGGCAGCGACCCTGGCCGCGGAGCGCAGCGCCGCCTCGAACGGCGTGCCGATTTTCATGGCGCACGGCACTTATGACCCGATCATCCCGCTCGCGACGGCGCAGCGCTCACGCGACCTGCTGCAGGGACTCGGTTACGCCGTCGAGTGGCACGAGTACCCCATGGAGCATTCGGTGTGCCCCGAGGAGATCGCCGCGATCGGCGCGTTCCTTAAAAAGACGCTGGGTTAGCCCGACCGCTGCAGCACGCGGTATTCGGCGATGTCGAAGTCCTGCCCCGCTTCCATCAGGCGCTTGGGCACCAGCAGATAGTCCATCGCGTACATGCGCATGCCGTAGCTCTTCTGCGGCGAGAAGGTGCCGAGCTTCATCACCAGCGTCACTTCCATCTTGCCGAGGCTGTTGTCGGCAGCCGAGGGCAACAGCAGCGCATCCTCGCCCAGCTCGTCGTCGGGATGCACGCGCCCATCGGGCAGCAGCGGCAACAGCTTCACCGTGGTGACACCGCGCGCGAACATCTCGATGCCCACGTTGCGGTTGTTCTGCGCGTCGAAGTTGAGGCGGCGCACGATGCCCACGCCCCACGCGGCTCCATCCTCGTACTTGACCCCGAGCAGCGTGCCGATCTGCAGCCAGTCGCTACGATTGGCCGGCGCGACCGCGCCGAAGCCGCCGGTGCTTTCGTTCGTGACGCTCCAGCCCTCCATGCGGCGGTCGTCGAAGTCGAGATCCATGATGTCGCGCTCCACGGCCGACAACACGTCATCGAGGCCATGGACCACGTCGATGCGTTCGGCGGACTCCTTGCGCACTTCGCGCCGCGCAGGCGGCTGCGGTGCCCAGTAGCGCGACAGGTGCTTCAGCGCTTCGATGACCTGGTCGGGCGGATACTCGCCGCCCAGGTTCACGTTGGACGGCACCGCGCCACCCGATTTCACCATCGCGCCCAGTTTTTCCAGCTCGTAGGCGGCATTGCCGGGGCCGAAGAAACGCATCGAAGGCGACAGCGCGAGGCGGTCGGCCAGACGCGCCGGCGCCTTGTCCTGAGCGAGATCGAACCAGAAATGGCAGCCGGTGGACGCCTGCTTCTGCATGACGAACCACTCGGAAAACTGCGCGCACACGCGCTCGACGATCTCCACCTGCATGGCCGACAGACTGTCGGTGGACGAGACCGAGAGCATGAAGACCTTGAGCAGTTCACGCTGGACGCTCGACTCGCCATACACGCCGGGATAGACGATGACCTTGCCCGCGGAAAACCCGCGCGATTCCGCCACCTGGTAGATGCGGCCGAGGTCGCGCCAGAACGCGGGGGTGACCGGGCTGTAGCGGAACAGCCGCCACTTGAGATACAGGTTCGCCGCGCGAATGGAGCGGCTGGCCGCGGTGGAAAGCTGACCGCGGATGGACGTCGCGGTCGGATCGCCCGCCTCGTGCATCTCGATCAGCATGCGGTAGCTGTTGGCGAGCCGCAGCCAGAAGGTCCCCACCACGTGGGCAATGCGCGTCTCCTGCGCCTTCGCGAGCGCGAGACCGCCGCTCACATAGTCCTGCGAAAGCTTGCGCTGGAACGGCTTGGCTGCGGTGTCGATGGTGTCGATGATCTCGAACACACGCTGCGCCTTGAGCCCGGAAGCCTCGCGCAACCCTTCGAGTTGTTCCGACAGCGCCTCGAGCGCCTGCGACGGGTTGTTGACCGGCAGCGTCTCGATGATCGCACGCGCCCCCTTGGGGTCGGCCATGGGATGGTCGGCACCACCGGAGGATTTGAGCCAGCCTAGCATCGTGTGATTTCGGGCATCGGTAACGAGATTGAAACGAGTATATCCCTACGGTTTCGTCGGGTGCACCGGTAACGGCCTGAATCCGCGGGAGTTGAATCGCATTTCACCCATGACCCAAGGTGTACCGGGCGGCTGTGCGCCCCGGTTGCGCTGGCCGCTGCCGAATCACGTCCGGTCACACCTAAGCTCTCGCTGGGCCTGCAATCGGGGGGAACGTCACCTTCAGCCCTCCGCTGCCGCCTGTCGGCCGCGTTCGGGATCGATGCCCGCCAGGATGGCGAGCCCGGCCACGAAGAAGGTCCCGGTGGCGAGCATCGCCATGCGGTGGTCGCCGCCGGTCACCCAGCTCACCAATCCATACGTCATCGGCCCGAAGATGGACGAGAGCTTCACTGCGAGCCCCCACAGCCCGAAGAACTCCGCCCGACGGGACTCCGGGCTGAGGTAGCCCACCAGCGCCCGCCCCGCCGACTGGCTGGCCCCCATGCACAACCCGGCCAGGTTGGCCGCGACCCAGAACAGCCCGGGCCCCGTGGCGAACCACGCGACCAGGGTCGTCAGCAACCAGCCGACCAGCGTGTAGGCGACGCTCTTCACGTGGCCCAGACGATCCTGGAAGTGCCCGAAGGCGAACGCGCCGATGCTCGCAGTGATGTTGACCAGCAGCACCAGCAGCAGCGTCTCCTTGGTTCCGAAGCCCATGGCTTGCTGCGCGTAGATGGCCGCGATCGCGATCACCGTCTGGACACCCGCCTGATAGAACAGGATGCAGACCAGGAATCGCGCCAGGTCGCGATAACGGCGCGCGTGATGGATCGTGTCGCCCAGCTTCGACCACACCGCCAGGTAGGCGCCGCCCGGCAGCTTCTGGGGCTGCGCGCGCTCCTTGAGGATGAGGAAGGTGGGCAGGCTCGCCACCGCGAAGATGCCGGCGGTGATCAGCATCGTCACCGGGACGAACTGCACCGCCGTGTGCCCCTGCCCTTGCGCCATGGTGACGTAGGCGAGGCACACCCCGAGGCTCAGCAGTCCGCCGACATAGCCGAACGCCCAGCCCCAACCGGACACCTTGCCGAGAGCAGAACCCTTGGCGAGTTCGGGCAGAAACGCGGCGATGACATTCTCGCCGGTGCCGAAGAAGTAGTTGGACACGACCAGCGCGATGATCGCAATGGCGAGATCGCCGGGCCTGGCGTAGTACAACGCGGCCGTGCCGAGCACGCAGCCGATGGTGGTGATGAGCAGGAGCTTCTTCTTCGCGGCATGGGCATCGGCCCACGCGCCGATGATCGGTGCGGTGATCACGATCGCCGCGTACGACAGGGACAGCGCGGCGGTCCACGCGAACGTGGCCCAGGGCGCATTGTCGGCGATCACCGCGACGAAATAGGCGTTGAAGATGGCGGTGATCACCACCGTCGTATAGCCGGAATTGGCGAAATCGTAGGAGGCCCAGGCCCACACCTCGCGCGGGCGCACGCCGTCGTTCAGGTACTGCGAGGCAGCAGCCAAAGGATCGCCTTTCAGGGGGTGCCCGGCAGCCACGACGTGAGCCAGGGCAGGTAGGTGATGAGCAGGACGCCGATCAGCAGGACGCCGAAGGTGGGCAGCACGGCACGGACCATCTCGGGCATGGGCTTGCCGAAGCGGTAGGCGGCGAAGATCACGTTCATGCCCACCAGCGGGGTCAGGAAGCCCAGCTCCATGTTCGCGAGGAACATGACGCCGAGATGCAACGGATCGATGCCGAACGCCACGCCCACCGGCACGATCAGCGGCACCATCACGATGGTCGCCGAGAACACGTCCATCACGCAACCGATGGCAAGGAGGCAGGCGTTCAGCGCCAGCAGGAAGGCCCAGCGCGATTCGATGTTCCCCTTGACCCAATCGGTCACGTGATCCGGCACCTGGGCATCGACCAGATAGTTGGTGAGGCCGAGCGCGACACCGAGGATCAGCAGGATGCCGCCCACTAGCAACCCGCATTCGGCGAA
This sequence comes from Burkholderiales bacterium, assembly GCA_019745565.1. GTDB lineage: Bacteria > Pseudomonadota > Gammaproteobacteria > Burkholderiales. The sequence goes on from JAIESW010000001.1 coordinate 76,577, forward strand.
CACGCGCGGCACGTCGCGCGTGAGCGTGAGATCGCGGTGCACCACCATGGTCACGATGAACGTGTACAACGCGGTGACGGCGGCCGCCTCGACCGGCGTCGCGACCCCCCCGAACAGCATGCCGATCGCGACCAGGGGGGTGGCGAGTTCCCACTTGGCATCCCAGAGCGCGGCACGCACCTCGCGCGCATCGAACCTGCGCTCGGCGTCGGTGCCGCGGCCGCGCTGGCGGATTCCCCATGCGAGCAACAGCGTGGCCATCAGCAGGCCCGGCAGCACCGCTGCGAGAAACATGCGGTCGAGCGGCACTTTCGCCACCACCGCGTACAGGATGAGCGGCAGCGACGGCGGCAGCAGCACGCCGAGCGATCCGGCGCTGGTGATCAGGCCGACGGCAGAGCGTTCGCGGTAGTGCGCGCCGATCAGCAACGGCAGCAACAGACCGCCCAGCGCAAGGATAGTGACGCCCGAGGCACCGGTGAACGCCGTGAAGAACGCGCATGCGAACACGGTCACCAGCGCCGGTCCGGCGCGGAACCCGCCGAACACCGTGCGGAACACCCGGATCAGTCGTGCCGGCGCCCGGCTTTCAGCGAGCAGATAGCCGGCGAGCGTGAAGAGCGGCACGGCGGGCAGCGACGGATTCACCACCAGCCGATAGTGATCGAGCGGCAGCGAGGCGATCGGCAGGTCCTCGCCCCAGAACAGCACCATTGCTGCGCCGCCCAGCAGCGCGAACACCGGACCGCCGAGCGCGGTCGCGATAGCGACGATCGCGAGCAGCGGCCACGTCAGTTTCGCCGCCGGCAGCGGCGCGAGCCCCAGCACCAGCGCGGCGGCCACGACCGCCAGCAGCACCGCGATGCGAACCGGCCAGCGCTCGCCGGCACGCCACACCAGCCGCGCCAGGATCAATGCGAACCCGACCGGCAGCAACAGTTCCACCCACCAGGTGGGCAGCCCGGAAACGAGTTCGTCGCCGGCACCGCGTTCCGATTGCACGTACTGCACCGCCGCCACGCACAGGAACACCGTCACCACAGCCGCGACGCCGTTGGCGATGGCATGAGCACCGATACGCGCCGCGCCGGACAGGAAGAGCTGCACCGTCGAGATGGTGAGCAGCCGCCCTTCGCGCGCGGCAAGCGCAGGCCCGAGCATCCCGACGGCGAGCACCAGATGCTGCGTCAACGCCTGCACGCCGGGAATGCCGACAGCGAACACGGCGCGCAGCACGATCTCGGTCACCGGCAGCAGCACCATCGCGGCCAGTGCCAGCGCCACGATCGCATTCTCGAAACGATGCGGCCAGGCGCGCGGCGCGCTATCCGCGATCGGGGCGTGTGCGGCAAGCGCCTCCGGTGCGGCGCCGGCGGTCACGACTTCTTCTTGCCGTTCCGGTATTCGGCCAGCACCTTGAGGATCTCGTCCCAGATGTCGGCCGGCACGATCGGGCCGCGCATGCGCGGATAGACTTCCTCGGCGGCCTGGCGCCACTGCGCTTCCTGGTCCGGCGTCGGCACCGTGACCTTGAGACCGCGTTTCTTCATGGCCTCGATGGATTCGAGATCCTCCTGGCGTGCGCGGGCGCGCATATCGGCGCCGGCCTTCTCGCCCACGCGCTTCAGCTCATCACGCGCCGCGGGGGTCATCGCGTCCCACACCTTGCGTGTCATGACCGCGGCACCGACGATGGGTACCCATTTGACGTCGAGCATGTGCGGCGCGGGACCGCTGAACTGGCCGGTGAGAGCGAAGAACGGCGAAGCCGCCACCGCGTTGATGAGGCCGGTCTGCAGACTCGGCAGGATGTCGGCGGTTTCGAGCGGCACCGGCTGGTAGCCCATGGACTTCATCAGGTTCACCTGCTCGGCATTGCCGGCCCATGCGAACACCTTGAAGCGCTTGAACTCGTTCGGCGTCGCCGCGGGCTCCTTGGAAAAATATCGCACCCAGCCGGCGTCGGCCCAGAACAGCACCACGAAGCCCTTCTCGGCCAGTCGCACATCGAGTTGCTGACGGACGCGCTCGCGCACGTAGTCCACCTCGGCCCAGTCGCGGAACAGCATGGGCACCGTCTGCAGCGCGAGGGCGGAGCGATCGATCTCCGCTAGCCCCACGGAGGACAGCAACGCCGCGTTGAGCTGGCCCACGCGCATGCGGCGAACCATGTCGGCCTCGCCGCCCTGGCTGCCGTCACCGTAGATGACGAAGGTGGAACCTTCGCCCTGCACCTTGCGCCAGTCTTCGCCCAGTTCCTGCAGGATGCGGAAGTACGACGATCCCTTCGGGACGATGGTGCCGAGCCGTACCTTCACCGGATCGTCCGCCTGCGCCGTCGGCAGCGCCAGCACGCCAAGAAGCATCACACCGACGGCATGACGCCAGGATCGAAGTATCGTCATCGGGCGCATCTCTTAAGTCATTCGGCGAACAGCAAATCCTTGTGGGCCAGCAACCAGCGTGCCCGTTGCTGCAGGATGAGATTGGCGAGCCGATGGCGCGGCACGGCATCCGGATCGATCCCGAGCGCGACGCCGAGCATCGCCTCGAACTGCGCCTTATCCTGCAACGGGACCGTCACGCTTTCGGCGTAGCCCACGTAGGGCGAGGCCTGGGTCTTGCCGCTCAATGCGACGGCGCGATCGAACCGGGCGCGCGCGCGTGCTGCCGGATCGCCCTGGGCGCCCTGCCGCACCATCTCCAGCGCGATCATGAGCGCAGGAATCGCCCCTTCGCCGTAGGTGTCGTCCAGCGCCGCAGCACGATCGGCGAGTGCCAGCATCTGCGGCGCATCCGCCACGGCATCGGGGTTTTCCTTGGAGAGCGAGATCTCCGCGGCCCAGGCGGCGGCAGTCCAGTAGAGCAGCGGCACGTCCGCCTTCGTCATCGCGGCGAGCGCCTTGGCGGGATCCTTGCCGAAGCCCGCATGACGCACCTCGAGGCCGCGCTGCCCGTAGGCCCGCGCCCGCGAGTACAGCTTGCGCGCTCGCAGTGCCTGGGCCTGGGAGGCTTTCACATCCCTGTCTTCGAGCCGGTCAGCGTCCTGCTGCACGAAGGCGTAGGAGTACTGGGTGAAGCCCCGGCACGCCGCGAGCAGCAGCTTCTCGTTCTTCGGCGAGGCCTCGATCAGGCTCTCGATGGTCTTGAGACTGAACGGCACCGCCTCCCGCACGAGTTGCGGATCGTCGTCGGAGGCGAAGGTCGAGCCGCCCTCCACCAGCGCATCGGCAGCGCGGTCGATGGCGTACTGCTTCACGCTGCAGCCGGATACGCCGAGCGCGAGCACGGTCAGACACGTCGCCATGCAGCGACGCAATGAAACCGGACCAATCAGTTCGGGCGCCACCCGGAATCGGGATCGGGGAGGAGGCATCGGCCACGATTCTAGCAACGTCGCCGCAAAGATCACGTGACGGGCGGCGCTCCCCGCGGCCGGGCAATCACACCGGCCGCTTCCAGTTCCCGCTGCTCGGCCTCGGAAACGCCCAGTCCCGACAGCACCTCGGCCGTATGGGCCCCGAGCGCCGGTCCAAGCCACTGGGTGCTGCCCGGCGTCTCGGACAGCTTGGGCACGATGCCGGGCAGCTTCACCGAACCCCCACCGGCCAGCGCGAACTGCTCGAACATGGCGCGCGCTGCGTACTGCGGGTCGGCGACGATGTCGGCGATGTCGTAGATCTTGCCGGCGGGCACTTCGGCTGCTTCCAGCACGCGCAGCACTTCGTCGAGGTCGTTCGCGCCGGTCCACGCCCCGATGGTGGCGTCGATCTCCTCGGTGCGGGCGGTCCGGCCGTCGTTGTGCGCGAGCTGGGGATCGTCGGCGAGGTCGGGACGCCCGATGGCGCGCATCATCCGCTTGAAGATGCTGTCGTTGTTCGCACCGATCACCACGTACTTGCCGTCGCGCGTGGTGTAGGTGTTCGACGGCACGATACCCGGCAGCGAGGCGCCCGTCCGCGTGCGCACGAAACCGTACATGTCGTACTCGGGCAGCAGGCTTTCCATCATCGCGAACACCGCTTCGTACAGCGCCACGTCGACGATCTGGCCGCGGCCGCCGTTCACTTCGCGTTCGCGCAGTGCCGCCAGCGCGCCGATGGCGCCGAACAACGCCGCAATCGAGTCGCCGATGCTCACGCCCACGCGCACCGGCGCGCGATCCGGATACCCGGACAGGAAACGCAGGCCGCCCATGGCCTCGCCGATCGCTCCGAAACCGGGACGATCCTTGTAGGGGCCGGTCTGGCCGTAGCCCGACAGGCGCACCATTACGAGGCCGGGGTTGTCGGCGGACAGATGCTCCCAGCCGATACCCCAGCGCTCCAGGGTGCCCGGACGAAAATTCTCGACGACGATGTCCGCTTCGCGCGCGAGCTTGCGCACGAGGGCCTGACCGGCCGATGCCTTGAGGTCGATCGCGACGGACTTCTTGTTGCGCGCCTGCGCTAGCCACCACAGCGAGGTGCCCTCGTGCAGCTTGCGCCAGGAGCGCAACGGATCGCCACCGTCGGGCGATTCGATCTTGATCACTTCCGCACCGAACTCGCCGAGGATGCGGCTGCAGAACGGGCCGGCGATCAGCGTGCCGAGTTCGATGACTCGAACACCCTCCAGCGGGCGTTTCACGGAATCAGCTGTTGAAGGAACGCAGCACCTGCCCTGCCAGCGGCGCTTGTGGCAGCAGGCCCTCGGCGTTCGCGAGCTGTTCGCCGTTCACCCACACACCGTGGACACCGCGCGCCGGTGTGACGAGGCGCGAAGCACCAGAGGGCAGATCGTGCTGCCGCACCGCCGGTCCGCGCCCGACCGTGGCCGGATCGATCAACGCGAGGTCGGCCCAGGCACCTGGGGCGATGCGGCCCCGATCCTGGATGCCCAGCGCCTCGGCCGGCTCCGACGTGAGCCGGCGGACCGCGCGCTCGATCGGCATGATGCCGCGCTCGCGCACCCAGTGGCCGAGCATGTGCAGGCCGGCACCGGCGTCGCAGAAGAATTCCAGATGCGCACCCGCATCCGACAGCGAGATGAGCGCGTTGTCGTCGGTCAGCATGCGCGTGAGCGCCGCCTCGTCCGAGTTGAGCAGGGTCGCGATGAACATCGTGTCGAGATCCTCGGCGAGCGCCAGATCCAGCACGAAGTCGAGCTCGTGCTTGCCGGCCTGCGCCGCGGCGCGCGCAACGCTCACGCCTTCCAGATGCTTGTGCTCGGGCTTCTTCACCATCAGCACGTGCATGCGCTCCCATTCGCCGTTGAACATGCGCCGCGTCGGCGTGGCGATCTCGGCCTTCACCTTGGCGCGGAACTCCGCGCTCGCCAGCAGCGCGCGATACGCCGGGCCGGCGTGGGCCTCCATGGCCGGCAGCCAGGAGGCGAGGCCTTCCAGCACATACGGGGCGTGGAAATTGAATTCGAAGGTGAGCGGACAGGGCGAAACTGCACCGTACAGGCGGCGACCGCGGGCGCGTGCATCCCCGATCGACGCGAGATCCTCGAACACCTGTTCGGGCGTGATGTTGCTGTGCAGGAGTGCCGCGACGATGAACGGCCGGCCGGCAAGCGCGGAGAGCGCTTCGAGGCGCGCCATCGGGGTTGCCTGATTCTTGGTGATCATCAGGGTGCCCTTGCCCGACTCCGCCAGGGTGGAAGCGAGTGCGTCGAACTCGGCATCGTCGGCCAGGCGTGAAGGCATCGGAATGCCGGCTTCGCCATTGTGCTGGAGCGACGTGGTGGTGGAGAAACCCACCGCGCCCACCGCCATCGCCTCGCGCACCATCGCCTGCATCTGCGCGACCTCTTCGGGGGTCGCGGCGCGCTTGGCCGCGTCGCCACGCAAGGCCCAGGTGCGCACCGACGAATGGCCCACGAACACGGCCGCGTTCGGGCCGACGCCGCGGCCCTCGAGGAAATCCAGATACTCGGGGAAAGTCTCGAACTCCCACTGGATGCCGGTGCGCAGCGCGTCGAGCGACATGCCCTCCACATGGGTCAGGTTGCGCATCACCAGGTCGCGATCGTCCGGGCGGCAGGGCGCAATGGTGAAGCCGCAGTTGCCCATCACGATCGTGGTCACGCCCAGCGCCGGCGACGGCGACGCGTACGGGTCCCAGGTGATCTGCGCGTCATAGTGCGTGTGGTTGTCGATGATGCCGGGCATCAGCGACAAGCCCTCGGCGTCGACCCTTTGGCGCCCCGCACCCACGTCCTTGCCCACTGCGGCGATCCTGCCACCCGAGACGGCGACCGATCCGGCAAAGGCCGGGCGGCCGGTCCCGTCGATGACGGATGCGTTCTCGATGACGAGGTCGTGCATGTTCGATCTCCGTGGCGTTTTTTTTCGAGGCCGGGCGTCACCTCGACCCGGCGTGAGATGCGATGTTACCTCCCGACGCTAGAATCGACGTATGAACCTGACTCTGCCACCCTGCTTCGCCGTCGCACTCATCCTCGCCATGGTTGCGGCCGTGGCCGCTCGCGCCGAGGAAACCAGACGCCCCAAGGACGCTGCCGAAGCCGTGCAGGAGGGCAACGTCAAGAACTGGGTCGAGTACTACGAACGCACCCGCGAAGCGCAGCGCGTGACAGGCAAACCGTCGCCTCCCGCCACGGAGGCCGCGCCACCCAAGGAACCGGCGCCCCCTGCGGCGCCGGCACGTTGATGTCCGGCGTCAGTGGTCTTGGGGAGCGTCCGACGACTTCGCTCCTCCGTCCGGGGGATGCCCCTCGGAGGCGTGGGTGAGATAGAGCGCCAGACCGACCAGGGCGATCGCGCCGCCGAGGTAGAGCAGTTCGAGCACGGTATCCATCTTCATCTTCACCGCGTGCTCGAACAGCTTGACGATCAGGATCATCAGGATGACCTTGGCGAGCCGCGTCTTGAGATCGTCGAGACTCTCGATCAGCAGGACCTTGCTGGACGAGCGCGAACCGTGCGCGGCATCGATGTCGCTCACGAACAGTTCGTACAGACCCAGGGCGAAGATCAGCATCACGGTGGCGAGCAGGTAGCCGTCCACCACCTCGACCACGTGGGTCACGGTGTCGTCGTGCAACAGCTTGCGCGCTTCCGGCGACAACGACGGATCCGAGTAGTGGAAGATGTGCACCACTAGGTACCAGACATCCACCGTGGAAATGAAGAACACCGCGATCGCCGAGACCATACTGGCCACGACGGCGATCACCACCACGAAACGGCTGTTCCATAGCAGACTTTCGAACCAGCGTTCGATGAATTTCAGCATTGCCGGCAATCGGGATCGAAGGAAACCCGGATTATAGGCAGCCCCGCGGTGGTATTCCGATACCACCCCGCACCATCGCGGCCGCCGCAACATCGGTCCTCGTCATCGACTTCGGGAGCAACCGTGAACATTGCGTCGATCCGCGCATGCGTCGCCGCGAGCATCCTGCTGGCCGTCAACGTGACCGCCGGTGCCCAGGACGACATCGCCGCCGCGAAGAAACTCGCCCTCAATCACTGCGGTGTCTGTCACACGTTCGAAGCCGGCGAAACAGTGCGCCAGGGACCGAATCTCTGGGGCATCCTGACCCGCGGAGCCGGAACGGCAGAAGGCTTCGCCTATTCCGACGGCTTCCGCAAGACGCTCGCCGGCAAGAACTGGGACGCCGCCCTGCTCGATCGCTGGCTCACCGACCCGCAATCGGTCGCGGCCGGCACCGTGATGCTGTACAGGCAGGACGATCCG
>JAIESW010000037.1 GCA_019745565.1 Burkholderiales bacterium
ACGTCACTCACGCGGGCTTGAACGCGCTCGGCCTGAACGACATCGACCCGGCCACGATGCAGGAGATGGATTCCGTCAAGCACATCGCCAACATCCAGCGCGTGGGTGCCGCGTATGCACAGCGGCACGTGCGGTTGACCGATTTCGGTTCCTTCGCCGCAGCGGCCTGACGCTGCGGCGGTACCCTTCAGCCAGGAGAACTCCCGATGAAGCAAGCCCAAGCGGTCGCGCTGCTGTTTGCCTGTCTTTGCGGTGCCGCTCATGCGGCCGACAGCGCCCCGATCGAGTACCTCAACTCGGGCAGGGTCCTGCCCACCACGCTGCCGTTCTCGGAAGCGGTCCGGGTGCGGGATACCCTGTACCTGTCGGGGCAGGTGGGCATCGTGCCCGGCACGATGAAGCTGGTACCGGGCGGCATGAAGGAGGAAGCCCGCCAGACCATGGAGAACATCCGTGCCTCCCTGGAGGCCAACGGGTTCTCCATGAGCGACGTGGTCAAATGCACCGTCATGCTGGCCGACATCTCGGAGTGGGCGGCCTTCAACGAGGTGTACCGGACCTTCTTCACCGCACCGTTCCCGGCGCGCAGCGCGCTCGGGGCCAACGGTCTTGCACTGGGGGCGCGCGTGGAAGTGGAGTGCATCGCCGCCGTGGCGCCGAGATAGCTTTCGCCGCAGGGCGACCCTTTTCCCATCCGATATCAAGAGGAAGATCATGACGGCTGTCGACGTCTATCGCATCACCGATCAATTGGACGGCGACACGCTGGGGGTACTGGAGACGCGACTCGAAGCGCGCGGGCGCCATCCGAAGTTCCTGCACATGATGGGCGAGTATCTCGAGGGCATGGGCATCGACGGCGCCGGCAGCGTGCTGGACGTCGGGTGCGGAACCGGCGTGGTGGCCCGCACCGTCGCGCGCCGGCCGGGCTTTCGGGGGCGCATCACCGGCATCGATCTCAGCCCCTCGCTGATCGCCGCGGCGCATCGTCTGGCGAAGTCGGAGGGCATCGGCGACCGGATCGACTTCCGGGCCGGCGATTCGCAGAGCCTCAAGCTGGCGGATGCCGCATTCGATGCGGTCATCGCGCACACTCTCATCAGTCACGTGGACCATCCCCAGGCGGTGCTCGAGGAACTGGCCCGGGTCGTGAAGCCGGGCGGCATGATCGGCATTTTCGACGGTGACTACGCGTCCATCACTTTCGGTACCGATGATCCCGAGCGCGGCCGCGCCATGGACGAAGCTATCATCGCCGCCATCGTTACCAATCCACGCGTGATGCGCGAGATGCCGCACCGATTGCGCGACGCCGGGGTGGACCTGGTCTCGTCGTACTCGTACGTGCTGGCCGAGGTGGGTGCCGCCGATTTCTGGAAACCGGGAATCCAGTCGTTCATGAAGCTGCTGCCGAAGGCCGGTGCCGCCACGGAGGCCGAAGCGGCGGCGTGGGCGGCCGAGGTGTTGGGTCGATCGGATCGCGGTGTGTTCTTCGGGGCTTGCAACTTCTACAGCTACGTGGCGAGGAGGCGAACGTGAACGTGATCACGCCATCGTTGCCCGAGATGTTCGGGCGTCTGTTGCGCGCGGAGGGCCAGGGCCGTTCCGCGAAGACCGTCGAGGTGTTCGGCTGGATGATTCTCGCGGAGAGCGTCGGCATCGTCTTCGTGCCGCAACTCGCGGTTGCTCTGCTCCATCTGCCGGAGATGGTCGTCCAGGCGGAGAACTATTTCCGCCTGGTCGGGCTGCTCGTCGGCGGGCTGGGCATGCTGTATGTCGCAGCGGGAAGGCTCAACGCTCAGGGCTTCGTGTTCGCATCGCTGCTCGATCGACCCCTGGTGCCGCCGGCGATGCTGATCCTGTGGCTCTGCGGCATCCTGCCCTGGCAGCTGGCGCTGGCCTTCGCGGTGCAGGACTTCGCGAGCTTCCTGTGGACCCTGAGCGCGTGGCGCGCGGAGCACCGGATGACCCTGTCCGCCGGATGAAAGTTTTCCTGAGCTACGCCTCACAGGATCGTCCCGTCGCCGAGGCCATCAACCGCGCGCTGCTGGACCAGGGCCACGACGTCTTCTTCGATCGCGACGATCTGCCGCCGGGCGAGGAATTCCACATCCGCATCCGCCGCGCCATCGAACAGTCGGACCTGTTCGTCTTCCTGGTGAGCGAGCAGGCGATCGATCCGGGCAGCTACACGCTGAACGAGCTGGACATCGCCGAGAAGAGTCTGCGGCGCGCGTCGGGACACCTCCTGCCGGTGATGCTGCAACCCGTGGCGTTCGACCGCCTGCCGCCGTTCGTGAAGTCCGTGACCGTGCTCGAGACGCCCGGCAACGTTCCTGCTGCCGTGGCCGATGCGGTGCACCGCATCGACCTCGAACGGCGTCGGGCGCTGCTGGTCAAGGCCGGCGCGGCCGCGCTGGCGGTTCTGGTGGTGGCCGCCGGCGCCTGGTCGTACCTGTCGACGCGCAGCGCGCCGACCGAGACCACGGGCGAGGATGGCGCGCCGCTCGTGCTGGTGCCGGCCGGCAGCTTCGTCATGGGCGACGACGAGGAATCGCCGCGCCGCGAGATCTACCTCGACGCCTTCTACATCGATCGCTTCGAGGTGACGACGACGCGCTACGCCAAGTTCCTCGAGGCGACCGGATCCTCCCATCCCCCGGAGGGATGGGAGGCTCTCGATCTCAATCGCGGGAGCGACCTACCCGTGGTGGGCGTCGACTGGAACGATGCCGCGGCCTACTGCAAATGGGCCGGGCGCCGGCTGCCCACCGATGCCGAATGGGAGAAGGCCGCTCGCGGTGCCGACGAACGTCGCTATCCCTGGGGCAACGAATCGCCCGGACCCGATCGCGCGAATTTCGAGAACACCTCGCCGGAGCCCTACGACGGCGGTCTCGCGAAGGTGGGTGGCCATCCGGCAGGCCGCAGCCCCTATGGTGTGGAAGACCTCGCCGGCAACGCCGCGGAGTGGGTCGCGGACTGGTATTCCGAGAGCTTCCGCACGGGCGACGTGCGCAATCCGAAAGGGCCGGAGAGCGGCGAGGGGCGGGTCATCCGCGGCAGCGCGCGCTTCGATCCGCCGGACCGCCTCGTGGTGACCAAGCGCTACCAGGGCAATCCGGAGCTGCGCCGCGAGGACGTCGGGTTCCGGTGCGCGCAGGATGCGCACTAGCGGCTCGTCCCCAGGGAGTCACCGGGGATGAGACTCCCCGACGTCCTCGTAGAGGAGGAGCGCGTCCGGCAATGGTGGTCCGCCTGGCGGGTCGACGATTTCAGCTGGAACGGCCTGGCAGCGCGTCCGATGCCGCCCAACGACGACGGCATCGGTTCCTTGCGGGACTACTGGCTCACGGATCCAGTCACGGGTGCGGTGCGCGATACCGGCACACTGACGCAATCCGGCGAAGTGATCGCGGATCCCGCCGGGATGCTGTGGCACCTCGCCCATGTGCCGGTACGGTGGGACGACGGCACGCCGACCTGGAAGGCGGAACGCTCCCATCCGCACTGGGCGCGATTCTGGGACATCATCGCCAAGCACCTCGCAGCCGCCAATCCGACGGACGACGACGATGACCTGCTCACCACGGTGCCGCTGGACGGAGTGGTCTTCGGCGAACCGCCGCGCGGCTGGCTGTGGCACGCGCAGAGTGCGCGGCTGAATGCGAGGTTCGTTCGCTGCGCGTTCCTCGGCCGCGTGTCGTTCGGCGGCGTGCGGACGGAGACGGATCTCGGACTCGATCGCTGTCTGTTCCGGATGCCCACCAGTTTCGACAATGTCACCGTCGACGGCCGTCTCGATATCCGCCGCTGCGAGTTCCTGGCGCAGTTGACGATATCGGGTGCGAGGATCGAACACGACATGCTGTTCGAGGACTCGCACGTGGGGGGCGAACTGGCGCTGCTCGGTTCGAGAATCGGAGGGGAACTGCGCCTGTGGTCCAACGTGCTGCATGCCGTGGCTTTGTTCGACGGCGCGACGTTCGCCTCGGAGGCGCGGATCGCCTGGAATCGGTTCCTGAACATCACCAGCTTCGATCGCGTGCGGTTCCGCGGTGGCGTCGACCTCCAGCAGAATCACTACGCCGACGACGTGACGTTCTCCGGCCGCAGCTATGGCGAGTTCCGCTGCGTCGATTGCCGCTTCGAGCAGGACGTGACGCTCGCCTTCCTGTGCTTCCACCGCGACGCCTGGTTCGCACGCTGCCGGTTCGAGGGCTACGCGCAGTTCCAGGCCGTTCGCTTCGGCAAGCGAGCGTCGTTCGTGGATTCCACGTTCGCGGTAAACCTCCGGTGCGACCGGGTGCGGTTCAGGGGCGAAACGGGGTTCGAGACCGTAGTGTTCGGCGGGTACGCCAACTTCACCGGGTGCGATTTTCCCCGTGATGCGCGCCACTATCACGGTGCTTTCCGAGGCGCGGACTTCCGTCGCAACGCGGATTTCACCATCGACGGATTCCATGCCTGGGGCGCGTTCATCGACGCCACGTTCCAGCAGCGCCTGCTGCTGTCGGGCAAGGCCCTGCAGGACGACGCCGGCTTCGAGCAGGCCTTCGCCGCCGCCGAGCAGGCCGCGAACATGGACGCCCTGGGGGTACGCTCCGATCTTCCGGCAGCGCTCGATCGTCGGTTCGGCGAACTCGTCGGCGCCTTCCAGGCGCTCAAGCAGGCGATGGCCCGGCAGCAGGCGCGTCTCGACGAGCATCGCTTCTATCGGCTCGAACTGCTCGCCCGTCTGCGCATGTCGTCCACGTCGAGCGTCGAGCGCGGCATCATCCGGATCTACGATTGCGCCAGCCGTTGCGGCACGTCGTTCGTACGCCCGCTGGCCGTGCTGGGATTGCTGGTGCTGCTCTTTGCCCTCGGCTACTGGGCTGCCAGCCTGCCCGCGGGAGAGTTGCGGGCAGCAATGAACCCGTATCCACCGCGTCCGGTCGACGCGAGGCTGGTCGATGCGGTGCGTTTCTCGGTGGAGAACACGATCCAGCCCATGAGCGTGTGGAGCAAGCGCTTCACCGAGCCCGATCCGCGCGAGGCCTGGGTCCGAGGCCTGCTCAGCCCGCACGGACCGGCGGGTTACCTGGCCGTGCGCGTGGTGGCGACGTTGCAGTCACTGGTGTCGATCGCGCTGCTGTTCCTGGTGGTGCTGGGCTTCAAGCGGCACTTCCAGATGAACACCTGACGCTAGAGGAACAATCCTGGCAGCCACAGCACGGTCTGCGGCCACACCGACACGATCGCGATCACCGCGATGAAGCTCACGTAGAAGGGCAGCGACGCGACGATCGCGCTTTCGTAGCTGACACCGGCTATGCGGGCCGTGGTCATCAAGGACATGCCCACGGGCGGCGTGATGTTGCCGACGTTGAGCGTGAGGATCATCACCATGGCGAAGTGCAGCGGGTCGAAGCCGAGCTGCGTCATCGCGGGGGCCAGCACGGGTGCCAGGATGACCAGCGCCGGCAGCACGTCCACCATGGTGCCGACCACGAGCAGCAGCAGGTTGACCATCAGGATCTGCACCAGCGGGTTGGTGCTGAAACCCGCGATCAGTTCGGCCGCCTGGCGCGTGATGCCCGAGCGCGCGACGAACCAGCCCAGCACGGTGGACGTGCTGAGCAGGAAGAACACGACGCCGGACAGCTTCACCGTGGTGACGAGCGCCTCGATGATCTTGCGTACCGTGAGGGTGCGATAGAGGAACAGTCCGATGGCGGTGGCGTAGACGGCGGCGAAGGCCGAGGCTTCGGTGACGGTGGTCCAGCCGGCCAGGATGCCGCCCAGGATGATCACGGGCACCAGCAGCGCCGGTACCGTGGGCAGGAAGCGGCGCAGCGCGAGTGCGAAGCTCGCCTGGCCATGCACGGGAAAGCCGCGGCGCCACGCGAGCCAGAAGCTCATCGCCAGCAGTGCACCGGCGAGCAGCAGTCCGGGGATGATCCCGCCGATGAAGAGCGAGATCACCGAGACGTTGTAGAGCATGGTCGCGTACACCACCATCACGATGCTGGGCGGGATGATCGGGCCCATCACCGAAGCGCAGGCGGTCACGGCGGCGGCGTAGGCGGCGGGGTAGCCTTCCTTCTTCATCGCCGGGATCAGCAGCTTGCCGATCGCCACGGCGTCGGTGATCGCCGCTCCCGTGAGACCCGAGAAGAACAGGCTCGTCGTGATGTTGACGTGGCTCAGCGCGCCGCGCACTCGGCCGAGCAGCGCGTTGTTGAAGTCGATCAGCTTCTGCGTGAGGCCGGCGTGGTTCATCAGCTCCGCCGTGAAGATGAAGTACGGGATCGCCATCAGCAGGAAGCCGCTGACCCCCGAGAACATGCGGTCCGCCACCACTTCGAGGAACTCCAGCCCGCCGATGGAGACGGCGCCCGCCAGCCCTGAGAACAGCATCACCAGCGCGATGGGCGCGCCGAGGAGCAGGACGACGATGAAGACGGCAAGTGCGGCGGCCATCAATCCTCTCCCAGGTCCACCGGCGGTGCTTCGATGAGGCGCACGCCGTCCGCCAGATGTACCAGCAGGACGGCGCCGGACACCGGGATGCAGGCGGCGACCCAGCGGCCGTGGATGCGGATCTGGTCCGACACCATGTAGTACTGGTTAGACCCGAGGAAGAAGTCCCAACCGAACCACAGCAACAGCAGCGCGAACAGGCCGATCAGTCCGACGCTTGCCCATTGCATCGCGCGGGTGAGCGCTGCCGGCACCAGGCCCAGCAGCAGGTTCATGTTGACGTGCTCGCCGCCCTTGAACGCGATGGTGATGGAGAGCATGCCGATCCAGGGCACGAACAGGCGCGCGAGCGAGTAGGTCCAGCTCAGTGCCTCGCCCGTGCCCATCATGTAGAAGAAGCCGATGAACGAGATCGTGAGCATCGCGATCACGCACGCGACGCAGAACGCGATCGCCGCATGGTTGAGCGCGTCGCTCAGACGCCGGAGGAACGCCATCGCGATGCGGTTACTGCCCGTAGCGCTTCGCGTCGACCGCGCTCACTTCCTTCTCGATGCGGGCCACCTCGGCCCAGAGCTGGTCCACCAGTTTGACGTCGATGCCGAAGTCCTTCGTGACCCATTGTTTCCATGCGGGGCGCGCGACGGCGGCCATGCGGTCGCGCTCGGTCTTGGTGAGGATCCAGCACTGCTTGAACTTCTTGCACGAAACATCCCAGCCGGTGGCGGCGGCCAGCACCGCGATACCGTGCGAGACCTGGGTGCTTTCGCGCGCCGCCTCCACCACGATCTGCCGATACTCGGGCGGGAGCGACTGGTACCACTTGTCGCTCATCATCCAGGAGATGGTGTTGTAGACGTGGCCGCTCCAGGTCGTGTACTGGTTTACTTCCCACAGCTTGAACGCGAGGCTGATGCCCGGCGCGTTGAACTGACCGTCGGCCAGGCCGGTGCCGAGTGCCGTAAGCACTTCGCCCCAGGGCAACGGTGTGGCGGAGGCACCCAGCGCCTTCATGGTGGCGACGTGGGCCGGATTCTCTTCCACGCGGATCTTGAGGCCCTTCAGGTCGTCGACGGTCTTGATGAGCCGCTTGTTGTTGGTGAAGGCGACGAAGCCGCCACCGTCGTCCAGCGTGCCGAGGTAGCGCAGGCCGCTTGCCTTCAACGCGCCGCGCATGAAGTTGGCGTGCCACTCGCCGTCGAAATAGGCGCGGGCCACGTGGTAGTTGGGAAACAGAAATGGCGTGGTGACGATCTGGTAGGCGGGAAAGAACGACGACATCGCCCCCGAGGAGATGAGAGTCGCCTGCACCGTCTTGCCGGCCTGGGCCTGCTTGGCGGTCTCCACTTCGGAACCTAGCTGGCCGTTGCCGAACACCTGCACGTCGATGTCCCCGCCGGTGCGCGCCTCCACCATGGACTCGAAATGCTTCATGGCCGGATGCATCTCGTTGTTGGTCCAGTCCTCCGGCCCCATGTGGCTGATGACCATGGTGTACCTGGCGGCGTACGCGGGCGTCATGAACGGCGCGGCGCATGCGAGCACGGCGGCAAGGACGGCGATTCCCCGCTGCTTCATGTCTCCCCTCCCGGAAGCGTCGACGGTGGCGTCAGGCACGATTGAAACACACATCGCGCCGCGACCGGCATCCGGGGGGAGCGGCCGGACGGGCGGCGCGGTACTACACTGCGCTATCGAGGGGAGCGGCGCAGCTTCCAGCCGATGAGGCCGAGCCCGGCCAGGACCAGCGCATACGTCTGTGGTTCCGGGATCGCCTCCACCGTCCAGCTCGTGATGCGGTGATCCGCGGCGCCCAGACCGGTTGCGGCCGTGAAGCCCAAGTAAACCCGGTCACCGAAGCGCTGTTGCAGGTCCACGTCGATGTACTCCAGGACTTCGAAGTACCCCGGCCCCCAAGGGCCGTAGATCAGCGAACTGGCGTACAGCTGCCGCAAGGTCGGGTCATAGGCGATAGTGACGTCGCCGGTGATCAGGCGGACCGACCCAAGGTCCTCGGGAGCATCGGACACGGCGAAGGGGTCGCCGTGGTCCACGAGACCGATGTTGTTGTTGCTCCAGGTGTGGACCACATAGCCGACCGCGTCGAGGCCCTGGAACCCGATACCGCCGCCACCGGATCCGATGACGTTGGTGCCGGTGGCTTGGATGACGAACGCAAGCCCGTCCGCGATGGTGCCGGTGTCTTCCGGGGCCGCCTCGATCACGAACGAGAAGTTCGTGGTGAACACTTCTGTGGTCAGAACGTACCCGGTGGTCCACGCGGCACCGCTCTGGTCGCCGGTTGCCGGCGTGAGCTGCAGGTCGCCGCCCGCCAGGACGTCGGCAGACCCGACCAGTTCCACCGAGGTTCCACTGAAATTCTTGATCTCCGCGGACGCCGTCGGGGCGTACAGCAGAATCAAGGACAGTCCAAGCATCCCGGCAAGGCGCCTCAGGGCGGCGTTTTTTGAATGCATTTGTAGTCTCCTGGTCCGGGCGTAGGGTTCCACGTCAGTTTGACCGGGGTTCGCCCGGACTGCAGATAGTGGAGGTAAATCTCTAGTTTTGGCAGGTTACGGGGGCGTGGCAATCCTTGTCAACGACGCCGTACCCGGTTCCGGCAAGAGGCTGGCGGAAATCGAATGGCAGTAGAAAAAAGCATTTTATGCCAAGGTGTTGTGCGCGAGACCGGGGCTGCTCGGTGGCACTGCCGCTACGCGAACTCAAGGAGAAGATCGTGGGCGGCCACCACGTCCCCCGACTTCACCTGGATGGTCCGGATGGACCCGTCGCGTTCGGCCCGGATCTGGGATTCCATCTTCATGGCCTCGATGGAAACCAGCGGGTCGCCGGCCTTGACCGCCTGGCCCACCTTCACTGCCACCGTGACGATCATGCCGGGCATGGGTGCCGGAATGTGGTTCGGATTGCCCGGTTCGGCCTGGGCACGCTTCGCGGCGCGCGCAGCCCCGGCCTTCTCGACGCGCATGGTGCGCGCCTGGCCGTTCAGTTCGAAGAAGACCTTCACCAGGCCCTCTTCCTCCGCCGGTGCCGTGCCCTGCAGGCTGACCACCAGCGTCTTGCCGGGGTCGAGGTCGATCGCGATCTCCTCGCGATCGGCCATGCCGTAGAAGAAAGTGGGTGTGGGCAGGATGCTCACGTCGCCGTAGTGGCGGTGGTGTTCCGCGTATTCGCGAAAGACCTTCGGATACATCAGCCACGACGCGAGATCGGTGTCCGATACCTGATGGTCGACGGCCTTCTCGGCCTCCTTGCGCGCGGCTTCCAGGTCGACCGGCGCGAGCGTGTCGCCGGGCCGGTAGGGGGCGGGCGGTTCCGGCAGGATCGCGGCGGGCGAGCCACACTTCAACACCTTGCGCGACAGCGCTTCAGGAAAGCCATCCGGCGGAAAACCCAGTTCGCCCTTGAAGAGCGAGACCACCGATTCCGGAAACGCCACTTCGCGCGCCGGGTCCATCACGTCCTCGGGCGCGAGGTCGTTGGCCACCATGAAGAGCGCCATGTCACCCACCACCTTGGACGTAGGCGTCACCTTCACGATGTCGCCGAACATGCGGTTCACGTCGGCGTAGGTGCGCGCCACCTCGGGCCAGCGGTGGTCGAGCCCCATGGCGCGCGCCTGTTCGCGCAGGTTGGTGTACTGGCCGCCGGGCATTTCGTGACGGTAGACGTCGGCGGTGCCCGCACGCATGTCGGCTTCGAACGGCGCGTAGTAGCGCCGCACGCCTTCCCAGTAGTCCGACAGCGATTGCAGCGCGGCCCGATGGACGCCGCCGGGGCCGCACGGATCGCGCTCCGAGCCTTCGAGCGCCGCGACGATGGCACCGAGGTTCGGTTGCGAGGTGAGCCCGCTCATGGCGTCGAGCGCACCATCCACCGCGTCGGCACCGGCGTAGACCGCCGACAGGACCGACGCTGCGGCGATGCCGCTGGTGTCGTGCGTATGGAAGTGGATCGGCAGGCCGGTCTCCTCCTTCAGCGCCTTGACCAGCGTCGCCGCAGCGCGCGGACGACAGACGCCCGCCATGTCCTTGATGCCGAGGATGTGCACACCGGCCTTCTGCAGTTGCTTGGCGAGTTTCACGTAGTACTTCAGGGAATACTTGCGCGAGTCGTCGTGCAGGTCGGCGGTGTAGCAGATGGCACCCTCGCACAGCGCGCCGGCTTCGCGGACCGCGTCGATCGCGACGCGCATGTTCTCGACCCAGTTGAGGGAGTCGAACACGCGGAACAGATCGATGCCGCCGCGCCCGTCGATGCCGCGCGCGGCCTGTTCGACGAAGTAGCGCACCACGTTGTCGGGATAGTTGGTGTAGCCCACCGCGTTCGAGGCGCGCAGCAACATCTGGAACAGCACGTTGGGCACGGCCTCGCGCAGGCGGTCGAGCCGCTCCCAGGGATCCTCCTTGAGGAAGCGCAGCGCCACGTCGAACGTGGCGCCACCCCAGCATTCGAGCGAGAAGAGGCCGGGTGCCAGTCGTGCGTAGGCCGGTGCGATGCGGGCCATGTCGGCGGTGCGCATGCGCGTGGCGAAAAGCGATTGATGAGCGTCGCGCATCGTCGTGTCGGTCAGCAGCACGCGCGGCTCGTTCAGCATCCATTGCGCGAACTTCTCCGGCCCCAGTTCGCGCAAGCGGTCGCGGGTGCCCGGCTGCAGCGGCTTCGAAGGGTCCGCCGCCGGCAGGATGAGATGCGCATGGGACAGGTCGGGCTTCGTGCGGCCCTTCATGTCCGGATGGCCGTTCACGGTGACGTCGCCGATGTAGCGCAGGACGCGCGTCGCGCGATCGCGGCGCTTCGCGAACTTGAAGAGCTCCGGCGTGGTGTCGATGAAGCGCGTCGTGACCGTCCCTTCCGCGAAGTCCGGATGGTTGATCACGTTCTCCACGAACTGGAGATTGGTCGACAGGCCGCGGATGCGGAACTCCCGCAGGCCGCGATCCATGCGCCGGATCGCTTCGTGGGGCGTCGGTGCCCACGCCGTCACCTTCACCAGCAGCGAGTCGTAGTAGGGCGTGATCACCGCGCCGGTGTAGGCCGTGCCGCCGTCGAGGCGCAGGCCGAAGCCGGCCGCGCTGCGATAGGCGGTGATGCGGCCGTAGTCGGGCGTGAAGCTGTTCTCCGGGTCCTCGGTGGTGATGCGGCACTGGAGCGCGTGGCCGTTGAGACGGATGTTCGCCTGCGACGGCACCGGACAGTTCGCCTCGCCGATGCGCGCGCCCTCGGTGATGCGGATCTGCGACTGCACGATGTCGATGCCGGTCACTTGCTCGGTGACCGTGTGCTCCACCTGGATACGCGGATTGACTTCGATGAAGTAGAACTTGCCGGTGTCCGCGTCCATCAGGAACTCGACGGTACCGGCATGGGTGTAGTTGACCGCCCGCGCCAATCGCAGCGCGGCGTCGCACAGTTCGGTGCGCTGCGCATCGCCGAGATACGGCGCGGGAGCGCGCTCCACCACTTTCTGGTTGCGCCGCTGCACCGAACAGTCGCGCTCGAACAGATGCACGATGTTGCCGTGCAGGTCGCCCATGATCTGCACTTCCACGTGGCGGGCGCGCCGCACCAGCTTCTCGAGGTAGACCTCGTCGTTGCCGAACGCGGCTGCCGCTTCGCGGCGGGCGACGTCGAGCTGCACGTCCAGGTCGGCTTCGGTCTCGATCACGCGCATGCCGCGGCCGCCGCCGCCCCAGCTCGCCTTCAGCATCAGCGGGTAGCCCACTTCGGCGGCGAGTTTCTTGGCGGCCTTCAGATCCCGCGGGAGCGGTCCGGTGGCCGGCATCACCGGCACGCCGGCTTTGACGGCCGCATTGCGCGCGGCGACCTTGTTGCCCAGCGTCGTCATGACCTCGGGCGTCGGCCCGATGAACCGGATGCCGGCCTCGCCGCAGGCGCGCGCGAAGTCGGGGTTCTCGGACAGGAAGCCGTAGCCCGGATGGATCGCGTCCACCTTGGCCTGCCGGGCGATGCGGATGATGTCCGCTATGTCGAGGTAGGCCTGCAGCGGCTTCCTGCCCTCGCCGACGCGGTAGCTCTCGTCCGCCTTGAAGCGGTGCAGGGCGAAGCGGTCTTCGTTGGAGTAGATGGAGACGGTCCGGATGCCCATTTCCGCCGCGGCACGCATGACGCGGATGGCGATCTCGGAACGGTTGGCTACGAGGAGGGACTTGAGGGCGGCCATGGGGGGCGAGCGGGAGGCGGGCGACGGGTGAGCCAGTATCCTATGCTTCGTTGCGACGCACCATTCGCGCCTTGCGAAGGTGGGTTGCCTCGATCGCAACCCGGTCTCGCGTTCGGTGCCCGGAGGCGGCGCCCATTGCCTTGCAGCATCGTTCCAAAGGGTGGTAGAAGTCGCGCATAACGAGCGACCGAAGGCGGGCGATACCCGCCCGATCGCGAGAACGATGCCGCGCATTGCGAAACGCATGGGCGGTGCGGTCCCGGGGCGGCCGCGAACCTTCCTGCCATTCGAACGACCGCCATGCTGAACATCGACGATGTCCGTGCAGTTCCGCTGTTTTCCACGCTCGGCGCAGCGCAGCTGCAGTGCCTGGCGGAGACCGCCGCGGATATCCGCCTCGAGCCCGGGGACTACGCGGTCTACGAAGGCGGCGAGCGCGCGCTCTTCGCCGTGCTCACCGGCAGGATCGAGGTGGTGAAGCTGGTGGAGGGCATCGAGCGTCACCTCGGCTGGCGCCAGCCCGGTTCGATCTTCGGCGAGATCCCCATCGTCTTCGGCACGGTGTTCCAGGGCAGCTTCCGAGCCGCCGAGGCGTCGCGCGTGATGCGGGTGGATCCGCGCTGGTATTTCACCATCGCGTCCCAGGCGCCGGAGATCTCCGAGCAGCTGGGCGCCATGGCGCGCGACCGGATCAGCGGCCTGCAGGGGCTCGCCGCGCAGCCGCCCAAGTCCCGGCTCACCCTGGTCGGCCATCGGTGGGACACGCTCTGCTCGGACCTGCGGCGCTTTCTCGGGCGAAACCAGGTGACGTTCGACTGGATCACCCGCGATTCGCCGGATCTCGCGGCGAAGTGGCCCGGTCTCGATGCGGCGGACGGCGACGAGGCGGTGGCACGCCTGGAAGACGGCATGGTGCTGAAGCGCCCGACGGCACGGGTCCTCGCCCAGGCCCTGGGACTGCAGACGCGGCCGCGTCAGACCGAATACGACACGGTGATCATCGGTGGCGGCCCCGCCGGCCTGGCGGCTGCCGTGTACGGCGCCTCGGAGGGTCTCTCCACGGTCGTCGTAGAGCGCGAAGCACCCGGCGGTCAAGCCGGTACTTCCTCGCGCATCGAGAACTATCTCGGTTTCCCGAGCGGTGTGTCCGGCGACGAACTGGCGATCCGGGCGCTGCAGCAGGCACGTCGCCTCGGTGCCGAGATCCTGGTCACGCGCAGCGTGAACGGCATGGATCTCGAGAAGCGGGAAGTCCGCCTCGACGGTGAGGAGGTCATCCGGGCCCGCACCATCGTGCTGGCGACCGGGGTGAGCTGGCGCCGCCTGAATCTGGAGCGCTTCGACAAACTGATCGGCAAGGGGATCTACTACGGCGCCGCGCGCAGCGAGGCCGGTATCACCCACGGTCTCGACGTGCACCTGATCGGTGCCGGCAACTCCGCGGGACAGGCGGCGTTGCACTTCGCCAACTATGCGCGCACCGTCAACCTGCTGGTGCGCGGGGATTCGCTCGAGAAGAGCATGTCCCGCTACCTGATCGAACAGCTCGCCCGCAAGAGCAACGTGATCGCGCAGCTCCATTCGGAAGTCCAGGCGGTGCACGGCGACACCAACCTGACGGCGATCGACGTGCGCGGCCCCGGCGGCAAGGTGAGCCGTCAGGAGTGCGGCGGATTGTTCGTGTTCATCGGGGCCGATGCCGACACCGAATGGTTGCCGGAGGAAATCGCGCGCGACCAGCGCGGCTACGTGCTGACCGGCAGCGACGTCGTGAAGGCGGCCAACTGGTCGCACAAGCGCGACCCCTACCTGCTCGAGACCAGCGTCCCCGGCGTCTTCGCGTGCGGCGACGTGCGGCTGAGCCCCGTCAAGCGCGTGGCCTCGGCGGTGGGCGAGGGCAGCATGGCCATCGCGCTGATCCACCAGTACCTGGCGCTGGAGGGGCGCGCCTGAGGGGCAACGCTACGAGCTGCGCTTGAGGCCTTTCAGCAGCACGATCACCGCACCTCCGCCGCCGTCCTCCGGTCGGGCCTGCACGTAGGCCAGCACGGCGTCGCGCTGGGCGAGCCAGCCGGCGACCTTGCGTTTCAGGACCGGTTCGCCGTTGGCGGACCGGTGGCCCTTGCCGTGCACGATGCGCACGCAGCGCAGGCCGCGCTTCACCGACCCGTCGAGGAACGAGGCGAGCAGGCCGCGTGCTTCCTCCACCGTGAGCCCGTGCAGATCGAGCTGATCCTGCAGGGCCCATTCGCCCCGGCGCAGGCGGCGCAGCGTGTCGTGCGGAATGCCGTCGCGGCGCCAGGAGAGTTCCTCGCCGATCTCGAGGCGGATCTCGTCGGCGACGGCGTCGCTCAGGCTGTCGGCCAGCGCCTCGCGTTCATCCTTCGCGCTCTGCACCGGCACCGGCGGCGGCTGCTTGGCCGGCGGCGCGACCCGTTGCTTCGCGCGGATCGGGGCGACGTCCTTGACCTCCTCGAAGAAGGCGGAGGCGTCGTCGTCGGGGTTGGTGGCCATGGGGGCGGCAAGAAGCTTTCAACACGAAGGGCGCGAAGGACACGAAGGACACGAGGGGACAGGAGGAAAGGCGCGGAAGGGATTCTTCCCGCCTTCCTTCGTGGCCTTCGTGAGCTTCTTCATGTCCTTCGTGTGCAACGCTGTCCTCTCCAACGTTCAACCCAGCGAATCCAGATACCGCTCCGCATCCAGCGCCGCCATGCATCCGGTACCCGCGCTGGTGACGGCCTGGCGGTACACGTGGTCCTGCACGTCGCCGGCGGCGAACACGCCCGGGATGCTGGTCGCCGTCGCGTTGCCGTCCAGGCCGCTCTTCGTGACGATGTACCCGTTGCGCATCTCGAGCTGGCCTTCGAAGAGCTGCGTGTTGGGCGTGTGGCCGATAGCGATGAAGGTGCCGGTCACGGGGACTTCCTTGGTCGCGCCATCCGTGGTGCTCTTCAACCGCACGCCGGTGACGCCCGAGTTGTCGCCAAGCACTTCGTCGAGGGTGTGGTTCCACTCGAACTTCACCTTGCCCTCGACACCGCGGGCGAACAGCTTGTCGCGGAGAATGGCCTCGCAGCGGAACTTGTCGCGCCGGTGCACGACCGTGACGGTCTTCGCGATGTTGGCGAGGTAGAGCGCTTCCTCCACCGCGGTGTTGCCGCCGCCGATCACGGCGACGTCCTGGTTCTTGAAGAAGAACCCGTCGCAGGTGGCGCAGGCCGAGACGCCTTTGCCCATGAACGCCTGTTCCGACGGCAGCCCCAGATACTTGGCCGACGCGCCGGTGGCGATGATCAGCGCGTCGCAGGTGTAGGTGCCGGAATCGCCTTCCAGCCGGAACGGGCGTTCGTTCAGCGCCGCGGTGTGGATGTGGTCGTACACGAGCTCGGTGTCGAACCGTTCGGCGTGCTTCTGGAAGCGCTCCATCAGTTCGGGGCCTTGCACGCCCATGACGTCGGCGGGCCAGTTGTCCACGTCGGTCGTGGTCATGAGTTGGCCGCCGGCCGCGAGGCCGGTGATCAGCACCGGCTTCAGGTTGGCGCGGGCGGCATAGACCGCCGCGGTGTAGCCGGCCGGCCCGGAGCCGAGGATGAGTAGCCGGATGTGACGTGTGGTCTTTGCCATGATGCAGTTCAGGTGGGGGCGGGACGCGCAAAGTCCAGATTGTGTCAGCACGTCCGCGGCGCTGTCGATTGCGGCGCGGCAAGGTTGGCGGGCGAACGCGCCTCACGACTATAATCGCGCATGCTTGACCCGAATAATCAAGGACCTGATGGCCCGCGCCCGCGCTGCTAAGGCACCCGCGCCGGCGCCCCTGCCGCCGCGCCTCGTCCTGCTCGTCCGCGAAGCCTGGTGGATCGCGTTCGCCGGCGTCGGGGCGTATCTCGCGCTGATCCTCACGACGTTCCGGAAATCCGACCCCGGGTGGTCGCACGCGGCCACCGAACCGACTCTGGGCAATGCCGGCGGTGCTATGGGCGCGTGGATCGCCGATCTGCTGCTGTACATCTTCGGCTTGTCGGCATGGTGGCTCGTGGTGCTTTGCCTGCTCGCCGTGTACTGGATGTATCGCAGGCTCGAGACCGGCAGGCCGGAGGACAAGCGGCCTGCATACATCGCGCTGGGAGGCTTCGCGCTGCTGCTGATCGCATCGAGCGGCTTCGAGAGCATGCGACTGCATTCGGTCGGTGCGGCGCTCCCGTACGTGCCGGGCGGCATGCTGGGCGAGGTGCTCGCCAATGCGTTGCAGGCAAGTGTCGGCTTCGTGGGCGGCACGCTGCTGCTGATCGTCGGCATCGCGGTAGGGTTATCGCTCTTCACCGGCATCTCGTGGCTCGCGGTATCGGAACGGATCGGTCTCGCGCTCGAGAAGGCCTGGAACCTGGTGGCCGCGCGCCTCGAGGAGCGGCGCGACCGCCGCCTCGGCGAGGAAGCTGCGATCCAGCGCGAGGAAGTCGTGGAAGTCACGCGCGAGCGCCTCGACGTGGATGTGCGCGAACCGATCCGCATCGAGCCGCCGGTGATGGAGATCCCGAAGTCCAAGCGGGTCGCGAAGGAGAAGCAGAAGCCGCTGTTCCACGACCTGCCCGATTCGCCGCTGCCGCCGCTGGAGCTGCTGGACGATCCGCCGGAGAACATCGAGGTGCTCTCCGCCGATACGCTCGACTACACGTCGCGCCTGATCGAGAAGAAGCTGATGGACTTCGGCATCGAGGTGAAGGTGCTGGCGGCCTATCCCGGGCCGGTCATCACGCGCTACGAGATCGAGCCGGCGACCGGGGTGAAGGGCAGCCAGATCGTGA
The DNA here is from genome assembly GCA_019745565.1 of Burkholderiales bacterium. Taxonomy (GTDB): domain Bacteria; phylum Pseudomonadota; class Gammaproteobacteria; order Burkholderiales. The sequence continues at coordinate 17,476 of JAIESW010000037.1, forward strand.
ATCTGGTGAAGGATCTCGCGCGGGCGCTGTCGGTGATCAGCATCCGCGTGGTCGAGACCATTCCGGGCAAGTCGTACATGGGCCTCGAGATTCCGAATCCGCGGCGGCAGGTGGTGCGCCTCTCGGAGATCGTGTCGTCGCAGGTATACGCGGACATGGGGTCATCCCTCACGCTCGCCATGGGCAAGGACATCGCGGGCAAGCCGGTGGTGGCCGATCTCGCGAAGATGCCGCACCTGCTGGTGGCGGGCACGACCGGGTCGGGCAAGTCGGTGGCGATCAACGCGATGATCCTGTCGCTGCTGTACAAGGCCACGCCCAACGAGGTGCGGCTGATCCTGGTGGATCCGAAGATGCTCGAACTCTCGGTGTACGAGGGCATTCCGCATCTGCTGGCGCCGGTCGTCGTCGACATGAAGCAGGCGGCCTACGCGCTGCAGTGGTGCGTGGCGGAGATGGAGCGGCGCTACAAGCTGATGTCGTCGCAGGGCGTGCGCAACCTCGCCGGCTTCAACACCAAGGTCAAGGACGCGCAGAAGGCGGGCCAGCCGCTCACCAATCCGTTCTCCCTCACGCCGGAGGCGCCGGAGCCGTTGCAGGAACTGCCGCTCATCGTGGTCGTCATAGACGAGCTGGCCGACCTCATGATGGTCGTGGGCAAGAAGGTGGAAGAACTCATCGCGCGCCTCGCGCAGAAGGCGCGGGCGGCGGGTATCCACCTCATCCTGGCCACGCAACGTCCTTCGGTGGACGTCATCACCGGCCTCATCAAGGCGAACATTCCGACCCGCGTGGCCTTCCAGGTGTCTTCCAAGATCGATTCGCGCACCATCCTCGACCAGATGGGCGCGGAAGCGCTGCTCGGGCAGGGCGACATGCTGTATCTGCCGCCCGGGACCGGGTTCCCGCAACGCGTTCACGGCGCTTACGTCGCGGACGACGAAGTGCACAAGGTGGTGGAGTACTTGAAGTCGCGCGGCGCACCGCAATACATCGAAGGCATCCTCGAGGGCGGTGAGGGCGAGGAGGGCGGCGAGGGCGAAGGTCTCAACGGCGAAGGCGGCGGTGAATCCGACCCGCTGTACGACGAAGCCGTGGCAGTGGTGATGAAGACGCGCCGCGCGTCTATTTCGATGGTGCAGCGGCAGCTGCGCATCGGCTACAACCGGGCGGCGCGGCTGATCGAACAGATGGAACGGGCCGGGCTCGTGTCGAGCATGGCCACCAACGGGAACCGCGAAGTGCTGGTTCCGGCAAGGAGCGAATGAAGGTGCGGATCATCGTTGCAGCAGTCCTGGCAGGCTTCGCGCAGCCGTCCCTCGCAGCCGGTATCGATCTCATCAAGAGCTTCGTGAACGAAGTGCGTTCGGCCAAGACCGAGTTCGTGCAGACGGTGGTGGACGGTTCCGGCCGGCCGGTCGCGCAGTCCATGGGCACTTTCCTGTTCGAGCGGCCGGGCAAGTTCCGCTGGGCCTACGTCAAGCCCTACGAGCAACTGATCGTCGGCGACGGCCGGAAGGTCTGGGTCTACGACAAGGATCTCAACCAGGTCACGGTGAAGGCGCTGGGCGATGCGCTCGGATCGAGCCCGGCGGCATTGCTGGCGGGCAGCAACGACCTCGACCGTGCGTACACGTTCACGCAGCTCCCGAAGAAGGACGGGCTCGAATGGGTCGAGGCGACACCCACGGACCCCGACAGCCAGTTCGAGAAGATGCGCCTTGGTTTTCGCAAGGCGAATCCGGAATCGATGCAGCTCCATGACCGGCTCGGTCAGGTGACCACGATCAAGTTCACGCGTCTCGAGCGCAATCCGAAGCTTGCCGCGGATCTGTTCCGGTTCACGCCGCCCCAGGGGGCGGATGTGGTCGGGGATCAGTGAATGCCGGCGCAGCGTCGGGCGTGAGGCATCGCGGCCCCCATCCCAACCTTCCCCCACGCAGTGCGTGGGGGAAGGGGTGTACGGCTCCTTCCCCCAGCTTTGCTGCGGGAAGGTTGGGATGGGGGCCGCGGCCCTAGCAGAACCCCATGTCCGACCTCTTCCCGCCGCCCACCGGTCTCGTTCCGCTGGCCGAGCAGATGCGGCCGCAGCGCATCGACGACGTGGTCGGGCAGGCCCACCTCGTCGGACCGGGCAAGCCGCTGCGGCTCGCGGTGGAATCGGGGCGGCCGCATTCGATGATCCTGTGGGGCCCGCCGGGTGTGGGCAAGACCACGCTCGCCCGGCTGCTGGCCCACACCTTCGATGCGGAGTTCATCGCGCTGTCGGCGGTTTTCTCCGGCGTGAAGGACATCCGCGAAGCGGTGGCGCAGGCGCAGGACACGCTGTCGCGGACCGGCCGGCACACGATCCTGTTCGTGGACGAAGTGCACCGCTTCAACAAGGCGCAGCAGGACGCCTTCCTGCCCTACGTGGAACAGGGCGTGGTGACCTTCATCGGTGCCACCACCGAGAATCCTTCCTTCGAAGTGAACGGGGCGCTGCTGTCGCGTGCCGGCGTATACGTCCTGAATCCGCTGACTGCGGAGGAGCTGGGTGTCCTGTTCGAACGCGCGCGCGACCGGGCGCTGGCGGGCCTGGCGTTCACCGACGGCGCGAAGCGGATGATGATCGGCGCCGCCGACGGTGATGCGCGGCGCCTGCTCAACATGCTGGAGACGATCCGCGCGGCCGCCAGCGCGGCGCAGCGTGACGACGTCGACGAGGAGTTCCTGCAGGCGACGCTCGCCCAGAACCTGCGCCGCTTCGACAAGGGCGGTGAGGCCTTCTACGATCAGATCTCGGCACTGCACAAGTCGGTGCGCGGTTCGAATCCGGATGCCGCTCTCTACTGGTGCTGTCGCATGCTGGACGGCGGTGCCGATCCACTCTATGTGGGCCGCCGTGTGATCCGCATGGCCATCGAGGACATCGGCATCGCGGATCCGCGCGGCCTGCAGCTGGCACTCGACGCCTGCGCGACCTTCGAGCGGCTCGGCTCGCCCGAAGGCGAACTCGCCATCGCGCAGGCTGTGATCTATCTGGCATGCGCGCCGAAGAGCAACGCGGCCTACGTCGCCTATAATGCGGCGCGCGATTTCGTGAAGAACGACGGTTCGCGCGCGGTGCCGCTGCACCTGCGCAACGCGCCGACCAAGCTCATGAAGGAGCTGGGCTACGGCAAGCAGTATCGCTATGCCCACGACGAGCCGGAGGCATACGCCGCCGGAGAGACCTACTTCCCGGACGACATGAAGGCGCCCCGGTTCTACCAACCGACGCCGCGCGGTCTGGAAGGCAAGATCGGCGAGAAGCTCGCGCATCTGCGGGAGGTCGACGCTGAATACAGAAAAGCTTCGAACACGAAGGACACGAAGAGCACGAAGGAGACGAAGTGAGCTTGAGCCGGGCTCCACTCGTTTCCTTCATGTTCCTTCGTGTCCTTCGCGTCCTTCGTGTTGAAAGAGGTTAGATCCAGATGCTAGACATCCAACTGCTCCGCACCGACATCGATGCCGTCGCGAAGCGCCTCGCCGACCGCGGTTTCCAGTTCGACGTCGCCGCCTTCAACGCGCTCGAGGCCGAGCGCAAGACCATCCAGACGCGCACCCAGGAGCTGCAGTCGAAGCGCAACGCGCTCTCCAAGAGCATCGGCCAGGCCAAGGCCAAGGGCGAGGACACGGCGCCGCTGATGGCGGAGGTGGCCGGGCTGGGCGACCAGGTGGCCGCGTGCGAGAAGCAGCTGGAAATGGTGCAGGCCAAGTTGTCCGATCTCCTGCTGGTCGTGCCCAACATTCCGCACGCGAGCGTCCCGGTGGGCAAGTCGTCCGACGACAACGTCGAGGTGCGCCGCGTGGGTACGCCGCGCAAGTTCGATTTCACGCCGAAGGACCACGTGGACATCGGCGAAGCCATGGGACAGCTGGACTTCGCTGCCGGTGTGAAGATCGCCGGTGCGCGCTTCACGGTGATGAAGGGCGGCATCGCGCGTCTGCATCGCGCCATCGCGCAGTTCATGCTCGACGTGCACACGCAGGAGCATGGCTACACCGAGGTCTACGCGCCCTATCTCGTGAATGCGGCGAGCGCGCTGGGTACGGGCAATCTACCCAAGTTCGAGGACGATCTGTTCTCGGTGCCGCGCAAGGATGCGGAGAAGCTCTATCTGATCCCGACCGCCGAGGTGCCGGTCACCAACATCGTGCGCGACGAGATCCTGCCCCTGGAGAAACTGCCGATGAAGTTCGTGTGCCACACGCCGTGCTTCCGCAGCGAAGCCGGCTCCTACGGCAAGGACACGCGCGGGATGATCCGGCAGCACCAGTTCGACAAGGTGGAACTGGTGCAGATCGTCCACCCGGACCGTTCGTTCGACGGGCTCGAGCAACTCACGGGCCACGCCGAGACCATTCTCCGGCGCCTCGAACTGCCGTTCCGCACCGTTACGCTGTGCACGGGCGACATGGGCTTTTCGTCGGCCAAGACCTATGACATCGAGGTATGGCTCCCGGGACAGGACGCGTATCGCGAGATCTCGTCATGCTCGAACTTCGAGGCGTTCCAGGCGCGCCGCATGCAAGCGCGCTTCCGCAACGAGAAGGGCAAACCGGAACTCGCGCACACGCTGAACGGTTCCGGTCTCGCGGTCGGACGGACGCTGGTGGCGATCCTGGAGAACTACCAGAACGCCGACGGCAGCGTGACCGTGCCGGCAGCATTGCGCCCCTGGATGGGCGGGGTCGACCGGATCAGTTCTTGAGCGCCTTCAACGACGACCAGCGGAACTCGTCGTTCAAGGTGGTGATGAGCTTGTCCAGCACCGGTGCGTCCGGTCGGTGGGCGCTCTCGAGGCGCATCAGGATGTCGTAGTAGGTGCGCACGTTCTCGGTGAGCGCCACGGCCTCGCCGCCACGCGCGAAGCCGTACTTCAACGTGACGTAGTAGTCGGAACGTGCGATGAGCGGCAATGCCTTCTTCACGTCGATCCAGATGTCCGGATTGAAGCCCATGCGCTGCGCGAGAACGCGCCCGTCTTCGAGGTGGCCGAGGCCCTGGTTGTAGGCGGCGAGCGCCATCCAGGTGCGGTCCGGTTCGGCGATGCGCGCGGGCAGCGAGTTGCGCAGGTCCACGAAGTACTTCGCGCCGGCGAGGATGCTCTGACGGGCGTCGAGACGGTCCTTGACGCCCAAGCGGTCCGCGGTGGTGCTGGTGAGCATCATCATGCCGCGTACGCCGGTTGGCGACGTGGCCAGCGGATCCCAGTGGGATTCTTGGAACGCGAGCGCAGCGACGAAGCGCCAGTCGAGGCCCGACAGTTCCTGCGCTTCGTGGAACAGCGCGCGATAGTCGGGGAGACGGGTGCGGACCGCGTCGAAGAGATTGTCGAGGTCGCTCCGATCGAGGCGCTTCACGTGACCGTAGTAGCGGTCCATCAGGCGCTTCAACGTGCCGTCGGTGGTGATGCGCGAGAAGAACTCGCGGGAGCGCCGCACCAGCAGCGGATCGCCGTCCTTCGGAAAGACCCAGACGAGCTTCTCGACGTCGCCGAAGGCCATGCCCTTCGCGATGTTCGGATAGAAGTTGCGGGCCACGTCGACGATGTGGGAGCCGGCGACGGCGTACCTGCTGCTGCCCTCCGAGACGCGCATCAACAGGTCTTCCGGATTGACCGTGGGGATCTCGGCCCAGTCGAGCTTCGGCATGCGGTCCCCGAGCCGGCGCAGGTGCTCGGCGCCGCTCGAATCCGACACCACCTCGATGCGCTTCGCTTCGAGTTCCTTCAGGCTGCGCGGGCGCGGCAGGGTGGTGTTGTAGACCAGCACCTGCTGCACTTCCATGTACGAGGGGCTGAACAGGAAGCGCTGGGCGCGATCGGACGTCATGCTCAATCCGGCAGCTGCCATGTGCGCCTGCCCGTGCTCGAGGCGCGGCAGCACGTCCGCATAATTGTCCACTTCGATGTAGCGCACCGGCACGCCCAGATCACGCGCGAAGAGCTCCACGAGATCGTGTTCGAGGCCGATGAAGTTGCCGTCGGCATCGAGGTAGCGCGTCGTCGGGCTGTTGCGCGTGAGAACCACCAGTTCGCCGGCCTGGGAGAAGCGCGGCAGCGGCGGCTCCTGATCGATCAGGCTTACCGGCGCTGAGGCCGTGACGGCGAGCAGTGCGAGCGGCGCGGCGAGATGGCGCATGGCGCTATCCTCGCTCCAAGTCGCCGGACGTGACCAGCGATTTTGCGGTGTTACAATCTCGGTCCGCCGGAGAGGTACCGAAGCGGTCACAACGGCGCTGACTCGAAATCAGATGGTCAGGGAAACCTGGCACGTGGGTTCGAATCCCACCCTCTCCGCCAAATAAAAGGCCCCCCTGCAGGGGCCTTTTATTTTGCCGATACGGGCGTCGCTTCGGACCCACCGGTTCGACCAGAACGCATGCGTTCTGGGACGCCCGCAGGGCGGTCCCGAAGCGCAGCTTCGGGATGAGCGGATCGCCGGAAGGCGAGACGATCACAATCCCACCCTCACGGTGCATGCGCACTCGCGGACTTCGAGACCGCGATTCGCGCCACTCCACAGGCGCGACGCGCGCATGAGACGGAACGCTATCGAGCGTCCGCAGCCCCTGCATCACACCATCGCGTTGTCCGAGTTCCATGTCGTCTCCGTGCAGCGAAGCTCCTGGGCTCCGTTGCCTTTCGATGCCTGCTGTTCGAGTTGCTTTGGATTCGCGGTCGATACCGCGGCATCCGGGGGAACTTCGACGACCCTGGTCCCATCGAGGGACTTACGCCACGTGGTTCTGAAAAGGATCGGATGCCCAAAGGTTGCTGCATTCGATCCCAGATTCAACGCACATCGCGAAACGCACGCGATGTCATCGGGCAGGTGCTCGCCATTGCGAACATGGGCAAATTATAACCACACGTTGCCTATCGAAGACACCAAAAATCTCACAAAAGTTCGCGCGAAGTTGTTGATATGGGGAATCGTTTTCTGTTCGATCAGATACTTGGCAATCGTTCCTGCGGTGAACTCTCGGCGAAATCCTTCTGACCGCCGGGGGTGGTCCGCTATAATCCAAGGTCATTCAAGAAGTTCGCCACGCACCATGCTCGAAGTCCGCGATCTCGCCTGCCAGCGAGGGGAGCAACTGCTGTTCAGCGGCGTCTCGTTCGACGTGGGCGCAGGCGAACTGCTGTGGGTCGAGGGCCGCAACGGTGCAGGCAAGACGAGCTTGCTGCGCATCCTGTGCGGACTGAGTCCCGCGGAGGCGGGGACCGTCCGCTGGCAGGGCGAGAGCATTCGCAGTACGCGCGAATCATTCTGCGGGGATTCGTTGTTTCTCGCGCACTCGAACGGTCTCAAGGACGACCTGACCATCGCGGAGAACCTGCGATTCCATGGGCGCCTCGCGGGCATCGAAGCCGACGCCGAAGACATCGACAGCGCACTGCAAGCCTGCGGTCTCACCGAACGACGCGATCTTGCCGTGCGCTATCTGTCCCAGGGCCAGCGTCGCCGTGCTGCGCTGGCGCGTCTGTGGCTCGCGCGGTCGCGCAAGCTCTGGATCCTCGATGAACCGTTCGCGGCACTCGACGCGGAATCGGTGGAACGCCTCGCGGCGCGTCTGGGTGCACATCTCGAAGCCGGTGGTCTTGCCGTGCTGACGACGCATCAGGAAGTGCCGCTGCCGGCAGGTCGCACACGCCGCCTGCTGCTCGCACACTGACGATGTGGGATGCATTCGTCGCCGTCTTCGCGCGTGACGTACTCCAGGCCTGGCGCCGGCGCGCGGACTGGCTCACCACCATCTTCTTCTTCGTCATCGTGGTCAGCCTCTTCCCGCTCGGCGTGGGCCCTGAGCCGGCATTGCTGAAGACCATGGCGCCCGGCATCGTGTGGGTGGCGGCGCTGCTGGCCGCGATGCTCTCGTTGCCGCGCGTCTTCGGCACCGACTTCGCGGACGGCACGCTCGAGCAGCTGGTGCTGACACCGCAGCCGTTGCCCTTTCTCGTGCTGGCGAAGGTGCTGGCCCATTGGCTCCTGACGGGCATACCGCTCGCGGTGATCGCTCCCGTCCTCGGCCTGCAGTTCGGACTCGAAGGCGAGCCGGTTGTCGTATTGTTCGTTGCGTTGCTGCTGGGCACGCCCTGCCTGTCGCTGATCGGGGCGGTCGGAGCTGCCCTGACGCTCGGTGTCCGCGGCGGCGGGGTGCTGATCGCACTGCTGGTTCTGCCGTTGTACATCCCGGTGCTGATCTTCGGTGCCGGGGCCGTGGAAGCCACCGTCGCGGGAACCGGTGCGGCGGGTCACTTGTCCCTGCTCGCGGCAGGATTGCTGATCGCGATCGTGCTGATCCCGTGGGCCGTCGCCGCGGCCTTGCGCATCGCGCTCGAATAGCTGGAGTTCCCTTGGCTCTCAACTGGTTCAAATACTCGTCACCACAGACCTTTTACCCGCTCGCAGGCAGGCTGATCCCGGTGTTTGCCGTGCTGGCGGCCGTGCTTGGTGCGGTCGGTCTGTACATCGGCTTCTTCGTCGCGCCGACCGATTTCCAGCAGGGCGAGGCCTACCGCATCATCTTCATCCACGTGCCGGCGGCGTGGATGTCGATGTTCATCTATCTGGTGATGGCGGGCTGGGCCGCGTTCGGACTGATCCTCAACACCCGGCTGTCGTCGATGATGGCCACGGCACTCGCGCCCACCGGCGCGCTGATGACGTTCCTCGCCCTGTGGACCGGATCGCTCTGGGGCAAGCCGATGTGGGGCACGTGGTGGGCCTGGGATGCGCGCATGACCTCCGAGCTGATCCTGCTGTTCCTGTACATCGGCTTCATGGCGCTGCAGGCGTCGATCGACGATCCGCGTCGCGCCGACAAGGCGGGTGCCATCCTCGCGCTGGTGGGCGCCGTGAACGTGCCCATCATCTACTTCTCGGTGAAGTGGTGGAACACGCTGCACCAGGGTTCGTCGATCAGCTTCGGCCGCTCGCCGTCCATGGCCAGCACCATGCTGCTGGGCATGCTCGTCATGGCGCTCGCATACTGGATGTACTGCATCGCCGCGGCGCTCATGCGTGTGCGGTCGATCATCCTGGAGCGCGAGCGCAACGCCCAATGGGTGCGCGATCTCAAGGGAGCGCCGGCATGAACTGGGGCAGCCTCGATGCCTTCCTAGGCATGGGCGGGTACGCCGTCTATGTCTGGGGTTCATACGTCGCTTCGGCCGTGGCCATCGCCGCCGAGGTGATCCTTCTGCGGCGGCGGCACCGAACGTTGCAGGCGCAGATAGGTCGTAGCTCCAGGAATCCGGAATCCTTAACATGAAGACTCGTCACAAGCGGTTGGCGCTCGTCGCCGGCGGCGTTGCCGTTCTCGGCATCGCCGCAGCACTCATCCTCAACGCCTTCCAGAGCAATCTGGTCTTCTTCTACAGCCCGTCGCAGGTGGCTGCCCACGAGGCGCCCCATGACCGGTCCTTCCGGATCGGCGGCCTGGTGGAACAGGGCAGCCTGCAGAGGCAACCCGACGGCGTGACCGTGCGGTTCGTCGTGACCGACACCGCGAAGAGCATTCCGGTGCTCTATGCGGGCATCCTTCCCGACCTGTTCAAGGAAGGCAAGGGCGTGGTGGCACAGGGCAAGCTCGACACCGACGGCGTTTTCCATGCGCGCGAAGTGCTCGCGAAGCACGACGAGAATTACATGCCGCCGGAGGCCGCCGACGCGCTCGAGAAGGCGCGCAAGGCGGAGCACGAATCGCAGCGTACGCTGGTGATGGAGCGCGCCAAGGAGACGCCGAAATGATTCCCGAGCTCGGGCAGTTCGCACTCATCGTCGCACTGTGCATCGCACTGGTGCAAGGCACGTTGCCGCTCGTGGGCGCCGCCAGCGGCAGCGCGCGGCTCATGGCGGTGGCGCGGCCGGCGGCTCAGGGACAGTTCGTCTTCGTCGCCATCGCGTTCGGCTGCCTCGCCTGGTCGTTCGTGCACAACGATTTCTCCGTGCTCAACGTCGCGACCAATTCGAACTCGAGCCTGCCGCTGCAGTACCGCTTTGCGGCCACCTGGGGCAGTCACGAAGGCTCGCTTCTGCTATGGGTGCTGATGCTCACCGGCTGGATGACGGCAGTCTCGCTGTTCAGCCGCCATCTGCCCGATGCCATGACTGCGCGCATCCTCGCGGTGATGGCGCTGGTAAGCGTCGGCTTCCTGCTGTTCATGCTGCTCACCTCGAATCCGTTCGAACGCCTGCTGCCGATGGCGGACGACGGTCGCGATCTCAACCCGCTGCTGCAGGATCCCGGCATGGTGATCCATCCACCCATGCTCTATATGGGTTACGTCGGCTTCTCGGTGGCCTTCGCGTTCGCGATCGCGGCGCTGCTGGGCGGACAGCTGGACGCGACCTGGGCGCGCTGGTCGCGGCCCTGGACCACCGCGGCATGGATGTTCCTCACCATCGGCATCTGTCTCGGCAGCGCGTGGGCCTACTACGAACTGGGTTGGGGCGGGTGGTGGTTCTGGGATCCGGTGGAGAACGCCTCGTTCATGCCCTGGCTGGTGGGCACGGCGCTCATGCATTCACTTGCCGTCACCGAGAAGCGCGGCGGGTTCAAGATCTGGACCGTGCTGCTCGCCATCCTCGCGTTCAGCCTCAGCCTGCTCGGCACGTTCCTGGTCCGCTCCGGCGTGCTCACCTCGGTGCACGCCTTCGCCACCGATCCGAAGCGCGGCATCTTCATCCTGGCCTTCCTCGCGATCGTGATCGGAAGTTCGCTGGCGCTCTTCGCATGGCGTGCGCCGAAAGTCGGGCTGGGCGGCAAGTTCGACGTGGTCTCGCGCGAGTCGGCGCTGCTCACCAACAATGTCCTGCTGGTGGTGGCCGCGGCGTCGGTGCTGCTCGGCACGCTCTATCCGCTGTTTCTGGATGCACTGGACCTGGGCAAGATTTCCGTGGGGCCCCCGTACTTCGAATCCGTCTTCGTGCCGTTGATGGCGCCCGCGCTGTTCCTGATGGGGGTCGGTCCGCTCGCCAAATGGAAGCAGGCCGACCTGCCGGATCTCGCCGTGCGTCTCAAATGGGCCTTCGCCGTGGCCGTCGTCGCGGCGGCCATCCTGCCCTTCGTGGCGGGCCGGTGGTCGCCCATGATCTTCCTGGGTCTGGCGCTCGCGTTCTGGATCGTCGCATCCGGCGTGGTCAACGTTCGCGAACGCGTCGTCCCGCTGCGAGCCGCCAACGGCGGCAGCACCGCCAAGGCCCTGCGTGCGCAACCGCGCGGCTACTGGGGCATGCTGCTCGCGCACTTCGGCGTCGCGGTCTTCATCGTCGGCGTGACCATGGTGCGCGGTTACGAGACCGAGAAGGACGTGAAGATGAAGCCGGGCGACGTGGTGGAAGTGGGCGGCTACGGCTTCCGGCTCGACGGCTTCGTGCGTCGCAACGGTCCGAACTACGAGGCGACCATCGGCAACATCACCGTCCTGAAGGACGGTCGCGAACTGCGCGTCATGCGACCCGAGAAGCGCTTCTACCCGGTGCAGCAGATGCCCATGACCGAAGCCGACATGGATTCGGGGCTCACGCGCGACCTGTACGTCTCGCTCGGCGAGCCGGTCGGCGACGGTGCGTGGATCGTCCGTGTGTATCACAAACCCTTCGTCGACTGGATCTGGGGCGGCTGCTTCCTGATGGCACTGGGCGGATTGCTCGCGATCACGGACCGGCGCTATCGCATCGCGCGCAAGGAGGAGGTCGCTAAGGTGCACGCAACCCCGGCCCCGGAACCGGCACGAGCATGAATCGATACCTCATTCCGCTCGCGATCTTCGCGGTCCTGGTGGTGTTCCTCACCATCGGGCTCGGCCTGAAGCCGCGCGACGTGCCGTCGCCGCTGATCGACAAACCGGCACCTGCCTTCACGCTGAAGCAGCTGCACGAACCGACGAAGCAGATGTCACCCGCCGACCTCAAGGGCAAGGTGTGGCTGCTCAACGTATGGGGTTCGTGGTGTGTGTCCTGCCGCCAGGAGCATCCGCTGCTGGTCGAGCTCGCCAAGACCAACATCGTTCCGTTGGTGGGCCTCAACTGGAAGGACGATCCCGCGGCCGCCCTCAAATGGCTCGGCGACCTGGGCGACCCCTATACCGTGTCGGTCGTGGACCCCGATGGCAGGGTCGCCATCGACTACGGTGTCTACGGCGCACCGGAGACCTACGTGATCGATCGCGACGGCGTGATCCGCTACAAGCACATCGGTCCGATCTCGCCGGATGATCTGACCGGCAAGATCTTGCCGATCGTGAAGAAGCTGCAAGGATGAGACGTATCCTTTCGCTGCTTGCGCTGTTGCTGCCCCTGGCTGCCGGCGCTGCCGACACGGCACAGCCGGCGGTGGACGACCCGGTGCTGGAGAAGCGCGTCATGGCCCTCACGGCCGAGCTGCGCTGTCTGGTCTGCCAGAACCAGTCGCTCGCCGATTCCCACGCCGACCTCGCCGTCGATCTGAAGAACCAGGTGCGTGCCATGATGAAGGAGGGGCGCACCGACGCCGAGATCAAGGCGTTCATGACCGATCGCTACGGCGACTTCGTGCTGTACCGTCCGCCGGTCAAGGCCACGACGTGGCTGTTGTGGGCCGGCCCGTTCGTGCTGTTCGCGGTGGCGCTGGCGGCGCTGTACGGCTACATCCGGCGCCGTCGGACCGCGACAGGCGAGCCCGGTGAATTGACGCCCGAGCAGCATGCCCGGGCCCGTGCACTGCTCGAATCGGGCGACGCCGCCGAACCGCGGTAGGGGTGCATGTGGTTGCTTCGGCGCGGGTTGGATCGGTCGAGGCGGTGTCTTGGATCTGTACCACCGGAGCGCGAGTCGCGTACGCGACGGTGGTGTTCCCCGAAGCTCTGCGGCAACACCCATGATCGAATCCCTCATCCGCTGGTCGCTGCGGCAACGCATCCTCGTTGCCGTCGTCTGTTGCGTCCTGTCCGTCGCGGGCCTGTTCGCGGTCCGCGGCCTTTCGGTGGACGCCTTTCCCGACGTCACCAACATCCAGGTCCAGGTGGCGACCGAGGCGCCGGGCCGCCCGCCGACCGAGGTCGAGCGTTTCGTCACGATCCCCATCGAGATCGCGATGACCGGATTGCCGGGGCTGGTCGAGATGCGCTCGCTCAACCGCAACGGTATCTCGCTGGTGACGCTCGTGTTCACCGACGACACCGACGTTTATTTCGCGCGGCAGATCGTGCTGGAGCGCCTCATCGAAGCTGCAGCGCACATGCCCGCCGGCATCCGGCCGGTGCTGGGTCCGGTCACCACGGGGCTGGGTGAGGTCTATCAATACACGCTCGAGCATCCGAGCGACCGCCGGGATGACGGCAGCTATCGCGAACTCACTAAGGAAGAGCTGACCGAGCGCAGGACCATCCAGGACTGGGTGGTGCGGCCGATGCTGCGCTCGATCCAGGGCGTGGCCGAGATCAACACCCAGGGCGGCTTCGCCAAGCAGTATCTCGCCTACATCAATCCGGACCGGCTGCGTCACTTCGGGCTCACCGTCACGGATGTGCACCAGGCGCTCGCCCGCAACAACGCCAACAGCTCGGGCGGGGTGCTGTCGTATGGTCCGGAGCAGTATCTGGTGCGCGGCCAGGGCCTGATCCGGTCGCTCGCCGACATCGGCAACATCGTGCTCAAGGAGAACGCGGGGACGCCGGTCTACATGCGCGATGTCGCCGACGTGCGCTTCGATACCGAGGTGCGCCAAGGGGCCGCCGTCAAGAACGGTGAGACCGAAATGGTGGCGGCCATCGTCCAGATGATTCGCGGGGGCAACGCCCGCGAGATCGTGACCCGCATCAAGGCTCGCGTGGCGGAGATCAACGAGCAGAAGTTGCTGCCCGGCGGATTGCAGATCGTTCCGTTCTACGATCGGACGATGCTGGTGGAATCGGCCATGAGCACCATCGCGAAGGTGCTGCTCGAGGGCGTGATCCTGGTGATCGTGGTCCTGTTCATCTTTCTCGGCGATTTCCGGTCGAGCCTCATCGTGGTGGCGACGCTGTGCCTGACGCCGCTGCTCACCTTCTTCGTGATGAACCGCATCGGTCTCTCGGCCAACCTGATGTCGCTCGGCGGGCTCGCCATCGCCATCGGCCTGATGGTGGACGGCGCGGTGGTGGTGGTGGAGAACACGTTCGCGCGTCTGGGCGATCCGGCGAACAAGGGGCAGACCCGCCTGCAGACCATCGGGGCGGCTGCAGCGGAAGTGGGCACGCCGGTCCTCTATGGCGTGGGCATCATCATCCTCGTGTTCCTGCCGTTGCTGTCGCTGGAGGGCATGGAGGGCAAGATGTTCGCGCCGCTCGCGCTCACCATCGCCATCGCGCTCACCATCTCGCTGCTGCTGTCGTTCACGATGTCGCCGATGCTGTGCGCGTTCATCCTGAAGGGCGGGGCGGACCACGACACGTGGCTGCTCGCCCGCGTGAAGCGCGTCTACATGCCCACCTTGCACTGGTGCCTCGCGAACCCGCGCACGGTCGTCGTCGGCGCGCTGCTCGCGATGGTCGGCAGTCTTGCCCTGGTGCCGTTGCTCGGGACAGCGTTCATCCCGATCATGCAGGAGGGGTCGGTCACGCCGGTGCTGGTGCGGGCGCCGAAGATCTCGGTGGACGAATCGGTGAAGATCGAGACCCAGGCCTTGCGCCGGGTGATGTCGGTGCCCGGTGTCGAGATGGTGGTGGCGCGACTGGGCCGAGGCGAGTCGCCGGCCGATCCGGGCCAGCCGCACGAGTCCGATCCCATCGCGACCCTCGTGCCGCGCTCGGAATGGCCGAGCGGCTGGACGCAGGCGGATTTCAACCAGCGCATCCGGGAAGCGCTGCACGGCCTCCCGGGGGTGGAGTTGTCCATCAGCCAGCCGATCGCGGCGCGGGTGGACGAGATGGTCTCCGGCGTGCGATCGCAGGTGGCGGTAAAGATCTTCGGCGAGGACCTCGAGCAGTTGAAGCGCACCGGTGACGAGATCGCCAGGGTTCTCAAGAGCATGACCGGGGCCACCGACCTGCGCATCGAACGCGGCTCGGGCCAGGAGTATCTCAACATCGACATCGATCGCAACCTGATCGCCCGCTACGGCCTCAACGTGGAAGAGGTGAACGACGTGATCGAGATCGCCGTGAAGGGGCGCGAGGCGAGCACGGTGTACGAGGGCGAGCGGCGCTTCCAGGCGGTGGTGCGGTTTCCCGAGGAGTACCGCAACAACATCCAGGCGATCGGCTCCATCGTCCTGCAGGCGGCCAACGGAGGGCTCGTGCCGTTGAAAAACGTGACGCACATCGCGCTGGAGGAAGGCCCGGCCCAGATCTCGCGCGAGGGCGGCAAGCGGCGCCTGGTGGTGGGGGTGAACGTCACGGGGCGCGACCTGGGTGGTTTCGTGGCCGAGGCCCAGCAGCGCATCGCCCGCGAGGTGAACCTGCCCACCGGCTACACCCTGTCCTGGGGCGGGCAGTTCGAGAACATGGAGCGGGCCTTGAAGCGTCTCGGCATCATCATCCCGATCACCATCGCGGCCATCTTCTTCCTGTTGTTCATGCTGTTCGGATCAGTGCGCTATGCGACGCTCGTGATCACGGTCCTGCCGCTGGCCGCGATCGGCGGCGTGGTCGGCCTGTTCGTGTCGGGCGAATACCTGAGCGTGCCGGCGGCAGTGGGCTTCATCAACTTGTGGGGCATCGCGGTGCTGAACGGCGTGGTGCTGGTGAGCTTCATCCGCGAGCTGCGCGAACGGGGGTTCGACGGGACGCAGGCGGTCATCGAGGGATGCTCGCACCGGCTGCGGCCGGTGATGATGACCGCCTCGGTCGCCATGCTGGCGCTGATCCCCATGCTGTTCTCCACCGGGCCGGGTTCGGAAGTGACGCGGCCGCTCGCGGTGGTCGTGATCGGCGGGCTGTTCTCGTCGACCGCGCTGACCCTGCTGGTGGTGCCGTGCCTGTACGGCTGGTTCGAGGGGCGCGGAGAACGGCCGGAGATCCCGGCGGTCGGAGCGGTTACGGCGGGCGGCGGATCCGGACATTGACCGTCGACCCGCGCGCCGAAGGAGCGCGACGATGGTGCGATGGATGCTGCTGCCGGTGCTGATGCTGACCTGTGCGGTCGGCGCCGGTCCCGCCGCCGGTGGTGACGCCGGCGGATCCGGTGGCGCCGATCATCCCGCCGCGCTGATCGGCGGCTCGCGGAACGGATTCGGGTAGCGTCGGCCGGCGGGCAATTGCGCGGTCATCGCGTCGAGCGCGTGCTGCATGCGATTGCGCAGCTCCGCGAGCAGTGCCTCGGGCGCAGCGATGCCGCTGCCGGTGACGTCGATGGGTTCCGGCACGCGGATGTGCGCGACCCGGGGTCCCACGGGCTGCGGCACGAAGCGGTGCAGGTTGTCGCCCAGACCCGTGAAGCAGTAGTCCACGCGCAGGCGTTTCACGTTCTCCGCCACCTGTTCCTGCGTCAGTTCGCTCGACGGATACCAGGACGGGTCGAAGCGGATCGCACGGCGCAGCGTCTTCGCGAGGGCACGGATCACGTCTCGTGCGGGAGCGGTCTTCGACGCGTCATCGCGCAACCAGCGGTCGGCGCGGCGAACACCGGTCCTGCTGCGCTCGAAGACATCTTCGGAGCTTGTCTCCAGAGGTTCGATGCCGACGTCGTCGAGCATAGTTCCTAGGTGGGCCGTCAACGCCCGCAGCATCGAGTTCTGGCGAAGCGCGAACGGCTGGCCTTCCGCCGACGGGAGGTTCCACTGGCGTTCGTCACGTTCCAGCATCGCGGTGTAGAGATCGAGAACACGCCTGGCGGGATCGGTGTCGCGCGGACCGCGGCGGTGAAGCTTGCGGTCCACGAGATCGAGTTCGCGACCGAGCGCATCGTGCACGTCCCGAGTGAAGCGGTAGCGCCAGATCACCGGAATCACCCATGCGTGTCGCGGTGGCGATGCGCGTCGTGCCGCTTCCAATGCCATGTCGGCAACGCCGGCGAAGAGCGGCTGCACGCGATCCGCCGTCCATGCAACGCTGCCCTCGGGATGCAGCAGCACGGCGTGACCCTGCAGCGCCCAATCGACCGAGTACCTTTTACCGGCGGCGCCGCCGGCGCCGGGAATCTGCGCGATGAGATTGTTGCTCAACCAGAACCACTGCATCGCGGCACCCATGCCGTTCACCACGTCGTGGGTGGCCCAACTTGCCATCAGCGGTGCGTGGCGTGCGGACAGCTCCTTGTCGAGCAGCCAGTCGGTCAGGAACTCGGGATGGTTCGGAGCGATGAAGGCCGCGGTGTCCGGGGTCACGTGCGCGCGGAAGCGCGCTTCATCTGCCGCCGGGAAGTCGATGGCGCCCACCTTCATCAACCCGCGCAGGAACACGATGCGGCTGACGGGCGTCAACGCGCCGATCATCCAGCGCTTCGGTCGCGGTGGAGCGAAGGTGGTGAGGCGCGACATGCGGCGTTGCGGGTTACATCGCCACCAGCGTCTGCCGGCCCGACCAGGCGGCACCCGGCTCCAGGACGATCGGCATGCCGACCGCCGCGGCCTCGACGCAGAGCATGCGGCGGAATCCGAGGGCGGGCATGTCCTTGATCTGGGCATTGCCGGTGTCCCACGGGTTCCACACGACCACGTCGGGAAAGCCGCTCGCTTCGATCAGCAACTGCCGTCCCGATTCGCCCAGTACCAGCCGCGGCGGCACGTCCAGATAGTTGCGATCGACCGGGCCGTCGAAAGTGATGGTCTCGCGCGTCTCGGTGCGGACCGCGCCGCCCGCGAGCTGGTCTCGGTACTCCGCGTGCAGGAGGCCGGTGAGGCGGGCATGTTCGATCTCGCGCACCCGCAGGTAGGTGTGCAGCGCCGCGGTGAAATCGAACGACTTCGACCCGGTATTCTCGATCGCCAGCTCCACGTCGAGCTGGTTGCCGCCGACGCTCACGGTGATCTCGGCACGAAACTCGTGCGGCCACAGCGCCTGCGTGGCCGCGTCGCTGTCGAGATGCCACATGGCCAGTGAATAGTCAGCACCGGCGCGCTGGTCGTCCAGCTTCCAGGTCATGGTGCGCGCGAAGCCGTGCCGGGCGAGTCCTCCGAGCGTGCCGAATTGCGGAAAGATGACCGGGATGCCGCCGCGGATCGGCGTTCCCGCCGCGTAGACCGCGGTCTCCGACAGGTACAGGCGTTCGTCGCCGCCGGCGGGGATCCACGACAGCACATGCGCGCCGTGGTGGGTGACGAAGGCGCTCGCGCCGTCGGGGGCGGTGAGCCGTAGGGCCGCGAGGCCGTGGACGTTCTCGGTGGTGTCGATGGCCATCGGGCCATCATACCTGCACGAACGGCGTCGACGTTCGAGTCGGTACACTGGCAGACAACGCCGCCCCGTCTCCCGTGCCTTCCCGCCTCCGCCTGGTCCTGATCCTCGGTGCGCTCAGTGCGTTTGCGCCGATGTCGATCGACATGTACCTGCCGAGCCTGCCGACCCTCGCGGCCGAGTTCGGCGCGTCCACGTCGGCCACCCAGCTCACGCTGTCGGCATTCTTCGTCGGACTCGCCATCGGACAGGCGCTGTACGGGCCGCTCGCCGATCGGTTCGGTCGCAAGCCCGCGCTCTACGTCGGACTGACCGTCTACGCGATCGCGACCATCGGCTGCGCGTCCGCGCACAGCATCGAGAGTCTGATCGTCTGGCGATTCGCGCAGGCGCTGGGCGGTTGCGCCGGCGTCGTGGTGGCGCGGGCCGTGGTGCGCGACCTGTTCGACCAATGGGGCTCGGCGCGCATGCTCTCCACCATGATGCTGGTGATGGGGGCGGCACCGATGCTGGCGCCGTTGCTGGGCGGCTGGCTGCTCGCGGTGTCCGGCTGGCGGTCGATCTTCTGGGCGCTGCTCGTCTTCGGTCTGCTGTGCCTCTTTGCGACCATCGTCGCACTTCCGGAAACACGCCCCCGGTCCGGGGAAGTGTCGGGCGTCGGCGCGGCCCTGCGCGACTACGCGCGGCTGCTGCGCCATCGGCGCTTCGTCGGCTACGTGCTGGCCGGTGGCTTCGCACAAGCGGGCATGTTCGCCTACATCTCCGGTTCGCCCTTCGTCTTCATCGACGCCTACGGCGTACCTGCCCATGCGTACGGCTGGCTGTTCGGACTCAACGCGCTCGGCCTGATCACCGCCTCGCAGATCAACGCGCGGCTGATCCGGCGGTTCGGTCCGGACCGGCTGCTGGCCCGCGCGAATCTGGCGAATGTGGTTTTCGGGTTGCTGCTCGCCGTCGCGGCTTGGACCCGCTGGGGTGGCTTGGTCGTCCTGCTGGTGCCGCTGTTCGGCTATGTCGCGAGCCTCGGGTTCTCGTACCCCAATGCAGCTGCTGGTGCCATGGCGCCGTTTCCGGAGCGCGCCGGCAGCGCTTCCGCATTGCTCGGCACGGTCCAGTTCGGCATCGCGGCAATCGCCGGCTCTGCAGTCGGCTGGTGGCACGACGGCACCGCATGGCCGATGGCCGTCGTCATTGCGCTGTGTGGTGCTGCTGCATTCGCCGCCCAGCGCATGCTGGTGGCGGCGAAATGATTCACGCGCTCCAGGGATCCGGCGCCGAGCCGTCGATGCCGTACTTCGCGATCGCCTGCTTCACGACGTCGCGCGGCACGGTGCCGTCGTCGGCCAGCGCCTTCAGCGTGGCGATCGCCACGTGGAACCGGTCCACCTCGAAGAATCGCCGCAGCGCCGCACGCGTGTCGCTGCGACCGAACCCGTCGGTACCGAGCGTGACGTAGCGGCGCGGCACCCACGTGCGGATCATGTCGGGCAGGGCACGCATGTAGTCCGTGGAGGCGATGATCGGACCTTGTGTTCCGTCGAGGCATTGCTCGACCCAGGTCTTGCGATCGGCCTCGCCCGGATTCAGCCGGTTGGACCGCTCGATCGCGAGGCCGTCGCGGCGCAGCTCGGTGAAGCTCGTGACGCTCCACACGTCGGCGCCCACGTTCCAGTCGGTCTCCAGGAGTTCGGCCGCTGCGATGACTTCGCGCAGGATCGTGCCGGAGCCGAGGAGTTGGGCGCGTGGGCGGGGGCCATCCCCACCCTGGCCCTCCCCCATGAGGGGGAGGGTGGACGAGCGGAGACGGTACATCCCCTTGAGGATGCCTTCCTCCGCGCCCGCCGGCATGCCGGGGTGCGCGTAGTTCTCGTTCATCACGGTGACGTAGTAGAAGACGTCTTCCTGGTCTTCCAGCATGCGCTTCGCACCGTCCTGCACGATCAGCGCGAGCTCGTAGCCGTAGCACGGGTCGTAGCACACGCAATTGGGCACGGTGGCGTAGAGCAGGTGGCTGGAGCCGTCCTCGTGCTGCAGACCTTCACCGGACAGCGTCGTGCGGCCGGCCGTGGCGCCGAGCAGGAAGCCACGGGCGCGCGAATCGCCGGCGGACCACACCAGGTCGCCGATGCGCTGGAAGCCGAAGCACGAGTAGAAGATGTAGAACGGCAGCATCGGCACGCCGTGCGAGCTGTAGCTGGTGGCCGCGGCGATCCACGAGGAGATGGCGCCGGCTTCGCTGATGCCTTCCTCCAGGATCTGCCCGTCCTTTGCTTCCTTGTAGTACAGCAGTTCGTCCTTGTCCTCCGGCTCGTACAGCTGGCCCACGGAGGAGTAGATCGCCACCTGGCGGAACAGCGCCTGCATGCCGAAGGTGCGCGCTTCGTCGGCGACGATGGGCACGATGTGCTTGCCGAGGGTCGGGTCCTTGAGCCACTGGGTCAGCATCTGCACGAAGACCATCGTGGTGGATTGTTCGCGCCCGGCCGTGCCCTCGAGGAACTTGGTGATCGTGGTGCGCGCCGGCACCGGCAGCGTCGCGCTCTTCGGTGCGCGCTTCGGCATGTAGCCGCCCAGCGCAGCGCGGCGCGCGTGGAGATACTTCATCTCCGGGCTGTCGTCCGCCGGCTTGTGGAACTCGATCTGCGTGACCTGGGCGTCGGACAGCGGCAGCGAGAAGCGGTCGCGGAAGGCGAGCAGCGCCTCGTCGTCCAGCTTCTTCTGCTGGTGCGTGGTCATCTTGCCCTGGCCCCAGTGGCCCATGCCGTAGCCCTTCTTGGTCTGGGCGAGGATCACCGTGGGCTGGCCCTTGTGGTTCGCCGCGGCGTGATAGGCCGCGTAGATCTTGAGCGGGTCGTGGCCGCCGCGGCGCAGGCGGTCGATGTCCTCGTCGGACATGTGCGCCACGAGCGCCTGCAGCTCCGGATACTTGTTGAAGAAGTTCTCGCGGTTGAAGCGGCCGTCGGTGGCGGCGTACTTCTGGAACTCGCCGTCGACGGTCTCGTGCAGGCGCTTGATGATCACGTTGTCGTGATCGCGAGCGAACAGCGAATCCCACTCGCTGCCCCACAGGAGCTTGATCACGTTCCAGCCCGCGCCGGCGAACAGGCCTTCGAGTTCCTGGATGACCGAGCCGTTGCCGCGCACCGGGCCGTCGAGGCGCTGCAGGTTGCAGTTGACCACGAAGATCAGGTTGTCGAGGCCTTCGCGCGCCGCGAGCGACAGCCCGGCCAGCGATTCCGGTTCGTCCATCTCGCCATCACCGGGGAATGCCCACACCTTGCGATCGGCCGCATCGAGAATGCCGCGGTCCTGCAGGTAGCGGAGGAAGCGTGCCTGGTAGATGGCGTTGAGCGGACCCAGGCCCATGGAGCCGGTGGGGAACTGCCAGAACTCCGGCATGAGGTAGGGGTGACAGTAGGAACACAGACCCGGGCCGGCGTGGGCGCTACCGCGGGCGGCTGCGGCACCCGGCGTGAGACCGGTCTCGCGCCGGTAGTTGTCGAGTTGTTCCGGGGAGAGGCGTCCTTCGAGGAAGGCCCGCGCGTAGATGCCCGGCGCCGAATGCGGCTGGTAGTACACGAGGTCGCCCGATTGCCCTGCGCGGAAGAAGTGGTTGAAACCCACTTCGAACAGGTCGGCGGCGGAAGCGTAGCTCGCGATGTGACCGCCCAATTCCGCATGGGCCTTGTTGGCGCGCACCACCATGGCGAGCGCATTCCACCGCACCAGCCCGATCAGACGCTGCTCGGTTTCCAGGTTGCCGGGGAAGGGCGGCTGGTCAGCGAGCGAGATGGTGTTGGCATAGGGCGTATTGAACACCGGCGGCATCGGCACGCGCCGACGGCGGGCGTGATCCAGCAGCTTGCGCAGGATGAACGTGCCGCGTTCCGCCCCTTCGGCCTCGAGGATCGCATCGAAGGCGTCGAGCCATTCCTTGGTTTCGGTGGGGTCCAGGTCCTTCGGCAGCACGCGCCAGAAGAAGGAGGTGTCGAATTTCGAGAGATCGGAAAGATCGGTCATATCACAGTCCTCATGTACACTCCGCGCCGCCCTACGGCAGCCACAACGCAGCGCGCATCGTACCGCGAAGCCACCAGCACGGGGTTGTGTTTCCCCCGTTGCTCCCGACGCATTACCGAATAAAATGCTGCCAGGACATCTGAAAACAGCACGACGTGCCGTTCACACCCGATACCACCGATTGGCGCATCCTGCGACTGCTGCAGGACAACGCCCGACTCAGCAACGTCGAACTCGCGCGCGCGGTGAACCTCTCGCCGTCGCCGTGCCTCGCGCGCGTCCGTGCGCTCGAGGCCGCGGGCTACATCAGCCGCTACGTCACGGTCCTGGATCCGCTCAAGCTGGGCCTGCAGCTGTCGGTGTTCATCCGCGTACGGCTGGAGCGACAGATCGAGCCGTCGCTCGAGGCCTTCGAAAAGGCGATGCTCGACCGCCCGGAGGTGATGGAGTGCTATCTCATGACCGGCGATGCGGACTACCTGCTGCGCGTGGTGGTGCCGGACATGCAGGCGTTGCAGGACTTCATCGTCAACTTCCTGTCGCGTGTGCCGAGCGTGGGAAATATCCAGTCGAGCTTCTCCCTCAAACAGGTGAAGTACCAGACGGCGCTGCCGCTGCCGGCCGAAGCGGGGCGCTCGCGCCGTGCAGCCCATCCGCGCGCGCGCAAGAGCCGTTGACGGAGGGTTGCCGATGAGTCGGCGTGCGGTGAGGCGCATGCGCACCGTGTGCTGCGCGCTGGCCATGATCGTGGCACCGGGCGCATTCGCGGACAACAACGACACGGTCCTGCCGCGCGGGCTGCTGCCCGAGCGCGACGGCCGCTGGAGCCTCGGCGTCGGGACGAGGCTGGAGCAATCGCCCTATCGCGGTGAATCTGCCTTCGCCGATCTCTATCCCATCATCTCCTACGAGGGCGAGCGTGTGTACCTGCGCGGTACCCGCGCCGGTTTGCGCCTGATCGACAAGCCGTCGTTCCAACTCGAAGCGATCGCCCAGGGGCGTCTCACCAACTACCGTGGCGAGTCGGGGCAGTACCTCGACGGCATGTTCCGTACGACGTCGCTCGACGGCGGTCTGGCCGCGATCGTGCCCACCGCTCTCGGCGAGTTCTCCGTGGACGTCCTGGGCGACATCTCCAACACCCATCACGGCTACGAAGTCGCGGGTGCATGGGCGCGAAACTGGGATTTCGGTGCGCTGCGGCTGCGACCCACCCTGATCCTCACCGCCTACAGCCGCGACCTCGCCGACTACTACTACGGCGTGCAGGCGGCCGAAGCGCGGCCGGACCGGCCGGCCTATTCACCGGGCAGTTCCGCATCCGTGCGCGCCGCGCTCTACGGCAGCTATCAGCTGACCGCGAACAACTACCTGATCGGCAGCGTCGGCGTCACGCGCTACAGCGGTTCCATCGGCGACAGTCCCATTGTCGAGAAAGCCACCGACTTCACGGCGTTCGCCGGCTACCAGTACCGCTTCGGCGACAACGGCACCAAGCCGACCCCGGATGCATCGGGTTCGTCCGGGGCGAAGTGGTCGCTGCGGGTGGCGCGCGGCTGGAACGCCGAGGCGAGCCTGCTCAGCATCATTCCGGGCGGCGACTTCACGCTCAGTCCGGAGCGGACGGGGGTCGTGAGCATCGAAGTGGGCCGCATGCTGGACGAGCGCTTCAACGACTGGCCGGTCGATATCTGGGTGAAGGGCGCATACATGCGCTATCTCGACAAGGGCATCCAGCCCGACGGCAACGGCGTCGCGCTCTACCTCAAGGGCTTCTACTACGGTTTTCCGTGGAGCAAGTACGTCAAGACGCGGTTCGGCATGGGGCAGGGCCTGTCGTGGGTGGACCGGGTGCCGGCGCTGGAACAGCGCGACATCGCGAAGAAGAATCCGAACACCTCGCGGCTGCTGTGCGCGCTGGACGTCAGCATCGACGTGAGTGTCGGCGACATCGTCCGCTACAAGCCGCTGCAGGAAACCTACTTCGGCGTGGCGGTAATCCACCGTTCCGGCATATTCGGATCGGCCGACATGTTCAACGACGTGGACGGCGGCTCGAACTACATTTCGTTGTACGTCGAATCGGTGTTCTAGAACGAGAGTGCGACCGGCGGGGGGCCGCAAGGGTCGCGCCGGTATAATCCGCGCCTCACTCCGTTGCCCCGCGAACCCGAAACGCGGGATCCTGGGCCCCACCCGATGATCGCGTTCCTGATCGCGGCGGCGCTGCTTCTCGCGGTCGCGCTCGCCTTCCTGTTGCCGCCGCTGCTCAAGCGTTCGTCCGCCGACGGCCCCACCGGCAGTGCCGCCAACCTTTCCGTGTTCCGGGATCAGCGGGCCGAACTCGATGCCGATCTGGCACGCGGCACCATCTCCGCCGACCAGCATGCGCAGGCGAAGCTCGAGCTCGAGCGGCGGGTGCTGGAGGAAGTCGGCGCCGATTCCGCCACCGCTGCAACCACGCGGGGCCGGAACTGGATCGCCGCCGCGGCCGTGGGGATCGCGATCCCGGCGGTTGCCGTAGTGCTGTACCTCACGCTCGGGCAGCCGGCCGCGCTCGATCCGGTGGTGCGATTCGGCATGTCCGAACAGGAAGCCGCCGAGCGTCACAAGATGCTCGACCTCACGGCCCAGCTCGCGAAGAAGATGGAAAGCCGTCCCGAGGACGTGGTCGGCTGGACCATGCTGGGCCGCTCCTATCTGGCGCTCGGCAAGCCTGCCGAAGCGGCGCTCGCGCTCGGGCGTGCGGCGCAGCTGAAGCCTCAGGATCCGGTGCTGCTGGCGGATTTCGCGGAGGCCCTGGCGATCGCAGGTCGCGGCACCATCGGCCCGCAGGCGGTCGAAGTGGCCAACCGGGCCTTGGCTCTCGATCCCAGGAGTGCGAAAGCGCTCGCGCTGCTCGGCACCGCCGCCTTCGAGAACAAGGAGTATCGCAAGGCGGTCGAGTTGTGGGAGCGCCTGCTGACACTCGCGGAACCCGGGTCGGAGTACCACCGCGCCGTGCAGGGCGGCATCGCTGAAGCGAAGGCCGCAATGGCCGCCAGTTCCCAGCCGAAGGCCGCGGGTACCAAGGTGACGGGTCGGGTGGAACTTGCCGGTGCGTTGAAGGCGAAGGCCGCACCCGAGGACACCGTGTTCATTTTCGCGCGCGCGGCCAGCGGTCCGCGCATGCCGCTCGCGATCCTGCGCAAGCAGGTGAAGGATCTGCCGGCCGCGTTCAGCCTCGACGACTCGATGGCCATGGCCGAAGGACTGCAGCTCTCCGCTTTTCCGCTCGTGGTGGTCGGCGCGCGCGTGTCGAAGTCCGGCAGTGCCAATCCGGCGAGCGGGGATCTCGAGGGGCAGAGCACGGAAGTGAAGCCCGGGGCGACCGGCGTCACGGTAGTGATCGATCGCGAGCGACCGTGAGGTTCGCTGCTGCTGCGCTGCTGCTGATGGGTTGGGGGGCACCGGCCTTCGCCTACGAGTTTCCGCCGCAGTTGCGCGAGGACATGCAGATCTTCGCCGACCGGGTGGTGACCAAGCACAAGCTCGACGAAGACCAGGTGCGCGAGACGCTGCTCAAGATCCAGTTCCAGCAGAGCGTCATCCAGGCCGTGAACGCGCCGGCCACGTCGAAGCCCTGGAAGGAATTCCGGATCGGCCTGCTCAACCGGCAGCGCATCGACGGCGGCGTGCGCTATTGGGCCGAGAACGAGATGTGGTTGCAGCGCGCCCGCGACACCTACGGCGTGCCCGAAGAACTGATCGTGGCGATCATCGGCATCGAAACGCTGTACGGGCGCATCATGGGCAGCTACCGGGTGCTCGATGCGGTTGCGACATTGGCCTTCGAAGTACCAACGCGTGCGGCGTTCTTCCAGGGTGAGCTCGAAGAGTTCCTGCTGCTGTGTCGCGAACTCAATCTCGATCCGGTCGCGCCGCGCGGGTCGTACGCGGGTGCGATGGGGGCGCCGCAGTTCATCCCCTCCAGTTACCGGCGCTACGCGCGGGACTTCGATGCCGACGGGCGCGCGGATCTCTGGACCAGCCCCGCGGACGCGATCGGGAGCGTCGCGAACTACTTGAAGGAGTTCGGCTGGCGCTGGACCGGCGAAGTGGCACTGCGGGCCACGGTCTCCGACCCGTATCGGGCCGATGAACTGGTGCGCCTGGGCGTGCGCCCGGTGAATTCGGCGGCCCAGATCGAGGAGAAGGGCGTCACGCCATCGCGGCCGCTGCGCGATGGCGAGAACGCCGCGCTCATGCTGTTCCAAGGCGATGCCGGCCCCGAGTACTGGCTGGGTCTCGACAACTTCTACGTGATCACGCGGTACAACCGCAGCCAGAACTACGCGATGGCCGTGTGGCAGCTCTCGCAGGAGATCCTGGCCGGGCGGCGACGGGCGACCGCCGCGGGGAGTGGGTTGGGGAAGTGACGCGCAGGTTCGATACGAGTCGTGCCGTCTCGTGTCAGTTGCCGATCGTGAACGCCACGCGGCCGAGCGACTGAACCTCTGCTTCCACGTACAGTCCGCGCCGCAGCGGCTCGGCAGCGGTTGCGCTGCCGGCCAGCACGATCCAGCCGGGTTCCAGGCGCTCACCACCTGCTGCCGTCATGCGCGCCGCAGCAACTAGCGAACGCAGCGGATGGCCGAGGATGGCGGCGCTCGATCCGATCTGCACCGGCCGACCGTCGAAGGACAGCACGATCCCCAGGTTGGAGCAATCGATGTCCGGCCGGTGCCAGGCGCCGACGACGAATCCCGAGGACGAGGCGTTGTCCGCGACCACGTCCTCCAACGAGAACTTGAAGTTCTCGTAGCGAGAGTCGATCAACTCCATCGCGGGGGCGATAGCCTCTACGGCCGCGAGGGCCTGTGCCGGAGTCACGACGCCCTCCAGCGGGGCTTTCAGCAGGAAGGCGATCTCCGGCTCGATGCGCGGATGCACGTAGCGCGCGAAATCGACGGTGCCGCCGTCCTCGATGATCATGCGATCGGTCAGGCGGCCGCACACGATATCGTGAACGCCCATCTGCACGGCCTTGGCGCGGTTGGTGAACCCCATCTTCACGCCCACGCGACGCTCGCCGCGGGTGAGGCGCAGATCGATGGACGCCTTCTGAATTGCGTACGCCTGTTCGAGCGTAAGCGTGGTCCCGGCGCTCAGTTGCGCGATGGCGCGCGCGTCGCGCGCGGCGCCGTCGATGGTGCCTGCGAGCTTGTGGATGTCGGTCATGGTCGGCCCCCGGTCACGCGGAGAAGGCGGTGCGCACGCTGCCGAGGCCACTGATGCGGACATCGACCACGTCGCCGGATGCCACGGTCACCATCGGCCCGAGGGCGCCGGTCATCACGACATCGCCGGCGCGCAAAGGCGCACCGACGCGCACCATGGTCCGCGCCAGCCACAACGCCGCGTTCAGCGGATTGCCGAGACACGCGGCGCCGGCACCGAAGGAGACCTGGTCGCCGCGACGTTCCATGACCATGCCCGCGAGTCGCAGATCGAGCCCTTCGAGGCGGACCGGCGTCGTCCCGAGCACGAAGAGGCCGGCGGAGGCGTTGTCGGCGATCGTGTCGACCAGCTTGATGTCCCAGTTCGCGATGCGGCTGCCGACGATCTCGATGGCGGGCACCGCGTAGGCGACCGCCGATATGAGTTCGGTAAGCGTCGGGTCCGGCACGGCGAAATCCAGTTCCATCACGAGAGCCACTTCGGCCTCCACCTTCGGCTGCATGACGCGACCCAGGGCGACCTCTTCGCCGTCGGCCAGCGCCATGTCGGCGAACAGCATGCCGAAATCGGGGGAGTCGACGCCGAGCTGCTTCTGCACCACCTTCGACGTGAGGCCGATCTTGCGGCCGACGAGGCGCCGGCGCCCATCGAGCCAGTGGTCGGTGTTGACCTTCTGCACAGCGTAGGCCGCGGCCACATCGCCCTCGGGCAGCTGGTCGCGTACCGGCGGGGTCGGCTGGCCGGTCTCGTAGGCTATCCGGATCCGCTCTGCGGCGGCTAGGATGGCAGCGTCGTGGGTGCGCATGAAGACTCCGGAACCGTATGAAGTCTTCAATGATCGCAGAAGGAGCGGCCGCTGCAAGCGGACGCCTGGATCTGCGCTGGATCGCAGGGTCGCCAAGGTATAGTGACCGGGGTTGAACCCCGCGCACGAGTCAGTGAAGGAGAGGGAGGACGATGAGTCGAGAACTGTTGAGATCCGACAAGCTGTACAAGCCGAGATATCGCTACACCCCCTGCGTCAAGGCCGGCCCGTTCTACTTCGTGTCGGGCATGATCGGCTTCGACCCGGCCAACGGGCAATTGGTGGGCGGCGGCCCCTTCTGCGAGACCCGGCAGATCTTGAAACTGCTGCAACTCGCGTTGCCCGACTGGGGACTCACGCTCGAACACCTGGTGCAGGTCCGCATCCTCACGACCCACATGGATCAGTTCCCCGAGATCAATCGAGCGTGGGAAGAGGTTTTCAATACGGTCGATCCGCCGGCCCGCACGTCCGTCGGGGTTGCCGCCTTGCCTGCAGGGGCAGGGGTGGAGATGGAGTTCATTCTGTACAAGGAGTAGTTTTTCGGTATGAATCTATGTTTGGACTTTTGGTTGATAAAAGTCTGATGTAAGATTCGTCCCATGACGACTCCCGTCCGGCGCCACCGCAGTTCCCACACGCCCACCGTCGAGGAGATGGGTGCGGCCGGGTTGCGGGCCTTCGGTCGGATCGCCGGGGCCTGGGGGCTCTCCGTGGATGAACAGCTGCGCCTGCTGGGGGACCCGCCGCGGTCCACCTTCTTCGCCTGGCGCAAGGCGCCGGAGAAGGCGAAGCTCTCGCGCGACACGCTCGAGCGGCTGTCCAACATCCTCGGCATCTATCAGGCGCTGCAGATCCTGCTGCCGCAGCCGGAGGTGGCCGACGCCTGGGTCCGGCAACCCAATGGCGCACCGCCTTTCGGTGGCCGTCCGGCCCTGGAACGCATGCTGGCCGGCAACGTGAGCGACCTCAACCTGGTCCGGCGGTATCTCGACGCTGCGCGGGGCGGCGGTTGGTCATGAGGGGTGGCATCCGGGTGCCTCCGGTTTGCGACGGGTTGCCCCCATCCCAACCTTCCCCCACGACTGCGTCGCGGGGGAAGGGGTGTACGACTCCCTCCCCCGGCTTTGCCGGGGGAGGGTTGGGGTGGGGGCCTCAAATCGGCCCAGGTATCGAGCCGCCCGCGTGACGCCGTCGCCACGCCGGATCCATTGGGATCCGGCCTGCCGCATCGTGCCCACCCGATATCCGACGGTCTATCTGTTCGACCGCGTGGCGGGCCCGGACGATTTCGATGCGCTTTATGCACTGGAGTCCCTGACCAACGATCGTATCCGGGAGGAGTACGGTGCGCTGTCGCTGGTCGCCCCCGAGGATCGCGTGTTCGGACAGGGGAGCGGACCGATCATGGCGGCCTTCACCCACCTGAATCCGCTCGGCAGCCGGTTTTCGGACGGCAGCTACGGCGTGTTCTATGCCGCGGACGACCGCGCGACGGCGATCGCCGAAACACGCTACCACCACGCGCGCTTCCTCGAGGCCACCAACGTGCCGCCGATGTCGCTCGCGATGCGGCTGTACCACGTAACGATCGATGCGAAGCTGCACGATCTGCGCGGCGAAGCGGTCGATCCCGCGATCCACGATCCGGACAGCTACGTCGCGTCGCAGAAACTCGGCAGCCGTCTACGGCAGGAAGGTTCGGCCGGTGTCGTCTACCGCAGTGTGCGACGGGAAGGTGGACGTTGCGTCGGGCTGTTCAAGCCGAACGGCGCGCGTGATTGTCGGCATGCGGCGCATCTGTTGTACGTTTGGGACGGTGCCCGGTTCTCGGGCGTCTACGAGGAGGTTTCATGACGCCGGGCCGTCACAACCAGGCGCTCGAGCAGGCCCTCGAGGTTCTCGCGCAGACCGATCCGCGCATGGCTCGGCTCATCGAAGCCCATGGGCCCTGCGGCATTGCGCCGTACTGGAAGCGCTCGCCCTACGAGAGCCTGGTGCGGGCCGTGTTGTTCCAGCAATTGCACGGCAACGCCGCGAAGGCGATTCTCGCGCGCTTCGTGGCGTTGTACCCCGATTCGCCCTTTCCGAAGCCGGAAGAGGTGCTGCGCGCCGATGACGCCACGCTGCGCGGCGTCGGGCTCTCGCGGCAGAAGTCCTCCTACATCCGGGCGATCGCGGCGGGTGCTCATGAAGGCGTCGTGCCGGTCCGTCGCAGTGCGCTTGCCCGGCTCGACGATGAGGCCATCATCGACCGGCTCACGTCCATCAAGGGTGTGGGGCGATGGACCGTGGAAATGCTGCTGATCTTCACCCTGGGTCGGCTCGATGTCCTGCCGGTGGGGGACTTCGGCGTGCGCAGCGGCTTCGACCGCATGACGCGTCGGCGCACACCGGTCACGCCGAAGCTGCTCGCGGACCACGGCAAGCGTTGGGCACCCTATCGCAGCGTGGCGGCGTGGTATCTGTGGCGGGCGGCGGACGGCTGACTGCGCTATCGTTCGGCCACGTCTTCAGGAGTCGTCCATGAACGCCCCCGCCAATCCGCCGCTCGACAGCCGCAGTTCGCCCTTCTTCACCCACGATCACGAGTTGCTGCGCGACACGGTTCGGCGTTTCGTCGCCGAACGTGTTCTGCCCCATGGCGACGCGTGGGAAGAGCAGGGGTACGTGCCACGCGAGATCCTGCGCGAAATGGGCGACCTCGGTCTGTTCGGCATCCGCTATGACCCGGAGTACGGCGGCAGCGGCCTCGATACGCTGTCGACCGTGGTGCTGGCCGAGGAGCTCGGCCGTTCCACCTATGGCGGTTTCGCCATCACGGTACTGGTGCACACCGACATGGCGAGCCCGCACCTGCAGCACGCGGGTTCCAAGGCGCAGATCGAGCGCTACATGCCGGACATCATCGCTGGGCGGAAGATCACGGCGGTGGCGATGACCGAACCCGATGCCGGATCCGATCTCGCCTCGATGCGCACGACCGCGCGGCGCGACGGCGGCGAGTGGGTGCTGAACGGCACCAAGATGTTCATCACCAATGGTGTGTACGGCGACGTGTACTTCGTGGCGGCCAAGACGGGCGAGCCCGGACGCAACCATCAGGTCTCGATGTTCATCGTCGAGAAGGGCGCTCCGGGCTTCAGCGTCGCGCGCCCCCTCAAGAAGCAGGGTTGGCTGTCGAGCGACACGGCGGAACTCGTGTTCGATCACTGCCGCATCCCCGCCGAGAACCTGCTGGGCGAGGAGAACCGCGGCTTCCACGCGTTGATGCGCAACCTGCAGAACGAACGCATCGTGCTCGGCGCCCAGGCCATGGGCGAGGCGGCCAAGGCGATCGAACTGACCCTCGACTGGCTGCGCAATCGCAAGGCGTTCGGCGCGAACCTGTGGGACAAGCAGGCGATCCGCCATCGCCTCGCGATGCGCGCTGCGCAGGTGGAAGCGGCGCAGGCGCTGATCTACAACACGGCCTGGCGCGACGCGCAGGGCCAGTCGGTCACCAAGGAAGTGTCGATGATCAAGGCGCTCGCCGGCACGCTGGTGAACGAGGTGATGTACGACTGCCTGCAGTTCCACGGCGGCATGGGGTACATGCGCGAAAGTGCGATCGAACGCATGGCGCGCGACGCGCGCGTGCAGGCCATCGGCGGCGGTGCGACCGAGGTGATGCTGGAGGAAGTGGCAAAGCGAATGGTGTGAACGGCTGCGCCGTTCAACTCGTCACCCGAGTTGGGATGTTCCCCGCGCGCGCAACCTTGCGGAACACGTAGGACGGCGTCACGCCGAAGGTCGCGCGGAACAGCCGTGCGAAGTGCGCCGAATCGGTGAAGCCCGCTTCCAGCGCGGCTTCGGTGAGGCTGCGTCCGGTCAGCGCAATGCGCATGGCGGCGCGCAGCCGGTTCCAGATGCGATAGCGCCGGAACGGGACGCCGATCTCCTCGCTGAACAGGTGCATGAAGCGCGAGGTCGACAAGCCTTGCGCCTTCGCCACCTGGCTTGCCGCGGTGAGATCGTCGGGGGCTAGATCCAGCTGTTCGATCACGCGCTTCAGGCGCACGTCCAGCCTCGGCGGTTCGTGCCGGCCACGTACGTGGTCGATCAGTTGATCCAGCGCTTCGCCCGCGAATTCGAGGCTGGCGCGGTGCTCGTACAGTTCGCGGAAAGCGCCGATCTCCGGTCGCTGACCGACCAGCATGCCGTCATGGAAGTCCCACGACGCACCGAGGCCGGACAGCGACAAGCGGTCGGCGACGTGCGGTTCGGGATAGAACACCGCGAGCGGATCGCCGCCGAGATCGAGTGCGTGGCGCACGCCCGCAGGGATCACTGCCGCACGACAGGAGCGCCACTCGCCGCGCGGACCCCGCAACCGGAAGTTGCCGGCAACCCCGGCGATGAACACGGGAGCCCCGTGGAGATGCCAGTCCACGTAGTCGAGCGTGCCGATGTACAGCGTCTTGCCATCGCCCACGCACAGCATCGCGTCGGCGGCAGCAGGTTCGTACAAGCGCTCCCGCACACTCATTCCTAGACTCCTTCCCCGCATGTCCGGGGCGCTCGACGGCGCCGCTTCATTTGCGGTGACTGTAGGGCAAACCGCAGTGGCTCAACAAGGAGAACGCGATGGCAGTGGTCGGCAGGATCAAGGAAATCTGGCGCTACCCGGTGAAGTCTATGGCGGGGCAGACGGTGCAGGAAGCGCGCGTGGCGCCGAACGGCATTCTCGGTGATCGCCTTTGGGCGACGCGTGCCGATGCGGTCCACGAGATCCAGGGGGCGAAGAAGTTTCCGGTGCTGATGCAGTGCGAGGCGCGCCTTCGCGAGGAACCGCGCAACGGTGTAGTGCCGCCGGTCGACGTCACCTTTCCGGATGGGTCGGTGCTGGGCAGCGACCACCCGGGCATCCACGCGAAGCTCTCGACGCTGGCCGGAAATTCGCTCTCGCTCTGGCCGCTGCAACCGCCTTCGGACCTCGCCCACTACCGGCGCCGCCCGATGAACGAGGCCGAGTTCGGTGCCGAGATGCAGGACATCTTCCAGCGCGAACCGGGCGAGCCGTTCCCCGCGCTCGAGCAGTTTCCCAAGGAGATCCTCGAG
Organism: Burkholderiales bacterium; assembly: GCA_019745565.1. Taxonomy (GTDB): domain Bacteria; phylum Pseudomonadota; class Gammaproteobacteria; order Burkholderiales. The sequence goes on from JAIESW010000037.1 coordinate 50,950, forward strand.
TTCACGTCGTTCCCCGGGATGTACTTCGACGTGACGCCGATCCATCTTTTGACCACAGCATCGCTCGAGCATCTGGCGAAGTTGAACCCGCAGGCGCAATGGGATGCCCGCCGGTTCCGCCCCAACTTCGTCATCGAGACTGCCGACGGCCAGGGCTTCGTCGAAAACGGCTGGGTCGGGAAGAACCTGCGCATCGGTGGCCTCACGTTGCATTGCCCCGGGCCGACACCGCGCTGCGGCATGACCACGCGGGCTCAGAAGGGGTTGCCGTTCGACAAGTCGGTATTGCGGACCATCGTCAAGGACGCGGATCAGAACGTGGGGTTGTATGCGGTGGTGGCGATGGAGGGCTGCGTCCGGGTCGGAGACGCGGTGGAACTGCAGTAGCGCCGCGTCTCCGATTGCGGCCCTCATTCATCGAGCCAGTACTCTCCGGTCACATCGGCCTTGACGCCGTTTTCTCCCGGCGCCCGCACGACGTTGCCGCGCAACGTTCCGCGGATGTTCTGGAAGCGGCCGGTACCGCCGGTGAAGGTCGCCACCACGGTGTACCGGAACACGGGTGCACCATCGGCGGCCTGGGACAGTTGTCCCACGGCCGACTCCTTGGTGAAGAGGCGGTTGCCGTCCTCGAGCACGTACACCGCGTAGCTGCTGGCCGTGCCGTTGCCGTTGACGTAGTCGGAAGCGCCGCGTGTGTAACTTTCCTTGACGCGCACGCCGCCGAAGGCGGCGTTCACGTTCTGGTAGTCCACCTTGCTTTCGAACACACGCAGCTTGTGGCCCGGGACATCGCCCACTTCGATCACCTGTTCCTGCAGGAACTTCGCACTGCCCTGCGGCAGCGTATAGGCGATCTTCTGGACGTTCTGGGCGCAGGCCTGCTGGGCAGCGATGGAAGCGAGTGCCGCGAGGACGATACGAGCGCTGAGAAAGGGACAGGACCTCATGACGGGAATTCTCCGGATGGCGCGGATCAGATCGCGCGCTGTTGCAGGGAGGCGAACACGCCGACCGCCAGTGCGATCGCGGCCACCATGGCGATGCCGAGCAGTGACAGGGCCCCATGCCACAGACCGAGGACGAGCACGGCCAGCGCGACCGTGGCCCAGTTGGCGGCCACGATCCACGAACGGAACCGGCCGAGGACTCCGTTGGAACGGGCGACCATTACCGTGTCGAGCGCGAATACCAACAGGAACAGGCCGAGGAAGCGCAACACCGACGACACGGCGATGCCGAGGATGGCCGGGTGATCCGGCAGAATCAGCGGCGCGATGGTCTTAGCGAAGGCGACCAGACCCACCCCTACGACCGTGTCGGCGAAGGCGCCGACGTAGAAGGGCAGAGGCTTGCGCTCGATCAGGCGGGACAGGATGGACTGCGAGGATGAGACGGACATGTTGTTCTCCTGTGATGAGTTGGAACTGCGATGCCAGTTTCGAATTCCGATTGAATGCGGGCAATTACCTTGGAGGTAATGGCACCGCCGCCATCGCCGGATCGACAATCACGCCATGAAGACGAACACAGCCAACGGAACCGATGCTTCCCCCGGATTCGGCCTGATGCTGCGTGAGTGGCGTCGGGTGCGAGGCACGAGCCAGCTCGACCTGTCGCTCACGTGTGGGGTCTCGCAACGGCATCTGAGCTTTCTCGAGTCCGGACGCAGCCGGCCGAGCCGTGAAACGGTCCTGCATCTCGCCGCGGCGCTCAACGTTCCGTTGCATCAGCAGAACGCGATGCTGCTGTCAGCCGGGTTCGCGCCGGTCTACGCGGAGCGGGCGATGGACGCCCCGGACATGCGGCCGATCGATCGTGCCATCGATCACCTGCTGCAGCGGCAGGAGCCATATCCGGCGCTGGTCATGGACGAAGCCCACAACATCGTGCGCGCCAACGCGCGCCTGGGGTCGTTGCTGGGCTTCCTGACAGGCATGACGCCGGAAGCTCTGCTCGGTCAGGGGCCCGTCAACGCTATCGAAGTGGTGCTGCGGCCGGACGGACTGCGGCCGGTCGTCGAGAACTGGTCCGAAGTGGCCGCCTGGTCGGTCCGCCGCCTGCGGGCCGAAGCAATGGCGGATGGTCCCGCCAGCAAGGCCGCGCGGTTGCTGGACGCGGTGCTCAAACTACCCGACGTTGCTGCCATCGACCGCACGTTGCACCTGGAGCGGCATCTGCCGCCGACGCTGGTGGTGAAGTTCGTCCGGGGCGAGACGCGGTTGTCGTTGTTCTCGATCATCGCGACCATCGGAACGCCGCTCGACGTGTCGTTGCAGAACCTCAGGCTCGAGTTGTTCTTTCCGGCGGACGAGCAGACGGCGGAGTGGTTCTCGCGCGCTGACTGAGTCGATCCGCTCCCTCCCCCAGCAAAGCTGGGGGAGGGTTGGGGAGGGGGCTAGCGGCGCTTCCGACGAAACTACTACCGGGGTGCCGCCGGCGCGAACCGCGGCGCTGTCACGGTGAACACATCGACTGAAGCCGGATCCACGTGCACCGGCACCCAGGCGACCGTAGGCGATCCCGGCACCTGGATTCGCAGCAGGTTCCGGACGCCTTCGCGAGTCTTCGCGCGCCACCACGGCCGATCGAACTGGAAGCGGTGCGTGTCGCCGTGGACGAGTAACACCGGGCGGCCGTATGCGATGGTCTCGTCTTTCACGATGTCGAGGACGTCGGCGTACGGTCGAGCGAAGCGGCCGATCCGTTCCAGGCGTGTATTAGCGTGAACGAACAGGACCACCGCCGGGGCGTTGCGATCACGTGCCAATGCGAAGCCTTCCTTCAGCCAGTACACGTTCGCGTCGTTCCGCACCGTGTACTCCGGCTTGGGATCCGTCCCGCTGCCGCGATTGTTTGACGAACCAATCATGTGCAGGCCGATGAACAGGATGCCTTTGTGCCACCACCGGACGTTCTCGGGACAACAGCCTTCGCGACCGATCGGCTGACGTTCGAGCGGCATGCGCTGCAGGCCCAGCGAGTCGGGACGATGGAAGAACGTGTCGCGCAGCTTCGCAAGGCGCTCCTCCGGGACCCAGCTGCCGCTCATCACGCGATCGCAATCGGTCCAGTCGTTGTCGCCGGGAATCAGCACGAGCGGAACCGGAGTAGCGTCCAGCAGCTTGAGGCGGTCGGCGTACGTCGCGTCGTTGCAATCGCTGTGACCGCTCTTGATGTCGCCGATGTGGACCGCGAACGCGAGACCCTCGCGCCCGAAGGTGTCGAGCATCCGGCCCATGGCCTCGTGCTCGTTCCAGTTGTAGGGTGCGTCGCCCAGCGCGGCGAAGGTGAAGGGTTCCGCTTGTGCCAGGGCGAACCCTGCGAGCAGCACCGCGCCCGCAAGACTACGAAGCATCGCCGGCCAGGCGTTTCAGCTCGTAGAGCAGATCCAGAGCCTCGCGAGGGGCCAGTCCATCGGGGTCGATGGCGGCGAGACGGGCGAGCAGCGGCTGTGCATCCGGTCCGGTCGCTTCGACGGCAACAGGCGGGGGCGCACCGAAGAACAGGTCGCCCTGAGGACTAGCAGCGGATTCGAGGTCGGTCAGCTTGCGGCGCGCGTTGCGGATGACGGCGCCGGGAACGCCGGCGAGCTGCGCGACCTGCAAGCCGTAGCTCTGCGACGCCGGTCCTTCCTCGACGGCATGCAGGAACACGATGCGGTCCTTGTGCTCGACGGCGTCGAGGTGGACGTTGGCTACCTCGCGATAGTCCTCGGCGAGGCGGGTCAATTCGAAGTAGTGGGTCGCGAACAGGGTGTACGCACGGTTCTTCTCCACCAGGTGGCGGGCGATGGCCCACGCCAGCGCGAGACCATCGAAGGTCGATGTGCCGCGGCCGATCTCGTCCATCAACACCAGCGAACGCTCGGTCGCGTTGTGCAGGATGTTGGCTGCCTCCGTCATTTCCACCATGAAGGTGGACCGGCCACCGGCGAGATCGTCCGCGGCACCGATGCGCGTGAAGATGCGATCGATCGGTCCGAGGCGCGCCCGGGTCGCCGGCACGAAGCAACCGCAATGCGCCAGCAGGGTGATGAGCGCCACCTGCCGCATGTACGTGGACTTGCCGCCCATGTTGGGGCCGGTGATGAGCAGCATCCGCCGCGCGTCGTGGAGGCGTGTGTCGTTCGGGACGAAGTTCTCCACCTGCCGTTCCACTACGGGGTGGCGGCCGGCTTCGATCTCGAGCAGGTCTTCATCGACCAATTCGGGCGCCACCAGCCCCAGGACTTGCGCCCGCTCGCCGAACGTGGACAGCACGTCGAGCTCCGCCAACGCAGCGGCAGCGTTCTGGAGTGCCGGTATGTGCGGCGCCAGCCATTCCAGCAGTTCCTCGTACAGCAGCTTTTCGCGCGCCAGCGCGCGGTCCTGGGCGGACAGCGCCTTGTCCTCGAATGCCTTCAGCTCCGGCGTGATGTAGCGCTCGGCGTTCTTCAGCGTCTGGCGGCGGCGGTAGTCGTCCGGCACCTTGTCGGCATTGGCGTTGGTCACCTCGATGTAGAAGCCGTGCACCCGGTTGTACTCGACCTTCAGGTTGGCGATGCCGGTGCGCTCCCGTTCGCGCGCTTCGAGCTGCAACAGGAAGGTGCCGCTGTCGCTCTGCAGGGAACGCAATTCGTCGAGATCGGGATCGAACCCATCAGCAATGACACCGCCGTCGCGGATGGTCGAGGCGGGTGTCTCGAGCAGAGTGCGTCGCAGCCGGTCCGCGATGGCCGGATCGACGGAGAGCGCGGTGGCCAGTTCGGCAATGCGAGGAGTGTCGCAGGCCGACAGCTGGACGGCGATTTCGGGTGCGCGCGCGAGCGTGTCGCGCAACCCGGACAGGTCGCGGGGCCGCGCGCTCTTGAGCGCGACGCGCGCGGTGATGCGCTCCACGTCGACGCATTCCCGCAGTACCGTGCGCAGCGATTCCCCGATGCCTTCCTGCATCACGGCGACCGCGGCCAGACGGCCGCGCAACGTCGCGCGATCGCGCAACGGGTGATGCAGCCAGTGCCGCATCAGCCGGCTGCCCATGCTGGTGGAGCACGTGTCCAGCACCGACAGCAGGGTCGGCGCGGGTTCGCCGCGCAATGTCTCCGAGATCTCGAGATTCCGGCGGGTGGCGGGGTCCAGAACCACCACCGCATCGGATTGCTCGACGTTCAGTTCGCGGACGTGAGCCAGCGTCGCGGCCTGCGTGGTGCGGGCGTACTGCACCAGAGCGCCCGCGGCACCGAGAGCCGGGCCCAGCCCGTCGGCACCGAATCCGGCCAGGTCGCGGGTACCGAACTGCTCGCACAGCAGTCGCTGGGCGGCCTCGATATCGAAGTGCCACGGCGGCAGCCGCTTGAGCGCGATCCCGGAGCCTTCCAGGGTGGCTCCACCATCGTCGTCGGCGAACAGGATCTCTGCCGGTGCGAGGCGCGACAACTCCGAGGCGAGCTCGCCGGGATTCGTTTCCAGCACGCGCAGCCGCCCGGAACTCAACGAAAGCCACGCGAGGCCCAACACGCCCTTCGCGCGCGCCAGCGCCAGCAGCACGTTGTCGCGCCGGTCGTCGAGCAGAGCGGCATCGGTCAGCGTGCCGGGTGTGACGATGCGCTGCACCTGCCGCTCGACCGGACCCTTGGATGTGGCCGGGTCACCGATCTGCTCGCAGATCGCGACCGACTCGCCCTGTTTCACCAGTTTCGCGAGGTACTGCTCCACGGCGTGGAAAGGCACGCCGGCCATCTTGATGGGCTCGCCAGCGGAAGCGCCGCGCTTGGTGAGGGTGATGTCGAGCAGCTTCGCGGCGCGTTCGGCGTCTTCGAAGAACAGCTCGTAGAAATCCCCCATGCGATAGAACAGCAGCTTGTCCGGATGCTGCGCCTTGATGCGCAGGTACTGCTGCATGACCGGAGTGTGCTGTGGGGCGTTCATGCCGTGCGTCAATCCAGGCTATGGGTTCGCGCCGCGCCGGGCGACACGACGGAGGTCATGGTCCATGGCAACATGCCGGCCTTCGCAATTGCCCGAACGGAATCGATGCCCGTCCCGACCATCCTCGCGTTGCCGTCGCCGGTCTACGCCGCCCGCAGCGCCGGCGTCAGATGAGCCCCGATCACCTGCAGCATCTGCGGGAAGATCTTCGGGTTGCCCGCCACGATCATCCCTTTCTGCAGATAGCCATCGTTGCCCTGCAGGTCACCCACCAGCCCGCCGGCTTCCTGGATCATCAGCGCACCAGCCGCCATGTCCCACGGAGAGAGACCGATCTCCCAGAACCCGTCGAGACGACCGGCCGCGACATTGGCGAGGTCGAGTGCGGCCGCGCCGGGTCGGCGGATGCCTGCCGTCTTGTGCATGAAGTCCTTCATCATCGCCACGTAGGCGTCGGTATGCTCCTGGATGCGGAACGGAAAGCCGGTTCCGACCAGCGTGTCGATGAGCTTCTCGCGCTTGGAAACGCGCAGGCGCCGATCGTTGAGGAATGCACCGCTGCCACGAGAGGCGGTGAAGAGGTCGTTGCGGACCGGGTCGTAGATCACGCCGTGGGTCAGCACACCCTTCAGCGTCATCGCGATGGAGACGCAGTAGACCGGAAAGCCGTGAAGGAAGTTGGTGGTGCCGTCGAGCGGGTCGATGATCCATACGTGGTCGGATTCGCCCGAGGGACCGCTTTCCTCGCCGAGGAAGGCGTGGTCCGGATAGGCGGTCCGCAGCGTGTCGATGATCGCCTCCTCGGCCGCCTTGTCGACTTCGGAGACGAGGTCGTTCAGCGACTTGTGGCGGACGGTGAGGATGTCGAGGTTGTCCGACGCGCGTGCGATGATGCTGCCGGCGCGTCGCGCGGCCTTCACCGCGATGTTGAGCATGGGATGCATGGTGGGCGCCGCGGAATAGCGAAAGACGCGCATTCTAGCCGATGGGGTGCCTCCTTCCGGAGCGCGCTGGCGTGAGCGATCGTTTGGCGCGCGTGCGCATCGTGCTGTCGCACCCAACCCATCCGGGCAACATCGGTGCGACCGCGCGGGCGATGAAGACCATGGGACTGACGCAACTCGTGCTGGTGAATCCGAAGCGCTTTCCGGACCCCCAGGCCGATGCGCTGTCGTCGAACGCGCTCGACGTGCTGGGTGCCGCCAAGGTGGTCGGGTCGCTGGACGAGGCGCTCGCCGGAACCGTACTCGCTGTGGCGACAGTCAGTCATACCTACGAGATGGCGCCGGAACTGGTCACTTGCCGTGAAGCAGCAGCCCGCGCCGTGCACGATGCAGCCTCCGGCGACGTAGCTCTGGTGTTCGGCACCGAGGCGAACGGACTCGCGGTCGACGAGGTGCTGAAGTGCTCGCTGCTCGCGCACATTCCCTCCAATCCCGATTACACGTCGCTCAATCTCGCGCAGGCGGTGCAGGTGTTCGCGTACGAAATCCGGATCGCGGCGTTGGGCGACAGGGTGCCCGATGTCGACCGTGCCGCGTTGCCGACCTTCGACGACATGCAGCACCTGCACGCCCATCTCGAGGAGGTCCTTGCCGGCATCGGGTTCTTCGATCCGGAGAATCCCAAGAAGCTTTTGCCGCGGTTGCGGCGCCTGATCGCCAAGGCGCGGTTGGACCAGGAAGAAGTGCGCATCCTGCGCGGCCTGCTCAACTCGGTGACGCGCGTCCGCAAGAGTTGACCGCGACGCTCGGGCTTCAGTAACGTGCCCGGTTCACGCGAGGAAGGGCGAGGCTGGACATGCTGGCGAAGGTGAGGGAAGAGATCCGGGTGGTGTTTGACCGCGACCCCGCGGCACGCTCCGCTTGGGAGGTCATCACCTGTTATCCCGGCTTCCACGCGCTGCTGTTCCACCGGCTCGCCCATCGATTGTGGCTGTGGAAGCTGCGCTGGTTCGCTCGCTGGGTATCGGCCGTGGCGCGCTGGCTGACCGGCATCGAGATCCATCCGGGTGCGCGGATCGGCCGCCGGTTCTTCATTGATCACGGCATGGGGGTGGTGATCGGTGAAACCGCCGAGATCGGTGACGACTGCACGCTGTACCACGGCGTCACGCTGGGCGGTACATCCTGGAACAAGGGCAAGCGGCATCCGACCCTGGGACAGGGCGTGGTCATCGGGGCCGGCGCCAAGGTGCTGGGTCCCGTCACGGTCGGTGACAGCGCCAAGATCGGGTCGAACGCGGTGGTGGTGCGCGACGTTCCGGCGGGCAGCACGGCGGTGGGCATCCCGGCCCGCATCATCGCGCCCGGCGAAGGCGAAACCCGGGAGCAACGCGCTGAAAAGATGGGATTTTCCGCCTATGCGGTGGGAGCCGACATGAACGACCCGATGGTCAAGGCGATCCACGGCCTGATCGATCACATGGCCGTCCAGGAAAAGCAGATCGCGGCGCTGCAAACGGAAATTCAAAGACTTGGCGGCCATGTGGACGATTCGAAGGCGACCGCCGACAAGTTCGACCCGGCCTATCTGAACCGGATTGTTGACTGAAAAAGTCGGTCAATCGTATACTTGAGCAAAATAATCAGGTACCCGACTGAAGCGTCGAGGGGCGCACACGGGCCGGCAGCACCCTGAGGTCCAACCTATTTCCGAGGACGCCATGCGACTCACCACGAAGGGCCGTTTTGCAGTCACCGCCATGATCGATCTCGCGCTGCGCGACGGAGAAGGTCCCGTCACCCTGGCCGACATCAGCGAGCGGCAGAAGATTTCGCTCTCCTATCTCGAGCAGTTGTTCGGCCGCCTGCGGCGCAAAGGGCTGGTCAACAGCACCCGTGGCCCGGGCGGCGGCTACACGCTGGCGAAGAAGACCGTGGACGTCTCGGTGGCCGACGTCATCCTGGCGGTGGACGAGCCGATCGACGCGACCCAGTGCGGCGGCAAGGAAAACTGTCACGACGACCGTAAATGCCTCACGCACGACCTTTGGACCCGGCTCAACACCCATATCTTCGATTACCTGCAGGCAGTGACGCTGGCCCAGCTCGTCGCGGAACAGCGCGACCCGGCGAAACAGCCGCAGGTGGTGGAAATGCCCGAACGGCGCGGCTCCCGCTGCGACCAGGGCAAGGAGCCGGCGGTATCGGCTTGATGGGCAGTCATCAGGAGGCAGCGACAGTGGCGATCACGTTGACCGAAAACGCGGCGAAGCACATCCGCAACTCCATCGTCGCCAAGCGTGGCGGGATGGGCTTGCGCTTGGGCGTGCGCAAGGTGGGCTGTTCAGGACTCGCCTACACCTTCGACGTGGCGGAGGCGGTGGGCTCCGACGACCGGTTGTTCGAAGCGCACGACGCGAAGGTCGTGGTGGACCAGGAAGCGCTGCGCGTCCTGGACGGTTCGACCCTCGATTTCGTCCGCGACGGCTTCAAGGAAGTCTTCAAGGTCGAGAACCCCAACGCCAAGAGCCAGTGCGGCTGCGGCGAGAGCTTCAACGTCTAGAACGCGGAACGGAAGCGATGAGCGCGGTCCTCCAGAACCTGATCGATCAGCCCTACAAGCACGGGTTCGTGACCGACATCGAGTCGGACACCGTCGCCCGCGGCTTGAACGAGGACGTGATCCGGTTGATCTCGCACAAGAAGAACGAGCCCGACTGGCTGCTCGACTTCCGGCTGCAGGCCTACCGCCATTGGCTCACGATGTCCGAGCCCGCGTGGCCGAATGTGCACTACCCGAAGATCGATTTCCAGGCGATCAGCTACTACTCGGCGCCCAAGCCGAAGAAGAAGCTCGCCTCCATGGACGAGGTCGACCCGGAGCTGCTGCGCACCTTCGAGAAGCTCGGTGTGCCCATGCACGAACAGGCTGCGCTCGCGGGCGTGGCGGTGGACGTGATCTTCGACAGCGTGTCGGTCACCACTACCTACAAGAAAAAGCTCGCCGATGTCGGCGTGATCTTCTGTTCGTTCTCCGAAGCCGTGCAGGAGCATCCGGAACTGGTGCGCAAGTACCTGGGCTCCGTGGTGCCGCCCGCCGACAACTTCTACGCGGCGCTCAATTCCGCCGTGTTCACCGACGGCTCGTTCTGTTTCATCCCGAAGGGCGTGAAATGCCCGATGGAGCTGTCGACCTACTTCCGCATCAACACCCAGGAATCCGGCCAGTTCGAGCGCACGCTGATCGTGGCGGAGGAGGGGGCGTCGGTGAGCTACCTGGAGGGCTGTACGGCGCCGCAGTTCGACACCAACCAGCTCCATGCTGCGGTGGTGGAACTGGTGGCGCTCGACCGCGCCGACATCAAGTACTCGACGGTGCAGAATTGGTACGCCGGCGACGCGAACGGCGTCGGCGGCATCTACAACTTCGTGACCAAGCGCGGCTTGTGCAAGGGTGAGAGCTCGCGCATCAGCTGGACGCAGGTGGAAACCGGCTCCGCGATCACCTGGAAGTATCCGTCCTGTGTGCTGCTGGGCGACAACTCGGTGGGCGAGTTCTACTCCGTGGCGCTCACCAACCACAAGCAGCAGGCCGACACCGGCACCAAGATGGTCCACGTCGGGAAGAACACGCGCAGCACCATCATCTCCAAGGGCATCTCGGCGGGCGAGTCGAACAATTCCTACCGCGGCCTGGTGAAGATCGGTCCGAAGGCCGAGGGTGCACGCAACTTCTCGCAATGCGACTCGATGCTGATCGGCGATCGCTGCGGCGCCAACACCTTCCCGTACATCGAGGTGAAGAACAACACCGCGAAGGTGGAGCATGAGGCAACCACGTCGAAGATCGGCGAGGACCAGCTGTTCTATTTCGCGAGCCGCGGCATCGGCAACGAGGAAGCGGTGTCGATGATCATCAACGGCTTCGTGAAGGACGTCTTCACGCAGCTGCCCATGGAATTCGCCGTGGAAGCCGGCCGGCTGCTCGGCCTGAAGCTCGAAGGAAGCGTCGGATGATCGAAGCGGGGGCGAAAGTGCTGCTCGAAGTGAAGAAACTCTCGGCCTCGATCGGCGGTACGCCGATCCTGAAGGGCATCGACTTCACGGTGCGTGCCGGCGAAGTGCACGCGATCATGGGGCCAAACGGCTCCGGCAAGAGCACGTTCGCGAAGGTGCTGGCAGGCCATCCGTCCTATGAGATCACCGGCGGCGAAGCGCGCTTCGAAGGAGTCGACCTGTTCGCGCTCGAACCGGAAGAACGGGCGCGAGCCGGGCTCTTTCTCGGATTCCAGTATCCGGTGGAAGTGCCCGGGGTCGCCAACAGCCAGTTCCTGCGCTTGACCTACAACACGGTGCAGGGTGCGCGCGGCAAGGACGAACTCGATCCGCTCGAGTTCGACGACTTCGTGCGCGAGAAGATGAAGCTGCTCGAGATGGATCCGGCCTTCCTCGATCGCAGTGTCAACGAGGGCTTCTCGGGCGGCGAGAAGAAGCGCAACGAGATCCTGCAGATGGCGTTGCTGGAACCGAAGCTCGCCTTCCTCGACGAGACCGATTCCGGGCTCGACATCGACGCGCTGCGCGTGGTGGCCGGCGGCGTCAACGCGTTGCGCACTTCGGCCAACGGCGTGGTCCTGGTCACGCACTATCAGCGCCTGCTCAACTACATCGTGCCCGACTACGTGCACGTGATGGAGAGCGGCCGCATCATCAAGACCGGCGGGAAGGACCTCGCGCTCGAACTGGAATCGCGCGGCTACGACTGGGTCGCGGCCGAGGCGCGCCGGGCTGCCTGATGGACGCCGCCAGCAACGCGTTCCGCGACAGCCTGCTCGCGGGCCAGTCCGCCGTCGCTGCCGGGCGGCAGGCGTGGGTCAATCGCCTGCGCGCCGAAGCGCTCGAGCGGGCCAACGCGCTGGCCGTGCCGACGGTGCGCGACGAGGACTGGCGCTTCACCGACCTGTCACCGCTCTATCGGGTTGCGTTTCGCGCGGCTGACACCTACGTGCCGCAGGCCGCCCAGCTTGCGCCGTGGATCGTGCCGGAGGCTGGCGCACGCCTCGTGTTCGTGGATGGCCGGTTCGCACCGTCGTTGTCGGCGTTGCCGACTGCCGATACGCCGTTGTTCGCAGCACCGCTGGCGACCGGAATCGAGCGCCACGGTCCCGTTGTGGAAGCACGGCTCGGGCAGATCGCCGGGTTCCAGCAGGATCTCTTCGTCGCTCTGAACACGGCCTATCTGCAGGATGGGGCCATGCTGGTCGCGGCGGCCCACCAGAAGGTTGCCGAACCGGTGCACGTGCTGTTCGTCAGCACCCAGAAGGACGTGGCCGTCCATCCGCGGGTGCTGGTGATCGCGGAATCCGGTGCGGAACTCACGCTGGTCGAGGACTACGTGACGCTGCACGATGGGGCGTACTGCGTGAACGCAGTGACCGAGATCACCGTGGCGCCGAACGCGCTGGTGCATCACGTCAAACTGCAGCGCGACAGCAAGGCGGCCTACCACGTGGCCACCGGCACGGTCCGCCTCGAACGCGACGGCCGATACCGCTCGAACAGCATAGCGCTCGGTGCGCGCATCTCGCGTCAGAACCTCAACGTGGTCCAGGCTGGTCCCAACACCGAATGCCATCTGGACGGTCTGGCGCTCATCGCCGGTCGCCAGCTGGCCGACACCCACAGCTTCATCGATCACGCGCTGCCCCATGGCACCAGCCGGCAACTGCACAAGTGCGTGGCCGGTGGCGGTGCGCATGCCGTGTTCAACGGCCGGGTGCTGGTGCGGCCGGACGCCCAGCAGACCGATTCCGCCCAGCAGAACCGCAACCTGCTGCTGTCGGACAAGGCCCACGTGGACACCAAGCCGCAGCTCGAGATCTTCGCCGACGACGTCAAATGCGCACACGGCGCGACCGTCGGGCAGCTTGAAGCGGAAGAAGTGTTCTATCTACGCAGCCGGGGCCTCGACGACACCGCGGCGCGCAACCTGCTCACCTATGCATTTGCCGCCGACATCGTGAACCGCATCCCCTTGCCCTCGCTGGCGGCGCAACTGCGCGCCACGGTGCTGGAGCAGACCGGTGCCAAGGAACTCGCCTGATGACCGCAGCCAACGCCCTCAAGACCGCTGCGCCGACTTCGACCTTCGACGTCGAGCGCTACCGTGCCGATTTTCCGATCCTCGCAAACGTGCATCCGCACGGCAAGCCGCTTATCTACCTGGACAACGGCGCGAGCAGCCAGATGCCGCAGCAGGTCATCGACCGCCTGGTGCGCTACCAGACCCACGAGCACGCGAACATCCATCGCGGTGTCCACACGCTGTCCGAGACAGCGACCAGGGCCTACGAGCACGCACGGAAGCAGGTGCAGCACTTCCTCAACGCCAAGGAAGACCGCGAGATCGTCTTCACGTCCAACGTTACCGACTCCATCAACCTGGTGGCGCACGGCTTCGGTCGCGCGTTCGTCGGCGAGGGTGACGAAGTCATCATCACCCACCTGGAACATCACGCCAACATCGTGCCGTGGCAGATGCTGTGCGAGGAGAAGGGTGCCAAGCTCAAGGTCGTGCCCATCGACGATTCCGGGGCGCTGATCCTCGAAGCCTACGAGAAGCTCTTCTCGCCGCGCACCAAGCTGGTGTCCGTCACCCACGTGTCGAACGCGCTGGGCACCATCAATCCGGTCAAGGAGATGATCGAGATAGCGCATCGCCACGGCGTGCCCATCATGATCGACGGCGCCCAGGCGGTGCAGCACATGCCGGTGGACGTGCAGGCGCTCGACTGCGACTTCTACGCCTTCACCGGCCACAAGGTCTTCGGCCCCACGGGTATCGGCGTGCTGTACGGCAAGGCCGAATGGCTCAACAAGATGAAGCCGTTCCGCGGCGGCGGCGACATGATCCTCTCGGTGACGTTCGAGAAGACCACCTACAACGCGATCCCGTTCAAGTTCGAGGCCGGCACGCCGCCCATCGCGCAGGCCATCGCGCTCGGCGAGGCGGTGGAGTACGTGCAGCGCATCGGTCTCGATCGCATCGCCGCCCACGAACACGATCTGCTGACGTACGCCACCGAGCGGTTGCAGGCCATCGACGGCGTGCGCATCTACGGTACGGCGCAGCAGAAGGCCGCCGTGGTCTCGTTCTACGTGAACGATGTCCATCCGCACGACGTCGGCACCCTGCTCAACGAGGAGGGCGTGGCGGTGCGGACCGGCCACCATTGCGCACAGCCAGTGATGCAGCGCTTCGGCATTCCCGCCACGGCGCGTGCGTCGTTCGCCTTCTATAACAAGTTCGAAGAAGTGGACGCGCTCGCCGCCGCGATCCGCAAGGTGCAGAAGCTGTTCGCGTGATATGAGATTCCCCCCGACAGGCCTGCGGCTTCTCCCCCCTGAGATGTCAGCGGTCATGACTGGGCAGCGCCCAGCGCAGCTGGGGCGCACGGCCCCTCCCGTGCTGCTTGAGCGGTGGGTGAGGGGGCCAGCCCTCTTGGGGCGGCCCGGCGAGGGCTGAGTTCATGACCGACGCCAAGCAGCTCTACCAGGAAGTGATCCTCGATCACAACCGCAAGCCCCGCAACTACGGCAAGCTCGCGGATGCGACCCATCGGTCGGAGGGGTTGAATCCGCTCTGCGGCGATCACATCTGGCTCAACCTCAAGGTATCGGGCGACCTCATCGAGAGTGTGGCGTTCGAGGGTCAGTCCTGTGCCATCTGCAAGGCTTCGGCTTCGATGATGACCGCCAACGTGAAGGGCAAGTCGATCGCCGCTGTCGAGCAACTGGTCGAGGAGTTCCGCGGCATGGCCACGGGCACCCTGGACGTGGCGAACGAACCCAACCATCTCGGCCGCCTGACGGTGTTCGCCGGCGTGAAGGACCTGCCTTCGCGGGTGAAGTGCGCCGTCCTGCCCTGGCACACGCTGCACGCTGCCGTGCAATCCCAATCCGTCGTCAGTACTGAGGGCGACAACGACCCCGTGGCTCAGAGCGCCTGAGCCGTCTCCCATCCGTTCTCCGATGCCCAAGATCGCCGAAGTCGAACACACGCCGAACCCGAACGCGATGAAGTTCATCCTCAAGGAGCCGCTCACGTGGGGCATCGCGCACTCGTACGATTCGGCCGAGGAGGCGAAGGACGATCCGCTGGCGCGAGCGATCTTCGAGAACGAGCACGTGACCAACGTGTTCTACGTGGATCACTGGCTCACGGTGACCCAGGACGGCCAGGCCGAATGGTCCAGCCTGCTCAAGAAGGTGGCGGTGCCGATCCGCGAAGCGGCAGCAGCCGAAGACCAGTCGGAGAGCTACGGGACCGCCAGCGCCGCGTTGCTGGACGATCCCAACCTGTCCGAGGCGGATCGCGAGAAGCTGATGGCCATCAGCCAACTGCTCGATGAGCGGGTGCGTCCCTACCTCCAAGGCGACGGCGGCGACCTGTACATCGTCGGTCTCGAAGGCAACGAACTGCGTGTGCACTACCAGGGGGCCTGCGGCAGTTGCCCGAGTTCGCTGTCGGGGACGCTGTCCGGGATCGAGAGCCTAGTACATCAGGTGGACCCAGATCTGGAAGTCGTGCCGGTGTGAGCCCCCGGCTTGAGAGCGGACCGAACGATCTTTCGTGAGTGACTGGGTCACCGTCGGCCGCGTCGAAGATATCGCGCCCGGCGACCATCGGGTGGTGGACGCGGACGGCACGCGCATCCTGGTCTTCAACATCGACGGTTCGTTCTACGCGATCGAGGACGTCTGCACCCATGATGGGGGCGTGCTGTCAGGCGGCGGCGTGGAGGGGGATCAGGTGATCTGCCCGCGGCATGGGGCGCGGTTCTGCATTCGGACCGGCGAAGCCCTTACCGCACCTGCCTATGAGCCGACGGCTGCGTTTCCCGTGAAAGAGGAGGGCGGCCAGGTCTTCGTGCGCGACGATCGGTGGGATTGATCGTTGGCCGGCCCCCATCCCAACCTTCCCCCACCTTCAGGTGTGGGAAGGGGTGTACATCCCCTCCCCCAGCTTGGCTGGGGGAGGGTTAGGGTGGGGGCTCGTCCGTAAGAACGCCACGCTCAGAATTTCCTGACGCGATCCAGCTCGAACACCCGCCCGCCACGCATGGTGATGGTGGTCGTGAACGGATCGCTCGACGTGGGGTAGTAGAACCAGGTCTTGCCCATGCGATAGGCGTCGGTCGCCTCGTAGTCGGGCGGGCCGGCGCGCAGGATCACTTCGCCTTCGGTCATGCCGCGGTCGATGCGTGCGAACACGTCGAAGGTCATGCCGCGCGCGGCCGGCTGCTGGGCGGCGCGCTTGGCGACGGATTCACGCTCGGCGCGGCGCTCGGCTTCCTCGATCATGCGATCGTTGCGCAGCCGTTCATACTGGCAGCGGATGGAAACACAGTCGCCCCCCGAGGTAGCGTCCCGAGTGACGCCGGATTCGCGGCCCACGTCCACCGAGCGGGCCACCTGCCCTTCGGGCGGTTTCTCGCCGTACTGGGTGACGCCGTTCGCGTCTTTCCATTTGTAGACTTGCGCCTCGCCGGCAATCGAGGTGAGCACCAGGCCGATGCTGCACAGGGCGATCAGGATGCGCCTCATCGTCCGATTCCGCTGGAGCCGCGGGCGTTGCCGATCGCCACGCTGGGTTCAGGTGACGGCGGTGGCTGCAGCGGTCGCGGCGTCGGCAACGGCAACGGATGCGGGCGTATACCCATGATCGGGCGTCCGTAGACCGGTACATAGCCGTCCAGGATCGCGCCGCTCGTGGCGGGCGTGCTCGGCACCACCGGCGGTGGCGTCAGCGCGGCCACGCGAGCACGGGTTTCCTCCTCTTCGCGCCGATCGGCCTCGCGCAGCAGGCGGTCGCGCCGCAACCGTTCGTACTGGCAGCGGATGGTGCTGCACTCCTGCTCGGAGACCGGCGGATCGTTGCCGCGCAGCGTAATGTCGAGCTTCCGAGTGGGCTTGTCCTTCACGGCCGCGGGCGGGCGCTCGGAATAGTGCGTGACGCCGCGCTCGTCCACCCACTTGTAGACCTGGGCCCCTGCCGGGCCCGCGCTCAGAAGGAGCGCCGCGAATACCAGACGGATCCGCATGGCGGCTGCGCCCGGCGGCCGAGACCCGCGCTCAGCGTCCGCCGTTGCCAGGATGCAGTCGGCTGCCGGCCGGGGCCTGGGGACGGTTCCCGCCGAACGCCGGGCGCTGGTTCACGATCACTCCGCCGTAGACCGGTGCCCGCGAAAACACGCGGTCGCGCTGCAGTCGCACATCCATCGGCGTGGGACCGAAGCGGAACGCATCCCACTCGGACTGGCGGATGCGTTCGCGCTCGGCCAGCGCGGCATAGTGGTCGTTCCAGGCCTGGGTGCTGCGGCGCTGCATGTCGTAGCCGGCCACCAGTTCGCGGCGACGGTCATCCTCCTCGCGCAGCCGGTCGGCGCGCATGCGCTCGTACTGGCAGCGCACGCTCTGGCAGGTGCCGTCGGTGGGCGGGAATTCCGCACCGCGGGTGGGAATGGCCAGCGTTTCGCTCGCCCGGCCGTTGGGGGCCTGGTCGCCGTAGTGCACCCGGCCCTTGTCGTCGACCCATTTGTGCACCTGCGCCGCCGCCGGAAATGACAGCAGAATCAGGCAGGTGAAAAACAGCTTGGAGGTGACGGCGGACATAGCGGCCTCGGCACGGTGGCGGGCGGGACCACAGTATGACCGTAGTCCCGGCGCCCCGTTCCGGCGGGTGAAATCCCGCCCCTTAGCGTCAGTCCTTCAGAGCCTCGATCTGGATCTCGATCTTGACCTCGTCGTCGATCGCGGGAACGTACGTCGACATGCCGAACTCGCTGCGCTTGATCGTCGCCGTCGCATTGGCGCCGCACATCGGTTTCTTGGTCATCGGGTGGTTGGCGCACTTGAAGTCGGTCACCGTGAGATTGACCGGCTTGGTCACGCCGAGCAGGGTGAGCTCGCCATCCACGGCGGCCAGCTTGTCGCCGTTGAACTTGAGCTTGCTCGACTTGTAGGTCATGGCGGGGAACTTCGCGACATTGAAGAATTCGTCGCTTTTCAGGTGGTCGTCGCGCTTCTGCCAACCGGTACGCAGCGACGCCGTCTCGATGGTGATGTCGATCGTTCCCGACTTCGCCGCCGGATCGAGCGTGATCTTGCCGCTGGTCTTCTCGAACACGCCGCGGGAGGTCGAGAAGCCGAGGTGACCGACCTCGAAGTTCGGATAGGTGTGCGCCGGGTCGGCCGTGTACGAATCGGCGGCGAACGCGGGCACTGCGAGGGACGACGACAGCAGGACAGCGGCGAGGGAACGTTTCATGGTGGGCTCCTGGGAGGCTGGGGTTGTGCGGTCGCAACGCGACCGCTTGAGAACGGTCAGTCCTTGAACGCTTCCACCGGCACGGTGAGCTGCACGTCGTCAGCGATGCCGGGGAGGCTCTTGGTCAGTCCGAATTCCGAACGCTTGATCGCGGCCGTTGCGGTACCGCCGCACACGGTCTTCTTGTTGAGGGGGTGGGCGATGCAGTTGAAGCTCGCGAACTTCACGGTGAGCGGGCGGGTCACGCCGAGCAAGGTGAACTCGCCCTCGGCACCGGTCACCTTGTCGCCGTCGAACGCGAGCTTCTGCGACTTGAACGTCATGGTCGGAAACTTCTCGACGTTGAACCAGTCCTCGCCGCGCATCGCCTCGTCCCACTTGTCGATGCCCATGTCGATGGACGCCGGGTCGATGGCGATGTCGATCGAACCGGATCGCGCCTCGCGATCCACCACGATCTTGCCGGTGGTCTTGTTGAAGCGACCGAACTGCATCGACAGGCCCAGGTGGTGCACCTGAAACGTCGGGAAGGTGTGCCTCGAATCGAGGGTGAAGCTCTCCGGCGCCGCGAAGGCGGGGGCGGCGCACAGCAGGGCAAGCAGGGCGGGCAATCGGGTCACGGTCGGTCTCCTCCGGTCGTTGACTTCGTTCATTTCGGTGCCGGACCGGCGAGCACCTTGAAGCGGATCTGCACCTCGTCGGCTACGGTCTCGGTGTCGGACCAGGCGCCCTCGCCGATCTTGAAGTCGAGACGTTTCAGCACAAAGGCACCTTCGAAAAGCTGGGCGTTGCCCTGAGTCTTCACAGTGAACGGGGCGCTGAGATCGCGCGTGTTGCCCTTGATGGTCATCTTGCCGGTGACCTCGTAGCGGCCGCCGGAGAGGGTCTTCACCGAGGAGGACACGAACGTCGCTTTCGGGAACTTGGCGGCGTCCATCCAGCCGCGCTTCACGAGTTCGGTGTTGGCCTCTTCGCTGCCCGCGTCGATGGATGCGGCGTCGAGTTCGATCTTCACGCTGCCCGCTTCCGGCTTCTTCGCGTCGAAGTCGAGCTGCATGGCGAACTTGCGCACCCGGCCGTCGACCGGTACGCCCATCTGCTTCGACTGGAACGTGATCTCGCTCTTGGCGAGGTCCACGGCGAGCGGGGCAGCGCCGGCGGGCAGCGCGACGAGCGTGAGGAGGGCGTACCAACGTTTCATGACTTGGCTCCGGAACCGGACCGATCGAACGGCCACATGCGCACGAGCACGTCGTCGCGGTCCATGAAGTGGTGTTTGAGGGCGGCGGCCACGTGCAGCAGCACGAGCAGCGCCATCACGTAGTTGAGCGACAGATGCCATAGCTTGAGGACATCCGCCAGCGGCGGATTCTTGGCGAGCAGGTCCGGGATCGGGATGACGGCGAAATAGACCGTCTTGAACCCCTTGGCCGAACTGAACAGCCATCCCGACAGCGGGACCGCGAGCGTGAGGCCATACAGCGCGACATGTGATACGCCCGCGGCCACCCGTTCCCACCCCGGCATGTGCGCGGGCAGCGCCGGCGGACGATGGCCGAGGCGCCAGGCGATGCGCACCAGCACCAGCAGGAAGACGCTGACGCCGAGCCACTTGTGATACGAGTAGTAGCGCAGCTTGGCGGGGCTCAGGTCGAGATCCACCATCCAAGTGCCGAACACGAAGTTCGCCAGGATCGCGAGGGCGATCAGCCAGTGCAGGGCGGAAGCGACTCTCGTGTAGCGCGTCATCGAGCGGGTCTGGAAGTGGTGCGGTGCGATGCGGCGATCATGCGGCCCTTGGGGCTCGGAACCTCGGCGGCGGCGCCGCCGTCGGCCACGAACCGCCGGGTCAGGCGGCCGAGCAACGCTTCGAGTGTCTCGAGTTCGCGAGCGTTCAATTCCCCGAACGCGGGGCGCAGATGCGACACGTGGCTCGGGAATATCTTGGCAAACAGCGTCTCGCCGGCCGGGGTAAGTTGCACGAACACGCTGCGACGGTCTTGCACGTTCGGCGTGCGACGCAGCAGGCGGCGCGCTTCCAGCCGGTCGAGGACGCCGGTCAGTGTGCCTTTCGTGATGAGGGTGCGTTCACCCAGTTCCCGGCACGACATGCCCTCGGTGTTGCCGAGGGTGACGAGGACGTCGAACTGCGGTGGGGTCAGTCCGAGCTGGCGCACGTGCGCAGCCGAATAAGCTCCGAACGCCTGGTAACAGGTCACGAGGCTGCGCAACGTCCGTAGGAATGCTTCGGCCATGCCGGGCCCGCTGTTGTTCTAACCAGAACCATATTAGTTCTAGGACGAACAAATGGTCAACGGGCCAATCAACGCGGCCCGGACCGTCGCCGTTGACCGACGGCGGAGCGGTCAGAACCGGCCGACGACGTTGAGCGAGATGAAATCCACGTTGGTGCGGACCTGCACGCTCTGGTCGCCCACGTGCTGGAACCGCTCGTACTGCAACCGCAGGCCGACCTGGGGCATGAGCCACCAGGTGCCGCCGGCGCCCACCACGCCGCTGAAGCCGCGGTCGTTGATTTCGCCGCTCGCGGTGGTGGCGAGCGTCGACTTGATGTCCCAGAACGCGACGCCGCCCTTGGCGAAGAGTTCGAAGTGGGATCCGAGGGGCAGGAACCCGATGGCGCTCAGGTCGACACCGTAGCCCTGCCAGCGGCCGATCCGGGGCGTGCCGTTCAAGGTGCCGTCGGCGCGTGCGTCACCGAAATTGGCCACGCCGGCCTCCAGACCGAAGTTGCGATGCAGCTTCCAGCCGGCGAAGGCCTTGAACCCTGCGGTGGTCTCGTCGCAGGTACCGACGAACCCCTGGATGGAGTTGATCGCGTCGCAGTACCCGCGCATCTTGGTGGCGCCGCCACCGATGCCGGCGTAGTACTCGTAGTCGCCGATCTTGGCGTTCTGGGCGGCGGCCGTCTGCGCGAACAGTGCGGTCGCCATGACGACAACCAGTTGGACGAATCGAGTCATCTTGCCTCCTGAAGGGCAGGTGGTTCCAAGTGAGCTGCCACGACCATGACCTTGCGACCGACCAGGATTATGGCGAGCCCGTCGCAGGCGCTCAATAGCAGGGCAATTGACGGAGAGCGCGTGCTAAACTTGAGTCGCATCACGAGGAAGGCATGGCCGAAGACAGCGATCTCGAGAAAACAGAGCCAGCGTCACCTCGACGACTGGAGGAAGCGCGGGCAAAGGGCCAGGTGCCCCGATCGCCCGAGTTGGCCACCTTCGCCGTTCTGCTGGCGGCGGGCGGCGGGATGTACTACCTCGGTCGCATGCTGATCGGGAGCCTCGAGACCATCATGACCTTGGGGCTCACCGTCGATCGCAACGCCGCGTTCCGGACCGATGCGATGACGTCGCGGTTGTTCGACGCGGCCCTCGGTGCGCTCACAGGCTTTGCGCCGTTCATGATCCTGATGGTGCTCGTCGCCATCCTGGCGCCGCTCGCGTTGAGCGGTTGGCTCTTCAGCACCGAGGCGCTGGTCCCGAACTTCGCGCGGATGAATCCGATCGCGGGACTCGGCCGGCTGTTCTCCGCTCACGGCGCCATCGAACTGGGCAAGGCGCTCGTGAAGGCGCTTCTGGTCGGCGGCATGGCGGCATGGGTGCTCTACTCGGAGATCGAGCCGATCCTCGGTCTCGCCACCGAACCGACCGGTGCGGCCCTCGGTCATCTCGGACGCTTGCTCGCGTTTTCCTTCCTGACCGTCGTGGGCGCCATGGCGGTGATCGTCGCCATCGACGTCCCGTATCAGCTGTGGGATCACGCGAAGCAGCTGCGCATGACCAAGGACGAGGTGCGCCAGGAGATGAAGGAGCAGGAGGGCGACCCGCAGATCAAGTCGCGCATCCGCCAGTTGCAGCGCGAAACCGCCCGCCGCCGGATGATGGCGGAGGTGCCCAAGGCCGACGTGGTCGTGACCAACCCGATCCACTTTGCCGTGGCTTTGCGCTACACCGAATCGTCGATGCGCGCCCCGGCGGTCGTGGCCAAAGGTTCCGAACTGATCGCCGAGCGCATCATCCAGATCGCCCGCGAGAACAGCGTGCCGGTGGTGCGCGTTCCACCGCTCGCGCGGGCGCTGCACGCGCACGCGGATGTGGGACAGGAGATTCCCGCGCCGCTCTACACTGCGGTGGCGGAGGTGCTGGCCTACGTGTACCAGCTGGAACGCCACTCGATCTACGGCGGCGTCGCGCCCGAAGCTCCGGGCGACATTCCACTGCCACCGGGCTTCGACCCGGCGCTCGAGAAGGACGAGGTAGGTTGACGCTCCCCCCGACAGGCCTGCGGCCTCTCGCCCGTGGGGGCGAGCCCTCTTTTGGGCTGAGGCCGGACCCAGACAGTCCCTGCGGCCTGTCTGTGCCTGACGAAGGCCATCGGCCTCCGGTCGATGGCGGGCCGGCGAGGGCTGAGTTGACGCCCTCCCCGACAGGCCTTCGGCCTGTCCCCCCGGAGGACTGCTGACGCATGGCAGAGGCGCCCGCAACCGCAGCGACCGGCACGCCGCGTCTGTCGATCCAGATGCTGGCGGGGCCCATCCTCATCATCCTGATCCTCGCGATGATGACGTTGCCGCTGCCCACCATCCTGCTCGACCTGCTGTTCACCTTCAATATCGCGGTGTCGATGATCGTGCTGCTGGTCGCGCTGCTGGCCCTGAGGCCGCTCGATTTCTCGGCATTCCCGACCGTGCTGCTGGTCACCACGCTGCTGCGGCTGTCACTCAACGTGGCTTCCACCCGCGTCGTGCTGCTGGAGGGGCATCAGGGTACCGGAGCGGCAGGCCACGTGATCGAGGCGTTCGGCAACTTCCTCGTGGGCGGCAACTACGCGGTCGGCATCGTCGTGTTCGTGATCCTGGTGGTGATCAACTTCGTCGTGATCACCAAGGGCGCCGGGCGCATCGCCGAAGTGTCGGCCCGCTTCACGCTGGACGCGATGCCCGGCAAGCAGATGGCGATCGACGCCGACCTGAACGCCGGGTTGATCGGCGAGGACATCGCACGGAAGCGCCGCGCCGAGATCGCGCAGGAAGCCGACTTCTACGGCTCCATGGACGGTGCCAGCAAGTTCGTCCGCGGCGATGCGATCGCGGGCGTGATCATCACGATCATCAACATCCTGGGCGGTCTGGTGATCGGGATCCTGCAGCACGATCTCGATTTCGCGACGGCCGCGCAGACGTACACGCTGCTCACCATTGGCGACGGACTCGTGGCGCAGATTCCGTCGCTCATCATCTCGACCGCGGCCGGCGTCGTGGTGAGCCGTGTGGCGACCGAGGAGGATCTGTCGCAGCAGCTCGTGTCGCAGATGTTCATGCGGCCCCAGGTGATGTTCATCGTCGCGTCGATCCTCGCGCTGCTCGGCATCATCCCGGGGATGCCGCACGTCGCGTTCATCCTGATCGCTGCGGCATTCGCCGGCGTGGGGTACGCGGTGTCGCAGCGACAGCGGGTGGAGCCGCCACCGCCGCCACCGCCACCGCCGCCGAAGGACACGGAAGAGGTCGGATGGCAGGACGTGGCGCCGGTCGACGTGCTCGGCCTCGAAGTGGGTTATCGCCTGATCCCGCTGGTCGACAAGGCGCTCGACGGTGACCTGCTGCGCCGCATCCGCGGCATCCGCAAGAAGGTGGCCCAGGACATGGGTTTCCTCGTGCCGGCCGTGCACATCCGCGACAATCTCGAACTCAAGCCGAACGGCTACCGCATCACCTTGAAGGGTGTCCAGGTGGGTGCGGGCGACGTGATCGTCGGCCAGTTCCTCGCCATCAATCCCGGACGCGCGGTCGGGACGCTGCCCGGCACCCAGACCCGCGACCCGGCCTTCGGACTCCCGGCAGTGTGGGTGAACGCCGAGACGCGCGACCAGGCCATCTCGATGGGCTACACCGTCGTCGATGCCGGCACCGTGATCGCGACCCATCTGTCGAGCGTGATCCAGTCGCATGCAGCGGAACTGCTGGGCCGCGAGGAAGTGCAGAATCTGCTCGACCATCTGGCGAAGGAATCCCCCAAGCTCATCGAGGAAGTGGTGCCGAAGCTGGTGCCGCTCGGCACGCTGCAGAAGGTGCTGGCGAACCTGCTTTCCGAGGGCATCCACATCCGCGACATGCGCACCATCCTCGAAACGCTGGCCGAACACGCGCCGCGCACGCAGGACCCCGACGAGCTCACCGCCGCGGTGAGAGTGGCCATGTCGCGTGCTATCATCCAATCGGTCCAGTCGGGAACCGGAGAGCTGCAGGTCATCGCGCTCGATCCGACTCTCGAGCAGGTGCTCATGCAGGCCGCGCAGGCGAGGGGACCGGAGGGCGCGGGCCTCGAACCCAACCTTGCGGAGAACCTGTTGAAGCAGGCAGCAAAACTGGTGCAAGACCAGGAGAGCATGGGCCAGACCTCGGTGCTGATGGTGCCCGCGCCGCTGCGATCGCTCCTCGCCCGCTTCCTTCGCCGCGCCGCGCCGCAGCTGAAGGTGCTGTCGCACGCGGAGATACCCGACAACCGGACCATCAAGGTGGTCGCCGTCCTCGGAGGCCGCGCGTGATGCGGCGGCGCCATGGTGGTTAGGAAATTCTTCGCGGCGAGCACGCGCGAGGCGCTGAAGCACGTGCGCGATGCGCTCGGCGCCGATGCGCTGATCCTCTCCAACCGCCAGGTGAAGGGCGGTGTCGAGATCATGGCCGTGGCCGAACCGGAAGTGGCCAGCGTCATGGCGACGGCACCGGCAGCCGCGGCGGGGAATGCGCAGATCCCCGAGCGTTACATGGCGCGCGACGCGGTCACCACCCAGGATCTCGTCAACGAAGTGCGCCTGCTGCGCGGCATGGTCGAAGGCCAGCTCGCCGGTTTTGCGTGGAAGGATCTGACGCGCAGCTCGCCGGTGCAAGCGGAGTTGATCCGTGAGCTGCTCGGACGCGGCTTCAGCCCCGGCTTCGCACGTGCCCTGTCGACCCGCATGCCGACCCTGTACGACCGCACGCGCGCGCTGCGCTGGGCGCGTCAGGTGCTCGCCAACAGTCTGCGCTGCGTCCGGGCGGGCGACGACATCGTGTCCAAGGGCGGCGTGTATGCGCTCGTCGGCCCGACCGGTGTCGGCAAGACCACCACGGTCGCGAAGCTCGCTGCGAGCTGCACGTTGCAGCACGGCGCGCATCAGCTCGCGCTGGTGACCACCGACAGCTACCGGATCGGTGCCGTGGACCAGCTGCGCATCTACGGCAAGATCCTCGGCGTGCCGGTGTTCTCGGTGAAGGACGAACAGGACCTCGCGGTCACCCTCGCCGAACTGCGCGGCCGCAAGCTGGTGCTGATCGACACCGTCGGGATGAGTCAGCGCGACAAGCGCATCGCCGACCAGATCGCACTGCTTACCGGACGCGGCAAGGGCGTGCAGCGGCTGCTGCTGCTGTCGGCCGTCGCGCAGGGTGAAGCGCTCGAGGACACGGTCCAGCGCTATCGCGGCGAAGGTCTCGCCGGTTGCGTGCTCACCAAGGTGGACGAAGCGCTGTCGCTGGGCGGGGCGGTGGACGTGATCGTCCGCTCCAAGCTCCCGCTGCACTACGTGACCAACGGCCAGCGTGTGCCTGAAGACCTGCATCTCGCGAGCGCACTCTATCTGGTGGAGCGCGCGTTCCGCGGCGAGGCACCGCCCGGCGCGTTCCGGGTGGGTCGCGAGGAAACGCCGCTCGCGTTCGCAGCTCGACGGCGCTCGCCCGCCGCGGTTCCCGGAGGCTGATGCCGTGGCCGAACTGATGCCTGACCAGGCGGCGGGGCTGCGGCGACTCTTCGCGCGGAATCTCGTGCGGACCGTCACGCTCACCGCCGGCAAGGCCGGCACCGGGCGCTCCGCCATTGCCGCGAACCTTGCGTGCGCGCTGGCGCGCCGCGGACAGAGCGTCTGCGTGCTCGATCAGAACGGCGATCGCCGCGGCGTTGCCGACCATCTCGGTGTACGCGTGCCCCACGACCTGGCGGACGTGGTCCGGCGCGATCGCGCGCTCGCGGACATCATCGTCACCGGGCCCGAGGGCATCAGATTCGTCGCCGCCGCTGAAGCGACGCGCCTGCTGGGCAGCCTGCCCTCGGAGGAGGAGACGCGGCTCGTGAAGACCTTCGGCGCGCTCGAGCCCCAGATCGACATGATGCTGGTGGATGCCCCTTCGGCCGAAGCCGACAGCGCGCCGTGCTATTCGCTCGCCTCCACGGAAGTGATCGTGGTGGTGTCGGGCGCCGCCGATGCGATCACCGAAGCCTATGCCCTCATCAAGCGCCTCACCTGGGATTTCGCGCGGCGGCGCTTTCATGTGCTCGTCAATCGCGTCCGCAGCGCCGAGCAGGCCGAAGCCATCTTCGCCAATCTCGACAGCACTGCCGAGCGCTATCTGGGCGTCAAGCTCTCGTCCATCGGCTGGGTGCCGGAGGACGAGGCGCTGCGCAAGGCGACCAAATTGAAGCAGGCGGTGGTGAGCGCGTTTCCCGACGCACCGTCGGCTGCGGCGTTGCGCGGCGTGGCCGACACCGTCATGCAATGGCCCTATGCCGGTGAAGATTGCCTCGACGGTTTCGTGCAGCGTCTGGTACAGGCGAGCCGCATCGCTTCATTGTCCGCGAGCACCTGATGGTCAATCCTGCCTTCATCGCGAATCGCGACGTCGATGCCATCGTCAACGAGCTGGCGCCGTTGGTGAAGCGCATCTCCTATCACTTCATGGCGAAGCTGCCGGCGAGTGTCGCAGTGGACGACCTGATCCAGGCCGGGTTGATCGGCCTGCTCGACGCCGCCAAGAACTTCGACGACACCCAGGGCGCCCAGTTCGAGACCTACGCTATCCAGCGCATCCGCGGTTCCATCCTCGACGAACTGCGTCAGGCCGACTGGCTGCCGCGCAACGTGCGCAAGAACCTGCGCAAGATCGAGAGCGCCGTGTCGCAGCTCGAGCAGCAGTTCGGCCGGGCGCCGCGCGAAACCGAGCTCGCCGAGCACCTGCAGGTGCCGCTCGACGAGTACCAGCACATGCTGCTCGACGCGCGCGGCTACCAGTTGCTGCACTACGAGGACTTCCAGGAATCCGAGGACAGCGACTTCTTCGATTCCTATCTCGGTGCGGACCCGCAGCGCGGCCCGCTGGAAGCGTTGGAAGACGAAGGCTTCCGTCGCAATCTGGTGCAGGCCATTAGCGCGCTGCCCGATCGCGAAAAGCTCGTGATGGGCTTGTACTACGAGCAGGAGATGAACCTCAAGGAAATCGGCGAGGTTCTCGGTGTGAGCGAATCGCGCGTGTGCCAGCTGCACAGCCAGGCGGTTGCCCGACTGCGGTCGCGCATGAAGACCTGGACCGCGAAGAATTAGCACTGCGAGTTGCGCGACTCCCGCCCGCTGCGGGGTCGCACCTTCTGGCCAAGGCCAGAAGGCATTGCTCCGCCCTCCGCGGTCGCGCATGAAGACCTGGACTGCGAAGAACTAGCGGATCATCAGCAGTGCGCCGGTGACCGCGAGCGCCGCGGTCCACGCTCGATGCATCGTGGCGGTGCTGAGCGGCAAAGGATGCATGGCCACGCCACGGCACACGGCTGACGCGATGCCGCCGGCAGCGACCAGCATCGCCGCCATATGCACGGCGACGGCCGCGCATGCGAGGGCCAGCGAACCGGACGCCGTGATCGCACGTGCCGTGCCGTCGGCGACGCACAGCGGGACGAGCGCTGGCACCAGCATCAGACCGGCACCGTGCGCGATGGTCATCAGGAAAGACCACAGCGCGATGCCGGTGTGACCAACCCACGGATCGATCCGTGCGCGCCGACGGGCGCCGCGCAGCAAACGGATCAAGGCGAGGCCGATGAGCAGCGCTCCGGCCAGTTCCTGAACCAATGCGCGGTCCATCGACATTCCGCGCGTGACGGCCCAGACCAGGACGGCTATCGACACAACATGCCCAACGGCAATGGGGATCAGGGCGTGTTGCGCCCGCGTGCCGTTACGCGCATGCACGCCGCACACCGCGGCGAACATCCAGCCGGTCGCCGGATTCAGCCCGTGCAGGGCGCCGAGGCCGGCGATCGCCAGCCACGGCCACAGGTCTGTCACCTCGCGTTATCCGGCGGAGCCCGAAAGGCTGTCAGTCGTGCCCTGCGCAGCAAGATCCCTTCGCCGCCGGGTTCTGCTGATAGCGATCGTGGTGTTGCACCCATTCCATGGGATAGGTGAGGCCGTCTTCATCGCGTCCCTTGGGGGCAATGTCCAGCAGGTCGTACGCGCCCATCATCAGTTCGACGCCGCGCCCGTAGGTCGAGTAGGTATGGAACACGGTCCCTGCGTCGTCCCGGTAGAACGCACTGATGCCGGGTGCCTCTTCGTGCGGGAACGGCTGCAGGGTGTAGTTGTAGCGGACCTTGCCGCTCGAGCGCTCTTTCATGCCGAAACTGACGCCGAAGTCGTAGTTGAAGTCGTTGCCGTGGGAAGACACCCATTTGAACCCCCAGCCCATGCGATTCCTGAATCGCTCGATGTCGGCGAGCGGCGCGCGCGAGACGACGAGGAACGTGAGGTCGCGTTGTTCCAGATGGGGCCGCGCGCCGTCGATGTGGTCGGCCATGAACGAACAGCTGGGGCAGCCCTGTTCCCACCCGGGCGCGAACATGAAGTGCTGCACCACCAGCTGGCGGCGTCCTTCGAACAGATCGCCGAGGGCGCGCGGTCCTTCGAGTGTGTCGAAGACGTAGTCCTTCTCGACCCGCACCCACGGCAGCGCGCGGCGTTCGCGGGCGATCCGGTCGCGCAGGCGGGTCAGTTCCTTCTCCCGTGCGAGCAGCGCTTTGCGCTCGGTTATCCATCGGTCCATGGAGACGATGGGGTGGTTCGCGATGTTCGCGTAGTTGGTGTTGGCGTTCATGGTGTGCTCCTTGGTTGGTCGCCGAAGACGCCGCGCGGCGCGCGGCGGGTGTGAAGCTCCCCGCGGGCATCGACGTTCGTCGATGCTCGAATCCGGAGGTACTGCTGCAGCCCGACGTGTGCGAGCCGAATCGGGTGCTAGCTGCGGACGCTCACGCTGCGCCGCGCTTGGGCCGTCGCACCGCGCGGACTTTGCCGGTGCCACCGCCGCCGCAGTAGAAGAGGTCGGCCCCGTCGGACTCGAGTCCGCTCACGTTGACGCCCGGCGGCATCTTGAGACGTTCGAGTACCATGCCGCTGTCCGGGTCGATGCGCCGAACTTCGCTCTCGTCGCCTTCCCAGGTGCCGTGCCACAGTTCGCCGTCGACCCAGGTCACGCCGGTGACGAAGCGATTGGACTCGATGGTGCGCAGGATCCTGCCGGTCGCGGGATCGATCTGGTGGATCTTGCGATCGCGGTGCTGCCCGACCCACAGGCTGCCCTCGGCCCAGGCCATACCCGAGTCGCTCCCGTGGCCGGGCGCCGGAATCGACGCGACGATGTCGCCGGTGGCCGGATCGATCTTGTCGATGCGCGCTTCGGCGATCTGATAGAGGTACTTCCCGTCGAAGGCGGTGCCGGCATCGCATGCGACTTCGATGGTGCGCTCGGTTTCACCGCTCTCGGGATCGAAGGCCACCAGTCGGGAGCCGGTGGCGGCCCAGACATGGCGTCCGTCGTGCGTGACGCCGGCGACGCTATCGGAGCCGGCAAAGGGCCCGTACTCGCGCACGATCTCGGCGGCGCGCGGGGGCACCTGGTTGCTCTCGTCTCTGGTCTTCTGGGTCATCGTCCGGCTCCTGGTCGCGCCCGGAGTGAGCGCTGCACGGAACGGACTCTACTCAAGCGGGAACGCGGCGGGGAGTAACAAGATCGTCGTGAATCCCGCCAGCGGCGGGGCCAGCCAGCGCTGCGCCCGCGCACGTCCGATCGAGCGTACCCGTCCGGCGTCCTCCAGCTCCACGAGCGCGCGCTGGACCGTGCGTTGACTGGCCCCGAGGGCCAGTGCCAGGGTTGAGGTCGACCACGCGGCACCGTCGGCAAGCAGTGCCAGGAGCGAGGCCTGGTCGCCGTCGATGGGCGGTGCCAGTAGCACTACGGCGTTTTTATCGCGTGGTTCGAGCACAAAGCCTCGGGGTGTGGCCTCGATGCGCGCCAGTGTCGTGATCAGCGCGCGCAGGCGGCCGATCTCGACCCGCAGTCGCGCCCGATGGGTTTCGTCGGGCCGGCGCGTTCCGAAGGCGCGCGCGATGAGTGTCTCCCGATCGACATCGCCGGGCCAGACTTCCGCGAGCGCACGCGCCAGTGCGAAGAGCACCGGCCGGCGCCGGAGCGCCACCGACTTGACGCTGCTGCGCAGGGAGCGACTGCAGGCATCGACCACCAGCGTATCCGAATCGAGCAGCGCGGCGATCTCGCCGAGACGCAGCGGCTGCTCCCCGTGCGCGTCAATGCGCCGGGCGGCAGGACGATCGAGCGCGGCCCGGGCCTCGGCGACCTCCGCCTGCAGCGCCGGCACGCGTGCGCGCTCCGCCTGTTCGTGGGCGCGATCGAGCGCTGCCTGGGCCAGGCCGATCCGCAGCGAGCGCAGCGCCAGTTCGGCCGTGACCAGCTCGGCCACGGCCGCGAGCGACGGCGGCAGGGTGCGTCCATCGAGACGCGCCAAGGCAGCCGCCGCTTCGTCGAGACGACCGAGCAGCAGGAGTCGGCGCGCCGCAATGAGATGCGCCTGCAGCGCATTGGCGTGATCGGCCCGGGCTTCCAGTGTGGCCGCTGCGATCACCAAGGAGCGGGACGACCCGCCGAGGTCGCGCATTGCCAGCGCCACTTCCGCTTCGGCGACGACGCAGCGTGCGCGCGCCAGCTCTTCATGGGCGCCGAAGCCGCGCGCGGCGTTCTTCAGCAATTCCCGCGCGCGCGGGTGCTCACCGAGCTGGGCCATGGCGATACCCCGCAGCGCCAGCGCCGGCGGGTCGTCGCGCAGGGCGACCCACTTGAGTGCGCCGATCGCGTCACCGGTGGCGAGCGCCCGCGCGGCGGCGCCGATCAGGGAATCCATGCGGGCAGCCTATCCCGTCGTGCGGGTTCTGGGGCAGCCAAAGCGCTCAACACGAAGGACGCGAAGTACACGAAGGACGCGAAGGACAAGCAGAAAGGGCCGTTCTTTGAGAACCTTCGTGTGCTTCGTGTCCTTCGTATCGGCGGTTGAAGTGCTGCTGCTGGACCGGTACGCCAGGAAGGCGTCCATCGGAGCCGTGTCGTCCATCGTGCACACCCTACCACCAGCGTCGTCCGGAGGAGGGGACGGGGAGCTCCCCCGGCCTGACTCGTCGCTTAAGTTTCCTCCGGGGGGGCCGTAACTCAGGTCGGGACGCCGCCAAGGCGTCCGCGCTCGCGTTCGCGCCTCACAACAGCCCTCCATGGACATCCTCAGCATCATCGGCCTGATCGTCGCCGCCGTGGCCATACTCGGCGGCCAATGGCTGGAGGGAGGCCATGCGGCGGCGTTGGTGCAGGCAGCGGCGTTCGTCATCGTGGTCGGCGGTACGCTGGGAGCCGTCATGCTGCAGTACCCGCTGGCGGTCTTCGCGCTCGGCATGCGCATGGGGCGCTGGGCGTTCCAGCCGCCGCCGTGCGAGTACCGGGCCCTGATCCGGCGCATCGTGAACTGGAGTAACACGGCGCGCCGTGGCGGTCTGCTCGCGCTCGAGCCGCAGCTGGGTGCGGCCGGGGGGACCTACGAACGCAAGGGGCTGCAACTGCTGATCGACGGCGCCGAACCCCAGGTCCTGCGCGAGATCCTGGAGCGTGACATCGACACGTTCGACGAGTCCCACCGCAGCGCTGCGAAGATCTGGGAGTCGGCGGGCGGCTATGCGCCGACGGTCGGCATTCTCGGCGCGGTGCTGGGGCTGATCCATGTGATGGAGAACCTGTCCGATCCTTCGAAGCTGGGCGCCGGGATTGCCGTGGCCTTCGTGGCCACCGTCTACGGCGTCGGCTCAGCGAACCTGCTGTTCCTGCCGCTCGCGGGGAAGCTGAAGGCCGTGATCGGGCGTGAAGTGAAACGCCGCGAGATGTTGATCGACGGGCTGGTGGCCATCGCCAACGGCGACAATCCGCGCGTGATCGAAGGCCGGCTCTCGGGCTATCTCGCCGAGGGCGACCGGTAAAGTGCGGCCCCACCGATGAGCCCGCAGCCTCTCCCCCCGAGGGGGCCGGTCTTCTTGTGGGCCGGCGAGGTCTGATCTGTGGCGCGGCGCCGACGCGAGGAGGAGCACGAGAACCACGAGCGGTGGCTCGTTTCGTACGCTGACTTCATCACCCTGCTGTTCGCGTTCTTCGTCGTGATGTACGCGATTTCGCAGGTGAACGAGGGCAAGTACCGGGTGCTGTCCGATGCCTTGCTGCAGGCCTTCAAGCCGGCCGACCGGCCGCCCGCGCGGCTGCAGCCGGAACCGCGGCGCGACAGCCAGCCGGCCGTCGTGCCGTTGCCCATCAAGTTGCCGGCGGATGCCAACCGCCGCCGCGTCGAGGCGAAGATGAAGGGAATCGCCGACGACATCCGCAAGGTCCTGGAGCCGCTGGTGAAGGAGGGTCAGGTCCGGGTCACCGAGAGTCCGCGCGGCATCGCGGTGGAGATCAACGCGAGCGTGCTGTTCGCGTCCGGTCAGGCTGAACTGAACGAAGACTCGATCCGCTCGCTGGTGGCGGTGGCGCAGGTGCTGGCCGGGCCGGGGAACGCGATCGAGGTCGAAGGGCACACCGACAACTCGCCCATCGGCACCACCCTGTTCCCGTCGAACTGGGAGCTGTCGGCGGCACGCGCGAGCCGGGTGGTACGTCTGTTCACCCAGGCCGGCGTGGCTCCCGAACGCATGTCCGCCGTAGGCTATGGCGAGTATCGGAACGTCGACACCAACGACACGCCGGAGGGCAGGGCGCGCAATCGGCGGGTGACGGTGATGATCCTGCCGGCCGGCGAAGGCGGCCCCGCGCCGACCGAGGCCCCGGCACCGGAAGAACCTGCTCAGACACCCTAGGCCGTACCGAAGTCCCGGCCGCTGCGGCCCGTCGCCAGGGTCGTCGAGCCGTCCGGTCCATAGCCAGCGGTGTTCTGTGCGGCGGCCTGCAGGGCCGCGAGGGCGGATTGGTTGAACCGCAGGCGCGTCTCGATGAGCGCACCGTTCGCTTCGTTCAACTTCTGTGCATGGGCGGCGCGCTCGAGCAGGGAACTCCAGAGCTTGGACAAGCGCGCGCCGTCGGCCCCGCCCTCAGCGATCATCCATTGCGCCATCCCGGTGCGGTCCGCCTCGAAGCCGGCCGCGCGGAGGTAGGTGCGCCGCTCCTCGAACAAGCGCGAGAGCTGCACGACTTTGTCGGACTTGGCGTGAGCCAGCGCCGGCAGCGCGTCGATGTCATTGCCGGCGAGGGCGGCGCTTTCCGCCTCCAGCACGCCGACGAACTCCTCGAAGGCCGCGTGCTCGGTTTCGAGGGCCGTAATGAAGCGAGCTCGGTCGGACACCGGCTCCCTTTGCTTTGGCGTCAGCTCTTCTGGCTGAGCAGGTATTCCCGGACCGTGGCGATGAGCTTGTCGGCCACCACTTCGGAGTCGACGTTGAAGTGGCCTTCGGAAATGGCCTGCTTGATCGCGCTCACGCGCGCGACATCGACCACGCTCACGTCCGCGAGGCGGCTTTCGAGCGCCTGCAGCTGCGACGAGAGCGACGTGATCGCCACGCGGTCGCCGCCGGCACGGCTCGGGGCTGGAGTCTGCCCGACCGGCTTCCCGCTGATCGCGTCCTGCGGGGCGCTGACTCCGGTGGGTTTACCGATCGAGTTGTTGATCTTCACGATGATCCTTTGTTGACGTATGGGCTGAGGGAATTCCCCTCGCCCGAACCCGTTTACGGCCGCAACACGCGATAACTTTAGGACGAATGCGTAACGGCCGCGCGGAATCCGCGGTATTTCAACGACCTGAGGCTTCGACCCGCAGTTGGCGAGAACGGCGACATGTCGCGCCCAGGCGTCACTTTACCTCGACCACGCCGGTTGCGCTCGCCTGACCGCGGACCACCCTGCCGGATGCCGCGCGGACCTGCACGGTCTCGCCCAGTGCCGCGTTCCCAAGCGCGCGACCTTCGGAACTCACCCTGAAGCCGTCGCCCGCGAAGATGATCCGCACGTTCTGGCCCTGCGTCACCACGTAGGCGCCGCGCAGCATCTCCGCCCGCAGGGGCAGGCCTGCCGCCACCGAGATGTTCGGAATGCGCCCCACGGCCTGGGACCGTTCGGTGAGCACGCCGGCCGGCAGTTGCGACAGGTCGACGCGCTGGGCCGTCACATCCTGATCGGCCAGCGGTTCGCCGCGCGCCAGCGGGCGGGCCGTGAACAATGCCTCCGCCATGACCTTGACCGTTACCGGAACGATGATCGACCAGCTCTCGGGCTTCTGGCACCGTACACCGACGTTGCTGCGGCCCCAGAGGCGGGTGCCGGCGGGCAAGTAGGTCTGCAGGCTCTGGCAGGCGCTCAGCTGCAGGCGTTCGTCGAGCGGACCGACTTCGATCTCGACCTCGCCGGGCAGCTTGGCAGCCTGGCCGCGCGCGAACTCGAAGACCGCCTTGCGCAGCGCTTCCAGATCCTGGTTCTGCGCGACCGCGCTGCCGGCGTCGAACCCGAGCACGATCAGCAGAAATCGCAACGTCCAGCGCGTCATGGGACGCGATTGTAGAGGGCGCGCTGCCGCCGTGCACGAATGCTCGCAAGGAGACTCAATTTGACTGTGGAATTGACGATAATCCTCCGACGTCCCAGTCCTGCCTGAAATGAAACGAACCCCAAGTTCCCGCTGGTCGCTGCCCCTTGAAGGAGCGCGTCAGCACCTTGGGGCCGTCCGACAGCATTGACATGGCCGAGTCCCAGAATCCCACTGACATCGCTCGCGAGACCCTGAAGTTACTGGCCACCCGGCGCATGCCGCCGACGCCGCAGAACTACCAGAGGATCTACAACGAGATCACCGGGACCGATGCGCGGGACGAGAACGGCAACGGCCGGCTCGCCACGGCGTTGCGCGGGCTCGGCGCCGGCAACAGCAATGGGGTCGAGGCCACGATGCGCAGCCTGGCGCGCTCGGCCGAGCAGCAAGCGTGGGAGGAGTTCGCGAAGACGCTGGACGCGGCGCTGCGCGATCGCAACGCCAACGCCGAACTGGGGCCGGTGCTGCGCGAACTGCTGCGCCAGCTCGATCTGCAGCACCGCGGCATCACGCCGGCACGCAAGCGCGAGGGGCTCGAGCGGCTGCTGATCTCGTTCGGCGGCGACCCGCAGCTCGCTGCCAAGCTGAAGGGGTTGATGCGGTCCTGGACCGAGGAGGCGTCTGCCGTGCTCGCCTCGCCGGCGCCGGTCGGGGGGGCAACCCCGGGCGTGAGTGCCGAGGCAGGCGGCGGTGCCGAGGTCAGCGAACTGGTCGCGAGCATCCTCGAGAACGGAGTCGGTGCGCGGATCGACCGCTACCCGGACATCTATGGCGATGTCATGCAGCTCGCGCGCCGCGCCCGCGAGTCCGCCAAGCCTGACGACTGGGCGCGCCTCGCGGCCCAGCTGAAGCAGTTCTGGCTCAAGGTGGAACTGCGCGTCGAACCCGACCAGGAGCTGCTGGACAACCTGATGCGGCTTCTCGGCCTGGTGGTGAACAACCTGGGTGAACTGGTCGACGACGACCAGTGGGTCCACGGCCAGATCGCCATCCTGCGCGATCTCATCAACCTGCCGGTCGAACTCGTCACGATCCGGGAAGCGGAGCGCCACTTGAAGGAAGTCATCTTCAAGCAGACGCAGTTGAAGTCGAGCCTGCGCGAAGCCAAGGCGACCCTGAAGAGCCTGCTCGCGGTGTTCGTGGAGCGCCTGGGCGAGGTGACCGAGGACACCGTCGACTACCACGGCAAGATCGAACGCTATGCCAATCGCATCAGCGCCACCGACAATCTCGAGGGGCTGCGATCCCTGATCGACGACCTCATGTCCGACACGCGCTCCATGCAGGTGGACATGCTCCGCTCGCGCGACGAGTTGGTCGAGGCGCGCCAGCAGACCCACAGCGCCGAGCAGCGGGTGCATGAACTGGAGGGGGAACTGGAGCGCGTCAGCGGCCAGGTGCGGGAGGATCAGCTGACCGGGGCACTCAACCGGCGCGGCATGGAAGATGCGATGGAGCGCGAGATCGCCCGGGCCAAGCGTTCAAAGAAGCCGCTGTGCGTGGCGGTGCTCGACGTGGACAACTTCAAGCGCCTGAACGATACCCACGGCCACTCCGCCGGTGACGCAGCGCTGGTGCATCTCGCCAAGGTCATCAAGCACACGGTCCGGCCCACGGACGTCATCGCCCGTTTCGGCGGCGAGGAGTTCGTGATCATCCTGACCGAGACCGGGCAGGGCGAGGCGGTCAGTGTGGTCCAGCGCCTGCAGCGCGAGTTGACCCGCCGGTTCTTCCTGCACAACAACGAGCGGCTGCTGATCACTTTCAGCGCCGGCGTGGCCGAGTTCCGGCAGAGCGATTCGGAAGAGTCCTTGTTTCAACGCGCCGACAAGGCCATGTATCAGGCCAAGGTGCAGGGTAAGAACAGAGTCGTTCCAGCTGAATGAGTCGACTGTCGGCGCCGCATCCCGCTGCGGGGTCGCACCTTGCGCCTCGGGGCGCAAGGCACTGCTCCGCCCTTCGCGGTCGCCCGACAAGGCCATGCACCAGGCCAAGGTGCAGGGTAAAAACAGAGTCGTTCCGGCTGAATGAGTCGACTGTCGGCGCCGCATCCCGCTGCGGGGTCGCACCTTGCGCCTCGGGGCGCAAGGCACTGCTCC
>JAIESW010000038.1 GCA_019745565.1 Burkholderiales bacterium
TCATGGCGACGCTCCCGTTCGCCCTGATCGGCGGCATCTGGCTGCTCTGGCTGCTGGACTACAACCTCTCGGTCGCCAGCGCGGTGGGCTTCATCGCCCTGGCAGGCGTTTCCGCCGAGTTCGGCGTGATCATGCTCTTGTACCTGAAGCACGCCTGGGATGCGCGCATCGAGCAAGGCCGAACGAGCTTCGCCGATCTGCTCGAGGCCATACGTGAGGGCGCAGTCTTGCGCGTCCGACCGAAGGCGATGACGGTGGCGGTAATCCTGGCAGGACTCTTTCCCATCATGTGGGGCAGCGGCACGGGATCCGAAGTCATGCAGCGCATCGCCGCCCCCATGGTGGGAGGCATGATCACGGCGCCGCTGCTGTCGATGTTCGTAATACCGGCCGCGTACTTGCTCTTGCGACGGAGCCGGTTGCGGTAGGCGGAGCAGCGGGCACCGGTCAGCGCGCGAGGCGACCAGGTGGAGCCATGCAGGACCTACTGGGAAGCACGTGGAATCAGGCTGCTGTCGCACACCGAAAGGGCCGAGATAAGCACGATGCGTCAGTTTTCGCAGTGGACAGCGGCTGCGGACAATGTCCTCGTGTCCTGAAACCGGCTCGTCCATCTGTCACAGATTTGCAATCAGTCTAATGATCGTTAGAATGTTTGCATGGACAACCGCACCGTCAAGCATCTGCTGTACGAACAGGTGGCCCGGATCGGCCGGGCCGTCTCGAGCCCGAAGCGTCTCGAGCTGCTCGAGTTGCTGGCCCAGAGCGACAAGACCGTGGAGGAACTGGCCGGCGAACTTTCGGTGGACGTCAAGCTGACCAGCGCGCATCTCAAGGCACTGCGCGAGGCGCGGCTCGTGACCGTCCGGCGCCAGGGCAAGTACATGGTCTACCGGCTGTCGGGCGAGGACGTTGCGGCGCTCTGGGTGGCGCTGCGGGAAGTGGCCGAAGAGCACCTGCTCGAACTGCAGCTCCAGCTCGATCGCATGGCCCGGGATCCCGGGGCACTCGCTTCGGTAACCCGCAAGGCCCTGCTCAAGCAGGCTCGGCGGGGCGAGATCGTCATGATCGACGTGCGTCCCGAGGCGGAGTTCGAAACAGCGCACCTGCCGTTCGCGCGCTCCATGCCGCTCGCGGAACTGAAGCGGCGCCTCGCAGAACTGCCGAAGAGCAGGCAGATCGTGGCCTATTGCCGCGGCCCGTTCTGCATGCTGGCCGGCGAGGCCGTGAAGATCCTGCAAGGCCGAGGGTTTCGCGCACGCAAGCTGGCCGACGGCATCAGCGAATGGCGTGCTGCCGGCATGCGCCTGGAGTCCGCAGCCACGGATTGAGGGGAGACGACGATGTTCTTCCGACAACTGGCAACCCGTGAAGCGTCCCTGTCCTACTTCTTCGGCTGCGCCGGGATGGGCAAGGCAGTGGCCATCGACGTCGTGGCCGGTGACGAGGATTGGTTCGTGGAGGAGGCCCGGCGCGCCAACGTCATCGTCACGCACGTCGTCGACACGCACGTGCATGCGGACCACTACTCGGGCGGGCGGGCGCTGGCCCGGATGCTCGGCGCACCTTACTGTCTTCACGAATCCGCCCTATCCCTCGTACGCTTCCCGTTCGAGCCGCTGCGGGACAGCGCCGTGCTGGACGTCGGCAACGTGAAGATCGAGGTGCTGCACACGCCGGGCCACACCACGGACAGCGTCTGCCTGCTGGTCACCGACCGGCGCCGCGGCGACGCGCCCTGGTTCGTGATCACCGGCGACACGCTCTTCGTCGGCTCCACGGGTCGACCGGACCTCGCGGGCCGCGAAAACGAGATGGCCGCGCTGCTGTACGACAGCCTCCATGCGCGTCTGCTGCCGCTGCCGGACGAGATCGAGATCTTTCCGGGCCATCAGGCCGGCAGCGCCTGCGGCGCCGGGCTATCAGGCAAGCCCTCCTCGACCCTCGGTTTCGAAAAGCGCTGGAACCCGGCGCTGTCGATGGACAAGCCGAGCTTCATCGCCCACGTGACCAAGGACATCCCGCAACGTCCCGCCGACATGGCGAGGATCATCGATACCAACCTCGCGGCGTAGGCCGTGCACCTCGAACACGGCATCGGCGCGAACCGGACGCAGTTCGCGCACCAGCTCCTGCAGGTGCTGCTGGTCGGATCGACGCTCGGCATGATGCGCACCGTTGTCCCGGCATTGGCCGAAGCGGAGTTCGGTGTACCGAAGGGATCATTTCTCCTGCTCGTCGCTTTCGTCGTTGCCTTCGGTGTCGTGAAGGGTACCCTCAACTTCGTCGCCGGACGGCTGTCGGAGCGGATCGGTCGCCAGCGTGTGCTGGTGATCGGTTGGAGTGTGGCGCTGCCGATACCGATCATCGTCTGGCAGGCGCAGGACTGGAGCTGGGTCGTGTTCGCCACCGTGCTTCTCGGCATCAACCAGGGCCTCACGTGGTCCATGACGCAGACAGCGAAGCTGGATCTGACCCGCCTCGATGAACGCGGCCTCACGATCGGACTGAACGAGTTCGCCGGCTACGTCGGCGTGGCGCTGGCGGGCATTGCCACCGCCTACCTGGCGGTCGGTCTCGGCGTGCGCGAGGCCTTGCTGGTCTTCGGTCTCGCGGTGATCGGGCTTGCGTTGGCGCTCAGCTGGTTCGCCGTGGTCGATACCCGTCCCTGGGCGGTGGCCGAGGCCGCCCGGCATCGCGACCGGAAGACCGCGGGCCCGCCGCCGCGCTATCCGCGGAATGTCTCCGTTCGCCCGGATACGTGGGAAGTCTTCAGACTCGTGTCATGGCGCGATGCGAGACTCGCGGCGATCAGTCAGGCGGGACTCGTCGAGAAATTCGTCGACGCGCTCGTGTGGGTCTTCTATCCCGTGTTCCTGTACGAGCGCGGCGTGGGACTGGGCGGAATCGGCTGGATCATCGGCGTCTACGGGTTCGTCTGGGGCGGCATGCAGCTTTTCACGGGGAGGCTGTCCGATCGCAGCGGACGCCACCTGCTCAACGTGTGGGGTATGTGGATCTGTGGCCTCGGTGTGGCGATGATGGTGCTGGGTTCCGGCATCGCGTGGTGGTCGCTCTCCGCGGGCGTGTCGGGCCTGGGCATGGCTTTGCTCTATCCGAATCTGTCGGCTGCGGTCGCCGACATCTCACATCCGGAATGGCGCGGTTCGGCCATCGGCATCTACCGGTTCTGGCGCGACCTCGGCTATGCCGTGGGCGCTCTCGGCCTCGGGATCGCAGCGCAGGCGGGGGGACACATGGAAACAGCCTTCTGGTTCGTGGCGTTGTCCATGTTCGCCTCCGGCGGATTGCTGTATTGGTTTGGCGAGGAAACACACCCGCGCATGCATCCCGGAAAGCGGCACAGCGGGTGACGGGCAACGTGGGCTCGCAGTTGACTCAACCGCGAGGCTTCGCACGCGGCGATGTCCGGCCTCCTCGATCGATCGACCGGGAGCATGCTCGCGCGGCTCCCGGTAGACACGACGCGCATGCGCGCCCTGCGTCGGAGTGCCGCCTACTTGCACCCCATCATCATCATGTGATGCTCACCCATCATCTGATCGACCATGGATTGCATCAGCTTCTGATGTTCGGCGATCCACTCCTTCTGCTGCTGCGGCGTCATGTCGTCGCGCGGCTTCATCGCCTGCATCTTGCCCATGGATTCGTCCATCATCTTCATGTGCTCGGACATGAGCTTGCGCCGCTCCTCACCCTTCGCCTTCTCGGCCTCGGACAGCTTGTGCTTCGATTCCTGCATGCGCTGCATCATCTGCTGCTGCGCCGCGTCGGGGCCCGCGAGGGCGCCGAAGGACAGGGTCAGGAACCCCGTCGTCAAGCCCGCCAGTATCGCGTTTCGCATGGACATATCTCCTCTCGTGGACGGTCGACCGCTCACGACTCTCCGGTCTTTCGGGTCGACCACGTGTGACACGCTACGCCCGGTCCTTTGAGAACCTTTGACGTACGTCAACGTCGGTGATTCTGCGCGGCGCGAAGCTGCACGAGGCTTCTTCGAACACGACGTCGTGAAGTTCTGACCGCGCGCTCCAGGGGCCCCGACCCATCCGCCGACTCCTGCATGTCGCACTTGACCTTCCCATCGTGGCAACGTCCAGACTGCGAACTGGCGACTTGCCGTTCAACGAAGGAGAAACCCATGCTCGAATTCCGGATCCCGTCCATGACCTGCGGACACTGCGTCGGTGTCGTGACCAGGACGGCTCAGACCGTCGATCCCGCTGCCCGCGTCGACGTTTCCCTGCCGTCGCACCGTGTTCGCATCGACACGCAGGTGCCCCGGCAATCGATGCGGAACGCGCTGGCCGAGGCCGGCTACCCGCCCGAGTGAAGTACCGGCGGCGCGTTGCCGGTGGTTGCCGCTTGCAGCGCGTCGCCGCCCCCCAGCACGCCGAATCCCATGCGTTTGAAATATGATTGCGCCGTCTGAACTCGGTTTCGAAAAGACGGATCGAACGACTGTCCGGTGCGGACTTGACCCGCGCCGGAACCGGTCGCATCCTCTTCTTCGCTGCTTGAGGACCATCGTCAGCTCATGAACCGCGTTTCCCGTCGCTTCGTAGCCGCCGCAGCCGTTATCGCGCTGCTGTTCGCCACCTTGTCCGTGGCCGCCTACGCTTGCCCCGAGACGTCGGCAACGATGGGCACGGAGTCCGCCATGCCGGAGGGATGTCCGGACCGGGACCAATCCCAGCTCAACCTCTGCAAGGCCCACTGCACGGCGGAGCAGCAACAGGCCGGGACGACGGCACCGGATGTCCCGCCCCTCGTGCTCCAGCACGGCCTGCTCGCATCGTTGCTGCCGACGATGCCCGGACACTCTCCCGCGTTCCTTCCGCCTTCGAAGGCGACGCCGGAGCACGCGACCGACCCACCCATCGCGATCCGGAACTACTGCTTCCGGTTGTGAGACTCCCCGGCGCCTGATCCGCGTCCGTCGCCGCGACTCTCGCGGCAACGGCCTCGTCATTCGTCGTCCGGAGGTCTCATGCTGCCGTTCTTCTGCGCGCCGCTGCGCGCGCGCTCCATCGCCAGGCTCGGGGCTCTGTCCCTCGCCGTACTGCTCGTTCCGATCCCCGCTTCGCTTCGTGCGGCCGATGCACCGCTGACGCTCGATGCCGCACGCCGATACGCGGCGGAGCGCTCGCGCCTTCTGGTGGGTCGAGAGGCCCAGGCCGCTGCCGCGCGCGATCGCGCCGCTGCGGCAACGCGCCTGCCGGACCCCACGCTGCGCCTCGGCGTGAACAACCTGCCGGTCACCGGCGAGGAGCGCTTCAGCCTCACGCAGGACTTCATGACGATGCGCTCCGTCGGCATCGCCCAGGAGTTCACGCGCGAAGAGAAGCGCCGCGCTCGCCAGGCCCGCTTCGAGCGCGAAGCCGATGCCGCCGGGGCCGCACAGGCTGCAGCCCATGCCGATCTCGATCGGGAAGTGGCGCTCGCGTGGTTCGAGAGGCACTTCGAAGAGGCGCGTCGCGCCCTGCTGCTGCGCAGCCGGGACGAGGCAAGGCTGCAGATCGAGGCCAGCGAAGCGCTGCTGCGCAGCGGACGCGGTCTGCCGGCGGACGTGATCATGGCGCGTTCGTCGGTGGAGCAGCTCGGCGACCGCGTCGCCGAAGCGGATCAACGCATCGCCGCCGCGACGAACGCGCTCGCGCGCTGGATCGGCCCGCCGGCGGATGGTCCGCTCGCTCCGCCACCCGCTTTCGACGCCCTGCCGTTCTCCGACGAGGATCTGTCCGGCCGGCTCGCGCACCATCCGCAGCTCGCCGTCATGACCAGACAGGTGGACGTGGCCCGCGCGCAGGCGGAGATCGCCCGCACCGAGCGCCGCTCCGACTGGAGCCTCGAGTTCATGTACAGCCAGCGCGGCGCGGCGTACTCGAACATGATCTCGGTGAACGTCTCGATTCCCCTGCAGTGGAACCGGAAGGATCGGCAGGACCGCGAACTGGCCGCGGAGTTGTCCACGGTCGAAGCGCTGCGGGCCGAGCGCGAGGAGGCGCTGCGCGCCCACGAAGCCGAGGTGCGCGAGATGCTGCTGGAAAGCGGCAGCAAGCGCGAGCGCATCAAACGCTACGACGTCTCGCTGTTACCGCTCGCGCAGGATCGCACACGGGCGGCGCTCGCCTCCTATCGCGCGGGGAACGGGCCGCTCGGCGCAGTCCTCGACGCGCGCCGCAGCGAGATCGAGGTGCAGCTCGACCGGCTCCAGTTGCAGCGCGACGTCGCGCGCCTCTGGGCACAACTCAACTATCTGGTCCCTGCCGGCCATGCGGCGGCACCGTCGAACCGCTAGAGCCCACCGGAGTCCGTCATGAAGCGCAATCGTCTCTCCTTCGGCATCGTCATCGCCGCCATTGCCATCGCCATCGGCTACGGTCTTTACTCGCTCGGCGCAAAGCGCGCCGCAACCGTGTCCCATGTGCCATCGACGGCCACGCCGACGTCCGCCGCACCTAAGCCGGTTCCCCAGACCGTCGCCGAAGGCGAAGCCGCCACCCGGCGCCACCTGGCGAACAACCTCAAGGCCGGCGACCTCGATCCGGATTTCGCACGGCGCATCCTCTACTACCAGGATCCCATGAATCCCGGCCAGCGCTTCGACAAGCCCGGCAAGTCGCCTTTCATGGACATGATGCTGGTGCCGGTCTACGCGGATGCCGACGCCGACCGCGGCACCGTCACGGTGAGCCCGCGCATGCAGCAGAACCTCGGCGTTCGCACCGCACCGGTGGTCGAAGCCCTCCTGAGCCCGCAGGTGTCCGCCGTCGGTGCCATCGCCTACAACGAGCGCGACCTGGCGGTAGTGCAGGCGCGCGCCAACGGTTTCGTCGAACGACTGCACGTTCGCGCGAGTCTGGATCGCGTGGCGGCCGGCCAGCCCCTGGTCGATCTCTACGTCCCCGACTGGATCGCCGCTCAGGAGGAGTACCTCGCGGTGCGCCGGATGCAGGGCAGCGACCTCGGCGCGCTCGTCGATGGCGCGCGCCAGCGCATGCGTCAAGTCGGCATGAGCGAGCAGCAGATCGGTCTGGTGGAGACCACCGGGCAACCGCAGCCGAGGATCACCCTGACCGCACCGATCGGTGGCGTCATCGTCGAACTGGCGGTGCGCGAAGGCATGACCGTCGCCACGGGCACGACGCTGGTCCGCATCAACGGCCTGTCCACCGTCTGGGCGAATGCGGAAGTGGCGGAATCCCAGGCGGCCCTCGTCCGCCCCGGCAGCCGCGTCGAGGCGCAGACGGCCGCATTTCCCGGCACGACCTTCTCGGGCAAGGTGCAATCGATCCTGCCGGATGTGAACCCGGTGACGCGCACGCTCAAGGCGCGCATAGAACTCGCGAATCCCGGCGCCCGTCTCGTGCCGGGCATGTTCGCCTCGATGCGGTTCACCGATGCGCGGTCGACGAAGGTCCTGCAGGTACCCACCGAAGCGGTCATCCAGACCGGGCGGCGCACGGTCGTGATGGTGGCGGAGGACGGCGGCCGCTTCCGCCCGGTGGGCGTCGAGATCGGCATCGAGACCGGCGGCCGCACCGAGATCCGGCGCGGCCTGGAGGTCGGCCAGCACGTGGTGGTCTCGTCCCAGTTCCTGATCGACTCCGAGGCGAGCCTGCGCGGTTTCGAGGCGCGCGCCGGTGACGCTCCCCATGCAGCCCACGACGGGAGCAAGCCGTGATCGCGCGCCTGATCCTCTGGTCGATCGGCAACCGGTTCCTGGTGCTGCTCGCCACCGCGATCGTGGCGGCATGGGGCGCGGTCTCGCTGCTGCGCACGCCGCTCGACGCGCTGCCGGATCTCTCCGACGTGCAGGTCATCATCCGCACCACCTGGCCCGGACAGGCGCCGCGCATCGTCGAGAACCAGGTCACTTATCCGCTCACCACCACCATGCTGTCGGTACCGG
The DNA here is from genome assembly GCA_019745565.1 of Burkholderiales bacterium. GTDB lineage: Bacteria > Pseudomonadota > Gammaproteobacteria > Burkholderiales. The sequence goes on from JAIESW010000038.1 coordinate 7,937, forward strand.
GGGCGAAGACGGTGCGCGGCTATTCGTTCTTCGGCGATTCGTTCGTGTACGTGCTGTTCGAGGACGGGACCGATCTGTACTGGGCACGCTCGCGCGTCCTCGAGTACCTCAACCAGGTGCAGTCGCGCCTGCCGGCGACGGCCCGGGCATCCATCGGACCGGACGCCACGGGCGTCGGGTGGATCTACCAGTACGCACTGGTCGATCGCACGGGAAAGCTCGACATGGCACAGCTGCGGGCGCTCCAGGACTGGTTCCTCAAGTACGAGCTCAAGGCCCTGCCCAACGTCGCCGAGGTGGCGACCATCGGCGGCATGGTGCGCCAGTACCAGATCGTCCTCGACCCCGACCGGCTCGCGGCCTACGGCATCGCCCACACCCGCGTGATCGAAGCCGTCAACCGGGCGAATCAGGAAACCGGCGGCTCCGTTCTGGAGCTGGGCGAGGCGGAATACATGGTGCGCGCGTCGGGCTACCTCCAGTCGCTCGACGACTTCCGCCGGATCCCGCTCACCGTGTCGGACGCCGGCGTGCCGGTGCGCCTCGGCGACGTCGCCCGCGTCCAGATCGGACCGGAGATGCGCCGCGGCATCGGCGAACTCGACGGCGAGGGCGAAGCCACCGGTGGCGTGATCGTGATGCGCTCCGGCAAGAACGCGCTGGAGACCATCGCCGCGGTGAAGGCCAGGCTGGCGACCCTAGCCGACAGTCTCCCGCAGGGCGTCGAGATCGTCCAGGTCTATGATCGGTCCGGCTTGATCGAGCGTGCGATCGACAACCTGAAAGGCAAGCTGATCGAGGAGTTCCTCGTGGTGGCGCTGGTCTGCATCGTCTTCCTGTTCCATCTGCGCTCGGCGATCGTCGCGATCGTCTCGCTGCCGCTGGGCGTGCTGATCGCGTTCATCGTCATGCGCCATCAGGGGGTCAATGCAAACATCATGTCGCTGGGCGGCATCGCCATCGCCATCGGCGCGATGGTGGATGCCGCGGTCGTGATGATCGAGAACGCGCACAAGCATCTCGAACGCTGGCACCACCGGCATCCGGCCGCCACGCTCGCAGGCCACGAGCGCTGGACGGTGATCGGCGCCGCCGCGGCCGAGGTCGGTCCGGCCCTGTTCTTCTCCCTGCTCATCATCACCCTGTCATTCATTCCGGTCTTCACGCTCGAAGCCCAGGAAGGACGATTGTTCTCGCCGCTCGCTTTCACCAAGACCTATGCGATGGCGGCTGCCGCGGGGCTCTCGGTCACGCTGGTTCCGGTGCTGATGGGGTATCTGATCCAGGGCCGCATTCCCGACGAGAAGGGCAACCCGATCAATCGTGCGCTGATCGCGATCTACCGCCCGCTGCTCGATCTGGTGCTGCGGGCGCCGACGCTGACGCTCGTCGTCGCTGCCGCCTTGCTCGTGCTGAGTGCCTGGCCCTTGCAGCACATCGGCGGCGAGTTCATGCCGCCGCTCGACGAGGGTGACCTGCTCTACATGCCGTCGGCGTTGCCCGGGCTGTCCGTCGGCAAGGCGGCGGAGCTGCTGCAGCAGACCGATCGCCTGATCAAGACCGTCCCGGAGGTGGCGAGCGTGTTCGGCAAGGCCGGGCGCGCCGAAACGGCGACCGACCCGGCGCCCCTGGAGATGTTCGAGACCACCGTCCGCTTCAAGCCGAAGCGCGAGTGGCGGCCCGGCATGACCCAGGAGCGCCTGGTCGAGGAACTCGACCGGATCGTCCGGGTGCCGGGACTCACGAACATCTGGGTGCCGCCGATCCGCAATCGCATCGACATGCTCGCCACCGGGATCAAGAGCCCCGTCGGCGTGAAAGTCGCCGGCATCGACCCGGCCGCCATCGATCGCCTCACCGCGGAGATCGAGCGCACGCTGAAGAGCGTTCCGGGCGTCACTGGCGCGCTCGCGGAACGGCTGTCAGGAGGCCGGTACATCGATGTCGACATCCGCCGCGATGCCTCTGCACGCTACGGCCTCAACGTGGCCGACGTGCAGTCGGTGATCGCCTCGGCCGTCGGCGGCGAGAACATCGGCGAAACCGTGGAGGGCCTGCAGCGCTTTCCCATCAACGTCCGCTATCCGCGCGAGGTCCGCGATTCGCTCGAGAAGCTGCAGCGGCTGCCCATCGTCACCGAGCGCGGCACGCGCCTGGTGCTCTCCGACGTGGCCGACGTCCGGGTCTCCGACGGTCCGCCCATGCTGCGCAGCGAGAACGCCCGCCTGTCGGGCTGGGTCTACGTCGACATCCGGGGTCGCGACCTGCGTTCCGCCGTTCGCGACATGCAGCGTGCCGTGGCCGATCGCGTCAAGCTTCCGCCCGGCTATGCGGTTTCGTGGTCCGGCCAGTTCGAGTTCCTGGAACGGGCGACCGCCCGCCTCCAGCTGGTCGTGCCCTTCACACTGCTCATCATCCTGATGCTGCTGTACATCACGTTCCGCAGGCTGGACGAGGCACTGCTCATCATGGCGACCCTGCCGCTGGCCCTCGTGGGCGGCATCTGGCTCCTGTGGCTGCTGGGCTACAACCTGTCGGTGGCGGCGGCGGTGGGCTTCATTGCCCTGGCCGGTGTCGCGGCGGAGTTCGGCGTGATCATGCTGCTGTATCTCAAGCACGCTTGGGACGAACGCCTTGCCAGGGGCGAAACCACCGCTGCTGATCTCCTCGATGCGATCCGGGAAGGTGCCGCCCTGCGCGTACGCCCCAAGGCGATGACCGTCGCCGTCATCCTCGCCGGCCTGTTCCCCATCATGTGGGGTACCGGCACCGGATCCGAAGTGATGCAGCGCATTGCCGCTCCCATGGTTGGTGGGATGATTAGCGCACCGCTGCTGTCCATGCTGGTGGTGCCGGCCGCCTACCTGTTGTTGAGGCGCCGGGCGGCGCAGCGCGGCTTGACCTTCCCATCGCGGCAAGGCCCAGACTCCGTTCACGACCGCGACCTGCGGAGCGGTGATCGCTCCGGACCACCAGGAGGACCGCCATGAGCGACCAGAAGCATGACCACCGCGATCACGCGCAGCACGGACACGTTCACGTGGCGCACGGCCGCGCGGAGGGAAAGCCCGACGCGCCTGCCGTTCCGATGCTGCCGGCCGGCACCATCTACACCTGCCCGATGCACTCGGAGATCCGCCGGAACCAACCCGGTAACTGCCCTATCTGCGGCATGACTCTGGAGCCGGTGCTGCCCTCGCTGGACGACGACAACCCGGCGCTGGCGGATTTCCAGCGCCGGTTCTGGTGGACCTTGCCGCTGACGATCATCGTCACCGCGCTCGCGATGATCGGCCACCGCCTGGACCTGATGAGCATGGCCACACAGAGCTGGGTCGAGTTCGCACTGTCCGCGCCCGTCGTGCTGTGGGCCGGATGGCCGTTCTTCGCGCGCGGCGTGCAGTCGATCTTCCATCGCAGTCCGAACATGTGGACACTGATCGGGCTGGGCACCGGAGCGGCATTCGTCTACAGCGTTGTCGCCACTCTGGCGCCGGGCGTATTCCCGGCGTCGTTCCAGTCGATGGGGCGCGTGGCGGTCTACTTCGAGGCTGCCGATGTCATCATCTCGCTCACGCTCCTCGGCCAAGTCCTGGAACTGAAGGCTCGGTCGCAGACCTCCGCGGCGATCAAGTCCCTGCTCGGCCTCGCACCGAAGACCGCGCGACGCATCGCCCCGGACGGGACGGAGGCCGACGTGCCCTTGACGCACGTGCACGTCGGCGACCTCTTGCGTGTCAGGCCCGGCGAGAAGGTACCGGTCGATGGCGTCGTCACCGAGGGCGCCAGCGCCGTCGACGAGTCCATGCTGACCGGAGAATCGCTGCCCGTCAGCAAGCGTCCCGGCGACAAGCTGATCGGCGCCACGCTCAACACCAGCGGGACACTCGTCATGCGCTCCGAGCGGGTCGGTGCCCAGACCATGCTGTCGCAGATCGTGCAGATGGTCGCGCAGGCACAGCGATCGAAGGCTCCACTGCAGCGCATGGCGGATCAGGTGGCCGGTTGGTTCGTCCTGGCCGTGGTGGCAGTCGCTCTCGCGACGCTGTTCGCCTGGGGGCTGTTCGGTCCCGAACCGCGCTGGGTCTACGGCTTCATCAACGCGGTGGCCGTGTTGATCATCGCCTGTCCCTGCGCCCTCGGCCTGGCGACGCCGATGTCCATCATGGTGGCGACCGGCCGTGGTGCGACGAAGGGGATCCTGTTCCGGGATGCCGCAGCCATCGAGCATTTCAGGAAGGTGGACACGCTGATCGTCGACAAGACCGGCACGCTCACCGAAGGAAAACCCCGCTTCGACCGGATCGTCCCCGCTCCCGGGGTTGATCCCGATGAAGTGCTGCGCCTGGCTGCCAGCCTGAACCAGGGCAGCGAGCATCCGCTCGCGGATGCGATCGTGCGCGCCGCGCGCGAACGGAACCTCGCTCTCGCCGCAACGACGGACTTCGAATCGAGCAGCGGCATCGGTGTCCGGGGTGTGGTGGAAGGGCACGCCCTGGCCCTGGGCAATACCGCCCTGATGCAGCAGGTCGGCGTGACCGTCGATTCGCTGCGCCCGCAGGCCGAGGTGCTGCGCAGCGAAGGCGCAAGCATCATGCATCTGGCGGCTGACGGTCGGCTGCTGGGGTTGCTGGCCGTTTCGGATCCCCTGAAGGCGAGTACACCGGAGGCGCTCGCGGCGCTTCAGCGCGACGGCCTCCGCGTCGTGATGGCCACCGGTGACGGCCTGACGACCGCTCGCGCCGTAGCTTCGCGATTGGGCATCGACGAAGTCCATGGCGAAGTGAAGCCCGCAGACAAACTGGCGCTGGTGCGGAAACTGCAGGACGAAGGTCGTATCGTGGCCATGGCCGGGGACGGCATCAACGATGCACCGGCGCTGGCCCAGGCGGACGTGGGCGTCGCCATGGGAACCGGCACCGACGTGGCCATGAACAGCGCACCCGTGACGCTGGTGAAAGGGGATCTGCGCGGCATCGCGCAAGCGCGTCTGCTGTCGGTGGCCACCATTGCCAACATGAAGCAGAACCTCGTGTTTGCCTTCGCCTACAACGTCCTCGGCGTGCCGCTGGCGGCAGGCTTGCTGTATCCGCTGACGGGTTGGCTGCTCTCGCCGATGATCGCGGCGCTGGCCATGAGCCTGAGTTCCGTTTCGGTCGTCGGCAATGCACTCAGGTTGCGACGAACGACCTTGGCGGGGTGACGACGTATAGCGCCAACGTCCGCATCTTCGACCGTGCGGCTTGCGGAGTACTCTCACACACGGTGCATTCGGCTGGACGAATTCAGCCCCTCGACCTCGATCCCGGGTTCATGCATGCTTGCCCGTCCATCGAGGCAGAACCATGAACGCCACCTCCAAACCCGTCCGCCTGTCGGTACTGGACCAGTCGCCGATCATCCATGGCCACACGCCGGCGCAGGCCGTGCAGCACACCGTGGAACTGGCACGCGAGGTCGAGGCGCTGGGCTTCCACCGCATGTGGCTCGCCGAGCATCACGGCATGCGCGGTCTTGCCGATCCGTGTCCCGAGATCCTGCTCACGCGGGTCGCGGCGGCCACGGAGCGCATGCGCGTCGGCACCGGCGGCGTGATGCTCCCCTACTACAGCGCACTCAAGGTGGCAGAACAGTTCCGCATGCTCGAAGCGCTGTTTCCGGGGCGCATCGACCTGGGCATGGGGCGGGCTCCGGGGTCGGACATGGTGACGTCCCAAGCCTTGTTCCAGGGCGCGTTCTACGACATCAACCAGTTCCCGGTGCACGTGCAGGAAACCGTCGCCTTCCTCGACGACGCGTTGCCCGGCGATCACCCCTACGCACGCGTGAAGGCGATGCCCGCCGGCAACACCTCGCCGGAGGTGTGGTTGCTGGGTTCGTCCGACTACGGTGCCACGCTGGCATCGATGCTCGGGCTGCGCTGCTCGTTCGCGCACTTCATCAACGCTCGCGGTGGTGACGAGGTCATGCGGGCTTACCGACGTGACTATCGCCCGTCCGTTCGCGAACCTGCGCCGTACTCGATGCTGACGGTGTTCGCGATCTGCGGACGCACGGTAGAGGAAGCCGAGCGCCTCGCGGCGCCGATCGATCTGCGTCGCCTGCAGATGGCTCGCGGCTTCGACGCCCCGATCGCGACCGTGGAGATGGCGATCAACCAGCCCTACACCGACGCCGACCGGTTGATCATCGAACGCGAACGAGCTCGGGCGATCATCGGGACGCCGGATGTGGTGCGCGATCGCATCCTCGCGTTGCAGGCCGCATACGAGGCGGACGAAGTGATGGTGCTGACGATCACGGGCGACTACCGGTCGCGGATCGAGTCGTATGCGATGCTGGCGGAAGCTTTCGGATCGAGTCGGATGTCGACCCGGATAGACCGCACGACGAAGACTTGAGCCCTGAACGCGGCGGGCACGGCGGAAACCCGCAAGGACGCCTTCGATGTTGCCTTACGCCGCGTCCGCCGCGTTGAGTTCCTTTCCTCGAACCCATGACCATTGAGCAGAACGAGTTCCGCGAGAGCAGGCTCCTCATCCTCCTCGCCGCCGTCCAGGTCACCCACATCATGGACTTCATGGTCATGATGCCGCTCGGACCGCAGCTCATGCGCGTCCTGCACGTGACGCCCCACGACTTCGGGCTGCTGGTATCGGCGTACACCTTCGGAGCAGCGGCATCGGGATTCGTCGCTGCCTTCCACATCGACCGTTTCGACCGCAAGACGGCGCTCCTCGGCATCTACGCGGGCTTCACGATCACGACATTGCTGTGCGCCCTCGCGCCCGGCTTCTGGACCCTCCTCGCCGCTCGCACGGCGGCAGGCGTGTTCGGCGGCATCGTCGGTGCGGTGGTCTACGCGATCGTCGGCGATCTGGTTCCGGAAGAGCGCCGCGGTACCGCCATGGGGATCATCTCGGCCGCGTTCTCCCTCTCGGCGATCGCCGGCGTGCCGCTGGGGCTGTTTCTCGCCAACCACTTCGACTGGCGCGCCCCGTTTGCCCTGCTCACAGCCACGGGGGTGATCCTCTGGCTGTTCTGCTGGCGTGCCCTGCCGCGAGTCGACCGGCACCTCGGCGCCCATCGAGGCGGGTCCGTCCTCGATCAGTTGCACGCCGTGTTCTCTCAGCGCAATCACCTCAGCGCCTTCGCACTGATCGCGACGCTGATGTTTGCCGGATTTTCGGTGATTCCCTTCATCAGCCCGTACGCGGTCGCCAACGTCGGCCTGAAGGAAACCGATCTACCCTATCTCTATCTGGCCGGCGGACTGGCAACGCTGTTCACCTCACGCTGGATCGGACGCCTGTCCGATCGCCACGGCAAGAGGCGTGTCTTCCGCGTGGTGGCCACCATCTCCATCGTGCCGCTGCTCATCACGACCAACCTGCCGCCGGTACCCGTGCCGGTGGCGATTGCGGCAAGTGTGATCTTCATGGTGTTCGTGTCCGGCCGTTTCGTGCCGGTGATGGCGCTCGTGACCAGCAGCGTCACGCCTCGCCTGCGCGGCAGCTTCCTCGCGTTCAACAGCTCGATCCAGCAGCTGTTCGCGGGTCTCGCCGCGTATTCGGCCGGACTCATCATGGGGCGCGCGCCCGACGGACGGATCACGTACTACTGGGCAGTGGGGCTGCTGGCGGTGACGGCGACGATCGTGTGCATCTGGCTGGCGGGTCGGGTACGACCGGCAGCTTCGCCCCCACCCTAACCCGCCCCCAGCAAGCTGTGGGAAGGTTGGGATGGGCGCATCGGAACGAGGGTGGGGGGGCCGCTACTCCTTCACCCGCCTGAACTTCTGGATGCGCTTCCCCGTGTCCACCTCGCCCGTATAGATGTTCCCCTGCGAGTCGACGGCCATGGTGTGGACCCAGTGGAACTGGCCCGGCTGGCGACCGCCGCGACCGAAGCTGCCAAGACGCGTGCCGTCCTCGCGCAGCAGGATGTGGATCTCGTTGTTGGTTCCGTCCGCCACGTACAGATACTTCTGTTCCGGATCCTCCGAGAAGCCGATGTCCCACACCGAGCCGACGAAGCGCGACTGCGGCTCCAGCAGCACTTCGGTCACGAACGTCCCGTCCTTCTTGAACACCTGATAGCGATCGTTGACCCGGTCGCACACGTACAGCAGTCCATCGTTGGCGATGCGCACGCAATGCACCGGCGTGCGGAACTGCTTCGCCACCGGCGCACCCGGATCGTAGGCACCGGCATCGGTGTCGTCGGGCTTCTCGCCGTAGGCACCCCAATGGCGCTTGTACGCACCGCTCGCGGCGTCGAACACGATCACGCGTCGGTTCTTGTAGCCGTCAGCCACGTAGAGTTCTCCCGCTGAAGCATCCAGGATCGGCAACGCAGGTCGGCCCAGCAGGTCTGTTGCATTGCTGTCGCCGGTCTGTCCCGCCTTCCCGATCTGCATCAGGAAGCTGCCCTCGCGCGTGAACTTGAGCACCTGGTGATCGGACTTGCCGTTGCCGGCAAGCCACACGTTGCCGTCGGCGTCCACGCTGATGCCGTGTTCGTTCTCCGGCCAGTCGTAGCCGCTGCCGGTACCGCCCCACGAGCCCACCAGGTTGCCTTCGGCGTCGAACTCGAGCACGGGCGGCGCCGGTGAACAACACTTCGCCGTCGGCGGATAGACCACCGCGCCGCGCTCGTCGTCGGTCAGCGTACGCGGCCGCTGGTAGACCCACACATGATCGTCCGGACCCACGGCAATGCCGCCGATCTGGCCCAGGATCCAGTTGTCCGGCAGCGGTTTCGGCCAATCCGGGTCCATGACGAACCGCGGCACCTCATCTGCGCTCGCGAGGCCGCATGCGCTCAATGCGATCGCCGCCAGCCACATCCTTCGAGCGGTCGTGATCATGTCCTCTCCCTTCGTCAAGCGGCACCATCCGGTGCCGCAGGTCGCTATTGCGACTCGGCTTCCTTCTTCTTCTGCTCGCCGCGCAGATATGCAACCACCGCCAGCACCTCTTCCTTCGACAACACACCGCCGAACGCGCCCATCGCCGTGCCTTCGACACCGTTGGTGATGTTGGCCGCGATCTGCGAATCCTTGCCGCCGCGCTTGAACTTGCCGCAGATCAGACAGGGCGCGCGCCCGCCCTTGCCGCCGCTCCCGTGGCAGAACCCGCCGCACTTCTCGCCGAAGCGCGTCTTGCCGAGGGCGATGGATGCCTCGTCGGTGGGCAGCGCGATGTCGTTCACCGCTTCCGCGCCCTCCTCGGCTGCGTGCAGTCCGAGGGCCGCACCGCCCAGCCCGACCGCGATCATCCCCGCAGCCAAGCCCACCATCACTCTCGATCCGCGCTTCATCGGTGATCTCCCCGGTCGGTGTTCGATGCCGCGTTCAATCTAGCACAACGTCACCCGCACCGGACCCGGCGTGACTTCGCCGATGACGGCAGCGTGGTCAAACCCTTCGGATCGGAACAAGTCCAGCACATCGGCCGTGACTTCGGGAGCACATGCCACCAGCAGTCCGCCGCTCGTCTGCGGATCGGTGAACAACGCCTGCACGTCGCCGCCGAAGCCGCCGAGATCGACGCTCTCGCCGTAGCCGGCCCAGTTGCGTGCCGACGCACCGGTCTTGATGCCGCGCGCCACCAGCGCATCGACGCCCGCCAACACCGGTACGTCGCCGCGTCGCACACGCGCTGCCACACCGGATCCGCGACACACTTCCAGGAGGTGACCGAGCAGACCGAACCCGGTCACGTCGGTGAGTGCGTGAACCTGCTCGAGCTGCGCGAGCCTGGCACCCGGCGTGTTGAGCTTCGTCGTGCTCGCGAGCATGGTCGCGTAGCCTGCCGCATCGAGTTCACCCTTCTTGAGCGCTGCGCTCTGGATGCCGACGCCGAGCGGCTTGCCGAGGATCAACGCGTCGCCCGGTCTCGCACCCGCGTTGCGCTTGATACGAGCAGGATGCACGAGCCCGATCACCACCAGGCCGTAGATCGGCTCCACCGAGTCGATGCTGTGACCGCCGGCGACCGGGATGCCCGCGGCCGCGCACACGGCCTCGCCGCCGCTCAGGATGCCGCGGATGGTCTCCATGGGCAGTTGGTTGATCGGCATGCCCACCAGCGCGAGCGCGAAGAGCGGTGTGCCGCCCATCGCATAGACATCGGAGATGGCGTTGGTCGCCGCGATGCGTCCGAAATCGAACGGATCGTCGACGATGGGCATGAAGAAATCCGTGGTCGCGACGATCGCCTGCTCGTCGTTGAGGCGGTACACGGCGGCGTCGTCGGAGGTCTCGATGCCCACCAGCAACTGCTTCGGCAGAATGACCGCATTGCTCTGCGCCAGCATGTCGCGCAGCACGCCGGGAGCGATCTTGCAGCCGCAACCGCCGCCGTGGCTGAACTGGGTGAGGCGGACCTTGGTTTCGGGGGCATTCATGGTCGTCGGGGAAGCTTCGCGTGATGCTCGGTCATGAGGTCGAGGCAGGTGCCATCTTGCAATTGTCCCGCGACGGCACAAGGCACGCCAGTCGCGCCGCCAGGCAGCCAGCGGGGCAGCGCGGCATCGCGATGGGCGACCGGCATGGTCGACCGCACCACCTGCTCGATCCACTCCTTGTAGGCCGCGACGATCATGCCGCCGCCGCCCGTGCCGAAGGTGCTCGCTTTCGTCGGACCATCCGGAAAAGTCCTGATGAAGGTGTTGATGCCGAACAGTGCCCAGCCGCCCGGGGCATGGATGAACGACGGGCTGCCCGAATCGCCACCCGCAAAGGTCGTCTCGACATCGTTGCCCAGGCCCTCCCCACCCAGGAAGTTGTAGCCCCCACCGTCGAAGTCGAACATGAACCCCTCGATGCGTCCGGGCACCTGATCATCGGGGATCAGCGCGTCGACGTTGTTCCTCCCCACCCGCTTCACGGTCGGCGACGACGAAACGGTGACCCCGGTGTCGCCGTGTCCGCTCGCACCATAGCCCACCGCCGTGAACTCCATGCCCTTGCGCAGGCCGCCGGTGACGATCGGATGGATCGAAATCTCCGCTGGAGCAGCCTCGGCAAGTTCGAGAATCGCGAGGTCGTCGTTCGGTCGCTTCGGATCGAACCCCTTCCATTCGGGATGACGATGGATCGCCTTGACGGCGAGGCGCTGGGCCGCGTCGCCACCCGCGTTCAGCACGAACTCGAGCTTCGCGGGATCGTCGCCGGTCACGTGCGCGGCCGTGAGGACGTGGTGCCGGGTGATCAGGACGCCTGTGTACGGGTTGCCGTTCTGGACGACGCTGCCGACGCTGGCCCAGGTCGACGCTGCGAAGTTGGGGTCCACCCGGTTGGAGGGCGAGTCGGGCTCGGCACCGGCCATCACCGCGAGAGCGGCAGTACTCGCCCCCAACATGGCGGCAGCCCCCAGGATCGAAGCCTGGAGCAGCCGGCGGAGCCGGAACAGCCGGCACCACGCCGGCGGTCGCGAGCGAAAACCGAAGCGGCCCTGCGGGGGCCGCTTCGGCAATTCTGGAACCTGGATCACCCGCCGACTATATACGCCGGTCGGCGGCGAGATTCACTACCGCCTCTAGCGGGCGCGCCCGAAGACCGCGGTCAGGACGCCCTCGGCCATCGCGAGAGACGCCTGCTCGCACTCTTCGTGGAACAGGATCTCGAGGGTCGAGTGGGTGCCGCGCAGACCTTCGACGATGGTCGTGGCATCGGTGCGGATGGCCGCCTCGATGTCGGGTGTGGCGTCGTTCGACAGCAGAGCCAGATCGCGGATGCGCTGGATCTGGACCGCCAGGCGCACGAGCTTGGCGCGCTGGCTCAGGTTGTGGACGGAAGGACCGCCACGGGGCATGGATTCTTCCTGCGACAGCTCGGCGACCACGGCAGCCACCACCGGGCCGAACTGGCGGCGCAGCTCGATGTGCGCCATGCGCGCATCGAAACCGATGTCGTGCAGGACGGCCGACGCGAGCGTGATGTCGTCGGTGATGCCACCCTCGTTGCAGAGGATGTGCGCGAGCTGCACTGCGTGCTCGACGCAGGAGGGGCTCGTGCCTCCGCGACTGCGGAAGCGCCGTTCGGAGGCGACCGTCAGCGCTTCGATGAAAAGAACGTACTGTTGTTGGCGGGCGCTACCGATCCGTTTGGTAGCAAAAGCAGGAGTGCCTGCACGATGCCCCGATTCCGGGAAGTTTCTCTGGAACATGGTTCGTTTCGATCCGCTGCTTGGCTTGTTGTGAACTCTCGCGGCCAACGCCAAAACGGGTGGCGGAAAGCACGAGAGACAGGTCCCCTCCCCGACATCTCATGGGGCGAACGGCGTTCGCGGTGTCGAAGGCTGGTGCGGCCACAACAGCAGGAATCGCGCCGACGCCCAGAACCACCGTCGGCTCAGACTGTTGCAGCTGAGCGACAGTATGGACCAAAGGTATGTGTAAAAAAAGCCAACACCGGAAGCCACCTGCAACCGACCCCGGACCGGGTCAGGTCGTGCCCCGGGCCGCCGCGATGCGCTCGGCGATGGCGAGCACCCGGTAGTAAGACCGCACCACGGGCAGTTCGATCAGTTCGCTGTCCACCACCACGAGCCCGCTCGTACTCTCCTCGAAGGCCTGGCAGACCTTGCGTGCCTTCGCCACCGTCGCCTCCGACGGCGAGAACGCTGCGTGGATCGCCGCGAGCTGATTCGGATGGATGGACGCCTTGCCCGTGAAGCCGAGTTGCGCGCAGGCGTTGGCTTCGTGCGCGAGCCCTTCGGGATCGTCGAGATTGAGGAACGGCACGTCGAGCAGGTCGATGCCCGCGCTCGCTGCCGCGTGCACGAGGCGCGAACGCGCATACAGCAGCGGCTCCCACGCTTTGACGCAACGCAGGTCCGCGGACATGTCTACGGCGCCGAGGATCATCGAATCGATGCGCGGGCTGGCCTGCGCAATCTCGATCGCCCGCTCGAGGCCGCGATTGGTCTCGATGATCACGCAGTAGCGGATGGCACGTGCCGGACCGGTCGAGAGGAGCGTGTCGATCAGCTGGATCTCCTCGGCGCTGCGGATCTTCGGGATCATGATCGACGGCGGCGGTGATTCGCAGTCGATCAGGGCCTGCAGATCCTTCAATCCATGGTACGTGGAGAGCGCATTGATGCGCACCATGCGCTCGACGTGCGGATGCGAAGACTGGGCGAACAGCGGCAATGTGAGCGTCCGGCCCTCGTCCTTGCGATCGAGCGCGACCGCGTCCTCCATGTCGATGCAGACGATGTCCGCACCGCTGTCGAGCGCTTTCCAGTAGCGATCGGGGCGCAGCGCCGGGACGAACAGCAGGCTGCGGCGAGGGCGGACGTGGTCGGTCGATGCAGTCATCGCGGGGTTCCTCCGGAAAACCGCGATTGTGTCAGCGCAGACGCCGGTTGGTCATCAAGGCCGGGAGCACCTTCTCACCATTCGCCCGCTACCGCTCGGGCAACGCGAACACGACCACATTCTCGCCCTGCCGGAACCCGAACAGCGCATTGCCGCCCGCAGCCACCGCGACGTACTGCCGACCATCGAGTTCATAGGTCACCGCTGGCGCATTGACTCCGGCACCGCAGTTGTAATGCCACAGCTTCTCGCCCGTGGCCGCGTGATAGGCGTTGAAGTCGCCGTTGCCTTCACCGGTGAACACGACGTTGCCTGCGGTCGCAAGCACGCCGCCCACGAGTGGTTGGTCGGTCTTCACCTGCCAGCGGATCTTCCCGCGATTCTGCAGATCGATGGCGGCCAGCACGCCCCACGACGGGCCGGCGGAGAGCTCGAGCGCCGTATAGCGGACGGCGGCCTTGTCCGCAGTCGCCGGCACTTCGCGCACCATGTAGCGTGTAGGCATGTGCAGTGCGGCCACGTATGCGAGACCGGTGCGGGCGTCGTAGGAGACGGGCGACCAGTTGGCACCGCCGGCCGCACCCGGCGCGATGTCGATGCCTTCCGGCGTCGGCCGCATGAACGTGTTGGAGTGCGGCACGAAGGGTTCCGACTTGAAGAGCAGCTTCCCGTCGCGCCGGTCGAGGACGTACATCCAGCCGGTCTTGCTGGCCTGGGCGAGCGCGGGCACCCCCTTGCCGTCCACCTTCGCGTCGAACAGTACCGGCGGGCTCGCCACGTCGTAGCCCCACATGTCGTGCGGCACCTGCTGGTAGTACCAGCGCAGCTTGCCGGACGCCACGTCGAGGCCGACCAGCGACACCGTGTAGAGGTTGTCGCCGGGGCGGGTGACGTCGTCCATCTGCGGCGACGGGTTGCCGATGCCCATGTAGATCATGCCCAGCTTGGGATCCACGGCGGGCGTGGTCCACGCGGAGCCGCCGCCCCGCTTCCACGCGTCGTGGAATTGGCTGGCGGTCGCCTTCTCCGCCGCGATGTCGCGCTGCAGGTGTTCGCCGTCCAGCGTCTTGGTGCGGTAGTCCCCTTCCCAACCGTTCGGTGCGGTGGAATCGAACTGCCACACCTTCTTCCCGGTGGCGGCATCGTAGGCTGCGTAGAAACCCGCACGGGTGTCTTGCCCCGCCATCCCGACGACCGTACCGACGGGCGCACCAGGACGATCGGCCTCGAGATGCAATCCGTAGCCGACGCCGGTGATGCCGATGATGACCTTCCCGCCGAAGAGCAGCGGCGCCATGCTGGCACCGACGCCCGTGGTCCCCGTTGCCTGCTGCTTGCGCAGCGGGTCATCCGCCGCGAACTGGTCGGCTCGCTCGCTCGTCTTGTCCGAGTCCTCGGCCAGCAGGATGTCCCACGCGACCTTGCCGGTCTTCTGGTCGAGCGCGATCAGGCGCGCGTCCACGGTGCCGATGAAGACCTTGCCGTATCCCACGGCCACCCCGCGGTTGGCCGGACCGCAGCACATCTTCTCGGTGCGGCGCTTGTGCGTGTAGCGCCACAATTCGCGACCGGTACGGGCATCGAGGGCAACCACGTGGTTGAACGGCAGCGACAGGTACATGACGCCGTCCACCACGATCGGGGTGGCCTGGAACGTGGTCTTGATGCCGCTCCGGTAGACCCAGCGCGGGACCAGCATCCCGACGTTGGTCGTGTCGATCTGGGTCAGGGCGGAGAAGCGCTGGTTGCTGTAGTCGCGCCCATAGGTGATCCAGTTGCCCTGGTCAGCGTTCGCACCGAGCAGCCGCGCATCGTCGATCACGCCCGGTTCCGCGAACGCGGCCGATGCGCAAATCGTCCAACCGATCACCATCGCTTGCAGTCTCATCTCGTCCTCGACAGGTTGCATTGTTCAAGGCGGCGGCCGCGCCCCGGCACGTCGCTCGGTACAATGATCGTTTCGGCAGCTTACCGAGGGGGAGAGTGAAAATCATGAAAATCACCGCCGTCGAGACCATCCAGCTCGAGGAATTCCCGAACCTGCTGTGGGTGCACATCCACACCGACGAGGGGCTGGTGGGCCTGGGCGAGACGTTCTACGCGGTGGCGCCGGTGGCGGCCCACATCCACGAGACGTGCGCACCCTGGCTGCTCGGCAAGAATCCCCTCGAGATCGACAAGATCTCCCACCACTTCCTCAACACCTATCTGGGCTTCAACAGCGTGGGCGTGGAGATGCGCGCTGCGTCCGCCATCGACATCGCGCTGTGGGACCTGTTCGGCCAGGTCACCGGCCAACCCGTCTATCAGCTCCTCGGCGGCGCTTCGCGCGACAAGGTCCGCGTCTACAACACCTGCGCCGGCTACCAGTACGTGCGCGCCAAGCCGACCCAGGGCACCGACAACTTCGGGCTGCCGGCCAAGGTGGACAAGAAGAAGCGGCCCTACGAAGACCTGCAGGGCTTCCTGACCGACGCCGGCGCGCTCGCCGAGAGCCTGCTCGACATGGGCATCACCGGCATGAAGATCTGGCCGTTCGACGAGGCCGCCGAAGCCTCGAACGGCGCGTACATCTCGAACGCCGACCTCAAGAAGGCGCTGAAGCCCTTCGCCCAGATCCGCAAGGCGGTGGGCGACAAGATGGACATCCACGTGGAGTTCCATTCCATGTGGCAGCTGCCCGCCGCGATCCGCATCGCCGAGGCGCTCGAGGAGTTCGACCCGTTCTGGTACGAAGACCCGGTCAAGATGAACAACCTCGACGCGCTCGCCGACTACGCGCACCGTACCAACGTGTGGGTGACGGCGAGCGAGACCCTGGGGTCGCGCTGGGGCTTCCGCGAGTTGTTCCAGAAGCAGGCGGTGTCGGTGTGCATGCTCGACGTGGGCTGGGCCGGCGGCCTGTCGGAATCGAAGAAGATCGCCACCATGGCCGAAGCGTGGGCCCTGCCGGTGGCGCCGCACGATTGCACCGGCCCGGTGATGCTCACCGCGTCGGTGCACCTGTCGCTCAACTGCCCGAACACGCTGGTGCAGGAGATGGTGCGGGCCTTCTACTACGACTGGTACCCGACGCTGGTGACGCAGTTGCCGCCGGTGAAGGACGGCTACATCCGCGCGCCCAAGGGTCCGGGCCTGGGCCTGAAGCTGCAGCCCGGCGTGGCGAAGCGCAAGGACGCGACGGTGCGCATCTCGAAGCTCGGAAAGTGAGGCACCCATGAACACCTCATTGGAGACCGATCCTCGCGTGCTGTTGCTCTCGCCCGGTGACAACGTGGCGATCGCCCGGCGCGATATCGCCGAAGGCACCACGCTGAAGGTCCAGGGCCGCTCGGTGACGCTGCACCAACGGGTGCTGACCGGCCACAAGTTCGCGTTCCGCCCGATCCAGAAGGGCGAGCGCATCCTCAAGTACTCGGCACCCATCGGTGTCGCCACAACCGACATCGCGCCCGGCGACCCGATGCATCTGCACAACGTCGCGAGCGACTACATTCCCACCTACACCCTCGACGCGGGCCACGAGTTTCCCGGGGAGACCCACTGATGACCATCAACGCCTACCTTCGTGCCGACGGCCGCAAGGGCATCCGCAACGTCGTCGCGGTCGCGTACCTCGTCGAATGCGCCCATCACGTGTCGCGCGAGATCACCTACCCGTTCCGTGAACAGGGTGCGCACCTGATCGGATTTCCCGGCTGCTTTCCGAACGCGTACTCGTACAAGATGATGGAGCGCCTCTGCACCCACCCGAACGTGGGCGCGGTGCTCCTGATCTCGCTCGGCTGCGAAGGCTTCAACAAGGGCAAGCTGCTGGAGACGATCCGTGCCTCGGGGCGTCCCACGAAACTGCTGGTGATCCAGGAAACCGGCGGCACGCGCAGCACCATCGCCGAAGGTCAGGCCTGGGTGAAACAGACGCTCGCCCAGCTCGAACACACACCGCGCGCACCGATGGCCATCGACGAGCTGATCGTCGGCACCATCTGCGGCGGTTCCGATGCCACCAGCGGCCTGACGGCGAACCCCGCCATGGGCCGGGCATTCGACTTCCTGGTGGAGAAGAACGCCGTGTGCATCTTCGAGGAGACCGGCGAACTGATCGGCATGGAGCACTGGATGGCGGAACGCGCACAGCATCCGGCCCTCGGCGAGGAAATCGTGAAGACGGTCGCGAAGGCCGCGAAGTACTACGCCACCTTCGGCCACGCGAGCATCGGCCCGGGCAATGCCGACGGCGGCCTCACCACCATCGAGGAGAAATCGCTCGGCGCCTATGCCAAGTCGGGCCAGTCCACCATCTCCGGCATCATCAAGCCGGGAGACGTGCCGGTAGGCGGCGGGCTGTATCTGCTCGACGTGGTGCCGGACGGCGAACCGCGTTTCGGTTTTCCCAACATCAGCGACAACGCCGAGATCGCCGAACTGATCGCGTGCGGCAGTCACGTGATCCTGTTCTCCACGGGGCGCGGTTCGGTCGTGGGTTCGGCGCTGGCCCCGGTGATCAAGGTCTGCGCGAATCCCGAGACCTACCGGCGCCTGCAGGACGACATGGACGTGGATGCCGGCCGCATCCTCGAGGGCCGCGCGAGCCTCGACGACGTGGGCCGCGAGATCCACGACCTGGTGCTGCGCGTGGCCAACGGTGAGCAGACGCGCTCCGAAGCGTTGGGTCACCAGGAGTTCATCCTGACCTACAAGAGTTTCGAACCGCTCGGACCCGCCTGTTTTCCTTCCGCCGCATGAGACATCGCACCGTTGTCCTGATCGCCACCGCCTCGATGGTTTCGGCCTGCAGCACGATGAAATTCGACCTGGGCGTGGGCAGCCGAGTGGCAACGATCCCGCAGTCGCTGCTTGCAGCGACACCCTGCGTTCAGCGCGAAGTGGAGGCTGTGTTCGGCGTGACGCCCGAACTGGTGGAGAACACCGACCGGTGGCACATCCGCCTGACCGTCACCCTGCCCGGATCCGGCAAGAAGCCGCCCGAGGTGCGCTACGTGCTGCGCGCGATCGACAGCAGCAACACGCGCGTGAGCTACGAAGTGGAAGGCGCGTCCGGCATCGATCAACAGGCCTTCGAACCGATCGCGCGATGTGCCGGCGTTCGCGGCACGAAGTCTTGATTCGCGTCCGGAACCGGGACTCGGTACTAGTCGAGGTCGGCGGCAACAAGGCGAACCACTGAACGCTCGAGGATCGCGGCGTACTGGAGCGGCCGCGATCCTCGAGGGAACGTCAGAAGCGCGTGCGACGACGACGCGCGGACAGACCGAGCACCGCCAGACCCACGAACATGAGCGCGTAGGTTTCAGGCTCGGGCACCGGCGCGGACAGCGTGTAGCGATCGATCACGACATTCGAATACGTGCCTCGCTGGGGCGTGACGTCGAACATCCAACCTTCGTACGCCTCCCATTCGGACGAACCGGTATAGCCGTGGTAGAAGCCGTAGCCCTTCAGCACTTGCGCGGTGCCGTGGGACTCGAAAAAGTAGGACCCCCCATCCAGCGAGGGAATCGACGAACCCGAAGGAAACTGGTAAGCCCAGTCGAGGCCATCGCCTGCGAGGTTGCGGGCGAAGCTGAGACCATCGTGCGGCCCAGGTCCGCCGTACTCGTACTCGGAACGTACCTGCGTGAGTCGCGGATTCGACAGCGGGGCATCGTCCGTCGTCGGCCCGCCGATGTTCACACCGGTCTCGTTGGTGCGATCGTTCATGCCCACCCGTACGCTGACGCCGACATAGCGTGTGTCGGTCTGCTCGGGACCATTCGGCAGGGTGATCTGCAGGTGATTCACGAGCACCTGCTGATAGGCCTGATAGTTGATGTTTGTGTTGCTGTCGTAGTAGTAGTAGTCGCGCGCGAACACCTCGAACGTGCCGCCGCCGCTGGCTTGATCGAACACGCCGATACCGCTGCCAATCGTCGTGTTCCCCGTGCCCTGAGGCATCGGTGAACCAGGGGAGCTGTAGTACCGCTTCAAGTTGTCGAAGGCCCCCGTCAGCGAGTTGCCCGCACCATCGGAAAGAGTCCAGCCACCGTTGAGCCCATTCAGGTACCCGGCGGACTGCGACGCTGACCCCGTGTAGCTTGCGCTGCTGGACGTAAGCGCCAGCGGCAGGTTGGAGCTCTTCACCACGCCAGTGACCTGCCCGGTAGTGATACCGGTACCAAAGTCAGTGATCTCCAGCCCTTGCTCGAACTGCACGATCGTCACGTTGTACGTGATCGCCTCGGCCTGCAGGCTCCAGAGACCCATCGTCGCCGCGATTCCCAATGCAAGACCACGGCCATACTTCGCGTATTGCCTCATGTCGGACCCCTTCTGTCAGGTTTTTCGACAGGGCGCTGCACTTCCCCGAATGCCCTGTTGATAGTGGGACTACTTGGTTCTTCCGGGCTCGGCGATCCTAGCTTTCCTATGACGGCAACATCAACTGCCGCGGACACGCGCCGGAGGCTTCATGGCGCTGCGCACGACGCCCACCGTCGGAAAGGAGAACCAAGCTCAGCGGCCGGACGCAATGCAAACGCCGGACCACGGACGACTCAGTCGTTGTCGAGGCGCGCGTCGAATCCCAAAGATTTCAGGCGCGCTATCACCTGTTCGACGTGTCCGAAGCCGCGCGTCTCGAGCACGAAGTCCACTTCTGTCTCCTGCAGGGACAGATTGGTGAACGCGCGCTGATGATGCACTTCCTCGATGTTCGCGTTCGACTCCGCTATGGCGGCGGTCACTCGTGCGAGTGACCCGGGGAGGTCACGCAAGGTCACCGCGAGACGCGTGAGACGCCCGGTACGCACCATGCCGCGCTGGATCACGTCGGCGAGCGTCAACGGATCGATGTTGCCGCCGCACAGCACGAGGCCGACCCTGCGGCCGACGAAGCGGTCGCGATGCTTGATCAACGCAGCGAGCCCGGTGGCACCGGCCCCTTCGGCAACGGTCTTCTCGATCTCCAGCAGGAGCAGGATCGCCGCCTCGATGTCGCCTTCGTCCACCAGGAAGATCCCGTCGACCCAACGGCGCACCAGTTCCTGGGTCAGCACGCCGGGCTGCTTCACCGCGATACCGTCGGCGAGCGTGCTCGCTCCGAACGCGGGCATGCGGTTCTCGATCGCGCACAGCATCGAAGGAAAGCGCTCGGTCTGCACCCCGACGATCTCGATGCCGGGTTTGATCGCCTTGGCCGCCACCGCCATGCCGGAGATCATCCCGCCGCCGCCGATCGGGACGATCAGCACGTCGAGTTGCGGAGCCGCCTCCAGCATCTCGAGTGCGATGGTGCCCTGGCCTGCGATGACCTCTGCATCGTCATACGGATGCACGAGCGTCAGGCGACGCTCGTCCCTGACTTGAAGCGCATGGGCGCGCGCTTCGTCGAAGTTCTCGCCGGCCAGGATAACCTCGGCTCCATGAGCGCGCGTATGCTCCACCTTCACGTGCGGCGTGAAGCGGGGCATCACGATGACGGCCGGAATGCCGAGCCGCCGCGCGTGGTACGCCACGCCCTGTGCATGATTGCCGGCGGAAACCGCGATCACACCGGCGGCGCGCTGCGCCGCGTCGAGCGACACCAGCTTGTTCAGCGCACCGCGTTCCTTGAACGACGCGGTGAACTGATGGTTCTCGAACTTGAGCCAGACTTCCGCACCGGTGATCTCGGATAACGTGCGCGAATGCAGGCAGGGCGTGCGGGCAATATGGCCGGCGAGAACGCCGGCAGCGGCCTGGACGTCGGCCAAGGTGATGCTCATGACTGCGGATTCCTGCGATTGGAAAGAGAGATGCGAGTGTCGCCGCAATCGCATCTGGCGGGAAGCCTGCAGTGGACGGCTCCACGCTCCCCATGGTCGCTACCCCCGCGGGAGCGCATGGGTACCTTGGGGCGGCCGGCAGCCCAGCGGCACAAATAAAAAAACCCGCCGCAGCGGGTTCTTCGAAAGTCGGTTTCGGCAGCCCTCGAACGTCAGATAGCCTGGATGTTGGAAGCCTGCTTGCCCTTCGGCCCGGTGGTCACCTCGAAGCTGACCCGCTGGCCTTCCTTCAGGGATTTGAAGCCGTTCATCTTGATCGCCGAGAAATGCGCGAACACGTCTTCACTCTTGTCGTCTGGAGTGATGAAACCAAACCCTTTTGCATCGTTGAACCATTTGACGGTACCCGTTGCCATGTTGTCCTCCCGTTGGGTTGAACGTTCGGGCTGCCACCCGCGCTGATGTCTTTGGGTGGCGAGACCGTGCGTGCAAGGACTGCATGGCGCTTCCATACCGCCGACTACCTGACCCCAAAACACGCGCGAATAATACGCTTGCGCAATCGGTTCGCAAGGGTCGCACCCTCTCTGTGCGAAAGGCGAACATGCCAACGCCATTCAACGATTTGTGTGCGCCGCAGCATCCCGAAGGGTGGCTCGGGAAACCCGTATAAGTCTTATACGGGCACCCTATTATTCGATGGCGCGCTAAATCAATCCGCGCTCAGACAGATTTCGCATGAGCGCGGAAACGCCGAAACTCCACGGGGCAATCCGGTGGCAGTGATCGACGCGATTGACCAGTGCTCCGAGGTGACGGCTGCGCACGGTCACCACATCGCCCACCTTGTGCGTGAAGCCGTGACCGCGTTCACCGCGATCCTGTGTCGGTGCGAACGCGGTACCGAGGAACAACATCAGTCCATCGGGGTACTGGTGATTCGGACCGATCGCCTGCCCGGCGAGATCGAGCGGATCACGACTGATCTGCGTGAGCGAATAGCGGCCCTGAACTTTGAATCCGTCGCCGGCGCCCGCCACTTCCACTTCCACTTCGGTGCGACGCAAGGCATCGATGCCGAAGCGGTCATCCAGCAGCCGGATGAACGGGCCGATCGCGCAGCTCGCGTTGTTGTCCTTCGCGCGCCCGAGCAGCAACGCGCTGCGGCCCTCCCAGTCGCGCAGGTTGACGTCGTTCCCGAGCGCCGCACCGACCACCTTGCCGCGGCTGTTCACGGCGAGCACGACTTCGGGTTCCGGGTTGTTCCACGACGAATTCTCGAGGATGCCGATGTCGGCACCGACGCCCACCGCAGACATGGGTTGCGACTTGTTGAAGACCTCCGCATCGGGACCGATCCCCACTTCCAGATATTGCGACCAGAGCCCTTTCTCGACCAGCAACGCCTTCACGCGCGTCGCCTCGGCCGAGCCGGGCTTCACCGACGAGAGCGATGCACCGATCTCGCGCCCGAGCGTGCCGCGGATCTCCTCGGCCTGCGCCGGGTCGCCCTTCGCGTGCTCCTCGATCACACGCTCCAGCATGCTCGCGACAAAGGTCACGCCGCACGCGCGCAGCGCCTGCAGATCGCACGGCGTGAGGAAATAGGGCCGATCGGGATTGCGCGCGGCTGCGCCACTGTTCGCGAGCATCGCCGTCACATCGCCGATCGGTTGCGCACGGCCGTTCGCGAGCGCGGCGCGTACAACACCGACGGGGTCGTCGGCATTGACGAGGTCCGCCGTCGTAGGCGCCACCAGACTCAGGTCGTAGGCCTGCTCCCCGCAGATCGCGACCGGACTGGGGCCCGGCAAGGGTCCCGGCACCCAGGCACGCCCGACGAGCGTGGCACGATCGGCATCGGCGGGAAGGATGTTGGCGCTGGTCAGGTCCATGGCGGTCAGGGTCCGGGCTTGTGGATGATGAAGGCGTAGTCCGCGCGGCATTCGGGCGTGCACAGGATGGCCCACAGATCGCTCGGCGAGGCGGCAGGAAACCAGATCACCATCTCGTGGCCCAGATTGTTCTCGATGTCGAGCCGGTGAATTCGCGCCGGCACGGCCTGCACCGCATCCCGATAAGCCGGCACCGCAGCGGCGAGGCGCGCGTGCTGTTCGGCAGCCGCCGCGCCCTCCAGCACGTGCGCGTCGAACTCGACGAAGTACTTGGCCCCCGGTGCGTCCACCGACGCATCGGGCGCCCAGGCGGGGGCGTCCGGGCGGTCGAACCAGCTGTTCGGGAAGCGCCATTGCCAGCCGGGCGCGGCGATGAGCTTCGTGCCCAGGGCGCTGCAATCGATGATGGCCCATTGGTCGATGGGTGCCGGCAGGCTGCGCAGGGCATTCTCCGGTGGGTGCCCGCAGTCCATCGCGCCGATCGGCGTCGGCGCATCGTTGCCGTGGGCATGCACCGCGGTACTCGTCGTGATCAGCAGTCCCAGGCAGCAGGCCGCTTGGCGGATCTTCGAACGCATCTCGTGAACCCCTCCTCCTTCGCGTGGACCGCGATTATAGGGACCATGGCCGGGTATCGAGGGAACGACGCGCGTCTTGTTAAGCTTGGCGGCGTGACGCATCGATCGTTCCGGGCTGGTCGCCCGCACTGCAGCAAGCCAGCCTTCGGCGGCATCGGCTCTACCAGGCGTCGGCCCGATGTTTGACCAGCCGACCGTCTTTCTGGATGTCGAAACCACCGGCGCCACCGCGAACCGCGACCGGATCACGGAGATCGGCCTGGTCGAGGTGAACGGCGGCACCCTCGTGGAGGAGTGGTCCACGCTGGTGAATCCCGGCCTGCGGATCCCGCCCGAGATCGAGGCGCTCACGGGCATCACCAACGCCATGGTGGCGGAGGCTCCGAGCTTCGAATCGCTCAGCACCGAGCTGCATCGACGCCTCGAGGGCAAGCTGCTGGTGGCGCACAACGCCCGCTTCGACTACGGGTTTCTGCGCAACGAGTTCGCGCGTGCCGGTCTCCGATACCTGTCGAAGGTCCTGTGCACGGTAAAGCTGTCGCGCCGCCTGTACCCGCAGGAGCGGCGCCACAATCTCGACAGTCTCATCGAGCGCCATGGCCTCGTCTGCAACCAGCGTCATCGCGCGCTGGCGGACGCACGCGTGCTGTGGGATTTCGCGCAACGCATCCGGCAGGAGCTGGGGGAGGAGACGGTGCAGACCGCCGTGACCCACGTGCTGAAGACACCCACACTGCCCCCGCGTCTCGACGCGGCGCAGCTCGATGCGCTGCCGGAGAGCGTCGGGGTGTACGTCTTCTACGGCGAAGGGGACACCCCGCTCTACGTGGGCAAGAGCCTCAACATCCGGTCGCGCGTGCTGGCGCATTTCTCCGGCGACCACCGCGTCGCGAAGGACATGCGCATCGCCCAGGAGATCACCCGGATCGAGTGGCGCGAGACGGCCGGCGAACTGGGCGCGCTCCTGCAGGAAGCCCGCTGGGTCAAACGCCTGACACCGGTCCACAATCACAAACTGCGTCCCGCCGAGGAACTGTGGGCATTGTGGTGGGATGTAATGAAGACCGTCCCACCGAAAGCGGTCAGTGCATCCGCGATCGAGTTCGCCGTTGCCGAGAACCTCTACGGCCCGTTCCGTTCGCGCGCACGAGCCAACCGCACGCTGCGCGAGATCGCCGATGCGAACGGACTATGCGCCCGCGCCGTCGGCCTGGAGCACGGCGGCACCGGACCATGCTTCTCGTATCAGGTCGGCAAGTGCCGCGGCGCCTGCTGCGGGCGCGAAACCCTCGTCTCCCACAATCTGCGCCTGGCACAGGCGCTGCACCGGCTGCGGCTCGAGGCTTGGCCGTACCACGGCCCGATCGGCGTACGCGAGGCCGATGCCGTGAGCGGCCGCACCGAAATGCATCTGATCGATCGCTGGTGCTACCTCGATACGGTCAGCAGCGAAAGCGATCTCCACGATGCGCTGGAGGCGCGCACCGAACGCGCCTTCGACCTCGATACCTACCAGATCCTGTCGAAGTGGCTGAAGCGTCACCCCGCGATGGCGGTCATCGATCTCGCGCCGGCCGTCAGGTCGTGAGGAATCGCCCGGAGAAGTAGTCGAAGACTTCCGGCTGCTCGAGATTGGACAGATGGGACGCCGAGGGAATCACAGCGAGTTGCGCCCCCGGAATCGCGAGCTGGATGGCCCGTGCCATCTCCACCGGCGTGCCGACGTCCTGGTCGCCCGCGATCACCAGCGTGGGGCATTGCACGGCGCCGAGACGATCGTTGAGATCGATCTTCGGGATGGCGTGACAGCAGCCGACATAGCCCGCCACCGGTGTCTCGCGGATCATCGTGCCCACCCGGCTCGCGACCTCGGGCTTCCGCGCGAGGAACGGCGCGGTGAACCAGCGCGTCAGGGTGCCATCGACCACGGCCTCCATGCCCTTCGCGGTGACGGCATCGATGCGGCCCTTCCAGATGGGCGCGGCTTCGGGGCCCACACGGCTGGTCGTGTTGCACAGCACGAGCCGATCGAAGCGCCCGGGATACTTGAGTGCGTGGGTCATGCCGATCATGCCGCCCATGGACAGACCCATGTAGCTGCATTTCGCGACCCCGAGCGAATCGAGCAGCGCTTGCAGATCATCGGCCAGCTGATCGAGCGTGTAGGCTCCCGCCGGTGCGTCGGTGCCGCCGTGGCCGCGCGTGTCGAACCGCAGCACCTTGAAGCGTCCGCGCAGAGCGGACACCTGGGCATCCCACATGGCGAGATTGCAGGCGAGCGAATGGCTCATCACGAGCCACGGGCCCTCCCCTTCGATTTCGTAGCGAATCCGGATACCGTTGCCCTGCGCGTGCATGCCCTTCGCCTCCCTCCCCCTGCCCGCACCGGGTGGGGCGGACATTTCCATCGAGTATAACCAGCGGCGAATCACCTTCGTCCTCCCCGGCCATGACCGACACCGCCCGCCCCCTGCACGTGATCTTCGGTACCGGTCCCCTGGGGCTTGCCCTCATGCGGGCACTGCGCTCGGAAGACCGGCGCGTGCGGATGATCAACCGGTCCGCGCGGGTGCGCTTCGACAAGGACCTTGAGACCGAAGTGGGTGGCGGCGACGCCGCCGACCCGGGCTTCGCCCGCGAAGTCTGCGAAGGCGCGGCCGTGGTCTATCACTGCGTCGGCCTGCCCTATCCGCGCTGGCGCGAGTTTCCCGGCATCGCCCGCGGCATCGTCGAAGGCGCAGCCGCTGCCGGGGCGACGCTCGTGTACGGCGACAACCTTTACGCCTATGGCCAGGTGACCGGACCTTTGCGGGAGGGTCTGCCCGAGACCGCCTCGACGGTGAAGGGGCGCATCCGCGCCGAAGTCGCCGCGCTGCTGCTGGATGCCCATCGCGCAGGCAACGTGCCCGTGGCCATCGGTCGAGGCTCCGATTTCTTCGGGCCGCACGCGACGGACGCGACGATGCTGGGCTCGCGCGTGTTCGCCCGCATCCTCGCCGGTAGACCTGCCCAGGCGATCGGCGACCCGGACCGGCAGCACAGCTACACCTATCTCGACGATTTCGGGCGTGCACTCGTGGTGCTTGGCGATCGCCCCGAAGCCGCAGGGCAGATCTGGCACGTGCCCAACGCACCGCCGCTGTCCACGCGCGCCATCGTCACGACCATCGGCGAGTTGGCCGGCACTGCGGCCCGGGTATCGGCCGCCCCGGGCTGGATGGTCGGCCTAGCGGGCCTCTTCAGTCCGCAACTGCGCGAACTGAAGGAAATGCTCTATGAGTTCGACCGCGATTTCGTGGTGGATTCGTCCCGGTTCGAAGGTGCCTTCGGCATTCGGGCGACCCCGCTGCGCGACTCGCTGGCCCGTACGCTTGCCTGGTTTCGCAGCACGGCCTCGAAGGCGACTTGACCCGGTACGGCGCGGGCTCCATGCTCGCGGGCACACAACAAGACGATGCCGCACGCGGGACCGCTGCGGCCTTCGAAGGGGAGGAGCACCATGAGACTGACCCAGTTCGTCGGACGCGACGGTGTCCGGCGCGTCGGCGTGGCCGACGACGGCCCGACGCTGCAGGTTCTGGCCGGCACCAAGCGCGTCTACGACCTCGCGCTGGAAGCGGCGCGTACCGGCCGGAAGCTCGAAGCGCTCGCAACGAGCCGCATCGGCTCCGAACGCGAGAACTACGACGATGTGATCCGCGAGCGCCGCCTCCTGCTGCCGCTCGATCATCCCGATCCGTACCGCTGCCTCGTCACCGGCACCGGGCTTTCCCACCTCGGCAGCGCGGCGGCACGCGATTCGATGCACGCCAAACTGCAGGCGTCGGAGGAGTCGCTGACCGATTCGATGAAGATGTTCAAGTGGGGCATGGAAGGCGGCAAGCCGAAGACGGGGACCATCGGCACACCGCCGGAATGGTTCTACAAGGGCGATGGTCGCTGGGTCGTGGCGCCGGAGCAGGCGCTCGAGCTGCCGGCCTACGCACAGGACGGCGGCGAGGAGGTGGAGACCGTCGGGCTCTACGTGATCGGCGACGACGGCACGCCGCTGCGCGTGGGTTTTGCGCTCGGCAACGAGTACTCCGATCATGTGACCGAACGCCAGAACTACCTGTACCTCGCCCATTCCAAGCTGCGCCAGAGCTGCTTCGGCCCCGAACTGCTGCTGGGCGACATGCCGCGCAACGTGCGCGGACACGCGCGCCTGCTGCGCGGCAACGAGGTCGTGTGGGAGTCCGACTGGCTTTCGGGCGAGGACAACATGTGCCACGCCATCGCGAACCTCGAGCATCACCACTTCAAGTACCCGGAGTTCCGCGTGCCCGGCGACGTGCACGTGCACTACTTCGGCGCCGCCACCGGCAGCTTCACCCAGAAGATCGAGACGCGCCTGGGCGACGTGTTCGAGATCGCGGCGGAAGGCTTCGGCCGGCCGCTGCGCAACACGCTCGGCGCCGCGCGCGAGACCAATCGCCTGATCAACGTTCGCACCCTGTAAGGAGCAACCGAATCGTGATTTACGAACTGCGAATCTACCACTGCATGCCGGGGCGTCTGCCCGATCTCAACAAGCGCTTCGAGACCATCACGCTGAAGATCTGGGAGCGGCACGGCATTCGTCAGGCCGGCTTCTGGACCGTGCTGGTGGGCGACTCCAACCAGGATCTCTACTACCTGCTCGAATGGAAGGACATGGCGGAGCGCGAGCGCGTGTGGAACGGCTTCATGGCCGACCCCGAGTGGCAGGAGAAGCGTGCCGAGACCGAACGCAACGGCCCGCTCGTGGCGAAGATCACCAACCTGTTCCTCACCCCCACCCAGTACTCGCGCATCAAGTAGATGGATCCCGCCTTCCTGCCCGCCCACCGCCTGGCCGCGCAGCTGCGCTCGCGCAAGCTGGGCAGCCTCGAACTGCTCGATCACTTCCTCGATCGGATCGCCAAGCACAACCAGACGCTCAATGCGGTCTGCGTGCTCGATGCCGAACGCGCCCGCAAGCGTGCGAAGGCACTGGACCGCGCTGCCGCCAAGGGCGACCGGCGCGGTCCGCTGCACGGTCTGCCCATGACGGTGAAGGAATCCTTCGACATCGCCGGCCTGCCGACCACGTGGGGCCGTGCGGACCTGAAGGGCAACGTCGCGACGTCGAACGCACTGGCCGTCGACCGGCTCGAGAACGCGGGCGCGGTCATATTCGGCAAGACCAACGTGCCGGCCTTCCTCGCGGATTGGCAGACGTTCAACCCGGTCTACGGGACGACGAACAATCCGTGGGATATCACCCGGGGGCCCGGCGGCTCCTCCGGAGGTTCGGCAGCGGCCCTGGCGGCAGGGCTCACAGGCCTCGAGATCGGCAGCGACATCGGCGCGTCGATTCGCAATCCGGCGCACTACTGCGGGCTCTTCGGCCACAAGCCGACGTTCGGTCTGTGCTCGTCCGACGGACAGGTACTGTCGCCGTTCGTCACGCACGACGACATCGCCGTGATCGGCCCGCTCGCGCGCAGCGCACGCGATCTGGAGATCGCGCTCGGCATCATCGCCGGCCCCGACGCGATCGACGGCACTGCCTGGAAGGTCAAGCTGCCGCCGGCAACGAAGAAGACCTGGCGGCAGTGGCGCGTGGCCGTCCTCTCCGATGCCGACTCGGCACCGGTGGACGGCGCAGTGAAGGCGCGCGTGGAGGCCGTCGCCGATTTCCTCGCGCGCAAGGGTGCGAAGGTGAACCGTACGGCCCGACCGGATTTCGATCTCGACGAAGCGCACGAGGTGTACATCAAGTTGCTGCGTGCTGCCACTTCGCGCGCGCAGACCGATGCGGTGTTCGCCCGCAATCTGGAAGCGGCGCGGACGCTCCCGAAGGACGCCCGCGACTATGCGGCCTGGATGGCGCGCGCCAACACCATGCATCACCGCGAGTGGCTGCTGCTCAACGATCGGCGGCACCAGATGCGTCTGCGATGGGCCGAGTTCTTCCGCGAGTGGGACGTGCTGCTGTGCCCTGCCGCGGCGACGACGGCATTCCCGCACAACCAGAAGGGCGAGCGCTGGGAGCGCATGGTCACGGTGAACGGCACACCGCAGCCGTCGACCACACAGATGTTCTGGGCCGGCTATTCGTGCATGTCGTACCTGCCCTCGACCGTCGCGACCGCCGGTCAGGCGCCTGACGGACTTCCCGTGGGCGTACAGATCATCGGGCCGCAGTACGGCGACCTCACCTGCATCGCGCTCGCGCGACTACTGGAGGATGAGTTCGCCGGGTTCGTTGCGCCGCCCGGTTACAACTGAGGTGATGCCGCCCGATGGGCCTGCGACCCGTCCCCCGGGGGGCGGCGCGGCCAGGGCTTGAGGCGCAGCTACTTCAGGAGCTGCGGAATCCAGCGCAGGCCGAACATGCGCGACTGACGATGCTCGCGTGCTTCGTTCGAGCGGTCGGGCGCCGCGTACAGCACGATGCCCGTGTAGAGCTTGGCGAGATCCTCGAGGTTGCCGCGCAGCATCGCGGTTTCGCCGGGCACGAAGTAGCGCACTTCGCGTTCGTCGATGTGAACGACCAGCGCCGGGCGATGGAAGCGTCCATCGTCGGTATCCGGGTTCTGCAGCAGCGCAAGGCAAGGCAAGGATTCGGTCGGAATGCGCGACAGCCGCACGCAGCGATAGCTGCAGCGCAGGCCTAACTTCTCCGCCGCGGTTTCGAGCGACGACCAAGAGTACGGCTCGGCCGTTGCGTCGAGCAGCGCTTCCGCATCGCACGAGGTGCGATAGCTGCGACACAGCGCCTGCAGACACCAGAGCAGTTGACCGCGGGTGAGCGAGGTCACGGACTGCGTGTCGGTGGCGCGACGGCGGCGCGTGAGCAGCGGGTGCATGGCACCCACTCTCGAAGCAACCCATATGCCACGAAAAATCGAGTCCTCGCGGGCAAACTGCCACGCGATGGAAATGCCAAATCGCACGGGGACTTGGCGCCCGTTCCTGCTACAAAGTCTCCTTGATCAGGCGACCGTTCGCCGCCTGAGTGGGTCGCGCGCTCTTGTCATGGAGCTTCCCGAACACGCCGATCTGTTCGCGCGACACCTGCACCGGCGTCTTCAGCACGATCCACTGGACCCCTTCGGTGCACGGGGGCGTGGTGAGCGATCCGGTGTACGTGTAGTAGCCGCGCACCTTGGGCAGCAGCTGCGCGGCATCGATCTTCACCGACGGCAACTCGTCCTCGCGCAACTGTTCGATGGGCAGGTTGTTCCACAGCGTCTGGATGAACGGGTTGTCGGCCCCGGCGATGAACAGCACCGCGACCACTGCGAGGCGGTCATCCTTGTCCTTGTGCACCAGGTGCGCCACCATCTCGTAGGTGCGTCCGTTGATGCGTTCCTCCGCCGGCTTGTGGAAGTGGAACTGC
The DNA here is from genome assembly GCA_019745565.1 of Burkholderiales bacterium. Classification (GTDB taxonomy): domain Bacteria; phylum Pseudomonadota; class Gammaproteobacteria; order Burkholderiales. The sequence continues at coordinate 38,907 of JAIESW010000038.1, forward strand.
TTCAACTCGAAAGTCTTCCCGCTCACGGTGATGGAACTGCCGGACGCGTAGTTCACCTGCACCGTGTGGCCGTTGTCGATGATCTTGAGCGGCGAGCTCTTGTAGTCGAACTTCACGTTGTCGAGCGTCAGCTTGACCCCGCCGCGGATGTCGATCGGCGACTGGCGCTGCCCGGACGCGCACTGCTTGAACTCGGGCGAGAGCTTGTGCCATTGGCCGGCACCGTCCTTCACACCGGTATAGCTCCAGTGCACGTGCTTCGGTTCGGGCTTCTCCGCCTTGGCTTCCTCCGCTGTCTTGGCCGCGACCTTTGCGGTCGACGCTGCGGCCGGTTTGGCGGGTTCCACGACCGCTACGGGTTTCGACTTGCGTTTGCGCTTGGGCGCAGCCTTGGCCTGGGAGGGCTCCGGGAGCGCCACGATGACCTGGCCCGGCACGGCTGCTGGGGAGACTTGCCCCGCGACGGCCACCGGGGCCGCAGGCTTGCGGCACGCGTACTCGAGCATGCGCTCGCGCGGCGTATCGGGCACGGCGGGTCGCGGCAACTCCACGCCGTCCAGATTCTTGCGCATGAGTTCGGTGCCGTCCGCCGCGAAGAAGATGCGGGCGAGCGGCATGGACGTCCTGCGTGCGCACTGGTAGCTCATCAGCGTCTTGACACTGCGCCACTGGACGTCGCCGCTGTCATGGGTCTGGTCCTCGGTGTACGTGACCCGATCCCACGCGCGGGCATTGACGCCGTCGCCGACCAAGCTCGAGGTGTCCAGCTCGACCCGCATCCAGGGGGGCGAAGCAATGTCCATCCAGTCCGATCCGAAGACCGGAACGGATGAGAGCGATACCAGCAGGACGGCCAGAGGACGCATGGATTGGTGGAAACCACTGAAAGTCCCTCCAACTACGGCATTCGGGACCGGAAATTGAGTTCAGGGCCGGCCGCCCGGGGGCGGCCTTTCTCCCCGGGAGGGCGTCCGGTAGACTTCCAGGTCCACGCGGGCGCCCGCCCGCCGCAGCGGCATTTCAAGCCCCGGATACGGTCATGGACGAAAAACTCGTATACAACGTCAACGTCGTCGAGCAGCAGGTGCTCGCCTCCCCCGAGGAGATCAAGCGCCGCCTGCCGCTCTCGGAACGCGCCGAGCGCACGGTGCTGGAAGGCCGCCAGACGGTGGAGCGGATCCTCGACCGGCGCGACCATCGCCTGCTGGTGGTCGTGGGCCCCTGCTCGATCCACGACCCGGCCGCCGCCATGGACTACGCGCGACGCCTGAAGGCCGTGGCCGACGAAGTGAGCGACACGATCTTCGTCGTGATGCGGGTCTACTTCGAGAAGCCCCGCACCACCACGGGCTGGAAGGGCCTCATCAACGATCCGCGCATGGACGACTCCTTCGCCATCGAGGAAGGCCTGCAGCTCGCGCGCAAGGTGCTGCTCGACATCAACGAGCTGGGCCTCCCGGCGGGCACCGAAGCACTCGATCCGATCAGCCCCCAGTATCTCGGCGACCTGGTCACCTGGAGCGCCATCGGGGCCCGCACCACCGAATCGCAGACCCACCGCGAAATGGCGAGCGGCCTGTCCACGCCGGTGGGCTTCAAGAACGGCACGGACGGCGGCCTGCAGGTCGCGATCAACGCGCTGCTGTCGGTCTCGCGTCCGCACAGTTTCCTCGGCATCAACCCGCAGGGCGAGGTGGCGATCATCCGCACCCGCGGCAACGCCTACGGCCACATCGTGCTGCGCGGTGGCGCGAAGGGCCCGAACTACGATTCGGTCACCGTGGCGCTGGTGGAGAAGGAGCTCGCCAAGAACAAGCTGCCGGCGAACATCATGATCGACTGCAGCCACGCCAACTCCAACAAGGACCCGAGCCTGCAGCCGCTGGTGATGCACGACGTCGCGCACCAGATCGTCGAGGGCAATCGGGCCATCGTCGGCGTGATGGTGGAAAGCAACATCAACGCGGGCAACCAGTCGATCCCGGCCGATCTGAAGCAGCTCAAGTACGGCGTGTCGGTGACCGACGGCTGCATCGACTGGGCCACCACGGAAAAGACGCTCCGCGATGCGCGTGCGAAGCTGAAGGATGCGCTGCCGGCGCGCCTGCCGCGGATGGCGGAAGTGCGGAGTCTGCGGGGCTAGAGGGCGGGGGCCAGGGTTCGCGCAATGCGGTTTGCCAGCTGCCCTAGCCCCTAGTCCCTGTATTTCCCCAGTCCGTCAGTCGCAGGACATCCAGCCGCAAACCTGTTTTCCCGCCACGCGTGCGGACCAGCGCGTGGCCTCTTCCATCGAGGCCTTCATGGCCTTGCGCACCGTGGGGCACGCGCTTTCCGGCACGTCGATGGGTTCCTCCAGCGCCGCTGCGCGGCGGTTCGCGATACCGGCCGCCGTGATGTCGAGCCAGCCTTCGGCGGAATCGAACACCTCCTGCCAGGCCTCGGCATGCTCCTTGGTCGCGGGCGCCTTGGGATCGCAGACCTCCAGTGCCGCCTGGAGCTGCGCCTTGCGATAGGCGAGCTGATAGATCTCGTTGCGCGTGGCGCGCTCGCGGACGTCGTCGCAACCGGCGAGCAGGATCAGAGGGAGCAGCAGCGCGAGGCAGAGGCGGGGCGTCATGGACGGATCGGGGCATCGAGAGGCGGAGCGGAAACCGATTCATCAACGGCACGGCGACTCGCAACTGGAGGGCGACTTGCTCCTGCGGTCGGGGCGGAACTGCGGGAACCCGTTGCGACACGGCGGCGGCAGGCGGATCATTTCCGTACGGAGGCGGTTCGGGATATCGCCACCGCGCCGTCCTGAACCATCGGGAGGAACCATGTCGAGGCGCGCCGCGCTGTGGACCCTGCTGGTCTTCGCTGCACTCGCCCGAGCGGAGGAGAAAGCCATGACGATCGCCCTCACGTCGTCCGCGTTCGCCCACAACGGCCCCATCCCGGCCCGGTTCACCTGCGAGGGTGCGAACGTCTCACCTGCGCTCGCCTGGAGCGGCTTGCCGGCGGGCACCAAGAGCCTGGCCCTGATCGTCGACGATCCCGACGCCCCCGATCCGGCGGCACCGCGGATGACCTGGGTCCATTGGGTGCTCTTCAATCTGCCGCCCTCGGCCAAGGGCCTGCCCGAAGGCGTGGCCACCCAGGCGCTGCCGTCCGGCGCGCGGCCCGGCGTCAACGACTTCTCCACGACAGCCTACGGCGGTCCGTGCCCGCCCGTGGGACGTCATCGCTACTTCCACAAGCTGTACGCGCTCGACACGGTTCTCGCCGATCTCGATCGGCCGCGCAAGGCCGACCTCGAACGCGCCATGAAGGGGCACGTGCTCGGCGAGGCTCAACTGGTCGGCACGTATCAGAAGACCCGCTAACGCGTTATGGGGATGCGCTGCGCGGCCATCGGCAGGTCGTTGGCGCCCTGCATCACCGTGGAACGGAACACGGGCGCTCCGGCCAGATAGTCGAGAAGCATGGGCGTCGCGTCCTCGCCCCAGAACACTTCGCCGTCGGTCGTCACGAAGGTCGGCACGCCGAACACGCCGCGCGTCGTGGCCTCTTCGCCGTTGTCCCTCAGCCGCGCCTTGACCTCGGGCGCTGCGATGCGCGCATCCGCGTCCGGAACACCGAGCCGGTCGCACAGGAGCTTCCATGACGACGGGTCGTCTGTGCTGAGGCCGTCACGCCAGACGAAACGGAAAATGTCGAGCACCGCTTCGCGCTTCGCGTCGAGGGCGATCGCGAGCCGCAGCAGCTTGAGCGGATTGAACGGATGCGCCGGCGGGATCTTCGGATCGAGACCCCGCCGCGCGGCCTGCCAGACGAACTGCCGATAGGTGAAGCGGCGCTTCGGCGCGATCTCCGCAGGACCTTTCTGGCCCCAACGCTCCAGCAGGCCGGCAAACAGGATCGGCACACAGCGCACGTCCGCCACCGCATCGACTTCCCCCAGCCGTTCCGCCTGCAGGTAGGCGTACGGCGAGATGACGTCGAAATACCAGTCGACGGCGGGACGTGTGCTCATGTCAGTGGCGCCGGGCCGCCCCAAGACACTGACGCGCCCCCTCAGGGGGCAGCGACCGCAGGGAGCGTGGGGGAGCGTTCATCTCTAGTGGCGCCAGGCCGCCCCAAGACACTGACACGCCCCCTCGGGGGGGGCAGCGACCAAAGGGACCGTGGGGCTCGTTTCATCCTACCGCGATCAGTGAATCGCCACCGGCGCCACGGTCGAGCCCGTGCCGCCCTTGATCTTGAGCGGCTGCACTGCAAACGCGAACTGGTGGATGTTCTTCGCAGCCAGTTCGTCGAGCTTCATGTTCTCGAGCAGGAAGATGCCGTTCACGACCAGCGCGATCTGGTGCACCGGCAGGCTGATGGCCTTGTCGGGGTTGGGCGCGACTTCGACACCGAAGGTGTCGGCACCGATCAGCATCACGTCCTGCTTCGCCAGCCACTCCGCGGCGGGCGCGCCGATGCCGGGCGTGGTGGCGTTGTACTTGGCGTTGTCCACACCCCAGAGCTTGCCGAAACCGGAATGGATCAGCACGGCGTCGCCGGGCTGGATGCTCAGATTCTGCCGCTTCAACGCCCCCTGCAGATCGTCCGGCGTGATCTCGTAACCGGCCTGCAGCATATCCACGCCCTTCAGCGCCGCGACGTCGATCAGCAGGCCGCGCGTGAACAGCATGCCGATGCCGTCCACACCCATCTTCGTGAAGCCGCCGCGCGTGGCGATGTCGTCGATCTTCACGCAGTTGTACGTCATGTCGCCGATGGTCTGGTGCGGAAACATGTCGAACTGCGTGCCCACCTGGCCCAGTTCGGTGAAGATGAGTTCCTCGTTGCTGCGGCGCTGGTTCGAACCCAGCGACGGTCCGGTGCGCTTCAAGTGGATCTCGAACTTGCGCGTGCCGAACAGCGGGATATCGGACGACAGCGTACGACCCAGCTCGATGACTTCGCCGGTGCGGATCAGGCCGGCCGCCTTCAGCACCTGCTGTGCGTTCTGCAGATTCGCGGCACCGCGCACATCGGCCGCACCCCACTTGGACGGGCACCGTGCCTCGGGCGCCGGCGGCGTCCAACTCTGAGCCTGGGAACCAAACGCGACGGCGCACAGCGCCAGTCCGGAAAGACCTGCGACGAGCTTCATCTTCTTCTCCTCCCCTCTAGATGACTGCGTGTTCTATTGCTTGTTGACGGTCATGCGAACCACCTGGCCGCGCAGCAGCAGGTTCAACAGGAAGCTGAAGAACGAGATGAACAACGCGGCGAAGAACGCTTGCCAGAACGTGCCGACGGTGAAACCCGGCACCAGCCACGCGATCAGGAACAGGATCAGCGTGTTGAGGACCAGCACGAAGAGCCCGAGGGTCACGAACGTGATGGGCAAGGTCAGGATGAACAGGATCGGCTTCAGAAACGTGTTCACGAGACCGAAGACCAGCCCCGCGAGCAGCAATGCCTCCGGCCCGGAGAATGCCAGCCCCGGCAGCAAGCGCGAAGCGACCCACAGCGTCAGGGTGTTGATGCCCCAGAAGACCAGGAAACGGACGACGGTCTGCATGATTCGGCGATGGTAACCCGCCGGGCGTGTAGCATGCGCGCCTCCATGGGCCCGAACACCGCCACCCTGCCGCGCTCCACGTGGCTGCTGCTCGCCATCCTCACTCTCGGCTGGGGCATGAACTGGCCCATGATCAAGATGGGCCTGGCGGACATCCCGGTGTTCACGTTCCGCTTCCTTTGCGTTGCGGCGGGTGCCATAGGCCTCTTTGCCATCGCGCGACTGAGCGGGCTCAGGATCGCCGTGCCGCGCGCAGAATGGGGTCCGCTCAGCGTGATGTCGCTGTGCAACGTCACGCTGTGGAACATCCTCATCGCATACGGCATCCAGATGATGCCGTCGGGGCGCTCCGCCATCCTCGCGTACACGATGCCGCTGTGGACCGTCCTGCTGTCCGCGCCGGTCCTGCACGAGAAGCTCACCCGACGCCGCCTCGCCGGCATCACGCTGGGCATGGGTGGCCTCGGATTGCTGCTGGCTGCGGAGCTGGCGTCGCTGCGCGCCGCGCCCCTCGGCGCCCTGCTGATCGTCGGCGCCGCGCTGTCGTGGGCCACCGGCACGACGCTCACGAAGAAGTACCGCAGTTCCCTGCCCACCACCAGCTTCACCGCGTGGAATCTGTTCCTGGGCGGCATTCCGCTCGCCGTCGGCGCGCTCCTGCTGGAGCCGTCGCAGTGGCGCCCCATCGGTCCGTCGGCGATGGTCGGGCTCATCTACAACATGATCGTGGCGTTCGTCATCTGCCACTGGATCTGGTTCAAGATCGTCTCGCTCGCTCCCGCGGGCGTATCGGCCCTGGGCACACTGACGATTCCCGTCGTGGCGGTCTTCAGCGGGATGCTCCTGCTCGGCGAGCGCCCCGAATGGTCGGATTACGCCGCCCTGGCGCTGATCGTCGCCGCCGTGGCAACGGTGCTGATTCCCCGACGCCAGCCGCGCTAGCGGCCCTCTGCGCAACTCAAGACGCCCGCCGCCCCGGCCGTTAAGGCTAGGGCGCGGCGGAGCTTGGCAGAAAAGTTGCTGACACTCTGGCTGCGCTCCGACGGAGCCGGCCCGACAACCCGTCGAATGTCCACAACTTACTGTTTCCAATAAGAAAACGAAACTGCCATGCGACTGAAGACCGTGTTCCTGACCCTTGCGCTCGGCGGCCTTGCCCTGACGCAGAGCGGCCTTGCCGGTGCCGATATCTACAAGTGCACGCAGGCTGATGGGACCCCGCTCTTCACCAACGTCCCCGAGGATCCGCGCTGCCAGCTCCACATGAAGCTCGACAAGGAGGCTTCGGCGGTCTCGAAGATCGTCGAGGACCGCGCCGCCCGCCGGGTTTCGCCGGTCGCGCGCAGCAAGTACGACGATCACGTGCAGGCCGCGGCGCGCGAGCACGGCGTCGATGCAGCACTGATCCACGCGGTGATCTCCGCGGAATCCGGATACAACCAGTTCGCGCGATCGCCCAAGGGCGCGCGCGGTCTGATGCAGCTCATTCCCGAGACGGGTGCGCGCTACGGCGCGACCAACCTGCTCGACCCGCGTCAGAACATCGATGCCGGCACGCGCTATCTGAAGGATCTGATGGGCATGTTCGGCAACGACATGCGCCTGGCGCTCGCCGCATACAACGCCGGTGAAGGTGCGGTGATGCGCTACGGCAACATCCCGCCGTACCAGGAGACGCGCCAGTACGTGCCGAAGGTGCTCGCCTACTACAAACGCTACAGCAAGCCCGGCGTCGGCGGGACGATCCACATCCGCAAGACGTCGACCACTACCGGCTGATCGCTCAGCCGCGCAGCGGGCCCAGCGCGCGGGCGAAGCGGCGCGCGCATTCGAGGCCGAACGCCGAAGGTGCAAGCGCCGGGGCACGGTCATACACCGTCTCATCGAGCCCCATGCGCAGCAGCGCGATGCGCTTGCCGTAGCAGATCAGTGCATCGAGCGACTGCATGCCGAAGATGATGGCCGGCAGCACTTCGCGATAGATCGCTTCTGCCTCGACCTCGTTGCCGGCCCGCATCGCTGCGAAGACGCGCACCTGCCAGTCGAAGGTGTCGGTCGCCGGGATCATGCCCGCGCATCCCGCACGCAGGTTGTCGGGCAGTTCCTGGCCGTTGCGGCCGTTGAACACCGCGAGCCGACCGCCGGTTTCCTCGATGACGCGCCGGATCTGGGTGACCGGCCCTTCGCCTTTCAGCACCGTGAAGTTGGCATGAGCGCGCGCGAGTTCGGCGATGCCTTCGGCCGAAACGCCGACCTCGGTGTATTCGGGCGCATTCTGGATCGCCACCGGAAAATCCAGTGCATCCATCACGGCCGCGAAATGGCGGCGATAGAACACTTCGGGCTCGCCCCGCTCCGGGGGCGGCTGCAGGATCACCCACGCCGCACCGCACGAGCGGGCGAACCGGGCCGCGGCAACCTGATCCGCGACGCTGCCCGGCGCCACGGTGACGGCGAGCGGCAGGCGCCCACCGAGATCGGCGGCGACCCATTCGACCAGCGTGCGGCGCTCGTCTGCCGAGAGTTTGTTCACTTCCGTCGCCAGCCCGAGCACGGCCACGCCATGGGCACCGCCGGAGACCGCCGCGTGGACCTGGGCGCGCGTGAGTTCGCGTTCGAGCTTGCCCTCGCGGCCGAAACACGCGTACTGCATCGGATAGATGCCCCAGAAGGGCGCGGCACCGTCGCTCATGGGCTGGTCGGCATCCGGCATGGCACCGAAGGGGCGTATGATTTCTTCACTGTCGGCAGGGATGAGGGGACCGGATGTTTCGAGTGAGCAAGGTGCTGGCGGCCATCGGTATGGCCGCCATGACGGGTATCGTCGCCGCGGCGGATGTCGCGCCCGTGACCCATGAGGAGATTCTCGTCGCGCTGCGCGACCCGATCAACAGCACCGGCAACGTCGCCGATGCCGTGGACGAAGCGACCGGTGCGCGCGGCTGGATGTCGTCCGACATGAAGCCGATCTTCGACACCAAGATCGTCGGGCGTGCCGCGACTGCGCTGATGCGCCCGGTACTGCGCAGCGACCCGCGCAAGTACCAGAACCATCTGCTCGAGATCCTCGATCAGGCCGAACCGGGCAGCATCCTCGTGTACGTGATGCAGGACGGACTCGAGATCGCGGCCATGGGGAACCTGATGGCGACGACTGCGAAAGTGCGCGGACTCGAAGGTGCGGTGATCGACGGTGCCGTGCGCGACATCACCGAGATCCGCCAGATCGGTTTGCCGGTGTGGTCGCGCCGGGTCAGTCCGGCCACGTCGGTGGGACGCATGGTGAGCGTCGACAAGCAGATTCCGGTGCAATGCGGCGGCGTGATGGTGTACCCCGGCGACTACATCGTCGCCGACGCCGACGGTGCCGTCGTCGTGCCGCAGCAGGCGGCCGCGCAGGTGGTGGCGCTGCTCAAGGCTTACGCCGACAAGGAAACGAAGATGGTGCCCATCATCGAGGAGACGAAGTCGATGCTGAAGGCGCTGGAGCGGTACAACCGCTATTGAGCGGGCGCAACGGAATGGCGGCCGTATCCATCACTCGACGACGCATCGCGGGCGCATTCGCGATCGCACAGCTCGCGGGGGTGCGCTGCGCCCTGGCGGAGCTCGTCGCCACGCCGGCGCAGATGCAGGGACCGTTCTATCCCGTGACCCTGCCGCTCGAGCGCGACAACGACCTCGTCAGCATCGCCGGCCGCAGCGGCAAGGCCCACGGCACCGTCACGGACGTGACGGGCCGCGTTCTCGACACCGACGGCAAACCGGTCGCAGGCGTGAGGATCGAGATCTGGCAGGTGAACGGCTATGGCCGCTATCACCATCCGGACGACGACAGCGACCTGCCGATGGACCCGAACTTCCAGGGCTATGGTGAAACCGTGAGCGACGCCGACGGCGGCTATCGCTTCCGCACCGTGAAGCCGGTCGCCTATCCTGGGCGCGCGCCGCACATCCATTTCGCGCTGACCGGTCGCGGCTTCGGCCCGTTCTACACCCAGATGTACCTGGCAGGAGCGCCCGAGAACGCCGGCGATTTCCTCCTGCGCCGCGTCACCGATCGCCGGCTGCGCGACGCACTGATCGTCCCGCTCGAAGCCTCGCCGAATGCCGGCAGCGAACTGGCGGCGCGTTTCGACGTGGTGCTGGGCAGCAGCATGCTGTCGAAGCAGCGGCCATGAGCGACGAGACGATGCCGAAGGCCGCGATGCTGCACCGCCTCGCGGAACTCAAGATGGAGCACAGCGACCTGGACGACGTGATCACCCGCGTGACCAACGACCCCGGTCACGACGAGTTGCGCGTGCGGCGACTCAAGAAGCGCAAGCTGCTGCTGAAGGACCAGATCGCCTGGCTCGAGCGGCAGATCGATCCGGACGAGCCGGCCTGAGCCATCACCGGCCGCGATCAGGGAGCGACCGGCGAGCCGCTATTGCGGGAGCTTGTAGTACTTGTCGGCGATGTACTCGGTGACGTTGTCGATATCGGTCGGCGTCCAGCGCAGCCTGGTGTTCTCCTGCCATCGCTGCACCTGCTGACGCACCTCCAGGTAGGTGTTGGCGAGCCGGTCCGCGCGGGTGTACACAGAGGTCGTGTGGCACAGCACGCAATGGTTGTCGTGCAGCGACTGGCCGCGGTCGCGATCGGCGGCCACAGCGGGAAACGCGAGAGCCGCCAAGGCAACGGCGGCGACCTGCGAGCAGACGGACTTCGACATGGCTATCCTCCTGGAATGGCTCGGAATTCTGCAAATCCGCAACGCCGCCGCCGCGACGGCCTGAACCGAGTCGCACGGAACTGCGTCTAACCGGCATCTTTCCATCGAGCGATGAAACCGACTTTGATCCTGATCATGCTCACCGCGGCCGTGCTCACGTTCACGACCCTGGTCGCGGTCGCAGCAGTGGCATTCTTCTGGGGCGGCGCTGCCGGCATGGCCGGCGGCGATCGGACCACGTCCGGCCTCACGGCGGCGATCTACGCGCCCTTTGCCCTGGTGGCACTGCTGCTGCCGGTCATGGCGGCGCCCATGGCGCGACTGGCGTTGCGGTTGGGGGGCAGCAACCGCTCGGCGTCGGCCCACCCGATCCAGCCACTGTGGCTCCTGGCGGCGGTCGTCTTCCTCGCCGCCGAGGCACTCATCGCGGCAATCCGTACAATCGCCGGCGACGGGGCCTACTCGGCCCCGCTGTTCCTGCACCTGCTGCTCGCGGGCTACGCGGCGGCCGGCGCATACCTGTTGAGACGAGGTCCGGACCATGTTCGCGAATCTGCTGACACGCAGTAGCGCAATCGGCTTGGCGCTGTCGGCGGCTATCGCCCTCGCCGGCTGCGCCACCACGACGAAGCGCGTGCCCATGACGCTGGAGCAGGTCATCCAGCAATCGAAGGCGGGGACGCCACCGGCCGACATCATCAATCAGCTGAAGGACTCGCGCAGCGTCTTCGAGGTCTCGGGTTCGCAGTTCGCGAAACTGCGCGAGGAAGGCGTGGACGACTCCGTGCTCGACTTCATCCAGCGCACCTACGTCGCGAGCGTGGAGATGGACACCCGGCTGCGCTACCAGAGCATGTACTGGGGCTATGGCTGGGGGTATCCGTATCGTCCCTACTACGGCGGGTGGCCGTACTGGTACGGCTGGTGAGCTGACTGCTCAGCGGCTGTCGCGGGCCCGCCGCGCGGCCAGGGCCTTCTGGAGCACCGACCAGTTCACCAGTACCAGCGCGCCGATCACGCCGGCCAGCCCCACCAGCAGCCGCCAGGTCACGGGTTCGTTCAGTACCAGCGCTCCGAGGATTGCCGCAGAGACGGGATTCAGCGTGACCGCGAGCGCCACGCGCGAGGGCGCCGTGTGTTCGAGCGCCCAGATCCATAGGAAGAAGGTGACGGCGCCCCCGAGGCACGTGAGGTAGAGCACCGCGAGCCAACCCGGTGCGCTGATGTGGCTGAAAGCCTCCCACTCGCCCTGGGCGATCACCACGAGGGCAATGGCCACCGCACCCGCAGGGATCATGACCGATGCCACCACCATCGCCCGGTACTTGCGCAGCGCATAGCTCGAAGCGACGTTGTAGATCGAACCCGACAGCACGGCGCCGAACATGTAGAGGTCACCCTTCCACGTCTCGGCGTTGGCGCCAACGATGCGGTCGCCCAACGCGAAGCCGACCGCGGCCAACGCCAGCACGCCACCGGCGACCTTGGTCGCGGTGAGGCGCTCGCGTCCGACCAGTGCGGCGAAGGCCAGCGTGAACAGCGGCTGGGTCGACAGCACGAGCGCCGCGCGCGCGGCGGGAATATGCGCGAGACTCATGGTGAAGAACCAGGGGAACACCGCGAACTGCACCAGCCCCAGACCGACTACCATGGGCGCATCGCGCGTCGCCACCTTCACCGGCATGCGCGGCAGTGTGAACGCGAGCATCAGCACACTGGCCCCTGCAAAACGCAACAGGATCGTGGGCAGGACACCCGCTTCGGGAACCACGAACCGGGTCGCCACGATCGCGGAACCGCCGAGCGTGCTGGAAAGACAGGCCGCGAGAACGGCCAGCAGGGGAAGAGGTAGGTTCTTCAAGACTCAGGGATGTACTAGCTTCGCCTCCGCCCTGACCCTGCCCCGGCCAAGCCGGGGGAGGGGATGTACACCCCTTCCCCCGACTGCGTCGGGGGAAGGCTGGGATGGGGGCAAACGTCTAACGTTGAAGCCCGGACCTCCACCCCACCCCCGCCTCAAGACCGATCCGTCACCGCCCCTTTGGAGGCCGTCGAAACGAGCTTCACGTACTTCGCCATGAGGCCGCGCGTGTAGCGCGGCGCCGGTTGCTTCCAGGCGGCGCGGCGCTTCGCGAGTTCCTCGTCGGACACGTGCATCTGGATCAGCTGCTTGTGCGCGTCGATGGTGATCGTGTCGCCTTCCTGCACCAGCGCGATGGGACCACCCACGAATGCCTCGGGCGCCACGTGACCTACCACCATGCCCCATGACGCACCGGAGAAGCGCCCGTCGGTCAGCAGACCGACCGATTCGCCGAGCCCCGCGCCCACCAGGGCCGAGGTGGGCGAGAGCATCTCCTGCATGCCCGGCCCGCCCTTGGGCCCTTCGTAGCGGATCACCACCACGTCGCCCGCCTTGACCTTGCCGCCGATGATCGCTTCCATCGTCTCCGCCTCGGAGTTGAACACGCGGGCCGGACCGGTGATCACCGGGCTCTTGAGGCCCGTGATCTTGGCGACACAGCCCTCCGGCGCGAGATTGCCCTTGAGGATCGCGAGGTGCCCCTGCTCGTACAGCGGGTCGTCCCACGCGTGGATGACGTCCTGGTCCGTGCGGCGCACCGGATTGAGCGCCTTTAATTCCTCACCGATGGTGCGGCCGGTGATCGTCATGCAATCGCCGTGCAACAACCCGTGGTCGAGCAGCATCTTGAGCACCACCGGCACACCGCCGGCCTTGTGGAAGTCGGTGGCGACGTACTTGCCCGACGGCTTCAGGTCGCAGATCACCGGGGTGCGCAGGCGGATGCGTTCGAAGTCGTCGATGGTCCACTCGACCTCGGCAGCCGAAGCGATGGCAAGGTAGTGCAACACGGCGTTGGTGGAACCGCCAGTGGCCATCACCAGCGACACCACGTTCTCGATGGACTTGCGGGTAATGATGTCGCGCGGGCGGATGTTCTTGCGTACCGCGTTGACCAGCACCTTCGCGGATTCCGCGGCGGAATCGGCCTTCTCCGGATCCGGCGAGGCGATCTGCGAGGAACCGAGCAGGCTCATGCCCAACGCCTCGAACGACGAGGACATCGTGTTGGCGGTGAACATGCCGCCGCACGCGCCCACGGTCGGACAGGCGTTACGCTCGACGCCTTCGAAGTCCTCCTTCGACATCTTGCCGGCCGTATAGGCACCCACCGCCTCGAAGGCGCTGGCGATGGTGAGGTCGCGGCCCTTCCACTTCCCCGGCTTGATGGTGCCTCCGTACACGTAGATCGCGGGCACGTTCATGCGCGCGATGGCCATCATGCCGCCGGGCATGTTCTTGTCGCAGGCACCGATCACTAGCACCCCGTCCATCATCTGCCCGTTGACCGAGGTCTCGATCGCATCCGCGATCACCTCGCGCGACACCAGCGAATACTTCATGCCTTCGGTGCCCATGCCGATGCCGTCGGTCACCGTCGGCACGCCGAACACCTGCGGCTTCCCACCGGCCGCATCGATGGCCTGCATGGCGCGATCCACCAGCGGCTGGATGCCCGCGTTGCAGGGGTTCATGTTGGAATGGCCGTTGGCCACGCCGATGATCGGTTTGTCGAAGTCGCCGTCGCCGAAGCCGACGGCGCGCAGCATCGCGCGATTGGGGGAGCGGGCAACGCCGGCCGTGATGAGTTTGGAACGCCAGTTGTCGGCCATGGGGGAATCCTCCTGAGGTAGGAATGCTTGACGGTCGCGAGTGGTGGCGCACCGCGGCGAACGGTTCGCCCCGCGCGGTCCATCACAGTTTTGCCGAGAGTTTCGCCGAAAGCCGCGACTCGCGTCTAATATATTGTCCGGGTCGGATTGATACTGCATGGCTATGAATATCGAACTGCGCCATCTGCGCTATTTCGTGGCGGTCGCCGAAGAACTGCACTTCGGCCGCGCCGCGCAGCGGCTGCACATCTCGCAGCCGCCGCTGTCGATGCAGATCCGCGCGCTGGAGGAGAATCTCGGGGTGCAGTTGTTCGAACGGACCCAGCGCCGCGTCGCGCTGACGCAGGCCGGCGCCGCCTTCCTGGGCGAGGCCCGCCAGATTCTCGCGCGCACGGAGAGTGCCGCCCTGCTCGCCCGCCGCGCGAGCCGCGGCGAGGTCGGTGACCTCGCCATCGGCTTCGTGAGCACCGCCGACTACAACGTCCTGCCGCCGCTGTTGCGCGAATTCCGGCAGCGGGCGCCGGCGGTGCGGCTCACGCTGTACGAATCCACCACCGACCGGCAGCTGGCAGACCTGGTGGACGGCCGGATCGACGTGGGGTTCGTGCTGCCGCCGGTGGAGGATCCACGCCTCACTTACCGCACTATTCATCGCGAGACGCTGGTGGCCGCGCTGCCGGCGCGGCACCCGCTCGCTCGCGCGAAGGGCAAGCTCCGGCTCGCGGCCCTGTCCGAGTCACCCTTCATCCTGTTTCCGCGACCGAATGCGCCCAGCTTGTACGATGCCGTGGTGAGCTATTGCAGCAGCGCGGGCTTCAGCCCGCACATCGAGCAGGAAGCGGTACAGATGCAGACGATCGTGAGCCTGGTGTCGGCCGAGATCGGCGTCGCGCTGATTCCCGCCTCCCTGCGCCACCTGGGGCGGACCGGCGTGGTCTACAAAGCGCCGGTCGAGCGCAGTCCCCTGACGGAGATCGGGCTCGCCTGGCGCCGTGACGACACGCTCGCGACCTTGGGGATGTTCCTCGAAGTCGCAGTTCCCGCGCACTCGGGCGCCGCGAAATGAGCGCCGAGATCCGCCATCTCCCCGACGAAACCGCCACGCTGGCACTGGGTGCACGCATCGCTGCGGAACTCGAGCCCGGTCTCATCCTCCATCTGCACGGCGACCTCGGCGCAGGCAAAACCACCTTCGCGCGCGGTCTCCTGCGGGCCCTGGGATACCGCGGCCGGGTGAAGAGTCCGACCTTCACCCTGGTTGAACTTTACAAGCTTTCTAGTTTATCCTTGTACCACTTTGATTTTTATAGATTCGACGATCCTAAAGCTTGGTTGGATGCTGGCTTTCGCGAACACTTCGACGGCAGCAACGTGTGCCTGGTGGAGTGGCCCGAGAAAGCCGGTCCCGAATTGCCGGCCCCGGATCTCGACATCAGCCTCGGCGTGGTGCCCGAGGGCGGCAGAACGGTACGGCTGGAAGCGCATACGGAGAAGGGCGAACGTTGCCTGCAGGGACTCATGAACGATTGAAGCGGCTGCGCCGCTGGGTGACCGGCGGTGCGCTGGCGGCCGCGCTGGTTCTACCGCCGGCCTTCGTCTTCGGCGGACCGCTGTCCGCGGCGCGCGTGTGGCCCGGCCCCGACTACACGCGCCTGACGCTCGAATCGCCGGCCGCCATCAGCTACAAGCTCTTCACCATCCGCGAGCCCGAGCGTCTCGTGCTCGACCTCGAGGACGTGGAGATCGGCACGGTGCTCGACGCATTGCCGGCCCGCATCTCGCCGGACGACCCGTACCTGCGCTCGGTGCGCATCGGCCGCATGAAGCCGGGCACCGTGCGGCTCGTGTTCGATCTCAAGGTGTCGGTGGAACCCCAGGCCTTCCTGCTGAAGCCCGTGGGCGACTATGGGCACCGTCTCGTGCTCGATTTCTACCCGACCGAGCCGGTCGATCCGGTCATGGCGCTGCTGCGCCACGTCGAACGCGAGAAGGCGGCAGCCCAGACAAGCCCGCCGACCGAGACCGTGTCGCCGGGTGCCGCCGAGCCCGAGCCTGCACCGGCTTTGCCACCGCAGGCTTCCGAGAAGCAGCCCACCGAAGCGCCACCCAAGGCTGCAGCCAAACCGGCGCCGACGCCCGACCTCAAGGGCGGGCGTGAACTGGTGATCGTCATCGATGCCGGCCACGGCGGCGAAGATCCGGGTGCGAAGGGACGCGACGGCACGTGGGAAAAGCACGTGACGCTCGCGATCGCCCGCAAGCTGAAGGCCGCGGTCGACCAGGAACCGAACATGCGCGCCGCGCTCACGCGCGACGGTGACTACTTCATCCCGCTCCAGAACCGCGTCATCAAGGCACGCGCAGCGGAGGCGGACCTGTTCATCTCCATCCACGCCGATGCGTTCATCAAGCCGCACGCGCGCGGCTCGTCGGTGTTCGCGCTGTCGGAGCGCGGCGCCACGTCGGCCGCGGCACGCTGGCTCGCCAAGCGCGAAAACGAGGCCGACCTGATCGGCGGCGTGAACATCGACGTGGCCGATCCGTTCTTGAAGCAGGTGCTGCTCGATCTCTCGCAGACCGCCACCATCAACGACAGTCTGAAGCTCGGCCGCTCGGTGCTCGACCAGCTCGGCACCGTCAACACGCTGCACAAACCGCGGGTGGAACAGGCGGGCTTCGCGGTACTGAAGGCCCCCGACATCCCTTCCATCCTGGTCGAGACCGCCTTCATCAGCAATCCGGAAGAGGAGCAGCGGCTCAAGGACGAGGACTACCAGAACGAACTGGTCGGTGCCCTGCTTTCCGGCATCAAGCACTATCTTGCGAAGAATCCGCCGGTCGCTCGCGGCCGCACTGCAGCGACCGCCCCTCCTCCGGTCCGTACGGCCGCAGCAGCAGCACCTGAATCCAGGGCCGCCCCGCCCCCGCCCAAGGCGGCCGCAGCGCCTGCCAAACCGGTCAAGGCGTCGGCACCGCGCCGACAACCGGAAGCCGCACCGGTACCGGTCGCGTGTGTCGAGAAGAAGACCAAACCTTCCGGCGCCACCACCAAGCATTGCCCCAAGGCGACACCGCGTCCCCCGCGTCTCGCGGCGCGCGACTGAGCACGCGTGGCGACCGTGAACCGGCGGACCGACGACCCGTTCGCGGCATTCCACCGCAGCTGCGCAAGACCCAACTCATGCCTGAGCCTTCGCATCTCTGCGGCATCCTGCTAGCAGCAGGCAGCGGCAGCCGCTTCGGCGGCGGCAAACTCGCGCACCCGCTGCCGGCATCGGGCGTGCCGCTGGTCGTGGCGGCCTGGCGCCACCTCAAGGCCGCGGTGCCGCAGAGTTGCGCCGTGGTACGTGCCGGCGACGCCGCCGTGATTGCCCTGTTGCGGGCCGAAGGAGCACGGGTGATCGAGTGCGACGATGCGGCCGAAGGGATGGGACGCAGCCTGAGTTGCGGCGTGCGCGCCAACCCCTACGCGGCCGGATGGATCGTCGCGCTCGGCGACATGCCGACGCTGCGGATCGAGACCATCGCTGCCGTGGCTCGTTCGCTGCGCCAGGGTGCCGCCATCGCGATCCCGGTACGCGACGGCCAGCGCGGCCACCCCGTGGGATTCGCGGTGCGCTTCGGTGCCGAGCTCTCCGAGCTGCGCGGCGATGCCGGCGCGCGGTCGGTGCTGAAGGCACACGCGACCGATGTCACCGAGGTCCACGTGGACGACCCCGGCATCCTCGCCGACGTGGACACGCGCGCGGATCTCGCGCGCGTCGCCAGCTGAAGGACTGCTAGCCTAGAGGCTTGCGAGGTAGTGGCCGACCGCCTCGATCTGCTCGTCGGTCAGGCTCTTCACCGTCGCACTCATCACGCCGTCGTCGTTGGTGCGCGCCCCGTCACGATAGTCCTTGAGCTGCTTGATGACGTAGGTGTGCTTCTGGCGCGCAATGCGCGGAAATTCATTGAGCCCCTTGTAGCCGGGTTGATGACAGGCGGCGCACTGGGCTTCCTCCACGACCTTCTTGCCCTTTTCCACCAGCGCCGGATCGGGCTTGAAGCTGCCCGAGCGCATCATGTTCTGCCCCGAGAAGTACTCGGCGAGATCCTTCACGTCCTGTTCGGACAGGATGCCCACCGACGGCGACATCATCGAGTTCTTCCGCTTGCCTTCCTTGAACGCCATGATCTGGCGGTAGAGGTACTCCTTGGTCTGGCCGGCGAGACTCGGATACAGACCCGAGCTGGAATTGCCGTCGGTGCCGTGGCAGTGGGCGCAGGAATCGGACTTGGCCGCGATCGCCGCACCGCCGAAGACGGCGGCAACGAGGCAGACGGCTGACAGGATCAGAGTCGGGATACGCATGGTTGTTGTCGAGATCGCTCGTGGTTGAGTCGGGAACGTCCGGCGTCTGCGCGCCATGACTTGAAGATCAGGGCTTCAGCATCATCGCCTTCAACGTGCCGATGATGGCGAAGTTGCCGCGGAACTGGTTCGAGGTGCTCTTGAGTTCCACCTGCACCCGCCCGTTCACTTCCTGCCCGGGCGACACGTCGAACTGACCGTTCGCCACCAGCAGGCCGGACTGCAGCCGCAGGTTGCGGTACTGATAGCGGCCACCGGCGACGTTCATGGTGCCGGTGAGTTCGTCGAAGCGGCTCTTGCCGCCGCGGATACCCTCGCGCACCGGAGTCTGCAGCGCACGGACCAGGTCGACGCCGTCCAGAGTGCCCTTGCGCAGCGTGAAGCTGGCCTGCGCCTGCGGCGCGTCCATGAGCTGGGCCAGGGTCGGGCCCGCCATCTCGATCCGGCCCTTTGCGTCGAGCTGACCGCTCGACTTGGCGTCCTTGGTGAGCGTCTCCATGAACGGGTAGAGCTCCACGTGCCCGGTCTCGAACTCCGTCTCGAGACTCCAGCCGGACGTCCAGGTCATCTGTGCGCTGCCCTTGACCGACCCGCCGTACAGCAGGCCTTCGATCTCCGAGAGCGTGATGCCCTTGTCGGTGGCGACACCCTTGGCGACGAAGTCGTCGAAGATCAGCGCCGGCCCCATGGGCAGCTTGAACGACTTGCCGCTCGCCTCGATGGCGATGCCGGCGTCGGTCGGCGTGAGTTCCGCCTTGAGCGTGCCGTCCGACAGCTTCACGCTGCCGCCGCGGTACTCCGCATCGTGCGAGAGCAGCACCTCGACGTCGACCGGCGGAGCGTCCACGCCCTTCACCGCGATCTTGGCATTGCGCACCACCAGACGCCGCACGTCGATGTTGCCCTGACCGCCGCTTTCGTGCTTCGCCCACGACACGATGCGCGTGAGCGCTTCCGCGGTCGTGGCAACGCCGTCCACCTCGAGCCGCCGCACCACCACCTGATCGCTGAAGAGCGAACCCAGTTCCGGATAGACCTTGATCGTGGTGACCTGCACGTCGAGCTGCTGGCCGATCTTGACGTTGTCCAGCTTGAACTCGAGGCTCGGCAGGATCGACATGTGCAGCTGCGCGATCGACACCGGTTCCTTGATGCGGCGTGACGCGGCCCCTTCGATCGCCGGGATATACGACGACATCGGCATGAACTGGAGCGTGCCGACCAGCACCGCGATCAGCACGCCGAACCCGATGACCAACGGCTTCGCCCGGTTCCACGGCGTGCGCTTGCGCTGGTCGAGCAGGGCCTTGCGGGCCGCCTTCTGGCGATCGCGCTCCTCCTGGTCGGCGCGGCTCTTGGCGAGCGCTTCCTCGCGGGCACGCCGCTCGGCCTCCTGCCGCGCGATGTCGGCCTTCTTGCGCGCCTCTTGCTCGCGCTGCTTGCGCTCTTCCTTCTCCCTGGCCTTGAGCTCTGCATCCTCCTTCGCCTTGCGCGCGGTCTCCTCGCGGGAGCGCTTCTCGGCCTCTTCCTTCGCCCGCTTCGCCTCCTCGGCGATGGTGCGCGCTTCCGCCTCCTGGCGCTCGCGCGCGTCGCGCTCCGCGGCCTCCATCGCAAGGCGCGCTTCCTCTTCCATCTTGTGGCGGCGCTCCTGTTCCTCGAGCGCCTTGCGCATCGCCTCTTCCTGCACCTTCAACTGGGCCTCGATGTCGATGCCCTCACCGCCGAACGCGACATCCATCACGGGCGGCGCCTCCGCCGCCTCGTCACGCACGGGCCGCATGCCGGCTTCGCGCTCGCGCAGCTTGCGCTCGTCCTCTTCCTCGCGGCGGCGACGGTCTTCTTCCTCCTCGCGACGGCGACGCTCGTCCTCCTCACGCCGGCGCTCGTCTTCCTGGCGGCGGCGTTCCTCCTCTTCCCGGCGGCGCCGTTCATCCTCCTCGCGCCGCCGTTCCTCGTCTTCGCGACGGCGGCGCTCGTCCTCTTCGCGCTGACGCGCCTCTTCTTCCTCGCGACGACGGCTCTCCTCGGCCTCGCGCGCGGCCTCGCCGGCCCGCTCGACCACGCCCTCGTTGCCGCGGATCGCTTCGCGCTGCCGCCGGATCGACTCGTGGCGCGCGACCAGTTCTTCCTCTTCGCGCTGCAGGCGTTCTTCTTCCTCCTGGCGGCGGCGCTCCTCTTCCTCCTTGCGCCGACGCTCTTCCTCCTCGCGCTGCCGGCGTTCCTCTTCCTCCTTGCGCTTGCGCTCTTCCTCTTCACGGCGCAGGCGCTCCTCCTCCTCGCGCCGCTTGCGCTCTTCCTCTTCGCGCTGACGACGCTCCTCTTCCTCGCGCTGCCGGCGTTCCTCTTCTTCCTTGCGGCGGCGCTCTTCCTCTTCCCTGCGCTTGCGTTCCTCTTCCTCACGGCGCTTGCGCTCTTCCTCTTCGCGCCGCCGACGCTCCTCTTCCTCGCGCCGCTTCCGTTCGTCCTCTTCCTTCCGCTTGCGCTCTTCTTCTTCCTTGCGCTTGCGTTCCTCTTCCTCGCGCCGCTTGCGCTCTTCCTCTTCGCGCCGCCGACGTTCCTCTTCCTCGCGACGCTTGCGTTCTTCCTCTTCCTTCCGCTTGCGCTCTTCCTCCTCCTTGCGCTTGCGTTCCTCTTCCTCGCGGCGTTTGCGTTCTTCCTCTTCCTTCCGCTTGCGCTCTTCCTCTTCCTTGCGCCGACGCTCTTCGTCTTCCTTGCGCTTGCGCTCCTCTTCCTCGCGGCGCCGGCGGTCCTCCTCCTCCTTGCGCTTGCGGTCCTCTTCATCCTTGCGGCGCCGCTCCTCTTCCTCGCGGGCGCGACGCTCCGCGTCCTCCTTCGCCTTGCGCTCGGCCTCGATGCGCGCGAGACGGGCCTCCTCCTCCAGCCGCTTCTTCTCGGCTTCGAGGCGCTTCCTTTCCTCCTCGAGGCGGCGCTTCATCTCCTCCTCGAGCTTCGCGCGGCGCTCGGCCTCTTCCTTCGCCTTCTTCTCGGCCTCTTCGCGCGCGCGCCGTTCGGCGTCGATGCGCGCCTTGGCTTCGGCAGCGAGGCGCAGGCGCATCTCGGCCTCCTGCTTGGCGCGCTGCTCGGCCTCCTGTTTGGCGCGCTGTTCGGCCTCGAGCTTGGCACGGGCCTGCGCCTCGATCTGGGCGCGGCGCTGGGCTTCCTCACGGGCCTTCTTCTCGGCCTCCTCGCGTGCCTGGCGTTCGGCTTCCTCGCGGGCCCGTGCGGACTTCGCTTCGGCCGCCTTGCGCTCCGCCTCCTCCCGCGCCTTCTGCTCGGTCTGGGCGCTGGTGTAGAAGCCGGGCTTGTTGGCCGGCACCAGCATGGAGGTGAAGTCGAGGTCGTCCACGTAGGACGCGGCCGGCGCGGCGGGCGGATACTCATGGGGCTGCGAGGTGATGACCTCCTTGATGAAGCCGAGGTCGGAGAGCTGGCGCAGCTGCAGCAGGAGATCCTTGTCGGAAACCCGGCCGAGCTTCTCCTGCAGATCGTGGAACGCCGACTTGCCGTCGACCAGGTTGAGCAGCTTGAACAGGTCCCGCGACAGGCTTTTCGACTTGTTCTTGACCTCGAGTAGACCCTTGCCCGTCTTCGAATAGATGGTGGACTTGTCCATGCGCGCGCTGTCGTGAGGGGGCGAAACGGCACCCGGATCCTGGTCCGAACAGACGGCCCGCCGTCCCCGAGGCTACCGCATTATAGGCAGCCCGGCCCCGGGGCGCCCAGTAGGAGCGCCGCCGGGGTACCCCTACTCGATCGCCTTGACGATGTCCTCGATCACCTTCTTGGCGTCGCCGAACACCATCATGGTCTTGTCCATGTAGAAGAGCGGGTTGTCCAGGCCGGCGTAGCCGGAGGCCATGGAGCGCTTGTTCACGAGCACCGTGCGCGCCTTGTGCACTTCCAGGATCGGCATGCCGTAGATGGGGCTGCCCTTCTGCTCCGCGAGCGGGTTGACCACGTCGTTGGCTCCCAGCACCAGCACGACGTCGGTGGTGCCGAACTCGCTGTTGATGTCCTCCATCTCGAACACCTGGTCGTACGGAATCTCCGCCTCGGCCAGCAGCACGTTCATGTGGCCCGGCATGCGGCCGGCCACGGGGTGGATCGCGTAGCGGACCTGCACGCCCTTCTCGGTCAGCTTGGCAGCCATCTCCTTCACCGCGTGCTGGGCCCGGGCGACGGCCAGACCGTAGCCGGGCACGATGATGACGCTCTCTGCGTTGCCCATCACGAAGGCCGCGTCGTCCGCACTGCCGGAACGCACCGACTTCTGTTCGGTCCCGCCGGCGGCTGTGGAGGTCTCGCCGCCGAACCCGCCCAGGATCACGTTGAAGAACGACCGGTTCATCGCCTTGCACATGATGTAAGACAGGATCGCACCGGACGAACCCACCAGCGACCCGGCGATGATGAGCATCGGGTTGTTGAGCGAGAAGCCGATGCCGGCCGCCGCCCAACCCGAATACGAGTTGAGCATCGACACGACCACCGGCATGTCCGCCCCGCCGATCGGGATGATGATCAGGACACCCACCACGAACGACAGCGCCAGCATCAGGAAGAAGGCGGTCCAGTTCTCGGTGACTACGAAGGCAATACCCAGCCCGACAATGGCTATGCCCATCAGCAGATTGATGACGTGCTGGCCGGCGAACACAACAGGCGCGCCCTGGAACAGGCGGAACTTGTACTTGCCCGCGAGCTTGCCGAAGGCGATCACCGAACCGCTGAAGGTGATCGCACCGATGGCCGCGCCGAGGAACAGCTCGAGGCGGTTGCCGCCGGGAATCGGCTGGCCGGCCTCGCTGGTGATGCCGAACGCATAGGGTTCCGCCACGGCAGCGATGGCGATGAACACCGCCGCGAGGCCGATCATGCTGTGCATGAAGGCGACCAGTTCGGGCATCTTGGTCATCTCGACGCGCTTCGCCATGATCGCGCCGGCACCGCCGCCCACCACCAGGCCGAGCAACACGTAGCCCAGGCCCTGCGCACCCTGTTCGCTCACGGTGAGGATCAGCGCCGCGGTGGTCACCACGGCGATGGCCATGCCGATCATGCCGAAGGCGTTGCCGCGCCGCGACGTGGTCGGATGCGACAGTCCCTTGAGCGCCTGGATGAAGAACACCGACGCCACCAGGTACAGCAGCGTGACGAGGTTCATGCTCATCGCGCTTCTCCTCCCGACTTCCGCTCCTTCTTCTTGAACATCTCGAGCATGCGTCGCGTGACGAGGAAGCCGCCGAAGACGTTGACCGCGGCGAACGCCACCGCCATCACCCCCATGACCTTGCCCAGACCGGTGACGGTGAGCGCCGCCGCAAGCATGGCGCCGACGATCACGATGGCCGAGATCGCGTTGGTCACGGACATGAGCGGCGTGTGCAGCGCCGGCGTGACATTCCAGACGACGTGATAGCCCACGTAGATGGCGAGCACGAACGTGGTGAGATTGATGACGGTGTGGCTGACGGCTTCCACTTGGGGCGTCTCCTGTGCGTTTTACTTGCGGGCGAGTTCGCCGCCGATGCACGCGAGCGTGCCGGCCACGACTTCGTCTTCGCGGTTCAGGTTGAAGGCGCCGGTCTTGGCATCCAGCATGAGCGCGAGGAAGTTGATGAGGTTGCGCGCATACAGCGCGCTCGCGTCCGCCGCCACCAGTGCGGGCAGGTTGGCGATGCCGACGATGTTGACGCCGTGCTTGACCACAGTCTTGTCGAGTTCCGACAGCGGGCAGTTGCCGCCCTGCTCCACTGCCATGTCGACGATCACCGAGCCGGGGCGCATGGTCTTCACCATGTCCTCGGTCACCAGCACCGGCGCCGGACGGCCGGGGATGAGCGCCGTGGTGATGACGATGTCGGCCTGCTTGATGCGCTCGGCCACCAGCGCCGCCTGGCGCTTCTTGTAGTCGTCGCCCATCTCGCGCGCGTAGCCGCCCTGGCCCTTGGCGAGTTCTTTCTCGGCGTCGGTGAGCGGCACTTCGATGAACTTGGCTCCGAGGGACTCCACCTGTTCCTTGGTCTCGGGGCGCACGTCGGTCGCTTCCACCACGGCGCCGAGACGCTTCGCGGTCGCGATGGCCTGCAGGCCCGCGACGCCCACACCCATGATCACCACGCGCGCCGCCTTGATGGTGCCGGCCGCCGTCATCATCATCGGCATCAGCCGTCCGTAGGTATTGGCGGCGATGATGACCGCCTTGTAGCCGCCGATGTTCGCCTGGGACGACAGCACGTCCATGCTCTGCGCGCGCGAGATCCGCGGCAGCCATTCCATGGCGAAGGCGGTGGCGCCGGTCTTCGCGATCGCCTCCAGCCCTTCCTTCTGGTGCGGCGCCAACAGACCGATCAGCAACTGGTCCTTGCGCAGCATGCCGACCTCGGCCGCATCCGGTCCGCGCACCTTCAGCACGATGTCGGCGGCCCCGAAGACCTCTGCCGCCGAGTTGACGATAGTCGCGCCGGCCGCCGCGAAATCCGCATCGGGAATGGAGCTGCGCACACCGGCCCCGGCCTGCACCAGTATCTTGTGATGCCCGCCGGCCGCGAGCTTCTTGACCGTCTCGGGCGTCGCGGCAACCCGCGTCTCGCCCGGCCGCGTCTCTGCCGGAATCCCGATCTGCATTGCCTGGACCACCTCCGAGTATGCGGGCGCCTTCGATAGGCACGCCCGCGTATTGAATCCTGCCGATGCTATCTGGATAAGAGGGGTACTGCATCCCCTGCACGCATAAGAATTATAGGTGACCCCACGAACGCGACGCCACAACTCCGGCGGCAGACCTGCGGGTCCCGCCTATAATCGCCCACCTGATGTCCGTCATCCGCATCCTCCCAGATCAGCTCGTCAACCAGATCGCCGCCGGCGAAGTGATCGAGCGCCCCGCGGCAGCGCTCAAGGAACTGCTCGAAAACAGCCTCGACGCCGGTGCCCGCGTCATCGAGGTGACTCTGGAGGCGGGCGGCACGCGCCGCATTCGCGTTCAGGACGACGGCAGCGGCATCGCTGCCGAAGAGCTGCCGCTGGCCCTTGCCCGTCACGCCACCAGCAAGATCGCGACCCTCGACGACCTCGAGCGCGTCGGCACGCTGGGCTTCCGCGGCGAGGCCCTCGCCAGCATCGCGTCGGTCGCGAATCTCACGCTGACCAGCCGGCGCGCCGACGCGCGCCATGCCTCGCGCATCGAGTCCCGCGGCGGCGAACTCACCGAGGTCGCACCCGCGGCGCTCGACCGCGGCACCGTGATCGACGTGCTCGATCTCTACTTCAACACGCCGGCACGGCGCAAATTCCTGAAAACCGAGGCGACGGAGTATGCGCACACGGAGGAAGCGTTCCGCCGCATCGCGCTGTCGAGTCCGAATACGGAATTCACACTGACCCACAATGGCCGGGCCGCCTGGCGCCTCCAGGCCGGGGCACTCGATGCCCGCATCGCGGCGATCCTGGGCGACGGTTTCGAACAGGCGTCGGTGCCGTTCGACGACGGGTCGACGCTGCTGCGCATCCACGGGGCGGTCGGCCTGCCGGCGGCCGCGAAGGCTTCGCGCGACGCCCAGTACTTCTTCGTGAACGGGCGCTTCGTGCGCGACAAGCTGCTCGCCCACGCGGTGCGCGAGGCGTATCGCGACGTGCTGCACGGCGACCGGCACCCCGCATTCGCGATCTTCCTCGAGGTGCCGCCCGACACCGTCGACGTGAACGTGCATCCGACCAAGGCCGAGGTGAAGTTCCGCGACGGCCGCGCGGTGCACCAGTTCGTGCGACATGCGGTCGAGAAGGCGCTGGCCCGCACGCAGCCGGGTGCCGCGCCGGCACCGACTCCCGCACCGACGTGGCTCGCGCGGACCGGCGCCGGCATGCCCTCGCAGTCCGCGATGCCGCTGTCGGCCGGGGAGCCGCTCGCGTTCTACGACCGCCTGTTCGGCCGCGCGGCAGAGGCACCATCCCGATCGCCGGTCGCACTGGCGGAAGCGCCGCCGGCTCCAACCGATCAACCGCCGCTGGGCTATGCGATCGGTCAGCTCGCCGGCGTGTACGTGCTCGCGCAGAACCGCGACGGCCTCGTGGTGGTGGACATGCACGCGGCCCACGAGCGCATCATGTACGAACGCCTGAAGCGCGCCCTGGACAGCGCCGCGATCCCGACCCAGCAGCTGCTGATCCCGGCCACGCTGGTGGCGACGACGCTGGAGGTGGCGACCGTCGACGAGAACCCCGAGCTGCTTGCCCAACTCGGCTTCGAAATGGCCGTGCTCTCGCCCACCAGCGTCGTGGTGCGATCCATCCCCGTGCTGCTGCGCGACGCCGATCCGGCGACGCTCGCGCGCGACGTCCTGCGCGAGATCGCCGAGGTGGGTTCGAGCCGCGCGCTCACCGACCGCCGCGACGACATGCTCGGCACCCTCGCGTGCCACAGCGCAGTGCGCGCCAACCGGATGCTCACGCTTCCGGAAATGAACGCGCTGCTGCGCGACATGGAACAGACCGACCGCGCGGACCAGTGCAACCATGGCCGGCCCACCTGGTACCAGTTCTCCATGGCGGATCTGGATCGGTTGTTCCTGCGCGGTCGTTGAAGCAGCCGTGACCCGGGTCACGGCATTTCCATGAACATCCCCGCCATCCTCCTGATGGGGCCGACGGCCTCGGGCAAGACCCGCGTCGCCCTCGAACTGGCGCGCCGCTTCGACGTCGAGATCGTCAGCGTCGATTCGGCCCAGGTCTATCGCGGCATGGACATCGGCACCGCCAAACCGGATGTCGACACGCGGCGGGCCGTGCCGCATCACCTGATCGACCTCATCGATCCGATCGAGAGCTATTCGGCTGCCCGGTTCGCCGACGAGGCCTGGCAGCTCATCCGCGAGATCGCGGAACGCGGACGCATACCGCTGCTGGCCGGCGGCACGATGCTGTACTTCAAGGCGCTGCGCGAAGGCCTGTCGGCACTGCCGGCAGCTGACCCGGACACGCGCCTGGTGATCGACGCCATGGCTGCCGACCTCGGCTGGCCCGCCTTGCATGCGACGCTCGCGAAGCTCGACCCGGATACCGCAGCGCGCCTCGAACCCACCGACGCGCAGCGCATCCAGCGCGCGCTGGAAGTCTGCTGGCTCGCGGGCAAGCCCATGTCGGAGGTGATCGCGGCCGGTCGTGCGACGCCGCCACCTCACCCGCTGATCGCCGTGTCGCTGGAGCCGAGCGACCGCTCGATCCTGCACGAGCGCATCGCGGCGCGTTTCGAGGAGATGCTGGAACTGGGCCTGATCGGTGAACTGCGACGCCTCAAGGAAACCTACGCCCTCGATCCGCAGATGCCCTCGATGCGCTGCGTGGGCTACCGCCAGACCTGGGACTATCTCGACGGCGCCTACGGCCTCGGGACCTTGCGCGAGAAGGGCGTCGCGGCCACGCGGCAACTCGCGAAGCGTCAGCTCACATGGCTACGGGCGATGCACGACATCGAACGCTTCGATTGTCTTGCCGACGACCTGGAGGAGCGGGTGGCGGCGTACATCGGTGGGCGGCTCTGACGAGGACGGGCGGCGTCGGCCCCCATCCCAACCTTCCCCCACCGATGGTGGGGGGAGGGGTGTACGTCCCTTCCCCCGGCTATTGCCGGGGGAAGGCTAGGATGGGGGCAGGTTTTCCTTTTTTACTGCATCCCCAGCAACGCGTCCGCACCCGCCTTCGCCACCACGCCGTCCTGCTGCGCGGTCACGCCGGACACGCCGATCGCACCGACGATCTGGCCGTTGAAGATCAGCGGCACGCCGCCCTCCAGCGGCAGCACCTGCTCGATGCCGAGAATGGCGGTGCGGCCCCCGGCGATCGCATCCTCGAACACCTTGGTCGCGCGCTTGAAGCCGGCGGCCGTCTGCGCCTTCTGGATCGAGATGTCGATGCTGCCGTACTGGGTGTTGTCGCGCTTGTGCAGCAGCACGAGATGGCCACCTTCGTCGACGATCGCGATGGCCACGTTCCAGTTGTTCTTCGCGGCTTCGGCCTCGGCGGCGGCGGCGATCTTCGACGCCGCCTCGAGCGTGAGGGCCTTGCGGTCCAACAGTTGTGCATGAGCGGCGGTGATGCCGATCAACGACAGGACGAGTGCTGCCAGGCAGCCGTTCAGGAATTTCATGGGGCCTCCGGTGGGTGGTTGTAAGTCTTGGGATGGCATCGCCGGCAGCGACGGGCGCCGCCGCGAAGTCGGCGACGATACGCTCAACCCGCGGCCGGATTCAATCGCCGCGGCACCCGGCTTCAGGGCTTGCGCACCCCTTCGATCCTGGCGTCGGCCTCGCCGTGGGCCAGCGTGAGCGACACCGGATCGCCCGGGCTCAGCCGTACCGCCTCGCGAACGACCCGGCCCTGCGCATCGCGGACGATGCCGTAGCCGCGTTCGAGCACGGCTTGCGGATTGAGATGCTCCAGCGCCGCCGTCCGCTGCGCGAGCAGCGCGCGCCAGTCCGCCGCGCGCGCGTGCAACGCCCTCAGCAATCGCCGTGCGGCCGCGCGAGCTCGCTCGTCCAGGCGCTCCAGGTCCGGCCGCGCCCGGAGCAGACGGTGCGCCAGTTCGTTCGCGTGCCGGCGACGTGCGTCCGTGTCGCGCAACCACTCGCGCTGCAGCCGCGTGTGCAGCTGTCCGAGGCGCTCCTGTTGCTGCGCCAGACGTTCGCCCGGATGCCTGAGCCGCCGCGCCAGCACGTCGAGATCGAGCATCCGGCGCTCCAGCCCGCGCTGCGACGCCCTCAGCAACGCCGACCCGGTCGTCGCAACCCGGCGCAGGAGCGCTGCACCATCCGGACTCACCAGTTCGGCCGCCGCGGTGGGCGTCGGCGCCCGCGCATCGGACACGAAGTCGGCGATGGTGAAATCGGTCTCGTGGCCGACTCCCGTCACCACCGGAATCGGGCTCGCGACGATCGCACGCGCCACGATTTCGTCGTTGAACGACCACAGGTCCTCGATGCTGCCGCCGCCGCGGCACAGGATCAGCACATCGACCTCGGCACGTCGTCCGGCCGCGGTGAGAGCCGCCGCGATCTGGCGCGCCGCGTCCTCCCCCTGCACCGGGGTCGGATACACGATGACGCGGATCGACGGCATGCGCCGGCGCAGGGTCGTGAGCACGTCGCGCAAGGCAGCCGCGCGCGTGGACGTGACGACACCCACGGTCCGCGGAAACGACGGTAGCGGCCGCTTGCGCTCGGAGGCAAACAGACCTTCCGCCTCCAGCTTGCGCTTCAAGCGCTCGAAGGCTTCGAACAGCGCACCGAGTCCGGCACGCCGCATGAACTCCACGTTCAACTGGAAGTCGCCGCGCGCCTCATACAGGGTGGCGACCGCGCGCACCTCGACCAGGGCACCGTTGGTCGGCTGCCAGTCGAGCAGCTGTGCACGGTTGCGAAAGAACACGCACCGTACCTGTGCACGTTCATCCTTCAGCGAGAAATAGCAGTGCCCCGACGCGGCCCGCGTGAAGTTCGAGATCTCGCCGCCGATCCACGCAAGCGGCAATCCGTTCTCGATCAGCGCCCGTGCACGGGCGTTGAGTTCGCTCACGCTGATGACGGGTGAGATCGATGGATCGAGCAGGTCGGGCATGGTCCGCGATTCTAACGGACCGATCGTACTGCGCGCTGCGATGCACGGCCCTCATGCCATTTGCATGCAACTTGCAACTCCCTGGGAACCACTCGGAACACCGCGCCAGACGTGGCTTTCCACAGGGTACATGCAGTTGCAACACGGCCTTCACAGTCGTTCGGTCGCCTGGGGAAGCGATAGGCAAACGCATGAATCGAAGTCGAAAAATTTCTGCTCAATCGGTGAGCGCGACAAGGAAAATCCTTTGTGCGAATCCACTTAAGCGCCGAATCGACAATCTCTCCACAACGTTATCCACAGAGTTTGTGGACAACGGTTCGCACGGCCGCGCGCGGCGCGCGGCGGTTGCGGGGGTGAGACCCGCAAGCTAAAGTGCGGCACTTCCGAAACCTCGAGGGTCCGCGTTCGTGCTCGCCATCATCGAAGCCGCCGGTTGGCCCATCTGGCCGATCATCGCGGCCTCCATCGTCGCGCTGGGCATCATCGGCGAGCGCAGCTGGTCGCTGCGCAAGAGCGTGGTGGCGCCGCGCGAACTGCTTTCGGAAACGCTGCAGGAAGTCCGCACCCGGGGCGTCACCGGCGAGATGCTCTCGCGCCTCACGCAGAGCTCGCTGCTCGGCCGCGTCTTCGCCGCCGGGCTGCGCAACGTGAAGAGCCCACGCGAAGTGATGAAGGAATCGATCGAGGAAGCCGGCCGCGCCGCCGCCCAGGAACTGGACCGCTTTCTCACCACGCTCGGCACCATCGCCACCATGGCCCCGCTGCTCGGCCTGCTCGGCACCATCATCGGCATGATCGAGATCTTCGGGAGCCAGGGCCCTTCCGGCATGGCGAACCCTTCACAGCTGGCGCACGGCATCGCGGTCGCGCTGTACAACGCCGCATTCGGGATCATCGTCGCGGTGCCGAGCCTGGTGTTCTACCGCCACTTCCGTGCCAAGGTGGACAGCCTGGTGGTGGAAATGGAACTGCAAGCGGTCAAGCTGGTGGAAGTGCTGCACGGGGAACGGCAGGCCTGATGGCGGAGCCCGCCTGATGGACTTCCGGCGCGGCCGGCCGCGCGAAGAACCGGACATCAACCTCGTCCCGTTCATCGACATCCTGCTGGTGATCGTGATCTTCCTCGCGGTCACGACCACTTACTCAAAGTACTCGGAGCTGCAGATCAACCTCCCGACGGCCGACGCGGGCAAGGCGGCCGACCGGCCGGAACAGATCAACATCGCGGTGACGGCGACGGGCAACTACGTGATCGGCAAGACCCCGGTCACGTTCTCCTCCCCCGACGCCCTGTCCACCGAATTGAAGCGCGCTGCCGGCAACAACGATGACCCGATGGTCGTGATCAGCGCCGACGCCAAGGCCACGCACCAGTCGGTGATCCGCGTGCTCGAAGCCGCCCGGCTGGCCGGTTTCGGCCGGATCACCTTCGCGACGCAGAATGCCCAGAAGTAGCCGATTGCCTCGCGATCGGTAACGGATCGGTAATTCCGGGCATCCCATGCTCGGTGCGCAGTTGCTGCAACCACCGGGAGTCGGCACAAGATCGCCCCGACCAGGAGGAGAGTCCGTGGTCAAGCCTGCCCCAACTCTGGCAAAGCTCAGCCGTCCGCGGCTGTTCGATAGCGTCCCGCGCGAACGCCTGTTCACGCGCCTCGACGATCACCAGCGCCTGCCGGTGACGCTGGTCGCGGCACCGCCGGGCGCCGGCAAGACCACGCTGGTGGCGAGCTGGCTGGAGAGTCGCAAGGTCGGCGGCATCTGGTACCAGATGGACGCCGGTGATGCCGACGCAGCCACGTTCTTCCATTTTCTCGGCATCGCAGAACGGGTGCTGCCCGGACGCAGCCCGGAACTTCCGCCGCTGCCGCCGCTGACCCCGGAGCACCTGAGCGACCTCGACGGATTCTCGCGCCGCTTCTTCCGCGACCTGTACACCCGCGTGAAAGTGCCCGGCGCCCTGGTGCTCGACAATTTCCAGGAAGCCGGCGACGAAGGCCCGCTCCATGGTGTGCTGCTCTGTGCCATCGACGAAGTGCCGCGGGGCATCCATCTGTTCCTGGTGAGCCGCCACCCGCCACCCGACCGCTACGCCCGCCTCGCGGCGAACCGGTCGATGGCGCTCGTGGATTGGGAAGCCATCAAGCTCACTCCGGACGAGGCCGGGGCGATCCTGAGCGGCGGGACCCTGCCCTTCGACGACAAGGCGGTGGCATCGCTGCATGCGCGGTCCGGCGGATGGGCCGCGGGGCTGGTGTTGCTCGCAGAACAGTTCCGGCGCGGACACGTGCTGGAGTCCGTGGGTGACCAGGACTCGCTCGCCCAGGTGTTCGCCTATTTCGCAGGACAACTGTTCGACCAGGCGCCCGCCGAAGATCGCCGGCTGCTGATGGCCTTGAGTTTCCTGCCCAGCACCAGCGAAGCGATGGCCCGCGATCTGACCGGCGGCGAGGCAGCGGTTGCTTTGCTCGAACGGCTGTACCGGCATCATCTGTTCACCGACCGCCGCCTGGGCACCGATCGGGCATACACCTTCCATGCCCTGTTTCGCGCTTTTCTACAGCATCGCGCCGAAACCGAACTGAGCGATGCGGAGCGCGTCGACCTGAGTCGCCACGCCGCCAATCTGCTCGAAGCGGCCCGCCAACCCGAGGCCGCGATGCCGCTGTACGTCGGCATCGGCGATTTCGAAGCCGCCGAGGCGTTGTTGCAGCGCGACGCGCCGGGCCTGATCGGCCAGGGCCGGTGGAAGGTGGTCGTCGACTGGGCCGAAGCGCTGCCCGCAGCCCGTGTCGCCGAGAATCCCTGGCTGCTGTACTGGAGCGGCACGGCGCGGATCGGCGTCGACCCGCCCGCGGCGCGCGCGGTGCTGGAACGCGCTCACGCGATCGCCCGCCAGCGCCGCGATGAACTCTGCCAGGTGCTGTGCGCAGCCGGCATGGTGGACGCGTATTTCCTCGAGTACATCGAGTTCACCCCGATCTCCCCATGGATCCCGGTGCTGGAGCGCATGTTCGAGCCCGGATTCCGCTTCCCCGACACCGAGAGCGAATTGCGGGCATTGAGCGCGATGCTGATCGCCACGACCTATCGCGCGCCGGATCACCCTCGCACGGAACAGTGCGCCGATCGGGTGTACGCCCTGCTGACCACCCGCATCGATGCGAACCTCCGCGTCAACGCCGCCACGTTCCTCACGCTGTACGGCTGCTTCACCGGACACCTCGAACTGGGTCGCACCGCCGCCAACATGCTGACGCCGCTGCTGACCGATCCCGGCGTGCACACCTTCCGCCGCATCTTCGCGTGGGCCGTGACCTGCTGGTATTCGTGCAACACGAGCGATCACGAACTCGGCGATCGCGCCGTGGCCGCGAACATGGCCATCGCCCACGACGAAGGCATGCACCTCGCCGAGCGCTTCGCCACCGTCCTCGGCTACTTCCTCTACTTGGACCGCCGCGACATCGAAGCCGGTCGCCGCGCGATCGACCGGTTCGCCGAGATCATGATTCCGTCGCATCCCTACGAGGCCGCCTCCCTGGTCAACATGCGTTCGTGGCACGGGATGCTCACTGACGATCGCCAGCTGTCGCTGCGGTATTCACCCGACGCGGTGCGGCATTTCAACGTGGCCGGTTCCATCCCGCACATCATGATGGCCTTGAACGGCCGCATCTGGGGCTTGACCGAAGACGGCGACGAAGCGGAAGCGCGCCGCGCCATCGCCGAGCACCGCGGCTGGTCGATGCGCCGGAACATGGAATGGGCGCGCTGGGCACCGGACGCCGCCGAGGCCCTGTTCGCCCTGCGCAGTGGCGACGAACCGACGTTGTGCGACCGCCTGCGCCGTATCTTCGCCCACGATCGCGATCACTTCGACCAGTACGGCCACCAGCTCAACTGGGCCCGCACCTGGAGCACGACGCTCGCGGCGGCAGCGCTCGAACGCGACATCGAGGCCGGGCACGTACGGGCGTTCATCCGCGCGTTCTCCCTGGAACCGCCCGCAGCGGACTGCGACGCGTGGCCCTGGCCGATCCGCATCACGACGCTAGGCGGCTTCTCGCTCGAAGTGGAAGGCGAGCCGGTCGGCTTCGCACGCAAGGCGCCACGCAAGGTGCTCGCACTGCTGAAGGCGATCGTCGCGTTCGGGGGCCGCGAGGTGAAGGACTATCTGCTGATCGACGCCCTGTGGGCGGATCAGGAAGGCGACGTGGCCCGCGACGCGTTCCGCGTCGCGCTGCACCGGCTGCGCAAACTGCTGGGACGAACCGAGGCCATCATCATCGACGACGGCCGGATCGGCTTCAATCCGGCGCTGTGCTGGGTGGACGCCCTCGCCTTCGAACGCACGATCCAGCACGAGGCCACGGCCCCTCGTGCGCACGCCCGCTATCGCGGGCCGTTCCTGCCCGACGACGTGGCGGAACCCTGGACCGCACCGATGCGGGAGCGGCTGCGCCGGCGGTTTCTCATGGCGACGGAGCAGATTGGTGCCCGGCTCGAGCAGGCCGGCGACCACGGTTCCGCCCGCGCCCTGTACGCGCACGCCCGCGAGATCGAGCCTGCGGCATCGGCAGCAGGCCGGTAGCCCGGGCCTGCCACCGACGGCGGGTTCGACCCGACCGGCATACCCGAGGTCCTCGAAGGGGGGTTGTCGGCCCGGCCCGGATGGGTCCATACTGCACCCTTGATGTTTCCGGCCGGGGCATCCCGGACAGGTTGTCGGAGGCGTTCGGTCTCCCGTCACCGGAAATGTCACAGGCAAGGGCCTTGCCCGTCGGGGATGTCGACCGGAGCGTTTCCGGTTGCCGGTTCCCGTGAAGAAGTCGAGTAGCTAGACCATCGACTGGCAGGCCACGGGAGCGCGAGAAGTCCCCGGCGTGCGCCCGCAGACGAAGCCTGAAGCGCCGTTCCGGCGGCGCTCTTCGCGATGCGCGGCTTTGCCGCGCGAGGCATGTGCGGGGCGGCCCGCGTGACGCGCATGCATTTCCTGACCAAGCGGGACGCGTACGCATTGTGAGCGTGCGCCCAACTACATGTTGCAACTCAACTCCGGGAACATCGCGCGCTGCTCATGTCCGGTCTGGTTCTGACGCGCGACCTGCTCGAGCAGGAACTGCGCAAGGAGTGCATCGACCGGGGCCGCGGCTATGCCGACCGCGGCCGGGTCCTGGGACTCCGCCACGATCGCGAGCGCGATCGTTTCGAGGCGTCGGTGCGCGGCACCGCACGCAAACCCTATCGCGTGCACGTCACGCTGGAACAGGGCGCCGACGGCGTGCACATCCACGGCGTGTGTTCCTGCCCCGTGCATTCCAACTGCAAGCACGTCGCCGCCGTGCTGTGGCGCGCTCTCAATACCCAGACCGACGAGGACGGCGCTCCGCGCAAGGACGGCAAGCAGCCCGGTCGCCGCAAGGTCGGCGAACGACGCGGCGCGCAACCGCGGCAGAAGGCCGCGGCCGCGTCGGGACCGCTGCCGGCGCACGTGAACCAGTGGCTGAAGCGCGCCGAACGGCTCGCGCCCGCGGAAGTCGTGGATCCCACGGCCGACGTCGCGCAATGTCTGCTGTACGTCCTGCAGGTGCGCCCGCGCACCCAGGGCGGCGCCGACATCGTGGTCCGCGCGATGACCGGCCGGCGCCTCAAGGCCGGCGGCTACAGCAAGCCCTCTCCCTGGAACGGCGCCCTCGCCGCCCTGCACGACCCGCCCGGTTACGTCACCGAGGAAGATCTCCAGATCCTCCGCCTGCTGTTGCCAAGCGCACGCGATCACACCAGCGGCGAATTCCAGCTCGATGCCGAGACCGGTTCCATCGTGCTGCGTCTGCTGCTCGCGACCGGACGCTTCCACTGGAACCACACGTCGTCCGGCGCCCTGCATGAAGGCCCGCCGCGCCCCGGCCGTGCGGTGTGGCGCTACACCATCAACGGTGCGCAGCGCGTCACGTTCGAGAGCGAACCGCCGGCCGAAGCGCTGCTGCCGCTCGCTCCGCCTTGGTACATCGAACCCGCCAGCGCCGAATGCGGCCCGATCGAAGTGGGCTTGTCGCCCACCATCGCGGCGTGGCTCGCCGACGCGCCGGAAATCGCCGCCGAGCACGCGGTCCGCGTGCGCGACATGCTGGCCCGCAGCGATCGCCTGCACGGCGCTCCGCTGCCGGAGATTCCGGTCCAGGCCGAAACGCGCGAGGCGGCACCGGTACCGATCCTGCGTCTTTACTCGTTCGAGTCGGTCCACGGTTATGGCCGCGGCCGCTATGCGCGCGGCGAGTTCGTCGACGTCGCCGCACTGCGCTTCGAATACGCCGGCGTGCGCACCGACCGCGACAGCCCCGGGATGATGAGCGTCATCCGCAATGGGGAGCTGTTGCGTTTGCGGCGGAACCACGCTGCGGAGAAGCGCGCGCACACGACACTCGCGCAGGCGGGCTTCGTGCGCGTCAACAGCCGCGAACGCAACATCCCGCAGCAGCACAAGCACGACTACACGCTCGAAGGCGAGCAGACCTGGCTCGAATTCGTGACCAAGGGCGTGGCGAATCTGCGGGCCCAGGGCTGGCAGGTGGAGTTCGACGAGAGCTTCCGCTTCACGCCGGTGGACACCGGCGACTGGCATGCCGAAGTCATCGAATCCGGCGGCGACTGGTTCGGCCTGCGGCTCGAGATCGACATCGACGGCCGTCGCATCGATCTGCTGCCGGTGCTGATCAACACGCTGCGCCAGCGTCCGGAGCTGCTGTCCGAGTCCGGCAAAGGCGGCGACCCGAACGAAGCGGTGCTGATCCGTCTCGACGACGGCCGCATCCTGCCGGTGCCGCTCGCCCGCGTGCGACCGCTGGTGAACGTGCTGCACGAGATGCTGGACGAAGATGCCTCCGACACGCTGCGGCTGTCGAAGCTCGACGTGGTGCGGCTCGCCGATCTGGAATCGTCGGTGCCCCTCAAGTGGGAGGGTGGCGACGCCATGCGGGCGCTGGGCAAGCAGCTCGCGCAGTTCAAGGGACTGAAGCCGATCGAGGCTCCGCCCGGCTTCGAAGCACAGTTGCGGCCGTATCAGCAGCAAGGCCTCGCGTGGCTCCAGTTCCTGCGTGAACACGGTCTGGGCGGCATCCTCGCCGACGACATGGGCCTGGGCAAGACCGTGCAGACGCTCGCGCATCTGCTGATCGAGAAGCAGGCGGGCCGCCTCACCAAGCCCGCGCTGGTGATCGCGCCCACCAGCGTGATCCCGAACTGGAAGGCCGAGGCGGCGCGCTTCGCGCCACAGCTGTCGGTGCACGTCTCACACGGCCTCAAGCGCCGCGAGAACTTCGACGAGATCGGCAATTCCGATCTGGTGCTGACCACCTACGCCCTGCTGCCGCGCGACGAAGCGACGCTCACGTCGCACGAATTCCATGTCGTGATTCTCGACGAGGCACAGCAGATCAAGAACGCGCAGACCCGTGCCGCACGCGTGGTCGGCGATCTCAAGTCCCAGCACCGGTTGTGCCTCACCGGCACGCCGCTCGAGAATCACCTGGGCGAACTCTGGTCGCTGTTCCACTTCCTGATGCCGGGCCTGCTCGGCGACGCCGCGACGTTCCGCCGCGTGTATCGCACGCCGATCGAGAAGCACGCCGACACGGCACGGCGCGACAGCCTGGTGCGCCGGATCCGCCCGTTCATGCTGCGCCGGACCAAGGACGAAGTGGCGACCGACCTGCCGCCGAAGACCGAGATCATCCGCACCATCGAACTGGACGGCGCCCAGCGCGAACTGTACGAAACGGTGCGCGTGGCGATGGATCAGCGCATCCGCAACGAGATCGCCACGCGCGGTCTCGCCCAAAGTCAGATCATCGTGCTCGACGCGCTGCTCAAGCTGCGCCAGATCTGCTGCGACCCGCGTCTGTTGAAGCTCGATGCGGCGAAGCAGGTGCAGGAATCGGCCAAGCTCGAAGCCCTGATGGAGATGCTCGAGGAACTGCTCCCGGAAGGCCGCCGCGTGCTGCTGTTCTCGCAGTTCACCAGCATGCTGGAACTGATCGAGAAGGACCTCGCGACACGCCAGATTCCGTACGTGAAGCTGACCGGCGACACGGTCGATCGTGCCGAACCGGTGCGCGCGTTCCAGGCGGAGGAAGTCCCGCTGTTCCTCATCAGCCTGAAGGCCGGCGGCACCGGTTTGAACCTTACCGCGGCCGACACCGTGATCCACTACGACCCGTGGTGGAATCCGGCGGTCGAGAATCAGGCCACCGCGCGTGCGCACCGCATCGGTCAGGACAAGCCGGTGTTCGTGTACAAGCTGCTCGCGGCCGGCAGCGTCGAAGAAAAGATCGCGGCGCTGCAGTCCTCGAAGGCGGCGCTTGCCGAAGGCATCCTCGGCGGCGATGCGGCCGCAGCCGGTCCGGTCTCCGAAGAAGACATCGAAGCGCTGTTCCAGCCGCTCGACTGAACGCTCCAACATGAGCCCCGGCCACTGGCAGAGGGTGACGGGACTCACGGTGGCGTTGCTGCCGGCCGCCGCCATCTTTGCGCTGGTGTCCGGGCTGCGTCGCATGTTGTTCAGCATCGGTGTCTTGGCCAGAAACCGCATGCCGGTGCCGGTGATCGTGGTGGGCAACATCACTGCCGGTGGCACCGGCAAGACGCCGTTCGTGCTGTGGCTCGTGGACCGGCTGAAGGAAGAGGGCCTGCACCCCGGCATCGTGACGCGCGGCTACCGCGCTGCAGATGCGGGACCGGCGGCGGTGGGTTTCGACGAAGATCCAGCGCGGGCCGGCGATGAGCCGGTGCTGCTCGCGCGCCGCAGCGGCGTGCCGGTGTGGCGCGGCGTCGACAGGGGGCGCGCGGCGCGCGCGTTGCTCGCGGCCCATCGCGAATGCGACGTGATCGTGAGCGACGACGGCCTGCAGCACTATCGCCTCGCCCGCGACGTCGAGATTGCGCTGATCGACGGCGCCCGCGGTTTCGGCAACGGGCTGCCGCTGCCTGCCGGCCCGCTGCGGGAACCGGTGAGCCGGCTCGGACGCTGCGATTTCGTCGTGGTGAAGGCACCGCGCACGGCTGTGATCGGCTGGAGCGGCGAGACGATCGACATGCAGCTCGTCGGTACGCTGTTCACGAATCTGCTTGACCGTGCCGAGCACCGTAGTGCGCAGGAGATGATCGGCCGTGAAGTGCACGCGGTCGCCGGCATCGGTGAACCGCGGCCGTTCTTCGATGCGCTGCGCACGATGGGCCTCACTGTCGTCGAGCATCCGTTCCCCGATCACCACCGGTTCGTCGCGACCGATCTCGCATTCGGCACCGATGCGCTCGTCGTGATGACCGAAAAGGATGCCGTAAAATGCCGCGCGTTCGCGTCCCGCGATTGGTGGACGCTGCCGGTCGACGCGCAGTTGCCGGCCGGATTCGCTGCCCGTATCGTCTCTGCCTCAGGAAAGCTGCCCAAGCCCTGAATCATGGCCCTCGATCCCAAACTGCTCGAAATTCTCGTCGACCCGCTCACCAAGGCGCCGCTCGTCTACGACCGCGAACGCCAGGAGCTGGTGTCCATCGAAAGCGCACTCGCCTACCCGATCCGCGAGGACATCCCCATCATGCTCGAAGACGAAGCCCGCAAGCTGACCCTCGACGAAGTGGACGCCTGGCGCAACAAGCGCTGAGATGTCACTGGCCGTGATCAGGCAGCGCCCAGCGCAGCTGGGGTGCACGGCCCCTCGATACAACCGGGACGGTGAGTGAGGTGACGCTCTCCCCGATAGGCCTGACGGCCTCTCCACCCCAGGGGCCAGCCCTCTTGCTGCCCGGCGAGGGCTGATGGACTTCGTCGTCGTCATTCCGGCCCGCTACGCTTCCACGCGGCTGCCGGGCAAGCCGCTGGCGGACATCGCGGGCAAGCCGATGGTCGTCCGGGTCGCGGAGCAGGCGATGAAAAGCGGTGCGCGCGAAGTCTGGATCGCGACCGACCACGAGGGCGTGGCCGAAGCAGCACGTGCGCATGACCTGGACGTGCTGATGACCCGTGCCGATCATCCGACCGGCACCGATCGCATCGCGGAGGCGGCGGCCGAACTGGGCTGGTCCGACGACACCATCGTCGTGAACGTGCAGGGTGACGAACCGCGCATCGCGCCGGAGTTGATCCGCGCGGTGGCCCACGATCTCGCCGTGCACGCGCAGGCCGCCATCGCCACGGCCTGTCATCCGTTCGATCGCGACGAGGATTTCTTCGATCCGAACGTCGTCAAGGTCGTGATGGATCGCGACGGCTACGCGCTGTACTTCAGCCGGGCAGCCATTCCCTTCGCGCGGGACGCCTTCCGGGAAGGGCGCGTGCTGCCCTTCGGACTCCCGGCCTACCGGCACATCGGCATCTACGCCTATCGCGGTGCATTCCTCGCCGCCTACGCGTCGCTGCAGCCTGCCCCCATCGAGCGCTTCGAGGCACTCGAGCAACTGCGCGCGCTGTGGCACGGCTACCGGATCGCCGTGGCGATCACCGGACACGCCCCCGAGGCGGGTGTCGACACCCCGGAGGATCTGGAGCGCGTCCGGGCCCTGTTTCGCACTGCCACCGACTAGCGCGACGACCC
Organism: Burkholderiales bacterium; assembly: GCA_019745565.1. Lineage (GTDB taxonomy): Bacteria > Pseudomonadota > Gammaproteobacteria > Burkholderiales. The sequence goes on from JAIESW010000038.1 coordinate 79,433, forward strand.
TCCGGTGGGCCTGGGGCCGTTCCCCTGGAGCCCAGTCCTCTCGGAACGGCCCGGCGAGGGCTGTCCCACCGCTATAATGCGCGGCTCCGGCAGCCCGGGTTCCCGGTCGAGCCATCACGAACATCGGGATATGTCATGCGATTGATCCTCCTCGGAGCCCCGGGCGCGGGCAAGGGAACACAAGCCGGCTTCATCGTCGAGAAGTACGGCATTCCACAGATCTCCACCGGCGACATGCTGCGCGCCGCACTGAAGGCCGGCACGCCGCTCGGGCTGGAGGCGAAGAAGTTCATGGACGCCGGCGCACTGGTCCCGGACGAAGTGATCATCGGCCTGGTGAAGGAGCGCATCCGCCAGCCGGACTGCGCGCAGGGTTTCCTGTTCGACGGTTTCCCGCGGACGATCCCCCAGGCAGACGCAATGAAGGCGGCAGGCGTCAATCTCGATCACGTGGTGGAGATCGACGTGGACGACGGCGAGATCATCCAGCGCATGTCGGGCCGGCGCGTGCATCCCGGATCGGGACGCACCTATCACGTGAAGTTCAATCCGCCGAAGGTCGCGGGCAAGGACGACGCCACCGGCGAAGATCTGGTGCAGCGCGCCGACGACGCCGAGGAAGTGGTGCGCAAGCGCCTCGACGTCTATCACAGCCAGACGCGGCCGCTGGTGGACTACTACCTCAACTGGGCGAAGAGCGGTGCGCCGGGAGCGCCCAGGTACGCGAAGATCGCCGGCGTGGGCAGCGTCGAGCAGATCCGCGACAAAATCTTCGCAGCACTGAAGTAAGGGGGCGACAAGTATGGCCAAGAAGCGCAACGCGTTCTACGCGCAATCGGGCGGCGTGACCGCTGTGATCAACGCCTCGGCCTGCGGCGTCATCGAGACCGCGCGCAAGCACAAGGATCGCATCGGCAAGTTGTATGCAGGTCGCAACGGCATCCTCGGCGCACTCGAGGAGGACCTGATCGACACGTCGAAGGAATCGGCCGCGGCCATCGCCGCGCTGCGCTACACGCCCTCGGGCGCGTTCGGCTCCGCGCGCTACAAATTGAAGAGTCTCGAGCAGAACCGCGCCGAATACGAACGCCTGATCGAGGTCTTCAAGGCCCACGACATCGGCTATTTCTTCTACAACGGCGGCGGCGATTCCGCCGACACGTGCCTCAAGGTCTCGCAGCTCTCGAGCGCCATGGGCTATCCGCTGCAGGCGATCCACGTGCCGAAGACCGTGGACAACGACCTGCCCATCACCGATTGCTGCCCGGGCTTCGGGTCGGTCGCGAAGTACGTGGCCACGTCCATCCGCGAGGCCGGCTTCGACGTGGAATCCATGGCAAAGACCTCCACCAAGGTCTTCGTCCTCGAAGTGATGGGACGTCATGCCGGATGGATCACCGCCGCGTGCGGTCTCGCGTCCGAAGCCGCCGGCGAAGCGCCCCACATCCTGCTGTTCCCCGAGATCCCGTTCGATCAGGACAAGTTCATCGCCAAGGTGGACGCGACGGTCAAGCGCGCCGGCTTCTGCGTGATCGGCGTGTCGGAAGGCCTGCAAACGGCCGACGGCAAGTTCCTGTCGGATGCCGGCCTGCGTGACGCCTTCGGTCACGCCCAGCTGGGCGGCGTGGCACCGGTCATCGCGAACCTGGTGAAGGAGAAGCTGAAGCTCAAGTACCACTGGGCCGTCGCCGACTACCTGCAGCGCGCGGCACGGCACATCGCTTCCAAGACCGACGTGGCCCAGGCGTATGCCGTCGGCAAGGCCGCAGTCGAGCTGGCGCTCAAGGGCCACAACGCCGTGATGCCCGCCATCGTCCGCAAGTCGAACAAGCCGTACAAATGGTCCGTGGGCACTGCCGATCTCGCCAAGGTGGCCAACGTGGAAAAGAAGATGCCGCGCGACTTCATCACCGCCGACGGCTTTCACATCACGGCCAAGTGCCGCACCTATCTCGGCCCACTGATCCAGGGCGAGGACTATCCGCCCTTCCGCAATGGCCTGCCGCGCTACGTGCGGCTCAAGAACGTCGCGGTTCCCAAGAAGCTGGGCACCCCCTTCAAGCTTTAGGAGGAAGCCCTCCAAAGAGCCTTGCGGCCGCGAGGGTTGAGGTGACCCGTCCCCTCGATAGGCCGGCGCCCGTCGCGCGACCATGCAAACGGGTTGCTCTCCGGCAAAATTTCCCACTAACATAGCGAGTTATTTGCGCCGACCGGATTTGCCGGAGGCCCCCACGAGGGCCGCCTCCGGACCCGGCGGCGGGGCCCCACCCGAGGCTTCGCGGTCGTCCTAGCCCGCACCCGATGCGAGCACATCGAACACTTACCTAGTCTTTCTGGGGGATCCATGTCTTCTAGCCTCATCTTCGCCGTGGTGTGCGCGGCGATCGCCATTGCCTACGGCATCGTCTCGATCCAATGGATCCTGGCGCAGCCTGCCGGCAACGCGCGCATGCAGGAAATCGCCGCGGCGATCCAGCAGGGCGCCAAGGCCTATCTCAATCGCCAGTACACGACGATCGGCATCGTGGGTGTGATCCTGTTCGTCGTGCTCGGGATCGCACTCGACTGGCTCACCGCCATCGGCTTCCTGGTAGGCGCCATCCTCTCCGGCGCCGCGGGCTACATCGGCATGAACGTGTCGGTCCGCGCGAACGTGCGCACCGCCGAAGCCGCGAGCAAGGGCATCAACGCCGCACTCGCCGTCGCGTTCCGCGGCGGCGCCATCACCGGCATGCTGGTGGTCGGCCTGGGGCTTCTGGGCGTCGCCGGGTACTACGCGGTCCTGCTCGGCCTGGGCAAGGAAGCCAAGGATGCGACGCACGCGCTGATCGGCCTCGCCTTCGGTTCCTCCCTGATCTCGATCTTCGCGCGTCTGGGCGGCGGCATCTTCACCAAGGGTGCCGACGTCGGCGCCGACCTGGTGGGCAAGGTGGAAGCCGGCATTCCGGAAGACGATCCGCGCAACCCCGCGGTGATCGCCGACAACGTGGGCGACAACGTCGGTGACTGCGCCGGCATGGCCGCCGACCTGTTCGAGACCTACGCGGTGACCATCGTCGCCACCATGGTGCTGGGCGCCCTGATGGTCGACAAGATCGGCGCGAACGGGATCCTGTATCCGCTGGTGCTGGGCGGCGCCTCGATCATCGCTTCCATCATCGGCACCTTCTTCGTGAAGGCGAAGGAAGGCGGCAAGATCATGAACGCGCTCTACAAGGGCGTGATCGTGTCCGGCGTGCTCGCCGGCATCGCGTTCTACTTCATCACCATGCGAATGATGGGCGACAGCCCGCTCGGCGCCGGCAACCTGTTCGGTGCCGCGCTGGTGGGTCTCGCGCTGACGGCCGCGATGGTGGTGATCACCGAGTACTACACCGCGACGGAGTACGCGCCCGTGCGTCACGTGGCTGCCGCCTCTCAGACCGGCCATGCCACCAACATCATCGCCGGCATCGGCATCTCGATGAAATCCACGGCGCTGCCCGTGCTGGCCGTGTGCATCTCGATCTGGGCTGCCTACGCGCTCGCCGGTCTCTACGGCATCGCCATCGCCGCGACCTCCATGTTGTCCATGACCGGCATGATCGTGGCGCTCGACGCGTACGGTCCGATCACGGACAACGCTGGCGGTATCGCGGAAATGGCCGAACTGCCCAAGCAGATCCGCAACATCACCGACCCGCTGGACGCGGTGGGCAACACCACCAAGGCGGTCACGAAGGGCTACGCGATCGGCTCCGCCGGTCTCGCCGCGCTGGTGCTGTTCGCCGACTACACCCACAACCTCGAAGCACTGGGCAAGCTCGGTCCCGACGCGCTGGTGAAGGGCTTCGAACTGTCCGATCCGGCCGTCATCATCGGGCTCTTCATCGGCGGTCTGGTGCCCTACCTCTTCGGCGCCATGGCGATGGAAGCCGTCGGCCGCGCGGCCACTTCGGTGGTGAATGAAGTGCGCCGCCAGTTCCGCGAGATCAAGGGCATCATGGAAGGCACCGCCAAGCCGCAGTACGACAAGGCGGTGGACATGCTGACCCGGGCCGCGATCAAGGAGATGATCATCCCCTCGATCCTGCCGGTGCTGGTGCCGGTGGTGGTGGCCTTCGGCATGAACTGGCTCATGGGCCCCGGCGCCGGCATCCGCGCCCTGGGCGGCCTGCTGATCGGCACCATCGTGACCGGCCTGTTCGTGGCCATCTCGATGACCACCGGCGGCGGCGCGTGGGACAACGCCAAGAAGTACATCGAGGACGGCAATTTCGGCGGCAAGGGCTCCGACACCCACAAGGCCGCCGTAACCGGCGACACCGTGGGCGATCCCTACAAGGACACCGCGGGCCCCGCGGTCAACCCGCTCATCAAGATCATCAACATCGTGGCCCTGCTGCTGGTGCCGCTGCTGTAGAAGGATCTCTCCGCACCAAATACAAACGGCTCCCGCGGGAGCCGTTTGTATTTCTACTGCTTGCCGATCGGATCGGACCGATCCTCTCCCGCTTCAGGCCACCGCGCGAATCGGACGGCCCCGGCGATCGCCGAAGCGGCGCTCGGGGAAGTTCAGGTTCACCTGACGCAGGCGCCGTTCACCTACCCGGTTGTCCACCGGAACGAAGGTGTTGGCGTCGTCGGCCGTCGAATACGCACGGTACGAGGTGTTGAACGCGAGATGGATGAGCTGCAGGCTGCGCTTGGCGGCGAGCATGACGCGCTCCTGCATCCGCTCGGTCGTCGCATAGCGCTTGACCACTTCCATCGCGATCTTCGGATGGTCGTCGTCGTACACCGCGTGCTGCCGCATCCATTTGTAGGTCTTCGGGCTCATGTCCACGCCGGGCATGCCGCGATAGCCTTCGAATCCGGGCAGGATCTTGCGGCAGATGTCGCCGGTCACGCCCTCGATCGCGAAGCTGGTGGCGGCTACGGCTTCGGCCAGGCTGCCCTTGGTGTTGATGTACCAGATCCAGTCGGTCAGGGACTGGACGTCGCGCAGTACCGGGCGGCGTCCTTCGGCGAGTTCCAGCATCTGCTCCTTGCGGAGCCCGAAGCCCTGGCCCATCCACAGCCATTGTTCGGCATGGGCCTTCTCGACACGGATGTTGTCGATCAGATAGGAACGCGCATATTCGTCTTCCACCTTGACTAGCGCTTCCGCGAGAAATTTAGGGAAGGTGTGGATGAACGGGTAAAGCTGCAGCATCCAGCCCTGCATCTCGCTCAACGACAGCTTCGTTTGGGTGATGCCCTCGACGAAATCACCTTCGAGGATTTCATCCCAATACGGCTTGATGTACTCCTGGAACGGTCCGACCCATACCGGGTGCGGTGAGAATTCATACATGATGCCCATCAGGGTCTCCTGGAATCGAAGTATCAGAACCTTCGCAGAACCGGCAGCTCTCCGGCGCCGGGCGCACGACTACCGCTAGCGCTTTCTCGAACGAAGCGCTTTACACCAACCGATGCTGTGAGTTTCCCCTTGGAAGCGCACCCGGATCGAGCTTGGTCCGGCAGACCAACCGGTTGCGCACAACTTGTACGGCGAGAACAGTGTAGAAGCCCCGTTTTTCGAAATCAACGGCGTGCGCACGATTCTCCAGGTTTCCCTACAGCATCACTGGGGAAGTACCGGAATAATCTGACACTCCCGGAGGTTCGGGAGGTTTTGCCGACCGGCCGCGGCCGTCAGGTTCAGGCGACCTTGACGGCCAGCTGCAAGCGCGAAGCGAAGGGCCTTGGCGTGGCGACGCCGTGCCCCTGCATGAAGTCCACGCCGATCTCGCGCAGGATCGCAATTACCCGGTCGTCATCGACGAACTCGGCGATGGTCTGCTTGCCCATCACATGGCCGACGTTGTTGATCGCCTCCACCATGGCCCGGTCGATGGGATCGTCGGCCATGTCCTTGACGAAGCCCCCGTCGATCTTGAGGAAGTCCACCGGGAGGTGCTTGAGGTACGCGAAGGACGACATGCCGGCCCCGAAGTCGTCGAGCGAGAACCGGCAGCCCATGTCGCGCATTTCCTGAATGAAATGAATGGCCTTGTCCAGGTTGGCGATGGCCGCGGTCTCGGTGATCTCGAAGCAGATGGTGTCGCGCGGGACGTCGAAGTGGCGCAACTGCTCGCGGACGAACTCCAGGAGCCGCTCGTCGCCGATGGAGCCGCCGGACAGGTTGATGGCGCACAGGTCGATACGCTCGCCGCCGTCGGCGCGCAGGCGGGCCAGGGTCGCCAGGGCGGTACGGATGACCCAGCGATCAATCGACGGCATCAGGTTGTAGCGCTCGGCCGCCGGGATGAAGGCCATGGGCGGGACCATCTGGCCGCGCTCGTCCAGCATGCGGACCAGCAGTTCGCAGTGGCGGCCGGCGTCCTTCTGGGGATTCACGTGCATGATGTCCTGGGCATGGAGCACGAACCGGTTTTCGTCCAGGGCCTTCTGCAGCCGACCGACCCACTCCATTTCGCCCTGACGCAGCGACAGCTCGCTGTCATCGGGGTGGTACACCTGCACGCGGTTGCGCCCCTTCTCCTTGGCCATGTAGCAGGCGGTGTCCGCGGTCCGCATGACTTCGGCCAGGGTGAACAGGCCGTCTTCCACGTTGACCAGGCCGATGCTGACGCCGATGTTGAAGCTCAAGTGCGCCCAGGCGAAGTGGAACTCGGTCACGGTCTGGCGCAGCTTGTCCGCGATCCGCAAGGCGGCGTCGGGCGGGCAGTTCTCCAGCAGGACGCCGAACTCGTCGCCGCCCAGGCGGGCCAGGGTGTCGCCCTCGCGCAGGCAGTGGTGCAGCAACGTGCTCACCTGACGCATCAGCTGGTCGCCGGCCGCGTGGCCGCAGGTGTCGTTGACCACCTTGAACTGGTCCAGGTCCAGGTACATGACGGCGTGATGGCGGCCATGCTGGCTGGCCGACTGCAGCGCGGCCGCCAGGCGCCGCTCGAACTCGGAGCGGTTGATGAGGCCGGTAAGGGAGTCGTGGCTCGCCTGGTAGGACAGCTTGGCGGCGTACTGGCGCTCGCGGCTCACGTCGTGCAGCACCAGCACAACGCCCACCAGGGCGCCGGAGCGATCGCGGATCGGTGCGGCGGAATGGCCGACGGGAATCTCCTCGCCGTCGTTGCGCACCAGCAGCATGTTGGCATTGGCCTCGACCGTGCGCTCTTCGGTGAGCACCAGTTCGATCGGGCTCGGCGTGGCCTGGCGCTGGGTTTCCTCCACCAGGCGGAACAGCGCCTGGATCGGCAGGCCCCGCGCGTCGGCGGATTTCCAGCCGGTGAGTTCCTCGGCCACCGGGTTCAGGTACTCGACCCAGCCGTCGGTATCGGTCGTGATGACGCCGTCGGCGATGGACGCGAGCGTCACCAGCGCGCGCTCCTTCTCGGCGAACAGTTCGGCCGCGGCGAGCTTGCGTTCGGTAACGTCGGTGAGCGCACCCGCCATCCGCACGGCCTCGCCGTCGGCGTTGCGCACCGATTGGCCGCGCAGGCGGAACCACCGGTACTCGCCCGAGCGTGCCAGCAATCGGATCTCGACGTCGAACGGCGTGTCCTCGTGCATGTGCAGCTCGAGGGCACGCGAGAACATGACCTGCTCCTCGGGATGCAGATGCGAGATCAGCGCGGAGAGCGAATCCTTCATCTCGCCTTCCCCGTAGCCCAGCAGCTGCTTGAAGCGTGGCGAGTAGTACCAGACGTCGTTGACGATGTTCCAGTCCCACACGCCGTCGTTGCTGCCGCTCACGGCGAGCTGGAAGCGTTCCTCGCTCACCTTGAGCGCCCGCTCGAACTCTTCGTTGTGGCGCAGGGTGCGCTGCGACAACAACACGCCGATCGGCACCAGGATGGCCGGCAGGGTGAGCGTCAGCACCAGCAGCAGCACCTTGGTGATGCGGTTCGCCTCGCCCAGGGTGTCGGAGAAGTCCACTTCGAGCGGCGTGAGCTTGTCGTTGACCGCACGGATACGGTCCATCGACGGACGCAGCGCAGCGGGCGAACGCACGCCCGATTTGATCTTCTGGTGCAGCTCCTCGGCGGCGTCGTTCAGCTCGGCGATGTGGCGGTCGCCCTCTTCCCAGACCCGGACGATCTTCTTGATGTACCAGATCGGCTTGAATCGGGTGTACAGCCGTATCACCCCGTCGATGTCGTCCGGGTGGTCGCCACCTTCGAGGAAGTACTGGCGCGCCTTGTCGTAGTCCGGGTCGGGCTTGTCGAGTTCGACCCGCGCCATGCCGAGCTTGATGGGCGTCTCGATGTTCTTGAGATAGTTCTGGTAGTACGTCTCGGAGTAGGTCTCCGAGTAGCGCAGCAGGTTGAAGACCGATTCCTTCTGGGCCTTCGACCAGCGGCTTTCCCCTTCCACGAAGGCGCGCGCGGCCGACAGGATGTCGGTCACCTGGATGGCCACCACCACCACGACCAGCACGATGGCGAGGAACGGCCAGATCAGACGCAGCAGCCGGTTGCTCACCGGCAGCACCCGCAGCGCATCCCTCAAGCGCTTCGATGCGCCCGGCGAGGCGGCAACGACGGCTGGATCTTGTACGTTTTTCATCGCTCGCAATCGCGCCGCAACTGCAACGAGGGGACGCTGCAGGGTAGGGTCTGAATTGGAAACATGTAGGGGAACGTGACGCAGCGCGTCCACGCAGGTCGCGTCTCGGCGGTAGCCATCAGCCTCGGCACCCCCTCCCGGAGCCTGCCGACCTGCAACCCACCACATTCCCGGCCTCAATCACCTTAGCGGCTCCTTCGCATCAATTCTTTAACGCGCCAACACCCTGCCTGCGAGCCAGCCGGTACGCGGCTCCGGGCTCCGGGATACCCCTGGCGCTGCCATGGGGGTAGCCAGGCGCAAGCTCCATGCCATTGACTCGTAGGGAAAACCCCTACGAGAACGGCGTCTTGCAGGTCACTCCCGCCCGCCCCGGCATCCCAGGGCCCGGACTCCGACCGCCATGCCCGTCCGGCGTTCCGGACCTGGCAGGGACTCAGTGCAGCGGTCCGCGGCGGCGCTCGGCCAAAGAATCCTCGTCGGTATCGTCCGGCGGCACCGCCTCATCCTCGTCATCCTGGTCCTGGTCGTCGTCCTCTTCTTCATCGTCGCCGCCGACACCCCGTTCGGGCACCGAAAGCCAAAGCTCGTAGCCGTCCGGGTCGGTCAGAAAGCACTCCCGGGCACCGTAGGCCGTCAGCTCGATTGCGGAGACCTCCACCCCGGCCTGCAGCAGCTGCCGCCGTGTCTCGTCGATGTCGGCCGGCCGCAGGTACATCACCCAGCTCTGGCCGAGCGCCGGCTCGAGCGTGATCTGCTGTTCGGGCGTCAGCTGCTGCAGCATCAGTTCCGCGGTGCCCGACCGCAGCCAGCACCACACCGCCTCGCCCGCGGCGTTCTCCCAGGAATCGATCAGCGCGAAACCGAAGAAATCCCGATAGAAGGCGATCGAGCGGTGCAGGTCCGAGACGCCGAGGCTCGGAACGAGTTTGCGCACTCGAGGTTTGCCGGGATCAGTCATGGGTAGCGCACCAATACGCCGAGGCGCTTAACGCGGGGGACGCGGGGGAAAGGCAGAACTCAAGGACGATGGGTTCGGTTTTCCCCCGCGTCCTCCGCGTCCTCCGCGTTGAAAGGTCTTGTTGTTCCATTATCAGTAACTCGCGTCGCCCAGCGTACAGCGATGGTTCACGCACGCGAGCTTGGGTGTGACAGCCGGCTTGCAGTCGGCAGGCTTACGCTTGCCGCGATGCTGCTCCTCTTCGATGAAGGTGTATTCCGCCGCCTTGGTTTCGATCACGGGTTTCAGGTCCGGTGCGTTGTTGTAGGCGATCCACGCGGTCGGATTGCCGCAGGCATCGCTGCCCATGGGCAACAGGCGGCAGAACGACACGTTACCGCACGTCGCCTCGCCGACCGTCGCCGCGATCTCGCGCTTCAGTCGGGCGAGCGCCTGAGCGTCGTCCTCCGCGTGCACCCACGCAGCCGCCAGCAGCGCCGCCGCACCGATCGATGCGGCGGCGACGATGCAAGGTTGTGGTATCCGCAGCACGATGACCTCAGTAGTTCTCTGCGCCGAGCGCGCAGCGGTTGTTGATGCACGCCGGCTGCGGCGTCTTCACCGGAACGCATGAGGTCGGTCGCGCCCGGCCGCGCCGACGTTCCTCCTCGATGAAGTTGTACTCGGCGATCTTGCCTTCGAGCTCGCCGCGGATACCGCGCAGATTGTTGAATGCCAGGTACTCGGTGGGATTCCCGCAGTCGTCATAGCCGAGCGCGAGCACCCGGCAATGCACGACGTTGCCGCAGGTCCGGTTGTGATCGATCACCGCTTCCATCTCGCCGCGCAGCCGCGCCAGGGCCTGCGCATCGTCCTCGCCAAACGCAGGGCCCGCCAGCGACAGCAGCATGGCGAACCCCGCCCCGGGGACCTCACGCAATGGTCACGTCCTTCGACAGGTACACGTCCTGGATCGCGTTCAGGATCTTCACCCCGTCAGCCATCGGGCGCTGGAACGCCTTGCGCCCGGAGATGAGACCCATGCCGCCGGCGCGCTTGTTGATGACGGCGGTCTTCACCGCATCGTGCAGATCGTTCTCGCCCGAGGCGCCGCCGGAGTTGATGAGCCCCGCACGTCCCATGTAGCAGTTCGCCACCTGATAGCGGCAGAGGTCGATGGGATGATCCGTGACGAGATCGGAGTACATCCGCTTGTCGGACTTGCCGTACGGATTCTCCTTGGTGTTGAGCGAGAGATAGCCGCCGTTGTTCTCCGGCAGCTTCTGCTTGATGATGTCCGCCTCGATGGTGACGCCGAGATGGTTCGCCTGCCCCGTGAGGTCGGCGGACACGTGGTAGTCCTTGTCGGACTTGAAGGCCGGGTTGCGCAGATAGCACCACAGCACCGTCGCCATGCCCATCTCGTGCGCGGCCTGGAAGGCCTGGCTCACTTCGACGATCTGGCGCGCCGACTGGTCGGAGCCGAAGTAGATGGTCGCGCCCACCGCCACCGCACCCATGTCGCGCGCCTGCTTGATGCTCGCGAAGAAGATCTGGTCGAACTTGTTCGGGTAGGTCAGGAATTCGTTGTGGTTGAACTTGAGCAGGAACGGGATCTTGTGCGCGTACTTGCGCGAGCACGCGCCGAGCACACCGAGAGTCGAGGCCACCGCGTTGCAGCCGCCCTCGATCGCGAGCTTCACGATGTTCTCGGGGTCGAAGTAGGCGGGATTCTTGGCGAAGGATGCGCCGCCGCTGTGCTCGATGCCCTGGTCCACCGGGAGGATCGACACGTACCCGGTGCCCGCGAGACGGCCGTGGTCGAACAGCTGCTGCAGGCTGCGCAGCACGGAGGGCGACCGGTCGCTCGGCGCGAAGATGCGGTCGACGAAATCCGGCCCGGGCAGGTGCAGGCTCGACTTCGGGATCTTGGCGACGTGCTTGAGAAGGCTGTCGGCCTCGGTGCCGAGCATGGCTGCGATATCGGTCATGGAACTCCCCCGGTTGGAATGATGGAAACGCACGAAGGGCGCCATTATCCCGCCCCGGGCGACGCCGGACAACGAGGTGCGCCGCCTATAATCGCTCCTCGTTCCACCATCGACAGCCCCATCCCATGAGATACAGCATCGGCGAGCGTCGCGTCGACATGCACGACACCGCCTGGGTCGCCCCCAATGCGTCGGTCATCGGCTCGGTCCGGCTCGAAGCCCATTCCAGCGTCTGGTTCGACGCGGTCATCCGCGGCGACAACGACCTCATCACCATCGGCGAGCGCTCGAACGTGCAGGACGGTTCGGTGCTGCACACCGACCAGAACGTCCGGTTGACCGTGGGCCGCGACGTGACCATCGGCCACATGGTCCTGCTGCATGGCTGCACCATCGGCGACTACACGCTGATCGGCATCAAGGCCACGGTGTTGAACCACGCCCGGATCGGCCGCAACTGCCTGATCGGCGCGCACAGCCTCATCACCGAAGGCAAGGAGATCCCCGACCGGTCGCTCGTCATGGGCGTGCCGGGCAAGGTGATCCGCGAACTCACCGACGAGGAGATCGCGCGCGTGATGGCCAATGCCGACCACTACGTGCACAAGATCCCGCTCTACCGCGACAGCCTCAGGCAGCAGCCTTGAACGGGCCCGGTCCGGGGACCGCGCCGGCGGCGTAGCGATCAGGCTGCGACGGGAAAGCCTCTCGCCCGGCGATCACCCATGCGCCGCTCGGGGAATGTCCAAGCGGTCTGGTTCCGCCGACGCTCACCCAAACGCTGGTCCGCGCGCGGGCCCTCGACCGCGGCCTGCTCGGCTGCACCCCGGAAAGCTTCGCCGCCGAGCCTGACCCTGCCGGCCGCGATGGCCTCGATGGACGCGATCTCCGAGGTGCTGAAATGCCGCAGCCGGAACAACGTCCAGATGCCCGCCAGCGACTGGACCGAGCGGTATTCGCGACCCGCTTCCTCGCGCAGCACCTGGGCGCCCCATCTCTGGGCCCCGCGCGGCAGCGCCGGAAACACGTGATGGGTCGCGTGCGCGTTGAGCCCGCCGGCCAGCAGCGAGGCGAGGAACGATTCCGGGTACAGGTCCCACGTGCTCCGCAGCTGGCGCACCACCTGATCGTCGCTGCGCCGGTCGACCGGCAGCGAGTGCGACAGCAGTCCCAGGTAGTTGCCGAAGAACAGCAGGAAGACGATGGCCGGCAGCAGCGCCAGGGGCAGGAGACTCGAGAGCAGGCCGATCCGGACCGCCATGCCCAGCCACTCGTGCCAGACCGGTCGCCGGACCAGCCGTGTGACGTCCGAGCGCAGGTAGCCTAGAACCATGCGCAGCAGATTCCACATATCCTCGGCGAGGGAATCGCCGCGGAGGTACATCTCGTCCTCCTTCGAATGCGGCCGTGCGTGGTGGATCGCGTGGTGCCCCTGGAACCAGGACGCCCTGCTGAAGAGCACGCAGTCGAGCGTGACGAAAGCCACGAGATCGTTGACCCACTGCCACGGCGCGAAGGCCCGGTGCATGGCGTCGTGCCCCACCATCAGCAGCGCGAACCAGGACCATCCGAACACCGCGGACTCGAGCAGCACCAGCAGGGGACGGGTTTCGCCCCACAGGAGCCAGAGACTGCCGAGGAAAACCGTGAGCGTGATGGCCGCCTGCACCCAGCCGGATACGTAGGCCGACAGCGGCAGATCGCCGGGGCGCCGCTGCCTGATGCGTTCCTTCACGCTCGCCCGTTCGTCCGAAATCCCTTCGGGCGGAGGCGTCATCGGGTCAGTCTCCTTGTCGCAACGTTTGCTCTCGGGTGCAAAGCTACGGTGGGGTTATCCCACAGGCGGTCCGGGATCGCTCGAACGCGAACCACCTTGTCGTCGAGCGCTCCTGTTCCACCCAGCGCCGGTGTGGCCGGTCGTCTGCAACTCCCGATTCTGGCGCAGTGTCGTTGTCGATTCCAGCGCTTTTCCGGCGAAATCGTGCGTCATCAAGGTTTCCCTACCCTTCAGGGAACCGCCCGACGCGCCGAAGAAGACTTCCTGGGGCCCGATCCGGCCGGATCGCCCCCCGCTTCGAAGCCACCGATGGCAATCGGAGTATCCTGCGGCCACCCGTCACGGAGCACCGGGATGATCAAATACCAGTTCAAGATCCGCACACGCGACGGACTTTCGGTCGAGAACCTGAACATCCAGGGGCGCGATCAGGCGGATGCCGAACGCAAGCTGTTCCAGATGTACCCGAAGTCCCAGGT
>JAIESW010000005.1 GCA_019745565.1 Burkholderiales bacterium
GCCCCTAGCCCCTAGCCCCTAGCCCCTAGCCCCTAGCCCCTAGCCCCTAGCCCCTAGCCCCTAGCCCCTAGCCCCTAATTCGGCAGCGCCCACCGCTCCGGTCCGCGCCACAGGCTCGCGAGCAGCAGTTCGCGGCGCAGGACGAATTCCTTCGGCAGCCTGTCGTAGAGGCGGATGAACAGCTCCTCGTGCAGGAGCAGTTCGCGCACCCATTCGTCGCGATGGAGCATCATCGCGTCGCTGAAGGCTTCCTGTACCGCTTCAGGCAGGCCGTCCCATTCGATAGTGCTGGCCGAGGGCATCCAGCCGATCGGGCTTTCCACCGCCGGGGTCTTCCCGCGGCAGCGCTCGATGACCCACTTCAGCACGCGCATGTTCTCGCCATAGCCGGGCCACAGGAAGCGGCCGTCGGACGTCTTGCGGAACCAGTTCACGCAGAACACGCGCGGCGGGTTCGCGAGCTTGCGGCCCATCGTGAGCCAGTGGTCGAAGTAGTCGGCGATGTGATAGCCGCAGAACGGCAGCATGGCGAACGGATCGCGCCGCACTTCGCCCACTTTGCCCACGGCCGCTGCCGTCGTTTCCGAGCCCATGGTCGCGGCAAGGTAGACACCATCGGTCCAGCTGAAGCTCTCGACGATGAGCGGCATCGTGGTGCTGCGCCGCCCGCCGAACAGGAACGCCGAGATCGGCACGCCCGCCGGATTTTCCCACTCCGGATCGAGCGAGGGGCATTGCGAGGCCGGGACCGTGAAGCGTGCGTTCGGGTGTGCCGCCTTGCGGCCGCAGTCCGGGGTCCACTCCTGGCCCTGCCAATCGATCAGCTTCGGCGGTGGCGTTTCCGTCATGCCTTCCCACCACACGTCACCATCGGGCGTGAGCGCCACGTTGGTGAAGATGCAGTTGGCCCGCAGCGTGTCCATCGCGTTCGGGTTCGACTGATACGAAGTGCCCGGTGCGACGCCGAAGAAGCCGTATTCCGGATTGATCGCACGCAGCTGCCCGTCCGGTCCGGGGCGTATCCACGCGATGTCGTCGCCGACGGTGGTGACCTTCCAGCCCGCAAAGGCAGGGGGTGGGATCAACATCGCGAAATTGGTCTTGCCGCACGCGCTCGGGAAGGCCGCGGCGACGTAGCTCTTCTCGCCCTCGGGTGATTCCACACCGAGGATCAGCATGTGTTCGGCGAGCCAGTCCTGGTCGCGCCCCATGGTGGACGCGATGCGCAGCGCCAGACACTTCTTGCCGAGCAGCGCGTTGCCGCCGTAGCCGCTGCCGAACGACCAGATGGCGCGTTCTTCCGGGAAATGGACGATGTACTTGTGATCCGGATTGCATGGCCACGACACGTCCTTCTTGCCCGTCTCCAGCGGCATGCCGACCGAATGCAGGCAGGGGACGAATTCGCCGTCGGTGCCCAATGCATCGAGCGCCGCACGCCCCATGCGCGTCATGATGCGCATGCTGACGACCACGTAGGCCGAGTCGGTGATCTGCACGCCGATGCGCGACAGGGGCGACCCGATCGGCCCCATGGAGAAGGGCACCACATACATGGTGCGGCCGCGCATGCAGCCGTCGAACAGGCCGGTGAGCGTGGCCTTCATCTGATCGGGCGCCATCCAGTTGTTGGTGGGCCCGGCGTCTTCGCGCCGTGCGCTGCAGATGTACGTCCGGTCTTCCACGCGGGCTACATCGCCCGGGTCCGAGCGGGCCAGGAAGCTCGCCGGCCGCTTGGCCGCGTTCAGCCGGAGGAAGGTGCCTCCGGCCACCAGGGCGTCGCACAGCGCGTCGTATTCCGCCTTAGAGCCGTCGCACCAGTGGATGCGGTCGGGTCGGGTGAGGCTCGCGACCTCGGCGACCCAGCGCTTCAGCTGGGCGTGCCGGACATGGTTGGGACTGTCCGCGTCTGTGGACGGGCCCGGAATATTCTCTATATGCATCAATACCCTCCGTGGCGACCCTCGGGCTTGGTCGTTTTTTTTTGATCGAAGATGCTACCACCATCCTCCGGAACCGTCAGGTTTGCCCCTGGCGCCGGTGGGCGCTTTGGCAGCCCCCTGAGATAGAATCCGCGGCTTCCCGCCCGGCTGCCGCATGACCCCTACGCTCGTCTTCGATATCGAGACCGTCCCCGACGTGGCCGGCCTGCGCCGCCTGAACGGGGATGCATCGGACGTGCCCGATGCGGTGGTCGCGGAACGCGCGTTCGAGGCGCGTCGGGCGGCGACGGGTGGCAGCGACTTCCTGCCGCTGCACCTGCATCGCGTGGTCGCGATTTCGTGCGCCCTGCGCGACCGCGACAGCTTCCGCGTGTGGTCCCTGGGCGAGCCGAACGAGCCGGAGGCCCAGCTCATCCAGCGCTTCTTCGACGGCATCGAGCGCTACACGCCGCAGCTCGTCTCCTGGAACGGTGGCGGCTTCGATCTGCCGGTGCTGCATTACCGCGGACTGGTGCACGGCATCGTCGCGCGGCGGTATTGGGATCTCGGCGAGGACGACCGCGACTTCAAGTGGAACAACTACATCAGCCGCTATCACATGCGGCACCTGGATCTGATGGATCTGCTCGCCATGTATCAGCCGCGGGCCGCGGCACCGCTCGACGCGCTGGCGCAACTGATGGGCCTGCCAGGGAAGATCGGCATGGAAGGCTCGAAGGTGTGGGCGGCGTACCAGGCGGGCGAGATCGAGGCGATCCGCAACTACTGCGAGGCCGACGTCGTCAATACGCACCTGGTCTTTCTGCGCTTCCAGCAGATGCGCGGAACGCTCGACCGCGAGGCGCATCAGCGCGAGGTGCAGTTCGTGCGCGACACGCTCGCCAGGACACCCGGGGACCACTGGAAGGAGTTCCTGAGTCTTTGGGGTCCTTGATTTGGGGTTCCTGAGATGACCGCACGCGAGCCCGCGCTCGTGCGCACCGTGGCAGTGGAATCGCTCGATCACGAAGGGCAGGGCATCGCCCACGTGGACGGCAAGGTGGTTTTCATCGAAGGCGCGTTGCCGGGCGAAGTCGTCGAGATCGAGGTGCGGAGGCGCAGGCCGTCCTACGACGTTGCCACCACGACCCGCGTGATCAGTGAGAGCAGCCAGCGGGTGACGCCACGCTGTGCCCACTTCGGCGTCTGCGGCGGCTGCAGCATGCAGCACCTCGATCCGCGCGCCCAGGTCGCAGCGAAGCAGCGCGTGCTGGAGGACAACCTGCAGCGCATCGGACAGGTTCGACCGGAAAGCATGCTGCCGCCGGTGCACGGGCCGGCGTGGGGATATCGCTACCGTGCACGGCTGTCGGTGCGCGACGTGCGCAAGAAGGGTGGCGTGCTGGTCGGCTTTCACGAGAAGCGCAGCAGCTACGTGGTCGACATGCGGGAGTGCCATGTCGTGCCGCCGGCCATCTCCGCGCTGCTGGTGCCGTTGCGCGCGCTGGTGGAGTCCCTTTCCATCCGCGAACGGATGCCGCAGATCGAGCTTGCGATCGGCGACGCCGTGACGGTGCTGGTGTTCCGCAATCTCGAGCCGCTGACAGCTGCGGACGAGGCGGCGCTGCGGGCTTTCGCGGATGACCACGGCGTATGCGTCTACCTGCAGCCGAAGGGCCCGGATACCGTCGTGCGCCTGCATCCCATGGATGCGCCGGCGCTCGACTATTTGTTGCCGGAATTCGACCTGCGTCTGCCGTTCTCGCCGGCCGAATTCACACAGGTGAACCATCAGGTCAACGGCGTGCTGGTGAGGCGGGCCATGGCTCTGCTCGATCCGCAGCCCGGCGAGCGCATCGCGGACCTGTTCTGCGGGCTTGGGAATTTCTCCCTGGCGATCGCTCGCCGCGGTGCACACGTGTACGGCGTCGAAGGCAGTGCGGCGCTGGTACGGCGCGCTCAGGACAATGCCGCCGTGAACGGGTTGGCGGGCATGTCGGCGTTTGCGGTGAAGGACCTGTTCACCGTCACGCCCGAGGACATCTCCGGCTGGGGCCGGTTGGACAAGTTGCTCATCGACCCGCCGCGGGACGGCGCGATGGCCGTCGTGAAGGCGCTCGCGGAGCCCTTCCCGCAACGGATCGTCTACGTGTCCTGCAGCCCGGGGACGCTGGCCCGCGACGCTGGTGTGCTGGTCAACGTCCACGGATATCGGCTCGCCACCGCGGGCATCGTCAACATGTTCCCGCACACCTCCCACGTGGAGTCGATCGCGCTGTTCGAGCGCTGACGCCGGCGGCGGAAACGACAAGGGCAGCCGAAGCTGCCCTTGGTCGTGCAGTCACGAAAGACTGTCAGTCGCGCTCGCCCGCGAAGGCCATCAGCAACTGGAGCAGGTTCGCGAAGATGTTGAACAGGCTGATGTACACGCTGGTGGCGGCCATGATGTAGTTGGTCTCGCCGCCGTTCACGATACGGCTCACGTCGTGCAGCAGGAACAGCGAGAAGACCACGATCACCAGGGCCGAGATCGTCAGCGCCAGGGCTGGCAGCTGCAGGAACATGTTCGCGACGATGGCGACCAGCAGCACGATCATGCCCACGAACAGGAACTTGCCCATGAAACTGAAATCGCGCTTCGTGGTGGTCGCGATGGCGCTCATCGCGATCATGATGCCGCCGGTTCCCAGGGCCGCGAGCCCCACCAGCTGCGGGCCGTTCTTGAGGGTCAGCGCGACGTTGAGCAGCGGGCCCAGGAATGCACCCAGGAGGAAGGTCATGCCGAGCAGCAGGGCCACGCCGAAGCCGCTGTTGCGATTGGCAGCGATCGCGAACTGCAGGCCAATGACGCCACCCAGCATCACCACGAACGTGATGATGGGATGCTGCATCATGACCCCGGCAAACGACATGCCGACCATGGCACCGATGACGGTGGGCACCATCGTCAGGGCCAGCAGGAGGTAGGTGTTGCGCAGGACCTTGTTGCGTTCGGCGGACAGGGTGCCGGCGCCGCTGTTCAGGACTTGTAGATCAGGTTGCATCGAGATACCCCCGAAAGGAACGTTGTTACGCGGGTAAGACTACGGAATCAAAGGCAAAGTTTCAACCCGACTCGACCGATTCCCAGGTATGTCCGTTATCATTCGTTACAAGATCGGGTAGGCCAGCCGATTGGAGAGGTGGCAGAGTGGTCTATTGCACCGGTCTTGAAAACCGGCAGGGGCGCAAGTCTCTCGTGGGTTCGAATCCCACCCTCTCCGCCAATCGACAAGCCGGTCAGGGTTCCCCGCTGACCGTATCCGCCCAGCAGTTCGGCGTCTCGTACAGCCGGACCCGCTCCAGCCTGAGATGGTTGCCGTACCGATCCTGGTATGCCGGCTCGAGCAGACGGAACGCGGTCGCGGCCAGATGCTCCGCGGTCGGCGGGGCATCGAACAGCACGGTGCGATGGCCGGGGAGCGATGCCAGGAAGTCGACCACGGATCGGTCGCCACGGTAGACGAGAAATGCGTGGTCCCAGACGTCGACCACGATCCGCGAGGCGATCGATTTCACCTCGGAGAAGTCCATGACCATCGCCTGATTGGCGGCGCCCTCGGTCTTTATCAGGTCCCCGGAGAGGGTGACCTCGAGCGCGTAACGGTGCCCGTGTAGATGGCGGCACTGACTGTCGTGCGCGGGGATGCGGTGCCCGGCATCGAACTCCAGCCGGCGGGTGATGCGCATGACAGCGGCGGTGGCGAGAAAAAACCGTCCCAGTATACCACCCGCATTCCGGCGCTCCGCGGAGCGCCGGCATCGAGGATCAGGCGATCAGGCCTGGCGCGGCAGCGAAGTCGCGCGGCGTGCGCTGTTGCGGCGGGGCGACGAGCGCGAACTGGAAGCCTGCGACTTCAGCGTGCGATAGAGCGTGGGCCGGGAGCTTTTCAGATAGGAGATGACCTCGAAATCTCCACGGGTCATGCGGCCGATGTCGATCTTGTCGATGTGCACCAGGCGCAGGAGCTGCTGCACCGGCTTCGGCATGCTGCGGCCGCTCTCGTAACGGGAACCGCCGCTCTGGGTCACGCCGATCATGCCCCAGAACTCCTGCTGGTTGAGGCCGAGCTTCTGTCGGATGTCGCGCGGATTGGGAATCTTGTCTGAGATCTTCATGCGGGAGCCTCGATGCGTGGAGCGGCGCGGGATGCCGTCGCCATTAAACGCTTTGTCTCCCGTGATCGCCGACAAGTTCCATTGAAATGCAATTCGTCGGCAAGTCGGTGCGCCGCCCCGGGAGTACGAGGGCGGTAGCCTCCGACTTGATCCCCGCGTCATGGTTTGCGGTGCTCGATGCCGTATCTGGCGTAGATCGCCTTCACGGTGCCGTCGGCGATCAATTGCTCGAGAGCCTTGTTGAGTGCCGTCACCAGCGCCTCGTCCCCGCGGCGTACGCCCACGGCAAGCGTCCATTCCATGTCGGGCTCGCCGTCGTAGGCGTGCACGAACCGGAGGCTGTGCCCCGGATGGTTGTGGATGTAGTACTGGATCGTGTTGACCGAGATGGCTGCTGCCGCGAGTTCGCCCTTCTCCAGGTCCTCCAGCATGTCGTCTTCAAAGGCATACGGCGAAGTCACCCAGCCGCGCTTGTTGAGGATCATGCTCGCCGTGGAGTTCAGCATGACGCCCATCTTCCGGCCCGGGATCACCTTGGCGAAGTCGACGATGTCGTCCTGGCCCTGCGCGATCGCGAGGGCCACGCCGCCCTTGGCATAGGGCATCGACAGTTTGACCTTGGAGTCGTCCTCGAGGCCCTGGACGATGAAGTCCATCTTGAGGTCGCAGTCGACCACGCGCGCCCGATAGGTCGGAATGATCCACTTCGCCTCGAACCCCACGCCCAGTTGCCTGGCGATGGCCTGGCCCAGATCCACCTGGAATCCGTGCACGTCACCGGAGCGCTTGGCGTAGGGCAACGCGTCCGGGTTGGCGCAGATCGACAGGATGTTGCGCTCCTTGATTTCGTGCAGAGGGCGCGCGAGGGACAGGCCGCTCGCGCACAGAAGGGCGCTCGCTGCTGCGAGCGCCAGGAGCCTCGCGACCGGCCTCACGGTTCCTGATCCGGGCGGAGCGAGCGGATGAACTTCACCATGTCGCGGATCTGATCGTCGGTGAACGCTCCGCCGAAGGCTGCCATGCGGCCGGCCTTGCCATTCTTGATACGGTTGAACAGGTATTCATCCGAGTTCGTGTTGTTCATGAGCTGCGGGCCCTTGCCGGCCTTCCGGCCATAGTCCTCGTGACAGAAGCTGCAGATGTTGCGGAAGGTGTTCTTGGCATTGAAATCGGATGCGCCGGCGGCCGCTACGGGCGCCTTTTCGTCGGCTGCAGGCGACACCGGAATGGCGGCGAAGAAGAGCAGGGCGGCCAGACAGAGGATGGGGCGGAACACGGATAGTTTCACTTTCAGATCCAATCGATGGATAGGACAAATGCGTCAACGGCTATGAGACAAAAAGCGGGGACCGAAGTCCCCGCTTTTTTTTACTGCCTGGTCGGCTGCTCCGCTCCCTCGCGGGAGCAGGCGGTCAATCCAGGGCGAACACCTTCAGGATGCCGCCGTCGGTCGGCATGCTCGAGTAGGGCTCGCCCCACAGGTCGCCGTAACCGTCGGTCACGAGGCTGCCCTTGCCCACTTCCACGGCGACGTACTGCTTGCCCTTCGCCATGTAGGTGATGATGCCGCCGTCGTGCAGGTTGCCGTTGTTGTGGCGCCACAGCACTTTGCCGGTGCTCGCGTCGACCGCGGACAGGTGGCCGTCGGCTTCCGGGATGAACAGCAAATTGCCGCCCGTGGACAGCAGTGAGCCGTGCGGGATGCCGTTCTTGAAGTCCATCGCCCACTTCACCTTGCCGGTGATCGGATCACGCGCACGCACGTGGCCCCAGGCCTTGTCGCTGCCCGGACCGTGCATGGTGAAGTTGGCACCGATGTTGAGCTGAGCCATCGGCTCCAGCACCGGGGTCGTCTTCACGATCTCGAGATCCATGCACCACTCGTAGCCCACGCGATAGTACAGACCGGTCTTCGGGTTGTAGGTACCCGCGTTCCAGCTGTAGCCGCCGGCGATGGCCGGGCACAGGTTGGTGTGCTTGCCCTCGACCATGTCGCGGCGGCCGATCAGCTCGCCGGTCTTGGGATCGACACCCTTCACGAAGTTGATGTTGTCCACGCCGGCGTAGACGTTCTGCACCTTGCCGCCGCGGTCGTACACGAACACGTGGCCGCCCTTGTTCGGGTGCACCACGTACTTCTTGCCGTCGCGCTCGAGGAACACGAACTCACCCATGGACGAGTCGAAGTCCCACGCGTCGTGCGGCAGTTCCTGGTGGTAGTTCTTGAGCTCGCCCGTATCCGGGTTGAGCAGGATCACCGCTGTCGTGTACAGGTTGGTGCCGGGCCGAGGTCCCTTCGTCTGCCATTCGGGGCCAGCCCAGTCGTACAGCGGCGCCGGATTGGCCGTGCCCCACCAGACCGTGTCGGTTTCCGGATCGTAGGCACCCGCCATCCAGCCGCCGCCGCCACCGGTCTTCCACGAGTCGCCACCCCAGGTGTCCCGACGATCCGAAGGCGTACCTTCGTTGCCGCCGGAGGTGTTGAACGTCCAGACCAGTTGTCCGCTCTTGGCTTCGACGCCGAAGATCGGGCCGCGGCCGGGCCATTCGCCGCCTTGAGCGCCGATGATGACCTTGTCCTTCACGAACAGGGGCGCACCGGTGAAGCCCACGGTGAGTTTCTTCGAGTCGACCAGCTTGGTCTCCCAGTTGAGCTTGCCGGTCTTCATGTCGACGGCGACGAGCTTGCCGTCGAGCGTGCCCATGTAGACGTTGCCGTTGCCGAGCGCGACACCGCGGTTGTAGGGCGAGTGGGTCTGCTTCGCGACCAGGTCCTCGTCGAGCTTCTGCTTGTAGATCCACAGCACGGCGCCGGTGGCACCGTCCAGCGCGTAGAGCTGGTTGTAGGCGCTGGTGTAGTACAGCACGCCGTCGGCGGCGAGCGGGAAGCTCTGCAGGCCGCGGGTGGCGCGGGAAGGCATGTGCGACCACGCTTCCTTCAGGCCCTTCACGTTCTTGCTGTTGATCTGGTCGAGCGCACTGTAGTGCCACGACTTGAACGAACCGTGGTAGGTGGGCCAGTTGGCCGGATCGGCCTTCAGGATGCTCTCGTGCGTGACGTCGGCGCTGGCCGTTGCAGACCAGACGACGCCGGTGACGGCGGCAAATAGCACGCCCTTCACCGTGAGGCGATTTTCAAGTTTCATTCGACATTCCTCTCGAAGTTGCGGGCGGTAGATTCAAGCGAGTTAGCGCCCAACAAGGTGGTCACCGGTTCGTTGCCGGAGCCTTCTGCCGCGCCGTCGGTGCGTTGTTCTGTCCCACGCATCGCAGCGAGCGGCTGGACTATATCAGGAGGAATTCGGTGTGTCACAAGATGTCACAACTGCTTGCCGCATCGTGAAATCGCGCGGATAACCGCGCCGTTATTGCATTCGCACGCAGCGGGCAAGGTGTTTGCCCCCCCTCTGCGGCACGGGTATAGTCGCGCCGGCTGTCGGGGTGTAGCGCAGTCCGGTTAGCGCGCCTGCTTTGGGAGCAGGATGTCGGAGGTTCGAATCCTCTCACCCCGACCAGATCGCGCGACCGGCGCGCAACCGAGCGCTCGAGTGTGCCCGTAGCTCAATTGGATAGAGCACCGGCCTTCTAAGCCGGGGGTTGCGGGTTCGATTCCTGCCGGGCACGCCATTCCTTGATTTGAAAGCGGGAATTCTCCATACTCCG
Source organism: Burkholderiales bacterium (assembly GCA_019745565.1). Classification (GTDB taxonomy): domain Bacteria; phylum Pseudomonadota; class Gammaproteobacteria; order Burkholderiales. Next base: position 9,744 of record JAIESW010000005.1, read on the forward strand.
CCCCCTTCTCACGGCGGTCGGCGATGGTGAATTCCACCTCGGACGTCCGCCGTCGATGGTGGCTGTAGCTCAGCTGGTAGAGTCCCGGATTGTGATTCCGGTCGTCGTGGGTTCGAGTCCCATCAGCCACCCCACCACCCTCTGGCGGCCGCCCGACGCGGCGTGACCACACCGCTTGCGGTCAGAGGCCCGGCGCCAGCGTGAAGGCCGCCGCGGCGGCAAGTCCTGCTGCAGTGCGCACGTGGTTCCAGGCGGTCCAGGTCCGAACGTAGTCCGACCACGCGGACGCGGCGCCGGCATCCGTGCGCACGATCTTGGCCAGCACTGCGTTGCGCGGGACGTTGCACGCGATCGTCACGCCGAACGTGCCGATGAGGTAGAGCAGACCGCCCGCGATCAGCAATGGGCTGGTGCCGCCGTGCCAACGCAGCAGCGCCCCGACGATTGCTGCAACCGCGACGAGCGCGGTGCCCATGAAGACGCCCAGGAACCAGGGGTTCAGCACCACGACGTTGATGGACTGCATCGCCGCGATTCCCTCGGCGGGTGTCAGACGCGCCAGCGCTTTCATCACGAAGGTGGAGAAGGCGAAGAACACACCGGCGACGAGACCGCTCCCGAGCGCTGCGATCAACGCCAAAGCGTCGAGCCACATCGGGGTGTCCAAGACCAGCCGCGTCTCAGGTGAGCGCCGAGATCGCCGATTGATAGACGGGCAGGGCGTTCCCGTAGTTGTTGACCGTCACCTTGAGATCGCGCAGCAGTCCGTCCTGGAGGCCGTAGGCCCACCCGTGCACGGCGAGTTCCTGCCCGCGCTCCCATGCGTCGCGCACGATCGTCGTATGACAGACGTTAGCCACCTGCTCGATCACGTTGAATTCGCACATGCGGTCCGCCTCCGCTTTCTCGTCACCGACGCTCGCGAGGGCGGCCTCGTGCTTCGCCCGCACGTCCTGCACGTGGCGCAGCCAGTTGTCGCTCAGGCCGATACGGTGGCGACGCAGCGCTGCGTTCACCCCGCTGCAGCCGTAGTGCCCGCAGACAATGATGTGCTTGACCTTCAGCACGTCCACCGCGAACTGGAGCACCGACAGACAGTTGAGGTCGGTGTGCACCACCAGATTGGCGACGTTGCGGTGGACGAACAACTCGCCGGGCAGCAGGCCGACGATTTCGTTCGCAGGCACGCGGCTGTCGGAGCAGCCGATCCATAGATACTCGGGCGTTTGCTGGCGTGACAGCTTGACGAAGAATTCAGGATCCTGCTGCAGGATGCGGGCAGCCCAGGCCTTGTTCTTCTCGAAGAGGTGCTCGAGGGTTTTCATGTCGGTCTCGATGGCTCGAGCGCGGAATGCGACTCGAACTGGAGCGTCTCACAGTAAGGTGCGATGGGAAAGCCCGGTTGTACCGTATTCATCTCGCACCGATCCGGATCTCGTAGTGCTGGGAGCGCGCATCGAAGCGCGCCAGGATCGCGCGTGCGTTCGGCGGAACGACGGCGGCTTCGTAGTCGTCTCCGGCGAACTGACGGACCGCCTCGATGGAATCGAAGTGCATGATCGTCACGAACTCCACTTCCACGCCCACGTCACGACGCAGGAGCTCGATGTGGCGGAATCCGGGGATGTGCCGGTTCTCGATGCCGACGAAGATCTCCCGGCGCAGCAGAGCCTCGTAGGCGTCCGCGTTTTCCGGTGCGGTCCAGCCGTGCCAGATGCGGGAGATCACCGGTCCTGGGGATCGCCGCCCGTGGCGCACCGGCGGCAGATGCAGGCAGTGCGGCGGTCGGCCTCCGGTACCCGGTCGAGGACTTTCTGCGGGATCTTCACGCTGGTGCACCAGCAGGGTGCCCCGCCGAACTGCCCGCTGGCAGCTGGTTCGCAGCCGTTTGGCCCCCCGCAGAGGGGACATGTCGACCAGGGCAGCGGCGCGGCGATCGCGGCGGGTTCCATGGCGGACAATCTAATGGCGGTCGGAGCAGGCCGCAACGGTCATCGGCGCGGCAATCACGACCGGCGCCGCTGCTTCCTTTCGACGCTGCGCTCGCGGTTCTGCCGAACCCGCAGCTGCACGATCCTCTCGATCAATGCATATGGCATGGGCTCATCCAGAGAGAAGCGGAGATTGCCCTTTTCGCCGGCATATCTCTCGAGCCGCTTCCCGAGCGCTGCGTCGCCGTGCACCGGCGGATAAAAACCGATGTGAGTCTTGAATGCGCCGAAGTGCACCAGAACGCCTCCGAGCGTGAAGGTGGGCATCCGATAGCTGATCGTCTCCTGCGCGTCCGGGGCGGCGGCTGCGATCGTCCGCCGGATCTGCCGCAGGATCGGCTGCGCTTCGAGGGGACAACCGGCGATGTATTCGTCGATCGTCGCGGGTTTCCGCTGCACGCTCATCTCGTGGTGTCTCCCTTCGAATCCCGGTCCTGGATGCAGGGAAGCCGGCCGCGATCAGGTGGCGGGTCTGGCGGCCGGATGCTCGGGAAGTCCGTCCGCCAGGCGTATCCACGACGGCTTGCCGTCGACGAAAATGTGGTCGTCGGGCGGCAGCCGTTCCGGGTCGTCGAGGCTGCAGGTCGCGATGTCCCCTTCATTCGGCGTGTCGTCGTGCTCGAAAGTCAGCTGCCTGCCCCATCGCGGGCAGCTTGTCGATGTCCTGGGCCGACAGTTGACCCGAAGACCACAGCCAGTCGAAAACCTGATGCGTGTTCTCGGCATCCACGCACCCGTCACCCACCCATTCGGCTCAGTCGTCGCTGCCGGAGGGCCTGGACCATGATCACCACGATCACGAGGTTGACCGTCAGCATGGCGACGCTCAGGAACTCAGACGACCAACGCCACGACACCGATCGCTGCGACGGCAAGCCCCACGAGCAGGAGCAGCGCGACGATGGTCCGACGCAGCCCGAGGAAGATCGCAGCGGCGCCGGTGGGAATGATGGCGATCATCCCGAACAGCGCGACGAAGAGGAGCACGTCGCCGAACGCGTACATGCCGCTCGACGCATCGTATTCGGGGCCGCTCGTGAGGCGGACGTGGAGCCAGACGATGCCGGCCGGGATCAGTATTGCCAGAGCGTAACCGCCGAGCACGATGCCCCATTTGGCCGGAACGGGCAGGCGGCGCAGGTTGCGCGCAAAGGAAGAAGGACTCACGGATGATTGCCTGTCGGTGCAGTCCTGCGAACGATCAGCCGGTCGCGAACCGTGCTTCTGGCGGCCAGATCGCTCTACGCGACATTGCGTACTTCCGCCGGCAGGCGGTCGAGATTCTGCTCGTTGGCTTCGGTCACGAAGTGCGCGATCTCCTCCCGGTGATGGGCCGTGTCGAACAACTGATGCCAACCCACCAATGTCCGGGTGCCCACGGCCGTGTAAGTGATCGTCAGCACGAAGTGATGGTCTGCCGACGGATGGTCGACGACCACACGTTCGGGAGCGACGACTTCACCAAAGACATTCTCGTTCGGATAGTTCCTGCCAACCGGCCCAGGGATGTTGCGGCTCGCAGAAGCGTTCCTCGATGCCGAGGCAACCGAAAAGGGCGCGATAGAAGCCCAGCGCCCGATCGAAATCCGAGACCTCGACGAAGACATGGGAGAACAACCGGGCCGCCGCCGATGATCGTCGGAATCGACCTCAGGCGGGTTGCGCAGCAGCGCTCTGCCGCGCGACGCTGCGCCCGACGATGGTCGCCACGATCGAGCCCGTCAGCAGGCAGGCGCCGAGGAAGACGAGGCCGGCCTGGAAGCCGCCCGCATGGTCCTTGAGCCAGCCCACCATGAACGGGCCGACGAAACCGCCGAGGTTGCCCACGGAATTGATGAAGGCGATACCGCCCGCCGCGGCCACACCGGTCAGATAGGTGGCGGGCATGGCCCAGAACACGGGTTGCGAGCAATACATGCCGATGGCCGCGAACGTCAGCGCCACCATCGCGAGCACCGGCGACTGGATGAATGCGCTGCTCACCATGCCGACGGCGCCCAGCGCCAGGGCGCCCGCGCAATGAAATACGCGTTCCTTCGTCTTGTCCGAGTGGCGCGACCACAACACCATGCAGATGGTGGCGATCAGATAGGGAACCGCCATGATCAGGCCGATGTGGAAGCTGTCGGCAACGCCCATGCCCTTGATGAGCTGGGGCATCCACAGGCTGAGGCCGTAGATGCCGATGGCAAGGGCGGTGTAGACCACGGCAAACAGCAGCACCTTCGGATGAGCGAGCGTCTGCCAGAGCGTGAGGTGCTTGGTGTCGGTGCGCGACTCGGCCTCGCGATGCAGCTTGTCGCGCAGGTGCGCTTTCTCGGCGTCGGTGAGCCACGTGGCCTTGTCAGGGCTGTCGGTCACCAGACGCAGGCAAAGGTACGCCAGCAGGAGAGTCGGCAAGCCCTCGATGATGAACAGCCAGCGCCAGCCGGGAAGCCCCATGGAGCCGTCGAAGTACTTCAGGATCAGGCCGCCCAGCGGAGCGGCGATGGTGTTGTTCAACGGACTGATGATGATGAACAGCCCGAAGATGCGCCCGCGGTATTCCGCCGGGAACCACAGCGTCAGGTAGTAGATCACCCCGGGGAAGAAGCCCGCCTCGGCCACGCCGAGCAGGAAGCGGATCACGAAGAAGCTCACGTTGCCGCTGATGAAGCCCATCGCAATCGCGAAGATGCCCCAGGTGACCATGATGCGTGCGAACCAGAGGCGGGCACCGACCTTGGACAGGATCAGGTTGCTGGGCACTTCACCGAGGAAATAACCGAAGAAGAAGAGTCCGGCACCCCAGCCGTATATGGTGGCCGTGAACCCAAGCTCGGCGTTCATGGTCAGTGCCGCGAGGCCGACGTTGAGGCGGTCGATGATGCAGATCAGGTACGCAACCAAAAGGAAGGGTAGAACCCTCCACGCCATCTTGCGTACCAGCGCTCGTTCTTCCGCTGCGTTCATGTCGTCTCTCTCCCCGTCGTGTCGTTTGTTGTCTACCGTGAGGGCTTGCCCCGAGGCCCTGAGTCAATCATATAACGGCGGGGTGTCGGCGCTCCCGGGCGCTGAGCGGGATGCGCCCCTGGCGGGAAAGTGCGGCACGGTTCTTCGCGACCTCTTCCCTGCGAGCCGCGAGATACTCGGCGTTGCCGTTTCGGCACTCGGCCTCGGACGTGATCTGCGCATCGAGGGCCCAGATATAGCCGTCCTGTCGCGTTGCTCGAGGCGTCGTATCCGGAGCGGTCGCGGGCCGCGGTGGGAGACCACTTGCCCAACCGGCAGGCCCCGAACGCTGCGAGCGCCGTACCGGCGAGGATGTAGAGGAGGGTAGCCATTTCGATCGATCGGAAAGCACGTACACTCGCTCCAGGAGGCAAGCGCACGGACACGAGCGGGACCAACACGCCTGACGGAGGAGCGCCATGCAGAGCCAGTCCAAAGTCGCGATCGTGACCGGCGGAGCCGGCGGGATCGGAGAGGCCGCTGCGCGGGCGATCGCCGCGCGCGGTGTGCATGTCGTGTTGGCAGATCTGCGTCCCGCGGCTGCGGAGGAGACGGCCGCACGCCTGCGAGCCGAAGGGCTCGATGTCGAGCCGGCGAGCGTGGACGTCGCCAGCGAGGCGAGTGTGCGCGCCATGGTCGAGGCGGTGCTGAACCGCAGCGGACGCGTCGACATCCTCGTGAACAATGCCGGCGTGGAGAGCTCCAAGCCGTTCCTTGAGATCGGCCTCGACGAATACGAACGCGTCATGCGCGTGAACACGACCGGCGCCTGGCTCTGCTGCCAGGCGGTCATTCCGGCCATGCTGCGCCAGGGGAGCGGTTACATCGTGAACGTGACCTCCGTGGCCGGCCAACTCGGCGGCGGATTGCTCGGGACAGTCGCCTATTCGACGTCGAAAGGTGCGGTGAACTCGATGACGAAGGCATTGGCGCGCGAGTTCGCCAAGTCCGGCATCCGCGTAAACGCCGTGTCGCCCAGCCTCACGATGACGGACTTCGCCCAACGCCAGCTCGACCGGCTAGCACCCGGCACCCTGGACCGGGTGATCGCGCGGACACCGATAGGGCGTGTGGGCCAGGCCGAGGAGATCGCTGCCGCCATCGCTTTTCTGGTTTCCGACGAGGCTTCCTTCGTCGTCGGTCACGTGATGAACGTGGACGGCGGAACGGCGATCTGAATCGCGCGCTGCTACCGGGCGCCCGACGCGAGAAAGCCACCGTCGATCGGCAGGGCGATCCCCGTCACGTACGCCGCGGCGTCCGAGGCGAGATAGGCGACGGCAGCGGCGATCTCCTCGGGTGTGCCATACCGGTTCATCGGTATCGCGTCGGTGTAGCTCTGCCGGAACTCGTCCGAATGCAGTACCCGCGTCATCGGCGTGTCGACCGGACCGGGTGCCACGGCGTTCGCGGTGATGCCGTGCTCCGCGAGTTCGACGGCCATCTGGCGCGTGAGGCCGATGACCGCCGCCTTCGAGGTCCCATAGCCGGTCCGGCCCACGCCCACCGCGCGCATGCCCGCGACCGACGCGATGTTGATGATCCGGCCCCAGCGCTCGCGCATCATGCGCCGTGCACCGTACTGGGCGCACAGGAGCACGCCGGTCACGTTGATGGCGAGATGCGCCCGCCAGCTGTCCAGCGGGAAGTCGACGAAGGGGAAGGTCTTCGCGATGCCGGCATTGTTCACCACGATGTCGCAGCGGCCGCAGCGCCGGTCGATGACGTCGAAGGCCGCCGCCACCGATGCAGGGTCGCCGACGTCGATCCGCAGCGCGGAGGCTTCAAGGCCGGCGCCCGTGAGCGCGTCGGCCTTCTCCTGCGCCTGCGTCTCGTCGATGTCGCCGATCAGCACATGCATGCCCTGCTGTGCGAGCAGATCCGCGATGGCGGCACCGATGCCCTTGGCCGCACCGGTAATGAGGGCGACGCGCTTGATTCCGTGTTTCGTTGTCATTCTTTTTTCCTACTCATTGCAGATTCCATAGGGCCCTGGCCCCGTTCGATTCAAGCCGGTGCCAGAGCCTGTCGGATCTCCCGGATGCTCGCCGGCTCCTTGCCGGCGGAGCGGATCACTCGGACGGCTTCTTCCACCAGTTGCACGTTGGTCCTGGTGGCGCCGAACGGCGCATCCTCCAGCCCTACGCGGATATGGCCGCCGCGCTGGATCGCATACGCCATCAGCGGCGCGATGTTCACATCGAGGCCGGCGATCATCCAGGGGGCATACGGTGCCTCGTCCGCCAGAAGGCGCAGGAAGGCGTCGAGCGCGTAGGGCTGCGGCGGGAAGCCGAAGCTCAACCCGTCGGAGAACATGAAGCGGTAGATGCATTGCGGCACCTGCGGGTAGGCGCGCTCCAGCGCCGCCCCCAGACGCACGAAGCCCGGTTCGTAGAGCGCGTAACCGGGATGGAAGCGATAGCGCGTCGCGAGTTCCAGGCCGAGGCGGATGTGCGATTCGGGATTTGCATACACGAAGCCCTGCTTGCCGGCGGGGATCTCGTCGAGCCGCGTGATGTTGGTGGAACCGGGATCGACCACCGCCCACTCCAGCAATCCGCGTTTCGCCAGCGTTTCCGTGTGCGTAAAGCGCTCCTGCGCGGTCATCATGTTGGGGGCGTCCACGCTGCCGGCGAAGGGCAGGGTCGGGTAGACGACCACGTCCTCCTTGGCACGGATGCCTTCGATGATGGCCGCGTAGAGATCGGCATCGTCCTTCTGCCGCCCGGTCTTCTCGTCGTACGCGTGCACGTGCAGGATTGCAGCGCCGGCCTGCGCACACGCAATGCCCTCTGCCACGATGTCCCGCACCGAGATCGGAATCCCCGGCTGGCGATCGCGAGACCACGGACCGTTCAACGACACCTCGAGCCAGGTCTTGCCCGGGGTCTGCACGGGTTTCGTCCGGGTGGCGTCGCTGCGCCCTACCATCGGCACCGACGCCAGTCCGCCCGCGAGCACCGACGCACCGAGCGCGCGCACGAAGTGCCGGCGGCTCGGCCGCCGGCCGTCCGGATCGTCATCATCATTCATCGGCATGTGGCAGCGGGTCATCGTTTCCTCTCCTGAAGCGCGGGCGTCCGCGGGTTCGCTCGTTGCACGTCGCATCACACCAGCGGCCCGGAATACTTCTCGAGCATCGCCCAGGCCTCGTCACCGAACGTCCCGCGCCACTTCTTGTAGTAGCCCGCCTGGGATATGGCCTTGCGGAACAGCTCGGGATCGGTGCGGTGGAACTCCAGGCCGAACTTCGTCAGTTCGGTCTCGACGTTCCGGTTGACCTCGACCAGGTCTTCGCGCTCCCGCATCGCGGCCTCGTTGAAGTTGCGCGCCAGGACTTCCTTCAGATTGTCCGGCAGGGCGGCCCAGACCTTGCCGTTCACCAGGGTGAACTGGCCATCCCACATGTGGTTGGTGATGGAAATGTACTTCTGCACCTCGTACAGCTTGGCGATCAGGATCAGCGACAGCGGATTCTCCTGGCCGTCGACGATGTGCGTCTGCAACGCCGAATACACCTCGGCGAAGTTGATCGAAGTCGGTGCCGCGCCCAGATGCTGGAAGAGCGATCCCCACAGCGGGCTCACCGGCACGCGGATCTTGAAGCCCTTCAGGTCCTCCGGCGTCAGGATCGGCTTGGTGCTGCTGGTGATCTGCCGGAAGCCGATGTCCCACAGCTTGTCGAAGGCGTGCAGGTTGACCCGCGCGATCACGCCGCGCAGATATGCGCCGAGATCGCCGTCGAGGGCCGCCCAGACCTGGGAATAGTCCTTGAAGGCGAAGCCGACCCCGTACAGTGCCGTCTGCTTCACCATGGTGGACAGCACGTTGGTGCCCGACAGCACGAACATCTCCAGGGCACCGCTGCGAAGCTGCGACAGCATGTCGGAGTCGCCGCCCAGCTGGTTGTTGGGAAACATCCGTACTTCCAGCTGCCCGTTCGATTCCTCCAGGATCTTCGGCACGATCTCCTTGACCCGCACGTTGATCGGGTGGGTCATGGGCAGATTGCCCGCGAACTTGAACCGGTACTTCGGCCGTGCCGCCTGGCTGCGACTGCTGAGGATGCCGAACAGCGGCAGCGTGGCACCGGCAACCAATGCTCGACGACGGTTCGCGCCCTGAGGTTGAGGCTTTGCGCTGTCGGTCGTCATTTCTTCAGGAAGCCGATCGAGATCCACGGCACCGTCGCCACGACGATCAGGCCCACCGTCAGGGCCAGCAGGTAGCCGAGGATGGGGCGTATGCCCTCGTTCGGGTTGGTGCGGCCGATCGCACACGCGGCGTAGTAGCCGACGCCGAAGGGCGGCGCGAACAGGCCGATGCCCATCGCGAGGATCACGATCATGGCGTAGTGCACCTGGTGTACACCCATCTGCTTGGCGATGGGGAACAGCAGCGGACCGAACAGCACGATCGCGGGTATGCCCTCCAGCACGCTGCCCAGGATGACGAAGACCACGATCGACACCGCGATGAAGCCGACCCTGCCGCCCGGAATCGCGGCCATCGCTTCGGCGAGGCTCTGCGAGAAACCCGACTGCGTGAGCGACCACGCCATGCCGGTGGCCGCACCGATGATGAGCAGGATGGCGCCGGACAGCGCCGCGGTCTCCACCAGCATCGGCAGCAGGCGGCGCCAGTTGAACTGGCGGTAGATCAGCAGCCCTGCGATGACCGAGTAGGCGATGCCGATGGTCGAGACTTCGGTCGCGGTCGCGATGCCCTCCACCACGGCGGCACGGATCACGAACGGCAGGGCGATGGCGGGTGCGGCGATCAGCAGCGTGCGTCCGATCTGTTTCCCGGTCGCGCGCTGCACGTGCGACAGATCCTCGTTCCGATAGCGCCACCACACGAGCGCGCACAGGGTGAGCCCGAGCACCACCGCCGGCAGCATGCCGCCGGTAAACAGGGAGGCGATCGACACACCGGTCACCGAGCCTATCGTGAGCAGCACGAGGCTCGGCGGAATGGTTTCGGTCTGTGCACCGGTTGCGGAGAGCAGGGCCACGAGATCGCCTTTCTTCGCGCCGCGCCGCTCCATTTCCGGAAACAGGACCGGCGCTACCGCCGCCATGTCCGCGGCCTTCGACCCGGAGATGCCCGAAACCAGGTACATCGAACCCACCAGCACGTAGTGCAGGCCACCGCGCACGTGGCCCAACAGCGAACCGAGGAAAGTCACCATCGCGCGCGCCATCCCGGTCATCTCGATCAACAGCCCGAGGAAGACGAACAACGGCACCGAAAGCAGGATCAGGTGGGACATGCCCTCGTCCATGCGTCCCACGATCGCGGTCATCGGAATCAACGTCGTGATGGCTAGGTAGCCGTACGTCGCAAGCCCGAAGGCGAAGGCGATCGGCACGCCGGCAAAGACGTTGAGCGCAACGATGCCGACGAAGAAGACGAGCAGGTTCTCGTTGTCGAGCTCGAACAGGACGGGTTGCAGAAGCAGGAGAATGCCGATGACGAAGCCGATGGCCGCCAACGCACCGAGGATGTGGCGCCAGCTGCCCGTTTCCAGAAGGCGCATCAATGCGATGAACAGCATGAGTGCGCTGCCGACCGGCAACGCGGCGGCACGCCAGGCATTGGTGATCTCCAGGGCCGGCGTGGTGATCACCACCTCGTCGTGCGCGAACTCGTAGGCCGGGTAGACGATGAGTGCCAGGAAGGTGAGCGCCGCGGCGATGGCCAGCACCTCGAGGAACGCTCGCACCTGGGGAGAAACCATGCTCACGACGGCGGTCATACGCATGTGCTCGCCGCGCCGCAGCGCGACGACGGCACCCAGCATCGCCATCCACAGGAACAGGATCGAGGCCAGCTCGTCGGACCAGAGGATCGGTCGATGGAAGACGTAGCGGGACACCACGCCCGCGAACAGGATCACCACGTCGGCCGCCACCAGGAGCGCAGCGGCATACTCGACCGCGGTTCCGACCACCGTCTCGAGAGACACCAGCCATTTGGGCACGCCGGCTGCGGGCGGCGCAGGAGCTGCGCCGGGGTCGGCAAACTCGGAATGGGGGTTCCTCATCTCAGCGAGTCGAACACCTTATGTGGATGCTCTGGTAACTCGGCCTTCCGACGATGATTCTCGCGCCCGATGGGACGCATCACTCCTTCCGTGCTCAGCACGAACGGTCACGATGGGCGAAAGATGCGGGTGACCGATGGCAGACAGTTCACATCTCAAGGCCCACGCGTGTCAAGGAGAAGTGCGCACTGCACGCTCGATGCTCGGCTTCAGCGATCACCTCGCGCTGCACCAAAATAATCCGCCTTGCCCATCTGACCCCCTTTCAGCGCGACCTCCAGGCCGTCGAGCTCGGGGTCTTCCGAGTAACCACGGCACAGCGGCGCGCCGGGTGTCAGCTCGGCGAGCATCTCGAGGCCGTAGAGGCCGAGTTCCTGGGTTGCATAGCTCGACGTGTCGCCGCCCGCCACGACGACGCGGCGCAGACTGGTGCGGGCCAGCAGATCGCGGGCGATCCGGCCCAGCGCGCTGCCGAGCATCCTGGCGGTATTCGCCGAGCCCGCTGTCAGCGTTTCACGTGTCGCCTGGATGCTGGGGTCATCCGGACCGGCCGCGGTGTAGATCACGACGCTGCGTCCCGCGGATAGCGAAGCCAGGGCCCGCTCGAACACATCCTTCAATGGCGCGTCCGTGGCCTGCGGCCGGCACAGCGCCTCGGTCGGCGCACGCAAGCAGTCGAAGCCGTGCGCCGACGCCCACTGGATCTGCGTCGCCGTCATCGGGGAAGCGCTGCCGGATACGACGATCAGTTGCTTCACCGGCACCACGGGCGGGAACGTCGCCCGCGCCGCAGCGATCACGCCGCTCGCGCGCCAGTGTGCGGCGAGCGCGTACTCGACACCGGACGAGCCGATGGCGAAGTGCTGCGCGTGCCGGGCCTGCTGCCATATCAGCCGACCGACAGTGCCGAGGCTCCGATCGTCGGCCACGTCGTAGAGCAGGAGGTCGGGACGGTCGGCCAGCTTCTGTGCGTGACGCGCATCGACCTCCGCGGCCGGGCCGTCGAGTTCAGGCAGGCTCATCAACCCGATGCTGGCTCGGGTCTGATGTGAAAGGTGGATGCGCAGATCGGCCTCGTGCATGGGCGTCACCGGGTGACGCGACATGGTCGGATGCCGGTCCAGCCGGAAAACCTCGGTGCCGGCCGCGGCGAAATGATTCCCGAATACGGTGTACCGCCGCAGCGGCGGAGCGCCCGCGGCCACCGAGATCGTCGCGCCCGGATTCAGTTTGCGGCGCACCAGGTCGGCGACGTGTCCGATGCTGCCGATCTCGGGCGCCGAATCGAAAGTGGAGCAGACCTTGTAGTGCGTGAGCGGCGCCTTCAACGCCCATAGCTCGCGCAGCACCGGGTCGAGCTGCTCGTCCATTTCAGCCGGGGACATCGCTCGACTGGTACCGGCCACACCGATGCAACGCAGGTCGGGAAACCTCGCGGCGACGAACGCCGGTTCCGGTGGCTCGAGGAACAGTACCGTCCGCAATCCGGAGACGGCCAACGCCTCCATCGCATCGGTGGAGCCGGTGAAATCGTCGCCGTAGAAGGCGAGCAGCAGTTCGGAGCCGGAAGCCATCAGCCGCGGCCTCCGAACTTGTCGATCGCAGCGCGCAACTCCGGATGGGTTTGCGCATATGCCTCCAGTGTTGCCCCGGCCAGCGCGGCTTGCCAGCCTTGCTGCATGCTGAGTACGCCGGCGGCGGTGCCGCCCGGATGCGCGATGATGCCGCCGCCGGCCAGGTGCACGACGTCGATGGTTCTGGTGGCGGCATAGATCGGCAGCGCCGAGCCGGCCCACTGCGCGGAGGAAATGGCGGGCATGACCCGGTAGTCCCCGTACAGCGGCGTGAGGCAGTCCTTGATGGAGCGCCCCACCTCGTCGTTGCTTTCGTAGAACTTGCCGTTGAAACCGCCCACGTGCAGGTGGTCCACACCGGCCAGCCGGCACAGTTTCTGGTAGGCCGTGAATCCGATGCCCAGCAGCGGGTGACGCGACATCGCACCGAAGTTCGCGCGGTGGCCGTGGATCGGCAGCTCGCAATGGCGGCGCACGTGAGCGAGCGCGGCGAAGCCGACGCTGTTGATGTTGATCATCACGCACGTGCCGCCGGCTTTGCGGATCAGGTCGTGGCTGCGCAGCATGTGATCCACGTCGCCGGTGATGTTGAAGGCGTACATGGCCTTCTTGCCGGTGGCGTCGGCGACCCGCTGGATCTCGGCCATGACCGAGGCGACCCGCTCGGCCAGGGAGAAATAGGGCGGGTCGGCCTGCAGCTCGTCATCCTTGATGAAGTCGAGTCCGGCCGAAGCGAGGTCGCGGACGAGCTTGCACAGCGCTTCCTTGGACAGGCCGATGCTGGGTTTGACGATCGTCCCGATCAGCGGGCGGCCCGACACCTGTGCGAGCTTGCGCGTCCCGTCAATGCCGAACGCCGGGCCCGGATAGCGTTCGGCGAACGCGGGAGGCAATTCGAGGTCTTCCAGCCGCAACCCCGACACCTCCTGCAGTTCGTAGAGGTTGCCGGCGACCGTGGAGAGCAGACTCGGCAACGACGGGCCGAAATTGTGCAGCGGAAACGAGATGGTTATGCGGCCGCGCCGATACTGGACGTTGCCGCCGGCGGAGCGGGGGGGGTTGCTGCCCGGCAGGCTCGGAGCGGCAACCGCTTCGAGAGCTTCGATACGCAGGACCTGTGCCCCGTAGCGCTGCTTCAGCTCGTTGGTCTCTCCGGGGATCGCGACGAAGGTGCCGCTCGACTGCTCCCCGGCGATCACGGCGGCAGCATGATCGAGCGGGTGCGGTGTTTCGATGAGGTAAGTCGCTAGGACACTGTCCTGAACCATGTTGCCTCCTGTTTCATGGTCTTGTTGTGGGATTGTGCAGCGATTTTTCGCGTGACCCCGCAGGTTGCCGAAGGATCAGGGTCGTTTGCCGGTCCGAACCACCCACCAGTTGCCGCAGAGCATCAACATGTGCGCCAGGACTTCCGTGACGAACAGCAGCAGGAACAGCGCGCCACCCCAGTACCCGACCACCATGAGGAGCTTCGGTTCGATGAAGCACGCCAGGGCCACGGCCAGCAGGATGCCGACCGCTACGACGCGACCGAGAATCCCGATGCCCTTGCCGCGCGCGAACAGCGACTGACCGAACCCCCTGCCGCTCGTGGACCAGTCGGACAGCAGGAAGAAACGCTTGAGACCGCCGATCATGGGAGTCTGGCGTGGGAGAGTGCTCGCGTGCGCAGGAAACGAAGCCGATAGTAACGCGCGCAGGGATACGCAGCGCCGGGACCGATGTCACGCGGCGATGAACTCCCGGGCTTCGTCGAGAGTATCGAAGCGGTGGCACCGGTGGGGCGACGGACCCAGATTGTCGACCGCAGCGATCAACGCGTGAACCACCGGATGGTTCCCGACGCACGCGATCTTCGCCTTCGGATTCCGGAGCGGGGCAATGCTGGCCCGGACGGCCATGAACTCGATGTCGATCTGAGACACGATGACTTCGGTGGCGGCGTTGAAGTCATGAATGATGAAGCGCAGATCATCGAGTCGCGCGCTGCTCTGCAGTTCGACAACCATGGTGGATCTCTAGGCATAGAAGAACGCAATGCACGATCCCATGATCGCTATCGCACCGAAGAGGCTACGGCTAGAGCTTCGTCCAGTCTTCGAGCACGCAACCTGTATTCCACCGCTCGGGCGAACTGTCGCTGACGACCGCGGTGCGAATCTGATCCTGTCGCGACACCAGTCCCACGTCGATCTCGTAGGGACCGCCCGAACCGGAACCGTAGTACCGAATGCGGATGAGCGCCGAGTTGTCGCCCCCGTATCGGCCTTCACGGTCCCACGGGGTTTGCGCAACGACCGCGGTTTCGTAGCGCGCGGTGCCGTGGTAGCAGTGCAGTATGGTCTGCGCCAGATCAGCGAAGGTCTCGGGCATCCGCGTCTCACTGGAGTCCGGCGCGAACGGCGAGACGGCGCTGTGGTTTGCCGATGCCTCGGATTGGGCCGCGACGAAGCGGATCGCCTGGAAGATCTCCTTGACCGTCAGGAACTCGAGCTGAGCCGACGCTGAATGGGACAACGCGACGAGCATGAGAATGAACCAGGCGTATCGCACGTCTTCGGCTGCCGGATCCCGGGGGGCGGGATCGAGTTCAGAGGAAAGAGGAAATGACGGCCATCGTCCGTGTCAAACAAGGAGGCCGCACTCGTATCGGACACATCTATTGATTGCGACGCATCGAGTCATCCGCTAACCGCTGTCGTGCGCGTTCCCGCAACGACAGCAGAAGAGTCTGGGTTACCGACGCAACTTCCAACAGCTCCTGCAACGGCATATGGGCCACCTCGTCGATCCCGGTCAGCCCTGCTTCGACCAACGCATGGGCAACCTGCTCATCGATGTCGAGAGACCGCATGAACATCTCGACGGCGGCTTGATCGGGATCATCCATGTCGACCACCAAGTTCACGGGTCACCTGCGCTTTGGATATGGCACCTCACGTCGGCCTGACAGTATGAACACACGATCCGGCTCAGGCGCTGCAGCATCCGGGCGGAGGACGCCTGCGCGGACTGGGTTCGACGAAGGGTGTTGTATCACGGCTGCAGGCATCGGCGCGACCCCGGCGCGACGGAGGTGAAAGCCCCCGGGACTCCTATGCCGGCCCTGGGGGAGAAGCCCTGGCTGCAGCTGTATCGGAGAACGCCGCATGTCGAACCCGCTGGATCGTCTCGGCAAAGGCCGCTCGAATAGGGTCACCACGATGAGGGCCGTCGCGCTCCGGGACGATACAATTAGCGGGCGCATGAACGATCTCGACGAAGTCTTTTCCGCTGGCGGCCCGCTGGGTCGGCACATCCCCGGGTACAAGACCCGGCCGCAGCAGATCGAGATGGCCCGGGCCATCGCGGAAACCATCGAGAATCATGGAGTGCTCGTGGCCGAGGCCGGCACGGGTACGGGCAAGACGTTCGCCTACCTCGTGCCGGCTCTGCGGTCGGGCGGCAAGGTGATCGTGTCCACCGGCACCAAGACGCTGCAGGATCAGCTCTTCGATCGCGACCTGCCCGTGGTGCGCAAGGCGCTGCAGGCGTCGGTGACCACGGCGTTGCTGAAGGGGCGCGCCAACTACGTCTGTCACTACCATCTGGAGCGCGCCAAGAACGACGGCCGGTTCGCAAGCCGGGCCGATGTCGGCTATCTGGGGCTGATCGCGAGCTATGCGCGGACCAGTTCCACCGGGGACAAGAGCGCCTGCGGCGAGGTGCCGGAAGACGCCGCGATCTGGTCGCAGGTCACGTCCACCCGCGAGAACTGCCTCGGGAGCGACTGCCCCAACTTCAAGGACTGTTTCGTGATGAAGGCGCGCAAGAACGCGCTCGAGGCCGATGTGGTGGTGGTGAACCACCATCTGTTCTTTGCCGACGTGGTGTTACGCGACGAAGGCGTGTCGGAACTGCTGCCGGCGTGCAACACGGTCATCCTCGATGAAGCGCACCAGCTCGCCGAGACAGCGAGCCTGTTCTTCGGCGAGACGACTTCCACGGCGCAGCTGCTCGAACTCGCGCGCGATACGCGGTTGGAGGGGGCGGCCGCGGCCAAGGACTTCGCGGCCTTGCCCGAATCCGCTCAGGCCCTGGAGAAGGCGGCCAAGGATCTGCGCCTGGCATGGGAAGGAGAGTCCGGCCGTGCTCCGGCGCAGGCGGCGCTCGGGCGCAAGGGCTTCGTTGCCGCGCTGGATACGGTCGCGGAAAAACTCGAGGCCCTGAACGGCCTGCTCGAGTTCCAGGCCGATCGCAGCGAGGGGCTGGCCCGATGCTGGGAGCGCAGTTGCGACCAACTGGCGCGACTCAAGCGCTGGCATGCGGAGCCCGACCCCGACTATGTGCGGTGGATCGAGGTCTTCGCCCACTCGCTGCAACTGCATGCAACGCCGTTGTCCGTCGGCGAGATCTTCGCGCGACAACTGACCGGTACGCCGCGCGCGTGGATCTTCACCTCGGCGACGCTCTCCGTGAAGGGCGATTTCTCGCACTATGCGCGCCAGCTGGGCCTCGAGCGGGCTGAGATGCGCAGCTGGGACAGCCCCTTCGACTATCCGCATCAGGCGGTGCTGTACGTGCCCGAAGCGATGCCGGATCCGAACGATGCCGGCTACACGCAGGCGGTGGTGAACGCGGTGCTGCCGGCGATCGTCGCGAGCGGCGGACGGGCGTTCTGTCTGTTCACCAGTCTGCGCGCCATGCGCGAGGCACGCGAGAAGATCGAGGACGGTCTGCGCAAACGCGGCCTGGATTTTCCCGTGCTGCTGCAGGGCGAGGGGTCGCGCACGGATCTGCTGGAGCGTTTCCGCAAGCTCGGCAACGCGGTGCTCGTGGGCAGCCAATCGTTCTGGGAAGGCGTGGACGTGCGCGGTCCGACGTTGTCGCTGGTGATGATCGACCGCTTGCCGTTCACGCCGCCGGACGATCCGGTGCTGACGGCGCGCATCGAGCGCATCAATGCGCAGGGCGGCAACGCGTTCATGGATCACCAGTTGCCGCAGGCGGTGATCCTGTTGAAGCAGGGAGCGGGGCGGTTGATCCGCGATGAGACCGATCGTGGCGTGCTGATGATCTGCGATCCGCGGATCATCACCAAGTCATATGGAAAGCGTGTGTGGCAGAGCCTGCCGCCGATGCGGCGGACGAGAGATCTCCGGGAGGTGGAGGCGTTCTTCGAGGAGGAGGGACAGGGGACTGCTGTCGAAACGGCGCGAGGATAGTTTCGTCGATGGCTTGCCCGCATCCCAACCTTCCCCCACCGAAGGTGGGGGAAGGTTGGGATGCGGGCAGCGGCGATAGCTACCTCACCAACACCCAAACCCCCCACATCCCCACAACCCAGATGGCACCGATCACCGCCGCTCCCATCCAACTCCGCGGCTTGCCCCGCTTCTCTTCGAACCACTGCTCGGTCCGAGCTCGACATTCGGCGAGCACCCTCGCAGGAATCATCTTCAGACAGAAGTAGATCCCGATCGGCAGCAGCACGATCTCGTCGAGGTATCCCAGCACCGGAATGAAATCCGGAATGAGATCGATAGGGCTCAAAGCATAGGCGGCGAGGCCCAGCGCTAACAGCTTCGCCGCCAGCGGCGTGTCCGGATGTCGCCCCGCGAACCAGAGCGTCATCACGTCGTTGCGCAGCGCCTTCGCCCAGCGTTTCAGGCGCTGCCACATGTCAGGTCGTGATGACGTCCGCGAAGAGATCGTGCTCGTCGGAGCGCGTGACGCGCACCTGCGCGAATTGTCCCGCCTTCAGCCAGCGTGCTCCGTCCACGTACACGACGCCATCGATCTCGGGCGCATCCGCTGCGCTGCGCGCCTTGGCCCGGTTGCCGTCCACTTCATCCACCAGCACCGTGATCTCCTTGCCCACCTTACGCGCGAGGCGACGGGTGGAGATCTTCTCCTGGGTCTGCATGAAGCGGTCGCGCCGTTCCTGACGGACCTCGTCGGGAACGGCGTCGGGCAATTCGTTGGCGACCGCGCCTTCCACCGGTGAATAGGGGAAACAGCCGACGCGGTCCAGTTCCGCTTCTTCGAGGAAGGCGAGCAGTTCTTCGAACTCCGCTTCCGTCTCGCCCGGGAACCCGGCGATGAACGTGGAGCGGATGGTGATCTCCGGACAGATCTCGCGCCAGGCGCGGATGCGCGCGAGATTGTTCTCCGCGCTGGCCGGGCGCTTCATCAGCTTGAGGATGCGCGGGCTCGCGTGCTGGAACGGCACGTCGAGGTAGGGCAGGAGCTTGCCTTCGGCCATCAGCGGGATCACCTCGTCCACGTGCGGATACGGATACACGTAGTGCAGGCGTACCCACACTCCCAGTTCGCTCATCGCACGCACCATTTCGGTCATGCGCGTCTTCACCGGGCGACCCTTCCAGAAGCCGGTGCGGTATTTCACGTCGACGCCGTAGGCGCTGGTGTCCTGCGAGATGACCAGGATTTCCTTCACGCCAGCGCGGGCGAGGTGTTCGGCTTCCTGCAGCACGTCACCTACCGGGCGGCTCACGAGATCGCCGCGCATCGATGGAATGATGCAGAAGGTGCAACGATGGTTGCAGCCTTCGGAGATCTTGAGATACGCGTAGTGCTTCGGAGTGAGCTTGATGCCCTGTGCCGGTACGAGATCGGTGAACGGATCGTGCGGTTTGGGCAGATGCTGATGCACGACGTCCATCACTTCTTCGGTGGCGTGCGGGCCGGTCACGGCCAGCACCGAAGGATGCGTGTCCTTCACCACCGAGCCCTTCGCGCCGAGGCAGCCGGTGACGATCACCTTGCCGTTCTCGCTGAGTGCCTCACCGATCGCGTCGAGCGATTCCTCCACGGCGGAATCGATGAAGCCACAGGTATTCACCACCACCAGGTCCGCATCGGAGTAGGTGGGGGAGATGTCGTAGCCCTCCGCGCGCAGGCGCGTGAGGATGTGCTCCGAGTCGACCAGCGCCTTCGGACAGCCGAGCGAGACGAAGCCGACCTTCGGCGCAGCCGCAGGGCGGGCGCGAACGCGAGCCTTCATGCGCGAGAAACTGCGGCGGTCAGGACTTCTTACCGCCCGACCCGGAAGGTTCGGTGGACTCGGGTTCCGCCGTCGTGCTGCCGAAGGGCGCGAAGGGAAAGCCGCTGAACATGTTGCGCGCCTGCTTCTGGAGCTGCTGCTGCATCTCGACGAAGGTGCTGGCACTCTGCTCCAGGTAGCTGCCCATCAGGCCCTGGATGGCGGGGCCCTGCATCTTGATGAACTGGCTCCACGCGTCGTTGCCGCCCATGCCGCCCTCGCCGAACTTGGCGAGCGACTGCTCCTGCAGCTTGCGCTGGATTTCCATGAAGGTCTGGATGTTCTTTTCCAGATAGTTGCCCATCATCCCCTGCATGGCGTTGCCATAGAAACGGATGATCTGCGACAGCATGTCGGAGGAGAACATCGGCGCGCCCGCCGATTCTTCCTCGAGGATGATCTGCAGCAGGATGCTGCGGGTCAGATCCTCGTTGGTCTTCGCATCGACCACCTTGAAGGGCACTTGCTCGAGCACCAGCGCCTTTACGTCGGTCAGCGTGATGTAGCTGCTGGTCGCGGTGTCGTACAGGCGGCGGTTCGGGTACTTCTTGATCAGCCGAAGTTCCTCAGCCATAGGGTGGGGCCTCTTTGCAGTTGGCTTTAGTGGACGGGGCGGTCCTGTTCGGGGTCTCGCCGATCCTCCGTCGGCAACGGTTCAAACCGTTGATAAATAACTGTAACGGAAGAATGGTGCGCCGCGCAAAAAAATTGTTGACACGGGCTTTTTCGGTCCCTACCATCGCCCTTGTGCATTGCATCAACGCATCTCCGAAAGAGATGCAGGTTCGTGGAAAGTCCCCAATCCACCAAGGGATTAACGGGTGAAAATCGATCAAGGTTTGGTTTCCGCAGTGAACAATACCAGTCTTGGCCTGGCCCTGGTGGCGGCGGAGGCGGGATACGCGGCGGCCGATCGATTGGTGGGATTGCAACTCGAATCAGGTAAGGCGCTGTTGCACGAGTCGTTCGATCAGGCACGCAAGCTGGCCGCGGCGAAGGACTTCGGCGAAGTGGTCGGGATGCTCACGGTATGGTCGCAGAGCAGTGTGGAGAAACTCTCCGGCTACTCGCAGAATTACGTAGCGATCGTGCAGGAAGCGCGGAACCAAGTGTTGAAGTATCTGGATGACGAGGGCGCGCCGCTTCAGCGGCAGTGGCTCGAATCGATCGAAAAGTCAGTTTTGCACGCGCCGGTGCCCGGCGGTGAGTGGTGGACGGCAGGAACGAAGACCGCGGTGACGACGACGACCGCCATCATCGATGCCGTGCAGCAGGCAGTGACGCAGTTGACCGAATTTGCCGGGGCTGGCTTGAAGCCGGCTCCCATCAGCGCCGCCGTTGCATCGGTGGTGCCGCGCGCGAGGCGCGTGGGCTGAAGTCTCCTCCCCCTTTATCGAAAGATAAGGGTTAAACCCCGGTAGGCAACTACCGGGGTTTTTTTTGTCTTCTCGGTGCCGCCGGGCCGCCCCAAGGCACTGACGCGCCCCCCTCGGTGGGCAGCGACCAAGGGGAGCGTGGGGGCTCTCCACTGTGGGCGGCGCTGCAGCTACTGCATGTGCTGGCCGCCGTTGATGGAGATATTGGCGCCCGTCACGAACGCGGCTTCGTCGGAAGCGAGGTAGATGATGAGGCCGGCCACTTCTTCCGGCTTGCCGAGGCGGCCGAGCGGGATCTGCGGCAGGATCTTCGTCTCGAGAATTTCCGGAGCGATCGCCGTCACCATCTTGGTGCCGATGTAGCCGGGCGAGATGGTGTTCACCGTCACGCCCTTCTTGGCCACTTCGAGGGCGAGTGCCTTGGTGAAGCCGTGCATGCCGGCCTTGGCCGCCGAGTAGTTGGTCTGGCCGAACGCGCCTTTCTGGCCGTTCACCGACGAGACGTTGATCACGCGACCCCAGCCGCGCTCCACCATACCGTCCATGACCTGCTTGGTCATGTTGAAGCAGCTGTCCAGGTTGGTGCGGATCACGGCGTCCCAGGCGGCCTTGTCCATCTTCTTGAAGGTCATGTCCTTGGTGATGCCGGCGTTGTTCACCAGCACGTCCACCGGGCCCGCTTCCTTCTCCACCCGGGCGACGGCCGCGGCACAGGAATCGTAGTCACCGACATCGCATGGGACGGCGTGGAAGGTATAGCCCCGCGCCTTCATCGCTGCCAGCCAGTCGCCCGAGGTCTTGTTGGACGGCGAATACGTGACGACGACGTGGTAACCGGCGTCGGCCATCTTGGTGCAGATCGACTCGCCGAGGCCACCCATGCCACCGGTGACCAGCACGATTCTCTTTTGCATGTTCTCCTCCCGTCTTCAGGTTCGAGTTGTGTAGTTGTTCTGATGCCGCGTCGCAGTGACCGGAACCTCCGCCACAAAGCGTCCCGGCGCCGGTTCGATCACGGGATGTCGGTCGTTGCCGAGTACCACGGGTGCACGGATGCGGCGACCCGATCGCTCGCCGATCCATGCGCCCCAATCGTGCCACCAACTGCCGCGATGGTGTTGTGCGGAATCAAACCAGGTGTCGGGCTCGTTCGACCCGTGCGAGTTGTCCCACCAGCCGCGGCGGTCGAGCTTGGCCGAATTGATCACGCCTGCCACATGGCCGCTCTCGGCCAGCACGAAGCGGCATTCCCCCGACAGAAGATTCGGTGTGCGGAATGCAGAATGCCACGGGACGATGTGGTCGTCTTTCGCCGCCAGCACGTAGCTCGGAATCTCGATGCGGCGGAGATCGATGGACTGGCCGCACAGTTCGAGGGCACCCGGTTGCCGCAAGCGGTTCTCCAGATACATGTTGCGCAGGTACCACGCGTAGAGGCGGCCGGGCAGGTTGGCGCTGTCGCTGTTCCAGTGCAGCAGATCGAAGGCGCGCGGCGTTTCGCCGAACAGATAGTTGTGCTCGACGAAGTACCAGATGAGGTCGCGCGCGCGCAGGCTCGCGAAGGCCGAGGCGAGTTGCGAACCCGGCATCACGCCGCCGTCGGCGAACTCGCGTTCGCGCCGGGCGACGCTGGCTTCGTCGACGAAGACCGAGATCTCGCCCGGATCGGAGAAGTCGAGCAGGGTGGCGAGCAGCGTGAGGTGGGCCATGCGCTTGCCGCCGCGGGCCGCTTCGATCGCAGCGGCACACGTCGTCAGCGTGCCGCCGACACAGAACCCGAGGACGTTGGCATCACGGGTGCCGGCGATGTCGAGGACCGCGTCGAGCGCCGAGAAGACGCCCTCCTGCAGATAATCCTCCCAGCTCGCGCCACCCAACTCGGGCGGGATGTTGCGCCACGAGACCATGAAGACCTGTTGCCCCTGCTCCAGCGCGAAGCGCACGAACGAGTTCTCCGGCCGCAGGTCGAGGATGTAGTACTTGTTGATGAACGGCGGCACGATCAGCAGCGGCCGCGCCCCCACCTTCTCCGTGAGCGGCGTGTACTGGATGAGCTGCATGATCGGTGTCTCGTGCACCACGGCGCCCGGCGTGATCGCGAGGTTGCGACCCACTTCGAAGGCACCGGCATCGCTCATGGAGATGCGCCCGCGCTCGAGGTCGGCACGGAGGTTTTTCAGACCGCGTTGCAGCGTGGTGCCGCTGCTTTCCACCGCAGCGCGGATCGCGGCGGGATTCGTGGCCAGGAAATTCGCCGGTGCCGACGCCTCGGCCCATTGGCGCAGCGCGAACGCGAGCCGCCGGCGCGCCTGCGGTTCGATCTCCAGTGCGCCGGGCAGTTGCTCCGCCCAGCGGCTCATCAGCCGGTGCTGGTCTTCCAGCAGCGCGAAGAACGGCAGCTTGCCGTTGTCATTGGACGACGACGGTGCATCCAGCGCACGCCGCCACAATCCAACCTGCTGTTCGTAGAACTCCCGCTGCAGGGCAGCGAGCTTTTCCGGTGCTTGCTGCATCGTGCGCGCCCACGCCAGGGCGAATGCCGGGCCGTCGGCGAGCGCTTCGGAAGCCGGCTGGACGAGTGCCTTCAGTGCCTCGGCGTTGGCTTCGAGGAACTGCTGCAGCGACAATGCGGAATCGGACGGCACGGGCATCGACGAACTTCGCGTGCGGTGTGCCATTCTGTTGGTGCCGCCGTCGACCGGTCAAGCATGTACATCGTCGCCATAGCCTGGGTTTACGTCACGCTGCTGATGGCCGCTACCGAACGCAATCTGGTGGCGGGCGTGATGACGTTCCTCACCTACGGCCTCGGGCCGCTCGCGCTGTTCCTGTGGTTGTTCGGGGGGCCGCGGCGCAAGCGGGCTGCAGCCCGCCGCCAGGCCTCAGTGTCCGGCGATGCTGCCGACGAGCCAGATGGTACCGACGCCAAGCCCGATCAGTAGCGACTGCTGCAGGGTCGAACTCAGTTCCGCGCGCCGGTGCAACCCCGGAATGAGGTCCGCCACGGCGACGTAGAGCATGCTCGCCGCGGCCACCGCGACCAGCAGCGGCACCAGGTTCATCAGCGGCGTCAGCGCGAGGTAGCCGATCAGTCCACCCACAACCATCGCGAGCCCCGTCAGCAGGTTGTAGCCCAGCGCCTTGCGGCGCGAGTAGCCCGAGTGCAGGAGGATCACGAAGTTCGAGAGTTCCTGCGGAATCTCGTGGGTGATGATGGCGACGGCCGCGACGAGTCCCAACTGGAAGTCGGCCAGGAACGCTGCGGCGATGAGGATGCCGTCCACGAAGTTGTGGAAGGTATCGCCGATCAGGATCAGGGCGCCGCTGCGGCCGTGGTCGTGGGCGGGGCCGGGCGGATCGTGCGCCTCGCAATCCTCCACGTGGCAATGACGCCATAGGACCAGCTTCTCCAGCACGAAGAACGCGAGGATGCCCCCGAGCACCGTGGCCGTCACCGCTTCGATGCTCGAGGCGCGTTCGAACGCGTAGGGGAGGATCTCGAGGAAAACCGCGCCGAGCAGCGCGCCCACCGCGAAGCTCACCAGCAGCGGCACGCGCGCTGCCGTCGCCCCGAGCGAGAGCAGGGCGGCCAGCAGCACCGACAGCAGGCCGCCAGCCACGCACGCGACAACGATCGCCAGGAAAGTCTGCACGAAGCCTTACCGCCGGACCAAAATGCAACAGTATAGCGTTAGCGCTGACCGGTGCCTAAGGTTCGAGCCAGAGGAATGCGCCCATGCGACCGGTCAAACGATCGCGGCGGTGGGAGAAGAACCGGGTCGGATCGGAGACGGTGCACAGGCCGCCGCCGTGGACCGCGGTCAAGCCGGCACGGGCGAGCCGTTGGCGGGCGAGGGTGAACAGATCGGCCAGCCATTTGCCGGTCTTGAGGGGGCGGAATGCATCGACAGCGGCCGGGTCGGCGGCAACGAAGGCCGCGCGGACCTCATCGCCCACTTCGAAGGTGTTCGGACCGATGGCCGGGCCAAGCCACGCGATCATCGCAGCCGGGTCCGCGCGCATCGCTTCGATGGTTCGTTCCACCACGCCGCCGGCGAGGCCGCGCCAGCCGGCGTGCGCGATGCCGATGACCGATCCGTCGCGGGTTGCGAGCAGCACCGGCATGCAGTCGGCCATCTGGATCACGCAGACCACACCGGGTGTGCGTGTGACCGATGCATCGGCTTCCACCAGCGCTGAGACCGATTCGCCCGCGACCACTGTGGCACCGTGCACCTGTTTGAGCCAGCGGGGCTCCTCCGGCAGGTGCGCACGCACTCGGGCACGATTCTCGGCAACGGCCTTCGGGTCGTCGTTGACCGCGATGCCGAGGTTGAGGCTCGCATAGGGGCCGATGCTGACGCCGCCGCTGCGCGTGGTCACCAGCGCGCGCACCCGGGGCGGGGCGGGCCAGTCGGGGGTGATCCAGTCGAACGGGGTCACGGTGCTTCGAGGCGTTCGAGCAGCGCCTGGAAATCGGCCGGTGGTGGTGCCTCCCACCCCAGGGTTTCTTGCGTGGCCGGATGTACCAGCGCGAGTTTCCAGGCATGCAGCGCCTGTCGATGAAATCCGTCGACGCGCGCGGCCAGCGATGCGGGTGGCCGTCGCGGTCCGTAGACCGGATCGCCCAGCAGCGGATGGCCGATGGCATCCATGTGCACGCGGATCTGATGCGTGCGCCCGGTTTCCAGTCGGCATTCGAGGAGCGTCCAGCCGTCGCCGCGGCGCAACGCCCGGTAGTGGGTCACGGCCGGTTTCCCCGTTGCGACGGGCGCCATGCGCGTGCGTTGGGTGGGGTGGCGGCCGATCGCTGCCTCGACGACGTCCGATTCCGGCGCGGCGCCGAGCACGATCGCGAGGTAGCGCCGCGAGACGGTGCGGGCCTGCAGCTGACGCACCAGCGACGTCTGGGCTTCGAGCGTCTTCGCCACGACCAGCAACCCGCTCGTGTCCTTGTCGAGCCGGTGCACGATGCCGGCGCGCGGCAGGTGGGCGACTTGCGGTGCGTGGGCGAGCAGGGCGTTCAGCAGCGTGCCGGCCCAGTTGCCGCTGCCCGGATGCACCACCAGCCCGGGCGGCTTGTTCACCACCAGCAGCGTTTCGTCTTCGTGGACCACCGTGAGCGGGATCGCCTCGGGGGCGAAGCTCGTCTCCGAGGCACTCGGTTCGGGGACGAGTTCGACGCTTTCTCCGCCCCAGACCTTGCGCCGCACCTCGGCGGCCGCGCCATCGACCGTGACGCGGCCGGCCTCGATCCACGCCTGCAACCGCGTGCGCGAATAGTCGGGGAACAGTTTCGACAGCGCCTGGTCCAGACGGGATCCGGCGAGGTCAGCGGGAATCACGGCGGAAAGCCCGTCACGCGCGAGGGGTGGGCTATAATCCGCGCGCTTTTTTTCGGCGAACGACATGACGAGAAGTCTAGCGGCAATCCTTGTGGTCCTGCTCCTCACCGCCCTCGGGGCGTGCAAGAGCGGCCCTACGAAGGACGAGACTCGCGGCTGGTCGGTGGACAAGCTGTACACCGAAGCCAAGGGCGAGTTGAACTCCGGCAACTACAAGAAGGCCATCAACTACTACGAGAAGCTCGAGTCGCGCTTCCCGTACGGTCGGTACGCCCAGCAGGCCCAGCTCGAGGTCGCCTACGCCTACTTCAAGGAGCGTGAGAAGGCCTCGGCCATCGCCGCGTGCGACCGCTTCATCAAGCTGTACCCGAATCATCCCAACGTCGACTACGCCTACTACCTGAAGGGGCTCGTCTCCTTCAACGAGGATCTCGGGCTGATCGCCAAGTTCTCCAACCAGGACATGACCGAGCGCGACCCGGCGGCGATGCAGGAATCCTTCGCGGCCCTCCAGCAGCTCGTCGCCCGCTACCCGGAGAGCAAGTACGCACCGGACGCGACCAAGCGCATGCAGTACCTGGTGAACGCGCTCGCGTCCTACGAAGTGAAGGTGGCCGAGTACTACCTGCGGCGCCGGGCATACGTGGCTGCGGTCAACCGCGCCCAGGCCGCCATCACGAACTATCCGCAGACCCCGGCGTTGGAGCGGGCCTTCGTGGTGCTGGTCAAGTCCTACCAGGCGATGGGGCTCACCGACCTGCAGAAGGATTCCGAGCGCGTGCTGCAGCTGAACTTCCCCGAGAGCAAGCTGCTGGCGGAAAGCCGCGCCAGCAAGTCCTGGTGGAACATCTTCTAGGCTGGCCCCCATCCCAACCTTCTCCCGACGCTGTCGGGGGAAGGGGTGTACATCCCCTCCCCCAGCCTTGCTGGGGGAGGGTTAGGGTGGGGGCAGCGGTCCGCGCATTTCCCCACGCCAACGACAATGCGGGGGGTGCTGACGACCGCTCAGCCCAGCCGCTCCCTGAGGTAGCCGAGCAGCGCCTGGTTGCGCGAGATGCGCATGCGGTCCGGCGTGGCGACCGCAGTGATCTGGTTGCCGAACTTGGTGACCGGCGTCCAGCCTTCCAGCACGCGCACCAGACGACCTTCGGAAAGATCGGGTTCGCAGACATATTCGGGCAGCAGCGCGATGCCCAGGCCACGCAGGGCCGCATCGGCCACGGCCTCGGGATTGTTCGCGCGGAAGCGGCTGCGCACCCGCACGCTCTGGGAGCGATCGCCCGACGCGAAGGTCCACACTTCGTCGGACACGTCGCGCCAGTAGCACATGCAGGGACGCCCTTCGAGGTCGCGCGGATCCTGCGGTGACCCGGCGGTTTCCAGATAGGCGGGGGAGGCGATGACGATGAGGTCGATCCGTGCCACCGGGACCAGGACCAGATCGTGGGCCAGCGATGACGTGAACCGCATCGCGAGATCGACCCGCTCGTACGCGATGTCCATGATCCGGTCCTCGAGCAGCAGCTCGATCTCGATGCCGGGATGGGCCGCCAGGAAATCCGGCAGCAGCTTCGCCAGTACGCGCTGGCCCCAGGAAATGGGCGCCGTCACGCGGATGCGGCCGCTCAGGTTCGCCCGCAGCGACAGCAGCTGCTCGTCGGCCGACCGGACGGCACCCAACGCATTGCGCGCGAAGTCCAGGTAGATCTCGCCCGCCGGGGTCAGCGCCACCCGGCGCGTGCTGCGGCTGAACAGGGTGGCCTTGACCGCGCGTTCCAGCTGGGCGACCCGCTTGCTGACCACGCCCTTGCCCACGCCCAGTTCGTTCGCCGCCGCACTGACGCTCAGGTGGTCGGCGACCCGGACGAAGGCTTCCAGCATGTCGGTCGAGATGGGCATTGTCTACGGACTGGAAACAATCCGTTCCCATTCCATCAGATGCTCCCGCAGGGGTCAAACCGTAGACTTTTTGGGCGCAGACGCCGGGGGATTCACGAGGGGCGGGCGCCACGACAAACCATACCGGGAGGAGACATCATGAAATTGTATGCGGACCCGATCACCGTGAACTGTCGCAAGGTCATCGCCGGGCTCCAGCTCATGGGCGTGCCGTACGAGTTGGCCCATACCGATTACTTCAAGGCCGAACAGAAGTCCCCGGCCTACTGCTCGATCAATCCGAACGCATGTCTGCCTGCCCTGGCGGACGGCGACTTCGTGCTCTGGGAGTCCAATGCCATCCTCCAGTACGCCGCCGACAAGTTCGGTAAGACGTCGTACTACCCGACCGACCTCAAGACCCGGGCCGATATCAATCGCTGGCTCCTGTGGGAATCGTCGAGCTGGTTCCCGAGCTGCTACGTCTACCTGGTGGAGCACTGCGTGAAGCCGCTGCTCAACGCCCAACCCGACGCTGCGGTGATCGCTGCCCAGGACGCGCAGTTCCACAAGCTGGCCGGCATCCTCGACGAGCGCCTGGCGAAGAGCCCCTGGCTCGCAGGCCAGAATCCCACCATCGCCGACATCGCGGTGGCGGCGCCGATGCATCTGCATGGCCTGCAGAAGCTGCCGCTCGATCCGCACCCGAACCTGGTCCGCTGGATGACCGAGCGGGTCGAGAAGCTCCCCGCCTGGGACAACACGTACGTGGGGCCCGGGTTCACGCTCCAGCGTGCTGCCTGAGATGTCACCCGCCACGAACGGGCAGCGCCCAGCACAGCTGGGGCGCACAGCCCCTCGATGCTTGTTGGGAGAGGTGGGTGAGATGTCACCCGCCACGAATGGGCGGCGCCCAGCGCAGCTGGGGCGCACAGCCCCCCGATGCTTGTTGGGAGGTGGGTGAGATGTCACCCGCCACGAATGGGCGGCGCCCAGCGCAGCTGGGGCGCACAGCCTGGCGATGCAGCCAGGCTAGTGGGTGAAGGCGCCATGGCAGACGGACTCTTCTCCCTGGACGGGCGGGTCGCGCTGGTGACCGGGGGCAACGCCGGCATCGGCCACGCGCTCGCCCTCGCGCTGCGCGCTGCGGGTGCCAAGGTGGCCATCGGTGCGCGGCGGCCTGACCGCAACGCGAAAGTGCTGGCCGAACTCGGGTCGGACGGTGCCGCGTTCGAACTCGACGTGACCGACGAGGCGGCGGTCGAGCGGACCGTGCAGGGCGTCGTGTCACGCTTCGGCCGCCTCGACATCCTGGTCAACAACGCCGGCACGGTGAACCGCAAGTCGGTGATGGAACTCGACCGGGCGGCGTGGGACCACGTGATGAACACCAACCTCACCGGACCGTTTCTCTGCACCAAGCATGCGGCGCGCGCCATGAAGTCTCAGGGCAGCGGCAAGATCATCAACATCGCCTCGGTCTACGGGCTGGTAGCGCCGAGCAAAGGGCTGCAGGTACCGTACTCCGTTTCGAAGAGCGGCGTGATAGCGCTCACGCGGGTCAATGCAGTGGAACTCGCGGCGTACGGCATCCAGGTGAACGCCATCGCGCCCGGCTACTACTTCACCGAGATGACGGCGGAGCTCTCCGGCACCCAGCTCGAGCAGACACTGAAGCGCCGCACGCCGAGCGGCCGTCTGGGCGAAACGGACGATCTCACCGGCACGTGCCTGTACCTTGCCTCGAGCGCTTCGAATCACGTCACGGGTGTGTGCATACCCGTCGATGGCGGCTACCTCGCGTCCGACGGCCTCGATCGCGGCTGATTTCCGCCAAGGAGCTTTCCCCATGAAACGCGAACCCTTCGTCCGCTCCACCTTCAACTACACGCTCGACAACGGCAAGGTGCCCGAGATCTATTTCTACGAGCCCGAAGAGCCGGTCGATCCGCACCAGCCGGGCGACGATCCGCGCGAGATGTCCGTGTTCGACGGCTGGTCGCGGGTCGATCGGTTCTCGCTCGATCGGGAGGGCTTCGAACTGCAGCCGTTCTCCCACACCTTCGGCCGCTGGGACGACAACTCGGCCATCGAGTCGCAGCTCTATCCGATGGTGACCGAGTTCATCCGCAAGCACGTGGGTGCCAAGCGCGTGCACATCTTCGACCATACCATCCGTTCCAAGGTGAACGAGCGCAAGCAGACCGCCGAGGACTCGACCACGCAACGGGCGCCGGTGCTGCTGGTGCACTGCGATTTCACGCCGCACTCGGGGCCGCTGCGGGTGCAACAGATCCTGCCGGACGAAGCCGACAAGCTGCTGCAGCGGCGCGTCGCCTTCTACAACTTCTGGCTGCCGTTCAACAATCGCGTCGAAGAGATGCCGCTCGCGATGTGCGACGCGGCTACTTCGGTCGACGACGATCTCATCAAGATGATCCTGCGCTACCGCGATCGCACTGGCGAGATCTTCGTGATGCGCCACTCCGTTGCGCATCGCTGGTGGTACTTCCCGCTGATGGAGCCGAGCCAGGCGCTGCTGCTGAAGACCTATGATTCGGAAACCGACGGCCGCGCGCGCTTCATGGGGCACAGCGCCTTTACCGATCCCACCACGGCGCCGGATGCGCGCACGCGTTCGAGCATCGAGATCCGGACGATGGCGTTTTTTTAACGGCTGAGGAAGGGCAGGGACTAGGGGCTGGGGAAAAGCAGGGACTAGGGGCTAGGGAAAAGCAGGGGCTAGGGACCTTCAAAACCCGCGACGCTCCAACCCTAGCCCCTAGCCCCTAGCCCCTAGCCCCTAGCCCCTAGCCCCTAGCCCCTAGCCCCCAGCCCCTAGCCCGCGGCTCCTTCCAACGTCCCACTCCACATCACCACCTGGTTCCGGCCGCGGTGCTTCGCTTCGTACAGCGCCCGGTCGGCGGCCAGCGCCAGTTCGCGCGATGACTTGAGGCCCGTCATCGAGGCCACGCCGGCACTGAAGGTGACGCGGATCTTGCCGCGCTCGGTGTCGTGTTCCACATGGGAGAAGTCGGCGCAGAGCTTCTCCATCACCGCGAGCGCCGACGGCCCGTCGGTGTCGGTCAGGATCACGGCGAATTCCTCGCCGCCGTAGCGGCCCACGATATCGCTCTTGCGCAACTGCTGGCGCAGGAAGCGCGACAGTGTCTTCAGCACACGGTCGCCCACGGAGTGGCCGTATTCGTCGTTGACGCCCTTGAAGTTGTCGAGGTCGATCATCGCGAAGGCGAGCGGGTGGAACTGGCGCGCGGCCCGCAGCGCTTCGATCTCGAGGTACTGCTGCAGGCGCGAGTGGTTGAGCAGGCCGGTCAGGCTGTCCTGCTGCATGAGGCTGGAGAGCGTCCGGTAACGCTCGACCCGCGCCATGACCGTAGAGATGAGCTGCCACGATTCCACCGGTACCGGCAGCAGGGCATCGCCGCCCAGGTTCATCAGGCTGATCTGCCGCTGCAGGTCCCAGCGTTCCGAAAGGAAGACGACCGGCAGGCTCACGTAAGACGGGATCTGGTGCACCACCTGGCCGAGTTCGTCGCCGCTGCAGCCGGGCAGGGCCAGCGACATCAACAGCAGCTCCGGATTGAAGTCGTTGATGCCGAAGATGAGGTCGTCCGGGTTGTCGATGGTTACCACGTCCATCCCGGCCTCGCGCAGCACGGCGCGGCAGAACTCGGCCCGGCCCCGGTCGGAATCCACGATCATGATGCGGTAGGGCTCGGGCGTCTCCCACGCGACCAGGCGGTCGAGCTTGTCCACCAGTTCGCCCACCCGGACCGGTTTGGTGAAGTAGGCCACTGCGCCGGTCCGTACGGCCTCCAGCCGGGCGTGCACGTCGCTGCGGGCGGACATGAAGATGATCGGCGGCTGATCGGCGGCGCCGCCCCGCAAGGTGATGATCGACTGCGCGGCGGTGAAGCCGGCGGCCGCCAGTTCGACGTCCACCAGGACGGCGTACGGCCGGTCCCGGGCGATGGCTTCGACCATGGCTTCGCCGCCGGAGATGGTCTGCACGTGATAGCCGAAGCGGCTGAGTTGGGTGGTCAGGCTGGCGGCCGATTCGTGGTCGTCCTCCAGCAGGTAGATGAGGCGCGGCTCGTCGGCCCGGACGTAGCGCGGGTGGCTCGAGGTGGCGTGGTCGAACCGGGTGGCGATGACCTCCGGTTCGGCCGACCGGTGCAGGTCGGCCAGGAGTGCTTCGATGTCGTCGATCTCCTCCTGGGTCGGTTTGCCGTCGCGCTTGACGATGGGGGCCAGGGCGCGTTCCACCAGCCGGGCCGGCTCCGACAGGACCGGAACCCCCAGCATGCTGGCGGAGACGTCGAGCCCGTGCACCAGCCGCTGCATGGCCGCCAGGGCTTCCTTGCCATGGGGACCCTCGCGCACGCTGTTCCAGACGCCCTCGATCTCGGCGAGCTTCTGCGGCAGCTCGCGCGCGTAGCGCACGGACAGGTCGCGCAGGGCTTTCTGAAAGACTTCCAGGGCGTTCATCGGGGAAACGGCGTCGGGATTCGGGATTCCAGTGGCATTGCGGGTCGGGTCGGGGTGCGGGTGCCACCGGCGCGGCGCCACCAGCGCCGGCCAGTGTCAAAAAAAAGCATGCTTCGGGCCAAGGGTTTATCGTTGCGCGCCGTCTCGACGGCGTCGAGGCGGGGCGAGGGGGTGCAGTGCCAGGCGCCGTATGTCGCCGGGAACCGATGGCGCGCGATTGTCGCGATGCGGCAACCACCGATCAACAGCATTCCGGGCCGGAGCGTGCGAATCTGAAGCGGATGCAGCTCAAGTCCATGTTCCGCTTCGACCGGGGCTCGGGTGAATCTCAGCATCGGCGCAAAGGTTCCCCGCGTCGTTCGGTCCTGCGAAACTGCCCCGAGGCGTCGCCGCCCGCGATTCGTGCCAACCAGCGCCGATCGGGCTACGCGGGCTGATAGCCTGCCGTCACGATGGCTTGCCGGATCTGCTCGGTACTGGTGCGGGTGGGGTCGAACTCGACGGTGGCGGCACTGTCGGCCAGGGATACATCGGCCGAGGTGACACCGGGCAGGGCCCGGACCACGCGGGTGACGCTGGCGACACATCCGTTGCAGGTCATGCCGCCGACCTTGAGGGTGATTCGGTCCATGGAGTGACTTCCGATCTGGGATTCCGGTAATCCCGGCGGATCGGCCGAATTCGTCAATCAGCTCTCAAATCCGCGCGGGTCGTGCCGTAATGATGGGCCATGGAGCTTGGATGGCAAGGTGGGGGAACGGCCAGGGCAAGCGGCGAGCGACGGAAGCTTGCGGCGGCGGGTCTTTTCGTCACCTGGCTCGGGGTGACCGCTTGGCTGTTCTGGCAATGGCAGGCGACCGGGCTCGGTCCCATCGGGGCCGACGGCACGGCGGCTGACCGGTTCGCCCAGTTCGATGCGGCCGGCCTGGACCCGAGTGCAGTGGCCCGGCTCCAGTCCGCGCCAGGCGGAACGACACGGACGGTCGTCGTCCATCTGCGCGACCCGGGCTGCGCCTGCAGCCGGATCGCCGACGAACATTTCCTCGCGCTGGTCGCCCGGCATCAGGCGGACTCCGTGATCTTCGCGGTGGCCGAGGCCCCCGGCCCCCGAGCGACGCCGGCCCGCGGCATGGAACGTCTGCCGCATCTCACGCCTGCCGAATCGGAACTGCTGTGGCGCAACCTGCCGGCTGCGCCGGCTGCTGCCGTCTTCGATCGATCGGGGCGACCGGTGTATCTCGGTCCCTATGCCGACATCGCCCGATGCAGCGCCGGCCGCGGTGGTCCGGTCGAAGCGGCGGTCGCCAAGTCGGCCCGCGAGATCGACCTGGCCGGGCCCCGCCC
Organism: Burkholderiales bacterium; assembly: GCA_019745565.1. Lineage (GTDB taxonomy): Bacteria > Pseudomonadota > Gammaproteobacteria > Burkholderiales. Next base: position 43,843 of record JAIESW010000005.1, read on the forward strand.
GACCGCGATGATGGGCTGCTTCTGCAACCGCGGTCAGCAGACCGCGTCGGCCTCGGAAGGCGCGGTAATGCAGCGATGAACCCGACCCACGAATTCACGCTCGCCACGCTCAACGTGCACGCCGACCGCGTGATGCTGGCGGTCGTCTGGGCGCTCATGGTGCTCGCTCTCGGCCTGGCTCCGTGGCACGGCACCTGGTGGCCGGCCTTGTTGATCGGGCTGCCGGCCGCCATCGTGCCGACGGTGCTGGTGTCCCTGGTGCCCGGCAGCGCCATCACGCGGTGCGCGATGGGCGCCGCGTTCATGATCTTCACGGCCCTGCACATCCACCAGAGCCACGGCATGCTCGAACTGCACTTCGGTGTGTTCGTGCTGCTGGCGGTGTTGCTGTACTACCGCGACTGGCTGCCCATCGTGGTTGCCGCCGGGGTGATCGCCGTGCATCACCTGGCCTTCGATTTCCTGCAGCGCGGCGGCTCGGGTGTGTGGGTGTTCGAGCAGAACACCGGCTTTAACATCGTGCTCGTGCACGCCCTGTATGTGGTGGTGGAAAGCGCGCTGCTCGCCTACCTCGCCGACCAGTTCCGGCGCGAGGCGCGCCAGTCGGAAGAGATCCACGCCATCGGCGGTCATCTGACGGTGGTGGACGGGCAGGTGGACCTCACCTACCGTCATCCGGACGCGAAGAGCGCGTTCGCGGTCGGGTTCAATCAGTTCATGGACGCGATCGCTTCGACCATGTCCCAGGTGGTCGCGACGGCCGGTCGCCTGCGCAGCGCCACGCAGTCCCTGTCGCAGGTCGTAGCCGACGCCCGCGATCGCACCGAACGCCAGCGCAGCCAGACCGAGCACGCGGCCGAATCCATCTCCGAGCTGCGTCGTGCGGTCGACGAAGTCGCCCGCGGCGCTTCGAACGCAGCGGAAGCGGCCCATCGTGCCCGCGACAACTCCCAGGACGGCATGAGCGTCGTGGCCGGCACGCGCGAAAAGGCGCAGCAGTTGGTCACGCAGACCGGTGCGGCCGGAACGCTCGTGGCACGCCTGCAGCAGGAAGGCGAGGGGATCGGCAAGGTGCTCGACGTCATCAAGGGCGTGGCGGAGCAGACCAATCTGCTCGCGCTCAATGCGGCGATCGAGGCTGCGCGCGCGGGCGAGCAGGGTCGCGGCTTTGCCGTGGTGGCGGACGAAGTCCGAACGCTCGCGTCGCGAACCCAGGAGTCCACGCGCGAGATCGAACAGATGATCGTGCGCCTGCAGTCGGGCGTACGCGACGTTGCAACCGCCATGCAGGCGAGTGCCGGTGCCGCCAACGAAAGCGCGGACTTCGCGCATCGCATGGCCGAGGCGCTGTCGGGCATTGCCCAGGCCGTCGAGAGCATCAACGACATGAACGGACAGATCGCTTCGGCGGCCGAGGAACAGAGCACGGCGGCCGCCGAGATCGCGTCGAACGTGGACTCGATCCGCGATGCGGCGCAGGGCACGGCAGCCGGGGCCGAGACGACGGCCCGGGCGAGCAGCGAGCTGGACGGCCTCGCGCAGGAACTGGACACCGCCGTGAGGCGCTTCCGGACGTAACCCTTTCCAGTGGTGAGTGACGCGCTTCGGGCGAAGCGTGCACCGGGCGGCCCGGCTTCTTCGGGTCGCCCTTTTTTTCGGGTGCTTGCGCGAGTCGGCTACGGTGCTCCGGCCGGTTGCCGGAACATCTTTCAACACGAAGGACGTGAAGAACACGAAGGGCACGAAGAAGACCGGTGAGACCTGCAAGGGCCCGAATCCCTGGTGGTGCGTCCCGAGATGTTCCCTCAGTGCCCTTCGTGCTCCTCGTGTCTCACGCTTTGCCGCGAGCTACTTCACCGCCAGCTCCGGCAGATCCCGGTAGAGATCGAGCGCCTCCGGATTCGCCAGCGCTTCGCGATTCTTCACCGGACGTCCGTGCACCACGTTGCGCACGGCGAGTTCCACGATCTTGCCGCTCTTGGTGCGCGGGATGTCCGCCACCTGGACGATCTTCGCCGGCACGTGCCGCGGCGTCGTGTTGGCCTTGATCTGCTCCTTGATGCGCTTCGCGAGCGCGGTGTCGAGCACGATACCGTCGCGGAGGCGGACGAACAGGACCACGCGCACGTCGTTGTCCCAGTCCTGGCCGATCACGATGCTCTCGACCACTTCGTCGAGCTTCTCCACCTGCCGGTAGATCTCGGCCGTGCCGATGCGCACGCCGCCGGGATTGAGCACCGCATCCGACCGGCCGTAGATGATGCAGGTGCCGCGCGGCGTGATCTCCATCCAGTCGCCGTGGCACCACACGTTGGGGAAGCGCTCGAAATAGGCGGCGTGGTACTTGGACCCGTCCGGGTCGTTCCAGAACGCGACCGGCATGCAGGGGAACGGCGCGGTGCAGACCAGTTCACCCTTCTCGCCGATCACCGGCGCGCCGTCGTCGTCGTAGACCTCCACCTTCATGCCCAGCCCCCGACACTGGATCTCGCCCCGCCACACCGGCAGCCATGGGCTGCCCAGAACGAAGCAGGACACGATGTCGGTACCGCCCGAGATAGACGAGAGCAGCAGGTCGGACTTGATGCTGCGGTAGACGTACTCGAAGCTCTCCGCCACCAGCGGGCTGCCGGTGGAGGTCATGGTGCGCAATGCCGACAGGTTGTGCGTCTCCGCCGGGGCCAGCCGCAGCTTGGCGAGCGCGTCGATGTACTTGGCCGACGTGCCGAAGATGGTCATGCGCTCCTGCTCGGCGAAATCCCACAGCACGTTCGCGCCCGGATAGAAGGGCGAGCCGTCGTAGAGCAGGAGCGTCGCGCCCGACGCGAGGCCGGATGCGAGCCAGTTCCACATCATCCAGCCGCAGGTGGTGAAGTAGAACAGCCGGTCGTCGCGCTTCACGTCGGTCTGGAGCTGATGCTCCTTCAGATGCTGCAGCAACGTACCGCCCTGGCCGTGGACGATGCACTTCGGCACACCGGTCGTGCCCGAGGAATAGAGAATCGCCAGCGGATGGTCGAACGGCAGTCGCTCGAAGCGGATCTCGCCGGAGGCGAACGGTTCGAGGAATGCGCCCCACGTGAATGCATCCGGGATGCCTTCGAGATTCGGCAGGTCCGAGGTGTACGGGATGACCACCACGCGTTTCAGGGACGGCAGGCGCGGCGCAATCTCCTTCAGCTTCCCGAGATTGTCGTGGGTCTTGCCGCCATAGAAATAGCCGTCCACGCAGAGCAGCACCTTCGGCTCGATCTGACCGAAGCGGTCGAGCACGCCCTGCACCCCGAAGTCGGGCGAGCACGACGACCAGATCGCACCGATGCTCGACGTCGCAAGCAGACCGAGGATCGCCTCCGGCATGTTGGCGACGATAGCCGCGACGCGATCGCCCGGGCCGACTCCGGCGTTGCGCAGTGCCTGCGCGAGCCGCGAGACGGTCTGGTGCACTTCACGGAAGGTGAGGGTGCGGCGCACCTTGTTCTCGCCGCGGAACACCATGGCAGGCGCATCGTCGCGGCGGCGCAGCTGATTCTCCGCGTAGTTGAGCCGCGCATCGGGAAACCATCGCGCGCCCGGCATGCGATCGGCATCGAGCAGGACCCGCCCGCCCTTGTCGCCGATCACCTCGCAGAAATCCCACAAGGCCGACCAGAATTTCTCCGGTTCGTGGACCGACCACGCGTACAAGGTGTCGTAGTCGGTGGCCCGCTCGCCGAAATCGCGTTCCACCTGACGTGCGAACCGGGACAGATTGGCCTGCGCGAAGCGTTCGGGGGAGGGCGACCAGAGCGGTTCGTTCACTGCGGACTCCAGAAAAGCGGACAGCGGCGGGGAGGCGCGGAATGTTACGCACCTCGTTGCAGTGCGGCAATCGACGCCTCGGTCCATGGGAAGGCTGGACCCCCGGGGGTGAAATGCCGCAGACCCTTCGGGGCACTCCCTCAGGCGGCAGCGCCGAGCCGGGTCGAGAGTTCGCGGCTCGCGGCCCGCAGCGCGCGTGCCGGTCTGCCTTCCAGGCTCGCGTCGAAGCCGCCCGAGTAACCCAGCGCACTCAGCGCCAGCACCATTTCGCCGCGATGGTCGAACACCGGCACTGCCACCGCACTGATGCCCGGCAACAGGGTCCCTTCGGCCTGCGCGATGCCCTGGGCGCGGATCGCGGCCATCGCTGCTTCGAAGGCGCGGCGCGACGTGGGCAACCCCGGGCGGCGGGCACGGGCCGCGGCGGCCAGTTCGTCGTCGAGCAGCTTCTCCGTGCGCGAGGCCGGCATCCACGCAGCAAAGCAGCGGCCGATCGCCGAGGCGAGCAGCGGCATGACCGCACCCGCGCGCAGATAGACGATCACCGCCTGGGTCGATTCCTCCCAGCGCACGATGGTGGGGCCGCGATTGCCCCATACGGCGGCGGCCACCGTCGTGTCGAGGCGCGCGGCGAGGTCGATCATCATCGGTCCAGCGAGGCGGACGGCATCGATGCGGGCAAGGGCTGCCAGGCCGAGGCCGAGCGAGAAGCTCCCTAGGTCGTACCAACCCGTCGCCGGATCCTGTTCCACCAGACCCAGGCGGATGAAGCTCACCAGGTAGCGGTGCGCCTTGGCGGGCGGCATGCCGGCTTCCGCTGCGAGATCCTTCAGCATCGTCGGCCCGCCGCGCGCGACCAGGGCGTGCAGCAGGGCGCCGCCGGTCTCGAGCGACTGGATTCCCTGGGGCGCGCGCGGCGTGACGCGCAGGGCGGCGGAACGTTGTGCCATCGGAAATTGACCGCATGCTAGGCGCGGATTACGATTCATGCAATCAATTCACCTAATCGTAATCGCACTCAGGCGCGGTTGCAGACCGAGGGAGGAGTCGTCCGGGCGCCGAAGCGGCGTTCGCGACGAAGGGCGAAGCGCGTGGCGGAATTCCTGCAGTTCCTCTTCTCGGGGCTCACCAGCGGTTCCATCTATGCGCTGGCGGCGCTCGGCTTCGCGATCATCTACAACGCGAGCGGCGTCATCAATTTCGCCCAGGGCGAGTTCATCATGCTGGGCGGCATGGTGTCGGTGTTCCTCACGGCGTCCGGCTTTCCGCTGCCGCTCGCCGTTCTCGGTGCCGTGCTGGTTGCGGTCGTTGCCGGCGTGCTGATCGACAAGGCTGCCATCGAACCCGCGCGCGACGCCGAAGTGGTGACGCTCATCATCATCACCATCGGCGCCTCGATCCTCATCCAGGGGCTGGTGCAGGTGATCTTCGGCAAGGGCCAGCACGCGCTGAAGCCGTTCAGCGGCGACACGCCCCTGGTCATCGGCGGGGCGAGTCTCCTGCCGCAGAGCCTCTGGGTGATGGCGGTGTCGGTGCTCGTGGTGGCGGGTCTGTGGGGTTTCTTCAACCGCACGCGGTTCGGCAAGGCGATGCTCGCCGCGTCGTACAACCGGCTCGGCGCGCAACTGGTCGGTATCGACACCCGGCGCGTGTGGCTGGTGGCGTTCGCGTTGTCGGGTGCGCTCGGCGCCATCGCCGGCGCGCTGGCGGCGCCGATCACCATGACGTCCTACGACGCCGGACTGATGCTGGGTCTCAAGGGCTTCGTCGCGGCGACCCTGGGTGGTCTCGGCAGCGGCGTCGGCGCGGTCGCCGGCGGGTTGGTGCTGGGCCTCGCGGAGGCGATGACGGCTGGCTATGTCTCGTCTGCGTACAAGGATGCGGTGCCGTTCGTGCTGATCCTCCTCGTGCTGTTCTTTCTGCCTCGCGGCCTGTTCGGGTCGCGAGCGGTCGATCGGGTATGAGCGTGCGCTGGAAGGGCCTGCTCGGTCTTGCGGTGCTGCTGGCAGTGCTGCCCTGGCTGCTGCCCAACACGTACGTGCTGGACGTGGTGAACCGCATCGGCATCAACGCGATCGCGGTGATCGGGCTCAATCTCGTGATGGGCTATGCCGGGCAGGTGAGTCTGGGTCACGCCGGGTTCTTCGGGCTCGGTGCCTACGCATCCGCGATCCTGACGTCGCGCTACGGTTGGCCGCCGCTCGTGGCGATGGGCGCAGGCATGGCGGGGACGGGTCTGCTCGCCTTCGCGGTCGCGCGGCCTATCCTGCGGCTGAAGGGCCACTACCTCGCGATGGCGACGCTGGGCCTCGGCATCATCGTCTCGATCGTCATCACCAACGAAAGCGCGTGGACCGGCGGTCCCGACGGCATGCCGGTGGATGCGCTCGCCGTGGCGGGAGTTGCGCCAAGCGGGGAGTTCCAGTGGTACTGGCTGATCGCGACCTGTCTCTGGGTTGCGGCGTGGCTCGCCGGCAATCTGGTGGATTCCCCCGTGGGCCGCGCGCTGCGAGCGCTGCATGGGTCGGAAGCGGCGGCACAATCGGTGGGCGTCGACATCGCCCGCTACAAAGCGCGGGTGTTCACCATCTCGGCGGTGTTCGCGAGCTTCGCAGGCTCGCTGTTCGCGCACTACGTGGGGTTCATCACGCCGCAGGTCGCGAGCTTCCTGCACTCCATCGAGCTGGTCACGATGGTCGTGGTGGGCGGCATGGCGTCCGTGTACGGGTCGGTGTTCGGCGCAGCGTTGCTCACGACGCTGCCGCAACTGCTGGCGGAGTTCGAAGGCTGGGAGATGGTGGTGTTCGGTGCGCTGTTGATCCTGGTGATGGTGCTGCTGCCGCGCGGCCTCGTACCGACCGTGTTGCGGAGGTGGCGCGGTGCTTGAACTCGCCGGCATCTCCAAGCGGTTCGGCGGTGTACAGGCACTGGCCGGCATCGACTACGCGGTGAACCCGGGCCGGGTGCACTCGGTGATCGGCCCCAACGGCGCCGGCAAGACAACGCTGTTCAACGTGATCACTGGCGTCTATCAGCCCACCGAGGGCACGGTGAAACTGCACGGCGAAGTGGTGTCGGGCCGTACGCCGGACCAGCTCGCGCGTCGCGGCGTCGCACGCACCTTCCAGAATCTGCAGGTGTGCCAGCACATGAGCGCGCTCGAGAACGTGATGGTCGGCGCGCATCTGCGGTTGTCGCAGCGGCTGTTGCCCGCGCTCTTCCATCTGCCCGGCCTGCGGCGGGCCGACAGCGGTTGCCGGGACGAGGCGATGGAATTGATGCGCTTCGTGGGTGTGCACGACTACGCTCTGCGCCCGGCCGAAGCCTTGCCCTACGGGGTGCTGAAGCGACTGGAGATCGCGCGGGCGCTCGCGTTGAAGCCGAAACTGCTGTTCCTCGACGAACCGGCCGCTGGTTTGAATCCCACCGAGAAGGTGGCGATGCGCGAGCTGATCCGCGCCATCGCCGAGAGCGGCATCACGGTGGTATTGGTGGAACACGACATGAAGCTGGTGATGGGCGTGTCGGATCACGTGCTGGTGCTCGATTACGGCCGCAAGCTGGCCGAAGGCACCGCCGACGAGGTGCGCGAGAATCCCGCGGTGGTCGCCGCGTATCTCGGTGCCGGATCGGCCCGGGCGACGCTGCAATGAACGCGCGGCCGGAGGTTGCCGCAGCGACGCTGCTCGACGTCCAGGGACTGGCAGCCCAGTACGGGCGCATCCGCGCGCTCGACGGTGTGTCGTTGCGCGTTGCCGAAGGTGCGCTGGTGGCCCTGATCGGCGCCAACGGGGCCGGCAAGACGACGCTGCTGTGCACGCTGTCCGGGGTGCGCCCGGCCGTGGAAGGCGCGGTTCGGTTCGGCGGCGTGGACTTCACCCGTGCGCCGACGCAGGCGCGCGTGCGCGCCGGGCTCGCGCAGGTGCCGGAAGGCCGGCAGGTCTTCGGACCGATGAGCGTCGAGGACAATCTGCGCCTCGGCGGCTATCTGCGGCCGAAGGCGGAAGTGCAGCGCGGTCTCGACCATGCATACGAGCTGTTTCCGGTGTTGCGCGACAAGCGGGCGGAAGCCGCAGGGATGCTGTCGGGCGGCCAGCAGCAGATGCTGGCGATCGGCCGTGCGTTGATGAGCGCACCGAAGCTGCTGTTGCTCGATGAGCCCAGCATGGGGCTCGCACCGAAGCTGGTGGAGGAGGTCTTCGGCACCATCGAACGGTTGCGGCGCGACGGTGTGAGCGTGCTGCTGGTGGAACAGAACGCGACGGCGGCACTGGCCATCGCCGACTACGGTTACGTGCTCGAGACGGGACGCATCGTGCTCGAAGGTTCGGGGGCGCACCTGCGCGAGAATGCACAGGTGCGGGAAGCCTACTTGGGGTTGTGAACGGAGAATCGTCATGGAAAAGAAATTCGCGTCGCAGGCTGATCTGGAAGAAAAGAAGGTCAGCTTTACCAGGCTTGCCGACTGTGCCTACGCCTACACGGCCGAAGGTGATCCCAACACCGGCATCGTCATCGGCGACGACGGCGTGATGGTGATCGACACCCAGGCCACGCCGGTGATGGCGCAGGACGTGATCCGGCGCATCCGCGAGGTCACCGACAAGCCGATCAAGTACGTCGTGATGTCGCACTACCACGCGGTGCGGGTGCTCGGCGCCAGCGCGTACGGTGCGCAACAGGTCATCGCGAGCCGCGGCACCTACGATCTGATCGTGGAACGCGGCGAGGCCGACATGAAATCCGAGATCGAGCGCTTTCCGCGGCTGTTCCAGGCGGTGGAGTCGATTCCCGGGCTCACCTGGCCCACCATCGTGTTCGAGGAGGCCATGACCCTCTGGATGGGCAAGCTCGAAATCCGCATCATGCATCTCGGACGCGGGCATACGAAGGGTGATACGGTCGTGTGGTTGCCGCAGCAGAAAGTGCTGTTCAGCGGCGATCTGGTGGAGTTCGCTGCCACGCCTTACACCGGGGATGCCTACCTGACCGATTGGCCGGCAACGCTGGACCGGATTGCGGCGCTGCAACCGGAAGCGCTCGTTCCCGGGCGCGGTGACGCACTGCTTGGCACGACCCAGGTGGCCAAAGGGCTGACCGACACGCGTGCCTTCGTCACCGAGATGTTCGGTGCGGTGAAGCAGGGTGCCGCTGCCGGCAGGAATCTGCGCGAGGTCTACAAGCAGACCTACGACGCGCTGAAGCCGAAGTTCGGTCACTGGGTCATTTTCGACCATTGCATGCCGTTCGACGTGAGCCGGGCGTACGACGAAGCGACCGGCCATCGCGATCCGCGCATCTGGACGGCGCAGCGGGACAAGGAGATGTGGGCGCAGTTGGAGGGGCATCGATAAGTGAATCGCGGTTGTGCCCCCACCCCAACCCTCCCCCGGCGAAGCCGGGGGAGGGAGCCTTACGCCCCTTCCCCCACCTTCGGTGGGGGAAGGCGGGGATGGGGGCAGCGGTGTCACCAGATTTCGCATGAACACCCATAGCCCCGCCCGCTTTCCCTATACGCCACCGCCGGAGCTTTCCGGCAACGGCGAACTGCGCGTCCCCGTCGCCATCGTCGGCGCCGGTCCGGTCGGTGTCGCGTGCGCCATCGATCTCGCATTGCAGGGCGTGAAAGCGGTGGTGCTCGACGACAACGACACCGTCAGCACCGGTTCGCGCGCCATCTGCTACGCGAAGCGCACGCTCGAAGTGCTGGACCGTCTGGGTTGCGCCGAGACCGTCGTGGGTCGCGGCGTCTGCTGGAACGTGGGCAAGGTGTTCCATCGTGACCGCCTGGCATACCAGTTCGACCTGCTGCCCGAGGGTGGTCACAAGCATCCCGCGTTCGTGAATCTGCAGCAGTACCTGCTGGAAGAGGCGATGCTCGCGCGGCTACAAGAGGTGGGTGGCGAAGTGCGCTGGAAGAACCGCGTCGCCGGCGCTGCACCCGACGGTGGGGGCGTGACGCTGTCCGTGGAGACGCCCGACGGGGCGTATCGCGTGCGGGCCGACTGGGTCATCGCCTGCGACGGCGCGCGCAGCCCCATGCGCGACTACCTGGGCCTCGAGTGGCGGGGGCAAATCTTCCGCGACCGCTTCCTGATCGCCGACGTGCACATGGTGGGCGACTACCCCACCGAGCGCTGGTTCTGGTTCGATCCGCCGTTCCATCCGAACCAGTCGGTGCTGCTGCACCGGCAGGCCGACGACGTGTGGCGCATCGACTTCCAGTTGGGCTGGGACGCCGATCCGGAGGAGGAGCGCAAGCCGGAGCGCGTGATCCCGCGTATCCGCGCGATGCTGGGTGACGACCGGCCGTTCGAGCTGGAATGGGTCAGCGTCTATACGTTCCAGTGCCGGCGTCTCGATCGCTTCGTGCATGGGCGGGTGATGTTCGCGGGCGATGCAGCCCATCAGGTCTCGCCCTTCGGTGCGCGCGGTGCGAACAGCGGCATCCAGGACGCCGACAACCTGTGCTGGAAGCTCGCGCGGGTGGTTCGCGGCGAAGCGGGGCCTGCGTTGCTGGAGACCTATGACAGGGAGCGTGTTGCGGCGGCAGACGAGAACATCCTCAACTCCACGCGCTCCACGGATTTCATCACCCCGAAGAGCGCGACCAGCCGCCTGTTCCGTGACGCGGTGCTCGATCTGTCGGTGAAACATCCGTTCGCGCGCCGGCTGGTGAACAGCGGGCGGTTGTCGATGCCGACCACCTATCGCGATTCCGCGCTCGATACCCCCGACGCCGACGCATTCGTGTCGGCGCTCGTGCCCGGCTCGCCGGCAGCCGATGCGCCGGTGCGGATCGCGGGTCGAGCGAGCTGGCTGCTCGACTGTGTCGGCGGTTCTCCCGCCGTGCTGATGTTCGCCGCGCCGGAGCGAGATGCCGAGCTAGAGCAGCTCGTGGCGCTGGCGAGCGGAGCCAAGGTCGTCGTCGTGGTCCCCGCGGGTGGCGGCGCGCCGGCCAGGGACGGCATCATGGTGGCCGAAGACGTGGACGGTCTGGCGGCACGGCGCTACGGCGCCGCACCGGGGACGATCTATCTGTTGCGTCCCGATCAGCATGTCGCCGCGCGTTGGCGCCGCTGGGATGCGCAGGCGTTCGAGCATGCGCTGGCCCGCGCGATCGGCAGGACGGAGGTGAGCGCCCATGCGGCTTGAGACCGAACCCAATATTCCGGCGCCCGACGATTTCTATCAGGCGCTGATCGACGCGCATGCGGGCCTGGACGACCGGCGCAGCGCAGCCCTGAACGCCCGCTTGGTGCTGCTGCTCGCCAACCACGTGGGCGATCTCGAAGCGCTGCGCGAGGCCATCGCGCTGGCGCGCGACGGACTCTGAAGGAAGGAGGTTTCGATGAAACGCTGGATCCAGCTGCCCCGCAGTGAAGGGGAATTCTCGCGGCAGGCGCACGCCGACCTGCCCGCCGGCACGTTCGAGCGCGAGATGGGCAAGGAGGGTTTCTTCGGTCCCAGCGCGCACTTCCATCATCGTCATCCGCCGACTGCATGGCAGAGCTTCGACGGGGCACTGCAGCCCCATGCCTACGACCTCAACCTGCTGCCGGCGGTGTCGGGCAGCCCATGGGAAGCGAGGAGCTTTCTCCACAACGGCGACATGAAGCTGCGCTGGTGGCGTTGCGAACGGCCCATGGATCATCTCGCCCGCAACTCCGACGGCGACGAACTGCTGTTCGTGCACGAGGGTGCCGGCAGCCTGTTCTGCGACTGGGGCCATTTCACCTACCGCGACGGCGACTACATCATGCTGCCGCGCGGGGCGATGTGGCGGATCGAGCCGACCGAGCCCACCTCGCTGCTGCTGATCGAATGCACCGAGGGTTCCTATCAGCTGCCGGAGAAGGGTCTGGTCGGTCCGCACGCCATCTTCGATCCGGCGGTGCTGGAGACGCCGCGCATGGACGAGGTCTTCCGGCGGCAGCAGGGCGAAACGCCGACCCGCGTGGTCGTGAAGCGCCGCGGCAAGCTCTCCACCATCGACTATCCGTTCAATCCGCTGGATGCCATCGGCTGGCATGGCGATCTCACGCCGGTGAAGCTCAACTGGCGCGACATCCGTCCGCTGATGAGTCACCGCTATCACCTGCCGCCGTCGGCCCACACTACTTTCGTCGGGAAGAACTTCGTCGTGTGCACGTTCGTGCCGCGGCCCATCGAGTCCGATCCGGGAGCGCTCAAGGTGCCGTTCTTCCACAACAACGACGACTACGACGAGATCATCTTCTATCACCGGGGGAAGTTCTTCTCGCGCGACAACATCCATCCGGGGATGGTCACGCTGCATCCGTGCGGCTTCACCCACGGACCGCATCCGAAGGCGTTCGAAACGGGTGCCAAGGCGGGGCGGAAGGAGACCGATGAAGTGGCGGTCATGATCGATACGCGCTTTCCCGTGGAGACAGCCAATCTGCCCGAAGGCGTGGAGCAGACCGAGTACGTCAATTCATGGAAGCGGAAGCCGGTGACTCAGGGCACGTGAGCGGGTGACGCTCGAGGACACGAACGGGAATGCGGGGTACGTTCCCTCCCCCAGCGAAACTGGGGGAGGGTCAGGGCGGGGGCAGCGAACGCACCCATGGCGACACCCGCTCGCCCCTATCCCAACCTTCCCCCACGACTGCGTCGCGGGGGAAGGGGTGTCCTGCTCCTTCCCCCAGCTTCGCTGGGGGAAGGCTGGGATGGGGGCCGCAGCGAATCGCGCCGCGCACCCTGACCCCGTGCGCCCCTCTGCAGAGCGCCCTACTCCGAAGACGCCTTCTTGCGCTCCACCAAAGGCACGACGCCCTCCATCGTGAACCGCTTGCGATTCGGCTCGACCGCGGACAGCGGCAGCACCTCATGCATCGTCGACAGACACCGCCGCGTCAGTGCCTGGTACGTGGCCGTGCCTTCGAGCTTCCAAGCCAGTTCCTGCTCGGTGAGCTCGCGCACCAGCTTCGCGGGTACGCCGGCCGCAAGAGTCCGTGCAGGGATTTCCATGCCGGCCTTCACGAAAGCGCAGGCGGCCACCATCGCGGCTTCGCCCACGATGGCGTTGTCCATGACCACCGCGTTCATGCCGACCAGCGCGTTGCGCTTGATGCGGCAGCCGTGCAGGACGGCCCCATGGCCGATGTGACCATCGATCTCCACGACGGTATCGGTACCGGGGAAGCCGTGCATCACGCAGGTGTCCTGCAGATTGGCGCCGGTTTCCAGCACCAGACGCCCGAAGTCACCGCGCAAGCTGGCGGCGGGGCCCACGTAGCACCCGGCGCCGACGATGACGTCGCCGATCAGGATGGCGGTCGGGTGAACGAAGGCGGTGGGGTCCACCACCGGGATGACGCCGTCGATCTCGTAGCAGGGCATGGGCACCTCCTGCGGTGGGGTGGTTGTGTTTCGATCCGGGCCAGATTACAGTTCGTCGACCGGCCGGTCAATGAATGGCGTTCTCGCGGTCGACGACGGCTCTGCAAGGGGGTTCGAGGACCTGATGGACTACCAGCACATCCTGTTCGACCTGACCGACGGTGTGGCCACCGTCACCTTGAACCGCCCCGAGCGGCTCAACAGCTTCACCGTGGCCATGCACGGAGAGGTGCGCGATGCGCTCGCGCGCGTTCGCGATGATCCCGCGATTCGTGCACTGGTCCTGACCGGCGCGGGTCGCGGCTTCTGCGCGGGGCAGGATCTCAACGATCGCAAAGTGGCGCCGGGCGGTCAGCCTCCGGACCTGGGGGAATCGATCGAGACCTGGTACAAGCCCCTGGTGCTCGGGCTGCGCGCGTTGCCCAAGCCGGTGATCGCGGCGGTGAACGGCGTGGCGGCCGGTGCCGGGGCGAATCTCGCGCTCGCCTGCGATGTCGTCGTGGCCGCGCGTTCCGCGACCTTCATCCAGGCGTTCTGCAAGCTGGGGCTCGTGCCCGATGCCGGCGGCACCTGGTGGTTACCCCGCATGCTGGGCGGGCCCCGGGCGCTCGGTCTCGCGCTGTTCGGCGACAAGCTGCCGGCCGAACAGGCCGCCGAGTGGGGGCTCATCTGGAAATGCGTCGACGACGCCGAACTGATGTCGACGGTTCGCGGCATGGCGGCGCAACTGGCGACGGGTCCGACGCTGGGCTACGCGCATACCAAGCAGGCCATGCAGGCCGCGGAGACCAACACGCTCGCGCAACAGCTCGATCTCGAGCGGGATTTCCAGCGCAAGCTCGGTCACAGCGCCGACTACCGCGAAGGCGTGACGGCGTTCATGGAGAAGCGCGCCCCGCGCTTCCAGGGCGCTTGAGATGCCGAACGACGCCAAGCTGTCGCCGCAGCAGATCGCCGATTACGTCGGTCGCGGCATGCTCGCGGAGGACGAAGCTTCGCGTGGGCTGGGCATGCACGTGGAACGCATGGGGCCCGGCAGCGCCGTGATTAGCATGGTGGTGCGGACGGACATGCTGAACGGGTTCAAGATCTGCCATGGCGGTTTCATCTCGTTGCTGGCCGACTCCGCCTTCGCGTTCGCATGCAACAGCTACAACGAGCTCACCGTCGCGGCAGGCTTCGCAGTCGACTTCATCGCGCCGGGCAATCTGGGCGACAAGCTCACCGCGGAAGCGAAGGAAGTGGCGCTCACCGGGCGCACCGGCATCTACGACGTGACGGTGCACAACCAGCGCGGCGAACTGATCGCCACGTTCCGCGGCCGCTCGGCTCGCATCAAGGATCGCAAGACGGTGCCGGAGGCCAAGCCGTGACGGCGAAGGCGCCCACGCCGGCGGATCTCGAACCGATCGAGCGGGCGAGCGTCGACGAACTGCGTGCGTTGCAGCTCGAACGGCTGCGCTGGTCGGTGCGGCATGCCTACGACAACGTGCCGCACTACCGCAGGAAGTTCGACGCGAAGGGCGTGCACCCCGACGATCTCAAGTCGCTCGCCGATCTCGCGAAGTTTCCCTTCACCGCGAAGCAGGACCTGCGCGAGAACTATCCGTTCGGCCTGTTTGCCGTGCCGCGCAAGAAAGTGGTGCGCATCCATGCCTCGAGCGGAACGACGGGCAAGCCCACCGTGGTCGGTTATACGCAACGCGACATCGACAACTGGGCCGATCTGATGGCGCGGTCGATCCGGGCTTCGGGCGGTCGTCCCGGAGACATCGTGCACGTGGCCTATGGTTACGGGTTGTTCACCGGAGGCCTCGGTGCGCACTACGGCGCGGAGCGGCTCGGCTGTACGGTCATTCCCATGTCGGGCGGCCAGACCGAGAAGCAGATCCAGCTCATCCAGGATTTCCGCCCCGACATCATCATGGTCACGCCGTCCTACATGCTGACCCTGATCGACGAGATGGAGCGGCAGGGCATCGATGCAGCGGCCACTTCGCTCAAGATCGGCATCTTCGGCGCGGAGCCGTGGACCGAGGGGATGCGCGAGGCCATCGAGAAGCGTGCCGGCATCGATGCGGTCGATATCTACGGCCTGTCGGAAGTGATGGGGCCGGGCGTGGCCAACGAGTGCATCGAGACCAAGGACGGTCCGGTGATCTGGGAGGACCATTTCTATCCCGAGATCATCGACCCCTCCACCGGCGAAGTGCTGCCCGACGGCAGTCCGGGCGAACTGGTGTTCACCACGCTCACGAAGGAAGCGCTGCCGGTGATCCGCTATCGCACGCGGGATCTCACGCGACTGCTGCCGCCCACGGCGCGGTCCATGCGACGCATGGACAAGATCACGGGCCGCTCGGACGACATGATGATCATCCGCGGCGTGAACGTGTTCCCGTCGCAGATCGAGGAACTGATCTGCGCGCTGCCGCAGCTCGCACCGCAATACCTGCTGGTATTGGAGAAGGACGGTCACCTCGACGCGCTGACCGTGCGCGTGGAGCTGGAAGCGACCGCGGATCGCGCGGATTCGAACCGCCAGCGGTTGGCCGGCGAACTGCAGCATCGCATCAAGAACCTGATCGGCGTGACGGCGCGGGTCGAAGTGACGCAGCCCTTCGCGATCGAGCGGGTGACGGTCGGCAAGGCGAAGCGCGTGGTCGACAACCGGCCTAAAGCGTAGGAGATACTCATGTACACCCAGGCAATGGACATCGCGGCCGCCAAGGGCGAAAAGCTCGGTGGGCCCGCGGCGGTCGAGAACGCCGACTATCAAGCCGAGTTCGACGCGAAGATCGATCGCGGCGATTTCATCGAGGCCAAGGACTGGATGCCCGAGGCGTACCGCAAGACGCTGGTGCGCCAGATCTCCCAGCATGCGCACTCGGAGATCGTCGGCATGCTGCCCGAGGGCAACTGGATCACCCGTGCGCCGACGCTGAAGCGCAAGGCGATCCTGCTCGCCAAGGTGCAGGACGAGGGCGGTCACGGTCTCTATCTTTACGCCGCCGCGGAGACCCTGGGCGTGTCCCGCGACGCGATGATCGACGCGCTGCACGCCGGCAAGGCGAAGTACTCGTCCATCTTCAATTACCCGACGCTCACCTGGGCCGACATCGGCGTGATCGGCTGGCTGGTGGACGGGGCGGCGATCATGAACCAGATCCCCCTGCGCCGCTGTTCGTACGGCCCCTATGCGCGCGCGATGATCCGCGTGTGCAAGGAGGAGAGCTTCCATCAGCGCCAGGGGTTCGACCTGCTGCTCACCATGATGGGCGGTACGCCGGCCCAGCGCGACATGGTGCAGGACGCGGTGAACCGCTGGTGGTGGCCGTCGCTCATGATGTTCGGGCCCCACGACGGCGAATCGAAGAACAGCGGCGACAGCATGCGCTGGGGCATCAAGCGCATCTCCAACGACGAGTTGCGGCAGAAGTTCGTCGACGCGTGCGTGCCCCAGGCCCAGGTACTCGGGGTGACGTTTCCGGACCCGCACCTAAAGTGGAACGAGGCGCGCGGTCATCACGATTTCGGCCCCATCGACTGGGACGAGTTCTGGGCGGTGGTGAACGGCAATGGACCCTGCAACCGCGATCGCCTCGCTGCCCGGATCAAGGCGCGGGACGAAGGCGCGTGGGTGCGTGATGCCGCGATCGCATACGCCGAGAAACAGGCGGCGCGGGCGCTTGCCGCCTGAAGGGGAACCGAGCCATGGATCGCAAGGAATGGCCGCTGTGGGAAGTCTTCATCCGCAGCCGCAACGGACTGGATCACAAGCATTGCGGCAGCCTGCATGCGCCCGACGAACGGCTTGCGCTGCAGAACGCCCGCGACGTCTACACGCGGCGCCAGGAGGGTGTGAGCATCTGGGTGGTGCGCACCGATCACATCGTCGCGTCCGATCCGGACGCCAAGCCGGAGCTGTTCGATCCGGCCGCCGACAAGATCTATCGCCACCCCACGTTCTTCAAGCTGCCGAAGGACGTGGATCACATGTGATGACGCCCCATCTCGAGTATCTGCTGCGCATCGGCGACAGCGTGCTGATCCTCGGACAGCGCCTGTCGGAATGGTGCGGCCACGCGCCGGTGCTGGAGGAGGACATCGCGCTCGCCAACGTCGCGCTGGACCTCATCGGCCAGTCGCGGCTGGTGCTGACCCATGCGGGCGCGGTCGAGGGTGCCGGGCGCGACGAAGACCAGCTCGCGTTCCTGCGCACCGAGGAACAGTTCCGCAACGTGACCCTGGTGGAATTACCGAACGGCGACTTCGGTCGCACCGTGCTGCGCAGCTTCCTGTTCTGCGCGTTTCTGCGCGAGCTGTGGACGGCACTCGCTGCCTCCTCGGACGAGGACTTGGCGGCCATCGCCGCGAAGAGCGTCAAGGAAACCCGCTATCACGTGCAGCACTCGGGCGAATGGGCCATCCGGTTGGGCGACGGCACGGAGGAATCGCACCAGCGCATGCAGCGCGCGCTCGAGGAGCTCTGGCCCTACACGGCCGAGTTGTTCGCGCCCACGGCCGTGGACGACATGGTGAGCGCGGCAGGCGTCGGGGTGGCATGGGCGGGCCTGCGCACGGCCTGGGAAACGGTTGTCCGGCCCGTGCTGGAAGAAGCCACGCTCGAAGTACCGACCGGATCGGCGTTCCTTTCGCGTGGCAAGCTCGGCGTGCACTCCGAGCACATGGGCCATCTGCTGACCGAAATGCAGTACCTGCAGCGCACCTATCCCGGGGCGACGTGGTGATGCTGACGGAAGCGCAGGCTTGGCGGGTGTTGCGAACCGTGCCCGATCCGGAGATCCCGGTGATCTCGGTTTGCGAACTGGGGATCGTCCGCGAGGTGCGGGTGGACGGCGATGCGGCGACCGTCGTGGTGACCCCGACGTACTCCGGTTGTCCGGCGACGGAGGTGATCGCGCAGACGATCCGCGCCGCGCTGCACGAAGCCGGTGCGGATACGGTCTGCGTCGAGACGAAGCTGTCGCCCGCCTGGACCACGGATTGGATCGAGGCGGACGCCGCTGCACGACTCAAGGCCTACGGCATCGTGCCGCCGGGCCGCGCAGAGTCGGCTGTGGCCCAGCCGATCCGGTTCATGCCGAAGCCGCTCGAATGTCCGCGCTGCGGTTCACGCCGGACGGCTCGTCTGTCGACCTTCGGTTCCACGGCCTGCAAGGCGCTCTGGCGTTGCGAAGAGTGTCGCGAGCCGTTCGAGGAGTTCAAGCCGCTGTGACGCCGAAGTTCCATCCTCTGCGCATCGCCGAAGTGCGGCGCGAAACACCCGAGGCCGTGAGCCTGCGGTTCGAGGTGCCCCCGGCGCTGGCGGCCGACTATGCGTTCGTACAGGGCCAGCACCTCACCTTGCGCACCGATCTCGGCGGCGAGGATGTCCGTCGCAGCTATTCCATCTGCGCCGGCGTGGATGACGGCGAGCTGCGCGTCGCCATCAAGCGAGTGGCCGGAGGCGCGTTTTCCACCTGGGCCCACGAGCGGCTCGCGCCCGGCGACACCATCGACGTGATGACGCCCCACGGCCAATTCCATACACCGCTCGATCCGGGTCACCGCAAGCACTACGTGGCCTTCGTCGCCGGCAGCGGTATCACGCCGGTGCTGTCGCTCGCGAAGACGACATTGACGCGTGAGCCCCGGAGCCGCTTCACGCTGGTCTACGGCAACCGACGCCTGCAGGACGTGATGTTCCACGAGGCGCTGGAGGATCTGAAGGACCGCTTCGTGCAGCGCTTCACGCTCTACAACCTGTTCAGCCGCGAGTTCCAGGACGTGGATCTGTTCAACGGCCGGCTGGATGCGGCGAAGGTGAGGGCGTTCACCGACACGCTGTTGCCGGTGGCGGCGATCGACGAGGCCTTCGTCTGCGGGCCGGGCGCGATGCTCGACGACGTCGAAGCAGCGCTGCTGGCTGCCGGCATGGATGGAAGCCACGTGCACGTGGAGCGGTTCGGAGTGCCTTCCGGCAGCCCGGTGACCCACGTCGAACCCGGTGACGCGGCCGCGGCTCGTATATCCATCGTCCTCGATGGGACGCGCCGGGAGATTGAATACCGCGAGACGGATGGCGCCATCCTGGATGCTGCGCTGAAAGCCGGCATCGATCTGCCCTACTCCTGCAAGGGCGGCATGTGCTGCACCTGCCGCGCCAGGCTGCTCGAAGGCCGGGTCCGGATGGACAAGAACTACAGCCTCGAGCGGGCCGACGTGGAAGCCGGGTTCGTGCTGACATGTCAGTCGCACCCTGTCACCGAGACGGTGGTCGTCAGCTTCGATGAGCGATAGGGTATGGCAAGACCGAGAGCAGCGACGTTCGACCAGCAGCGCGCGACCATCGTGGATGCCGCTGCGCGACTGTTCGCCGACCACGGTTTTCCCAGCGCCTCCATGGCGCAGCTCGCCCAGGCGTGCGGTATTTCGAAGCCGCTGCTCTATCACTACTACCGCGACAAGGCGCACATCCTGTTCGACGTGGCGGACGGCTACATGAACAGCCTGATGGCGATCGTCGCGGAAGTGAAGGCGGAGGCGCTGGAACCCGAAGCGCATTTCCGGGCCTTGGTAAGCCGCTTCATGCAGGCTTACCAGCATTCCCAGGCGCAGCACATGGTGCTGGTACAGGATGTGAAGTTTCTCGGTGAAGCGGAACGCGCCACCGTCATCGCGAAGGAACGGGCCGTGGTGGATGCGTTCGCTGCCGCGATCGCGAAGCTGAAGCCGCGCTGGACGCGCAAGGCGCTTAGGGTGCCGCTCGCCATGATCCTGTTCGGCATGATCAACTGGACCTTCACCTGGCTGCGGGCCGACGGCCCGCTGCGCTATGAGGACATGGCCGAAGTGGTGGCCGATATCTTTCTCCACGGAGTGACCGCGCAAGCGGCTTGAGGGCTCACCGATGAAACTGGCGACGTTGAGGGAAGGAGGGCGGGACGGCACACTGGTCGTCGTGAGCCGCGATCTGAAACGGGCCGTGCGCGTGGCCACGTTCGCGCCGACGCTGCAGATCGCGCTCGATGACTGGGCGGCGGCCGAGCCGATGCTGAACGCGGTGTACACGCGATTGAACGACGGGGTGCTGGACGACGTCTTCGATCTGGATCCGCGCGTCCTGGCTGCGCCGCTGCCGCGGGCTTACCAATGGGCCGACGGTTCCGCTTACGTGAACCACGTGGAGCTCGTGCGCAAGGCCCGCGGCGCGGAACTCCCGGCGTCGTTCTGGACCGATCCGCTGATGTATCAGGGCGGCTCGGACAACCTGATCGGCCCATGCGAGGACGTGCTCGCCGAATCCGAGGAGTGGGGCATCGATTTCGAAGGCGAGGTCGCGGTCATCACCGACGACGTGCCCATGGGCGTCACGGCCGAAAAGGCCGGCGACCACATCAAGCTGCTGATGCTGGTCAACGACGTGAGCCTGCGCAATCTCATTCCGAACGAGCTCGCGAAGGGCTTCGGCTTCTTCCACGGCAAGCCGGCGACGGCGTTCTCGCCGGTGGCGGTGACGCCGGACGAACTGGGCGAAGCGTGGGACGGCAAACGCGTGCATCTGCCGCTGGAAGTGCAGTTGAACGGGAAGCCGTTCGGGCGTCCCAATGCCGGCGTCGACATGACCTTCGATTTCCCGCAGCTGATCAGCCACGCGGCGAAGACGCGCTACCTGGCGGCAGGCACCATCGTGGGCTCAGGCACCGTGTCGAACGTGGACCGATCGAGCGGGTCCGCCTGCCTTGCGGAAAAGCGGATGCTCGAGCAGATCGCCGACGGCCAGCCGAGGACGCCGTTCATGCGCTTCGGCGATCG
Source organism: Burkholderiales bacterium (assembly GCA_019745565.1). Taxonomy (GTDB): domain Bacteria; phylum Pseudomonadota; class Gammaproteobacteria; order Burkholderiales. Next base: position 64,828 of record JAIESW010000005.1, read on the forward strand.
CGTGCGCCTCGAGATGCACGATGCCGGAGGTCAAAGCATCTTCGGCGCGATCGATCAGCAGGTCGTGCAATATCACCCACCCCGTTGAGGAGATTCCGATGTTCCGCATGTCGCTCCGGTGTGCCGCTGCAGCCCTTGCCTTCATGGCTGCAAACGCCATCGCTCAGGAAACGCTCCGCATCGGGTCCGTGCTGTCGCTGACCGGCCCCGCCGCATTCCTCGGCGATCCGGAATTGAAGACGCTGAATCTCTACATCGAGCGCGTCAACGCCGGTGGCGGCGTGCTCGGCCACAAGCTGGAACTGGTCCACTACGATGACGGCAGCGACGCGTCGAAGGCCAACACGTTCGCGAAGCGGCTCCTGGAACAGGACAAGGTGCAGTTCATCATCGGCGGCACCACCACCGGTTCCACCATGGCGATGGTGCCGTTGATCGAGAAGGCGGGCGTGCCCTTCATCTCTATGGCGGGCGGTGTCGCGATCGTCGAGCCGGTGAAGAAATGGGTCTTCAAGACGCCGCACACCGACCGTATGGCGGCGGAGAAGGTCTTCGAGGACATGAGGAGGAAGGGCCTCTCGAAGGTGGGTCTGCTGTCCGAGACGAGCGGTTTCGGCCAATCGGGCCGCAAGGAGGCCCAGGGCGTCGCGGCCAAGTACGGCATCACGCTGGTGGCGGATGAGACCTACGGCCCCAAGGACACCGACATGACCGCCCAGCTCACGAAGATCCGCGGCGTCGACGGTCTTCAGGTCGTGTTCGTGATCGGGCTGGGGCAGGGGCCGGCCATCGTCACCAGGAACTATCAGCAGCTCGGCATCAAGGTGCCGCTGTATCACGCGCACGGCGTCGCGTCGGACGAGTTCATCAAGCTTGCGGGGTCCGCGGCGGAGGGCGTGCGTCTGCCGGCGGCGGCGCTGATCGTGGCGAAGCAGCTGCCGAACAGCGATCCGCAGAAGGCCGTAGTCACGGCCTACGACAAGGCCTATCGCGAGCGCTACAAGGAAGACGTATCCACCTTCGGCGGTCATGCCTACGACGCGCTGATGATCCTGACCGACGCGATCAAGCGCGCGGGTGGTACCGATCCGGCCAAGGTGCGCGATGCGATCGAGCAAACCAGGGGCTACATGGGCACCGGGGGTCTGGTGAATCTTTCACCGACCGATCACCTGGGGCTCGATCTGTCCGCGTTCCGGATGCTGGAGATCCGGAACGGGGATTGGGTGCTGGCGAACTGAACGCAGGGCGGCTTCGGCCGCGCGCCTTCAGTCTTCCTGGCGCATCTGCGGGAACAGGATGACGTCGCGGATGCTGGGGCTGTCGGTGAGCAGCATCACGAGCCGGTCGATGCCGATGCCCTCGCCGGCGGTGGGCGGCATTCCGTACTCCAGCGCGCGCACGTAGTCGGCGTCGTAGTACATCGCTTCCTCATCGCCCGCTTCCTTCGCTTTCGCTTGCGCAGCGAAGCGCTCCGCCTGGTCTTCGGGATCGTTCAGTTCCGAGAAGCCGTTGGCGATTTCGCGACCGGTCATGAACAGCTCGAACCGGTCGGTGATGCTCGGGTCCCTGTCGTTGGCGCGCGCGAGCGGTGACACGTCGGTGGGATGAGCGATGATGAAGGTGGGCTGGATCAGCTTCTCTTCCGTGGTCTGCTCGAACAATTTCAGCTGCAGCATCCCGAGACCATCGGTGGGGAAGACCTCCACTTCGTGGCGGGCGAGCGCAGCGCGGAGGTAGTCGACTTTCGCGAGATCGTCCAGCGCGTGCTCCGGATGGTACTGGTGGATCGCCTGCGCCATGGTCAGGCGATCGAACTTCCGTTCGAGATCGAGTGTGGTTCCCTGGTAGGTGACGGTGGTCGTCCCCAGCACCTTCCGGGCGACTTCGCGGATCAGCGTCTCGGTGAGATCCATCAGATAGTGGTAGTCGCGATACGCCTCGTAGAACTCGAGCATCGTGAACTCGGGGTTGTGCCGGGTCGAGATGCCTTCGTTGCGGAAATTGCGGTTGATCTCGAAGACCTTTTCGAAGCCGCCCACCACCAGGCGCTTCAGATACAGCTCCGGCGCGATGCGCAGGTAGAGTTGCATGTCGAGCGCGTTGTGATGCGTCACGAACGGCCGCGCCGCGGCGCCGCCGGGAATCGGGTGCATCATCGGCGTTTCCACTTCCAGGTAGCCACGGGCCACGAAGAATTCGCGGATGCCCTGCACGATCTGGGAGCGCTTCACGAACACCGCGCGCGATTCGGTGTTCATGATGAGGTCGACGTAGCGCTGCCGGTACTTCTGCTCCTGGTCGGTGAGGCCGTGGAACTTCTCGGGCAGCGGGCGCAGCGACTTGGCCAGCAACCGGATCGATTGCGCCTTGACGGTCAACTCGTTGGTCTTGGTGCGGAACAGGGTGCCCTCGACGGCGAGGATGTCGCCGAGATCCCAGTGCTTGAAGGCCTCGTGCACCTCGGCGCCGACGGCATCGGTCTGCACGTACACCTGGATGCGACCGCTCATGTCCTGCAGGGTCGCGAAGCTCGCCTTGCCCATGACGCGCTTCAGCATCATGCGGCCGGCGACGGCGACCTTGATCGCCGCGGGCTCGAGCTCGGCGTTCTCCTTGCCGGCGTAGGCGGCGTGCAGATCGGCCGCCAGATCAGTCCGTCGCGCGTCGTTCGGAAACGCCTGACCGTTCTCGCGCAGCGCCTGTAATTTGGCGCGGCGCTCTTCGATGATCTTGTTGGTGTCGACCTGCGGGGGTTGCTGGGGCTCGGTCATGCTGGAAGACCCTGTGGGGCTTGAATCAAGTGTTGGATGAGGGGTGTTGCCGTTGCGCGAGGCAGGGGACGGATCTGTGGGGTAGCGGGATCGATGGCCCCCACCCCAACCCTCCCCCGGCAAAGCCGGGGGAGGGAGCCGTACACCCCTTCCCCCATCTTCGATGGGGGAAGGCTTGGATGGGGGCCAGCGTCGTTTCGAAACCCCGGAGCGTTCATCACGGCGTCAGACACCTTGCTTCAGGCTCGCCGCGATGAAGTCATCCAGGTCGCCGTCCAGCACGGCCTGGGTGTTGCCCACTTCGTGGTTGGTGCGCAGATCCTTGATGCGCGACTGGTCGAGCACGTAGGAGCGGATCTGGTGGCCCCAGGCGATGTCGGTCTTCGAGTCCTCCAGCGCCTGCTTCTGCTCGTTGCGCTTGCGCAGCTCCAGCTCGTACAGCCGCGATTTCAGCATCGCCATCGCTTCGGCGCGGTTGCGGTGCTGCGATCGATCGTTCTGGCACTGCACGACGATGCCCGTGGGCAGGTGCGTGATGCGGATCGCGGAGTCGGTCTTGTTGATGTGCTGACCGCCGGCACCGCTCGCGCGGAACGTGTCGACCCGCAGATCGGCCGGATTGATCTCCACTTCGATGGAATCGTCGACCTCGGGGTAGACGAAGACGCTGGCGAACGACGTGTGCCGCCGCGCGTTCGAATCGAACGGCGACTTGCGCACCAGACGGTGCACGCCGGTCTCGGTGCGCAGCGTGCCGAAGGCATAGTCGCCGCTCACCTTGAGCGAAGCGCTCTTGATCCCGGCCACTTCACCGGCGGACTCTTCCAGCACTTCGACGTTGAAGCCCTTGCGCTCGCAGAACTTCAGGTACATCCGTTCCAGCATCGAAGCCCAGTCCTGGGCCTCGGTGCCGCCCGAACCGGCCTGGATGTCGACGAAGCAGTTGTTCGGGTCCATGGGGTTCGAGAACATGCGGCGGAATTCGAGGTCCGCGACGATCTTCTCGACGCCGTTCACGTCGCTTTCGACGGATTCCAGCATGCCGTCATCGTTCTCGCTCTTGGCAAGCTCGAACAGCTCAGCGTTGTCGGCCAGTCCCTGTCCGACGTTCTCGATGGCCAGCACCACGCCTTCGAGCGCCTTCTTCTCCTTGCCGATCTCCTGGGCGCGCTGCGGGTCGTCCCAGAACTTGGGGTCTTCGGTGAGGCGGTCGACCTCGATCAGGCGGGCCTTCTTGCCATCGAAGTCAAAGATACCTCCGGAGTTCGTCGGCGCGCCGGCCGAGATCCTCGATGTGCTGCTCGATGGCGTTGATGCGTTCCGCTTCCATGATCCTGATCCTGCCGGAAAAGCGGCTGATTGTACCGGACCCTACGAGGTCAGGACGAGCCCGATCAGCAGTCCCGCCGCGGCTCCCCCCATGGGGATGAGGCACTTGCGTGCGGTGATGAGACCCGCCACGGACGCCACCAGCCCGAACTTGAAGGCGATGTTGGCGAGCAGCGCCAGCGTGATGGCCGTCACCGCATTGCCCGGCTGGATTTGCCCGAGGTCGTGCAATCGCAGAGTCGACAGGGTGATCGCGTCGACGTCGGTGAGACCCGAGACGAGCGCGACGCCATAGAGGCCGGTGCTGCCCAGTTCGTGCGACAGCCATGCGGCCAGCAGCAGTACCACTGCATACAGGGCGCCGAAGCCGAGGGAGACCCGGATCTCCGCGGGATTGGCGACGATGGGTGTCGGGGTGTCGCCCTGCTTCCGGCCCGCGCGCCACAGGAAGATGGACGCGACCACGCCGGCGAACAACCCGGCGCCCATCACCGGGAGCACGACCCGCAGCATTCCGGGGCTCACCACGCCCACCATGACGCTGATCCGCACCAGCACGACCAGGTTCGCGATCACGATGACGGTCGAGGCGAGCGCCGCGAGGCCGGGGTTCTCGCGCCCGTGCCGCGCATAGGTGAGGGTGGTCGCGGTGCTCGAGACCAGCCCGCCCAGAAGCCCGAGCAGCGGGCCGGCGTAGCGTTGCCCGACGAACTTGAGGGCGAGGAAGCCCGCCAGGCTGATTCCCGCCATCAGCACGACCATCAGCCAGATCTGCCGCAGGTTGATGGCGCCGTACGGCCCGAAATCACGATCCGACAGCAGCGGCAGCACCACGAAGGCGAGCACGGCGAACTGGATGATCGAGATGATCTCGCTGCGCTGCAGTCCCAGCGTGAGATTGCGCAGCTCCGTCTTGAAGTACAGCAGCATGGTGGAAGCGACCGCGAGCATGATCGCCAGGGCCGCCATGCCGAACCACACCATGGTGGCCAGCGCGTAGCAGACCAGCACGGCGACGACGGTGGTCGTGCCCGGATCGCCCTCTGCCGTTTCGCCGCGGAGGTTGGCCGCGATCATGGTCAAACCTACGAGCAGCAGCCCGACCGCCGGCAGCCACGCCGCGTGGGCACGTTCGCCGATGAGGGCGAGGGCGACGCCCAGCAGTGCGACCAGCGCGAAGGTCCTCAAGCCTGCTTTGGCCGACACGTTCCGTTCCCGCTCCATGCCCATCAGCAGCCCGATGGCGAGCGCGGTCAGGAAGGCGTGGATCTCGGGAAGGACCTGGATGCCCAGGTTGTCGAGGGAGAAGCTCATGCCGGCTGCCAGCGGTCGAGAATCAATTGGACCGTGCGCGCGCCGTTCCATTCGTTCACGTCGAGGCGGTAGGTGGCGCTGATCCGTTCCGGCAACGGCAGGTCCCGTCCGAACAGCATGGCTTCGATCGGGGTCGCGCTGCGATCGTCGTCACGACGGATCTTCAGCTTGAGATGACGGCCGCCGACCACGCGCTGATCGGCGATGCGGAAAGCATCGTGGAAGAGCGGCGGCGCGAAGCCCTGGCCCCACACCTGATCGCGCAGCGCCTCGGCGACGGTCAGGGTGAGGTCGCCGCCGTCGAGACTGCCGTCGATCTCGATCACGCGCTCGAGGTCCGCGCGGGAGAGCATGCCGCGCACGACGGACTCGAAGGCGATGCGGAACCGGTCCACCGATTCCTCGCGCAGGCTCACGCCGGCCGCCGCGGCATGGCCACCGAATCGAATCATCAGCCCGGGGTGGTGCCGATCGACCAGGTCGAGCGCGTCGCGCAGGTGGAGTGCCGGAATGGAGCGCCCAGACCCCTTCAGTTCACCACCGGGACCTGCGGCGAAACAGATCGTGGGGCGATGGAAGCGCTCTTTGAGGCGCGAGGCGAGCAACCCGACGACGCCGGCGTGCCACGCAGGATCGAACAGCGCCAGGGTGGCAGCATCACCGGCCTCGATGCCGTCCAGCGAGGCCAGCGCCGAGGCCTGCATGTCGGCTTCGATCTCGCGGCGTTCACGGTTGAGCGCGTCGAGCCGCGCGGCGAGTTCGGTCGCCGTAGCGGTGTCGTCGGTGACCAGGCATTCGATGCCCACGGCCATGTCCTGCAGGCGACCGGCTGCGTTGAGTCTCGGCCCCACGACGAAGCCGAGATCGTAGGTGGACGCGCGCGCGGCATCGCGACCGGCCGCGCGCAACAACGCCGCGATGCCCGGTCGGGTGCGTCCGGCGCGGATGCGCCGCAAGCCCTGGGTCACGAGGATGCGGTTGTTGCGGTCGAGCGGTACCACGTCGGCGACCGTGCCCAGGGCGACCAGGTCGAGCTGCTCGGCCAGGTTGGGCTCGGGCCGCGCCGCGAAGGCGCCGCGCCGGCGCAACTCGGCCCGCAGTGCCAGCATCGTGTAGAACATCACGCCCACGCCGGCCAGGTGCTTGCTCGGAAACGGGCACCCGGGCTGGTTCGGGTTCACGATGCAGCGCGCGCGCGGCAGTTCGGCGCCCGGCAGGTGATGGTCGGTCACGAGCACGTCGATGCCGAGGCGGCGCGCTTCGTCGATGCCGTCGAAGCTCGCGATGCCGTTGTCGACCGTGACGATGCAATCGGGCTTGCGCTCCGCGGCGACGCGCACGATCTCCGGGGTGAGGCCGTAGCCGAACTCGAAGCGGTTCGGCACCAGGAATTCCACGCTCGCGCCGAGCCGCCGCAGCACCAGCGACCCGACCGCGGATGCGGTGGCGCCGTCGGCATCGTAGTCGCCGACGATCAGCAGCCGTCGGCCGGCGGCGATGGCGTCGGCCAGGATCGCGGCCATGGCATCGGCATGAAGCAGTCGATCGACCGGCAGCAGTCCCGCCAGTTCGGTGTCGAGTTCGTCCGCGGCGGTGACCCCTCTGGCGGCGAAGAGGCGAGCGAGCAACGGATGCACTCCCGCGTCGGTCAGCGTTGCCACCGCATCCGGATCGGCGCTGCGCTCCTGCAGGCGCGGCAGGTTGGCATCGGTGCTCATCGCGAGGCCGGGTCGCGTGCGGTCTGCATTGTTCAAGTCAGGGGTCCCGGCGTCGATATTAGCGCAGACCCGGCGTCGAGACCGCGCCTTCATGAGCGCTTCATTGAGGACAAGTAATTGAATTCAAAAAGATCAAGCATTGCGGCCCAGGTATCGCTCATCGGCTGCGGCATCCTGGTGGCGGCCATCCTGACCTTTTCCCTGGTGGCCTATTTCCGCACGGAAGCCACGCTCGAGCGCCGTACCGAACAGGAGCTGCGCGCACGCGTCGGCCTGCTGGAGGCGCAATTCGCGACTTTCGACAAGACGGTCAAGAGCAATACCGACCGGCTGGCGTCCATCTTCGAGAGCATGCTGGGCGGACCGGTCCACATCGAGACGTCGCGCTCGGTGCAGGTGGGCGATCAGGCGGTACCGGTGGTGATGGTGGGCAACCAGGCGTTGAACCTGGGGCATGCCGAGGTGGATGCGTTCTCGCGGGCCACCAAGGGTACCGCGACGGTCTTCGTGCGCACCGGCGACGACTTCATGCGCGTCAGCACATCGCTCAAGAAGGAGGACGGCAGCCGCGCCATCGGCACGCTGCTCGGCACGTCGCACCCCGCGTACCAGTCGGTGATGGCCGGGCAACCCTATCTGGGCAAGGCGCGACTGTTCGGTCACGACTACATGACGAAGTACACGCCGGTCATGGAAGGCGGCAAGGTCACGGCCATCCTCTACGTGGGACTCGACATCACGCAGGACCTTGCGGCGATGCTCACGCAGATCGGCAAATCCCGCATCGGCGAGCGCGGCTACTACGTGGTGCTGGACGGTTCGTCGGCGAAGACGCGCGGGGAAGTCATGGTGCACCCGGACCTGCAGGGCAGGAACGCGACGATCGATGCGGCGGCGGCCGCCTTCAAGCCGGCCCTCGAGCAGGCCGAAGGCACACTGGAATTCGATCGTCGTCGCTTGCTGTTCGCGCGCTTCGACACCTGGGGCTGGGTCATCGGTGCCAGCGTGGACCTGGATGAAATGCGCGCGGATGCGGCAAGCCTGCGCAACCTGATGCTGGGTCTCGGCGTGGCGATCCTCCTGGCCGGATGCATCGCCACCTATGTCGTGCTGTCGCGCCGGCTGCAGCCGCTGCATACGCTGGCCCGCAGCGCGGAGCGCCTGGGGCAGGGCGATCTCATGGTGCGCATCAACCACAAGAGCAACGACGAAGTGGGGGAACTCGCGACCGCGTTCAACCACATGGCCGAGCAGTTCGGCGACATGGTCGTGCGCATCAAGCGGGCGACGGTGGCGATGAACGAAGCGGTGGGTCAGGTGCAGGGCGAGTCGGCCCAGGTGCAGGAGGGCTCGCAGGAGCAGAGCGACTCGGCCTCGCGCGTGGCCGCCGCGCTCGAGCAGGTTACCGTGAGCCTCGAGCACGTCGGCGCCAATGCCCGCGACTCGCAGCGCCTGTCGCAGCGGACCAACGACATGTCGCAGCAGGGCGAGAGCGTCGTGCAACGCACCTCGGAAGAGATCGCCGCCATCGCGCAGGCCGTGCGCGACGCCGCCGGTGCGATCGAAGGCCTGAGCCAGCGCTCGGACCAGATCAGCCAGGTGATCAAAACCATCAAGGACATCGCGGACCAGACCAACCTGCTCGCGCTGAACGCCGCCATCGAGGCCGCGCGTGCGGGCGAACAGGGACGCGGATTCGCCGTGGTCGCCGACGAGGTGCGCAAGCTCGCCGAGCGCACCAGCCAGGCCACCGTGGAGATCGGCGCCATGATCAGCGCGATCCAGGCCGACACCCGCGGTGCGGTGGACGGCATGCAGACCAGTTCGGGGCGCGTGGATACCGGGGTTGAACTGGCCCGCGAGGCGGCCGACGCGCTGTCTCAGATCCGCGAAGCTGCCAACCAGACTCTCGCCAAGGCCAACGAGATCGTCGGCGCGATGGAGGAGCAGAACGCCGCCAGCGCCGAGATCGCCCGCAACGTCGAGCGCATCGCCAGCATGGCCGACGGCAACCATGCGGCCGCGTCACGCAGCCACGGCTCGGTGCAGCGCCTGGAAGCGCTCGCGGCGGAACTGGCCGCCCTCACCGAGGGTATGAAGGTCGGCGGCGCCTGAGCACTTACGGCAGCGGGCGCCGCGACGCCAGCGGCGCGGGCCTGCGCCAGAGTTTCCAGAGGTCGCTGCGGGTGATCCGGAAGGTTCGGCCGTAACGGGCGCCGAATCCGGTAAGTTCGATCCGTCCGAGGTCGCCGGCGCGCAGCGCATCGAGTGCCGGGCGCAGCCAGAGCTCGTCGCATCGTTCGAGCGCCATTTGCCAAGCGCTGCGGTCGCCGCTCGCCGCCGGCGCTGTCGGGCCTTCGATGCACACCAGCGTCGATCCCTCGGCTGCCTGAAGCGCTGCGAAGCCGTCGGTCGTCGCAGCGACGCGGGCGCCGCTCAGTCGGCCGAGACCTCGCAGCAGAGGATCATCGGTGCGGATGACATCGACCCAGCGGCTCGCCGTCGCCGGCAGCGTGCCCGCGCCCCACAGCCACAGACTGTTGATCGCGGCCAGTCCGCGGTGTTCGCGAGCCTCGTTGACCGGCAGCCCGTGCAGGAGCATCTGGGCTTCGTTGAGGCGTTTGAGCCATACCAGGGCGTCGTCGCCGCGCGGCAGCAGCGGATCGATGCTGTGCCCGTGGGCCAGTTCCAGCGGTACGGTATCCATCGCCGGTATCCGCTCCAGCGCGATGTACCACGCGTGCGCGTCGTCCGCGACGAATTGCAATCCGTCCGCGGCGAAGAACGCGTCGAGCGCGGCGATCATCGCCGCGGCCTCGCCGGGATCGATCGCGAGGTCCGCGCCGCGCGTCAGGAACAGTTCGCTGCCCTGCGGGTGCAGATGGACCGGATCGGCGCGCATCCAGACACGGTCGTCCCGTGCGGCACCACTGCCGAAGCGGGCGATCGCGGCAAGCGGGACTTGGTTCGCCGGTCCGACGCCGAACTGCCGCGCGAGCCAGTAGGTCGGACCATCGCGCCACTCGCCGACGACCGACCCACGGCCGAGCAGCCTGGCTGTTGCGGGAAGATCCACGCCGTCGTACGCGTGCAGTGCAGCGGGGTCAGGCCAGAACAGCGCGGGGACCAGCAGATGAAGACTTCGCACTGGGTAGCGGGATCGATGCGGCCGGGCCGGCCAATGTAGCACGCGGCCGATAGCCGGCCGCCTGGGCCTCTGGCAGAATCGCCCGTCCCGAACCTCCGGCCAGCCCGTGCTCCCCTACGAGTATTTCGTCGGCCTGCGCTACACCCGCGCGAAGCGACGCAATCACTTCATCTCGTTCATCTCGATGACCTCCATGGCCGGGATCGCACTGGGCGTGGCGGCGCTCATCGTGGTGCTGTCGGTGATGAACGGGTTCCAGAAAGAACTGCGGGCGCGCATCCTCGGTGTCGCCTCGCACGTGCAGATCACCGGGTTCGAAGGGGGGCTCTCGAACTGGCAGCAGGTGGCGGAGGACGCGAAGCGGCATCCGCAGGTGGTGGCCGCTGCGCCCTACGTGATGGCGCAGGCGCTGCTGTCGTTCGACAGCACCGTGCAGGGTGCGCTGATCCGCGGGGTGACGCCCGAACTGGAGAACACCGTTGCCGAGTTCGGCCAGAGCATGAAGCAGGGCGCACTCGGCAACCTCGCGCCCGGCGAGTTCGGCATCGTGCTCGGGTCGGAACTCGCGCGGAACCTCGGCGTGCGCATGAACGAGAAGGTCACCGTGATCGCGCCCCAGGGCCAGGTGACCGCGGCCGGCGTGTTGCCGCGCCTGAAGCAGTTCCGCGTGGTGGGCATCTTCGAGGTGGGCATGTACGAATACGATTCGGGCCTCGCCCTGATCGATCTCGCCGACGCCCAGAAGCTCTACCGGCTGGACGATCGCGTGTCCGGCGTGCGATTGAAGCTGAAGGACCTGTTCGCGGCTCCGGTCGTGACGTCCGACCTCCAACTGACGCTGCGCAGCGACGTCTACGTGTCGGACTGGACCCGCAGCCATGCGAACTTCTTCCGCGCGGTCCAGATCGAAAAGCGGGTCATGTTCATCATCCTGACGCTGATCGTCGCGGTGGCGGCGTTCAACATCGTGTCGACCCTGGTGATGGCGGTCACCGACAAGCAGGCCGACATCGCGATCCTGCGCACCCTCGGGGCGGCACCCGGGAGCATCATGAAGATCTTCATCGTGCAGGGGGCGCTGATCGGCTTCATCGGGACCGTCATCGGCGTGGTCGCGGGCGTGCTGCTGGCGATCAACGTCGACGTGGTCGTGCCTTTCATCGAACGGCATTTCGGCATCCAGTTCCTTGCGAAGGACATCTATTACATCAGCGACCTGCCCTCGGAACTGGTATGGGGCGACGTCATCGTGATCGCGGCCGTGTCCTTTGGTCTCAGCCTGCTCGCGACGCTGTACCCCAGCTATCGCGCCTCGCGAGTCAACCCGGCGGCCGCGCTGCGCTATGAGTGACGCAGCGAACCAGGCGGTGCTTTCGTGCCGGGGCTTGAGCAAGACCTACGACGAGGGTCTGGCCCCGGTCGAGGTACTGCGCGGCATCGACTTCGACGTGCATCCCGGGCAGAGCGTGGCGATCGTGGGCGCGTCAGGCTCGGGCAAGAGCACGCTCCTGCATCTGCTGGGTGGCCTCGATGCTCCCTCCGCGGGCTCGGTGAGCCTGATGGGACAGCCGATCGCGAAACTCTCCCAACTCGCCATCGGTGAGTTGCGCAACCTTCATCTCGGCTTCGTCTACCAGTTCCATCACCTGCTGCCCGAGTTCACCGCGCTCGAGAACGTCGCGATGCCGCTCTACATCCGCCGCGTCGACGTCGAGCAGGCGCGCGCGGCGGCCAAGGAGATCCTGCAACGGGTTGGTCTGGGGGCGCGGCTCGAGCACATGCCCGGTGAGTTGTCCGGCGGCGAGCGGCAGCGCGCCGCGCTCGCGCGGGCGCTGGTGACGCGTCCGGCCTGCGTGCTTGCCGACGAACCCACCGGCAATCTCGACCGCCGCAACGCCGAGGGCGTCCTGGAGCTCATGATGGGGCTCAACCGCGACCTCGGCACCAGTCTGGTCATCGTCACCCACGATCACGCGATCGCAGCGCGCATGAACCGTGTGTTCACGCTCGACGACGGTGTGCTCGCGGCAGGCGACGTCACGCTGCACGCCTAGGAATCCACGCTCGCATCGGCTCCGGCCGCCGGTGCGAACACCCGACACCAGGCCGAAAGGAATACCCCATGATCCGCTTCTGCGTCGTACTCGCCACCGCATCCACCCTGGCCGCGCTGCCGGCCTGGGCGGACGATCCGAAGACCGAGGACGAGAAGACCCTGTACTCCCTCGGGCTCGCGCTCGCGCGCGAACTGCAGGTGTTCAATCTGAACCCGACCGAAGCCGAACAGGTAAAGCGCGGTTTCGCCGACGCGCTGTCCGGCAAGAAACCGGTGGTGGAACTGGAAGCCTACGGCCCGAAGATCCAGGCGCTGGCCCAGGCACGCCGTGCGTCCCAGTCCAAGGACTTCCTCGACAAGGCGGCGAAGGAAAAGGGTGCGGTGAAGACCGAGAGCGGTCTCATCTACACGTCGATCAAGGAAGGCAGCGGTGCTTCGCCGAAGGCCGCCGACACGGTGAAGGTGCACTACCGTGGCACGCTCACCGACGGTCGCGAGTTCGACAGCAGCTATGCGCGCAATTCGCCGGCGGAGTTTCCGCTGGGCGGCGTGATCAAGTGCTGGACCGAAGGTGTGGCGAAGATGAAGGTAGGGGGCAAGGCGAAGCTCGTATGTCCGGCGGCGATCGCGTACGGCGACCGCGGGGCCGGCAACATGATCCCGCCGGGCGCGACCCTGGTCTTCGAAGTCGAACTGCTGGAAGTGAAGAAGCAGTAGGACGGCGGATCGAACGATGCGACGGAGCTGCGGGCCACGGCCGGATGACGCAGGTCCGTCGCGATGCTGCTGAACGTCGCGGCGTTCACGCTCGGCGTCTGGGAGCTGCAGCAGCAGGCCCGACTGCCGGCACCGGCCGGCGCATTCCTGGTGCTGGCATTCGCCGGGCTCGCGCTGATCGCGAGACGTTCTGCGATGGCGTCGTTGCGGCGCGCGAGCGTCGTCCTGGTCGCGCTGACCTGCGCCGGCGCCGGGTTCTACTGGGCGGCGGGCCATGCTGCCTGGCGCCTCGCCGATCGGCTGCCGGAACGGGTCGAGGGGCGCGACCTGCGGATCGTCGGCGTCGTCGCCGGGTTGCCGGAACGAACCGCTCGCGGCTGGCGCTTCGCGCTCGACGTGGAGAAGGTCCTCACGCCGGATGCCTACGTGCCCCGGCGCGTGCTGCTGTCGTGGTTCGAACCCGGGCACCCGGCTGACGACGGCGTTGCGCCGCCGGTCGTGCCCGGTGAACGCTGGCGACTCACTGCACGGTTCAAGCGTCCGCATGCGACGCAGAACCCGTACGCGTTCGATGCCGAGGCCTGGCTGCTGGAGCAGGGAGTGCGGGCCACGGGCTACGTGCGCGATACCGGGCCGCGCGAGCGCCTCGACCCGTTCGTGTTGCGGCCGGGCTATGCGGTCGAGCGGCTGCGCAGCCGGTTGCGCGAACAACTGCTGAGTTCGCTGCAGGGCGAGCGTTATGCCGGCGTCGTCGTGGCGTTGGCGATCGGCGACCAGCAGTCGATCCCCGCCGATCAATGGCAGATGTTCACGCGCACCGGCGTGAATCACCTGATGAGCATCTCGGGGCTGCACGTCACGATGGTCTCCGGCCTCGCGTTCCTGCTGGTATTCCAGCTGTGGCGCAGGGTGCCGGCGCTGGCGGTGCAGGTGCCGGCACGCAATGCCGCAGCGGCTGCAGGGCTGGTGGCCGCACTCGGCTATGCGCTGCTGGCAGGTTTCGCGGTCCCCGCACAACGGACATTGTGGATGCTGGCAATCGTCGCGGTCGCGCTGTGGCTGCGTGTCTTCGCGACTGCGAGCGGCATGCTAGCCGCGGCGCTGCTCGCGGTGCTGCTGTTCGATCCCATGGCGGTGTTGTCGGCCGGCTTCTGGCTGTCCTTCGGCGCGGTGGCGTTGCTGATGTACGTGACCGGCGGACGCGTGGCGATCGTGGGCTGGGTCGCGGCGTGGGGCCGGACGCAGTGGGCGCTGTTCCTGGGATTGGCGCCGTTGCTGCTGGTGCTGTTCCAGCAGGTATCCGTGGCCGCGCCCTTCGCGAATGCCTTTGCCGTGCCGTGGGTCAGCTTCGTCGTGGTGCCTCTGTCGCTGCTGGCTGCGGTGATCCCGTGGCAGCCGCTCGCGTTGCTCGCGCACGGGGCGATGCTGCCGGTCGGCATTGCTCTCGACTGGATGGCGGCGTTGCCTTCCGCCGCATGGACCCAACATGCACCTCCGGCGTGGACCGTGGCGCTGGCGCTGGGCGGCGCCGTCTGGCTGCTGCTGCCGCGCGGCGTGCCGTCGCGTTGGCTCGGTGCGCTGGCGATCCTGCCGATCATGGTCGCGCCCGTCGCGCGGCCCGCGTTCGGGGAGGCCTGGGTGGACGTGCTCGACGTGGGGCAGGGGTTGGCGACGACGGTGCAGACGCAGGCGGGGGCGCTGGTGTTCGACACCGGACCGGCGTGGTCGCCCGAAGCCGACAGCGGATCGCGTATCGTAGCGCCGTTCCTGCGCGGCAGCGGGGTGCACAGGCTCGCGGGAGCCTTCGTGAGCCACGACGACACCGATCACGCCGGTGGTGCGGCGCGATTGTTCGAGATGGTGCCCTCCGACTGGGTCGCTGCGCCGTTGCCGGACGATCATCCGGCATTGGCCGGCGTGCAGCGCAGGATGCCGTGCGTGGCCGGACAGGCCTGGGAGTGGAGCGGGGTGCGGTTCGCGGTGCTGCACCCGGATGCGGCGAGCTACAGGATGCCGCCGGGCAAGGACAATGCGCGCAGCTGCGTGCTCAAGGTGACCAGTGCAGGGGCGAGCGTGTTGTTCGCAGCCGACATCGAGAAGGATTCTGAACGAGGTCTGATCGCGCAGCAGGCACCGCTCGCGTCGGATGTCGTGGTGGTGCCCCATCACGGCAGCCGTACCTCGTCGACCCGCGAGTTCATCGCGGCGGTCCTGCCGGAAGCGGCCATCTTCTCCGTGGGCTATCGCAACCGCTTCGGGCATCCGGCCCCGGACGTCGTGGCGCGCTATCGGGATGCCGATGCCCGGATCGTCCGCACCGACGAAAGCGGCGCTATCCACCTGGTGCTGGATGGCGCGGGCTGGCGCCTCGAGCGCTGGCGCGACGTGCGGCGGCGCTACTGGCACGAGCGTTGAACCTCCGGCTGCCCGCACCTGACAAAGCGTGGCAAGATCGTCGATCCTGGTGCCCCCGTTGCCCCGGACCGATTTCCATTCCGCCATGGTCGAGACCGCTGCCGAAACCCACGCCGAAGCCGACGCGCTGATCGCCGCATGGCGAGGTGCAGGTGCGCGGGTCGATGCGGCCGCAGTCCCGGTGGTCGAACGCGCCCTCGCCGCGCTTGCGGGCGAGCCGGTCGAGATTGTCGCCGGCGCGAAGGACTCCGCAGCGCTGCTCGCGAGGCTCAAGCTCGATGTCGATTCGATCGTGGCGGCGCTGCTCGCGGTCACGGCCGTGGGCCGGTTGCCACGCGCGACGCTCGCCGAGCGCTTCGGGGCCGGCATCGCGGGCCTCGTGGAGGGCGCGCACCGCATGGATGACATCCAGCAGCTGCGGCCCGGCCTCGGCACACCCAAGCAGACCGACCACGGCGCGCAGCTCGAAGCCCTGCGGCAGATGCTGCTCGCCATGGTGCAGGACGCGCGCGTCGTGCTGATCAAGCTCGCCGGCGAAGTGAGTCTGCTGCGGCGGCTCGCGCGCGAGGGTACGCCGGCCGAACGGACCGCCGCGGTGCGCGACACCTTCGATCTGCTCGCGCCGCTTGCGAACCGCCTCGGCGTGTGGCAGCTCAAGTGGGAGCTCGAAGA
This sequence comes from Burkholderiales bacterium, assembly GCA_019745565.1. Lineage (GTDB taxonomy): Bacteria > Pseudomonadota > Gammaproteobacteria > Burkholderiales. Next base: position 80,971 of record JAIESW010000005.1, read on the forward strand.
TCTCGCGTTCCGCTGCGAGCAGCCCGAGACCTACAAGTCGATCGCGAGCGAACTCGACGGCAAGCGCGGCGACCGCGAGGCGTTCATCATCCGCGTGGCGACGCTGCTGCGGGAGGAGCTGAAGCGCGCCGGCATCCAGGCCGAAGTGTCGGGCCGGCCCAAGCACATCTACAGCATCTGGAAGAAGATGCAGCGGAAGGATCTCGGCTTCAAGGATCTGTTCGACGTGCGCGCGGTGCGCGTGCTGGTGGACGACGTCGCCGAGTGCTACACGGCGCTCGGCGTCGTGCACAACCTCTGGACGCCGATCCCGAAGGAGTTCGACGACTACATCGCCAAGCCCAAGGCGAACGACTACCGCTCGCTGCATACCGCCGTCATCGGCCCCGACGACAAGGTGCTCGAGGTGCAGATCCGCACGCGCGAGATGCACCAGGCCAACGAGCTCGGCATCGCCGCGCACTGGCGCTATAAGGAGGGCGGCCGGCGCGACGCGCATCTCGAGGAGACCGTTGCATGGATGCGCCGCATCCTCGACTGGCGCGATGATGTGGGCGGTGCGGCCGACCTCGCGGAGTCGGTGCGCACCGAGCTCTTCCGGGAGACGGTGTACGTGCTGACGCCCCAGGGGCGCGTAGTGGCGCTGCCGAGCGGTTCGACGCCGGTGGACTTCGCCTATCACGTGCACACCGACCTCGGCCACCGCTGCCGCGGCGCCAAGGTCAATGGTCACATCGTGCCGCTCAACTGCGTGCTCGCCACCGGGCAGCGCGTGGAGATCGTCACGGCGCGCGAAGGCGGTCCGAGCCGCGACTGGCTCAATCCGCAGCTCGGATTCATCCGCAGCCACCGCGCCCGCGCCAAGGTGCGGGCGTGGTTCAACGCGCAGCATCTGGATCAGGACGTCGCGCACGGCCGGACGACGCTCGAACGCGAAGTCCACCGGCTCGGGGTGGCGGCACCGCCGCTGGAAACCCTGGCGACCGCGCTCGGCTACGCCAAGCCGGAGGAACTGCTGGCCGGTCTCGGCCGGGGCGAAGTTACCCAGCGCCAGCTGCAGACCGTGCTGCGGCCGGCGACGACCGCTCCGGTCGAGACGGCCGAGCCGGGCACGCCTGTCGTGCGCGCGCCGGCCGCCAGGCATGGCGACGTATTGGTGGTCGGCGTCGACAAGCTGCTCACCCAGCTCGCCCGCTGCTGCAAACCGGCGCCGCCGGACCCGATCGTGGGCTTCGTGACCCTCGGACGGGGCATCAGCATCCATCGCGCTGCCTGCCCGAACGTCGCGCGGCTGTCGCCGGAGCGCCGGGTGGTGGCGGAATGGGGTGAACCGGGCCGCGAGAGCCGCTTTCCGGTGGATCTGGAGGTCATCGGAGACGCCACGGGCACCTTGTTGCGGGATGTCACCGATGTTCTGGGCAAGGAAAGGGCTCCGGTACGGGCTGCAAGAGCGTCGGAACGGGGCCTCGACGCCCGCCTGGACCTCACCGTGGAGGTCTCCGGGGGCGATCAACTCGCCCGGGTGTGCGCGCTGATCCGGGATCTGCCAGCCGTTGCCTCGGTCCGGCGGCGCTGACCGCCTGCAGGCTTGCTCAATCGGCTGCCGCGGCTGCCGATAACCGGCATGGCCCGCCGGGTTTCCGAGGATCGGCTCCCGGGTACCGGCGGTCGCTGCAACCCGGCAGTGCTTCCCGGTGACGGACTCGCTGTTGGGAGGCTGCACCGACGCCCCCGTTCCTGAGCATCAACCCGATGTCGTCCCCCAAGCTCCAGACCAAGATCCCTTCCGCAGTGTCGTCGGTCGACGGCGTGCGGGAGTTCGAGTTCACCGAGCGCGATTTCGAGGCGGTGCGCAAGCTCATCTACCAGCGCGCCGGCATTTCGCTCTCACCGCAGAAGATGGACATGGTCTACAGCCGGCTCGCCCGGCGGCTGCGGGCGACCGGCACGAAGCGTTTCGAAGACTACCTCGCGCTGTTGCGCAACGGCAGCAACGAAGCGGAGTGGGAGGCGTTCACCAACGCGCTTACCACCAACCTCACCTCGTTCTTTCGCGAGCAGCATCACTTTCCAATTCTCGCCGACCATCTGGCGGCGCGACGCGGGCGACAGCTGGTGATCTGGTGCTGCGCCTCGTCCACCGGCGAAGAACCTTACTCGCTCGCCATGACCGCCGTGGAGACGTTCGGGTCCTTCGATGTCCCCGTGTCGATCCTCGCGACCGACGTCGACACCAGCGTCCTGCGCAGGGGTGAGGCCGGCGTCTATCCGGCCGAACGCGTGGAACGCATCGCTCCGGAGCGGGTGCGGCGGTTTTTCCTGCGCGGCAGCGGCACCCAGGAAGGCCAGGTCAAGGTGCGCCCGGAGCTCCAGCGGATGGTGACCTTCCGCCGGCTCAATCTGCTGGACACCGCGTGGACGGTGCGCGGTCCGATCGACGCGATCTTCTGCCGGAACGTGATGATCTATTTCGACAAGCCGACCCAGGCGGGCATCCTCAAGCGTTTCGCACCGCTGCTACAGCCGGACGGACTGCTGTTCGTGGGACATTCCGAAAGCCTGTTCCACGTGGCCGACACCTTCCGTCTGCGCGGCAAGACCGTGTACGAGAAGGTGGCGACGAAGGGACGCCATGGCGCATGACGCGGCGAGCGAACCCGAGGCACTCGCGCCATGAAGCCCCGGCACGTGGCCCGCACCCGTACCCGAGTCCTGATCGTCGATGACTCGGCGCTGGTCCGCCATGTCCTGAAGGAAGTGATCGGCGCGGAGCCCGATCTGGAAGTGGTCGGCGTAGCCCCGGATCCGATCGTGGCACGCGAGATGATCCGGCGGTTGAGCCCCGACGTGATCACGCTCGACGTCGAGATGCCGCGCATGGACGGCATCGATTTTCTCGAACGGCTGATGCGTCTGCGTCCCACCCCCGTGATCATGGTCTCGTCGCTCTCCGAGCGCGGATCGGACGTGACCCTGCGGGCACTCGAACTGGGGGCGGTGGATTTCGTGTCGAAGCCGAAGCCCGGCATTGGCAATGACCTCAAAGCCTACGCCGAAGAGATCACCGAAAAGATTCGCGCGGCGGCCGGCGTGCGCGTCTACCGGGCGAGCCTCGAAGCGGTACCGTCGCGCTCGGCCGACGCGGCGCCGTCGTTCACCGGCAGCCCGATGGTGGCCGGCATCGAGAAGATCATCTTCATCGGTGCCAGCACGGGCGGCACCGAAGCGATCAAGGCGGTGCTGTCGCGGATGCCGGCGGATGTGCCAGGTATCCTGGTCACGCAGCACATGCCGGAGTCGTTCACGAAGTCCTTCGCGCAGCGTCTGGACGGTCTGTGCCGGATCTCGGTGAAGGAAGCCGAGCACGGCGAGCGCGTACTGCCCGGTCACGCCTACATCGCGCCCGGGCATTCGCACCTCCTGGTGCGGCGCAGCGGTGCCAGCTATGTGACGGAGTTGTCGCAGGGGCCACCGGTGAACCGCCACCGGCCGTCGGTGGACGTGCTGTTCCGCTCGGCTGCCAATGTCGCCGGCAGGAACGCGATCGGCGTTATCCTCACGGGCATGGGCAAGGACGGCGCTGCCGGCATGCTCGAAATGAAGCAGGCCGGGGCTCCCACCTTCGCCCAGGACGAGGCGACTTGCGTGGTGTACGGCATGCCGCGCGAGGCGGTGGCACTGGGTGCCGCGGACGAGGTGCTCCCGGTACAGGACATCGCAGGCCGGGTGCTCGCCCGGCTCGCCAAGGATCGCGCGTTCCGTATTTGAGGCGGCGGTTGCCGGCCCGGGTGCGGATGAAGGGGAACAGATATGCAGGCTCAGGTACAACAGCAGAACGGCAAGTCGGTGATCCGCCTCGAAGGTCGGTTCGATTTCAACGCCCATCGCACGTTCCGCGAGGCCTACGAGCCTGCGCTGGGTCTGCCGGACATCTCCGAGTTCGAGATCGACTTTGGGAAGGTCGAGTACCTCGACAGTTCGGCGCTCGGCATGCTGCTGATGCTGAAGGAGAAGGCCCAGGTCTCGGGAAAGACCGTCGCACTGGTGAACTGCCGGGGGACGGCGAAGCAGGTGCTCGAGATTGCCAACTTCGGGAAGCTCTTCGTCATGCGATGAAGGGGCCGGCGTTGGACCGGGCCGGGATTTCCGCTAGAATCCGCAGTTCTTCAGGCGCGTAGCTCAGCTGGTTAGAGCACCACCTTGACATGGTGGGGGTCGTTGGTTCGAGTCCAATCGCGCCTACCACGACAGGAATCAGGAGTCAGGAATCAGGGATCGGCTGCATCGATCCGTGACGCTGACTCCTGATTGTTTTGTACAAGCGCGAGAGATGCCTGCGATTCGACTGCCCGATGGGGCCATCAAGGAGTTTCCGGGGCCCGTCACGGTGGCGGAGGTGGCCGCAGCCATCGGGCCCGGGCTCGCCAAGGCGGCGCTCGCCGGCAAGGTGGGCGGGAAGCTGGTGGACACGTCCCATCGCATCGAGGCCGATGCCGATCTCGCGATCGTCACGGCTAAGGATGCCGAGGGGCTCGATCTCATCCGGCACTCGACGGCGCACCTGCTGGCCTATGCGGTCAAAGAGCTGTTTCCCGAGGCCCAGGTGACGATCGGCCCGGTCATCGAGCACGGCTTCTACTACGATTTTTCGTATCAGCGTCCGTTCACGCCCGAGGACCTGGCCGCCATCGAGAAGAAGATGGCGGAACTCGCCAACCGCGACATCCCGGTGTCCCGCGAGGTGTGGCCGCGCGACAAGGCGGTGGAGTTCTTCCGGTCCATCGGCGAGCACTACAAGGCCGAGATCATCGCTTCGATCCCGGCGGGGGAAGAGGTCTCGCTGTACCGTGAGGGCGATTTCATCGACCTGTGCCGCGGGCCGCACGTCCCGTCCACGGGCAAGCTGAAGGTCTTCAAGCTGATGAAGGTGGCCGGTGCCTACTGGCGCGGCGACGCCCGCAACGAGATGCTCCAGCGCATCTACGGGACGGCGTGGGCGAAGAAAGAAGACCAGGACGCCTACCTGCACATGCTGGAGGAAGCCGAGAAGCGCGACCACCGGCGCCTGGGCAAGCAGCTCGATCTGTTCCACGTGCAGGACGAGGCGCCCGGGATGGTGTTCTGGCACCCCAAGGGCTGGAGCATCTGGCAGCAGGTGGAGCAGTACATGCGCCGGCGGCTCGACCGCCACGGCTACCGGGAAGTGCGGACACCCATGGTGATGGACCGCGTCCTGTGGGAGCGTTCGGGCCACTGGGAGAACTACCGGGAGCACATGTTCACGACGGCTTCGGAGAACCGCGACTACGCCGTGAAGCCCATGAACTGCCCGGGGCACGTCCAGATCTTCAACCAGGGGCTCAAGAGCTACCGCGATCTGCCCTTGCGGCTGGCTGAATTCGGGTCCTGCCACCGCAACGAGCCTTCGGGAGCGCTGCACGGGATCATGCGGGTCCGGGCCTTTACCCAGGACGACGCCCACATCTTCTGCCGTGAAGACCAGGTGCAGGGCGAGGCGGCGGATTTCATCGACCTGCTGCAGCGGATCTACGCCGATTTCGGCTTCCACGAGATCCTGATCAAGCTGTCCACGCGGCCGGCGAAGCGGATCGGTGCCGACGAAGTCTGGGATCGGGCCGAGGCCGCCCTGAAGTCAGCCTTGGACGCCAAGGGCCTCGCCTGGGATCTGAACCCGGGGGAAGGGGCCTTCTACGGGCCCAAGATCGAGTTTTCGCTCAAGGATTCCATCGGCCGGGTGTGGCAGTGCGGCACGTTGCAGCTCGACTTCGCCCTGCCGGAGCGGTTGGGGGCGGAATTCATCGACGAGGACAACGCCCGGAAGATCCCCGTGATGCTGCACCGGGCCATCCTGGGCTCCCTGGAGCGGTTCATCGGGATCCTGATCGAGAACTACGCCGGTGCCATGCCGCTCTGGCTGTCCCCGGTCCAGATCGTGGTGATGAACATCTCCGAGCACCAGTCGGCCTATGCAGCCGAGCTGACGGCCCGCCTGGAAGCAGCCGGGTTCCGGGTCGAGGCCGACTTGAGGAACGAGAAAATTACCTATAAAATCCGCGAACATAGTCTGCAGAAGGTGCCGTACCAAGTCATCGTCGGTGACAAGGAAGTGGCGGCATCGCAGATGGCCGTGCGAGCGCGTGGCGGGCAGGACCTCGGAACGATGAGCTTCGAGGCTTTCGTGTCCCGGCTCCGGGGCGAGTTGCCCCAGGGCGCTAGCGCGGCCTGATTTTTTTAGGAGGACATTCCCTATCGCTCAGGAACGAGAGCTTCGGATCAACGGCGAGATCAACGCACCGGAGATCCGGTTAGTCGGTGTGGAGGGTGAACCGCTGGGCATCGTGAGCTTGGCTGAAGCGAACCGCCTCGCCGAAGAAGCAGCGCTGGATCTTGTGGAGATCGCACCGACGGCCCAACCGCCGGTCTGCCGGATCATGGACTTCGGCAAGTTCAAATACAGCGAAGCGAAGAAGCGGCACGAGGCGAAGCTCAAGCAGAAGCAGATCCAGGTCAAGGAAATCAAGTTCCGCCCCGGTACGGACGAGGGCGACTACCAGATCAAGCTGCGCAACCTGATCAAGTTCCTCGAAGAGGGCGACAAGACCAAGATCACCTTGCGCTTCCGCGGCCGCGAGATGGCACACCAGGAATTCGGCGTGCGTCTTCTGGAGCGGGTGCGGGGCGAGTTGGAACCGTACGGGACGGTGGAGCAGTTCCCGAAGCTGGAAGGGCGCCAGATGATCATGGTGATGGCGCCGAAGAAGCGGTAGAGCAGCAACCCGGATCCGTGCGATCCGGATCACAAGTGACCCCCGGGCATCCTTGAAGCGTCGTCTTCCGACGGCCGCCCGACGTCATGTCAGAACAGGAGTTTCGAGCAATGCCCAAGATGAAGACCAAGAGCGGTGCCGCGAAGCGCTTCCGTGCGCAAGGCAGCGGCGGCATCAAGCGCACCAAGGCGTTCCGTCGCCACATCCTCACCAAGAAGACCACCAAGCGGAAGCGCGGCATGCGCGGCATGACGCAGGTGCACGAGACCAACATCGTCTCCGTGCGCGCGATGATGCCGTACGCGTGATCGGGGAGACGACGCCATGCCACGAGTCAAACGCGGAGTAACGGCGCACGCGCGCCACAAGAAGGTTCTCGACCAGGCCAAGGGTTACCGCGGCCGTCGCAAGAACGTCTATCGCATCGCGAAGGAAGCGGTGATGAAGGCGGGGCTGTATGCCTACCGCGATCGCCGCGTGAAGAAGCGCGAGTTCCGTGCGCTCTGGATTGCGCGGATCAACGCCGCCGCCCGGGAACTGGGCCTCACCTACAGCACGTTCATGAACGGGCTCAAGAAAGCCGCGATCGAGGTGGACCGCAAGGTGCTCGCCGACCTGGCCGTGTTCGAACGGCCCGCGTTCGAGCAGCTCGCGGCGCAAGCCAAGGCTGCGTTGGGACGGTAAGCTCCCGACCACCGACGAAACAGGGAGGCCTTGGTGCCTCCCTTTTCATTCCCACCGACCCCGTGACGCCCGATCTCGAAGCCATCGTCGCCGAAGCTGAAGCCGCTTTCGCGGCGACGGCCGACCCGGCCACCCTCGAGCAGGTGAAGGCGCGCTACCTCGGCAAGACCGGCGTGATTCCGGAATTGCTGAAGGGCCTCGGCAAGCTGGATCCCGAGGCGCGCCGCGATGCCGGTGCGCGCATCAATGCGGCGAAGGCGCGGATCGAAGCCGCGCTCGATGCACGCCGCGAGGCCATTGCACGCGATGCCATGAACGCGCGGCTGCGCGAAGAAGCGCTCGACGTGACGTTGCCGGGACGCGGGCGCGGCCGGGGGAGCATTCATCCGGTCATCCGCACCTGGCAGCGCATCGAGGAGATCTTCGGGTCCATCGGCTTCGACGTGGCCGATGGGCCGGAGATCGAGACCGACTGGTACAACTTCACCGCGCTCAACAACCCGCTCAACCATCCGGCGCGCTCGATGCAGGACACGTTCTACGTCGAGGGCACCGATAGCGAGGGCCTGCCGCTGCTGCTGCGCACGCACACCAGCCCGATGCAGGTGCGCTATGCGCGCATGCATGAGCCGCCCATCAAGGTGATCGCGCCGGGGCGGACCTACCGCGTCGACAGCGACGCGACCCACTCGCCCATGTTCCATCAGGTCGAAGGCCTGTGGATCGACGAGAACATCAGCTTCGCGGACCTGAAGGGCGTCTACACCGACTTCCTGCACCGCTTCTTCGAGACTGATGAGCTCGCCGTGCGCTTCCGGCCGTCGTTCTTCCCCTTTACCGAACCCTCGGCCGAGATCGACATGAAATTCGACAGCGGCCCGCTGGAAGGTCGCTGGCTCGAGATCTCCGGGGCGGGCCAGGTGCATCCCAAGGTGATCCGCAATTTCGGTCTCGATCCGGAGCGCTGGATCGGTTTCGCGTTCGGATCGGGCCTCGAGCGTCTCACGATGCTCCGCTATGGCATCGACGACCTGCGCCTCTTCTTCGACGGCGACCTGCGCTTCCTGCGCCAGTTCGCCTGATCTGCCATGCAATTCTCCGAAGAGTGGCTGCGTTCGATGGTGGATCCGTCTCTCGGGACGGACGAGCTTGCTCATCTGCTCACCATGTCGGGCCTCGAAGTGGAGGAGTGCGTGCCGGCCGGCCCGACCTTCTCCGGTGTGGTGGTGGGTGAGGTCGTTGCGGCGCAGCCGCATCCCAACGCGGATCGCCTGAAGGTCTGCGAGGTGAACGCCGGCGGCGAGCGCGTAAATGTCGTATGCGGTGCCCCGAACGTCGTCATCGGCATGAAAGTCCCGTTCGCCCGCATCGGCGCAGTGCTGCCGCCTCAGGATGGCAAGCCGCTAGAGATCCGGCGCGCGACCATGCGCGGCGTCGAGAGCGAAGGCATGCTGTGCTCGGCACGCGAACTCGGACTGTCGGACGATCACAGCGGCCTGCTGGCGCTGCTGCCGGAAACGCAGCCCGGGACCGATGTGCGCGACGTGCTGGCGCTCGACGACCGGATCTTCACCATCAAGCTCACGCCGAACCGGGCCGACTGCCTGTCGGTGCTCGGGATCGCGCGCGAGGTGGCCGCGCTCACGGGAAGCCCGTTGAATGCGCCGACGCCACCTGCCGTGAAGGCGACGACCGCCGACGTGTATCCCGTGCGCATCACCGACAGTGCCGGCTGCGGCCGCTTCGCCGGTCGCGTGATCCGGGGCGTGAATGCGAAAGCATCGACACCGGACTGGATGAAGCGTCGCCTCGAGCGCGCCGGACAACGGTCCATCTCGGCCTTGGTGGATGTGACCAACTACGTGATGCTGGAGCTGGGCCGGCCGTTGCACGTGTACGACCTCGACAAGCTGCGCGGCCCGATCGACGTGCGCTTCGGCCGCAAGGGCGAGAAGGTGCTGCTGCTGAACGAGCAGACGGTGGAACTCGACACCGACGTCCTTGCCATCACCGACGACAGCGGTCCCATCGGTCTGGCCGGCATCATGGGCGGTGAGAGCACCAAGGCCGACCTCGATACCCGCAACGTGTTGCTGGAGGCGGCGTTCTTCTTCCCGGACGCCATCGCCGGCCGCGCCCGGCGCTACAACTTCTCGAGCGATGCGTCGCACCGCTTCGAGCGCGGTGTGGACTTCGACAACAACGTCGCCGGGATCGAGCGCGCGACGCAGTTGATCCTGGACATCTGCGGCGGCCAGCCGGGCCCCGTGTCCGACAACGTCGCGCAGTTGCCCGAGCGCAAGCCGGTGGCGATGCGTGTGGAGCGCGCCCGCAGAATCATCGGCATCCCGCTCTCGGCCGACGAGATGGGCGGCGCTTTCGCGCGGCTGGGATTATCCCTGGTGCGCGAATCCGAGCGTTTCGTCGTGACGCCGCCCTCGTTTCGCTTCGATCTGGAGATCGAGGAAGACCTGATCGAGGAAGTGGCGCGGGTCCACGGGTTCGACCGCATTCCGGTGCAGCCGCCCAAGGCGCCGGCGATCATGCGCAGCCGCCCGGAGCGCCAGCGATCGCTCCACGCGATCCGTGCGGCCCTGGCGGCAGCGGACTACCACGAAGTCATCAACTATGCCTTCGTCGACGAGCAATGGGAGCGCGATCTCGCCGGCAATGCGGACCCCATTCGCGTGCGCAATCCGATCGCGAGCCAGCTCGCGGTGATGCGCAGCCAGCTCGCCGGAGGCCTGCTCGCCAACGTGCAGCACAACCTCAATCGCAAGGTGCCGCGGATCCGCGTTTTCGAAGTAGGCCGCGTGTTCCGGAGATCGGCCGCCGTGGCTGACGGTCCGCTGGCAGTGGGCGGCATCGACCAGCCCATGCGGGTCGGCGGTGCCGCATTCGGCCCGGCGTTGGAGGAGCAATGGGGGGTCGCCGGTCGTCCGGTGGACTTCTACGACGTCAAGGCCGATGTGGAGGCGCTCCTGGCCCCCCGCGTCGCCCGCTTCGAGCCCGAGCCGCTGCCGGCGCTGCATCCCGGCCGTGCCGCAAAAGTGACGGTGGACGGCAGGGCGGCGGGCTGGATCGGGGAATTGCACCCCGAATGGCAGCGCAAGTTCGACCTGCCGGGGCCAGTGATCCTGTTCGAACTGGATGCGACCCTGCTGCAGGAGGTGCCGCTACCGGTCTACCAGCCGGTATCCCGGTTCCCGGCGGTCCTTCGCGACCTGGCTGTCGTGGTCGACGACCACGTCCCGGCAGGGTTGATGCTTGAGGCTCTCCAGGCTGCCCTGCCGGCGGTGGTGGAGTCGGTCCAGGTGTTCGATCTGTACCGTGGAAAGGGCGTCGAGAATGGGAAAAAAAGTCTTGCTTTCCGAGTGTTATTACAAGATACTCAAAAGACTCTCACCGACGCCGAGGTCGATGCAACCATGACTTTGGCGCTCTCCATCATCCAGCAACGGTTCGGCGGCAACCTGAGGCAGTAAGAGGTTTTTTCCATGACCCTGACCAAGGCGGAGCTCGCTGACCTGTTGTTCGAGAAGGTCGGTCTCAACAAGCGTGAAGCGAAGGACATGGTCGAGACTTTCTTCGAGGAAGTCCGCATGGCCCTGGAGCACGGCGACGGCGTGAAGCTGTCGGGTTTCGGCAATTTCCAGCTGCGCGACAAGCCGCAGCGTCCCGGGCGCAATCCCAAGACCGGCGAGGAAATTCCCATCACCGCGCGCCGCGTCGTGACGTTTCACGCGAGCCAGAAGCTGAAGGCCATGGTGGAGAAGCACTACCATGGAAGCGCCGAACCACAACAATAAGGTTGCGCTCCCGCCGATCCCTGCGAAGCGCTACTTCACGATCGGCGAAGTGAGCGAGTTGTGCGGCGTGAAGCCGCACGTGCTGCGCTACTGGGAGCAGGAGTTCACCCAGTTGAAGCCGGTCAAGCGGCGCGGCAACCGGCGCTATTACCAGCACCACGAGGTGCTGCTGATCCGGCGCATCCGCGAGCTGCTGTACGAGCAGGGCTTTACCATCAGCGGTGCACGCCACCGCCTCGACCAGAGCTTCGAGGAAGAACCGCGTGCGGCGGAATCCGGCGGCGAACTGCCGGCGCTGCGCGGCGAGATCGAAGCGGTCATCGCGCTGCTGCGCGTCTGATTCGACGCGCATTCGGGCTGCGTCGGCTGCGCGGCTCCGCTATACTGCGCGCCTTCGGGGCGTAGCGCAGCCTGGTAGCGTACCTGCATGGGGTGCAGGTGGTCGGAGGTTCAAATCCTCTCGCCCCGACCATTGATCATCGTCTTCCGGCTCGAGGCCGGAACAGCGCGTCAGGCCGCCAGGGCCTCGAGCGATTTCCCGCGAATGCCGCGCGGCGCACGCGCTACCTTGACCGCGGGTGCAACGCGTCCGATCAACGTGTCGAACGTAGCCTGTACCCCGTCGAGGATGCCGGACATCTCGGCCGCGATCGCGTCGACGGCGATGCGCTGCGCCAGCGGCCAGCGTTGTGCGTTCTGCGCGGCGCACCATGAGAAGAAGGCGGAAGCATCGGGCAGTGCCGCGTTGCCGTGCAGCCCCGCCAGCATCGTGGCCGCTTCGCGATCGATGAATTCCATCGCGTAGACGGCGCCGATGGCCGAGGGCGTGGTGTGGATCGCTGGCGGGTGGGCCGTGGATTTCATGACCGATCGCAGCACGCCGGGCAGTCGCAGCGTCGCGAGGTCTTCCAGCAGCAGCGACGAGCGCAGCTGCGGCAGGGCCCCGAGTACCGGCGTCGGTGCAAAGGCGATGAGACGTTGCTCGATGCCGGAGTAGGCGGTCCAGAGGCCGGCCAGCAGTTCCGCATAACCGGCAACGTCGATCGTGCCTGAGGCGGTTCGAGCGTGGACCGGCACTGTTCGCAGGCGCTGCATCGCATTGTCGGCGGCGTCATGGAGCTCGTCCGGCGCCGGGGCGTTCATCGTCAGCTCCGGTCGGGCAGGCTTCGGCAGCGAAATCGGATGCATCGTGGCGATCATCGGCGGCGTCTCCGTGCAGGGCAGGGCGGGGCTATCGCGCGCCGACCCTGGGCGCATCCGACCGCCGTCAGGTTCCCAGTCTGGCGCCGAACCGGTCCTGCGGGCATAGGTCGAGGGGAGCAGTCGGCCTCGGCGATCCTTACGTTTCCGTGTCAGGGAAGGACTACAAGCGGCCTCGAGCCTTCAGGCGACGAGTTGGTGGGCGAGGCAGTAGCGCGTCAGATCCGCGTTGGTCTCGAGTTTGAGCTTCTCCAGCACGCGCGAGCGATACGTACTCACGGTCTTGGGGCTGATCGACAGTTCCGCCGCGATGTCGACGATGCTGCGCCCGGCGGCGAGCAGGCACATGACCCGGAACTCGCGCGACGACAGCGCCTCGTGCGCCGGCTGGTTGTCGTTGCCCTGGATCCGGTCGGCGAGCAGCTCGGCCACCTGCGGGCTCACGTAGCGCCGGCCGCGCATGATGTGCGCAATGGCCCCGAGCAGTTCTTCGGGGGCGTGCGCCTTGTTGACGTAGCCCGCCGCACCCAGCTTCAGCACGCGAACGGCGAGTTCGTCCTCGGCGTGCATGCTCAACACGAGCACCTTCTGGCCGGGGCGGGTGCGGCCGATGCGTTCGAGCACCTCCATGCCCGACATCCCCGGCAGCGACAGGTCGAGCAGGACGAGATCCCACGGTGTGCTGCGGACATGGTCGATCGCCTCTTCGCCACGATCGGCCTCGACGATCGTGGCGGCGCCGTAGACTTCCTCGAGCATCTGACGCACCCCGCGGCGTACCATCGGGTGGTCGTCGACGATCAGGAAGTGCATGCCCGATCGGGACAGCGGATCGTCGGTGCGCACGGCACCCGGCTCATTCCTGCGTCATTGCACGGCATAGGTTCGCCACACGAGAACATCGGTCGATTTCCGGCCTTTCTCCGCGTGAAAGTATAGGCTGCATGCTCCCGCCGCTCCGGCAGGGCCGGCACTGCCGGCTCGCACTCACGGCGGATCGGTACGCGATGCTAGACTATCGGCTTGTTCCGGTCGGGGAGAGGTCACCCGCATGAGGGTGCGGCTGGTCGACGTTCCGGAGCCTTCAGCTCCGATCGATCTTCGAGCGTCGATGCGCGAACGCGGGACGCTCGTCCTGCGACGGAGTTCGAATGTGTCGGCCCGAGCCCCGCTTCCCGCCGGTGCGTTCCTGATCCGAATCCCATGCGCATCCTGCTGAGTAACGACGACGGCTATTTCGCGCCGGGCCTGGCCGCGCTCGCCGAAGCCCTGAGGCCGCTCGGCGAGATCACGGTGGTCGCGCCCGAGCGTGACCGCAGCGGTTCGAGCAATTCGCTGACGCTCGACCGCCCGCTGACCGTGCGGCGCTCCGCCAACGGCTTCCTGTTCGTGAACGGTACGCCGACCGACTGCGTGCATCTCGCCGTCACCGGCCTGCTCGATCATCTGCCCGACATGGTGGTTTCCGGCATCAACCACGGGTCGAACATGGGTGACGACACGATCTACTCGGGAACCGTGGCTGCCGCCACGGAGGGCTTCCTGCTGGGCATTCCGTCGATCGCCGTGTCCCTGACGGGCCGCTCGGGCGCGCACTTCGCTGCTGCCGGCCATGTCGCCGCCGATCTGGTGCGCCGTCATCAGGCGGGCGGACCGAACGACGCCTATCTGCTCAACGTGAACGTGCCCGACGTGCCCGCCGCGGACCTCGGTCCGATCGAGGTGACCCGTCTCGGCAAGCGGCACAAGGCCGAACCCGTGATCAAGTCCGCTACCCCCCGGGGCGATGTCGTGTACTGGGTGGGTGCGGCGGGTGACGCCGCGGATGCCGGTCCGGGCACCGATTTCCACGCAGTGGCAGCCGGGCGCGTGTCGGTGACGCCGCTGCAGATGGACCTCACCCGCTACGCGCAGCTCGACGCCTTGCGCGCGTGGATCGCGGGCTGACCGGATCGTCGACGCGCGAGCCCGGCGTGGACCACAAGCACCTCGGCATCGGCATGACCTCGCAGCGCACCCGGCTGCGGATGGTCGAGCGGTTGCGCGAGCAAGGGATCCGCGATGCCGTCGTGCTGGCTGCCATGGCGGAGATCCCGCGGCACATCTTCGTCGACGAGGCGCTCGCGTCGCGGGCCTACGACGACGTCGCGTTGCCCATCGGTTTCGGACAGACCATCTCGGCGCCGTTCACGGTCGCGCGCATGCTCGAACTGGTGCGCGCCGGGCGGGCGCCAATCCCGAAGGCGCTCGAGATCGGCACGGGCTGCGGCTATCAGGCGGCGGTGCTGTCGCGGTTCACTGTCGAGGTGAACTCCATGGAGCGCATCTCCGGCCTGCTCGGCAAGGCGCGCCGCAGCCTGCGGGAATTGCGCGCCGCCAACATCCGCTTGAAGCACGCCGACGGGACGCTGGGTTACAAGGACGGCGCGCCCTACGATGCCATCGTGATGGCCGCCGCCGCGCCGGCGGTGCCGGATGATCTTGCCGAACAGCTCGGACCGGGCGGGCGGCTCGTGATGCCCATCGGCACGCGCGAACAGCGCTTGGTGCTGATCGAACGAACCGACCGCGGTCTCGTGCAGTCAGTGCTCGAGGAGGTGAACTTCGTGCCGCTGCTGCCCGGACTGATGCGATGAAGGCAATGGTGTTCCGGCTGCTGGCCGTGGGCGGCGCGCTGGCGTGCGCCGCGTGCACCCACATTCAGGACGTGGGCACTGCGCCCATCCGGCATCCGGGGTCCGCGCCCGGCGGGGGTGGACGGCCCGCCGTGACGGCGGCTGCGAAACCGGCTCCGGCCGCGGTGCCCGCACCGGCCCCGCGCGAAAGTCGGCGCAAGGGCGACGAGCGGCCCGAGTTCTACACGGTGGCACGCGGCGACACGCTCTACGGCATCGCGCTCGACTTCGGCTTCGATTACAAGGAACTCGCGGCGTGGAACGAGCTGGCCGACCCGTCGGTGATCCGCGTCGGCCAGCGGTTGCGCCTGACGCCGCCGGCCGACCTGGCGGAGCAGCCCGTCGTGAAGGCGATGCCCGCCAAGGGCGGCGGCAAGGCGGAGGCGTTGCCGGGTGCCGCAGCGGCGCCGGCCGCGGCGGAAGGGGCCGACGCGGCGGATGCCGTGCCGCCGGTCGTTCGAACGCTGACCGAACCGAAAGCCGTGACGCTCGCGTATTCCGACAAGGCTTACGCCCAACTCGGCGGTGCGGCCGCGAAGCCCCTGCAGGCCGAGTCCAAATCGGAAGGCAAGCCCGAACCCAAGCCGGATGCGAAACCGGCAGCGACCGTTGCCGCGGCGCCGGTGCCGAAGGACGCGTCCGACGTGAAGCCCGAACCGAAGTCTGAACCGAAGCCGCAGAAGGACGCCGTACCGGCGTCGGCCCCACCGGCGGCCCCCGCTCGTTCCGCCGAAGACGACGACCGCATGGACTGGGTCTGGCCCGCGAAGGGCGAGGTGCTCTACCGTTTCGGCGAGAGCGGGAAGCTGAAGGGTGTCGGCATCGGCGGCAAGAGCGGCCAGCCGGTTTTCGCTGCCGCCCCGGGCAAGGTGGTGTACAGCGGCAGCGGGCTGCGCGGCTACGGCAAGCTCGTCATCATCAAGCACAACGACATGTTCCTGTCGGTGTACGCGCACAACAGCCAGATCGTGGTGAAGGAAGGCGAGACGGTGAAGCGCGGCCAGCGCATCGCGGAGATGGGTGACACCGATGCGAGCCGGACGGCGTTGCACTTCGAGATCCGGCGCTACGGGAAGCCGGTGGATCCGCTGACGCGGTTGCCGGGTGGGGCGGCTTCAGGGTAAGAACCCCGAATCTTTCGACACGAAAGATTCCGGGTTCTGGCTTGCTCCTCGCTCGCCGCTACACCCGCAAACCCCGCACACCCCGCCGCAGCGCCGCCACATCGCGCCCCTTCGCACCGTCGCGC
>JAIESW010000065.1 GCA_019745565.1 Burkholderiales bacterium
TTCGTCGTCTTTCTGCTTGGCATACATGCTCCTTGGCGTCATGTTATGCCTCGCACACAAAAATCCGGATAGGCTCTCGTTGAAATATGCCCAAGTCGGCAACCCAAGGTGCTTTTGCCATTCTCCATTAGGTCGTACTAAATTCGATCAATACAATGATCTTCTGGCCGAATTTCTTGCCGCGACGCACCAATTCCCCTTCCAAGGTGCTTTATAAGGCACCTATTGGGGTGCCTATTTTTTGTTAGAACTGCTATGACACCTAGTACTTGGTCGGCACGACTTCTGATCTCCATTGCGGCCGCGTCGCTGATCGTTGGCTGCGAGCGCACTGAGAAAGGCTCCGGCACTTCCGCACCTCCCGGCTCGGCCGTGTACATAACCTCTGTATCCCCGAGCATTGGCGAGCCGCTTCATGTTGGCGACAAAGTGAGGCTACAGGTCGGGGTTGACTACACGCTCACCGGAGAATCTGGGACGCTCGCCCTTGTCGTCCAATCCAGCGACGGCTCGTTGATATCTCACAACGTCGAAGTGGTAACGAAGGGAAGCGGTAAGGTCGACTTGGAGGCCGTTTTCGTTGTTCCAAGTACCAACACGATTCAAATATTCACCCCCCTTGCCGCTCAGGGCCAAAGCTCGACATCTACAGTCGAGAGTCGGGCATTCAAGGTGGTCCCCAAATGACCGCAGTTCTAACCCGGCGCTCCAGGGGACGCTCCGCCCAAGGGCGTCGCTCCCCTGAGCTAGGGCGTTAGGCGGCACGAGCACTATGGCGCCACTCTCACTCAAGCAGTGCAACGAGCAAGCAGCCTTCGCGCGTTTCATCGCGCGCTTGGGTACGAACAGCGATTGGACTGAGGTGAGCAGCCGACCCGAGCCAGAGCCTGATCTACTATGCACGCACGTCACTGATGGCCCGATCGCTTTCGAACTCGTAAGTCTCACGGACCCTTCGATTGCGCAGATCCAAGCTGCCGGAGCGAGAGCAAGGACAGCCGCATTGTCGACGACCGACCCTTCGGAGAGGATCATTCGAAGCAAGCTACACAAGACATACAAGACTGGCGCACCCTACATCGAGTTGCTCGTCTACACCGATGGACAGATCATCACACCGGATGACGCGATTGTCCCTACGATGCTCCCGTGGTTTGATGCAGTCCGTCATCCCTTCAGGCGTATCTGGTTTATGGGTGAATTCGAAACACGGTGCCTGTGGAATGCCGCCTAACCTGCTCATCCACCTGACCGTCAACGGCGTGCTTCGCCCGCCGCTGCCGTCAGGTGATGATCGTCGTTAGGTGCCCGGGAGTCACACCGCAGGGACTGTGCCGCCGTCTATGACGTATTCGCTGCCATTGATGGAGGCTGCTCGGTCGGAGACGAGGAACGCGACCAGCTCCGCTACCTCTTCGGGCCTACCGGGGCGGCCAATCGGAATGCCTCCCAGCGATTCCATCAGCCCTTGACGGGCTGCGGCTTCGTCGGTGCCAGCCTTCTCCGCAAGGCGGACGATCAGGCGATGCGCGGCCGCGGTTTCGATGAAACCGGGCGCGACGGTGTTGACCCGAATGCCTTGGGGTCCGAGTTCCTTCGACAGCCCCTTGCTATACGTGGTCAGCGCGGCCTTCGCGGCTGCGTAGGCGAGTGTCGCCTCGAACAGCGGCAGCCGCCGCTGAATCGACGAAATATGAATGATGACTCCGGATCGCTGCTTCAGCATTCCGGGAATGAACGCTCGGTCCAGACGAACGGCAGGGAGAAGGTTGAGGTCGATCTCCTTCTGCCAATGCTCGTCGGTGAGCGCGAGCACGCCGCCGCTCGGCGCGCTCGAGCCGCCAACGACGTTGACCAGTATGTCGAGACTCCCGAAGCGCTGGAGCACTTGCTCTGCCACCTTGTCCGCGCCTTGGCGCGTGCTGATGTCGGCCTGGACGAATAATTCCACTGCCTGTCCCTCGGGCAAGGGCGAGCGCGCGGTCGTTGCAACCGTCGCGCCGCTGACAACAAGGCGCCGCACGATGGCTGCTCCCATGCCGTCGGTGCCGCCGGTGACGAGTACGCGCTTGCCGGCGAACTCCGTAGGGTCGAACGAGAACCGCGGCGCCGAGCCCATCAGCTGATCTCCAGGCGTTCGATCTTTCCGCCATTCAGCGTGAAGGCGTAGCGAAGCTCGATCGGGCTGCCGGGGAAATTGCCCGAGATCCTGCCGGTCACAATCGTCCTGCCGTTCGTCTCGGCAACGTCGAGCGCCTCGACCGTCGGCCGATACTTCTCGCTCACCTCGTCGGCCCACTTGCGGATCGCGGCAATGCCTCGCCGCTCTCGCTTCTCGTCGTGGACCACGGCACCTTGGCTGAAGCACGCCGTCACCGCATCGACGTCCTGAGCGTTCGCCGCCGCGATATAGGTTGCAATCGGTGGTGCAAGTTTCGTGGGTGGCATATCGATTTCCCCGCTGTGCGTTGCCTCCCCCTGAGAATGGGACTACGCTAACCAAATGACAAGTACGCACGAGAAAGTAAGTCGCTTACCTGACGGTAAGCGTGCCGAGCACACGCCGATCTCCGCTGCGCAAGGCATAGAGCAAGCGCTCAAATTCGTCGAAGGCCGCTGGAAGCTGCTAATCCTTTTCCATCTGTTCGGCGGCAAGGTCCTGCGCTTCTCCGACTTGGAGCGCGCGATCCCGGCAATCTCCCAAAAGATGCTCGCGCAGCAGCTTCGCCAGCTGGAAGCTGACGGCGTCGTGCGGCGAATCGTCCACAATCTGGTCCCCCCGAAAGTGGAGTACTGCCTCACAACGTGGGGGCAGTCGCTATGTCCAGCGCTCGACGCCTTGCTGAAATGGGCCGAGATGCGTAATTCTGGGGCTCCCGATGCCGGCGCCTAACTCCAGGTGGAACGGACGGGCAAATGCGGCCCGCCGTTCACCAAAACGTTAGGGCAACACTTTCATGAATCAAACCACAATAATCAGCTGCAGCTTTTTGGCGATGTATGCTGCGACGACTTTTGCTGCAAACACCGAACCAACCACTCTCTGCCACTCCGAAGAAACAGTTGTCTTTTCATGCTCCGTGAAAAAGAAACTGGTGTCGTTGTGCGCCACGTCGGATCTAACTGCCGAGGGTGGACGACTGACGTACAGATATGGGGTTCCCGGAAAGCCGCCCGAACTGATTTATCCAACTGTCGAAGTAAAGCCGAAGGAAGCATTTACAGCTACCTTTATGGAATGGGCACGTCGAAGTTATCAAGCCGTTTCATTCAAAATCGCAGACTATGCATATACGGTGTATTTTTGTGAAAACATCGAGTCATGCAGCCAGGACGTTGGGGCAGGAGTAACCGTGGAGAGATCCGGCAAAGTAATCGCCGATCTGTGGTGCGATGTTCCGTACCAAAACAACATGTGGGAGAAGCTTCGTAGTGTCGGACTTCCGGAACCAGAGGCGCCCTAACAAGCGCGTCGAGCCGGACTCTGAACTTGTCCCGAAAAGTAGACACCTCAACCTAACGCATCAGGAGGTGTCCGATGGGCCGAACAACGTAGGCCCCGCTGCGTCGATCGCAATTGCTTCAAGTTCGAGCCCACCGCGATGAAGCTTAGTCAGCCAGCAGGCAGTTCGCTGCGCGCCGCGAACTCGGAGATTCCCTAGTCCACTATCGCCTGATACGTCAGGTTCTTCACCAACCTCCGATACCAAGGCCGGGTCGGCCCTGTCGCCTGCGACATGTACACCGCGACGATCTCCTCTTTCGGATCCACCCAGAAGTACGTCCCGGCGTAGCCGCCCCACATGAATTCACCCTGGGAACCGTGGACACCGGCGACTCCAGGCCCCTGTCGCACGGCGAAGCCGAGACCGAACGTATAGCCGGGCGTACCGAGCAGCAACTCCCCAGGCGTGACCGGCACCGAGATGCGGGTACCGAGCGAGTCGGAGGTCATCAGCGTCACCGTTGTCCTGCTCAGCACCCGCTTGTCCCCGGCGCGACCTCCGTTCGACAGCATGACCGCGAACCTCAGATAGTCGGATGCCGTTGCGACCGCCCCTGCACCACCGGAATCGGACGCGGGCGCTGCGCTCACATCGATGAGCTTGATCGGGTTGCCGGTCGTCGGATCGGCCGCAAGCGGCTGAGCCAGCCGCGCCATCTTGTCCGCCGGAAGCCAGAACGCGGCATCTGCCATTCCCAGCGGCTTGAACAAACGCTTGTCGAGAAACTCGGAAAGGCGCTGGCCGGACGCCGCTTCCACGACGCGCCCTAGAACATCGCTCGCGAGGCTGTACTCCCAAACGGCACCGGGCTGATGCGCGAGCGGGACCTTCGCCAAGCGCTCCACCTGCTCCACCGCCGATAGATCACGCGCGTCGTACTCGATCGTGGTCTTGAAGATGCCCGCATCCTGCAGCGCCTTCTTCACCGGCGCGTTCTGCGAAATCTCGCCATAGGCGAGTCCTGCTGTGTGGCGCAGCAGATCCTGCACCGTCATCTCACGCACGGCAGAGGTGGTGCCGTAGGTGATCTTCGCGAACTCGGCATCGGTCGACGCGACGCTCACCTGCATCGACTTGAACGCGGGCAGGTACTTCGAAACCGGGTCGGTGAGCTGCAGCTTGCCGTCTTCCACCAGCATCATCGCGGCCACCGACACCATGGGCTTGGTCATGGAGTAGATGCGGAAGATGGTGTCCGGCGTCATGGCGACATTGGCGGCCTTGTCGCGGAAGCCGAAGCTCTTGTTGTAAACGAGCTTGCCGTGGCGCGCGATCATCACGACGGCGCCGGGGATCTTGCCGGCGTCGATTTCGGCTTGGAGGGCGGTGTCGATCTTGGCCAGCCGCTCGGAGGACATGCCTACCGATTCGGGGGTGGCGGTGGGGAGGACTTGGGCTTGGGTGGTGGCTGCAAAGAGGAATAGGGTTGCGGCCAGCAAGCTGTAGATGCGGTGATGCATGAGGGGACTCCGGGGTGGTGATGGGATGCGGCTGCCCCCATCCCAGCCTTCCCCCGGCTTTGCCGGGGGAAGGAGTGCAGAGTGGGGACGGCGCGCGTAAGGGGAAGGCGCTAGCGCAGGACGGTCTGGGTCAGGAACAGCAGGCGCTTGATGCCGTCGGTGATGTGGCGCACCGATAGGGTCGCGCCACTGATGTTGCCGATGTCGGTGCCGACCTGCAGCGCGCTGTCCGCGGTCTTGCCCACGAACTGGTCACGCCATTTCACTTCGCGCACCTGGTAGCCGTAGGCTTCGAGGTATTCGACGATCTGGAACTGGCGCACGCTGCCGTCGGCGTTGATGCCGACCGCGTAGGTGATGAGTTCGTGCTTGCCGATCACCTGGTCGATGAAGAACCAGCCGATCTGCTTGCCCTTCGACATGGCCTGCCACACCTGCTGGTTCGGCGTGCGGCTCGGTATGCCCGAGAGCTTCTCGATCTGCTGCATCTGTTCCGGCGTGAGCTGCACGGGTGCGGCGATGTATTCGTCGGCCTGCGGGAAGATGAGCGCTCGCGCCTGCTCGATCGTCATGTACTTGGCGGCATAGCACTGCGGGGCCGCGGCGATGATGGCGGCCGGGACCAGCCAGCGGACGTCAAAGGTCATGCGCGGTTCTCCACCTTCTGCACTGATTCAGCTCGCGTCGCACGAGTCTGGGCGCGCCCCGACAGCACATGCCATAGCAGCACCGCGGGCACGACCAGACCGATGATCCAGTGCACCGCACTGATCACCGGGCGCGTTTCCTCGTCGCCGGCGTAATAGAGGAGATAGCCGGTCACGGTGAGCGCCAGCATGAAGAGGACCAGTCCGATGCCGAGGAAGATGTTGCGGCGGATGGCCCAGGCGCGGCGGATGTGCACGGGCAGCAGCGAGCCGTAGATGACGAGGCCGGCCATGGCGGCGGCGCCGTGCAGTTTCAGCATCCACGGCTCCGCCGGATGGATGGTCGGGCCGTACTCGCCTTCCTGTGCAAAAAAGTAGTGCAGCACGATCCACGCGATGCCGCTCACCACCAGGGCGGCGGTCACGCCGTACACGAACCCCTGATGCCAGGGACCGAGGCGCACGGTGTCCCCGCGGGGGCTCGGTCGGTTCATGGCCGAACCCTCGGATTTCGAACGCGCGGCACCATCAATCGCAACTCTTGCGGATCATCGTGGAACCGGAGAAGCGATTGCACTTCGGCTGCTCGAAGATGTGCGGTCCGTAGGCGCGGATGGCCTCATGCACCTGCTGGTCGATCGCCTCGATCTTCGGATCGTCCGTCCGCACCCACTTCATCAATTCGCCGAGCCGCGTCTCGTCCACCACCGGACGCCACTCGAGCGGTTCCACCTGGCCGTGGCAGCTCCCGTAGCAACGCGAACCGGGGATCTCCCAGCGCGTCCCCTGGGCGGCCAACACCAGGTACATGATCTTGGCTTCCGGCTCGGGCACGCCCTCGGCCACGCTCGCCTCGAAGAACATGCGCTGCGACTTCTGCCAATGTTCGGTCATTTTTTGCGCTGCGACATCGTAGACCACCGCCGCCTTGCGGAAGCCACCGTCGAAGGGATGGCCGACGAGATCACGAAAGAGCGGCGGCATCGCCTTGCCTTCGAGCAGGCGGCCATGCTCGGCGGTCCAGAGCTTGCCGTCCGACTGACGGAATCCGAAGTCCTGGACCAGGCGCATGGAAGGGACGAAGCCTTCGTCGACCCATTCGACGACGACCTTGCCTTCGAACGCACCCGGCTCGGCACCGCCGGTCGCCGGCCACAGGAGCAGGACTGCAAGGCATGCCCACAGCTTTGTCATCCGGAGCCTCCGTCCAGGATTTCGTTCTGCGCCGTTGGTCACGGCTTCGGGGCTGCGCTCTCCTCACCTCGCGGCAGTCCCGCCTCGGGGTGTAAGTATGCCGGAAGGCTGGCCCCCACCCTAACCCTCCCCCACGCCTGCGTCGTGGGGGAGGGGATGTACCCACAGGCACCCCTTTCCCCGGCCATCCCGGGGGAAGGTTGGGATGGGGGCCGCTTTCTTACTCCTCGATCATCCGATCCATCGATGCCACGAAGCCGGACTCACTTCTCCGCCACCGACTTCATCTTCGCGAGCCCGGCTTCGAAGTCCTTCCCGATCATCTTGTCCATGTCGAAGAACAGGCCCATGAGCTTCGACACGTACGGCATCGGCCCGGACATCGTCCATGTGACCTTGGTGGCATCACCCTCCGGCACCAGCGTGAACTCCGCCACGTTGTGTGCCTCGAACGGCCGATAGAAGGCGAGCTGGATACCGACCTTCGAGGGCGGCGTCGACTCCGCGATCTCCATGCGACCCTTGCCGACATCGTTGTTGCCGTCCCATTCGTAGACGGCACCCTTGCCCGCCGTGGTCGCACTCATGGTGCGCTTCATGTTGGGATCCAATCCCTCCCACGGCGACCACGACTGCCAGCTCGGGAAGTCGTTGATGAGTGCGAAGACCTTCTCCGGCGGCGCCTTGATGCTGGCTGAACGCTCCACCTTGAAGGTGTCGGGCCGCGTCGCGGCGAGGATGAGAACGGCAGCAACCACCACGACGACCACGGCAACGGTGGTCAGCAGGATCTTCTTGAGCATGGGAACTCCCCTGCCTGACGATGTTGCTACTGGACGAGGACCATCCAGCCAACACCGAACTTGTCGGTGAGCATGCCGAACGACGGCGAGAAGAACGTCTTGCCGAGCGGCATCGTGACGGTGCCTCCTTCGGACAGGGCAGCGAACTTCTCCCTGGCCTCGGCCTCGTTGGCAACCGTCAGCGTAAGCGAGAAGCCGCTGAAGGCCTGCTTGCCGGAGCAGTTGCCGTCGGAACCCATGACGGCGGAGTCGCCGATGCGGAACAGCGCGTGCATCACCTTGTTCTGCGAGCCGGGCGGCACCATGTCGCGCGGCGGCGGTTCGGGGCTTTCGCCGTAGCGCATCAGCGCTTCGACCTTCGCCCCGACCGCTTTCGTGTAGAAAGCCATCGCCTCCTCGCAGCGGCCTTCGAAGAACAGATAGGGTTCGACGAGCATGGTTTTCCTCCGGCCAAGCGGTGCAGTAATGCCGACGCGGACCCCTTGTCTACGGCGGCACCGGCAGCTTCCGGCCCGACTCTCAGGCCGATCGAATCATCGGGCTTGCTTCGCCGCGATCTGCGCCACGTGTTTGCCCTGATAGCGCGCGCCGTCCAGATCGATCTTCGAAGGCTGCCGACTGCCGTCGCCGCCGGCGATCGTCGATGCACCGTAGGGTGAGTTGCCCATCACTTCCGAGTAGCCCATCTGGCCTTGGAATGCGTAAGGCAGCCCGACGATGATGAAGCCGAGATGCAGCAGCACGGGATGGAACGTGAGGATGGTCGATTCCTGCCCGCCATGCTGCGTGGCCGACGACGTGAAGACCGAAGCCACCTTGCCGACCAGCGCGCCCTTCGCCCAGAGTGCACCGGTCTGGTCGAGGAAGGTCTTCATCTGGCCGGTCATGTTGCCGTAGCGGGTGGGCGTGCCGAAGATGATCGCGTCGTATTGCGGCAGTTCTTCCACCGTGGCCACGGCGGCCGGTTGATCGAGCTTGTAGCCGGAAGCCTTCGCCACGCTCTCGGATACCGTCTCCGGTACGCGCTTCACGACCACGTCGGCGCCTGCCTCGCGCGCGCCTCCGGCTTCGGCATACGCCATCTTCTCGATATGGCCATAGGCCGAGTAGTACAGCACCAGAATTTTCGTCATCACGGTCTCCTGATCGGGGGAACTTCGGGTGAGATCGACGCTCGCAACGAGAGTTCGCCAGGTCCCGTCGTGGAAACCTCGAACCCGGCGTGATCGCGCGGTAGCGCACACGCCTGTACATTCGCGCTGTCGTTCGTCGCTGACATCGCGACGATACAGGATCGCAACCAGAACACGAAAGGAAACGCTCCGTGGGCCGATACGTCGATGGATTCCTGTTGCCCGTGCCGAAGAAAAACGTCGCCGCCTATGCGCGCATCGCTCGCAAGGCCGGCAAGGTCTGGATCGAGCACGGTGCGCTCGAATACCGCGAATGCGTGGGTGAAGACCTGCACTTGAAGGGCCTGCTGCCGTTTCCGCGCGCCGTGAAGGTGAAGCCGGGCGAAACGGTGTTCTTCTCCTGGATCGTCTTCCGGTCGCGGAAACACCGCGATACCGTCAATGCCAAGGTGATGCAGGATCCGCGGCTCAAGATGGACGCGAAGACGATGCCGTTCGACTTCAAGCGCATGTACTGCGGCGGCTTCGAGATGCTGGTGGACTTGTAGCCGCCGGGATCTGGGCATGATGCGCGCGCGGGGCTAAGCTTGAGCGTGTGAAAACGCTCGAGCAGATGCCCTCCGCCCGCGGTGACGGTGAAGCGCTTTCGCCGCGTCGTCCCGGCTCGCCGTTCGAGGTCTTCCTCGCCTTCCTGCGGTTGGGCCTCACCTCCTTCGGTGGGCCGGTGGCGCACATCGGCTATTTCCGCGCCGAGTTTGTGGAGCGGCGCCGCTGGCTGGACGAGCGCAGCTATTCCGATCTGGTCGCGCTGTGCCAGTTCCTCCCCGGCCCCGCGAGCAGCCAGGTGGGACTCGCGTTGGGACAGATGCGGGCCGGATGGTCCGGGGCGCTGGCGGCATGGCTGGGTTTCACCATGCCCTCAGCGCTTCTGCTCATCGCGTTCGCATACGGCATCGCGCGGCACAGCGCATTGGCCACATCGGGCGCCGTGCACGGTCTCAAGGTGTTCGCGGTGGCGGTGGTCGCGCAGGCGGTGTGGGGCATGGGCAAATCGTTGTGTCCCGATCGTCCGCGCGCAGGGCTCGCGATCCTCGGCGCCCTGCTCACGCTCACGCTGCCCACGACGGTTGGACAGGTGGCCGCGATCGCCGTGTGCGGCGTGATCGGCTGGGGTGCGTTGCGGCTGCCGCATCAGCAACCGGTGGAGCACCTGGGCTACGGCGTGTCGAAGCGTGCCGGTGCCGTTGCGCTGGTGTTGTTCGCCGTGCTCTTCGTCGGACTGCCGATCGTCGCAAGTGCCACCGGCTCGACGGTGCTGTCGCTCGTCAACGGGTTCTACCGCTCCGGGGCGCTGGTCTTCGGCGGCGGCCATGTGGTACTGCCGCTGCTGCAGTCGGTGGTGGTGCCGAGCGGCGCCGTGAGCAATGCCGATTTCCTCGCGGGTTACGGCGCTGCACAGGTGATGCCCGGTCCGTTGTTCGCGTTCTCCGCGTACCTCGGTGCGGTCAACCAGGGACCGTTGAACGGATGGATCGGCGGCCTGGTGTTTCTCGTGACGTTGTTCACGCCCGCATTGCTGCTGCTGGTGGGTGCACTGCCCTATTGGGATGCGCTGCGGCAGCGGGACGCCGTCCAGTCGACCATGGCCGGCGTGAATGCCGGCGTGGTGGGCCTGCTCCTCGCGGCGCTCTACGATCCGGTCGCGACCAGTGCGATCCTGTCGCGCGCGGATTTCGGCTTCGCGCTGGCGCTGTTCGGACTTCTGGTGTTCGCGCGCTGGTCGCCGGTGGTCGTGGCAATCATCGCGGCGACCGCGGGATTGCTGCTCGCGTTCTGACGGATCAGGCGGCGGAACGCTGCCGGTTGCGCACCGCTTCGAGCAGCGGCGTGTCGTGCGCGGCGAGATGCGTTTCGCCGTTCTCGATGATGAAGTAGCGGAACGCTTCCGCCGCGGGCGAGAGCAGCTTCGCCTGCAGGCTCACGATGTTCCAGGTGCGCATCACCGGCGTGTCCTCGACGTCGAGCACGCCCATCAGCCCGGTGCGCACTTCGAGCCCGATGGTGTGCAATGAGAGGAACGAAAGCCCCATGCCGGCCATCACCGCCTGCTTGATGGTCTCGTTGCTCGACATGTCCATGGTGATGTTCGGCTCGAAGCGGTGCTCGCCGAAAAACCGCTCCATCGACGCGCGCGTGCCCGAACCCGGTTCACGCACGATGAACGGATAGCCGCGCAGCGCGTTCACGGGAAGCGACGTCGCGGCGAGCAGCGGATGCTCCGGCGGACCGACGATCACCAGCGGGTGCGCCGCGAACACTTCGGCGCGCGTCTCGAGTCCCTTCGGCGGGCGGCCCATGATGGAGAGGTCCGCCTCGCCGGCCTGTAGCAGGCTCACGAGTTGTTCGCGATTGCCGGCCACGCGCAGCCGCACTTCGACGCCCGGGTGCTCTTCGTGGAAGCGCGCGAGCAGCCGCGGCACGAAATACTTGGCCGTGCTCACGATGCCGATGGTGAGCAGCCCCTTCTCCAGCTTCCGGAAGCGGGCCATGGAGTCCTCGGCCTCCTTGAGCGCCACCAGGAGCTTTCTCGCGTGCACCAGGAAATATTCGCCGGCAGTGGACAAGGTGACCTTGCGCCCCTCCCGGTCGAACAGCGGCAGACCCACCTGGGTCTCGATCTCCTTGATCTGCATGGAAATCGCCGGCGGCGTCAGGTGCAGGACGGCCGCCGCGCGGGCCATGCTGCCCTGCTGCGCCACCTCCATGAAGACCCGCAACTGCCGGAACGTGACGTTCATAGATCAGCTTTCCCTTAACTTTTTCTGAAGAAAGTCTGACTGTCTCTTATCTGAGGGCGAAACTACAGTGGGCCCCGCTCGCCGTCAATCGCGTTCCCCGCCCCAAGGAGGCCCCGTGAATCAGACCGTCGAACCCGGCATTCTCAAAGACGCCACCGACATCACCGCCATGGACGCGAAGAAACGCTACAGCGCCGGCGTCCTCAAGTACCGCCAGATGGGCTACTGGCAGCCCGACTACCAGCCCAAGGAAACGGACCTCATCTGTCTCTTCCGGATCACGCCGCAGGACGGGGTGGATCCGGTCGAGGCGGCGGCGGCCGTGGCCGGCGAATCGAGCACCGCCACGTGGACGGTGGTGTGGACCGACCGCCTCACCGCGTGCGACAGCTATCGCGCCAAGGCCTACAAGGTGGAGGCGGTGCCCGGCAGTCCGGGGCAGGTGTTCGCGTGGATCGCCTACGACCTCATCCTCTTCGAGGAAGGCTCGATCGCCAACCTCACCGCCAGCGTCATCGGCAACGTGTTCGGCTTCAAGCCGCTGAAGGCGTTGCGCCTGGAGGACATGCGCATCCCGGTCGCCTACGTGAAGACGTTCAAGGGTCCGCCCACCGGTCTCGTGGTGGAGCGCGAGCGCCTCGACAAGTTCGGACGCCCGCTGCTCGGCGCGACCACCAAGCCGAAGCTGGGTCTCTCGGGCCGCAACTACGGTCGCGTCATCTACGAGGGCTTGAAGGGCGGGCTCGATTTCATGAAGGACGACGAGAACATCAACTCGCAGCCGTTCATGCACTGGCGCGACCGCTACCTGTACGTGATGGACGCCGTCAACAAGGCGGCCGCCGCGACGGGTGAGGTGAAGGGCAGCTATCTCAACGTAACCGCCGCCACCATGGAAGACATGTACGAACGCGCCGAGTTCGCCAAGCAACTCGGCAGCGTGATCATCATGATCGATCTCGTCATCGGCTACACCGCGATCCAGAGCATCAGCAACTGGGCGCGCCGGAACGACATGATCCTGCACCTGCACCGCGCCGGCCACGGCACCTACACGCGGCAGAAGACCCACGGCGTGTCGTTCCGCGTGATCGCGAAGTGGATGCGACTCGCGGGCGTCGACCACATCCACGCCGGAACCATCGTCGGCAAGCTCGAAGGCGACCCGCTCACGACCCAGGGTTACTACAACATCTGCCGCGACGCGCACACGCGCCAGGACCTGCCGCGCGGCGTGTACTTCGACCAGGACTGGGCCGACCTCAAGAAGGTGCTGCCGGTGGCCTCGGGCGGCATCCACGCGGGCCAGATGCACCAGTTGATCGACTACCTCGGCGACGACGTCGTGCTGCAATTCGGCGGCGGCACCATCGGCCACCCGGCCGGCATCCAGGCCGGCGCCGTGGCCAACCGCGTGGCCCTCGAGGCCATGGTGAAGGCGCGCAACGAAGGCCGCGACATCGTGAAGGAAGGCCCGGAGATCCTCGCCCGCGCCGCGCAGTTCTGCACGCCGCTCAAGCAGGCCCTCGACACCTGGAAGGACGTCACCTTCAACTACGCGTCCACCGACACCAGCGACTACGCGGTCACGCCCGCGGTCGCCTGAAGGAGATCACGACCATGATGACCAATCCCGCCGGCCGCATCACCCAGGGCCAGTTCAGCTTCCTCCCCGACCTCACCGATGCCGAGATCACGCTGCAGATCGAGTACGGCCTGAACCGCGGCTACGCGTGGAGCGTGGAGTACACGGACGATCCGCACCCGCGCAACACGTACTGGGAGTTGTTCGGCATGCCCATGTTCGATCTGAAGGATGCGGCAGGCGTTCTGATGGAACTGCAGAACTGCCGCAAGACGTTCCCCAACCACTACATCCGCCTGATCGCGTTCGATTCGACCCGCGGAGTGGAATCCATCGGCATGAGCTTCATTGTGAACCGGCCGAAGGTCGAGCCGGGCTTCCAGCTCGAGCGGCAGGAATCCGTGAGCCGCACGCTGCGTTACACGACCCGCGGCTACGCCGCCAACGCGCCCGAAGGCGAGCGCTACGGCAACTAGAGCGTAGCGCTGCCGGGAAAGGGGGTCCCGATGAGCCAGCCCATGTACGCGATTCCGGGTTCGGTCGCCGCCAACGTGCCGGTCGAGGCGGTGGCCGACCCGACCGTCGCGCCGGTCGCGCGCACCGTGGCCGACGTGCTCGCGCAGAGCCAGGTGGAAGCCGTGATGGACGAGCTGGACCATGACCTGGTCGGGCTCGCGC
Organism: Burkholderiales bacterium; assembly: GCA_019745565.1. Classification (GTDB taxonomy): domain Bacteria; phylum Pseudomonadota; class Gammaproteobacteria; order Burkholderiales. The sequence goes on from JAIESW010000065.1 coordinate 13,805, forward strand.
CGGTCAAGCAGCGCATCCGCGACATCGCCGCGCTGCTGGTCATCGACAAACTCCGCCTCAACCAGGGGCTCGCCGCGCAGACCCCGTCGCTGCACATGAGCTTCACCGGCAACCCGGGCACGGGCAAGACCACGGTCGCCCTGCGCATGGCCGAGATCCTTCATCGCCTGGGCTACGTGCGCAAAGGGCATCTGGTGGCGGTGACCCGCGACGATCTCGTGGGGCAGTACATCGGCCACACGGCACCGAAGACGAAGGAAGTGCTGAAGAAGGCGATGGGCGGGGTGCTGTTCATCGACGAGGCTTACTACCTCTACCGCCCCGAGAACGAGCGTGACTACGGGCAGGAGGCGATCGAGATCCTGCTGCAGGTGATGGAGAACCAGCGCGACGACCTGGTGGTGATCCTCGCCGGCTACAAGGACCGGATGGACACCTTCTTCAAGTCCAATCCGGGCATGAGTTCGCGCATCGCGCATCACCTGGATTTTCCCGACTACAGCCACGACGAGCTGCTGCAGATCGGCGACCGGATGCTCGGGACCATGAACTATCGCTTCGGCACCGGAGCGCGCGACGCCTTCGGTGAGTACCTGACACGGCGCCTCGAGCAGCCGCACTTCGCCAACGCCCGCAGTGTGCGCAACGCGCTCGACCGCATGCGGCTGCGTCAGGCGAGCCGGCTATTCGAAGCGCGCGATCGCGAACTGACCCGGGAGGACCTCACCACGATCGAAACGCCGGACATCCGCGCGAGCCGGGTGTTCGGTGCAAGTCCCTGAAGCGCACCACGACGACAACAACGGAGACCCACGATGCCGCTGTCCAAACGCTGGACCCTGACCCGCTACCTCATCGAGGAGCGCAGGCGCTTCCCGGAGGCGAGCGGCGATCTCAACGCATTGCTGCTGGACGTGTCGCTCGCGTGCAAGGCGATCTCGCGCGTCGTCTCGTTCGGCGATCTGACCGACTCGCTGGGCCAACTGCCCGCGACCGAAGCGGGCGGCGTGAACGTCCAAGGCGAGGTGCAGAAGCAGCTCGACGTGCTGAGCAACGAGATCTTCGTACGCATGAACGAGTGGAACGGCCATCTCGCCGGCATGGCGTCGGAGGAGATGGACGAGCCGAAACAGATTCCCGAAGCCTATCCGCGCGGCAAGTACCTGCTCCTGTTCGATCCGCTCGACGGTTCGAGCAACATCGACGTTAACGTCGCCGTGGGCAGCATCTTCTCGATCCTGCGCGCGCCGCAGGAGGTGGTGGACAGCGGCCGCGACGTGACCGAAGCGGATTTCCTGCAGCCGGGCGCAGCCCAGGTCGCCGCGGGCTATGCGATCTACGGTCCGACGACGATGCTGGTGCTGAGCGTGGGCAACGGCGTCGCCGGCTTCACGCTGAACCCGAACCTGGGCGAGTTCGTGCTGACGCATCCGTGCATCCAGGTGCCGGCGGATACGCAGGAGTTCGCCATCAACTCGTCGAACAGCCGCTTCTGGGAACCGCCGGTCAAGCGCTACGTCGATGAATGCCTTGCCGGCAAGACGGGGACGCGCGGCAAGGACTTCAACATGCGCTGGATCGCGTCCATGGTGGCCGAGGCTCATCGCATCCTGATGCGCGGCGGCGTGTTCATGTATCCGCGCGATACGAAAGACCCCGCCAGACCCGGCAGGCTGCGCCTGCTGTACGAGGCGAATCCGGTGGGCTTCGTCATGGAGCAGGCCGGCGGGCGCGCCAGCACCGGGCGCCAACCCGTGCTGGGCGTGACGCCCTCGTCGCTGCACCAGCGCATCGGCCTCGTCTTCGGTTCGCGTCACGAGGTGGAACGCATCGAGCGCTATCACCACGAACCGGCCACGCGCGATCCGGGCGTGCCCTTGTTCGCCGAACGCAGCCTGTTCCGCGACTGAAACGCGGGATCGTCATGTCCGAAAAGCACCCGATCATCGCGATCACCGGATCGTCCGGCGCGGGCACCAGCTCGGTTACCAAGACCTTCGAGAACATCTTCCGTCGCGAGAACGTCCAGGCGGCGATCATCGAAGGCGACAGCTTTCACCGCTACGACCGCAAGGAGATGCGCGCCCGGCAGCTCGAGGCGGAGCAGGCCGGCGACGCCCATTTCAGCCACTTCGGGCCGGAGAACAATCTGTTCCCCGAACTGGAGGGTCTGTTCCGCAACTATGCGGACAACGGCACGGGCCGCTTCCGCAAGTATCTGCACGATGCCGTGGAGGCAAAGCCGTACGGACAGGAACCCGGCACGTTCACACCCTGGCAGGAACTGCGGGCGGACACGGACCTGCTGTTCTACGAGGGTCTGCACGGCGCGGTCGTCACACAGCAGGTCGACATCGCGCGCTATCCGGACCTGCTGATCGGCGTCGTGCCGGTCATCAACCTGGAGTGGATCCAGAAGTTGTGGCGCGACAAGCACGTGCGGGGCTACTCGGCGGAAGCGGTCACCGACACGATCCTGCGCCGCATGCCCGACTACGTGCACTACATCTGCCCGCAGTTCGCGCACACGCACGTCAACTTCCAGCGCGTGCCGGTGGTGGACACGTCGAACCCGTTCATCGCGCGCGACATCCCCGCGGCCTCCGAAAGCCTCTGCGTCATCCGCTTCGCCAATCCGAAGGGCATCGACTTCCCCTACCTGCTGTCGATGGTGCACGACTCGTTCATGTCGCGCGCCAACACCATCGTGGTACCCGGCGGGAAGATGGATCTCGCGATGCAGCTCATCTTCACGCCGTTCATCTGGCGGATGATGGAACGGCGCAAGCGGGCGGTGGGGGTGTTGTGAGCGCACACGAGGCCCCCATCCCAACCTTCCCCCACCGAAGGTGGGGGAAGGGGCGTACATCCCCTCCCCCGGCTTCGCCGGGGGAGGGCTAGGGTGGGGGCAAACGACGCTCCCCTGTCACCTGCCTTTCCTTCGGAGCCCTCCATGACCTCCACCTCCACCACCCGCGTCCTCCGCCCCGACAACGGCAAACGCAACGAGATGGCCAACGCGATCCGCGCGCTCGCCATGGACGCCGTGCAACAGGCCAACTCCGGCCACCCCGGTGCACCCATGGGCATGGCGGAGATGGCGGTGGCACTCTGGCACAACCACTTGCGTCACAACCCGGCGAATCAGCACTGGGCCGATCGCGATCGCTTCGTGCTTTCGAACGGCCACGCATCGATGCTGCTGTACGCGTTGCTCCACCTCACGGGCTACGAACTGCCGCTCAACGAACTGAAGCGCTTCCGTCAGCTGCACAGCCGGACACCGGGCCACCCCGAGCACGGACTCACGCCGGGCGTGGAGACCACCACCGGTCCGCTGGGCCAGGGCATCACCAACGCCGTGGGCATGGCGCTCGCGGAGAAGCTGCTGGCCGACGAGTTCAACCGGCCGGGGCATAACATCGTCGACCATCGCACCTACGTCTTCCTCGGCGACGGCTGCCTCATGGAAGGCATCAGCCACGAGGCGTGCGCGCTGGCCGGGGTGTGGAAGCTCCACAAGCTGATCGCTCTCTACGACGACAACGGCATCTCCATCGACGGCGCGGTCGACGGCTGGTTCGCCGACGACACCTCCGCGCGCTTTGCGGCCTACGGCTGGAACGTGATCGGCCCGGTCGACGGGCACGACGCGATCGTGGTGAGCAACACCATCGAGCATGCGAAGCAGAGCACCGATCGCCCGACTCTCATCGTCTGCCGCACCACCATCGGCAAGGGCTCACCCAACCGCGGCGGCACTGCAAAGGCGCACGGGGAGCCGCTCGGTGCGGAGGAGGTCGAGCAATCCCGCCGCGAACTCGAGTGGCCCCACGGTCCGTTCGAGATCCCTGCCGCCGTCGCGGCGAGGTGGAACGCACGCGAACGCGGCGCTGCCCGCGAAGTGGAATGGCGCGCACGTTTCGCCGCCTATCGCAACACGCATCCGGTGCTCGCCCACGAGTTCGAGCGTCGCATGGCCGGCGACCTGCCGCGCGATTTCGAGGAGACGCTGATCGCCGCCATGGCTGCGTTCGGTCAGTCGCGCGAGACCATGGCCTCGCGCAAAGCGTCGCAGCAGCTGCTCGCCCTGGTGGCGCCGAAGGTGCCGGAGCTGCTGGGCGGCAGCGCGGACCTCACCGGCTCGAACCTGACCGACTTCCCCGGCTGCGGTGCCGTACGCGGCGGTGAGAAAGGCGGACGCCACATCAACTACGGCGTGCGCGAATTCGGCATGGCGGCGATCATGAACGGCATCGCGCTGCACGGCGGGTTCATCCCCTACGGCGGCACGTTCCTGACGTTCAGCGACTACAGCCGCAACGCGATCCGCATGGCGGCCCTGATGAAGCTGCGCGTCGTGCATGTCTTCACCCACGACTCCATCGGATTGGGCGAAGACGGCCCGACCCACCAGGCCGTGGAACACGCGGCGAGCCTGCGGCTCATCCCCAACCTCGATGTGTGGCGCCCTTGCGACGCCGCCGAGACCGCGGTCGCGTGGACCCAGGCGCTCGCACAGCGGGAACGACCGGCCGCCCTGCTGCTCTCGCGCCAGAATCTGCCGGCGCAGACGCGCACACCCGAACAGGTGCTGGAGATTCGCCGCGGCGGCTACGTGCTGAACGATCGCCCGCACGCCGTCGCCGCGATCCTCGCCACCGGTTCGGAAGTGTCGCTTGCAATCGCCGCACAGCAGCTGCTCGACTCACGCAACGTTCCGGTGCGCGTAGTATCGCTGCCCTCGACGACGGTGTTCGATCGGCAGGATCGGGCCTGGCGTGAAACAATCCTGGGGAACGGAATGCCGCGTATCGGCGTCGAAGCGGGAGTCACGCGCTGGTGGGGTCAGTACGGCTGTGTCGCGGCCCTGGGCGTGGATACGTTCGGCGAGTCCGCGCCCGGACCGAAGGTCTACGAACACTTCGGTCTCACGGCAGAGCGCCTCGCCGAACTGGTACGACAACACGCTGCACAGGAAAGGAGTCTCGCCCCGTCGAGCCGTTGAGGATGAGTTACGACATCGTGAGTTTCGATCTCGACGGCACCCTGGTGGACACCGCCGGCGAGATCGCCGAGGCCGCCAACCGGGCGCTCGAATCCCACGGCATCGCACGCCGTCCCGTCCCCGAGATCACTCTGCTCATCGGCCACGGCCTGCGCGAGCTGATGATCAAGCTGCTGGCAAAAGTGTTCCTGGAGCAACCGGGCCTCGCCGACCGCATACGCATCGATGCGGTGCTCGAGACGCTGGACCGTCACTACGGCGATACCACCGGCACCATGGCGCAGCCCTACGAAGGGGCGCACGAAGCGCTGACGAAGCTCACGACCGCCGGCGTGAAGCTCGCATGCGTCACCAACAAGGAAACGCGTCACGCCCTGCGCGTGCTGCAGGTGACGGACCTCGACCGCTACTTCGATCTCACCATCGGCGGCGATTCACTCCCGGAGAAGAAACCCCACGCCAGCGTGCTGCGTCACGTGGTGAGCAAGCTCAATGGCGACGTGCGCCGCACAGCGCACGTGGGCGACTCCCGCACCGACGTGGAAGCGGCGCGCAACGCCGGCGTCGCGGCCTGGGCCGTACCCTACGGCTACAACGCCGGGTCGCCGATCGCCGACGCCCAACCCCAGAAGATCTTCCCCGGGCTGCTGCACGTTGCCGAGCACGTGCTGGCGGCGCGTGCGGCGTGACGAACCACCCATGCCCATGTTGAAGGCACTCCTGTGGGACGTGGACGGCACATTGGCCGAGACCGAACGCGACGGTCATCGCGTCGCCTTCAACGCCGCTTTCGAAGCGCGGGGCCTCCCGTGGCATTGGGACGAGGCGCACTACGGCTCGCTGCTGCGGATCACCGGCGGACGCGAGCGCATCCTCTACGACATGAACCGGCGTGAGGCGAGTCCGACGAGCGCCGGGGACCGCGAGGCGCTCGCCCGCGCGCTGCACGAGCGGAAGAACGAACTCTATGGCGAGGTCGTTCGCTCGGGTGCCATTCCCTTGCGCGAGGGTGTGGCTACCCTGATGCAGGAATGCCGCGCCCGCAATGTGCGCATGGCCATTGCGACCACCACCAGCCGCGCCAACGTCGATGCCCTCCTGCGCGTGCATCTGGGCGATCGCTGGAGCGAATGGTTCGCCGCCGTCGTCTGCGGCGAGGACGTGCAGCGCAAGAAGCCCGATCCCGAGGTCTACCTGCGGGCGCTCGAGGTCCTCGACGTGCAGTCGTACGAGGCCGTCGCCATCGAGGATTCCCCGAACGGAGCCGCCGCGGCACTCGCCCTCGACATCCCGGTGCTGGTCACGCGCAGCGCGTACTTCGCGGACAGCGCAGTGCAAGGCGCGCTGGCTGTCGGGCCGGGCCTGGACCGGCGCAACGACTGGCGGCCCGCCCTGCCCCAAGGCGCGGCAAACGATGAATCAGTGAGCCTCGAAGACGTCGAATACTGGCTCCAGGCCGTCGACGCGGAAGCTCCCGTTTCGGCGACATGACGTGGACAATAGCGACCGGACCGATCCCACTCAAGAAAGAACCGCCATGGCCCTCATCTCCCTCCGTCAACTGCTGGACCACGCCGCCGAGAACGGCTACGGCGTGCCGGCGTTCAACGTCAACAACCTCGAGCAGATCCAGGCAATCATGGAAGCCGCGCAGGAGACCCAGTCGCCGGTGATCCTGCAGGCCTCCGCCGGCGCCCGGAAGTACGCCGGCGAGCCGTTCCTGCGGCACATGGTGCTCGCGGCGGTGGAAGCGTACCCCGACATTCCCATCGTGCTGCACCAGGATCACGGTGCATCGCCGGCGGTCTGCCAGCAGTCGATCCGCTCGGGCTTCACCAGCGTGATGATGGACGGGTCGCTCAAGGAAGACATGAAGACGCCGGCCACCTACGACTACAACATCGCCGTCACGCGCCGCGTGTGCGAAGCTGCGCATCCGGTCGGTGTGTCGGTCGAAGGCGAGCTGGGCTGCCTGGGTTCGCTCGAGACCGGCGAGGCCGGCGAAGAGGACGGCGTCGGTGCCGAAGGCAAGCTGACCCACGACATGCTGCTGACCGATCCGGATCAGGCCAAGGACTTCGTGGAGAAGACCGGCGTCGATGCGCTCGCCATCGCCATCGGCACCAGCCACGGCGCCTACAAGTTCACACGCAAGCCCACCGGCGACATCCTCGCCATGGACCGCATCGCCGCGATACACGCGAAGATCCCGAACACGCACCTGGTGATGCACGGCTCGTCGAGCGTGCCGCAGGAATGGCTCGCGATCATCCGCAAGTACGGCGGCGACATCAAGGAAACCTACGGTGTGCCGGTGGAGGAGATCCAGCGCGGCATCAAGACCGGCGTGCGCAAGGTCAACATCGACACCGACATCCGTCTCGCCATGACCGGCGCGATGCGCAAGGTCTTCGCCGAGCAGCCGAGCGAATTCGATCCGCGCAAGGCGCTGATCGAAGCGAGGAAGGCCGCGCGCGGCATCTGCAAGGCGCGGTTGGAGGCATTCGGTTGCGCGGGGCAGGCACCGAAGATCAAGGCGGTGCCGCTGGAGGACATGGTGAAGCGGTATCACTGATGGTTCTGCTGTCTGCGCCCGAGCGGTCAGCAGCCACAGGCACTCCGTCCCCCACCGAAGGTGGGGGAAGGTTGGGATGGGGGCAAGCAGCAGTCGCATCACTCACCACCGCATGCCCCCACCCTAACCCTCCCCCACGCTGACGCGTGGAGGAGGGGACGTACTTCCGTTCCCCCGAAGTCGGGGAAGGAGCTTTACACCCCTTCCCCCACCGAAGGTGGGGGAAGGTTGGGATGGGGGCAAACAGCAGTCGCAGCAATCACCGCCGCATGCCCCCACCCTAACCCTCCCCCGCGCAACGCGCGGGGGAGGGGATGTACACCGCCATCACCAGACTTCGTTCGGCGATGGTCAAGACCGGGCAGCGACCTAACTCTTCCTGGGCCGCGGTGGTGTCCCCAGCTCCTTGATCTGCGGAATGCGCTGCGCCAGCAGCTTGAGCAACTCCGTGACCTTGGCTGGTTGACGCACACCCGGCGCATGCAGCGCGTAGATGTCGAGCGCGGCCGGCACGAAGTTGCGCAGGATCTGCTTCACGCGCCCCTTCGCGATGTCGTCGTAGAACAGCCATAGCGCACCGACGGCGATGCCGTTGCCGGCCAGCACGGCGGCACGGATGGTCTCGATGTTGTTGGTGCGGAAATTCCCCTGTACCTGGACGCTGGTGACGCCGTCGGGGCCGTTGAAGGTCCAGCGATCGTCCGGCGACAGGAACACGTTGACGAGGCAGCGATGCTGCGCGAGTTCGCGCGCGTGCTTCGGTTCGCCTTGGGTCTTCAAGTACTCGGGCGAAGCCACGCACACCTGAGTACTGGTTCCCAGCTTGTGCGCGACCACGCGCGCATCCGGCAGCGGGCCGATGCGGATCGACACGTCGATGCCCTCTTCCGCCACGTCGAACCAGCGGTCGCTCAGGAGGAACTCGACGTTGAGCGCCGGGTGCTGCTGCACGAGATCGATCAGCATCTTTGACAGGTACGCCTGACCGAAAGTGGTCGGACAGGCCACGCGCAGCCGACCCACCGGCCGGCCCGGCTCGCGCCCGAGCGTGGCCTTGAGCGAGGCCAGTTCGTCCAGCAGGCCGCGCGCCCGCTCATAGAACTGCTGCCCGGCGTCGGTCAGGCGCAGACCGACGGTGGTGCGCTGGAACAGCGCGACACCGAGCTCCCGCTCGAGCAGGGCGATCTGCTTGCTGACCGTCGGCTGGGTGGTGTCGAGCTCCCGGGCGACGGCGGAAAAGCTGTGGGTTTCGGCCGCTCGCTGGAACAGGCGCATGCGCTGGATGAAGTCCATTCGCGCAGCCTACCATCGGTTGTGACAGCTTATGGGTTTTTCGGAATACCCATCATGCCAGCCCTAGCAGTTCTCAACCGAGCTAGTCAAGCATAAATTACGCATCAAGTGCAGCAGCGGTTACAACAACAGGCAATCAAGACTGGAGGGAGGAGGGACCGTAGGCAGTAGCCGCACCCTTTTCCAACTTCAGGAGCAGTCAAATGTTTCATATCGCTCAGTCGTCGCCGATCCTTCTCGAAACGCTCGGCACCCCGTACTCCTCCCCCGTAGCCGCCACCGTGGCCCGCAGCGTCGCCGCCCGTGTCCTCGTGTCCTTCGCGCTCATCGCGGTGGGTGTGAGCATCGGCGCCTCGCTGGCTTGAGCGGCATCGCGCACCGGGAACGAGGGTCGTACTTCCTCGCTCCCGGGACGCCGGCCGGCGGCCACACCGCTTGAGGCCAATCCTCTTCTGCCGGCTGTCGGAACCGGCTGGCGCCAAGCAGCAGCGTCAGTTCTTCGCGCTCGTCAGCGCCTGAACCACCTGGCCGATGAACGCCGGCGCATACGCCGGATCGATCCATCGCACCGCAAGCACCACCTCGAGTTCAGGCTCGATGCCGATGTAGTGCCCGCCGGCGCCCACCATGAACGCCGCGCGCCTCGACGCCCCCGGAAACACGGTGCCGTCGGTGTTGAGCCACATCAGCCAGCCGTAGAACCGCGCCAGCGCACACGGCTGCATCATCCGCTGCGTCCAACCCGCCGGCAGCAGTTGCGTCGCGCCGTGACGCCCGCCATCGAGCATCAGTTGCGCGATGCGCGCCTGGTCGCGCGCGCTGATGGAAACACCTGCCCCCCAGTGCGTGCCGCCCGGCACCGACTGCACCCGGCGCGTACCGCCGCCGGCCTGCGGGATCTCGATCCAGGCGTCGTCGTATCCCACCCAGCGCCAGTCGTCGCTCGCGCCGATGGGCTGCATGATCGCTGCGCGAAACACTTCGGGCAGCGGTGCGCCGAACAGGTGCAGCAAAGCCAGTGAGAGCTGGTTGATGCGGACGTCGTTGTATTCCCAGTAGGTGCCGGGTGTCTGCAGCGGCCGCGCGTCGCCTTTGCGCCCCGCCGGCGGCTTCGGGTCGTGCGCCACGGTGCGATAGCGATCCACCGTATCCGGGATGCCGAAGCACGTGCCCTCCCACTCGCTGGTCTGTTCCAGCAGATGAGCCCATGTGATGGTGCGGTTGTGGGCCGACTCGAAACCGATGCCCTTCACCCGCTCGACCACCGGTTCGTGCGGGTCGGGCAGCAGGCCACGCCCGTGCGCCACGCCGGCGAGCAGCGCGAGATAGGTCTTCGCGACGCTGAAGGTGAGGTCGGCGCGATCGGGCTCGCCCCACGCCGCGATCTCCTTGCCGCCGCGCAGGATCACGCCGGACACCGGCCCGCGCGCGTGTACCGGCCCGCGCAGGCGATTGAACGGCGGCGGATCGTCGTGATGCACGCCCCACTTCGCCGGATCGGCAGCGGGGTCGCGGGGCCAAGGCACTTCGTGGGAACGGGCGAATTCGATGCAGGCGGTCAGATCAGCCATGGGTACCGGCGATGGTTCGCGAAAAAGTGCGGAGTCTACCGGGTATGTGCAGGGCCTCTCGAGTGCGCGCGGCAGTTGCATAATGACGCGCATGCATCCGGTCCCATCGCCATGACCGCCGCTGACCTCGTCGCCCGCCATCTGCACGATCCGCAGACGAGCTGGGCCATCGGCACGTTCGGCGCCATCGCGGAGTTCCATCGCGATCCGGACGAGCCGGTCGAGCTGTCCGCCAACGGCGCACTCACGGCGCGCGGCGGCATCCGGGTGCAGCCTTCGAACAGCGTGCGGATCGTCGCGTGGGAACGGCCCACGGCCGGTGATTCTTGGACCCACGGCGTTGCGCTGTGCCTTGCATCCGATGCCGGCGCCATGGGCCGACGCACCACGATCACCGAGCTCGGACCGGATCGCGATGCCCTGGACCGAAGCGCCCGCACGGCGGCACTGTTCGATCTCGGCATCGGCGCACCGCATTGCGATGCGTGCATTCGCGTCGATGATCCCGCGATGCTCAAGGCACTGCGTGCCGCCTTGGGTCGACCGCTGCTGGAATCAGGACTGATGCCCCATCTCGCCGCAGCGAGCCCGACGCGGGTCTTCGTCTCGCGCCTCGGTCGTCTCGAAGTGCGCACGCCGATCCCGAAGCCCGACGGCCGCACACCGGACGGCCCGCACACGCACGTGCTGCCCGATCTTCTCAAGCACCGCCGCACCCACGCGGCCACGGTTCCGCTGCCGGAGGGCATGGTGCCCAGCGCCGAGATCTTTCCGGCAAGCGCCATCCACGACGAGCATGGACACCGGGTCGCTTTCGATGCGGCTCGCCATGCGGCATTCCAGTCGATCTTCGCTGCGCACGGCGATCCGGCATGCCGCACGGCGAAGACGGAGACCATGGCGGCCGTGCGTGCCGGCGATCCGCCGCAGGACAGCTCGCACTACACGCGCGCGCAGCGTCTGAGCCGCCGCGTCGCGCTGCGACAGTTGCTGCATACGGACGGGCCCTCGACCGCGCTCACCGCATGGCGCGCGATGTTCGATCACGACTGACCGGGATCAGGCGGGCGCCTTGTGAAAGGCGCCGCCGCGCATGATCGCGCGCAGCTTGCTCTTGTCGCGAAGGATCGAGACATCCGCCAGCGGGTCACCGTCCACCAGCACCAGGTCGGCGATGAAGCCCGGTTTGATCTGTCCGAGTTCGTCGGCTTTCATCATCAGTTCGCCGCCGAGGCGGGTCGCGGCGACGATGGCTTCCATCGGTGTGAACCCCAGCAGGTTCACGAAGTGCTCGAGGTCGCGGGCGTTGGTGCCGTTGGGGTTCCAAGCGAAGCCGTAGTCGCCGCCCGGCAGCACGCGCACGCCGCGGCGCTTGAGGTTCTTCATGTTGTCGATGCCGCGCTCGAGCTCCCGGTCGAGACCGCGCTCCCTGCCCATGGCCGTGGTGATGCCCCAGGGCGCAGCCTCGTTGAGCGTCGTGTAGGTATGGCCCAGCGTCGGCGCGACGAAGACCCTTGCCTTCTCGGCCTCGATCGCAGCGCACGTGCATCGTCGATCAGGTTCGCGTGGAACAGGATGGTCACGCCGTGGCGCAGCGCCATGCGGATCGACGCATCGTTGCGGCAATGGGCCGCCACGCGCTTGCCGTGCGCATGTGCGACGTCGCAGACCGCCTCGACTTCCGCTTCAGTCATCACCGTGGCACGGGAAGGCGAAGCGACGGTGCCGGCGTCACCGGAGATGTTGATCTTCAGCGTGTCGACGCCTTCGCGCACCATCTCGCGGGCGAAGCGGCGGAACTCGGACTCGCCGTCGAGGACTTCGGCGAAGTTCTGGCGATAGAGGTGGCTCAGCCGGACGTCACCGAGACCGGCGGTGACGGTCATCTCAGGACTGGCCGCGAGCGTGCGCGGGCCGATCACATCGCCGCTGTCGATGGCGTTGCGCAGCGCCACGTCCAGCCGCGGTTTGGACGAAGCCGCACTGGCACAACTGGTGAAACCGGCGTCCAGCAAGCGGCGCGCGTTGGTCGCGGTCCGCAGCATGTGCTCTTCCGGCGGAACGAACCCGAGATCGATCGAGCGCGCCATGTCGAGGAAGGTCAGGTGCGCGTGGGCTTCCACGAGGCCCGGCATCAGTGTGCCGCCCTCGCCGTCCACGATCTGCGCGCCGGCCGGATCGACGATATCACCCGATACGCGAGCGATGCGTTCACCTTCCACCAGTACGCTGCCCGGGTACGGCGGCGTGCCAGTGCCGTCGAGGATGGCGATGTTGGTGTAGAGGATGCGTTGCACGGCGATCGCGTCAGGGCAGAGATGAGTGAAGTGAGGATTGTGCGCGCATCGCTGCCCCACCCTGGCTGCTCAATTTCTTGAGGTCGCTTTGATGCTGGCGCCTGGCCCTCATCCCAACCTTCCCCCACCTTCGGTGAGGGAAGGGGTGTACGTCCCCGCCCCCGGCTTTGCCGAGGGAGGGTTAGGGTGGGGGCCAGCGCCTCAAGCCGACTGCCGCTGCGCCTCCTGCTTCGCTGTCGGCGCCTTGTGGAACACACCGTCCTTCATGATGGCAAGCAGCTTGTTCGCGTCCTGCAGGATCGCGACGTTCGCGAGCGGATTGCCGTCCACCAGGATCAGATCTGCGAGGAAACCGGGCTTCACCTGACCGAGTTCGTTTTCGAGCATCATGATTTCGCCGCCCAGCTTGGTCGCCGAGAGGATCGCCTCCATGGGCGAGAACCCCAGCAGGTTCACGAAATGCTCGATGTCCCGGGCGTTGGTGCCGATGGGATTCCACGCGAATCCGTAGTCGCCGCCCGGCAGGATGCGTACGCCGCGGCGCTTCAGTTCCTTCATGTTACGGATGCCGGTCTCGAGTTCACGGCGCACGCCCATGCTCTCCGCGATCTCGGTCGTGAGGCCCCATTTGCCGGCTTCGTTCAGGGTCGTGTAGTTGATGCCGAGCGTCGGCGCGACGAAGCACCAGTCTTTCGCCGCCTCGAGCTGCGCACAGGCTTCGTCGTCCACCAGCGTCGCGTGGTAAATCACCTTCACGCCGTGCTTGAGAGCGAGCTTCACCGATTGCGCGCTGCGGCAATGGGCGGCCACGCGCTTGTCGTGCATGTGCGCCACTTCGCACACGGCAGCGATCTCCGCCTCCGTCATCACGGTCTGATGCGCCCGCGCGTGGGGCACGAACTCGTCGCCGGAAGGATTGATCTTAAGCGTGTCGACACCCTCGCGCACCATCTCGCGGGCGGTCTTGCGGAACTCGTCCGCGCCGTCGCAGATGATGGCGAAGGTCTCGCGATGCATATGACGCAGACGCACGTCGCCGAGGCCTGCGGTGGGTGCCAGTTCCGGACTTGCCGCGCGCGTGCGTGGCCCGGGGAAATCACCGGCGTCGATCGCATTGCGCAGCACGATGTCCAGCCGCGCCTTAGCCGCCGCCGCGCTGTTGCAGGCGGTGAACCCCTGATCGAGGATCTTCCTGGCGTTCTTCACCGAGCGCAGGATGTGCTCCTCCGGCGGCACGAAGCCCAGGGATTCCAGATCGGGCGTGTCGAGAAACGTGAGATGCGAGTGCGATTCGATGAGACCCGGCATCAGCGTGGCGCCCATGCCATCCACGACCGCCGCACCATCGGTGGCGATGGAACTGCCCTGCGGGGCCACGGCCTTGATGCGATTGCCATCGATCAATACCGAGCCCGCGTACGGCGGTGCGCCGGTGCAATCGAGAATGTTGACGTTCCGGAACAGTGTCCTGCTCATGGTGCGCCCTCCTCCAGTCGAATTCGTCCGCCTTCAGGTGCGTTTCAAGTCTGATGCGCCCAGGAAGATCCGGTTCCACGTGGGACTGATCAGGATCTCGTTGACGCAGGCATGCGGCGGCATCTCGGCCACGAAGCGGATGGTGCGACCGAGATCCTCGGGCTGCAGCATCTTGGCGCGGTCTTCCGCCGAAGGCGGAATCGGCCGCTTGTCCATGATCGGTGTGGCCACTTCCGCGGGGCACAAAGCACATGCGCGGATGCCGTTGATGCACTCCTCCTGATTGAGGTGGGCGGTCATGGCGATCACAGCATGTTTGGCGGCGTTGTAGGCCGGCCCGGTCATGTAGGTATCGAACCGCCCCGACCAGGACGAGATGTTGATCACCAGGCCGTCCTTGCGCTCACGCATGGAGGCCAGCACGGCCGCGATGCAGTAGTAGCTGCCGTCCAGATTGATGCGGATCACCTCGTTCCAACCCGGAATCGTCTGGTTCTTCCAGAAGCGCGTCGGCACGTTGAGGCCGGCGCTGTTCACGAGAATGTCGACCCGCCCATGACGACCGAGGATCGCCTTCGCCACCCCGTTTACGGCATCCGCGTCGCTCACGTCGAGCGTTTCGGTCTCGATCCGCGCGCCCTTCGCCTTCAGCTTGGCCGCTTCGGCTTCCAGCACGTTGGCGCGCCGCCCTGACATCACCACCGTGGCGCCGGCGTCCGCGAGCGCCTGCGCGCCCGCCAACCCGATCCCCGTCCCGGCCCCGGTCACCCAGGCCACCTTTCCCGACAGCGTGCCCATCCTGTCTCCTTCCTCGCGATTATTGGTCTTCCGCTCGGATCATACCCTCGCGCCATGCCGGCGGTTGCCCAGGACAGGGGCATTCACCCATACTCCGGGGCGGTCCCATCGAGGGGCGGTCTACAAGCCCGAACAAGCCACGGACGGATCTGTTCCAACCCATACAGGAGACTATGGAAGATGGAAAAGAGAAAAGTAGGTAACGTCGAGTACCACGAGGCGGGCACCGACTATTTCGCCAAGCGCGAACTGCGCAAGCATGCACGCGTGTGGTCGCTGTGGGCCCTGGGGGTGGGTGCGGTGATCTCGGGCCATTTCTCCGGCTGGAACTTCGGTCTCGCCGCCGGCGGTTTCGGCGGACTGTTCTTCGCCGCGCTGATCATCGGCCTCATGTACGTGCTGCTCTGCTTCTGCCTGGCGGAAATGTCGCCGGCATTGCCGCACACGGGCGGAGCCTACTCGTTCGCGCGCAGCGCCATGGGACCCTGGGGTGGGTTCGTGACCGGACTCGCGGAGAACATCGAGTACGTGCTGACGCCGGCGGTGATCGTGTTCTTCATCGGAGCGTACCTGGGCGGCATCTTCGAGACGCCGGAGTCGATCCAGCCCTTGTGGTGGATCGGCATGTACATCCTGTTCGTGGGCCTCAACCTGATCGGCGTGGAGCTCTCGTTCAAGGTGTCGGTACTCGTGACCGTGCTGGCGCTGGCGGTGCTGGCGGTCTTCTGGGTGAGCGCCATCTTCTCCGGACAGCTCGACTTCTCGCGCTGGGCGCTCAACATCGGCGTGGGTGACGATGGTGGCATCGTCGAGCTGGCGGAGGGCGGCGGTGCATTCCTGCCGTTGGGGGTGAAAGGCATCCTCGCAGCCATGCCCTTCGCGGTGTGGCTCTACCTCGCCATCGAGCAATTGCCGCTCGCCGCAGAAGAGTCGCACGATCCGAAGCGCGACATGCCGAAGGGACTGCTGCTCGGCATCGCCACCCTGCTGTTCTCCGCGTTCATGGTGCTGTTCCTCAACTCGAGCATCCCGGTGAAGGGTGGAGACCCGGTGGCGAGCGGCGCCTTCTATCTGGGCAGCTCGGGTGAGCCGCTGCTGGACGGCTTCCGTGCGCTGTACGGCACCGGCGCCGCGAAGCTGCTTTCGCTGTGCGCGGTGATCGGCCTGATCGCGAGCTTCCACACCATCATCTTCGCGTTCGGTCGGCAGATCTATTCGCTGTCGCGTGCGGGCTACTTCCCGTCGAAGCTGTCGGAAACCCACGGCACGCGCAAGGTGCCGCACATCGCGCTGATCACCGGCGCGGTGCTGGGCTTCGCGGTGATGATGTCGGTGTACCTGATCAAGGGCGAAGGGGCCGGCGCTTTCATCGGCGCCCAACTCCTCAACATGGCGGTGTTCGGCGCCATGATCTCGTACGCGCTGCAGGCGATCGCGTTCATCCTGTTGCGCAGCAAACTGCCGAACATCGAGCGGCCCTATCGCAGCCCGTTCGGCGTGGTGGGCGGCTGGATCGTGGTGATCATCGCGGCCGTCACGCTCTTCATGCAGTTCCAGGACCCGACCTACCGCGGCGGCGTGATCGGGGTCGCGATCTGGTACGCCGTGGGCGTGATCTACTTCGCGCTGGTGGGCCGCAAGAGCCTGGTCTACTCGCCGGAGGAAGACTTCGCGGTCAAGGCGCGAGCGCAGGCGGGGCTGGACAGGGCCTGATCTCTACGGAGCGGCGAACGCGCGCTTCAGCGCGTTCGCCGCCTGTTCTGCGGCACGGTTCGCAGCATCCACGGCACCCAGCATCAAGAGGAAGCCGTGGATCATGCCCTCGTAGTTGACCAGAGTCACGCGGTTGCCGGCCTCAATGAGCCGCGCCGCATACTGCACACCCTCGTCGCGCAGTGGATCGAACCCCGCCACCAGCACGAAGGCCGGCGGGAGATTCGTCAGGTCATCGGCAACCAGGGGAGCAAAGCGGAAGTCCTGCGTATCCTTCGACGAACGCAGGTACTGCGCGTAGAACCACGTCATGCTCTTGCGCGTGAGCAGGTAGCCTTCGGCGAACTTGTAGTGCGAGGGCAGTTCCGGTTCCGGCGCGACGCACGGGTAGATGAGCAGTTGCAGTCGTAGCTTCGGAAACCCTTCGTTGCGCGCAACGAGGGCGCACACGGCAGCGAGGTTTCCGCCCGCGCTGTCGCCGCCTACCGCGAGGCGTTCGGCATCGACGCCGAGGCGTTCGCCATGCAGCGCCACCCATCTCAATGCGGCCATGCAATCGTCGGCCGCCGCCGGAAATTTGGATTCCGGCGCAAGCCGGTAATCGACCGCCACCACGATGCATTCCGCAAGCCGCGCAATGCGCCGGCAAGCCGAATCGTGGGTGTCGAGATCGCCGATCACGAAGCCGCCACCATGGAACCACAGCAGGGCAGGCAGCCGCTCGCCGATCATCACTTCGCGCGGCTTGTAGACGCGGATGCGCAACGCACGATCCGCCACGTCGATGCGCAGAGTCTCGACGCTGTGGATCGGTTCGTTCTTCGCGTCGAGCTTCTTGATGCGGAGCTTGTACTGCTCGCGAGCCTGGTCGGGTGTGAGCTGCCACATGTCGGGAAGACCGGCGGCCTTGACCGCCTCCAGGATCGCTTTGGCTTGGGGATCGAGTGCCATCA
This sequence comes from Burkholderiales bacterium, assembly GCA_019745565.1. Classification (GTDB taxonomy): domain Bacteria; phylum Pseudomonadota; class Gammaproteobacteria; order Burkholderiales. Next base: position 31,489 of record JAIESW010000065.1, read on the forward strand.
GTGGTGGGAAGTGGGGTAACGGAGCTTGAATGTGCCGGTGGCCTTGGCGAGCACATGGCCGACGGCATCGCGAACTTCACCTTCGACGAACACGAGCGAACGCCCGGCCTTGCGCGCGTAGCCCTCGGCGATCACTTCGCCGGTGGCGGATGCGAGGAAGTTGACCTTTAACTCCACCGTGGTGGCGCCATTCGCGTGCGAGTCGAGCGACTTGGCGCTCATGCCGCAGGTCACGTCGAGCAGCGACATGATCGCGCCGCCATGGGCCACGTGCCAGCTGTTCTGCAGCTCGGCCTGGATGGTGAGCGCAGCCGTCACGTGCCCCGGCTCGTGGGCAACATGCCGAATACCCAGATACTCGGCGTACGGGATGTCGATGTCGAAGCCGCTGCGCGCCATGGCCGTCTCCTACAACGCTGCAAAGCCGCCATCGACCGGGATCGTCACGCCGGTCATGAAGTCCGACGCTCGCGAAGCCAGCAGCACGGTGACGCCCTTGAGATCCTGATCCGTCCCCATGCGGCGCATGGGCGTGTGATCGAGGATGTACTGCTCGGCCCGGTCGATCATGCCCTTCGACATCTTGCTGGGGAACACCCCGGGAGCGATGCCGTTCACGTGGATCCCGTAGCGCGCCCACTCGACCGCCAGCGACTTGGTGAAGTTGATCACGCCCGCCTTGCTGGTGTTGTAAGCGATGGTCGGCATGAAGTGCGGATCGGTGCCGGAGTAACCGGCGATGGACGCGATGTTGATGATCTTCCCGGCCTTGCGCGGGATCATCACCTTCTTTCCGGCCAGCTGCGACAGCACGAACATCGCCGTCAGGTTGAGATTGATCACCTTCTGCCAAGCATCGAGCGGATGATCCTCGGCCGGGGCGCCCCAGGTGGCGCCGGCGTTGTTGATCAAGATGTCGAGCGTCCCCCACTGCGACACCACCTTGTCGAGCAGCGGCTCGGCGGCGGCGGGATCCGACAGGTCACAGGCATGGGTCAGCACGTCGATACCCTTGCCCCTCAGATGCGCTTTTGCGGCGTCGAGCTCGTTGGCCTTGCGTGCGGTGATGGCAACCTTTGCACCCATCTCGCCCAGCGCTTCGGCCATTTGCAGGCCTAGCCCGCGGGAGCCGCCGGTGACCAGGGCGACCCGATCGGTGAGGTTGAACAGTTGAGCGGCGTTCAAGATCCGTATCTCCTTGTGGGCGCGGTGTCAGAACCACGCATCCTGCATCTCCAGGCACGTGGGATCGAGGTCGTTCACGAGCTGGAACCAATGGTCCGTCTTGGGCAGTTCCCAGCGGAAGAAATAGCTGCAAGCCTGCAACTTGCCCTGGTAGAAATCCTGTTCGGGACCCGGTTCGGTGCCCACGTGCTTCACCGCGACCAGTGCCTGTCGCAGCCACATCCACGCCACCACCACATGCCCGGTCATCTCCAGGAACACATGGGCGTTGGCGAGCGCCATCTCGGCATGCCCCTTGTCGGTGGCGCACAGTGAGTTGCGCACCACTTCCATCACGTTCGCGAAGGCGTCGGTCAGCTTCTCGCCGCAGCGGCGCAGTTCGGCCGACTCGCATCCTTTCGCTTCGCGCGCGGTGCGGTCGATGTCCCGCGCGAGCAGCTGGATCGCCATGCCGTCGTCCATGCCCACCTTGCGGCCCATCAGGTCGAGCGCCTGGATGCCGTTGGTGCCCTCGTGGATCGGGTTCAGGCGGTTGTCGCGATACAACCGCTCGACGGGATACTCACGCGTGTAGCCGTAACCGCCGTGCACCTGGATCGCGAGATCGTTCGCCGCCAGGCACCATTGCGAAGGCCACGCCTTCACGATCGGTGTGAGCACTTCGAGCAGCAGCTTCGCGTCGCGACGCGTCTTCTCATCCGGTCCGCTGCGTTCATCGTCCACCAGTCGCGCAGCGTAAAGACACAACGCCAGACCGCCTTCCACGTACGCCTTCTGGGCAAGCAGCATGCGACGGATGTCGGGGTGCTCGATGATCTTCACCGGCGGTTTGGCCGGATCCTTCGCCAGCACCGGCCGACCCTGCAAACGTTCGCGTGCGTACTCTAGCGCGTGGAGATAGCCGGAATACCCCAGCATCACCGCGCCAAGTCCGACACCCACGCGCGCCTCGTTCATCATGTGGAACATGTATGAGAGACCCTTGTGAGGCTCCCCCACCAAGGTCCCGATCGCGCCGGTACTTTCTCCGAAGTTCAGCACGCAGTTGGTGGTGCCGCGATAACCCATCTTGTGGTTAAGGCCCGCGAGCTGCACGTCGTTGCGCGCGCCGAGGGAACCGTCGTCGTTCACCAGGAACTTCGGCACCACGAAGAGCGAGATGCCCTTCACGCCCGCCGGTGCGCCCTTGATGCGGGCCAGCACCAGGTGGACGATGTTCTCGGACAGCTCGTGCTCGCCACCCGAGATCCACATCTTCTGGCCGAACAGCCGATAGGTGCCGTCGGGCTGCGGCTCGGCACGCGTCACGATGTCCGACAGCGAAGAGCCGGCCTGCGGTTCCGACAGGCACATGGTGCCGTAGAAGCGTCCGGACAGCAGGTGATCGAGATAGCGGTGCTTCTGATCCGCCGAGCCGAACGCCGACAACAGATTCGCGTTCGCGATGGTGAGGAAAGGATAGGCCGCGGTCGCGATGTTGGCACCGTTGAAGATCGCGAACGCCGCCTGCGCGACCGTCACCGGCAACTGCATGCCGCCCAGTTCGGCATCGAAGCTGGCCGAGATGAACCCGGCCTCGCGGAACGCGTCGAGCGCCTGCTTCACCTCCGGGATCATCACCACGCGCCCGTTCTCGAAACGCGGCTCGTTCTCGTCCGCCGCCCGGGCGTGCGGTGCGAACTGCTCGGCGGCGATCTTCGAGGCCGTGTCGATCACGGCGTCGAACGTCTCCCGGGAGTGATCCCGGAAGCGTTCGCGCCGTGTCAGTCCCTCGACCTCCAGCAGCTCGTAGAGGACGAAATCGAGATCGCGTCGATTGACGATGCGGACTTCCATGGGCCGGGCATCAGACGACTTCGAACAGCCCCGCCGCCCCCATGCCGCCGCCGATGCACATCGTCACCACCGCGTACTTGACGCCGCGCCGCTTGCCCTCGATCAGTGCGTGACCCACGAGGCGTGCGCCGGTGGTGCCATAGGGATGACCCACTGCGATCGCACCGCCGTCGACGTTCAACCGGTCGTTCGGGATGCCGAGCTTGTCGCGGCAATAGATAACCTGCACGGCGAACGCCTCGTTCAACTCCCACAGGCCGATGTCGTCCATCTTGAGACCGGTCTGCTTGAGCAGCTTCGGAATGGCGAAGACCGGACCGATGCCCATTTCATCCGGCTCGCAGCCGGCCACCGCGAAGCCGCGGAAGATGCCCAACGGTTGCAGACCCTTCTTCTCCGCCGTCTTCGCGTTCATCACGACCGCCGCCGAAGCACCATCGGAGAACTGGCTCGCGTTGCCCGCCGCGATCACGCCGCCTTCCAGGGCCGGCTTGATCTGCGAAACACCTTCGTAGGTGGTGTCGGCGCGGATGCCTTCGTCCTGCGTCACCGTGGTCTCCTTGGTGGATTCCTGGCCGGTGTTCTTGTCCACCACCTTCATGGTGACGGTGATCGGCACGATCTCGTCGTTGAACTTGCCCGCAGCCCGCGATGCGGCGGCGCGCTGCTGGCTCTGCACCCCGAAGCGGTCCTGGGCTTCGCGGTCGATCTTGTAGCGCTTCGCAACGGTCTCGGCCGTCTGCAGCATGGTCCAGTAGATCTCGGGCTTGTGCTCCTTCAGCCAGTCTTCCTTGCCCATGTGCTGGTTCATTTCGTTCTGCACGCACGAGATGGACTCGACACCACCCGCCACGAAGATGTCGGCCTCGCCCGCGATGACCCGCTGCGCGGCGAGCGCGATGGTCTGCAGACCCGAGGAGCAGAACCGGTTCACGGTCATGCCCGACGTCGTCACGGGCAAACCCGCGCGCAACGCGATCTGCCGGGCGATGTTGAAGCCGGTGGCGCCCTCCGGATTCGCGCAACCCATGATGACGTCCTCGATCTCGGCCGGATCGAGCTTGGCCCGCGCCACGGCGTGCTGCACGACGTGGCCGCCCATGGTGGCACCGTGGGTCATGTTGAAGGCGCCGCGCCAGGACTTGCATAGAGCGGTGCGGGCGGTGGAAACGATCACGGCATCGGTCATGGGGCGGTCCTCCGATCGGGTTCTTATGGTCAAGAGTCGGGATGGTATCAATTCGCCATGGACTTCAGGAGGAGGCCACGTATCGCCCGTGGGGTCGGGCCGCTATGATTCGGGGGCACCGCCGCGTTCGCCCACCGGGCAGATCGACCCGGGGGCGGGCGGTCGAACCGGGAGGCAAGTCCTTGAAGCATCGTATCCTCATCGCCAACGACGACGGCATCCACGCCCCCGGCCTGGCCGTCATGGAACGCATCGCCCGACAGTTAAGCGACGACGTCTGGGTGGTGGCGCCCGACTTCGAGCGTTCCGGCGCCTCGCGTTCCATCTCGCTGGCCGAGCCGATCCGCGTCAACCGCCTGTCGGAGAAGCGCTATTCGCTCCTGCGCGGCACGCCCACCGACTGCGTGGTGATGGCGTTGAACGAGATCATGAAGGCCAGCCCGCCCACCCTGGTCCTGTCGGGCGTGAATCGCGGCTCCAACCTCGCCGAGGACATGACCTACTCGGGCACGGTCGCAGCCGCCATGGAGGGCGCCCAGCAGGGCATCCGCGCCATCGCCATGAGCCAGGTCTTCGAGCTCGGCGCCGAAGTGCGCTGGCGCACCGCCGAGGCCCATGCACCCCGGGTGGTCGAAAGCCTGCTGTCGCTCGAAACGCCGCCGGGCGTGTTCCACAACGTGAACTTTCCCGATGTGGAACCGGGTGACGTCCGTGGCATCCGTTCGGCCCGGCAGGGTCGATGGGGTAGCATCAAGCTGAACGTGGACGTGCGTACCGATGCCCGCCAGTTCCCCTACTCCTGGCTGTCGTTCATCCATGAGGCCGGCCGGCCCGAGCAGGGCACCGACGTGGAGGTGGCCCACGGCGGCTGGATTTCGGTGACGCCGCTGCATACGGACATCACGTGGCATGCCGGGCTCGAAGCGCTGGAGCGCCACCTCGGGTCGACCGCGAATTGAGGGGGGGCCCCGCCCTCCGACCGATCCATGAACATCGCTGAATCGCCCTTGGTACGCTTCAGCGGTGTGCACAAGAGCTACGACGGCTCCACGCTGGCCGTGCGTGCGCTCGACCTGGACGTCCGCCGCGGCGAGTTCCTCACGCTGCTCGGACCGTCCGGGTCAGGCAAGACCACCACGCTGATGATGCTCGCCGGCTTCGAAACGCCGAGCGGGGGCGAGATCCTGTTCGATGGGAAACCCATCACGCGGACGCCGCCGCACCGGCGCAACTTCGGCATGGTGTTCCAGAACTACGCACTGTTCCCGCATCTCACGGTCGGCGACAACGTCGCCTATCCGTTGACGGTGAGGCGCGTGGCGGCCCACGAGCGCGCATCCCGCGTTGCCGCCGCACTCGAGATGGTGCGCCTCGGCGGGATGGCGGCGCGCCGGCCCGATCAACTTTCCGGCGGCCAACGACAACGCGTTGCGCTGGCGCGCGCCCTGGTGTTCGATCCGGCCATCGTGCTGATGGACGAACCGCTGGGGGCCCTGGACAAGCAGTTGCGTGAGCACATGCAGATGGAATTGAAGGACCTGCATCGCCGGCTCGGCGTGACATTCGTGTACGTGACCCACGACCAGAGCGAAGCGCTGGCCCTCTCCGATCGCGTGGCGGTATTCAACGACGGGGCGCTGCAGCAGGTGGATACCGCCGACCGACTTTATGAAGAACCGGCCAACCGCTTCGTCGCCGGCTTCGTCGGCGACAACACGGCACTCGACGGGCGCATCGCAGCGGTGCAGCCTGAATTCGCCGAGGTCGCGCTGGACTGCAACGCCACGTTGCGTGGCCGATTGGTCGGCAGCGCGGTATCGGGAGCCGCCGTGCAGGTCGCCATCCGCCCGGAACGAATCGCTTTGCGCGACACCACCCGCCCCAACTCGATCGGCGCGACGGTGGAGGACATCGTGTATCTCGGCGATCATGTGCGGGTGCGCTGCATCGTCGACGAAAAGACCACGGCCGTGGTCAAGCAACCGATTGCGGCCGGACCGCCGCCGGCCATCGGTGCGCGAACCCATCTCGAATTCCCTGCCGAGCACGTGCGCATCTACGCCTGAGGAGCTTCCCATGAAAAGTCTGGTCGCCCTGTGCATCCCTGCAATGGCTCTCGCTCTGCAGGCCCACGCCGAGAACACACTGACCGTGGTCAACTTCGGCGGCGCCAACGGCACGGCGCAGAAGAAGGCCTACTACGAACCGTTCGAGAAATCCGCCGGTGCCAGGATCATTCCGGTCGAGTACAACGGCGAGCAGGCGAAGATCAAGGCGATGGTGGAGACCGGCAAGGTCACCTGGGACGTGGTGGAGGCGGAATCCGCCGACCTCGACCGCGGTTGCGACGAAGGGCTCTACGAAAAGCTCGACTGGGGCAGGATCGGCCCGAAGAGCGACTTCATCCCGGCAGCGGTGCACGATTGCGGCATCGGCATCTTCGTCTGGTCCACGGTGTTGTCGTACGACGCGAACCGTCTGAAGGACCCGCCGAAATCCTGGGCCGACTTCTGGGATGTGAAGCGCTTTCCGGGCAAGCGTGCGCTGCGCAAGAACGCGCGCTTCAACCTGGAGTTCGCACTCATGGCCGATGGCGTGAAACCGGCCGAGGTCTACAAGACGCTCGCAACGAAGGACGGCGTCGAACGCGCGTTCCGCAAGCTCGCCGAACTACGGCCCCATCTGCAATGGTGGGAGGCCGGCGCGCAGCCGCCGCAGTTCCTGGTGGCAGGTGACGTCGTCATGGCGAGCGCCTACAACGGCCGCATCGACGCAGCACAACGTGAAGGCCGCAACCTCGCCATCGCGTGGGCCGGCGGCATCTACGATCTCGACTACTGGGCGATCCCGAAGGGCACGCCCAACCGGGATCTGGCGACGCGCTACATCGCATTCGCGGTGAGCCCCAACGCCCAAGCGGAGTTCGCGCGGCTGATCAGCTACGGGCCCACCGCGACCAAGGCCTTGACGAAGCTCGATGCGAAGACCCTTGCGCAGCTGCCGAGCGCGCCGGCGAACGCGAAGGACGCACTCAAGTTCGATTTCCAGTTCTGGTCCGATCACGGCGAGGCGATGGAGAAGCGCTTCAACGCCTGGGTGGCGCAATGATCCGGTGACCGGCATGACGGCGGCGGACGCAGGCATCGAGAACATGCGCTCGGCGCTGCGGCGCGACGCACGCCGCCGCACCGCAGCCGCCTTGCTGCTGACGCTGCCGCTGCTCGCATTCCTGCTGTTCACGTTCATCGTTCCCATCGGCGCACTGCTCCTGCGCGCCGTGGACAATCCCGAGATCGCCCGGGCTTTGCCCGGAACGATCGCCGCACTGCGCGGCTGGGACCGTGAATCGCGTCCGCCGGCAGCCGCATACGCCGCCATCGTCGCCGACCTGCAGGCACTGCGGGAGCAGTCGGACGCCGGGACGCTCGCACGACGCCTCAACACCGAGGTCGGCGGCGCCCGTTCGCTCGTGATGAATACCTGGCGGGCGCTGCCGTTGCCGGCGACGACCGATGCCGCCCAGGTGCACGCTCAGTTGATCGGCATCGATCCGCGCTGGGACGAGCCCTGGATCTGGCAGGCCATCGCGAAGAACGGTTCGCGCCTCACGCCGGACTACCTCCTTGCCGCGGTGGACTTGCGGCGCACCGTCGAAGGCTCGGTCGAGTCCGTGGATGCCGACCGATCCGCCTTTCGCCGCATTCTCATGCGTACTTTCAGCATCGCGGCCATCGTCACCGTGCTGTGCCTGCTGCTCGCCTACCCGCTCGCCTGGTGGCTGTCGACCATGACGGCCCGACGCGCGAATGCGCTCCTCATCGTCGTGCTGGTGCCGTTCTGGACCTCCATCCTCGTGCGCATGGCGGCATGGATCGTGTTGCTCCAGTCGGGAGGGATCGTGAACCAGTCACTCGCCGCCGCCGGACTCATCGATCGACCCCTGGCGCTGCTGTTCAACCGGACCGGCGTGGTGATCGCCATGGTGCACATCCTGCTGCCGTTCATGGTGCTGCCGCTCTACAGCGTGATGAAGGGCATCCCGCGGGACTACGTAAGGGCCGCGGTGTCGCTGGGCAGCCACCCCCTGGCAGCGTTTGTCCGGGTCTATGTGCCGCAGACCTACGCGGGTGTTGCCGCCGGCAGCCTGCTCGTGTTCATTCTCGGCATCGGCTACTACGTGACACCGGCACTGCTCGGCGGCCCCGAGGACCAGATGCTGAGCTACAGCGTGGCTCAGTACGCCAACGTCCATCTCGACTGGGGCATGGCCTGCGCGCTCGGCGGCGTGCTGCTGACTGCCACGCTGCTCCTGTACGCAATCTATCGCCGGCTCGCACGAATGGAACCGGCGCTCGCATGAACCCGAACACCGCCGAAGTGCCGTGGGAACGCATCGGGTTCGTCGCCGTGCGTGCACTGTGCATCGCGGTGCTGATGTTCCTGCTGCTGCCCATCGTCGTCATCGTGCCGCTGTCGTTCTCGTCCAGTTCCTTCCTGGTGTATCCGGTGCCGGACTGGTCGTTGCGCTGGTATCGCGAACTGTTCGATTCCGCCGAGTGGATGCGGGCTGCGAAGAACAGCTTCATCGTCGCGCCGGCGGCAACGCTGATCGCCACGGTGCTCGGCACCATGGCCGCGGTGGGGCTCGCCCAGGTACGTTTTCCGGGCAAGAACGTGCTGCTGTCCGTGCTGATCGCGCCGATGATCGTGCCCATCGTCGTGGTCGGCGTCGGGACCTACCTCTTCTTCGCAAGGCTGGGGCTGTCGGACAGCTACGCGGGACTGATCCTGGTGCACGCGGCACTGGGCACGCCGTTCGTTCTGACTACCGTCTCGGCGACCTTGCAGGGCTTCGACACGAACCTGGTCCGCGCGAGCGCCAGTCTAGGCGCCGCACCGCTCGAGACGTTCCGCCGCGTGACGCTGCCCCTCATCGCACCCGGCGTGATCTCGGGCGCCCTGTTCGCCTTCGCCACGTCGTTCGACGAAGTGGTGGTGACGCTTTTCCTGGCCGGCCCCGCCCAGGTGACCTTGCCGCGGCAGATGTTCACCGGCATCCGCGAGAACATCACGCCGGTGATCGCCGCGGTGGCCACGCTGCTGATCGTGTTCACCACTGCACTCATGTTCGCTCTCGAATGGCTGCGCGGCCGGCGCGGTGCCGGCAGCCGGTAACTCAGAACCGCCTCTCCACCCCGGGGGAGAACGGCCGCTGAAGTTGAGCGCGGCGTCGACCGATCTGACAATCGTGTCGACGAGCCTCCATGGGCATGCAGGACATCGACCGTGTCGCATTCATGCGATCATCGATCGGGGTCCACGCTCGGGCGCCCTGTTTCGCACAAGAGGAGGTTCATTGCGCCGGTTGCACGGATTCGGACCCGCGGTCGCGGTAATGCTGCCCCTGCTGTCGATGTTTGCGGCGGGCTGCGCCTCGGACCCGCAGGCCGACGCCCTCCGGACAGCACTCGCCGCCGTGCCGGTCTGCTGCAGCAGCCCCAGGGAGTTCCCGTTCCGACCGGTGGCGATCGGGCAGCGAGCGGTAGTTGCCATCGATGCCATGAGTCCCGCCTTCGGGTTCCCTGGCGGCAAGAGCTTCTTCGGTGCATTCGCGCTGCCCACCTCGCCCGGGCCCGCGTTCGCGACCGTCGCGTCGTTCCCCGTCCTTCGGAGGAACGCGCTGAACGAATGGGTCGGTTCCTATTTCTCGCCGGTCTTCATCTTCTACGACGAACGCTTCGAGCCCTCGGCCCCGTTCAAGGCCCCGACCCGCTTCATGTTCAACGGCAACGGCCAGCGCTTCGCCGCGGTCCGCGCGCCGGTGCCGCCGGACGCCCGGTATCTGGCCGTCTTCACCGACGCCCGGCTGTTGAAGACCTCGCTGCCGGTCCCGGTGGAGTTCAGCACGGCGGACACCGACGTGGTGGCGTGCGATATCTCCGGCAAGGCTGCGGGCGACCCGGCGAATGCCACTCCGGTCGCCTCGCTGTGCGGCCTCTTCGCCGGCCTCTCGATCTACACGCCGCCGCAGTCGGGGACGTGGTACGCCACCGTTCCCTACGCGGCCGGCGGCAACCTGGAATTGTGGCTGTCGGGGCCGTCCTCTTCTCCCGACGTCACCCGTTGAACCGTCCGCCCTCGGCGGCGAGCTTCTCCAGCAACCCTGCCGGCTTCCACCACGGTCCGACCGACTGCTCGTAGCGCTTCACCGCCTCCAGCACCTTCGGCAGCCCGATCAGATCGGCGGTGAACATGGGCCCGCCGCGGAACCGCGGATAGCCGTAGCCGAAGAGATAGACGATGTCGATGTCGCTCGCGCGCTGCGCAATGCCTTCCTCGAGGATCTTGGCACCCGTGTTCACGAGTTGGTACAAGCAGCGCTCCAGGATCTCCTGGTCGGAGATCTCGCGACGCTCGATGCCTGCATCCTTCGAAGCCTGCACGATCAGGGCCTCGATCTCCGGGTCGGGGATCGGCTTGCGGTTGCCTGCTTCGTACTTGTAGTAGCCCGCGCCGGTCTTCTGACCGAACCGACCGCGCTCGCAGATGAGATCACCGATCTTCGTATAGCGCTCGTTCGGATTGCGCGTGGCCGCCTGACGCTTGCGGATCGCCCAGCCGATGTCCAGGCCGGCGAGATCGCCGACGCGGAACGGTCCCATGGCGAAGCCGAAGTCCTCCAGCACGCGGTCCACCTGCTGCGGCAATGCGCCTTCCTCCAGCAGGAAGCCTGCTTCGCGGAAGTACGCGTGCACCATGCGGTTGCCGACGAATCCGTCGCATACGCCCACCAGAACGCCCACCTTCTTGATGGTGCGCGCGAGCTTCATGCTGGTGGCGATGACGTCCTTCGCCGTCTTCGCGCCGCGCACGATCTCGAGCAGCCGCATCACGTTCGCGGGACTGAAGAAATGCATCCCGATCACGTCCTGCGGGCGCTTCGTAACGGCGGCGATCTGGTCAATGTCGAGCGTCGAGGTATTGGTGGCGAGGATGGCTCCCGGCTTCGCGACAGCGTCGATCTTGCGGAAGACTTCCTGCTTCACGTCCATCTGCTCGAACACCGCCTCGACGATGATGTCGACGTCCTTCAGGTCGTCGTAGCTGTTCACACCCGTCAGGAGCCCCATGCGCTTGTCCATGGCCTCCTGGGTGAGACGCCCCTTCGCGACCGTGGCCGCGTAGTTCTTCCTGATGATGCCGAAACCGCGCTCGATGGCTTCCTGCGAAACCTCGAGCACCTTCACGGGGATGCCGGCGTTCACGAAGTTCATCGCGATGCCGCCGCCCATGGTGCCGGCGCCGATCACTGCGGCGCTGCGGATCTCGCGTACCGGCGTGTCGTCGGGCACGTCCTTGATCTTGGAAGCTGCGCGCTCGGCGAAGAACGCGTGACGCAGCGACTTGGATGCGTCGGTGCCGACCAGGTACTCGAAGCGTTCGCGTTCGAACCGGACGCCCTCGGCGAACGGACGCTTGACCGCGGCCTCCACGCACGCCAGGCACTCGAGCGGCGCAGGATAGCCGCGCCATTCCTTCGCGATACGGTCACGAGCCTCGGCGAAGAACGTGTCCGCATCGCCCTCGACCGCGACGGTCAGCGCGCTCGCACGGCGGATGGGCTTGCCTTCCTTCACGACGCGGTTCGCGTACTTGACCGCGCCGGCCAGCAGATCGCCGGTGACGATTTCGTCGATGATGCCGAGTTCCAGGGCCCGCTCGGTGCTGACGGGATCGCCCGATACGATCATGTCGACCGCGGTCTTCGCGCCGATCAGCCGCGGCAGGCGCTGCGTGCCGCCGGCACCGGGCAGGATGCCCAGTTTCACTTCCGGCAGACCGATCTGCGCCCCGGTGATCGCGCAGCGGTAGTGCGCGCCGAGGGCCAGTTCGAGCCCGCCGCCCATGGTCGGGCCGGCGATGGCGGCAACGATGGGCTTCGTGACCGTATCCATGTACTGCAGCACGTCGCGCAGCGTCGCCATGCCGGGAAACGGCGGCTTGCCGAACTCCGTGATGTCGGCGCCGCCGGAGAAGTTCTTGCCCCCGCCGATCAGCAGGAAGGCGCGCACTGCCGGATCGTGATCACCCGCCTTGATCGCGTCGAGGATGCCCTGCAGGAGGCCCTTGCCGACCGACAACGCGTTGACCGGCGGGTTGTTGAGGGTGATGACGCCGATGTGGCCCTGGAGTTGGTAGTCGACGATGTCGGGCATGGGTGTTGTCCTCTAGGCAACCTGAAAAGCGTGAAACACGAAGAGCACGAAGGCACACGAAGAGCAAAGCCAGGTTGGCACACAATCCGCACCGACCCGATCGCTCGCGCTTTTCCTTCGTGTTCCTTCGTGTCCTTCGTGTTGAAAGCGGTTCCGTAAACGGCAAACAGGAACGACGTCAGACCTCCAGCCACTCCTTCCGCACGGCCTCGTTCGCCCGCAGATCCTCCGGCGTCCCCTCGAACACGATTTCGCCGTGCCCCATCACGTAGAGGCGCTGGGAGATCTTGAGCGCGATGGCGAGCTTCTGCTCCACCAGCAGGATCGAGATGCCGCGCTTCGCGATCTCGTCGAACAGGCTCGCTACCTGTTCCACGATCTTCGGGGCCAGACCTTCGGTGGGCTCGTCGATCATCACGAGATCCGGGTCGCCCATCAGCGTGCGGCACAGGGTCAGCATCTGCTGCTCGCCGCCGGAGAGCACGCCGGCCGGCGCATCGGCCCGTTCGCGCAGGCGCGGGAACAGCCCGTACATGTCTTCCATGCTCCAGCGACCGGACTCGTTCCGGCCCTTCATGCCGAGCATCAGGTTCTGCTTCACCGTGAGCGTGGGGAAGATGTCGCGGTTCTCGGGCACGTAGCCCAGGCCTTCGCGCGCGATCATGTACGTCTTGGAACCGATCAGCTCGCGATCCTTGAACTTGACCGATCCGTTGGCCACCACCTGACCCATGATCGCCTTGATGGTGGTCGAGCGGCCCACGCCGTTGCGGCCGAGCAGGCTGACGATCTCGCCTTTGCCGACGTTGAGGTGCACCCCGTGGAGGATGTGGCTCTTGCCGTAGTAGGCGTGCAGATCCTTCACGGCCAACATCATTCCACCTCCGCCCCGAGATATGCTTCCTGCACGGCCTTGTTGCCGCGGATCTCCTGAGGGGTGCCCGTGGCGATGACCTGGCCGTAGACCAGAACCGAGATGCGATCGGCGAGCCCGAACACGACGCTCATGTCGTGCTCCACCATGACCAGCGTCTTGCCGACGGTCACGTTGCGGATCAGCGCGACGGCATCGGCGGTTTCGGTGTTGCTCATGCCGGCCGTCGGTTCGTCGAGCAGGATCACGTCGGCGCCACCGCCGATGGTGATGCCGATCTCCAGCGCGCGCTGCTCAGCATAGGACAGCACGCCGGCGAGCGTGTCGCGGCGCTTCTGGAGACCGATCATGCCGACCAGTTCATCGGCGCGCTCGCGCACGTCCTTCAGACCTCCCACGCGCTGCCAGAAGGAGTACTTGTAACCGAGCGACCACATGACTGCGCAGCGCAGGTTCTCGAAGACCGACAGCTTCGGGAAGATGTTGGTGATCTGGAAGCTGCGCGCCAGACCACGGTGGTTGATCTGCTGCGGCTGCAGGCCGGTGATCGGCTGACCGTTGAGACTGATGGTCCCGGAGGTCACCGGGAACCGCCCGCTGATCAGGTTGAACAGCGTCGACTTGCCGGCGCCGTTCGGGCCGATCACGGCGTGCCGTTCACCTTTCTCGATCGCGAGATCCACGCCGTTGATGATGGCGGTCTTGCCGAAGCTCTTGTGAACGCCCTTAAGTTCGAGTGCGGCAGCCACCCTAGGCTCCCTTCGCTTGGTTGGCCGCGACCGTGACGTCGTTCCAGGCGGAACGCACGAATCTGCCGACGAATGCGAGCAGACCGCCGCCCGCGATCAGGATGATCGCCGCCACGATCCAGGGTTGCGCCGTGGCGGCATCCAGCTGGCGCCCGAAGAGCGACATCACGGTGCCGACCTGCTCGGCCTTCGTCTCGATGTGGTAGAGCATCTCGACCAGCGCGACGAGGCCCAGCATCAGCACGGCCGCGGATGCCGCGGCCGCGACGTAGGGCAGCGCCAGTCGTCCGAGCATCCGCGTCTGAACCACCGGCTTGTGGAGGGTGATGAGCGATGCGATGCCGCCGGGTGCGAACAGGATCATGACCAGGAAGAACAGGCCGAAGTACAGCAGCCACGCCTGGGTGTAGTTCGACAGCGCCGATTGCAGGAAGGTGACCAGCACCGCCCCGATGATCGGCCCGTAGAAGTGACCGATCCCGCCGATGAAAGCCATCAGCAGCACGTTGCCGGACGCGACGGTACCGAGCCGCTCGGCGGTGATCAGCTCGAAGTTGATCACTTCCAGCGCGCCCGCGATGCCGGCGAAGAAGCCGGCCAGGGACAACATCAGGAACCGCACGCGCGTCGGGTTGTAGCCGACGAAGCGGGCGCGCTCCGGGTTGTCGCGCACGGCGTTGGCCATGCGGCCCAGCGGCGTCTGGGTCAACGCGAACATGGCGATCATGCACACGAAGCACCACGCCGCGATCAGGTAGTACACCTGCAACGAAGGGCCGAACGTGATGCCCATGACCGCCTCGCCCACGACCCGGTCGGTGGAGATGCCGCCCTCGCCGCCGAAGAAGCTCGGGAACATGAGCGAGCAGGCTGCCACCATCTCGGCGATACCGAGCGAGATCATCGCGAACGGCGTGCCCGAATGCTTCGTGGTGACGTAACCGAAGATCACCCCGAACACGAGACCGGCAACTCCGCCGATGAGCGGCAGCAACGACACCGGCCAGCCGAACGTGCCGGCGCCGATCGCGTTCAGCGCGTGCGCCGAGAAGAACGCCCCCAGCCCGAAGTACACCGCATGCCCGAACGACAGCATGCCGGTCTGCCCCAGGAGCATGTTGTATGACAGCGCGAAGATGATCGCGATGCCCATCTGCGACAGCATCGACACCGCGAAGCCCTGCGTGAAGACGAGCGGCGCCACGATCATCACGGCCGCCGTTGCGGCCCAGACCAGCAACCGCCGCCAGGAGAACATGACACTCATGCCGCAACCCCAAGGAAACACGAGCCGAGGTTCACGGTTTTCCTCCGCGTCCGCCGCGTTGAGCGCTTTTCTTTTCTCATCTTCATCAACCCTCGCGCGTCCCCATCAATCCCTTCGGCCGCACGATCAGCATCGCCACCATCAGCAGATAGGGCAGCACCGGCGCCGCCTGCGCGATGGTCACCTTCCACAGTTCCATCCACCCGGAATCGGGATTCACCTTGATCCCGATCGAGCCGAACAGCGTCAGCAGCGAATAGTCGAACGCCACCGAGAACGTCTGCACCGCGCCGATGATCAGCGACGCGATGAACGCCCCCGCGAGCGAGCCCATGCCGCCGAACACGACGACGACGAACACGATCGTTCCCACCGACACCGCCATCCCCGGGTCGGTCACGAACGCGTTTCCGCCGATCACGCCAGCGAGCCCCGCAAGCGCGGCACCGCCCGCGAACACGAGCATGAACACGCGCGGCACGTTGTGGCCCAGCGCCTGCACCATGTCGGGATGGGTGAGCGAAGCCTGGATGATCATGCCGATCCGGCTGCGGGTCAGCACCAGGTACAAACCCACGAGCATCGCGACCGACACCAGCATCATGAACACGCGGTATGCCGGGTACTGCGTGCTGTAGATGGAGAATGCCGAGAACTCGAGGATCTCCGGGATGCGGTACGGCACCGGCGCACGCCCCCAGATGAGGTGCACCACCTCCTCGATGGTGTAGGCAAGACCGAAGGTGAACAGCAGTTCCGCCACGTGGCCGTACTTGTGCACCGTGCGCAGCCCGTAGCGCTCGGTGAGCGCGCCCAGGGCGGCGACCGCCAGCGGTGCGATGACGAGGGCCGGCCAGAAACCGACGTACCTGCTGGTCTGATAGGCGAAGTACGCGCCCAGCATGTAGAAGCTCGCGTGGGCGAAGTTGAGCACGCCCATCATGCTGAAGATCAGCGTGAGCCCGCTCGAGAGCATGAACAGCAGCAGCCCGTAGGACAGGCTGTTCAGCAAGGTCACGAGAAAGAATTCCACGCCAGCGGGACTCCGGATCCGGTCAAACAAAAGGGGCGTCCGTGCGGGCGCCCCTCAAGGTGGTTGTCGTATGCGTCTCAGCCCTTCGGACGCTGGAATTTGCAGGTGGTCGGCAGCACCGTGTCCTTCGCCTCGATGCGCGCGTCGGTCTTGAAACCGAAGCCGGTGCGCTCGACGTCGAACTTCACGTCCTTGCCGTTCGTCTTGGAGAACGTCGAGATGAAGATCGGCTGCACCGCCTGGTGGTTGTCGGCACGCATCGTGACCTCCCCCGTGATGGTGTCGATCTTCAAGCCCTCGAGCGCGGGGGCGACCTTGGTGGGATCGGTGGACTTCACCTTCTCCATGGCCATGGTGAGCATCGTCATGGCGTTCATGATGCTGGTCCAGTAGAAGTCGTCCTTGGAATCGGGGAAGCGCTTGCGGTACGCCTCGACGTTCGCCACGGTGCCGCTGCCGCCGATGTTCGAATGGAACACGGTGACCTGCTTCAGATGGCCGACGCCCGCCTCGCCGATGACCGGCGGCGTGCCGAGACCACCGGCGTAGTAAGTGTAGAAGTCGGCGGTGAGTCCTGCGTCCTTCGCAGCCTTGATGAGCAGCGCCACGTCGTTGCCCCAGTTGCCCGTCACCACCGCATCGGCGCCGGACGCCTTGATCTTGGCGACGTAGGGCGCGAAGTCCTTCACCTTGCCGAGCGGATGCAGGTCGTCGCCGACAATCTGGATGTCCGGCCGCTTCTGCGTGAGCATCGCACGGGCAGCCTTCGCGACCGACTGGCCGAAGGAGTAGTCCTGGTTGATCAGGTAGACCTTGGCGATGCCCTTCTGCGCGGCCATGTAGTTGGTCATGGCCTGCATCTTCATGTCCACGTCGGCGTCGAAGCGGAAGTGGTAGAAGTTGCACTTGTCGTTGGTGAGTGCGGGATCGACGGCGCCGTAGTTCATGTACAGCACTGTCTGGTCGGGGTTGCGCGCGTTGTGCTTACCCATGGCTTCGGACAGCGCCAGCGCCACCGCCGAGCCGTTGCCCTGCATCATGTAGCGGATGCCCTGGTCGACGAGCTGCTTGAAGACGAGCTGCGCTTCCTGCGGGCTGGTCTTGGTGTCGAACGGCACCACCTCGATCTTCTGCCCGAGGACGCCGCCCTTCTCGTTGATGCGCTCGGCCGCGAACTGCAGGTGACGCAGGCCGACCTCGCCCACGTTGCCGAAGGGTCCCGACAGGCCCTCGAGATAGGCGATCTTGAGCACGCCCTGCGCACTTGCCGGGCCCGCGAACGCCAGTGCCGCCACTGCACCGATCAGGGCCGCACGCAGCCAAGACTTCACCATGTTCACTCCTCCCCTCATATTTTTCCGAATCGCCGCCGGCGCCGCTCGCCGATCAGTCAGACCCAAGAACGGTCCGGAAGTGCGCCAGGCTGACAAGCCCCGGTCTTCGCGTCCCGAGCCAGGGACCGGCCCAGCGGGATTTCGCTCCCTGCGGGACGCCTGATTGAGCGTCCTCGCGAGAGAGGCGCGGATTCTGCCGGAAGGCCCCCTCCCTGTAAACGCACATCGGCTGCGGCTTTCCGCAATATTGCGCTGCAGCGAAAGCCGGAGCGACGAGGATCGGCGCGCTACAATTCGTCGCATTTCAACACCCGGTCCCGCCGGCGAGGAGGAGTTCGTTCCATGCACGGTCTCATGATGAACATGCCGCTCACGATCACCTCGCTGATCCGGCACGCGGATCGCTACCACGGCGACACCGAGATCGTCTCGCGCCTCGTGGAAGGCGGCATCCATCGCTACACGTACTCCGATGCCCACCGCCGCGCCCGTCAGCTCGCCAACGCGCTGCTCGCGCTGGGCGTGAAGCCGACCGAACGCATCGGCACCCTCGCCTGGAACGGCTTCCGGCACTTCGAGATCTACTACGCAGTCTCCGGCATCGGCGCGGTATGCCACACCATCAATCCGCGGCTCTTTCCGGAGCAGATCGGCTACATCATCAACCACGCGGAAGACGGCTGCGTCTTCTTCGACCTCACGTTCCTGCCGCTGGTCGAAAAACTTGCTCCGCACTGCAAGGGCGTGCGGCACTGGATCGCGATGACCGACAAGGCGCACATGCCGGCCTCGTCGTCGCTTACCCTGCAGTGCTACGAGGATCTGGTCAACAGCCACTCCGACCGTTTCGACTGGCCGGAGATCGACGAGAACTCGGCCTCGTCGCTGTGCTACACCTCCGGCACCACGGGCAATCCGAAGGGTGTGCTCTACTCCCATCGCTCGACCCTGCTGCACGCCTACGGCTCGTGCCTGCCGGACGCGCTGAACCTGTCGGCACGCGACGCAGTGCTGCCGGTGGTCCCGATGTTCCACGTCAACGCGTGGGGATTGCCCTACAGCGCGCCGCTGGTGGGTGCCAAGCTGGTGTTTCCGGGGGCGCAGCTGGACGGCGCCAGCCTGCACGAGCTCTTCCAGAAGGAGAGCGTCACCGTGTCCGCCGGCGTGCCCACCATCTGGCTGGGCCTGCTCGCCCACGTGAAGGGCAACAAGCTCGACTTCGGCACGCTGAAGCGCACCGTGATCGGCGGCTCGGCCTGCCCGCCTGCCATGATCCGCAGCTTCGAGGACGAGTTCGGCGTGCAGGTGCTGCACGCATGGGGCATGACCGAGATGAGCCCGCTCGGGACGGTGAACACTTTCAAGAACCGTCATCTCACGCTGCCCAAGGCCGAACGCGATGCGCTCCAGAACAAGCAGGGTCGGGTGATCTTCGGCGTCGACATGAAGATCACCGACGACGAAGGTGCGGAGCTCCCGCGCGACGGCCAGGCCTTCGGCAACCTGCTGGTGCGCGGCCCCTGGATCTGCCGTCAGTACTTCAAGGGCGAGGGCGGCGATCCGCTGATCGACGGCTGGTTCCCCACGGGCGACGTCGCGACCCTGGACGCCGACGGCTACATGCAGATCACCGACCGCTCGAAGGACGTGATCAAGTCCGGCGGCGAGTGGATCAGCTCCATCGATCTCGAAAACGCCGCGGTGGGGCATCCGGCCGTCGCCGAGGCGGCGGTGATCGGCATCGCCCACCCGAAGTGGGACGAACGGCCGCTCCTCATCGTGAAGCGCAAGGAAGGCGCCCAGGTCACCCGGGAGGAAATGCTCAAGTTCTTCGACGGCCGGGTCGCTAAATGGTGGATTCCCGACGACGTGGTCTTCGTCGAGCAATTGCCCCACACCGCCACCGGCAAGTTGCTCAAGACCAAGCTGCGGGAGGACTTCAAGGACCACAAGCTGCCCACCGCGTGAGGCGGCGCCGGACGGAGTACCCCATCGTGAAATCCCAAGTGCTGTTGCTGGTCGCCGCCGCCGTGATCGCCTTCCCCGCGCAAGCGAATGTGTACAAGTGCCGAAACGCGGCCGGCGCGATCATCTACTCGCAGGAGCCGTGCGAGAAGGAAGGTGCCAAGCAGGAGAAGAAGCTCACGGCCCAGGAACTGAAGACCAACGAGATGCGCATGCGGGCGAGCGGCACCGACGGCGGCGGCGGCAAGCCGTCGTTCTCGCAGGGTTCGAACTACCAGGGCACCCCGGCCGAACGGGCCGAAGCCGAACGCAAGGCCGCCAACCGCGCGCGGGACTGACCCGCCGTGACGCCGCGGACCATCGCGCTCGTGTTGGGCGTCCTGGTCGCCGGGAGCGCCGCGGCCGGTGCGGCGATCGATCGCGCCAAGGCTCGCGTGCGGGGGCTGGCACCCGAATAGGATCGCCGGCCGGCGATCCTGCTACTCTTCGTCAACGGCCTGTTCTGCACTCGGGCCCCTCGGCGTCCCGGACATCGGTTGCCGGGCGCGATCGCCAACGCGGTGGTGTGCGCATGGACGACGGCCTCGACGTTTCCGCTGGTGACAGGACGCTGGACGTCCCGCGATCGAATGCGGATGTCGGAGCCCGGTTCGCATCGCTCGTGGATGCCATCCGCGACCGGACGCGCGCGCTGCACGCGGAGGCCGAACGGTCCGGTGTCGTAAGCGACCTGCTGCGGGGGCGGGTCGATCGCCGCAGCTACGCGGCGCTGCTGCGCAACCTGCTGCCCGCTTACCGCGAACTGGAAAACGGTCTCGAACGGCATCGCAGTGCGGCCGGCATGGACGGCGTTGCACGACCCGCCGTCTATCGCTCGGCCGCGCTGGAATCCGATCTCGCCGCCCTGTGCGGATCGGATTGGCAGCAACGCATCGAGATCCTGCCGGCAGCGGAGCGTTACGCTTCGACCGTAGCGGAGGCCGCAGCGTCGGACGGTTCACGCCTGATCGCCCACGCCTACGTGCGCTACCTCGGGGATTTGAGCGGCGGCCGGATCCTTCGCGGGATCGTCGCGCGCGCCTTGGCGCTCGAGGCATCGCAACTCGCGTTCTACGATTATCCCGGAGTCGCGAACGTGAAGGCACTCAGGACCGCTTACCGTGCCGATCTCGATCGGGCCGCGGACCATGCGAGCGACCGCGAAAGCGTGATCGCGGAGGCGGAACGTGCGTTCCGTCTCAACATCGAGCTGTCGGTCGCGATCGCCGCGAACCGCTGACGCAGCAGCCGCGCTTCAGTCGGGGCGCTTGCCCGAACCGGACGTGCGCCAGATCAGCTGCCCCAGCAGCTCCGCGGTACGGTTGACCGATGCCTGGACGCTCTCCAGCATGCCCGGCATCTTGGCCATGTCCACGCCGTCGGTGATCTCCATCGCCGCAAGCTGCGCGTTGCCCACGATAGTGGACAGCAGGTTGCGGTAGACCACGTCGGAGTCCGAATCGAGCCGCACGCTCACCGGCCGGTACTGCCGGACGATGCCCTCCTGGAATCGGCGGCGCGCCGCCTCGGCGGCCTTGCGCTCGGTGAGATCGATAAAGCCGATCACGAATCCGAGATAGCGTTCCGGCGACGCGAACACTGGATCGGCACGCATGAGGATCGGCTTCGCATCGGTCGCACCGGACGGCAGCGTGACTTCGCCACGCCACGGCAGCCGCTGCTCCAGCAGGTCGCGCAAGGGACGACCGGCGCGGGCGTCGAAGGCGAGGAGCGCTTCGAGGTCGCGGATCGTATGCAGCCCCGCACGGCGGTCGCCGAGCAGACGGTCGAGCGATGCGTTGGTGACCAGGATCCGGCCCTCCGGATCGGCGACCAGGACCGGCTGTTCGGAAATCTGCACCTGGTCGCTCGCCTCGCGCAGCTGGTCGCGCGCGATCAGCATCCGCACCGATCGGAACTGCAACACGATGTCGGAGACCGATTCGCCGATGAGGCGGGCGGCCGCGTAGTCGGACGGCGTCCACGGGTCGCACGTGCCTTCGACCACCTGGTGCCACTGCGCGAAGGAACGCCGCGGCGACAGGTCGGTCGGGTCGTTGCCGACGACGAAGGGCTTCGCGGGATTGCCGCCCCATGTCACGGTCCGTACGCGCTCGTGGCGGAACCACATCAGGTAGTCGCCGGGTGCGCTCGAGAGCGGGGTGGCGATGACACCCGCGGCCACCTGCGTCAGCAGCACGAACTCTGGCGCGTCCAGACCGAGCGAAGCAGTGGAGATCACGGGCGCCTTCGGCTTGCGGTCGATCCACCGGCCGATCTCGCGCAGCTCCGGCGTGCCCGGCACTTCGCCGACGGTCAGCACCTGCCCTTCGAACAGCAGTGCCGCACCGGTCGCATCGAGCGGCTGCAGCAGCGAGCGCGGATCGTCGAAGAGCGCGCTCTTCCAGTCGCCGTCGCGGGCGATGGCTTCGACCATCCGCTGCTCCAGCCGGCGCACCGTCAGTTCCATGTGCGCCTGGGCGAAGCTTTCGAGCGCCGCGATGCGCGTCGCCAGCGCCTCGGCCAGCAGGTCGCACGCGGCCCGGGCTTCGTAGTCCACGTGCCTCGGCACGTAGTGGTGGCAGGCCACCAGCCCCCACAGCTTTCCGCCCACCATCAGCGAGACGACCATGGTCGCGCGGACACCCATGTTCTTCAGGTACTGGATGTGCAGCGGCGACATGCTGCGCAACAGGCACAGCGACATGTCGAGCTCCTGGCCGCTGATCGGCGAGAGCCGCGGCACCAGCGGCACCTGGGCGGCCTCGACGTCCACCAGCACGCGTACGCGATTGCGTTCGTACAGGCGACGCGCGATCTGCGGAATGTCGGAGGCGGGATAGTGGTTGCCGAGATAGGGTTCGAGTCCGGCCTGCCGCCGCTCGGCGAAGACCTCGCCGTGGCCCTCTTCGTCGAACCGGTAGATCATGACCCGGTCGTAGGCCGTCACGTTCTTGAACACCGTCGCCGCACCGTCGCACAGCTCGCGCAGCGACGATGCACCGAGTATGGCGTTGAGGGCCTCCTGCAGCGCTCCCGAGAAGTCGACCGGGACACCGGGCCGCTCCAGTTCCACGATCAGCTCCGCCGCCGACGTGCGATGCATGAGGCAGTCCACCTCACCTTCGACGCCGCCCACGCGGCAGCGCACCGCGATCGGGATCTGCTCCAGCGGACCATCGAGGTGTTCGCGCAATCGCGCGGCGAGGTTGCCCCCGAACTGATCGAGCGAGCGGCCGATCGGCTCTTCAGCGCTCCCCAGGAAAGCTCGGGCGTTGATACTCGACTGCACGATGACGAGATCGGGTTCGCGCAGCACCAGCAGGGCACCGTGGGGTTGTATCGAACCCGCGAGATGGATCTGCTCGCGCTCGCAGTTGGACAGGTCGGCCTTTCCGAACAGCGTGGCCGGTGCCTGCGGCATGGGCACCCCGGGAATCGTCGGGCGGGTCACGCGCCGGCTTCCCGCAGCAGGAGGCCGAAGTAATGCGGATCGTTGTCGGAACTGCCGACCGCCGAGATCTGAACCGGCACCTCGTGACCGGAAGCGAGTTGCACCGAAGCCGCGTGGTTGCGCACGCGCCCCTCGCGGCGAACGGCAGCGATCAACGCGTCGAGGTCGGAAGCCGGACTCAGCCAGCGATCGATGCGGCTGCCGATCGCCGGCTCCTCGCCGGACATCCGCACCAGTTCCAGGAACGCACGATTGCTGCGCAGGATGGTACGTTCGCCGTCGGTGACCACGAACGCATCGGGGCCGCGATCGATCAGGTCTTCCACCGGGATGCGATCCTCGGCGTGCTTTGGCGGACCGGATGCGCCGGCCCGCGCGAGCTGCAGCAGGAACAGGTCACCGGTGTCGGAGTTCATGAGCGACGCACGGACGAGCCAGAGTTCGCGATGCACTCCCAGACGCACCAGGATGCCGGTGGACTTGCCGTGGGCGCGCGCCCGGGCCAGCATGGCCTGGAACGCCTCGCGGTCCTCGGCAGCCACTTCGCCCAGCACGACGCGGCCCTCGCCGCCCTCGGCACGCAGCGCCCGCATCGCCGCCGGGTTCGCCTCGAGAATGCGCAGGTTCGCGGCGCGCACCAGCAGCACCGGCTCGTCGGCATTGTCGAAGAGATGGCGGTAGCGCGTCTCCACCTCGCGCAGCTGCCAGTACTTGCGCTCCATCGACTGCTGCGCCTCGACCAGGCGTGCCTGCAACTCGGCCACCGCCTGGAGATTGCGTCCGATCGCGATGAGACCGTCACGCTCGCCCAGCCGGATGGTCGCGTACTCCACGAGGATTTCGCGCCCGCTCGGAAAACGCTGGTTGATCTGGCGGAACCCGGTGACGCGCAGCCAGCGCGCATCCTCCACCAGCCGCTTCACCTTGTCGCTGCCGACGCCCGAGACGGTCTCGAACCACGGCCGGCCGACCCAGTGATCCAGATCCTCATGGGGAAACGCCTGCGACAGGGTCGCATCCCGGATCACGCCATCCATGTCGAGATGGAGCGTGATGTCGGGCTGCGGAACGTTCGTCCCTATCATGAGGGGTCCCTGCGCGCCGGTGAGCCGGCACGCGGTGGTCAGCGGGATCGCGGAATGCCATTCTAGCTCTCCGGGCTGCCCTCCGGAGCAATGGCGCGCTGCGGCGCGGCCAGCCACCGCCGCGCCAGGTCGGCGAGGTGGGTGACGAGCGCTGCCAGCAGCCAGGCGGCGGTCCAGATCCAATCGGCGCCGACCATGGTGCAACGCAAGGCGAGTAGCAGACACGCACCCGGCAGCAACGCGGCCGCCACGTCCGCGACCGCGTGGTCGTGGCCTGCGGCCCTCCGCCACACGGCGAGCGCCGCGCCTTCGAGCACCGCGAACGCGAGTATCAGGTCGACGATGCGGCCGGATGCGAACAACTCGCTCATCGCCGGTTCGGATCCGCGTAGTCAGGGGGAAACGATGCCCACCAGGTGCGCGAGATCCTTGAAGAAGATGCGCACGTGCGTCATCGGCTTCGCGCGCACCAGCTTCTTGTGCATGTAAGCCTGCCAGGTGAGCGCCTGCACGTCCGGATCGCGACAGATGCTGACGAAGCGCTCGCGCCGCCGGTCGCTCGAATACCAGAAGCGCTGCATGATGCCGAGCACCCAGAACACCCGGCCGTGCGCACGCATGAAGCGCTTGCGCGCA
The DNA here is from genome assembly GCA_019745565.1 of Burkholderiales bacterium. Lineage (GTDB taxonomy): Bacteria > Pseudomonadota > Gammaproteobacteria > Burkholderiales. Next base: position 56,351 of record JAIESW010000065.1, read on the forward strand.
GTCGCGAGCGCTCGCGCATCGCCGGTACGCAGGTATTGCAGCGCAGCCTCCGCTGCCAGGCGCCCGCCGGTCATGGCGTAGTAGATGCCTTCGCCGGACGCCGGGGCGACGACACCGGACGCATCGCCCGCGAGCACCACGTCGCGGCCGTTGTCCCATCGGGGGAGCGGCTTCATAGGAATCGGCGCGCCCTCACGGCGGATGGTCTCCGCTGCATCGAGTCCGGTGGCCTGTCTCAGTGCGGTCGCGGCATGGCGGATCGAGAAGCCGCGATTCGCCGTGCCGGTGCCCACGCTCGTGGTCGCGCCGTGCGGAAACACCCAGCCGTAGAAGTCCGGCGATAACGCACCCCGATAGATTACGTCGCAACGCGCCGGATCGAACTTGCCCTGGCCCGCGGCCGGCGAACGCACGATCTCGTGATAGGCGTAGACGTAGCGCATGCGATGCGCGCCCGCAATCTCCTGCCGTGCGACAGCGGAGGCGGCACCGTCGGCACCGATGACGACTCGCGTGCGCACGCACTGCGTTGCAGCGCCATCCTTCGTGCGGAAGTGAACGCACGTATCCCCATTCTCGCGCGTGATCCCATCGTAGGCGCCGGCACGCCGAACGGCACCGGCCGCCGCAGCTCGCTCCCGCAGCCATTCGTCGAATACCTCGCGATCCACCATGCCGACGAAGCCGCCTTCGATCGGCATGTCCACCTCGGCCCCCTTCGGCGAAACCATGCGCGCCGACGTGACGCGCGCCACCAGCAGCGCATCGGGAATCTCGAATTCGCGGATGAGCGCCGGCGGCACGGCACCGCCGCAAGGCTTGATGCGCCCGGCACGATCGAGCAGCAGCACCGTACACCCCGCGCGCGCGAGGTCGGCCGCCGCCGTCGCTCCGGCCGGGCCGCCGCCCACCACGACCGCATCGTAGCTCTCGTTCATCGAGGTCATCCCCTTTCGATCGGCACCAGCATGCCGCCGGTACCGGCGACGGATCTGGCCGTCGCACCCGCACTCACTTTCGCGGCCAGCACGGCGGACAGCACGAAGAGCATCGCCTCGGCGGCAAAGACGACTGCGTACGCTTGCGCGGGAGAGGCCATGAAGTGGCGTGCGACATCGCTCGCCGCCGTACCCGCCAGATCGCCGAGGCCGAAGGCGACGGCCTGGGCGGCACCCCACAATCCCATGCGCACGCCCTCGCGCGATTCGCGGCCGCGGCCGGCGAGTTCCATCATCGAGCCGATCGCGGCGACCGCGAATGCGCCGTTCGCGAGTCCGAGCAGGAACACCGATTCGCGCAGCGGCCATCCCGGCCCATGCACCGCAGCGCCCACCAGCGCCGCCAGCGCAGCACCCGAGGCGAGGCAGCCGCCGATGGTCCATGCGCGCAACGTGCCGAAGCGACCGCGTCCCACGGAGCCTGCGACGGCGACGAGCAGCATGCCCCCGAGCACACCGCCATGCTGCACGCCCGAGAGCCGCGTCGACTCGCCCGGCGTCATACCGAACACCATGCCCGCGAACGGTTCGAGGATCAGATCCTGCGCGCTGTAGGCCAGCATCGACACGAATACGAAAACGGTGAAGCGGCGCGCCGCGGGTTCGGCCCACACCTGGTGCAGCGCCTCGATGAAGCGGGCCCTGGTCTGCTCGGGGACCGCGGCGGCCATCGCGCCGTCACCTTCCACGCCCCGGACTGCCAGCAGGGCGACGACGAACGCGACGAGGGAAACACCCGACGTCACTGCCACGAGCCGCAGGGGCGAGTACGGATCGAGCAGATGGCCGGCGATCATCGCCGTCACCGCAAAACCCGCGATCATCATCATCCACACGATGGTCGCGGCAGCTGCGCGCCGGCCCGCTTCGACGCGCTTCGCAAGCAGTACCAGCAACGCCGTGCCGGCAGAACCGACACCGATGCCGATCGCACCGAACGCCACCACCGCCAGCACGATGCCGGCGACGGGATCGGTCGTCATCCACGCCGTTGCCGCCGCGGCACCGATGCCGCCCAGCGCCAGCGTCGCCATGCCACCGACGATCCAGGGCGTACGCCTGCCCCCGACATCGGAGCCATGACCGAGTCGCGGCCGCACCACCTGCACCAGATAGTGCAGCGCGACCAGCACGCCCGGCAGGATCGCAGGCAAGGCCAGTTCGACCACCATCACGCGATTCAGGGTGGAAGTGGTGAGGACCACGATCGCCCCGAGCGCGGTCTGCACGAGACCCAGGCGGACGATGCCGACCCAGCCGAGCGGTGACGCTGCCGTCATGACGGCACCGCCAGCGCACGCACGGCAAAGGCGCTCACCAGCATGCCGAGCACGAAGAAGTTGATGCCCAGTGCGCTGTACCAGAGCGCGCGCGCACCCGGCTTGCGCAGGAAGCGCAGCATCAATGCAATCTGCACGGCCAGCAGAACCGCGACGCCGAGCGCGTGCCAGGGCCGATCCCAATGCCAGAGGATAACCACCACGGCGCATTGCGGCAGCGCCATGAAAAGACAAGCGGCGCGGCCTGCGTTGATCTCACCCAGCCGCACCGGCAATGAACCGACGCCGGTGCGCCGGTCGCCTTCCACCGACTTGAAGTCGTTCAACGTCATGATGCCGTGCGCACCGACGCTGTAGAGGAAGGCGAGCAGCAGGATGCGCGCATCGGGCAGGTTGCCGCCGGTCATCACGGCGGCGCCGGTAATCCATGCGAGCCCCTCGTAGCAGAAGCCGCACGCCGCGTTGCCCCACCAGCCGTTGCGCTTCAAGCGCAGCGGCGGCGCGCTGTAGGCCCACGCGAGTACCAGCCCCAGCAGGGCGGCCGCGAACACCCATGGCCCGAGTGCCATGGCCACTGCGGCGGAAAGTGCAGTCCACGCGACGGCGATGCGCAGACCCCAGGTGCCGGGGATGCGACCGGACGGAATCGGGCGACCCGGCTCGTTGATCGCATCCACGTGCCGGTCGAACCAGTCGTTCACGGCCTGGCTCGTGGCACATACGAGCGGGCCGGCCAGCAGCACGCCGACGACGATAGAAGTCCAGCGACCGTCGGGCGCGACACCGGAGGAGACTACGCCGCACAGAAAAGCCCACATGGGCGGGAACCATGTGATCGGCTTCAGCAGCTCCAGCACCGCAGAGGGTGCAGGACGAGCCTCGATTACCGCTGTCATCGCAGAGCGCGCCATGGCCGGACGCTACTGCTGACAATAAGCAATGTCAATTCATCGTTACATTGGTAGCAGGCGCTTTGCTCCCCCTCCCTCCCTCGGCAAAGCTGGCGCGGCGCTGCCCCCACCATAACCCTCCCCCACGCTGATGCGTGGAGGAGGGGACGTACATCCCTTCCCCCGAAGTCGGGGGAAGGAGCTCTATACCCCTGCCCCCAGCTTTGCTGGGGGAAGGTTGGGATGGGGGCCTGCCGGATGTTTCCCGCGAAAGGCGGCCGGCGACCGCTCAGTTTTCCTCTTCGGGCGCCAGGTCGCCCAGGCCGTACCGGCGCAGCTTCACGTACAGGCTCTGGCGGCTGAGACCCAGCATCTCGGCGGCCGAAGCGCGATTGTCACCGGTCAGTTCGAGCGCGGCTTCGATGCACAGGCGCTCGATCAGGTCGGTGGATTCGCGCACGAGATCCTTGAGCGACACGCGGCCGACCAACTCGGTGAGTTGCTCGACCGAGCGCGGGAGTTCGCGGCCCGCGCGCGAGTCGGCCATCAGGCGGCGGCCGACGTTGCGGATGGTGAAGCCGAGGCAGGGTTCCTCGGCGTGCGGTACCGCGACCGCGGAGATCTCCACTTCGGTGGACGTGCCGAACTCGCCCAGCAGCGTGGTCGCATACAGCTGCACCGATCCGTGCTGGCGCAGGTTCGAGGTCAGCACCTTGAGATCGACGCCGGGGCGGCCGAGCCAGCGCTCGAGCGATTCGCCGCGCACCAGTTCCTCGGTGGCGATCTGCGCGAGATCGATGAACGCGCGGTTCGCCGTGAGGATGCGACCGGTGAGATCGGTGACGACGAAGCCGTCGGGCGCGTTCTCGACCAGTTCCAGCATGGCGGACTTGCGCTTCGGCACGACGTCCACGCTGGCACCGGCGTCCTGACGGGCCAGACGCACCAGGAAGTACGCGCTGTTCTCCTGGCGGAAGAGCGATGCCGCGAGCAGGAACTCGCGCTTGCCGGATGCCAGGCGTACCCGCAGATCATCGCTGCGCCCGGCGGTACGCGTGGCCCCGATCAGGGCCTTGATAGCCTGCATGCTGTCGGTATCGAAGCCTTCGGGGAAGGTGCGGCCGACCAGACGCTTGACGTTCTCCTCCAGCAGTTCGGCCGCGGCCGGATTCGCTTCGGTGATGCGCAACGTCGCAGCATCGACGATCAGCACCGCTTCGGCGGACATCTCGAACAGCAGGCGGTAGCGCGTCTCCACGTGGCGCAGGCGCCAGTAGTCGCGTTCCATCGACTGCTGCGCGGCCACCAGTCGCTGCTGCAGGGCGGCCACCGACCGCAGGTCGCGCCCGACCACCACCATGCCGCCGTCCTTGCCGACGCGGATGGCGGAATACAGAACCGGGACGTCGGCACCCTTGGCCGACGGATGGTTCACGTGGCGCCAGCGCGTGGCGGAATTCGCAGCGGCCTCGCGCAGCAGCGCTTCCACCTTCGGGCGGCTCTCCACCGTGACGACGTCGGCCCAGGCCTGGCCGATCCAGCTGCCGTAACCCTCGGCGGACATCTCGGCGCTGCCGAATGACAGATCGCGGATCACGCCGTGACGATCGAGCACCAGCGCGACGTCGGTGGTCGCGGCGATGAGGGTCGCGGCGGCCTCGGGATCGAGTCCGCCCAACGATTTCTTCGGTGCGTCGAAATGCTTCGCCGGCGACGCACCGAGATCAGCGTCACGCCGCACGACTTCGGCATCCCCACCCTGCCGTGGCTTCAACTGCGTGTTGCTCCCCGATCAACCAGCAGGCTTTCGACCCGCTGCACTGCTTCCCGACCATCGCGTGCCGAGGCATCGGCCCCCACCGCGGCAACCAGGTCCGGATACTTGATGAACAAGGGCCCGCCCACCATGACGACCAGGTCGCCGTTGCGCGAAGCCTTGCGGATGGCACTCACTTCGGCTGCGAGAACTTCCACCCGGACCTCACAACCCACCGACAGGCCCACCGCGTCGAACCACTCGCTGCGGACCAGACCCGGCAGATCGTCGCTGGTCGCCGGCGGTTCACCCCATACGTCCCAACCGCCACGGCGGAAATAATCGCCGACAATTATAAGGCCCAGCACGTGCTGTTCTCCAGGCGCCGGCACGAGCAGGATGCGGCGACCGCTGGGCACCGCATGCCCTTCTTCCCGGAAAGCGGGACTCAGACCCCGCAGGACCTGCTGCAGGCGCCACAGGCCGACCGTCACTTCGGTGAAGTCGCAGAGGTCCGCCTCCCACAATTCGCCCAGGCGGCGCGCGGCGGGCGTGATGAGCTTCAAGTAGAGCGTCTCGAGGGGTGTGCCCTGGGCACGCATCGCATCGACATAGGCTGCGGCAACGGCACCGTCCTGCTCCACCACCATGCGCGTGAACTCGGCGACGGTCCTCGCGTCCGGACCGTCGGCACCGATGTCGGGCAGGACCGGGCAGTCGGCCGCCTCGCCATGGGCCAGCATCAGACGGGGAATGATCTCCGTCTCGATGGTCTTGAAGAGCTGCGAGACGTGCTCGTGGGCACCATCGCAGGCGTGCTGCCCTCCCGTTCTTTCGAGGTGGCCGCCGTCAGTCGCGCTTTCTGGGTCCCAGTTGCCGGTAAGCCGATTCAGCCTGTCCATCGGTTCTCTTCCTCCCAAACGAGAACGGGGGCGTAAACCCCTGTGGCTGCTGTGTTCTGTGCGCCCGACACCAATCTGCCTGTCTGACGCTGACACTTTATGTGCGTCCATTGTCGGCTCCGGACCCGTTGGGTGCAACTTGGCCGTCGTTTCGGCGAAGTTGGCGCATGTGTAGACCCGGTGCCGAGTTCATGTCAACTTGTATTTACGTCTTTACTTGTTGACACTCACCGGCGTGCGTCTTAGATTCCTGACACAACACCGGGCGAGGAGAGCATCGGGATGCCACAGCAGCATCGAACGGGGATTGATCGGCCGCGGACCCTGTACACGCCGGCGGAACGGCGCCGTCGGGATGCGTCGCCCTGGACCCTCGTGCAGGGGATCCTCGCCCCGATCCAGTTCGTCGTGTTCCTGGTGAGCCTGGGCCTGGTGCTGCGCTACCTCGCCACCGGGGAGGGTCTGGTGGCCGCCACCGTCTCGGTCGTGGCGAAGACCCTGATCCTGTACACGATCATGGTCACCGGATCGATCTGGGAGAAGGCGGTGTTCGACCGCTGGCTGTTCGCCCGGCCGTTCTTCTGGGAAGACGTATTCAGCATGCTGGTCCTGGGGCTGCACACCGCCTATCTGGCGGTGCTGCTGTTCGGCCTGCTCGGTCCGAGAGAACAGATGATCCTCGCGTTGGCGGCGTACGCCACTTACGTGATCAACGCGACGCAGTTTCTCCTCAAGCTGCGCGCGGCCCGACTGGAGCGGACTGCACCACCGGGCAGTCAACTGGTGCCGGGCCGATGACCGACCTGAGCGCGCTGCCGCCCGTCGGTGCCCGGACCGAGATCCCGATACTGCGGGAACGTGGCCAGCGCGAAGTGTTCTGCGGGCTCACCGGCATCGTCTGGCTGCATCGCAAGATGCAGGACGCCTTCTTCCTGGTGGTGGGTTCGCGCACCTGCGCGCACCTGATCCAGTCGGCCGCCGGCGTGATGATCTTCGCCGAACCGCGCTTCGGCACCGCCATCCTCACCGATCGCGATCTGGCGGGCATGGCGGACGCGAACGACGAACTCGATCGCATCTGCGTCACGCTGCTGGAGCGGCGACCGGACATCCGGACCCTGTTCCTGGTGGGCTCCTGCCCCTCGGAGGTGATCAAGCTCGATCTCGCCAAGGCGGCGGAGCGGCTCAATGCGCGCCTCCTGCCGCGCGTGCGGGTGTTGAACTATTCGGGCTCGGGCATCGAGACCACGTTCACGCAGGGCGAGGACAACGCGCTGCGCGCCATGGTCCCGCTCATGGCGCCCACCGACGAGAAGCAACTGCTGGTGGTGGGTTGCCTCGCCGACGTGGTGGAAGATCAGTTCCGCCGCTGCTTCGAAGCGCTGGGCATCGGCCCGGTGCATTTCTTTCCGCCGCGCCGCGCCGCGGATCCACCGCCGGTGGGCCGGAACACGGCGGTGCTGGCCGCGCAACCGTTCAACGGCGAAACCATCCGGGCGCTGGCCGCACGCGGCGCGACGATGCTGTCCGCGCCCTACCCGTTCGGCGCCGAGGGAACCACCGCCTGGCTGGCCGCCGCCGCAGACGAGTGGGAAGTGCCGGCCGATCGCTTTGCCGCAGTGACGGCACCGATGATCGATCGGGCCCGCAAGGCCCTCGTACGCCATCGCAGCCACCTCGCGGGCAAGCGCGTGTTCTTCCTGCCCGATTCGCAGTTGGAGATTCCGCTCGCACGCTTCCTCCATCGCGAGATGGGCATGGAACCCGTGGAGATCGGCACGCCCTACCTCGACCGGCAGATGGTTGCCGCAGAGTTGCCGCTGCTCCCGGTAACGACGACGTTGTCCGAAGGGCAGCATGTCGACCGCCAACTGGATCGCCTGCGTGCGGCGGCACCTGACCTGACCGTCTGCGGCCTGGGCCTCGCCAATCCGCTCGAGGCCGAAGGCCTGGCGACCAAGTGGTCGATCGAACTCGTGTTCACGCCGATACACGGCTATGAGCAGGCCGGCGACCTCGCCGAGATCTTCGCGCGCCCTGCGGAGCGGCGCGCGCGGCTGCGCGTATGAGAACGCCGCGATGCAGCTGACGCTCTGGACCTACGAAGGACCGCCCCACGTGGGCGCCATGCGCGTGGCCGCCTCGATGCGCGACGTGCACTACGTCCTGCACGCCCCGCAGGGCGACACGTATGCGGATCTGCTGTTCACGATGATCGATCGCAGCGATCGCCGCCCGCCGGTCACGTACACCACGTTCCAGGCGCGTGACCTGGGCGGCGACACCGCAGGGCTGGTGACGCGGACCGTCGTCGAAGCCTACGAGCGCCACCGGCCGCAAGCCCTGCTCGTCGGCGAGTCCTGCACCGCGGAACTGATCCAGGACCAGCCCGGTGCGCTCGCCCTCGGCATGCACTTGCCGGTGCCGGTGATTCCGCTGGAACTGCCGGCGTACACCAAGAAAGAGAACTGGGGCGCCGCCGAGACCTTTTATCAGATCGCCCGCTCGCTGCTCGCCGGCCGCGTACCGCCGCCCGGCAGCGCGCGCGGGGAACGGGTCGCGGGACGGAGACCGCGCGCGAATGTGCTGGGCCCCACAGCACTCGGTTTCCGTTGCCGCGACGACGTCGTGGAAGTGCGTCGGCTGCTGGAAGAACTCGGCATCGACGTGCACGTCGTGGCACCGATGGGCGCGTCCCCCGACGACATCCGCCGGCTGCCGGAGGCGGATTTCAATATCGATCTCTATCCGGAGACCGCACACACGACCGCGGCGTGGCTGCAGCGCAGCTTCGGCATGCCGTGCACGAAGACGGTACCCATGGGTCTCGGCGCCACGCGCGAGTTCATCGCGGAAGTGGCGCACCTCGCGGGCGTCGATCCGCAACCGGTCCTGGGCCGCGAACGCCCCGGCGTCGCGCGCCTCGACGCCTCGCAGGCACGCATGCAGTGGTACGCGCGATCGGTGGATTCCACCTATCTCACCGGCAAACGGGTGTTCGTCTTCGGCGATGCCACGCACGCGATCGCCGCCGCGCGCATAGCCACCGAGGAGATGGGATTCACCGTGGTGGGACTGGGCACGTACGGTCGCGAGTTCGCCCGCGACGTGCGCGCCGCTGCCGCGCACTACGGCGTCGAGCCGCTGATCGCCGACGACTATCTGGAGGTGGAACAGGCCATCAGCGCCGCCGCACCCGAGCTGGTGCTCGGCACGCAGATGGAACGCCACATCGCGAAACGTCTGGGCATCGCCTGTGCGGTCATCTCGGCGCCGATCCACGTGCAGGACGTACCGGCCCGCTACAGCCCCGTATACGGCTTCGAAGGTGCGAACGTGCTGTTCGACACCTGGGTGCATCCCCTCGTGATGGGGCTCGAGGAGCATCTGCTGCAGATGTTCCGCGACGATTTCGAGTTCGCCGACGACGCGCCGGCTTCGCATCTTCCGCGCGCCGGTGGATCGGCACCGGCACCGACGGACCAGGAGCCGGCCGTCGTACCGGATGCGCTGCCGTGGACATCCGAGGGCGAGCAGGAGCTGAGGAAGATCCCGTTCTTCGTGCGCGGGAAAGCGCGCCGCAACACCGAAGCTTTCGCGCGCGAACGCGGCTTGCGCGAGATCACCGTGGAGACGCTCTACGATGCCAAGGCGCACTTCGGCCGCTAGCGGCAACTCGGCAAGCGCCACGCCGATCCGCGTGGTGATCGTCACGCTCGACAGCCATCTCGCGAGTGCCGCTGCCCGCGCACAGCATGCGCTGGGGAAGGACCTGCCCGGCCTTTCGCTCTCGCTGCATGCCGTCGCGGAATGGGGCGACGACCCGGATGCGCTCGAGCGCTGCCGTGCCGACATCGGGCGAGGCGACATCGTCATCGTCACCATGCTCTTCATGGAAGAGCACATCCAGGCCGTGCTGCCCGCCTTGCAGGCGCGCCGCGACGAGTGCGACGCGATGATCGCCTGCATGTCCTCGGGCGAGGTCATGCGCCTCACGCGCATGGGCCGATTCAACATGGACGGCACGCAGAACGGCGCGCTGACACTGCTCAAGAAGCTGCGCGGCACCCGTCACGAAACCGGGCCGGGCACCACGGCCAACGGCGGCGCCGGCGAACGCCAGATCCGCATGCTGCGGCGCCTGCCGAAGATCCTGCGCTTCATCCCGGGCACAGCCCAGGACGTGCGCGCATATTTCCTCACGTTGCAGTACTGGCTCGCGGGTTCCGACGAGAACGTCGCGAATCTCGTGCGCTATCTCGTGGACCGCTTCGCCGACGGGCCACGTCGCGCGCTGCGCGGCACGTTGAAGACCGCGCCGCCCACCGAATACCCGGAGATCGGCGTCTACCACCCGCGCATGAAGGGCCGTATCGCCGATCGAGTCGATCGCCTGCCGGCGGTCGGCAAGGAAGGCACGGTCGGACTCCTGGTGATGCGTTCGTACGTGCTCGCCGGCAACGCGGGCCACTACGACGGCGTGATCGCGGCCCTGGAAACGCGCGGGTTGCGCGTGATCCCGGCCTTCGCCACCGGGCTCGACGCCCGCCCCGCGGTGGAGCACTTCTTCCTGTCCAAGGGCGTACCGATCGTCGACGCCGTCGTATCGCTCACCGGTTTCTCACTGGTGGGGGGCCCCGCTTATAACGACGCGAAAGCGGCGGAAGAGATGCTGGCTCGCCTCGACGTGCCCTACCTCGCCGCGCATCCGGTGGAGTTCCAGACCATCGAGCAATGGGGTGCCTCGAGCCGCGGACTGATGCCGGTGGAGAGCACCATGATGGTCGCGATCCCGGAGCTGGACGGCGCGACCGGTCCCATGGTGTACGGCGGCCGCGCCGGCGGTGCCGGTGCTTCGTGCACCGGCTGTGCACGCCGCTGCTCGTTCGAAGGCGGCCTGCACCGGCGCGACATGTCGAGTTGCGTCGAGCGCGCCGACATGCTCGCAGCCCGCGTCAAGAAACTCATCGTCCTGCGGCGTTCGGCGCGCGCCGAACGCAAGCTCGCGCTGGTCATCTTCAATTTTCCGCCGAACGCGGGCAGCACGGGGACTGCAGCGTTCCTCTCGGTGTTCGAGTCCCTGCAGCGCACCTTGATCGGTCTGAAGGCAGCCGGCTACACCGTCGAGGTCCCGGCGGACGTGAACAGCCTGCGCGACCAGATCATCGAAGGCAATGCGGCGCGTCACGGTGCCACGGCCAACGTGCATGCCCGCATCGCGGCGGACGATCATGTGCGACGCGAACGCTGGCTGCCCGAGATCGAGGCGCAGTGGGGTTCCGCGCCGGGCCGCCACCAGAGCGACGGCCGCTCGCTCTTCGTCCTCGGCGCCCGGTTCGGCAACGTGTTCATCGGCGTCCAGCCCGCGTTCGGTTACGAGGGCGACCCGATGCGCCTGCTGTTCGAAAAGGGCTTCGCGCCGACCCACGCGTTCTCGGCCTTCTACCGCTGGCTGCGCGAGGACTTCGGCGCCCATGCGGTGCTGCATTTCGGCACGCACGGCGCCCTCGAGTTCATGCCGGGACGGCAGACCGGACTCACCGCCGCCGACTGGCCCGATCGCCTGATCGGCGACCTGCCCAACTTCTATCTGTACGCCGCCAACAACCCGTCGGAAGGCGCGATCGCGAAGCGCCGTGCCGCCGCCACGCTGGTGAGCTATCTCACGCCGCCGGTAGCACAGGCCGGGCTGTATCGCGGGCTGGTGGATCTCAAGACCTCCCTCGACCGGTGGCGCGGCATGGCCCCGGACGAGCAGGAACGCCAGCCGGAACTTCCCGTGCTCATCCAGGCGCAGGCCGCCGCGCTCGATCTCGTCGCGCCGGAACCGGCATGGAGCAGCACCGCAGCCGCCGAAATCGCGCGACTCGCGGACGCCATCGTCGAACTGGAACACACGCTGATCCCCCACGGGATGCACGTGGTGGGCAAGGCACCGTCCGCGGCGGAACGCGTGGACATGCTGCTGTCGGTGGCCGAGGCCTCCCATGGATTGCAGGTACCGCGCACGGCGATCGAGGCCCTGGTGGATGGAGTCACGCCCGAGGCCGCACTCGTGGCGGCTGGTCTGCAAGCGGACGACGCGCATCGCGCCGCCTTCGAGGCCCTGGCGCAGACCGACCACCTGCTCCGCGAAGATCACGAACTGCCCGCGCTGATCGCCGCGCTCGACGGCCGCTTCGTCCGCCCGGCCCCCGGCGGCGATCTGCTGCGCACGCCGGAGATCCTGCCCACCGGCCGCAATCTGCACGGCTTCGATCCGTTCCGCATTCCGAGCGCGTACGCGGTAGCCGACGGTGCCCGCCAGGCCGAACGCCTGCTCGAGCGCCACAGCGCCGACGGCCACGCGCTGCCCGAGTCCATCGCACTCGTGCTGTGGGGCACCGACAACCTGAAGACCGAGGGCGCGCCGATCGGACAGGCACTCGCCCTGATCGGGGCCAGACCGCGCTTCGACACCTACGGCCGCCTCTGTGGCGCCGCGCTCATTCCGCTCGAGGAACTGGGCCGGCCGCGCATCGACGTCGTGGTGACGCTGTCGGGCATCTTCCGCGATCTGCTGCCGCTGCAGACGCGCCTGCTGGCGGAGGCATCGTTCCTCGCCGCGAGCGCCGACGAACCGCTCGAGATGAACTTCGTCCGCAAACACGCGCTCACCCATCAGCGGGAGCAGGGTTGCGACCTGGAAACCGCGGCGCTGCGCGTCTTCAGCAACGCGGACGGCGCCTACGGCTCGAACGTGAACCATCTGATCGACAGCAGCCGCTGGGATCAGGAGGACGAACTCGCGGAGACGTACTCGCGGCGCAAGTGCTTCGCATACGGTCGCAGCGGCAAACCGGTGCAGCAGGCGAAGCTGCTGGCCGCCGTGCTGTCCGACGTGGATCTCGCGTACCAGAACCTGGACTCGGTGGAGGTCGGCGTCACCACCGTCGACCACTACTTCGACACGCTGGGCGGCATCAGCCGCGCCGTCGGTCGCGCCAAGGGCACGACGGTGCCGGTCTACATCGGCGACCAGACCACCGGTACGGCCAAGGTGCGCACCCTCGCCGAACAGGTGGCGCTGGAGACGCGCACGCGCATGCTCAACCCGAAGTGGTACGAGGGCATGCTCGAGCACGGCTACGAAGGCGTGCGCCAGATCGAGGAACACGTGCGCAACACCATGGGCTGGTCGGCCACCACCGGCCAGGTGGCGCCGTGGGTCTATCAGCAGCTCACGCAGACCTTCGTGCTCGACGACGACATGCGTCGCCGGCTCGCGGAGCTCAACCCGACGGCGTCGGCCAAGGTCGCCAACCGTCTTCTCGAAGCGTCCGAGCGGCAGTACTGGAAACCGGACGCGAGTGTGCTCGAAGCGCTGCAGCGCGCCGCCGACGAGCTGGAAGATCGCATCGAGGGCGTGTACGCGGCATCCGCCGCGTGACGCCCGCCATTCAGGAGCGCAGCCGATGACCACCACCACCTTCGTTCCGCTGTCCAGCGTCCGGACGCCACCCAGGCGTCCGGACGGCGAAGGCAGCGTGCAGGTCGCGCTCGATCCCACGGTGAGCATCGGCACCGCCAAGGTCTTCGCCGTCTACGGCAAGGGCGGCATCGGCAAGAGCACCACGTCGTCCAACCTCTCGGTGGCGTTCTCGAAGCTCGGCAAGCGCGTCCTGCAGATCGGCTGCGATCCGAAGCACGACTCCACCTTCACGCTCACGAAGAAGCTGGTACCCACGGTGATCGACGTCCTCGAGTCGGTGGATTTCCATCCCGAGGAGCTGCGGGTCGAGGACTTCGTCTACGAAGGCTACAACGGTGTGATGTGCGTCGAGGCCGGCGGCCCGCCGGCGGGCACGGGCTGCGGCGGCTACGTCGTGGGGCAGACCGTGAAGCTGCTCAAGGAACATCACCTGCTGGAAGACACCGACGTGGTGATCTTCGACGTGCTGGGCGACGTGGTCTGCGGCGGCTTCGCCGCACCGCTGCAGCACGCGGATCGCGCACTCATCGTCACCGCGAACGACTTCGATTCCATCTTCGCGATGAACCGCATCATCGCCGCCATCCAGGCGAAGTCGAAGAACTACAAGGTGCGGGTGGGCGGCGTGATCGCGAACCGCAGCAACGCCACCGATCAGCTGGACAAGTTCAACGCCGCGGTGGGCCTTCAGACCATGGCTCGCTTCCCCGATCTCGACGTGGTGCGGCGCAGCCGCCTCAAGAAATCGACGCTGTTCGAGATGGAGTCTTCGCCGGAACTGGATGCGGTGCAGAAGGAATACCTGCAGCTCGCGGCGCGCCTGTGGGCGGGCACCGATCCGCTCGAGGTGACACCCCTCAAGGACCGCGACATCTTCGACCTCCTCGGGTTCGACTAGCGCCATGACGACCTCCTATCTGCAGCGCCGCGGCCAGCTCCAGACCTACTTCGATCGCACCGCGGTCGATGCCTGGAAGCGTCTCACCTCGGATGCGCCGGTGAGCGGCATCCGCGCCACTGTGCGGGCCGGACGCGATCGCATGCGCAACACCCTGCTCGGCTGGCTCCCGCCCGACCTCACCGGCTGCCGAGTGCTCGATGCCGGCTGCGGCACGGGCGCGCTGTCGGTGGAAGCCGCGAAGCGCGGCGCAAAGATCGTGGCGATCGACCTGTCGCCCACGCTGGTGCAGCTCGCTCGCGAACGCCTCCCCAACGACCTCGGTGCCGGCAGCATCGATTTCCGAGTCGGCGACATGCTCGATCCGGCACTCGGTTCGTTCGACTACGTCGTGGCCATGGACTCGCTGATCCACTATCGCGCGGCCGACGTGGTCCGCGTGTTGTCTGATCTCGCCGCGCGCACGCGCGAATCGATTCTTTTCACGTTCGCACCGAGCACGCCGGCATTGGCGCTGATGCATGCGGCGGGTCGCCTGTTTCCACGCGGCGATCGGGCGCCGGCGATCGAGCCGGTGCGCTCCGTCACGCTGGAAACGTTGCTCGCCCGCGAGGCTGGTCTCGCCACATGGCAGACGGGCCGCACGCAGCGTATCGCGAGCGGGTTCTACACCTCGCAGGCGCTGGAGCTGTCGGACACCTGCGCGCAGTGGTCCCACATGCACGCCTGACCCGGCATGAATCTCAACCATGCCCTCGCCCGCACGTGGACCCGCGTTGGTCCGCGCTTCCTGCCGTTCGCGGATGCGGCAACGCCGGACCTGCCGCTGCCGCGGCTGCTGCGGCTGTCGCTGTTCCAGGTCTCGGTCGGCATGGCGGCCGCGTTGCTCAACGGCACGCTGAACCGGGTGATGATCGTGGAACTGGGTGTCTCGGCATGGCTGGTGGCGCTGATGGTCTCGCTGCCGCTGCTGTTCGCGCCGTTCCGCGCCCTGATTGGTTTCCGCTCCGACACCTATCGCTCGGTGCTCGGATGGAAGCGTGTGCCGTTCATCTGGATGGGCACGCTGTTGCAATTCGGCGGGCTCGCGATCATGCCGTTCGCACTGCTGGTGCTGACGGGCAACGGACACGCGCCGGCGGCAGTGGGGCAGGCCGGTGCTGCCCTGGCTTTCCTGCTCGTGGGTGCGGGTCTGCACACCACCCAGACCGCAGGTCTCGCGCTCGCGACCGATCTCGCGCCCGAGCACTCGCGCCCGCGGGTGGTCGCGCTGCTCTACGTGATGCTGCTGCTGGGCATGGTGGTGAGTTCCCTGGTATTCGGCGCGCTGCTCGCGGATTTCTCGAACCTGCGCCTCATCCAGGTGATCCAGGGGGCAGCGATGGTCACCATGGGCCTCAACCTGCTCGCGCTGTGGAAGCAGGAACCGCGGCAGCGGTCGCGGGCGGAAGAACCGGAGACCGGCACGAGCTTCCGCGAAGCCTGGCGCAACTTCACGGTGACCGGCCGGCCCAAGCGATTGCTGGTGGCCGTGGGTCTCGGCACCGCGGGCTTCAGCATGCAGGACATCCTCCTCGAACCCTACGGCGGCCACATCCTGCACCTGGGTGTCGGCGCCACGAGCTTCCTTACCGCACTGCTGGCGGCCGGCAGTCTCGTGGGATTCACCGTGGCCGCGCGCCGGCTCGCACGCGGTGCCGATCCGCATCGGCTCGCCGCCTTGGGGGCGCTGGCCGGCGTGTTCGCCTTCGCGGCGATCGTCTTCGCCGACCCGCTCGAGTCCGCATTCCTGTTCCGTGCCGGCACCACGCTCATCGGTTTCGGCGGCGGCTTGTTCGCTGTCGGCACGCTCACCGCCGCGATGGCCCTACGCCACGAGGGCCGCAACGGGTTGGCACTGGGTGCGTGGGGCGCGGTCCAGGCGTCGGCCGCCGGTCTCGCGATCGCCCTCGGCGGCGCACTCCGCGACGTCGTATCCGGTCTGGCCGCCCACGGCGCTCTGGGCGAAGCGCTGAGCGGTCCCGGCGTCGGCTACAGCGTCGTTTATCACCTCGAAATCGCGTTGCTGTTTGCATCGCTGGTTGCAATCGGGCCGCTGGTTCGCCCGACTCATGGAGTCCGGCCGCAATCGCCTGCGCGGTTCGGCCTCGCAGAATTTCCGGGCTGAGTACCACTTCAAACAAGGAGGCACGCCATGCAAACCGGCGCCATCACCGCTTACATCGACGTCGCACAACTCGCGTTGTACGCGTTCTGGATCTTCCTCGCGGGCCTGATCTTCTATCTCCATCGCGAGAACAAGCGCGAAGGCTATCCGCTCGAGAACGAGCGCTCGGGGAGCATCCGCGTCCAGGGCTTTCCGTCCATGCCGGCACCGAAGACCTTCCAACTGCCCCACGGCGGTACGTTCAGCGCACCGAACGACAAGCGCGACACGCGCACCATCAACGCACGGCCGGTCGGCAACTGGCCTGGCGCACCGCTCGAACCCATGGGCGATCCGATGCTCGCAGAGGTCGGACCCGGTGCCTACGCGGAACGTGCCGACACCCCTGACCTGACCGTCGATGGGCAACCGAAGATCGTGCCGCTGCGCCGTGCCGCCGGCTTCGCGCTCGCCGCCGGCGATCCCGATCCACGGGGCCTGCCGGTGGTGGGCGGCGACGGCAACGTGGCGGGTCAGGTGACCGACGTGTGGGTCGACACCTCGGAGACGCTGATCCGCTACTACGAAGCGAACGTGAACGGCCGCACGGTGCTCATCCCGAACACGTTCGCGAAGATCGGCAAGGGCCGCAATGCCGCGCTGACGGTGCGCTCCATCCACGCCCGCCACTTCCAGAACGTGCCCGGCACCAGGAGCGCGGACCAGATCACGTTCCTCGAGGAAGAGAAGATCGCGGCCTACTACGGCGCCGGCACGTTGTACGCCGACCCGGATCGCGCAGAGCCCTTCCTGTGAACCACCACGAGGAGGAGATGGAACAGCTCGAGCGCGGCGGCCTCCCGGAGCCGCTGCCGCAGGGCGAACGCGTACTGTGGGAAGGCGCCCCGGACTGGCGGGACCTCGCGCTGCACGTGTTCCATGCGCGCAAGGTCGCGATCTACTTCGCGCTCCTGCTGACGTGGCGCGTCGGCGTCCATCTGGCGGACGGTGAATCGGTCGGTGCCGCGCTGACGGGATCGATCGCGCTCGTGCTGCTCGGCGCGCTCGCGGTGGGGTTGCTCTGCTCGATCGCCTGGTTCACCGCACGCACCGCACGCTACGCCGTGACCAGCGAGCGAGTGATCATGCGCATCGGCATCGTGCTCACCGTCACGTTCAACCTGCCGTTCAAGGCGATCGCCGCGGCCGACCTGCGGTTGCGGCGCGACGGCAGCGGCGACATTCCGCTCACGCTCGCCGGATCGGATCGCATCGCCTACCTCAACCTCTGGCCGCACGCGCGCCCCTGGCAGGTGAAGCGTCCGCAGCCCATGCTGCGCGGTCTACCCGACGCGGAGCGCGTGGCGGCGATTCTGGCGCGCGCCCTGGCGGCATCGGCCGGCGTTGTCCCGCGATCCGTCGCGTCGGAGGAAGGCGCTCGCATCGTTCGCGTCCGCCCCGGCCGCGTGGCGGCCGCCTGAGAAGGGCGTCGATCCCATGAACGATTCGTTCCGCACCACCTCCTTTCCGGTGGCGCCGCTGTTGGGAGCGGCGGCGCTGGTGATCGTCGCACTCGCCGGCGTCGCTGCATTCCGCGCGAGCGGACTCGAAACCACCCGCGTGGCCGAATCGCCGGTCGTAAGCCAAGCCGATCTCCGGTTCGCCGATCAGCCCGACGGCAGCATCGTGGTCCTTGCCGGACGCGACGGGTCCGTGGTGGACGTGGTCGCGCCCGGCACCAACGGTTTCCTGCGCGGCACGTTGCGCGGCCTCGCCCGCGAACGGCACCGGCAAGGCGTAGGCCAGGAACCGCCGTTCCAGCTGGTCGGCCATGCGGACGGCCGCCTCACCCTGATCGATCCGGCGACGGGCCGGCATGTGGACCTCGAGGCCTTCGGCCCCACCAATGCCGGTGTGTTCGTGCGCCTGCTCGATCTCCAGGGTCGCAAGGGCTAGCAGGTCCGACATTCAAGCACAGGAGAGCACCATGGAAACCACGGTCGAGAACGTCACCACGTCCGAGCAGGCCACCGGCCTCGCCAACCAGGAGACCATGCTTACGCCGCGCTTCTACACCACCGACTTCGACGCCATGGATCGCATGGACGTGAGCCTGGTGCGCGAGGAGTGGGATCGGCTGCTGCTCGAGTTCGAGGGCGACAACAACCACGATCACTTCAAGCGCACGCCGGAGTTCGCCTCCGAGATCCGCGAGCTGCCGCCGGCGCTGCGGCGGGAGTTCCTCGACTTCCTCATCTCGTCCGTGACCTCCGAGTTCTCCGGGTGCGTGCTGTACAAGGAGATCGAGAAGCACGTCACCAACCCAGACATCAAGAAGCTGATGGGCTTCATGGCGCGCGACGAATCGCGCCACGCGGGATTCATCAACCAGTCGCTGCGCGATTTCGGCGTGGCCGTGGACCTGGGCTTCCTGAAGCGCGCGAAGAAGTACACCTACTTCAAGCCGAAGTTCATCCTGTATGCCACCTACCTCTCGGAGAAGATCGGCTACGCGCGCTACATCTCCATCTACCGCCAGCTCGAACGGCATCCGGAGCATCGCTTCCACCCGATCTTCAAGTGGTTCCAACGCTGGTGCAACGACGAGTTCCGCCACGGCGAAGCGCTGGCGCTGCTGATGCGGGCCGATCCGAAGCTGCTCGCGGGCCACAACAAGCTCTGGATCCGCTTCTTCCTGCTCGCCGTGTACGCCACCATGTACGTGCGCGACCACACGCGGCCGGAGCTGCACACGGCACTCGGGCTCGACTCCACCGAATACGACTACCAGGTGTTCCGGATCACCTCGGAGATCGCGCGCCAGGTGTTCCCGGTGGAACTCGACATCGACGACCCGCGGTTCCGCGCCGGGCTGGAGCGCCTGCGCCGCATCGCGGTCGCCACCGACGCGGCGAAGGCTCGAGGTGGATTGGCAGGCACGGCGAAGCGCGCCGTCCTGGGCACCGCTGCGCTCGCAACCTTCGCCCGGTTGTTCCTGCTGCCCATGCGGCGCAACGAGATCCCGCAGCGCGTGCTGATGGCGCCTGCCTGGTAACCCGGCAGCAGAGGAGTCCATCGTCGTGACCGAAGCGGGATTGCCGGCGCTCTATGCCCTGTTCGTGTGGTGGTTCACGACGGGCGCGATCCTGTACCTCGACGGGCTGCCCCGACATACCTACCGCTGGAGCATGCTCGGTGCGACAGTGCTCGCGCTGGCTGCGCTGATCGGCCTCGATCGCAGTGCCGACAGCGCGACTGCGGCCGGCGCCTATTGCGCCTTCACCTGCGCGATCGTCGTGTGGGGCTGGGTCGAGATCTCGTTCCTGATGGGGTTCGTCACCGGGCCACGCACCACCGCGGCGCCGCCCGGCTGCAGCGAGTGGCAGCGCTTCCTGTTCGCGACGCAGGCCATCGCCTATCACGAGCTCGCGATCCTGCTCGCGGCTCTCGTCATCGCCGTGCTGTCGTCGGGAGCACCGAATGCCGTCGGTGTGTGGACCTTCCTGATCCTCTGGGTGATGCGCCTTTCCGCCAAGCTCAACCTGTTCCTCGGTGTGCGCAATCTCGGCGAAGAGTTCCTGCCGGAGCGGCTGCGCTATCTGCGCAGCTTCTTCGTGAAGCGGCCGATGAATCTCCTGTTTCCGGTCTCGGTGACGGCGGCGACCATCGCGGCCGCGATCCTGTGGACCGAAGCGACGGTGACAACCGCGACGGCCTTCGACCGGACCGGTCTCGCACTCGCCGCCAGTCTGCTGTCGCTCGCGATTCTCGAACACTGGTTCATGGTGCTGCCGCTGCCGACCGCCGGGCTGTGGAGTTGGGGACTGCGCTCGCGCGGGACGTCGCGGTAGAGCGACGGTCGGCAGGCAATGCCGCCTGCTCACCACCATGCCGCTTGCATTCCTGCGCGAGCCGGCTGTATGAAGCGGTTGCGGGCTCGCCCGACGCCGTGTCCCTGTTCTGGGAGGGTTCGAGATGTCGAAACGTCTTACACCTGCCTTGTCCGCGACCATGGTGACGCTCGGGCTGCTCGGTCCCGTCGCGGCCTTCGCTGCCATTCCCGTCGCACCCGCGCGATTCGACGAGGCGCTGCGCATCTTCACCAGTACTCCGCGCGACGGCGTCAGCGGCGCCGACATCGCCCAGCCCGAGAGCGTTCCGGAGAGCTTCCTTTCCGCCGGCGGCACGACCTTCAGCGGGGTCGTGACCACGACCGCTGCGCCCACGATCGAGGCGAACCTCGCCCAGACCGGCGGCGACGGCAACTTCGTGGCGACGGCCGGGATCGTCTACCAGTTCGCCTACGAAGGTCCCGCCACGAGTACGTTGCCGGTGTTCATCTTCACTTCGGGCGCCGTCTCGGTGACGGGCGCCAGCGCGTCGGCCTCGGTCTCGATCGAAGTGCGACCGCTGCTGAGCGGGCCCTCGATGTTCTTCCGACAAGTGACGGCCAGCACCTTCGGCACCGCGAGCAATTCGTTCACCGTCAATTCATCGACCGGCCCGTTGCTGCTCGAGGCGAATGCCGTCTACCAGGTCGTGATGGGCGCCAACCTGTCCGTCGCCGACGCGGCGGCCGGTCCGGGCACGACGGCGAAGGCCTTTCTCGATCCGACGTTCGTGATCGATCCGGGTTTCGCCAACGCAGGGCAGTACACCTTCTTCCAATCCGCCGGCATCGCGGCCGTGGCGGAGCCCGGCAAGGTTACCCTGCTGTGCGTCGGCGGACTCCTCCTCGCCGTCACGACCCGCCACCGGCGGCGGTTCACGGGCCGGCTGTCACCGGCCCGGCAATAGTCCGCCGCGGTAACGCCCGCGGATCTACTTCGTCGGCGTCTTGTACGCCGACTGTCGCGCCACGATCTGCCAGCGCCCGTCGCGCCTGACCCACACGTCGAGGAAGCGCAGGTCGAACTGCTTCGGTTCGCCCTTCAGTTCCACGTCCACCTTGGTTGAACCGGTGGCGGTGGCCGTGTCGCCGTAGACGTTGATCTTGATGTCATAGCGCTCGGCCTTCCTGATGCGCACCTCGCCCGCGGTCACCTGCTCGATGTAACCCGCCTTGTCCTGCACCCGCCCGCTCGGCTGGTGGTAGATGAATTCGTCGGCGAGGATCGCCGCCAGCGCCGCGCGATCCTGCGCGATCATCACGGCATAACGCGCTTCCTCGGCAGCGTTGACGTCTTCGGCGTCGCCGGCCCGGGCCGAAGCCGCGGACAACCCCGCGATCGCGACAACGGCGACGAGTACCCGCACGGCATGAACGATGGTCATGAACGAACTCCCCCTCGAAAATTTGTCTGGCTGCGTCCAAAGCAGGCGCGTGCGGACTGCAGGGCCGCCGTGCCTGAGCGAGCCAGAGTAGCAAAAAAAGGGGCGGTCCCTTCGGACGCCCCCTTCCGAGGTGCTACCGCCTGCCGTTATTGCCTTGCGACGTTCGTCCGCTGCCGCTCGGCCCGAGCGCCGGTGCCCGCATCGGACTTCTTCTCCGGTGCGGCATGACCGCCGCCCAGTTCGGGATAGTCCTTCGCCATGCTCGCCCCGTACAGCGGCTTGTGGACACCCTGGTGGCAGGTGGCGCAGTTCAGCTTCGGTCCGTCGCCCAGCGGACCCTTGTCTTCGTCGGGAAAGACGGACGCCAGCGGTTCTAGGTAGGCCGAGTTGAGGTCGCGCACCATCCGGATGCCGTACCACGCGGTGGCCCGCGGCGGGCTGCTCGCACCCCAATCCGCGAACGACCGGCTGTTATGGCAATAGGTGCAGTTGACGCCGAGCGACTCGGACATGTGCATCATCAGCGAATAGGTCCACTCGGTCTGCGGGATGGTCTTGCCGGGCTCGGCACCGGGCAGCGGATCGTGCGCGATGACGCGGATGGGATCGTCCTTCACCAAGAAGCGTCCGAACGGATCCTGCGGCATGGCCGTGAGACCCACCTGCGTTCCCGGCCGGTTCTGCTGGCCGAGCCCGCCCGCGAAGCCCTTCGCCATGCGCGCGCCGGGATCGTTGTGCCAGACGAACGCCGGTTCCGGATTGCCGCGGTGGCACGTGTAGCACGTGACCCCCGTGTCGCCGACGTGGTTCTTCCACTTGCCGTTGATGTGCCGCGTCATCTGCAGCATCTGGCGCGCGACCACCTTGGTGTACAGGGAATCATCGGCGAAGTCAGCACCTTTGTGGCAATAGGCGCAGCCTTCCTTGGGGGCGACCCAGCTCGTGATCGCGACCATCACCCGCGTGAACTCCGCCACATTCAAGTCGTTCAGGACCTTCACGTTCTTGAATTGCGCCCCGGCCGAAGGTCCGCCTGGTTCCGCCGCAGGTATCGGATCGGGCACCTTGTTGGCCTCGTGCAATCCCGCGACGGTGCGCGGGTTCTGCACATCGACCATGCCGGTGCCGCGGTAACCGCGCTGCTCGGTCGCGGTCGGCGGCCGTTCACAGCCCACCAGCAGCGCCGATACTCCCAGCGCGATCAGCGCGCCCAGCCTCCGTGTGTTGGAGTTCATCGCGAACCTCCCGGAATGGAAGCCGGTTCCATGACCGGCGGGAACAGGTTGAGGAACGAGGACGCATCGCTCAGCTTGATCTCGGGTACCGGCAACGCATTGCGCTCGGTCACGAGGGTCGCGCAGCCGACCGCCACGGCACATGAGCCGGCGGTCGCGAGCAGCTTCATGCGTCTGCGGCGCTCGGTGTCCATCATTGCGACATCGCCGCAGGATCGGCCACGGGCGCGAACACGGCCGGATACGCCGGCGCGACGTGGTGCTTCACCGCCCATAGATACCAGTTGTCCACCACGGTGCCGGTGAGCAGGATGCCGATGCCCCCGCACAGGGGCGTCAGCACCGCGAACCACCAGGCCCAGCGGTGAATCGACTCCATGGTCGCGTTGAAGCCCATGGTCCAGCGCCAGAAGAGCGCAGCACGTTCCGAGGCGGTGCCGCGATCGACCACCTGCTCCAGTTCACGGTCACCGCCGAACCGGCTCACCGCGAGAATGGTGGCACCGTGCATCGCGAACAGCAGCGCCGAGCCGTACAGGAACGCGATCGACAACATGTGGAACGGGTTGTAGAACAGGTTGCCGTACCGGATCGAGAACGCTGCGGTCCAGTCGAGGTGCGGGAAGATGCCGAAGGGAACCGCCTCGCTCCAGCTGCCCATCAGCAGCGGCCGGATGAAGCCGAGCACCAGGTAGAGCCAGATCGCGGATGCGAACGCCCAGGCGACGTGGGTGCCCATGCCGAGCGCCTTCGCACGGCGATACATGCGCACCCACCAGAGCAGGATCGCCGCCGTCAGGAAGAAGCCCGCCATCAACCACCATCCCCCCTGCCGCAGCGGTGGAATCCGCAGACCGTACTCCGGCGCCGGCGGCTCGAGCCCGAGCCAGAACAACTGCCGCACGAACTGGATCGGATCCCAGTTGACCGACGCGAACATGTTGAGCCCGATGATCTCGATCGCGATGAAACCGCAGATGAGCGATAGCAGCCCGGTGGTGCCGAGATAGATCGGCCCGATCTGCGCGTCGCCGAACTTGCCCAGCAGATGCAGGAAGCCGGGCCGCCCCGATCGCCGCCAGACGCTGCCGGCCGGCAACGGGACACCCGCGTAAGCGGGCGCGCGGACCTGCACGCGCGTGAAGATGTTCTGGTATTCCGCCATGGTGGTCCCCTTGAGGTCGTCCGATTACCAGATCGGGAGGTTGAGCCACCAACCCCACCACTCCGGCCAGCCGCGGGTCCAGAACGGGCCGCTGATGATGATGCAGACCGCGCTCCAGAAGACCGCGCTCAACGCGAGGAACAGCCCGAGCCGGTGGATACCGAGCGGGCCGATGGAGTAGCCGATGGTGTCGCGGAAGAAGGTGTTCTCGTGCTCAGGCGTCTTCATCCGCTCTCCCTTGCCGGGATTGGTGGCCGACAGAATGAGTGCGCCGTGCAGCGACAGCGCGAGACACGTGGTGAAGAAGAAGCTCACCGCGATCATGTGCGCCGGGTTGTAGTGGAAGTGCAGGTACTGGTAGCCGGTGTTCGACACCCAGTCGAGATGGCTCAGGATCCCGTAGGGAAATCCATGGCCCCACGCACCCAGCAGCAGCGGCCGGAACACCACCAGCGTCACGTACGCGAGGATCGCGAAGCTGAATGCGAACGGCACGTGATAGCCGATGCCGAGCTTGCGGCAGATCTCCACTTCGCGCAGCGCCCAGGAGCAGAACGAGCCTACCGCACAGATGGTGATCAGTTGCCACAACCCGCCGGCCTTCAATGGAGCGAACCTCAGTCCGTAACTCAGATCGGGCGGGGCGATGTTGATCTGCCAGAGATTCCACGTCGGACCGATGGCCGCGCCGTACACGATGAGCGCGGTGCCGAGCGTCGCGAAGAAGATGGTCGTGACACCGAAGAAGCCCACGTAGAACGGACCCACCCAGAAGTCGAACAGATCGCCTCCGAGCAGCGTTCCACCGCGAACGCGGTACTTCCTTTCGAAACTGAGCATCGACATCGCTGCCTCCTCCCTTGGCACACGCCCCTCAAGCGGGGCTTGCTCGTCCGGTCGCCGCGTTCAGGGTTGCGGACGGCGCCGGCCGTTCAGGCCCGGTGCGTCCGCGCCCTATCGCAGCCGCGGCTACTTCTGGGCCGCCGGCGTTGCGTGCGTCTTCGAACCCTCGATCCAGTTGTACTTGTCGGTGCTGAGCAGGATGAAATGGATCAGCAGCGCCAGTACGAACAGGAACGTGAACAGCGCAATCAACGATCTGCGCGGATCGAACAGAAGCCAGATTCTCCACATGTTGTTCGTCTCCTTCCTAAGTGAGGTGCGACATAAAGGTGTAGACCGCCGTCTTCACGCCCGCGATCATCGATCTCTCGCCGGCTGCTCCAGGCAACCAGGTCCGCCATTCCAGCGCGAACGTCTGGCCGATGAGCGCCACCAGCAGAAAGACGACGAAGCTCGGCAGGAAGATGACGCGGAATCCCTTCGAGCCGTCCCGTGCGGGAGCCCGTGCCGATGAGTTGCGTCCGTCAGACATTTGCGAGCCCTCCTCGAGACGGGTCCCCGTTACAGCCAGGGACGCCAGCTCCACGCCAGGATGTGAGCGACGATGGCGATCACGGTGAAGACGATGAAGCTCGTCATGAAGATGCCGTGAAACTGCCGCGCCTCGTCCTCCGTCAGCCCCGACAGCGAACCGCTTCTCTGCAAGTCAGCCATAGATCAAGCCTCCAGATTGGCCTTGCGACCGTTACCGCGTTCGACTGCCGCGGCTGAAAATGCCGCAGACGGGGAATCCGCCGCGACCCCTAGTCCGCCCGCTGCGACCGGGCAGATTCTTCGGTTCATGCACGAGACGTTCACGCCGCGATCCCTTCGGTCAGCGCGACGCGCGATCGCTCGACACGGGCGGTCGTGACCCGCAGCTCGCCGGCCCCGCGCGCGTCGCGCTCCGCGCGGTCGCGGATGCGCTTGGCCGCCGAGATCTGCACGAGCACCGGCTGGGTCGCGACCACCTGCGCGAGCAGCTGGTGTGCGTCGGCGTCCCACGGCAGCTCGCCGCGCGATTCCGCCCGCGCCGGCGTCGCCTCGACGCGGTCCAGATCGGTGCCGAGCGGCAGGATGTGGAACAGCGCATCGAAGAGCGCGTTGCACACTTCCTGCACGAGATAGGTCGCGCCGGCATAACCCATGAACGGTGTGCCGGTGTGGCGGCGGATGATCGCGCCGGGAAACGACGCCGGGATATACATCGAGCGGCCGCCGAGTTCCGCCGCGTACATGCGTTCGTTGTAGCTGCCGAACAGGACCAGCGGCGGCTTTTCCCGAAGCGCGAGACGTACCGCCTCGTTGTCCGGTTTGACACCGGCACGCCGTGCGAACGAGAACGTGCAGGGCAATCCCATCTCGGTTTCCAGGAAGTGCCGCACGCCGCGCGCGTAGGTTTCGTTCGCCACGATGGCGAAGCTCGCGGTGCCGAAGAAATCCTGGGTGACCGAGCGCCACAGGTCCCACAGCGGCTTGATCGTCGTGTGCTTCTCGCGCTCGATGAAGGGCCTGGGGTCGAGATCGAGCAGCTGTCCCAGCGTCTGCAGGAACGTCGTGGTGCTGTGGAGTCCGATGGGCGCCTGCAGGTACGGACGATCGAGCGCCTCGCACAGCAGGCGGCCGAACTCGCGGTACAGGCAGACGTTGACGTCGGCGTCGGCGAGTTTCGCCACGTCGGCGAGATGGCTGCCCAGCGGGAACACCAGATTGACCTCGGCGCCGATGCCTTCCACCAATCGGCGGATCTCGGCCAGGTCGGACGGCATGTTGAAGTGGCCGTAGCTCGGCCCGATGAGGTTCACCCGCGGCTTCTCGCCCGGCTTCCGCTCCTTGCGGGCGGGCAGCTTCTTCAGGCCGTATTCGGTCCAGAGCCAGTACATCGCGCGATTGGCGCTCTGCCACTGGTCCTCGTCGATGGTGCGCGGCAGGAAGCGCTTGATGTTCGTGCCTTCCGGCGTGACGCCACCGCCGATCATCTCGGCGATGGACCCGGTCACGACCACGGCGGGCTGCGACGGATCGAGCGTCCGGTGCGCGCGCTTCATCGCGCCTTCGGTGCCGTGCTGGCCCAGTTCCTCCTCGGCGAGGCCGGTCACGACGATCGGCAGTTCATGGGGCGGCAGCGCATCGGTGTAGTGCAGCACCGACGTGACGGGCAGGTTCTCACAGCCCACCGGCCCGTCGATGATGACCTGCAGGCCCTTGATCGCCGTGAAGACGTAGACCGAACCCCAGTAGCCGCCGGCGCGATCGTGATCCTGGATCAGCATCAGATCATCTCCTCGGCCTTGCGCTGCTTCGCGAGTTTCGCCATCTGACGCGCGTACTGCTCGCGAAACTCGGGACGATCCTTGGGCACGTCCTCCCAAACGCCGGCCGCGTAGCCGCTGCCCACGTCCTCGAAGAAGGCTCGCATGGTCTCGAAGCGCGCCTTGTTGCCGATGGCGGTGTTGATCACCTGCGCGAGCGATCCGGCGCCCGCCACGCCCATCAGCGGGCGCGCGGAGATCAGGTTGGTGAAGTACAGGGCCGGGATCGCGCGTTCCTTTGCTGCCTGCACCACCGGCGTGGTGCCGATGGCGAGGTCGGGCTCGAATTCGGCCATGGCTGCGAGGTCCTGCTCCAACGACGCGCGGTACTGCACACGCACGCCCTTCGCTTCCAGCCATGCACGGTCGGGGTCGGACCAGGGGGTGCGCGGACACGCGGTGCCGGCATAGCGCACGTCGGCGCCACTTTCGACGAGCAGTCGGGCCACCAGCAGTTCGGAGCCCTCGTAGCCCGACAGGGTCACTCGGCCCTCGATGCGCGTGCGGTCTAGCGCCTCGCGGATGGCGGGCAACACACGGTTCTTCGCCGCATCGACGCGATCGCGGGGGATGCCGCAGGCCGAGCCGATGGCTTCGAGCCATGAGGCGGTGCCGTCGTAGCCCACGGGTGCCGACCCCACGATCGGGCGGCCCGCGTGTTCGAACTCGCGCAGCGACGCGGTGTAGAAGGGATGGATCGCGGCGACCACAGCACAGTCGAGCGCCGCGTACAGCTCGCGCCATTCGCGCGTCGGCACCACCGGACCGGCCGCGAGGCCGAGGGGCTCCAGCAGCATGCCGATCCCGACAGGATCGGCCGGGAACATCTCGCCGAGGAAAGTGACGGTCGGCCGGTCGCTCACGCCGTTGCGCGGCGCCGCCACCGGCCCTTGCTGCACTTCGGTGCGCGCGTACTGCAGCATCGCGCCGGCCAGGATGTCCTTCGCCTCGGCATGGGTCGGCACACCGAAGCCGGGCACGTCGATGCCGATGATGCGCACGCCGTTGATCTGCTTCGGCAGCAACCGCAGGGGCACGCCCGAGGCGGTCGGCACGCACAGGTTGGTCACCACCACCGCGTCGTACAGCGCGGGATCGGCCAGCTTGAACACCGCCTCGCGGATGTCCTCGAACAGCTTGCCGGTGACCAGCGTCTCGGAGTTGAACGGCACGTAGCCCACGGTGCGCTTCGCGCCGTAGAAGTGCGACGTGAACGTGAGGCCGTACACGCAGCACGCCGAACCGGACAGGACGGTGGCGGTACGGCGCATGCGCAGGCCGACGCGCAGCGAACCGAACGCCGGGCACATGCTCTGCGGCTGGTCGTGCGGACCGGTGGGATAGTCGGCGGCGTAGCGCTGCAGCGTTTCGCTGTTGACCGACGCGCTCGCGGCCGCGCGCATCTGTTCCTTGCCGCCGTGGCAACCCGTGCCGTCGCCCGAGGCTGCCGTCACGTGGATGGGGATGACGCGCTTCTCGGGCATCCCCTGCGCACCGTCGTTCGCCATGGGCGCCGCACCGGCCGCGTCGTAGATCACTTCCACACCGGTGGCAGGTGCGATCGATGCGGATGGTGTCGCGCCGTTCATCGCGATCAGACCGCGTCGTAGACCACTTCGAGCGTCGGGCGCTCGACGTCGGTCTTGCCGATCATGTCGAACAGCGTCGCGGGTTGGAGCACGACGTTGCGGCCGACCACATCGCCCGAGAACAGCCCGAGCAGCCCGTCCTGCGTCAACGGTGTGGGCCGCAGCGGCGGGGCCTCTGCGACGTTGGTCGCCAGCGTCTCGAACACGGATGCCCACTGTCCGCCGGGCCGGCCGATGATCTCGTAGTTGGCGCTCTTGCGGCGGATGTCGTCATGCGCCGGGATCGACGACAAAACGGGAATGCCGACGGCCTCGGCGAAAGCCTGGGCCTCGCCGGTGCCGTCGTCCTTGTTCACCACCAGGCCCGCGACACCGACGTTGCCGCCCAGCTTGCGGAAGTACTCCACCGCCGAGCACACGTTGTTCGCGACGTACAGGGACTGCAGGTCGTTCGACCCCACGACAATGACCTTCTGGCACATGTCGCGCGCGATCGGCAGACCGAAACCGCCGCACACCACGTCGCCGAGAAAATCGAGCAGGACGTAGTCGAAACCCCAGTCGTGGAAGCCGAGCTTCTCGAGAGTCTCGAAGCCGTGGATGATGCCGCGACCGCCGCAGCCACGGCCCACTTCGGGACCGCCCAGTTCCATCGCGAAGACGCCGTCGCGCTTGAAGCACACGTCACCGATCGCCACCTGCTCGCCGGCCAGCTTCTTCTTCGACGAGGTCTCGATGATGGTCGGACAGGCCTTGCCGCCGAACAGCAGGCTGGTGGTGTCGCTCTTCGGGTCACAGCCGATCAGCAGCACCTTCTTGCCCTGCTGCGCCATCATGTAGGACAGGTTCGCGAGGGTGAAACTCTTGCCGATGCCCCCCTTGCCGTAGATCGCGATGATCTGGGTGGTCTTGGTGGGTGCGGCGGTAGCGACCGGATCGGGCTCGATCGCCGCTTCGGCGCGCAGCCGGTCCTTCATACTGAACTTGACCGGCATTGCCACGTTGCTGCCGCACGAGTCGTTCATCGGGTCGACCTCCAGTCGAGGATCATCTTCAGGCACTCGGGTTCGCCGAACGCGGTGCGATACGCGGCCGCGGCATCGCCTGCGTCGCGCCGATGGGTGATCAGTCCGTCGAGCGACAGACGACCGGACTCCGCCAGTTCGCGCACTGCCGCGAGATCCGACTCGCGCCATTCCGCGGCCACGCGGATGCGCGCCTCGCGCATGAACGCCGGCGGGAACGTGAACGACAGAGGCTCGCTGTAGAAGCCCGCCAGCACGATCTCGCCACCGCGGGCGAGACGGGCAATCAGCGTGTCGAGCAGGCCCGCGTCACCGCTCACATCGCAGATCGTGCGGTACTCGCGGCGCGCGTCGTCGTCCGGATGGACGACCCTATAGCCCTTGGCGCCTCCGGTGCGCTCCGGATTGCGTTCCCAGACCACGGGCTCGGCACCGGCAAGCACGGCGAGACGCGCCACCAATCGCCCCAGCACGCCATGGCCTACGATGAGGTCGGGGGGCTGCGCATCCGAGCCGACTATCGCATGGTGGGCCGTGGCCGCGAGCGCAAGCAGCACGCCACGCTCGCCCAGCGACTCGTCGAAGGGAACGACCTTCGAGCCCGGCACCACGACCCGGGCCGCCGCGCCGCCGAACAGCCCGCGCACGTCGCCGAAGCAACGCGCGCCCGGCACGAACACTCTTGCACCCGGTTGCACCGCGGCGCGCTCGCCGGCGGCAACGACGCGGCCGACCGACTCGTAGCCGGGCACCAGCGGATAGCCCAGGCCCGGGAAGGGCGGCATCCGACCGGACCACAACAGGCGTTCGGTGCCGGTACTGATACCGCTCCATTCGACGTCCACGACCACGTCCTCGGCCCCCGCGGGGGATAGCTCGAGGCGGCTCAGCACGAGGTGCTCGGGCTTTTCCAGCACCACGGCCAACGCATTCATCGGCTGACTCATTGTGTCGAGCCCCGACCGATGCTCTTTATGGAAGCGTCCATGAATGTCAGTCTACGCGGACGTTTCAACATGTCAATTAATATTAACAGTCGACGTGTCAACCGCCGGATGCGCCACCAGCAGCCGCACCTGCAGCGGCAGGTGCGTGGCGGCCAGCCGGGGCTGATGGAATCCGGCCGAAACCAGGAGCGCGCCCAGTGCTGCCGGCGTGCGCGGCCGGCCCTGCCCCATCGCCAGGAGGTAGAAGCCGAAGTAGGCGTCGCCCATGGGCTCGGCACCGGCGGTTCCGGACATGGGCTCGGCCAGGAGCAGCGTCCCGTCCGGCGGCAGCGCGCGGCGGACGGCCCGCAGGATTCCGAGGGCCGCCGCGTCGTCGTGGTCGTGAATGACCCGGACCAGCGAAATCACGTCGGCGCCGGTGGGCAGCGGATCCGCGCGGAAGTCGCCGCCCACTGCCGTGGCCCGGTCAGCGATGCCTGCCGCGCCGAACCGAAGCCGCGCGAGCTCGGCGACGGGCGGCAGATCGAACAGGATCACCCGAAGCTTCGGGGTACGCAGCGCGGCAGCCAGCAGGAAGGTCCCGTCGCCGCCACCCGCATCGAGCAGGCAACGATGGCGTCTCAGCGGGTAGGCATCGAGGATCTCGTTGGCCACGAGCGGTTGCGATGCCGCCATCAGGTGCGTGTAAGCGCCGACGCGTTCGCGATCGAGCTCCGCCGGGTGGTCGGAGCGGGCGTAGGACCAGTAGCGCGATAGACCGGTGTCGCGCCGAGTCCCCCTCAACAAGGCGACCGGATCGTGCAGATCACCGTAGAGGACGGCGTGGTGCTCGATCATGGCCCGCAGCCCCACGTTTCCGACCAGCGGCGCACCCAGTGGTCCCAGGGCATACCGGTCGGTACCGCGCTCCTCGACGAGATCCAGGGCCACCGCCGCAGCGACGAGGCGCGCGGCGTTCTCCTCGGTCAGCGCGAGGCGGCGCGCCAGTTCGGCAACGGTCTGCGGCCGTTCGGCGAGCAGTTCGAACAAGTGCAGGCGCATGCAAGCGAGCAGCACCTGGCTGTAGACGAAGCCGGCGCACAGATCGAACAGACGGCGCGCCCGCCGGCGGGCGATCGGCCGCGTCAGCGGGAACGCAGCTGCCCAGCGCTGGAACCCCGGGCTCGCCAGCAGGCGATCGCGTGTCGAGAACCAGCGATCGGACCAGGCCAAGGCGGCATCCACCGGTGCCGGTCGCCGTGGTACGCAGGCGGGCCGTCACGCAGCCCGGCGGGCCAGTTCCTTCGGCAGGAAACGCGAGGATTCCACGGTAATCAGCGCACGCAGGTCGTCACGGCCCGGACATGGCGGGATCGATTCCACCGCGTTGGTGACCAGGTACTCGAAGCGATCCTGGGCGCCGACCATGCCGAGGTCCTGTACCGCGCTCGGCCGACCCAGAGCGGCGTCGCGGCCGGTCGGTTTGCCGAGTTCACCCGGATCCGACACCACGTCGTGCAGGTCATCAGCCACCTGGAAGGCTTCGCCAAGGCACTCGCCCAGAGTGCGCCATTGTCCCGGTTCCGGATAGCCGGCTGCCGTGGCACCCGCCACGGTCGCCGCCGCGAACAACGCTCCCGTCTTGGCACGCTGGTAGTGGGCGAGACTCACGTGCGGTTCGCACTCCCAGGCCTGGCCCGCCACGATGCCGGACGGCATGCCGACGGCGCGACTGACGATCATGGTGAGCGGCCCCAGGCGATGCGGCGCTGCCGACACGCCGCGAGCCAGGGTCTGGAAAGCCAGCACGATCAGGGCATCGCCGGCGAGGACGGCGAGCCGCTCGCCGAAGGCGCGGTGCACCGAGGGCTTGCCGCGACGCGTGGCGGCATCGTCGAAGCAAGGCAGGTCGTCGTGCACCAGCGATGCACAGTGCAGGAGTTCGATGGACGCCGCGGCGGCGTCGGCCACGCCCGGCTCGTCCTCATTGCAGGCGCAGGCAACCGCCAGGCACAGGCGCGGGCGCACTCGCGCACCGCCAGGGAAGACCGCGTAGCGCAGCGCGGCGGCAAGACGCGGCGGACAACCGGGCGCTTCGGCGTGAGCCACGGCCGCTGCGAGATGCTGCTCGATGGCGAGCGCCAGGGCTTTTTCGACTCGAGTGATGCCGTCCATACCATGCCTCCTCTTGGTCGTCATTTTTACTTGTCATCTTTAACTGTAATGTACTATAGACACACGATTCCGGCCGAGTCAACGAACTCCTGCCTGAGGCGATGCAGCGAATGGGCACGAACCGCGTGGTGGTGGTAGGGGCCGGGGTCGGGGGACTGGCTGCGGCATTGGAACTGTCGGCCCACGGGCTCGAGGTGCTCGTCGTGGAGCGGGCAGCCCAGCCGGGCGGCAAGATGCGCGAAGTGGCTGCCGGCATCGCGCACGTCGATGCCGGGCCGACCGTGCTCACCATGCGCTGGGTCTTCGACGAGCTGCTCGCCACGGCCGGTGTGGCGCTCGACGACGTGCTCACCCTGCGCCCGGCGGAAGTCCTCGCGCGCCATGCATGGGACGCGGAACAGAGCCTCGATCTCTACGCCGACGAATCGCGAACGGCCGACGCGATCGGCGTCTTCGCCGGCGCAGCCGAGGCCAGGGCCTATCGGACGTTCGCCGAACGCGCCCGCCGCGTCTATCGCACGCTCGAGGGTCCGTTCATCCGCGCCGACAGGCCCGGGCCCTTGGAGCTGGTACGTCGCACCGGTTGGCGGCATCTCGACGATCTATGGCGCATCTCGCCCTTCACGACACTCGCTCACGCTCTCGGCCGGCACTTCCGCGATCCGCGACTGCGTCAGCTCTTCGGCCGCTATGCGACCTATTGCGGTTCGTCGCCGTTCCTCGCTCCGGCCACGCTGATGCTGGTCGCCCACGTGGAACGCGAAGGCGTCTGGCTCGTCGAAGGCGGCATGCATCGCATCGCCCACGCGTTGGCGAAGGCCGCCACCGAGCGCGGCGCGACGATCCGCTATCGGACGACTGCGGCCGCGGTACGCGTCGAGAACGGCAGGGTCGCGGCCATCGAACTCGATACCGGCGAGCGCTTCGACGCGGATGCGATCGTGGTGAACGCCGACCCTGGGGCGATCGCGAGCGGCAGGCTCGGCAGCGACATCGCCGCCGCGGTGACCGCCGTGCCTCGCAGCGCGCGATCGCTGTCGGCCATGACGTGGACCTGTGTGGCGAAGACAGCCGGTTTTCCGCTGACCCGCCACAACGTGTTCTTCTCGCGCGACTATCGCGCCGAGTTCGAGGATATCCTCGAGCGCGGTTCCATTCCGGCCGATCCGACCGTGTACGTCTGCGCGCAGGACCGCGACGATCGCGGAGTGTCTTCGTCCGCAGGTCCGGAACGCCTGTTGTGTCTCGTCAACGCGCCACCCGTCGGCGACGCGCGACGCTTCGAGCCCCTGGAAGTAGCCCGTTCGGAGGCGGACATGCGCGCGACGCTCGCGCGTTGCGGGCTGCGCATCGAACCGCATCACAAGGTCGCGACGACACCGGCTGATTTCGAGCGCCTGTTCCCCGATACCGGTGGTGCCTTGTACGGCCGCGCGTCGCACGGATGGGCAGCGTCGTTCCGTCGCCCGGCGGCGCGCACGCGCATCCCCGGGCTGTATCTCGCCGGCGGCAGCGTGCATCCGGGCCCCGGCGTGCCCATGGCGGCGCTCTCGGGTCGGCTCGCGAGCCGTGCAGTGCTGGAGGACCGCGGTGCGCTTTGATTTCGATCGACCCGTCGCGCGGAACGGCTACGTATGGTGGTACCTCGATGCGCTGAGCGACGACGGCAGGCACGGCCTCACCATCATCGCGTTCGTGGGCAGCGTGTTCTCGCCCTACTACGCACGGGCGCGCCGTCGAGGCGACGGCGATCCGGAGAACCATTGCGCGCTCAATGTCGCCCTGTACGGCGATGGCGGCAAGCGCTGGGCGCTCACCGAGCGCTCACGGTCCGCGCTCCGACGCTCGGCCGCGTCGCTTGCCATCGGTCCGAGCGCACTGGAGTGGGACGGAACCACGCTGGTGATCCATGTGAACGAGATCACCGCACCGCTTCCCACACGCGTTCGCGGAACGGTGCGGCTCCATCCCTCGCACGCCACCGGACACACCTACTTCCTGGACGGGGTCGGACGCCAGCGCTGGTCACCGCTCGCGCCCTGCTCGCGCGTCGAAGTGGCACTCGATCGCCCGGGCCTGCGCTGGTCGGGATCGGCCTACCTCGACTCCAACGCCGGCGACGCGCCGCTCGAACACGATTTCGTGCGTTGGGACTGGTCGCGCGCCCCAATGAACGGCGGCACGGCGATCCTCTACGACGTGACGCGCCGCACGGAAGACCATCGCGTCCTCGCGTTGCGTTGTGACGGCAGCGGCCGCATCGAGGAGTTCGATCCGCCACCGCGCGCTGCCCTGCCGCCGGGGATGATCTGGCGTATTCCACGGCACACGCGCGCCGATTCCGGCGCCACGCCCACGGTCACCCAGACTCTCGAAGACACGCCGTTCTACGCACGCTCGGTCGTCGCCACGCGCCTGCTGGGCCAGTCCGTGACGGCGCTGCACGAGAGCCTGTCGCTGGATCGCTTCCGCTCCGGGTGGGTGCACATGCTGCTGCCGTTTCGCATGCCGCGTCGGCGCTAGGGACTTTCCTCACGGTCGTGCGCCGGCTGCCGATCGCGGTGGCGTTTCAGCTGCACCAGTTCCCACACGGCGAAGCCGAGTGCAACCCCCGCTCCGAACAGCAGTTCGAGCAGGAAGAGGACGTTGCCGGACATCGGCTTATCCGGCGACGCCTTGCCGTTGCAGGTGCTGCCGGTGCTCGAGCTGCTCGAGGCGTGTGAACAGATCCACCAGCCATTCGACGTGTCCGACAACGCCGCGTTGCGCGGCCGCTTCGGGAGCAGACGATGTCGCCACGGCATCCACGAGGAATGCCGTTGCTGCGAGCGGCGCAGCACCGACGCTCCCTTGAGGCAACCCGGCCTCGATCACCGCGCGACCGGCGAGCCACACTTTGCGTTGCCCCGACACGATCGCGCGGCTCGACACCGCATCGAAGCCCCGTCGCTCCACTGCGCG
The DNA here is from genome assembly GCA_019745565.1 of Burkholderiales bacterium. Classification (GTDB taxonomy): domain Bacteria; phylum Pseudomonadota; class Gammaproteobacteria; order Burkholderiales. The sequence continues at coordinate 92,236 of JAIESW010000065.1, forward strand.
ACCGATCTCGGCATACACGATGCGCGCGGCATGCATCCCGGGACGACAGGCGAGCGGCAGCCGCGCGATACCCGCACCAGCACGCGCATACAGTCCGTCGGCCACGTCGAGCAGGCGCTGTACGACGGTACCAAGCGCGGCGGAATGTTCAGGCGCGCGCAGAAAGACGTCCGGGTCAATGCCGGCCTCGCGCAACCAGGCGAGCGGCAGATAGAGACGGCCGGCGCGCGCGTCCTCGCCCACGTCGCGGGCGATGTTGGTGAGCTGCATCGCGACACCCATGTCGCATGCGCGCGCGATGACCTCACGCGCGCGGCCACCCATGAGCACGCTCATCATCGCTCCCACGGTACCCGCCACCCGCGCCGCATAGGCAAACAGGTCTTCCAGAGCTTCGTAGCGACGACCCTCGGCGTCCCACTCGAATCCGTCGAGGAGCGCTTCCAGCAGTGCTCGAGGAACACCGTAGCGCGCCACGACGACGGCCAGCGCTCGATCGGCAGCGATCGCCTGCGGCTGCCCTTCATAGATGCGGGCCAGCCGGTCGCGCAACGCCGGGAGCGCATCGCCGTCACCTTCGCCCAGGTCGATCGCATCGTCGGCAAGCCGGCAGAACGCGTAGAGTGCGCTCGCCGGCTCGCGCATGCGCCGCGGCAACAGCAACGAAGCCGCGAAGAACGTGCGGGAGCCGCCTCGCAGCAATGCGCTGCATTGCGCGAGATCGGCGCGCGGATCAGGCGAAGACGGCTGCATCGGGGACCACCGTGTCGAGCACGCGAGCCGAGGACAGCACGCCGGGCAATCCGGCGCCCGGATGGGTGCCGGCACCGACCAGGTACAACCGCTCCACGTCCTCGCTGCGGTTGTGGGGCCGGAACCAGGCGCTCTGTGTGAGCACGGGTTCCATGCCGAAGGCCGCGCCTTGATAGGAGAGCAGGCGGTCGTGGAAGTCCTGCGGCGTCAGCACACGCGATGTCACCACCTGCCCTTCCAGATCGGGCAGCAGCGTGGCGCTCAGGTGCCGTGCGATCGCGCGGCGGTAGGTTTCCGCCTGCTTCGCCCAGTCGATGCCGCTGGCGAGATGCGGTACCGGCGAGAGCACATAGAACGTATCGCAGCCCGGCGGGGCGAGCGCAGGATCGGTCGCCGTGGGCCGATGCAGGTAGAGGCTGAAGTCGTCGGCGAGCACCTTGCGCGCGAAGATGTCGCGCAGCAGCTCGCGATAGCGCGGCCCGAGCAGGATGGTGTGATGGGGCACGTTCTCGTAGCGCCGTTTCGTGCCGAAGTACCACACAAACAGGCTCATGGAGTAGCGCGAGCGCTCGATGCGCCGGTCGGTCCAGCGGCGCCGCACCGCCTGGGGCAGGAGGTGTCGATAGGTCCACGCGGCATCGGCATTCGACACGACCACGTCGGCACGGATCGTCTCGCCCGAGGCGAGGCGCACGCCGGTCGCCCGGCCCTGATCGACCATGATCTCGCTCACCTCGGCATTGCACCGCACGGTGCCGCCCTGCCCGGCGATCAGACCGACAAGACCGCGCACCAGCTGCCCGGTTCCCCCCATCGCGAAGTGCACGCCCCAGCGCCGCTCGAGCGACGCGATCAGGCTGTACACCGACGTCGTCGTGAACGGGTTGCCGCCCACCAGCAGCGGATGGAAGCTCAACACGGTGCGCAGGCGTTCGTTGCGGACATGCTTCGCCACCATGCCGTATACCGTGCGATAGCTTTCGAGCCGCACGAGATCGGGGAGCACCTTCGCCATATCCCTCCAGGAACCGAAGGGCACGTGGCCGAGCTGCTCGAATCCGATGCGGCACGTGGCCTCGCTGAGTGCCATGAAACGCTCGTAGCCGGCCACATCGTCCGGCGCGAGCTTCGCGACCTCCGCGCGCATGGCAACCGGGTCGCCGGAGTAGTCGAACACCTGCCCGTCGTGGAAGCGGATGCGGTAGAACAGTCCGAGCGGCCGCAGCTCCACATCGTCGGCGAGCCGCTTGCCGCACAGTGCCCATAGTTCCTCGAACAGGAACGGCGCGGTGACGATGGTGGGACCGGCGTCGAACGTGAACCCGTCCTGCCGGTAGACATAGGCGCGCCCGCCCGGCGCATCGAGGCGCTCGAGCACGGTCACGCGATAGCCGCGGGCACCCAGCCGGACGGCGGCGGCAAGCCCCCCGAAGCCGCTGCCGATCACGACCGCGTGGGGCCTGGACCCCGGCAGCGGACCGACAACTGATCGTGACACATTGACTGTCAACATGGTCGACGCAAGTGTAACAGCGCCCGGCCCGTGGACAAGCGCCTTCTCGTACCCCTACCGCCTCAGCCGGCGGTCGGAACGGTCGCCGTTTCGGCGGCGAAGCGACGGATCAGGGTCGCAACCTCGAGGGGCCGTTCCTCATGGGCCAGATGGCCGGCTCCCGCCAGCGGCACGATGGCCGCCTCCGGCAGCAGCCTCTGCACGCGGCGCGCCTCGGCCGGCGGCACCGTATGGTCGTTGGTGCCGACGATCTGGAGCAATCGCGGCGCGAGCCGCGGCAGATCGCGCTCCAGGGGATGCACATCCCAGTGCGCCATCATGTCCAGGGCCGCGGCGGCATGGGCCGGACTGCGGATCAGGCGACCGTACAGCTCGATTCCGACGCGGTCGATCCTCGACCCGGTGCCGCGAACCAGGCGCTCCACGACCGCCGGATCGCCGGCCCTCCATGCGAACAGGCGCGGCACCAGCGAGGTGGCCGCGAACAGCCGCGCCATCGGCGCGAACACGAAGCCGGGAATCCCGCGCAGCGGCAGCATCGCCCCGCAGAGGCTGATGAGACCGGCCACCGGCAGACGATCGTCGAGACTCATCCGCGCGATGATCGCTGCGCCGGCCGAATGCCCGACCGCCAGCGCGGGACGCACCCCGAGCGACTCGAGCAATGCCGCCAGGGCGGACGCCATGCCCGGCAGCGACAGCCTTGCCGGCGCCGGCGCCTCGGTGAAACCGTGTCCCGGCAGATCGGGCGCCACGACCGTGAAGGAAGGCGCGAGCGCGGGCATCAGGTCGCGCCAGGAGTGGGTCGCGGACCCGGTGCCGTGCACCAGCAGCAGCGCCGGACCGGTGCCCATCTGCTGCACGTGCCAGCGCAGACCGCCGGCCGCCACGAACCGGCTCGCTTCACGATGGGGCCAGTCGCGACCGTCGACATCCCACCGCAGACCCGGATTCATCCCGGATCCGGCGCCGCCGCACGGACGGCGCGCGTCACCGCATTCGCGTCGGCATGAGGCAGCGGCACGTAGCGTGCGCCCATGTCGCGCGCCAGTTGCTCGGCCTGCGGCTGAGGTCGGGGCGAAGTGTCGAGCACGATCGCCGGAATCGCCGCGACGCGAAGTCGCCGCGCTGCCGCCGCTGCGTCGGCCGTGGCTTGTTCCCGTCCCGGCTTGCCGTCGCGCGCGACGTTGGCCTTGCCGTCCGTGAGCACCACGATGCTGGGCGTCTCACCCTTGCGTCGCAGCCCGTCGGCCAATGCAAGGGCCGCATCGATGCCGGACGCGAGCGGAGTACCGCCGCCGCCGGGCAGACCCGCGAGCGACCGCTTCGCTCGCACCAGCGACCGCGTCGGCGGCAGCAGCACTTCGGCCCGTTCGCCGCGAAAGGCGATCAGCGCCACCTGATCGCGCCGCACGTAGCTCTCCGCGAGCAGCAACTCGACCGCCCCCTTGGCTTCCGCGAGACGGTGGAGCGCCGAAGAGCCGGAAGCATCGACCACGAAGATCGTGGTCGACTGCGACCGTTCCTCGTAGCGCTTCACGCGGAAGTCCTCCGGCCGCACGTCGATGCGAGCGATGGACTGCGTGCGTCCCGACTCCCGTCGCCGCAACGGCTGCCAAGGAGCGGCGCTACGCAGCGTTTCCACCACGCTCAGCCGTGCGCCCCCGCGGGGTTCGCCGGCACGCGTGCCGACCGGTCGGCCGCGCAACTTCGATCGATGGCTCGCACCGGCCTTGCCGCCGGATCGTCCCCGCGACGCCACGCCATCGCTGCCGACGAGTTGCGCGAGCAGCGCGGCGGGCAACGCGGCCTTGATTGCCTCGAGCACCATGTCGTCCAGCGGGCGGTCGAACGGATCGCCGTCCTGCTCTGCCTCCGTTCGAGAATCTTCGACGGTGTCCTGTGCTTCCGCGGCGTCGGGGGACGGTGCGCTCGGCAACTGCGTGGCGCGTGCCGCGAACACCAGTCGACCCGCGATGGCAGCATCCTCCGCCTCGACTGCATCACGTTGCGCCAGCGCGGCCAGCGCGCGGGACGCACGCAAGGCAAGATGCACGGCGCGCAGCGACGCGATGCCGAGCGCCATTGCCGTCGCGGTGAGCGACTGCAGCACGTCGTCGCCTGCAACGATGCGCGGGAGCCGGGAACGGGCATTCTCCACCGCTGACACGGTGGTTGCGGAGGCCGTTGCGTCACCCAGTGGCACGCCTTCGAGATCGACGTGAAAGGCGAGGCGATCGAGCAGCGCCGCCGGCGGCCGTTCGTCGGGTTCGGCGCCTTCGTCGAGGGCGATCACGCCGAACCGCGCAGGAATGCGCAGCGCCAATCCGTCACGCTCCACCTGGATCTCGCCGCGATCCAGCGCACTCGTGATGCGCGCCGCAGTTGCACCGGACACCCGTTCCGCCATGGCGAGCAGTGCGATGCCACCATGCACTTCGGCCAGCAACCCCTGTTCAGCGACGGGGCGCCCGGCGCGCAGCGTAGCCGTGAGATCGAGCCCACCGAGCAATCGGCTGTCACCGATGTGCAGCGGAACGGTACGGATCGGCATGCTCGCCGGGAGGTGACCGCGCAAGTGCCCGACCCAGCGGTCCCGCACCGGCCCGGCGCGCGCGCGCAGCACGATGCCGCCGAGTCCTGCAGGGTCGATGGCGCACAGCGTCGCCGCGAGCGCTGCGTCCGCCCAGACGCGGCTCCCGGCGTCGCCGGTCGCGTTCACTCCGCGAACATCTCCGTGACGACGCGCTCCACCCGTGTGGTGGAGCCGGTGTCGTCGAGCGGATCGCGCCGCAACCGATGGCGCAGCGCAGATGCTGCGACGCGCTGCAGATGAACGTCCGCCACCGTGGAGTCGCCATCGAGTGCTGCCACGGCGCGCGCAGCCCGCATCAACGTCAACTCCCCTCGCAAGCCGTCGGTGCCGAGGCGCATGCAAAGTTCGGCAGCGCGCTCGAGCGTCCGATCAGGCACCGTGACCACCGCGAGCCGCTCGCGAGCGGCGATGATGCGGCGGCGTACCTTCGCTTCCTCGCTCTTCCAGCGTGCAGTGAACGCCTCCGGATCGCGCTCGTACGCATCACGGCGCCGGACAACTTCGACGCGCAAGGCAAGCTCGGTCGGCGTCCGGACCTCCAGCGACAGGCCGAAGCGGTCGAGCAGTTGCGGCCGCAGTTCGCCCTCTTCCGGATTGCCGCTGCCCACCAGGACGAAGCGTGCCGGATGCCGCACCGACAACCCCTCGCGCTCGACCACGTTCTCGCCCGACGCGGCCACGTCGAGCAGCAGATCGACCAGGTGATCCTCGAGCAGATTCACCTCGTCGATGTACAGGAAACCGCGATGGGCGCGTGCCAGCAACCCCGGTTCGAACGCCTTCACGCCCTGTGCCAGCGCACGCTCGAGATCGAGGGCGCCGACGACGCGATCCTCGGTGGCGCCGAGCGGCAGATCCACCACCGGCACCGGGACCTGGACGCTCTTCAACCGGCCCGCGCCGCGGCACGCTTCGCACAGTGCGGCCGGCTTGTCGGGTTCGCAACCGTAGGGACAACCCGCCACCGCGCGCATGGGCGGCAGCAGCGCCGCGAGTGCCCGCACCGCCGTCGACTTGCCGGTGCCGCGATCGCCGAACACGAGCACGCCGCCCACGGTCGGGTCCACGGCGGCGATCAGCAGAGCGAGCTTCATCTCGTCCTGACCGACGATGGCCGAGAAGGGGAACGGTGCGGGGCGACTCATGGGCTTGCCTTCATGAGCGCCCTGCCGACGTTCAGGCGGGCGCCAGGATCTCCAGGTTGTCGATGAGCCGCGTCTGTCCAAGACGCGCCGCACCCAGCACCACCAGTTCGCGCTCGTCCGGGTCCGGCTGCATCAGCGTGCGGCGGCTGCGCACCACGACATAGTCCACGTGCCAGCGATGGCGCGCAAGCAGCGCATCGGCGGCGAACTCCAGCGCCTCGAAGTTGCGATCACCCGATTCGACGGCCTGCTTCACTTGGCGCAGGGCCTCGTTGAGGCGCGGCGCCTCGCCGCGTTCCTCGGGACTCAGATAGCGGTTGCGCGACGAAAGCGCCAACCCGTCTTCGGCCCGCACGGTCTCGGCGGGAATGATGGACAGCGGCAATGCGAACTGGTCCACCATGTGGCGCACGATGGACAGCTGCTGGTAGTCCTTCTTGCCGAACACCGCGGTCTGCGGCTGCACCATGTTGAAGAGCTTGAGGACGACCGTCGACACGCCGCGGAAATGTCCAGGACGAAAGCGGCCTTCCAGCTTGTTCGCGATGGGCGGCGGTTCGACGATGAACACCTGCCGCTCCGGATACATCTGGGTTTCGTCGGGCGCGAACACGACGCCGTTGCCCGCCGCTTCGAGCTTCTCGCAATCCTCCTCGAAGGTGCGCGGGTACTTGTCGAAGTCCTCGCCCTGGATGAACTGCAAGCGGTTCACGAAGATGCTGGTCACCACGAACGGGGCACGCTTGAGACCGATGCGCACGAGGCTCAGATGGCCGTCGTGGATGTTGCCCATGGTGGGCACCAGCGCGATGTTCGATTCGCGCTGCAGGCGGGCGCGCAGCTCGGGTATTGTCCGGATGATTTCCATGACGCAAGGCAGACGCGGACAGCCGCGTCAGTAGCAGTATTCCGGACTGGGGAACGTGCGGGCCTTGACCTCGCGCACGAAGTTCTCGACCGCGCCCTGGATGCTGCCCGCGCCGGCCATGAAGTTCTTCACGAACTTGGCTTTCCGGCCCGGGAAGAAGTCGATCATGTCGTAGAGCAGCAGGATCTGACCGGAACAATCGGGACCCGCCCCGATGCCGATGGTGGGGATCGACAGCGCCTCGGTCACGGCCTTGCCGAGCGCCGTCGGGATCGCCTCGAATACGATCATCACGGCACCCGCCGCCTCGATCGCCTTCGCATCGTCGATCACGCGCTGCGCCGCATCCTCGGTCTTGCCCTGCACCTTGAACCCGCCCAGCGCATTCACCGACTGCGGCGTGAGGCCCAGGTGGCCGCACACGGGAATGCCGCGCGCGGACAGGAATTCGACGGTCGGGGCCATGACGGCACCGCCCTCGAGCTTGATCATGTGCGCGCCGGCCGCCATCAGCTTCGCCGCATTCTCGAAGGCCTGCTGCGGACTCGCCTGGTAGCTGCCGAAGGGCATGTCCCCCAGGACGACCGCGCGCTTTGCCCCGCGCGCCACGCAGCGTGTGTGGTAGACCGCATCGTCGATGCTGACCGACAGCGTCGAATCGCCGCCCTGGACCAGCATGCCGAGCGAATCGCCCACGAGAATGATCTCGACCCCGGCGTTCTCCACCACCGATGCAGCGGTCGCGTCGTAGCACGCGACCATCGTGATGGGCTCGCGCTCCCGCGTCATCTTTTGCAACGTCGCCAGCGTCACTCGCGCGGGCGGCTTCGCCTTGTCTCCCGACGGACTTGTGTACATCCGTTCTCTCCGCTGAAAGCGTCAGGCCCCGATGTTGAAGAACTCGCGGCGGCCCCGCATCTCCGTGATGCGGCGCAACAATAACGCAAAGTCTTCGGCCTTATCAACAAAGTTGAGGCGTTCGCTGTTGACCACCAGCACGGGGGCGGCAGCGTAGTCGTGGAAGAAGCGGCTGTAGGTCTCGGCGAGCCGGGCGAGATAGCTGTCGGTCACGCCACGCTCATAGGCGATCCCGCGGCGCTTGACCCGCTCGGCCAGGACCCGGGATGAGGCCTGGAGATAGATCACGAGATCCGGCGTCGGCGCCTGGGGCGCGAGGTGCGCGTGGATCTTCTGATAGAGCTCGAACTCGTCGTCGGCCAGTGTCAATCGCGCGAACAGCGTGTCCTTCTCGAAGCAGAAATCCGCGACCGTGACCCGGCGGAACAGGTCGGTCTGACGGAGCGTCCGGACCTGGTCGGTGCGCTGGAACAGGAAGAAGAGCTGGGTCGCGAGCGCGTGCCGTTCCGGATCGTCGTAGAACAGCGGCAGGAACGGATTGGTATCCGGGTCCTCCAGCATCAGTTCGGCATCGATCGCCTCGGACAGCTTGCGCGCAAGGCTGGTCTTGCCGGCGCCGATCGGTCCTTCGACAGCGATGTAGCGCAGGCGCTCGGGCAGCAGCGGCGCGCCGCTCATGGGCGAAGACCCGGGGTCACGATTCGGAGTCGGCCGGCTGCTCGTCGGACGGGCCGGCGGACTCGCCGTCCTCGGCGGGCTTGCCGCGGCGGCGACGACGACGCTTGCGTCCGGTGCCCGAACCCTGTTCGGGCGGCAGCAGCATGCGATCGCGTTCCTCGTGCGTTGCATCCTGGAAGCGCGTCCACCATTCGCCCACTTCGGGGTCGAGCTCGCCGCTTTCGCAACGGAGCAGCAGGAAATCGTACCCGGCGCGGAACTTCGGATTCTCCAGCACGCGCCAGGGGCGTTTGCCGGAACGCTGGGTGAAGCGCGACTGCAGCAGCCAGATCTCCTTCATGTCGGTGCCGAAACGCCGCGGGATCGAGATCTTCTCGGCCTGCACCGACAGCACTTCCTCCATGGCCTCGTGCAGCGCCGGGATCGGCGGCACGCCGCGTTCCTGCGCGAGGTTCCACGCGGCCAGCACCTCGTGCCACAACAGTGCGGCGAAGAGGAAGGCCGGGGACACCGGCTTGTCCTCGAGGATGCGTTCGTCGGTACGCTGCAACGCCAGCATGACGAAACGCTCGCCGAGCGGCTGCTCGAGGATCACATCCAGCATTGGCAGCAGGCCGTGATGCAGGCCCTGCTCGCGCAGACGGTTCACGCATTCCACCGCATGGCCGGACAGGAGCAGCTTCAGCATCTCCTCGAACAGGCGCGCGGCCGGCACGTTCTGCAGGAGTGGCGCCATTTCGAGGATCGGCTCGCGCGTCCCGCGCTCGATGGTGAGGCCGAGCTTCGCCGACAGGCGCACGGCACGCAACATGCGAACGGGATCCTCGCGATAGCGTTCGCGCGGATCGCCGATCATGCGCAGCACGCGGGCTTCCAGATCCTTGACGCCGCCGCAGTAGTCGAGGATCTCCTCGGTGCTCGGGTCGTAGTACAGGGCATTCACGGTGAAGTCGCGGCGCAGCGCGTCCTCCGCCTGCGAGCCGAACACGTTGTCGCGGAGCAGGCGACCGTGCTCGTCCTTCACCTGATCGTCATCGCCCGTGCCCTGGAGCGCACGGAAGGTGGAGACCTCGACGGTGTCCTGCCCGCACATGCAGTGCACGATTCGAAAGCGGCGCCCGATCACGCGCGAACGGCGGAACGCGCCTTGCACCTGCTCCGGCGTGGCGTCGGTCGCCACGTCGAAGTCCTTCGGTTCGAGATCGAGCAGCAGGTCGCGCACGGCGCCGCCCACGACGTAGGCACGGTAGCCGTTGGCCTGCAGGCTCTCCGTGACGCGCCGCGCACAGGAACTGATGCGGTTCCGCCCGACGCCGTGCTTGTCGAGGCGGATCCTGACGGGTTCGCCACCGGCTCGACCGGCTTTCCCGGCACCGCTGCGGGCGCCGCGGGAAAACACCTTGTCGAGCAGCTTCTTGATCATTGACTGAAGGCCGCGGGGCCGATTCACCAAGCGGCGGAGTATACACGGCGGCCCGTCACCGCCGTCGCTTCCGCTAGCGGAGGCTGATCACCATCCACCCGTTCGCCAGGGCGTGCTCTTTCAGCGTTTCGTCGGGATCCACCGCCACCGGATGGGTGCCAGTGGACAGCAACGGCAGGTCGTTCAGCGAGTCGCTGTAGACCCAGCGCTCGTCGAACGAATCCCAGGTAAGGCCCAGCCCGGCGAGCCAGGCTTCCATGCGCTTCACCTTGCCGTCGCGGAAAGCGGGAAGACCCTGCACGCCGCCGGTGAATTCGCCGTCGGGCCGTTCTTCCGGGTCGGTGGCCACCAGGTTCTCGATGCCGAATTCGCGCGCGATGGGCCAGGTCACGAAGCTGTTGGTCGCGGTGACGATCACGCGCGCGTCGCCGGCATGGCTTTCCACGAGATCGCGCGCCTTCTGCGTGATCATCGGCAGGATCTTGCGCTGCATGTACTCGCGATGCCACTTCTCCAACTGCTCGCGCGGATGCCGCGCCAGCGGCTTCAGCTGGAAATCCAGGAACTCGTGGATGTCCAGGGTGCCGGCGCGGTACTGGTCGTAGAAGTGCTGGTTGCGCGCCTCGTAGAGCTCGCGATCGAGCACGCCCTGCTCGATCAGGAACTGCGCCCACTCGAAATCGCTGTCGCCGGCAAGCAGGGTGTTGTCGAGATCGAAGAGCGCGAGTTTCAAGAGGTGCTTTCCTGGTACGGGTCGGTGGCCGACGCGGTGTCTTGCAGCAGGTCGCGCAGCAGCGGCAGGGTGATCGGACGTTTCGTTTCGAGCGAGTGGCGGTCGAGCGCGTCGAGGGTTGCCACGAGCGAACGCATATCGCGCCGTCCGTGGCGCAACAAGTATGCCGAGACTTCCGCAGGCAGACGCAAGGCTCGCGCCTGCGCGTGGCGCTCGAGTGCCGCGATTTTCTCCTGATCGGTCAACGCATGCACCTGGTATACGAGCCCCCAGGCGAGGCGAGTCAGGAGATCGGGGCGCAGCGGCAGGTGGGCCGGTGCCGCGCTGCCTGCCGCCAGCAGGCAGCCGCCACCCTCGCGCAGTTCGTTGTAGAGACCGAACAGGCGCGCCTGCGCGGCGGCATCCAGCCGTTCCACGTCATCCACGAGGACCAGCGCCGACGCATCGGCGATGTTCTCGGTGAACCATACCGACCGCCTCCCCATGGAAGGTGCGTGGCCGGCCGCCGCCTGCAACAGATGCGTGCGGCCGCTGCCCGTCTCGCCCCAGCAGTAGATCATGCGTTCGGCCGATTGCGGCAGGCATTGCGCACGCAGCGCGGCCAGCAGTTCGGCGTTGCGGCCCGTGACGAAGTTGTCGAAGCCGGGCGCGGGCGGTTCGGCGATGCGCAAAGCGAGTTGCCTCATGCAAGCGATTATACAAACGCGGTCGGTGCAAGGACCGATCGGTTAGAATCGCGGTCTCGCGCCCACAGCGCAGCCGCTCGCTCTTTCTTCCTCTTTCCGCCTCGCCCGACGTGACTCCCGATCGCCCCGCAGCCGGACTTTCCTATCGCGACGCCGGTGTCGACATCGACGCCGGCGACGCTCTGGTCGAACGCATCAAACCGCTCGCCCGCACCACGTTGCGCGACGGTGTGCTGGCAGGCATCGGCGGGTTCGGCGCGTTGTTCGAGGTTCCAAAACGCTACCGCGAACCGGTGCTGGTCTCGGGCACCGACGGCGTGGGCACGAAGCTGAAACTCGCGTTTCACATGGATCGCCACGACACCGTCGGCATCGATCTGGTGGCGATGAGCGTCAACGACATCCTGGTGCAGGGCGCCGAACCGCTCTTCTTCCTCGACTACTTCGCATGCGGCAAGCTGCACGTGGACACCGCAGCCGCGGTGGTGAGCGGCATCGCGGAGGGCTGCCGCCAGGCAGGCTGCGCGCTGATCGGCGGCGAGACCGCCGAGATGCCGGGCATGTATCCGGACGGGGAATACGACCTCGCCGGCTTCGCGGTCGGTGCGGTGGAGAAATCCGCCATCATCGACGGCCGCTCCATCGTCGCCGGCGACGCAGTGGTCGCCCTTGCCTCGAGCGGACCCCACAGCAACGGCTATTCGCTGATCCGGCGCATCGTCGAGGTGGGCCGTGCCGATCTGTCAGCCGATTTCCACGGCCGCCCGTTAGGGGAAGCATTGCTGGCCCCGACCCGCATCTACGTGAAGCCCGTGCTGCAACTCCTCGGCAAGGTTCCCGTCAAAGGCATCGCGCACATCACCGGCGGCGGCATCGTCGAGAACGTACCGCGCGTGTTGCCGGACGGGATGAAGGCCGTCATCCGTCGGGACTCCTGGAACCTCCCACCGGTGTTCACCTGGTTGCAGACGCAAGGCAAGGTGGCCGATGCCGAGATGCATCGCGTATTCAACTGCGGCATCGGCATGGTGCTCGTGATGGCCCGCGAACACGTGGGCGCCGCCCTCGAGAGCCTGCGGGCAGCGGGCGAACAGGCCTGGCTCGCGGGCGAGATCGCGCCGCGCGCTTCCGACGAAGCCGCCACCGTCGTCATCTAGATGGAACGCATCGTCGTCCTGATCTCCGGACGCGGCAGCAATCTCCGGGCACTGCTCGAAGCCGGACTGCCGGTGGTCGGTGTGATCTCCAACCGACCGGATGCCGGCGGGCTTGCGATCGCGCGATCCCATGGCATCGACACGGCGGTGGTGGATCATCAGCGCTTCTCCGGGCGCGAGATCTTCGATGCGGAACTCGCGAAGATCATCGACGGCTTTCGTCCCGACCTCGTCGTGCTCGCAGGCTTCATGCGCATCCTGACGGCCGGCTTCGTCGAGCGCTATGCGGGCCGCCTGATCAACATCCATCCGTCGCTACT